>CAXXON010000003.1:1477500-3136620 GCA_963667765.2 Dehalococcoidia bacterium | reverse complement strand
TTGTCCTCGGTGAAACTCGACTGCTCAAGCGCCTGCTGGCGGTGGACGACTCGGTAGACCAGCAGCGTCTTGACCGGGCCAGTACGCGGCTGAACGAACTTCTGGCCGGACTGAACCTGCAGGAAATCCAGAAGCGCCAGGACGAGCTCGACCCCCTGGAGCAGCGAGTGAGGCAGGATTCCGTTGATTTGATGCTGGAGGCGGAGCAGGCAGATGTACCGGAGCACCATGTCGAGGGCCTGAGCAAGCTGCTCAACCAGCCGGAGTTCGCCGCGGGAGAGCGAGCGCGGCTGCTGGTCCAGATGGTGGAGGAACGGGTACTGCTCGAGCGCATCGTTGCGGCAACTCGAGACCCTGGCACGCGGGTATACATCGGGGCGGAGAACCGTGAGGCGTCTCTTCTTCCCTTCGGGGTTATAGTCTGTCGCTACGGGCGTCCGGGGGGCGTCGGCGGAGCCATCTGCGTGGTCGGTCCGACACGGATGGGTTACTCCACTGCCATAGCCGGCACCCGGCACCTGGCAGCCGTCATGAGTCAGATGGTGCAGACCCTGGAAGCAGGGGACGCCTCCCGCGAATAGGGACAGGGCGCCGCGTCAGGGCCTGACCCCTCACTGGTTAAGAAGGGGCGGCTCAACGGACTATGTATTTCCGGCGTGGGGCTCTGAGCCTGCGTCCGAATCCTCGAAGCCCAGGAAGCCATGTGGCGTTGCGGCAGGGCAGGTCTTGTTCGTTCCAGGATGGTAAGCAGGGCGCCTGGACTCGTTCTCCCTATTCCCCACCCTCGTGATCGTTTGAATTGCCTGTTTGCCGCTACCAGGCAATCCTTCACGGGCCGCTAGGCCAAGCTGAGGTCTTGCCGCGTTCCTGGACCGGATCACAACCTCTTGACGTCGCCGCAATTGATTAGAAACTTGGCGGCCCGTATAATTACTCAGAAGTCCCGTGGAAGGGCTGGCCGCAGACATAATTATGGTTGGGCCCAGTGGATGAGCAAAATTTCATTTCGGCGGAATAGCGGAGTTGCAGGAAGCCGCGTTCCGGTCCAAGGATGGCAGACATGGCAGTAGATGTTTTGACCGGCACTTTCACAGTCAAGACCGGACACGCCCAGATGCTAAAGGGCGGCGTGATCATGGATGTGGTTACCCCTGAGCAGGCGTTGATCGCCGCCGAAGCGGGTGCGGTTGCAGTCATGGCTCTGGAGCGGGTCCCGGCCGACATTCGTGCCGACGGCGGAGTGGCCCGCATGACCGACCCCTCGATCATTCAGCGGATCATGGATGCAGTAACCATTCCCGTCATGGCCAAGGTCCGGATCGGCCATTTCGTTGAAGCCCAGATACTTGAGGCCATGGGCGTTGACTACATCGACGAATCGGAAGTGCTGACCCCCGCTGATGAGACCCACCATGTCTGGAAGCACGACTTCAAAGTCCCGTTCGTCTGCGGTTGCCGCGATTTGGGCGAGGCCCTTCGCCGCATTTCCGAAGGCGCTGCCATGATACGGACCAAGGGGGAAGCCGGTACCGGTGACGTGGTGGAGGCCGTCAGGCACATGCGCGCCGTGCAGGACAACATCCGTAAGCTCCAGACCATGCCCGACGACGAGATGGTGGTGGAGGCGCGGGACCTGCGCGTTTCTCTAGACCTCCTGCAGCAGACTCGGGAGGAAGGCCGCCTTCCAGTCGTCAATTTCGCTGCCGGTGGAGTTGCCACCCCCGCAGACGCCGCGCTGATGATGCAGCTGGGCGCCGACGGCGTGTTCGTCGGCTCTGGGATTTTCAAGTCGGGCGATCCCGCCAGCCGTGCTTACGCCATTGTCCAGGCGGTCACCCACTACAACGATCCGCATATCCTGGCAGAGGTTTCCAAGGACCTTGGCGAGCCGATGGTTGGCCGCAACGTCCGGGAAATCCCCGAAGGTGAGCTGCTTGCCCCGCGGAGCGTGTAGGCGACTGGACACTCTACCGGACTGAAACGCAGAAGGTGGTAATGGAACGGCCCCCTCGCTGGTGGCGAGCAGGTCGAGCAACGAATTGAACATCGGCGTCTTGGCAGTACAGGGAGACTTCGCAGAACACATTGCCATTCTGCGGAAAATCGGCGTTGAGGCGCGGGAAGTCCGGTTGCCCGAGCAACTGGAAGGGCTCAATGGGCTGATCATACCCGGCGGCGAAAGCACGACTTTAAGCCGCCTCATGTCAATCTACAACTTGCGCGAGCCTATAGCCCGTATGGCGCAGGAGGGGCGTGCTGTCTGGGGAACCTGCGCAGGCATGATCATGCTTGCGGCTGAGATCACCGAGCAGGACCCAGTCCCCTTGGGTTTGATGGACATCGCTGTGCGCCGCAACGCCTTTGGCCGTCAGGTGGACAGCTTCGAACAGCCTTTGCAGATTGCCCCGCTTTCTGCCGACCCCTACAACTGCATTTTTATTCGCGCCCCTGTGGTCATTCGGGTTGGCCCTCCCGTCGAGGTTCTGGCCAACCTTGAAGATGGTCGGCCTGTCGCTGTCCGGCAAGGGAACTTGCTGGCCACCTCTTTCCATCCGGAACTGACAAGCGACACCCGTGTTCACCAGTATTTTGTCGACTTGGCCGATGACAGTCCCCGTCCTTCGATTCCCTGATGAAGCTGCGGGGACACAGCGTCCAGGCATTGATGAGCTACCCAAATCATCTCTTGCGGAGGAGTGATATTGGCGACGGTGCATGACGCAGTGCGGGAAGAGTTGGAGTTGGTGCTAGAAGTTCTGCCGGAACGAGTCACCTCGGCTCTGAGGCAGCGGGAGGACCTGGCGGAACTGCTGGAGGTGGTGCTCGACCTGGGACGACTGCCGGAGGCCCGGTTTCTTGCCGGCGATGCGCCCCTCAGCGAACTGGAGGTGAGTGAACAAGACCTCCAGGGTGTCATAGACCGCCTGGGCGAGTTCGGCGACGACAATCGGGCAGGAATAGAGCGGACTCTGCATCGAATATCGGCCATCAGGAACCGCAGAGGCCGTGTCATCGGCCTCACCTGTCGCATCGGGCGTGCCGTCTTCGGCACCATTAAGATGATCGAAGACCTGGCATTCTCCGGCAAGAATATTCTCCTGTTGGGACGCCCCGGTGTTGGCAAGACCACCATGTTGCGAGAGACGGCCCGGGTTCTATCGGTGGAAGCCAAGAAGCGGGTGGTCATTGTCGACACCTCCAACGAAATCGCTGGAGACGGCGATGTGCCTCACCCGGCCATTGGCCGGGCACGGCGAATGCAGGTCCGCACCCCTCTGCAACAGCACGGCGTGATGATTGAGGCGGTGGAAAACCATATGCCCGAGACCGTCGTCATTGATGAAATGGGTGCCGAGCAGGAGGCAGCCGCTGCCCGCACCATCGCCGAACGCGGGGTGCAGCTGATAGCGACGGCCCACGGCAACACCCTGGACAACCTCATCATGAACCCGACGCTCTCAGACCTTGTCGGTGGCATCCAGACCGTAACCCTGGGGGACCAGGAGGCTCGGTACAGAGGAACTCAGAAGTCCGTCCTGGAGCGCAAGGCCCCTCCGACCTTCGACGTGGTCGTCGAGATACAGAGCTGGGAACGGCTGGCTGTTCACAACGACGTGGCCCATGTGGTCGACCAGTGGCTCCGGGGCTACCCGATCGTCCCCGAAATCCGGTGGCTGGATGAAAACGGCGAGATCCAGCGTGAGGAGGAGGAGTACCGGACCAACGATAGTGCTCCTGCTCCCTGGCAGCCCGAAGGACGCCGCGCGTCCCGCGATGGCGACACCGACCGGAGGCGCAAGTACGACCGCAACGGCAGCCGGTCAGAGACTCCTCAGGCGATGCCCCGTCCCATGGGGGAAATGTCCGCTGAAGAGGAGGCCATGGTCTCCGAGGTTCGCGTTTTCCTCTTCGGCGTAGGACGCGACAAGCTGGAAGGCGCCATGGTCGAGTCGGGAACGCCGGTCCAGATCGTCAATGAACTGCGCCGCGCCGACCTCGTGCTGACCACCAAGACCCACTATCGCCGGGGCTCACAGTTGGTCCGCATAGCAGAGGCCAACGGCAAGCCCGTCTACGTCCTACGGAAGAATTCCCTGCCGCAGCTCCAGGAATTCCTGAAAAGCGTGGTGGGGCAGTGGAGCCGCAACGGTGGGCGCGTTCCTGCGCCGGGCACGCCCCAGGACGCTCCGAACATCGAACGCGCCATGCAGGAGGCCGAGGAAGCGGCCAACAGGGTTTTGGAAGGCGAGAACACCGTAAAGCTGTCCCCGCAGCGCTCCCACATCCGCCGCCTGCAGCACATGCTCGGGCAGCGCTACAACGTGGCGTCCACCAGCCAGGGCCGGGAGCCCGACCGTGCGGTTCTGTTCTACCGGGTATAAGTAACTATCTCAAAACCTGCTAAAGCTCAAACCGCCATTCCCGCAAAGGACCCGCCGTTCCCGCAAAGGACCCGTCATTCCCGCGAAGGACCCGTCATTCCTGCGAAAGCGGGAACCCAGTGGTCCAGACCGTGTATCTGGCAGTTGAGATCAAGGGCATGACAGTTTTGAGATAGTTACCAAGTGGCGAGGCAGGGTCGCTGCTGTGGCGCATGGGATCGTGCAAAATTTCACTTGCGCATTGCGCACCCGAACGCTAAACTTGGGGCATCCTGATTCCCTCGGAGGACATCAATGGAAGGCAAAGTCCAGATTGAGATAACCTACTGCGTAAGTTGACAGCATCTCGGAACTGCCACGTGGATGGCAAACGAGTTTTTCCGGCACTTCGGCCCCGACGCAGCGGTGGCCATCTCCCCTCGCGGCCAGAGCATCATGGAGGTGTTCGTGGACGGCGAGCGCATTTTCGACAAGAAGGGCGAGGGTAACGTCTTCCCCGATCTCGGCCGCGTGCGCAAGATGCTGGCCCATGTGCGCGAGAAGATCGAGCAGGCCGACCTCGTAGCCGCAGACGACTAGAAAGTCAGCGGCCCGGCCCCAACAGCAGACTCGTTAGAGATCAACGAGCCCCTCCGCTTGATGGAGGGGCTTATTCTTTCGCTGAGAATAGCGCTGGCGAGTCTACGGACGCTTGAGCAGGCGAACTTACGGGCAGGAGCGGTGCGACAACCCGCCAGATCTGCTCCTCCAACTCTTCTATGGCAAGGCGGGCGTCGAGTGTGTGCCACCCTGCGGTGGACTTCGCCAATTCCAGGTATCCGCGACGCACCCGCTGGTGGAATGGCATGGACTGGTCTTCGAAACGCCGGCGTTCCGCATCATCATCCCGGCCTGGGCCGCTGGTCTCATCGGGCATCAGGGCCATGCGGAGCTGGGGAGTGCCGACCCGTTCCAGTCCCTCAGATGGGTCGGCGTCCAGCAGGAAGGTGGCGTCGGGGTAGAGACCGCTGGTTACGTAATCGTTCAGGTAATTGATAACCTCGCGTCCGACTCCTCGCCCGTATCCTTGGTAGGCCACCGTGGATCCGGCGTAGCGGTCGGCGATCACCGTTATTCCCTTGTCCAGGGTTGGGCTGATCTCTTCGGCGACCAGCTGTGCCCTGGCCGCCATGAAGAGCAACAACTCCGATTCCAGGATCAGCGGCCGTTTGCTCTTGAGGTATTCGCGAAGATAAAGGCCCAGAGTGGTTGTGCCCGGCTCCCGGACCAGCACTGCCCGGTGACGCTTCTCAGCCAGCCGCTGCTGCAACCGTTCGGCTTGCGTGCTCTTGCCCGAGCCCTCGCCGCCTTCGAATACGAGGAACAATCCCTTGGCCACTGATGCATCAGGCATGTCGATTAATCAAGCGCCCAGGACCTGAGTCTGGGAACGATAACAATCAAGGGGATTTAGCAGCTCACTCAGCCTGCAACGGCGCGATTACTTCCTCGCCGAAGCGGCGCACGATGGTCTGCGGCGAAGGTCCAATGGCGGTAATCAGCAGGACATCAACGCCCGACTCGAATATGGCACGGACTTTTGCCCGGCACTCTTCCGGCGTTCCCACCACCGCGAACCGCTCGGCGAAATACTCGGTGAGCCCCAGCTCGTCCGTCAGCGTGGCGTTACGGGTCTGGCCGACCTGCTCGTGTTCGGCGGCTTCGTATTCCCGGTGGAGCACGGACACGGCCTCCCGGTACTCCTCGGGCACACTCTTGCCCTCAAGGGTGAAGCGGAATGCATGGTGCCCCGAGGCAGCGAGGGCCATCTTGATCTCGTCAACCGCCTCGTCCCGATTGTCGGCGATGTTGCACTTGGCGAAGGCCCACACGCCGGCCGAGCCCGGCTCCCTGCCCGCGGCCCGCTCGCCATCTCGGATGCGGGCCACTGTGTCCCGCAGGACATCGGTGGTCAGACCTGTGTGGATAATGGCCGCGTCCGCGATAGACCCCGCCATCGCCAGCGTGCGCGGTCCTTCAGCAGACATGGCGATGGGAACGGCGGTATCGGACCAGCGCACGTGAGCCCGGTCGCCCCGATACTCGGCGGAGTCCCCGGCCAGCATCTCCCGGACGCTCTGGATGTAGTGGTGCAACTCGGCCAGCCTCGCAGGACGCAGCCCCAGGTTCAGCACGGCGCTGTCCCCGGTGCCGATACCCAGGAACGCCCGTCCCTTCGACAGCTCATTGAGTGACGCGACGGCGGAGGCTACGACTGCGGGATGGCGGGTGAGGGGGTTGCTGACCGTCGGCCCAAGCATGACCCGCTCGGTGGACGCAGCTACAACGCTGAGAGTGACATAGAGCTCCCGGGCTAGTGACTGGGAGTCGGCTATGCCCACATGGTCGAAGCCCATCTCCTCAGCAAGGCGTGCCCCTCTGGCAACATCCTCGAGGTTGTTGGGGAACATCGTTACGCCGAATTTCATGGGCGAGTTACACCTGCAAATGGCCCGAATATCCCGCTACGAGCGAGACGTATCCGGCCCCTGGATTCCTGGACTTTCCCTTGGCAAGCGCCGTGAACGCAGCGGCTCGAGCACACAGCTTCTCGACCACGAAGAGCGCGTCTTCTGGTTACTGGTAGACCAGGCGAGGTCCGACGGTCTTTATGTAACCTTCGTAATTGCGGCGAGTCTCTGACACGGAATCGCCGCCGAACTTCTCCATGAAGGCTTCGGCCAGCACCAAGGCCACCATAGCCTCGCCGACCACGCAGGCCGGAGGCGCCTGACAGATGTCCGAACGTTCGTAGTGCGCCTGAACCTCGTCCCCGGTGTCCAGATCGACGGAAGGCAACGGATGCATCAGAGTGGCGATGGGCTTGATAGCGAACTGTGCCGTCAGGGGCATACCATTGGTCATGCCGCCCTCAGTCCCGCCCAGGTTGTTGGTGCTTCGCTGCCAGGGTCTGTCGGGGTCGGTCACGGGCTCGATGACGTCCTGCACCTCCGAGCCCCGCTTATACGCTATGTCCCATCCCGGGCCGATTGAAACGGCCTTGACGGCGTTGATCGACATCAGCGCCCACGCCACCCGGCCGTCGATCTTCCGGTCCCACGACACATGAGATCCGAGGCCGATGGGAACATTCTCAGCTATGATTTCGACGATGCCGCCGATAGTATCGCCGGCATCCTTGGTGGCGTCGATCTCAGCGGTCATGAGATCGGCCGCCCTCGGGTCGGCACAGCGCACCGGCGAGTCTTCCACCGCCTGCCAGTCGATCTCTGCGGGGGGCTCGGCGCGGACGCTACCAATGGACAGAACATGGCTGCGCACGGCGATTCCGAACTCCTCCAACAGTCGCAGCGCTACAGCTCCTGCGGCAACCCTGGCGGCTGTCTCCCGCGCGCTGGCCCGCTCCAGCACGTTGCGGACATCGTTGAAGCCATACTTCATGGCGCCGGGAAGATCAGCGTGGCCGGGCCGCAGGCGGGTGATTCGCTGGCTCCGGGGGCTCTGGGGCTCCCCTTCGATGGGGCGCACTGCCATGGCCTCTCCCCAGTTGGCCCAGTCGCGATTCTCGATGCTCATGCCGATGGGGCTCCCAAGGGTCAGCCCGTGGCGCACCCCCGCGGTTATGTGAGCCCAGTCCTGCTCAATGAGCATCCGGCCACCGCGCCCATAACCCTTCTGCCGACGAGCCAGGTGAACGCCGATAAAATCCTCGTCGATAGGGAGTCCGGCTGGCACCCCTTCCATGATGATTAACAGCCCTTGGCCGTGCGACTCTCCGGCGGTTACAAACCGTACCATATTCTCCGATTCCAGTTGGCGCTGTGTTGATTCCGTCATTCCCGCCAAGGCGGGAATCCAACTTCATTGTACGGGAGCAGAACGCAGGCAGTTGGTAGGGTTCTTGGATTCCTGCTTGCGCAGTAACAATGACTGAAATGCGCTCTGCGGTTTGATTAGCTTCTTGCGCGCATCGCGGCTGTGGCGGCCTCCAGCATGATTGCGGCGGGCGCGTCATGTCCCGTCCACATCTCGAAGGAAGCAGCGCCCTGGTAGACCAGCATCTGGATGCCGCCCAGTGTCGCGGCGCCCGATTCGGCGGCCTCACGCAGCAGCGGAGTTTCCTGCGGATTATACACCAGGTCGTTGACCAGCACCGACGACGGTATGTCGACGGCGGTCAGGGGAGTGCCGTTTTCGTCAGGTCCGTGAAGCATCCCCATGGAGGTGCAGTTGACGATCAGGGCAACCTCCCGCGCAGCTTCGGAAGCTCCCGACAGGCCCAGTGCTTCCGCGGCAACGCCACTGTCGATGGAGAGAGCCACCAAGCGCTCAGCGCGCTCCACCGTGCGGTTTGCGATGAATAGCTGGGCTATTCCAGCACGAGCAAGAGCATACACGACGCCACGGGCGGAGCCCCCGGCGCCGAGGACCAGCACGTCTCTGCCCCTGGGGTCGAAGCCTGCGCCCTCGCGCAGCGCTCGCAGAAAGCCGATGCCGTCGGTGTTGTGGCCGGTCAGACGCCCCTCACGGTTCACAATGGTGTTGACTGCGCCGGCGGTGGAAGCCCAGTCGTCAACCTCATCGAGGAAGGGAATAACCGCCTCTTTGTGGGGCACCGTGACATTGATGCCCAGCGTACCGGGAGCGCGAAGGCCGTCGACAAACTCTCCCACTTCATCCGGTTCGACATCCCAGGGCTCGTAGGTGCCGTCAAAGCCGACGGCGTCCAATGCCGCCTGCTGGAAAACGGGTGATATCGAATGGCCTATCGGGTGGCCTATGATACCCAGTCTCTGCGGCATGGCTACGCTCTCTCCAAAAGCCGAATGGACGGACTAGCGGCCCAGTTGCTCCAGGATCTCGTCCAGCCTCTCCTTGCGTTCGCGGAGTTCGGCTAGCCGTCCCTCCTCGTTCTCGACCACATCAGGGCGGGCCTTTTCGCGGAAGTTGGGATTGGAGACCAGCTTCTCTACCCGCTCCAGGTTGCGGACGCAGTCGGCCAGCTCGGACCGCAGGCGCTCTCCCTCAGCCTCGAGGTCAACCACGCCCTCTAGCGGCAGGCGCACCACCAGCGGGCTGACGACGAGCGTCACGCCGCGCAGGTTCCCGCCTTCGCTCTCGGACGCGCCGGATACAATGCGCAGCGGCTCCACCCGGGACATGGCGCGGATCAGGTCGGCTTCGGCCTCGATGGCCGCTCGCTGGCCGTTGGCTTCCACCAACGCTTCCAGGTGTTGCGCAGCAGGAATGCGGAGCTGGGCGCGGGTGTTGCGGACAGCCCGCACCGCCTGCTGCACCAAGGAGATTTCCTCCTCGGCCTCGGTGTCAATGCGGTTGCCGGATTCAGGGTAGGGCGCGAGCATTATGGATTCCGCTTGAGCTTCGCCCTCTTCAGGGAGCTCGGACTTGAGCGTTTGCCAGATCTCTTCGGTGATGAAGGGCATGAAAGGATGCAGCAGGCGCAGGATGCGCTCGAGGACATGGGCCAGCGTGGGAAGGGGCGATGGTTCGCTGCCGTTTCGGACGCGAATCTTCGCCATTTCTATATACCAGTCGCAGTAATCGTTCCAGATGAACTCGTGGAGCCGTTGCTGCGCGTCGCCCAACTCGAAGCTCTCCAGCGAGCGGTTGACCTCGGCGGTCACGCGGTCGAGGCGGCTGACGATCCAGCGGTCCTCGCGGTGCTCCGGTTTGACTTTGCTCCATCCTTCGACAAGCTCAGGATGAGTTAAATGGAGGCCCTCCATCTGGCTGATGACGAAACGGGAGGCATTCCAGATCTTGTTGGCGTAGTTGCGGCCCGCCTCCAGCCGGTTCTCCGTAAAGCGCAGGTCGTTGCCGGGGGCGGTGCCGGTGGTCAGGGCGAAGCGGAGGGCGTCGGTGCCGTACTTTTCCAGCAGGTCCAGCGGGTCCATGGTGTTGCCGCGGGTCTTGCTCATCTTGGCGCCGGAGCCGTCCCGTATGAGACCGTGCAGGTAGACGGTGTTGAATGGAGCCCTTCCGGTATTCTCGATGCCCAGCATGATCATGCGGGCCACCCAGAAGAAAAGGATGTCGTAGCCCGTTTCCAGAACCGTCGTGGGGAAGAAGTAGTCGAAGTCCTTATTATTAGCCCGATCCGTTTCCGGCCACCCGAGTGTGGAATGGGGCCACAGGCCCGAACTGAACCAGGTGTCCAGTACATCGGGGTCCTGCCGGATGTCCGTGGAGCCGCAGGCTTCGCAGGCCTCCGGGTCCTCCATGGCGACGGTCAGGTGTCCGCAGGGCCCGCAGTACCAGACGGGGATGCGGTGCCCCCACCACAGTTGGCGGCTGATGCACCAGTCGCGGATGTTCTCCAGCCAGTTCAGGTAGACGCGGGTAAAGCGCTCCGGAACGATGCGGATGTCCGGCTCATTGACCCCGTCACCGGTTACGGCCCGGTAGGCCTTGCCCGCGATGCTGTCCGGCTGCTCGTGGGTGCCCACATTGACGAACCACTGCATGCTGATTAGGGGCTCGACGACGGTGGCGCAACGCTGGCAGTGGCCCACGGAATGACTGTGCGGCTCGACCTTCTCCAGCACTCCCAGAGAATCGAGCTCCTCGACCACGCGGCGTCTAGCCTCAAAACGCTCCACGCCCATGTACTTGCCGGTTACAGCGGTCATGGTGCCGTCTTCGCCAATGACATTCGGGGCGTCGAGGCGGTGCCTCTGGCCGACTTCGAAGTCGACGGGGTCGTGGGCCGGGGTGACTTTCAGGGCGCCGGTGCCGAACTCCGGGTCGATGGCCTCGTCGCCCACCACCGGGATGACCTGGCCCATGATGGGCAGGACGACATTGCGGCCCCGGATGCCGTCGTAGCGCGGGTCGTCGGGATGTACGGCTACCCCGGTGTCGCCCAGCATGGTCTCAGGGCGGGTGGTAGCGACTGTTACGAACTTCTCCGGATCGTCTTCCAGCGGGTAGCGGATGTGGTAGAGATGCCCGTCAACGTCCTGGTAGTCTACTTCCAGGTCAGAGAGGGCCGTGGCGCAGCGCACGCAGCGATTGATGATGCGCTCGTGGCGGTAGATCAGGCCCTTCTCGTACAGGCTGACGAAAGTGGTGCGGACGGCGTGGCTTGGCCCGGGCTCCAGCGTGAACTTGTGCCGTTCCCAGTCGGCCGAGATGCCCAGGCGCCGCGACTGCTCGTGGATGATGCCGCCCGATTTGTCCACATGCTCCCACACGCGCCGGATAAACTCTTCACGACCCAGCTCGTGTCGGCTGACGCCTTCCTCGGCAAGCTGACGTTCGACGACCCATTGCGTCGCGATTCCTGCATGGTCCGTGCCCGGCAGCCACAGCGTGGGCCTGCCGGTCATGCGCCGGTATCGTATCAGGGCATCCTCCAGAGCTTTTTCCAGAGCGTGCCCGAGGTGCAATTCGCCGGTCACATTGGGTGGAGGCATGATGATCACATACGGCTGCTCGCCATCCCTGATCTCGGCGTGGAAGTAGTTCTTGTCCTGCCAGTTCTGGTAGATGCGCCGTTCAACGTCGGCCGCGTTGTAGGCCCGTGGCATCCGAGTTGGACTTTGGGCGGAAGTCATATTTAGTCACAAGCTCCGGTGCCGGTGCTGCCGGCTTCATGTGAGGGTATCCGCAGGCGCTGTCCGGGCATCGAAAACCGCCGCGGTTACAGGCAGAAATATATCACCGGGCCGCGCGGGGCGTCTATCTGGAGACGAGTCGATGCGAGGAGGTTTCGCGCAGAGCCTCGAGTCGACAGATGGCCAGGCGGGTGTCGGAGGCCACCCGTGCCGGGTCCCAGTAGTTCACTCGCCGCTTGTGCAGCCAGTAAGTGAACTCCTTCAGGTCCGTGAGGGTCAGTCCCTGGCGTTTGCCTAGCTTCGCTTCCGTCCGAAACTCTTTCAGGAGTTCGGTCCTGGTCCGGGTGTAGAGGTGCCGAAAGGCTTCCTCCACGAGGTCCTCACTGTCGGAGAAGCCCCTGGCCAGGTGCCGCTTGCGGACGGTCTCTTCGGCCGCCAGCTGCAGCGCCTCTTCCAGCACCACTCCGTAGTGGAAGTTCAGGTATGCGCGGTACTTGCTGCCCCCCAGCAGTTCGCGAAACTCTTCGTCCTCCAGCGTCAGCGGCAGAACTCCATGGAAAAGCAGGTCCTCCATCCCTTCTTCGGGGATGAGGTCGCCCACCTCGTCGCACAGCCTTTCCGCGAGCAGCAGCCAGTCAAAAGCTTCCCTGCCGACCATGTATTTGTAGCGACGGTTGTTGTATGTCTCCTCCGGCAGGGTCCAGCGGCCCATGGTTTCAAGCATGGCTTCGGGCCAGGGGACGCCGGCCACGAGCCGCTGTCGGAGCCACCCGATCTCACTCGACGGGGAACTTGCGTCGGCATGAACCCCAGACGGTTCCGCCCACCCAATTGGGTCTCCGGAGAGTATTGCCTCAGCGGCGATGTGCTCCGCAACGCCCGTGGTGCCGGATGCTCGTGAGCGAGGCATCAGGACGGAGACCGCGAGACTTCTTGGCTGTGTTCCCGTGCGGTTGCGGCAGCGATGTAGGAGTCAAACACCCGTATCCGGTCGGGTTTCGGGGTGCGGATGAATGCCAGGAACTGCTCCCGGGGCATGGTGTTCAGGATATGGTGCGGTTCGCACCAGGCCCGCCGCGCCACAGCGACGCCGAATCTGCCGCCGGAAAGCTGGGAATGGTGATGGGAATCAGTGCTGATGACCAGCGGGGCCCCAAGCTCTCTGGCCCGGTAGGCGTGCGTGTCCTTGAGATCCAGCCGTTCCGGAGAGGCGTTGATCTCCAGCGCCGTTCCGGTTTCCCTCGCCGCCTGAAGCACCGCTTCAAGGTCAAAGTCCGTGGGCGGCCGCTGGCCCAGCAGCCGGGTGGAGAGGTGACCTATGATGGTGACGGACGGGTGCTCCATCGCACTGATGATGCGCTTGGTCATGGTCTCCCGGTCCTGTGACATGGCGTTGTGCACCGATGCCACTACCAGGTCGAGTTCGGCCAGCACATCGTCCGGGAAGTCCATACGCCCGTCAGAGCGTATGTCCACCTCCGACCCGGCCAGGATGAGCATTTCGTACCTGTCCTGCAGCCCCCTGAGAACCTCCCGCTGAGCTGCGAGGCGGTCGGGGGTCAGCCCGTTGGCCACCCCAAGACCCTGGGAGTGGTCGGTGAGCGCCATGTACTCGTAGCCCAGGGATGCCACGGTGGCCACCATGGTCTCGATGGTGTCGCTCCCGTCGCTCCACTCGCTGTGTAGGTGCAGGTCGCCTCGCAGGTGGCTGGCCTCCACCAGCTGCGGCAGCGAACCGTGTTGTGCCGCATCCAGTTCCCACATGCCGGTACGAAGTTCGGGCGGAATCCAAGGCAACCCCAACCGCCCGTAGAACGAGGGCTCGTCGGCAAAAATCTCGACCTGTCCTGACTCAATGCTGGTGATGCCATACTCGTTGAGGGACAGGCCCATGCGGTTGGCCAGGTCGCGCAGCCGGATGTTGTGCTGCTGGCTGCCGGTGAAGTACTGGAGCATGGCCCCGATGGAGTCCCTTTCGCCGGTCCTCAGGTCGATCTGCAGTCCGGGTTCGACGATGACGCTGGTCTTGCGGGGGCCGTTGACCAGCACCTCCCGCACCTGCGGCAGCCCGGCCAGGCACCGGCCCAAAGCTTCCGGTTGCGGAGTGATGGCAACCAGGTCGACGTCCCCGATGGTCTCTTCCCAGCGGCGCAGGCTCCCCGCGGGCGTAAGGAAGGAGATTTCGGGGTCGTGGCCCCGCAGTGCCTCCATCACCGACTCGGCGACAGGCATGGCGCTACCGATAGGGGTGCGGCTGCTGCTGATACTTCGGGAAGCCCGGATGTGGCGCAGAATGCTGTCGGCGGCCTTCTTTCCCATGCGGGGCAGCGTGGCGAGACGGCCGTCCTGCGCGGCCTCCTCCACGCCGTCCACGGTGCTGATGCCGAGCTCCGTTCCGATAAGCACTGCCGTTTTGGGGCCAATCCCCGGGATCGCCAGCAGGTCCAGGGCGCCTTCGGGAAGCTCGGCCTTGACCCGCTCGTAGGTCTGTATCTGGCCGGTGTTCACCAGCTCCTGGATCTTGTCGCTGATGGCCTTTCCGATGCCGGGAATCCCGGTAAGCTTCTGCCCCTCGCTGACTGCCTGCGCAAGGGGAAATGACAGCTCGCCGATGGCTCGGGCGGCCCGCTGGTAGGCGCGAATTTTGAATACCGAGTCACCCTGCATTTCAAGCATGGATCCCAGGTTTTCAAACAGTTCCGCGATTTCCTCGTTGGTTGGCTGCACCTTTCAGATTCCTGCCTTTACCAGGCCCGTTCATTCAATACTATCCATCTAACTATAAAGGGCGGCCCTACGCTTGTCGAACAACCGCAGCGGTGCAAATGCGTCAAAAAGGGATAACCTCCATCGGCACTCTGGCTGGTGGAGGCCATTCGGCGTTCTTGCTTTTTGGAATTGGGCCCAGGCCCGGGCCGCTGCGCCCCGGTCTGCGCTAGCTGCCGCTTGGCGACCACTTGTAGATTCGGGAGAGTGTCCCGCCCATCAGCGTCGCCCGCTCCGAGTCCGAAAGCTGGTCGGTAACCCGGAAGGCTTCGACACCCTGATCATAGGTCAACAGCCTGACGGCGCGAGTCCAGTCCGTGCCCCACATGCAGCGGTCAAGTCCATAGGCGCTGAAGACCTTGCTGAGGGGTTCCCAGATGTCGGGATACGGGAAGGGCTCATGTGAGAGGGTGCAGGCCCCGGAGATCTTGATGGCAACATTGTCGTACTGAGCGAGGGAAATCACATTGTCCAGGTCTGCGAACGGTTCCGCAGGTGGTGGCGGCACGAAGGGCTGGGCCAACCCCACATGGTCGACTATCAGTTGGGTATCGGGGTGCCGACTGGCGAGATGGCCCATGAGTGGCAGCTTGCCCGCGCACATTACATTCAGGGGAACTCCGGCCTTCCCAACGGCGGCGAAGATCCGGTTGAGGCCTTCGTGGTCCGCCTGGAAGTCCTGGGAGCCAAGCATCACCCTCACCCCCACCACTCCGGGGGTGCCGGTCCACTCGGCCACATCGTCCTCGATGGTGGCAGAGTCAGGGTCGAAGGGCCTGACCAGGCCAAACTTTCCGGGATGCTCGGCACAGACCTGTTGTGCATAGCTGGCGTCGTAGTGATATAGGGAGTAAGGGGAAATCAGAATGGCGCCATCGACGCCCACAGCAGCCATGGCGGCCACCATATCGTCGCCGGTGACCTGCTCCGGCCCCTCGAGGTGTCCGTGCCAGGGGCGCTCAGGGCCGTTTCTCTGGTATGAATGTACCTGGCAATCGATGACGGGTGTCGAAGTGGCCATCTTAGCTCTCCTGTTTATTGCTTAATTCGCAGGGGTGCAGGTGGTGCTGAGGGCGCCCCGCTACCCGTTAATGCAGGGTCGCTATTCTCCCATTCCCTTCAGCGCTTCTTTAACCTCGGCCTGCAGGGACTGGAAAACCTCTCCCACACCTCCCCTGCCGTCCACAGTGACGAAGTTGTGCTCTTCGGCAAGGTTGCGGAATTCTTCTATCAATGCGCCCTGGTACCTGATGAAATTGTCGTACAGGTCGGGGCCACGCAGGAAGTCCTCTCCCGATTCCCAGTGGTCAAGCTGGCGTACCGACAGCACGCGGGGCAGCAGGTGCTCCACATCGACATCGAGGTAGAGGACCCGGTCGGGAACGACGGCGAACTCGAAAACGTCCTTCAGCCACTGCACCGGCACACCCCGCACTCTCGCCCTAGCGATGATGGAGAAGATATACCGGTCGACCAGGGCCACCATGCCGGTGTGAAGCGCCGGGATTATGTTCTTTTCCAGGCGGTCCCAAAAGTCGGTGGCGTAGAACAGGTTCAGGGTGAGCGCGTCCAGCGTGTTTCCCCGCATGGCCCTGTCTATGCCGGCTGCCGCAAGTTCCGAGCGGCGGAACCCGGTTACCAGCACGGCGTAACCCTCCGCCTCGAGCCATTCCCGCAACATGGCAATCTGGGTCGAGCGTCCCACGCCATCGGTGCCCTCCACGACTATGAGACGGCCTGGGACCGTGCCCGCTTCAATCGTGGTCGGAGTGTGTCCGTAGAAGGAAAGTGAACGCATCTCGCCGCTCCTGGCTGGATATGAGGGCCTTACCGGCAGTCCCTCTACTTCGTGTCGACTGCTTCCTGTTCGGTCAGGCGGCGGCGCGGTGGAGAGGTTATGTACCGGCCCGTCAGCCCTGCGTTGCCAAGCGCCTCGGGCACGCTCTGCCCACGCGTCTCCATTGCTTCCTCGATCAGTGGCTCGACATAGCGACGCACCTGTTGCTGCTGGACCGCAATGGGCTGCGTGGCATCAATGGTCATCAGTCCAAATTCTTCAACCATCGCATCGTACTCTTCCAGCAACTTGCCCTGGAAGATCTGGAACGACTCCTCCCTGTCGTTGGAGAAGCCCATGTCCTGGCCTGCTTCGTAGAACTTGATGTCTTCCCGTCCCGCGCTGACCCGGTGCATGGACACATCGAGAGGCACCTTGAAATACAGACCAAGCGATGGCTGGACCGTAAAGGAATAAATCCGCCGCAGCCAATCGCGATCGACACCCCGTGTCGCGTCTCTGGCGAAGGCGGTGTAGACATACCGGTCGGCAAGCACAATGGCGCCTGCCCGGAGAGCCGGAAGTATCTGGGCGTGAACCCGGCTGGCGAAGTCGGCGGCATGAATCAGGCTGAAGGACATGGGAGTGAGCATCTCCCTGACCTTCGCCTGCTTGGTGGTGCGCTTGACGATGGGGGACGAGTTCCATTCGGTAAAGACAGTCACCAGGTTGCGGCTCTTGAGCCACTTCTGGAGCAGGTCTATCTGGGTGCTCTTCCCGGAACCGTCGATGCCCTCCACGATGATCAGGGTACCGGGATACTCACCATCATCGGGATGCCGACCGTACCGTTCTCCCATTCTGTACGAGTGATTCGTCTGCAATGTAGCCATAATGCACCTCGAAGGAAGCCCTGCTTCCTCATTTATGCCGTTCCTGAATAGATCGAAATATTGACGATTTTATCAGGTTGCGTACGAAATGACAGCCTGACTGGTGCGAGGGTGAGAGATTACGAAAGGGCGGTCGGAACGGCGAGGGTCCCGAGTGCGTTCACCAGCCCCTTTGTCCCAGTCCGTCATACGTATCCGGACGATGTTGCAACCGGGTCCGGACGCCGAATTGCGCCTCCCGGAACCGTTTCGCGGTTGATTGGAGGAAGGAATCGGGTTATAGTTAAATGGTAGTTTAGATACGAATCTGCGGGTGTTCCAATGCCCGCCAGCGGTTATTGGGATCGCCCGGAGCAGTCTATGTTGACACAGCAGGAGTTGGTGGATCGGATGCGGGAATGGGCCGTGAGGGTGACTCCCCAGCGGCTGGCTATCGCCGAGGTGGTGTTGAATTCCCAGGACCATCCTACTGTTCAGCAGATCTACGAAAGGGTGCGCGGCCACTTCCCTTCGATGACCCTGGCTACAATCTACTCGACCCTGGGTGTATTGCAGAAGAGCGGTCTGATCCAGGAGTTGCCTTTCCAGCGGATGTCGCGGTACGAGCCCAACATGGACCCCCATGTCAATCTCGTCTGTATCGAATGCGAGAACGTGATCGACGCGGACAACGATTCCGATGTGCACGACCTCGTGGTGGGATTGAGAAACAAGATTGCCAACAACTCCGATTTCGAGGTGGGATGGCAGCGGGTGGACTTCTACGGTCTCTGTCCCCGCTGTTCCGCCGCAAAGCGCCGCGGAGAGTTGGCCGAAGTGTAACCCAGGAACCGGAATACCCCCGTGGAAAAATCGACCGGTCGGAAAGTGTCTCCGGCCGGTTCTCTTTTGGGGAACAGCCGGGCCATAATCAGCGAGGATTGCCCGATTACATGAACAGAGGCACCTAAGGAGGTTGCGCTGATGATCACCGGGGTTGTGGGAGTCACATTCTGGACGGACGATCTGGAGAAGATGTTCCGCTTCTACAACGACGTGCTGCAGTTGCCATTGCATTCCCGCCACCCGGACTTCATTGCTTTCGAGCTGGGCGAGGTGAGGTTCAACATCGGGCTTCACGACCGGGTCGCGGGACAGTCCACTGACCCCTATCGCTTCATGCCGCATCTCGGCGTGGACGATATTCATGCCGTTGCAGCTCGGCTGGTTGAGGCAGGAGTGGAGTTCATCCGCAACCCGGAGCAGGAGAGCTGGGGCGGCTGGGTCGCTACATTCCGGGATCCTGACGGCAATACGCTCCAGCTGCTGCAGCTTGTCTGACGCCGGCGAACAGACGGCGCGGCAGGGCCGACAATCTTCATGGTGGCGGGTCTCAGGTTGTATTATTGAAATCGGCATAGTCAAAGAAAGTAGCGGAGGTCCGAGATGGTCCAGTTGAGCAAGGCGGAGAGGGCGGCGCAGTTCCTGCACGAGGCGCATCGGCAGAGGCAGACCTATCAGCCGCTGCCCGATGACATCTCTCCTGCCACCATCGACGAGGCCTACGATATGCAGGAGGCGTTCCAGGCCCTGCTGGCTCCGGAGCGGGGCGCCATCGTCGGCTACAAGATCGCGCTGACCACGCCGGTCATGCAACGGATGGTGGGCTTTGACGCCCCGTGTGCCGGGGCGGTCTTCGAGAGCGGCGTGCATTATTCTCCGGCTGCAATGAAAGGCTCCGACTATGTCAGGCTCGGGGCCGAGTGCGAGGTGGCGGTGCGACTGGTGTCGGGCCTCCCGGCGAGCGGTGCGGCCTACGACCGTGACGGCGTCGCAGCCGCTGTGGGTGCCCTCATGCCGGCCTTCGAGATTGTGGATGACCGTGGGGCGGATTACAGCAACCTGTACTTCCTGGGAGTGGCCGCCGACAACGCCTGGAACGCCGGAGTGGTGCTGGGTCCCGAGAGAACGGACTGGCAGGGCCTGGACCTCGAAGGCTCGCGTGGGGCCATGACCATCAATGGGGAACCGGCCGGCGAGGGGTACGGCCGGGACGTGCTGGGGCACCCGCTGGACGCGCTGGCGTGGCTGGCCAACACGCTGGCGGGGCGCGGCAGGGAGTTGCAGGCGGGTATGCTGGTGATGACCGGCAGCATCGTCAGCACGAAGTTCCTGAACGCCGGAGACCGGGCTGCGTTCATTTTCGAGGGCCTGGGAGACATCAGCCTGGACGTCTCCTGATAAGCCTGCAACATAGGGTCCCATTTCTACCGCCTCACTGGATCAGCATCGCGTCGCCGAAGCTGTAGAAACGGTACTCATGCTTCACGGCTTCTTCGTATGCCCGTAGCATCAGGCGGCGACCAGTATCGGGGTCGCCGCCTTTGCCGTGTTGGGCGAAGGCCGACACCAGCATGAGGAGCGTGGAGCGCGGCAGGTGGAAGTTGGTCAGCATCGCGTCGACGGCCCGGAACTTGTGCCCGGGCAGGATGTAGATGCTGGCGTCGCTTTCGGCCGACTGGAAGCTGCGACCTTCGCTTGCAGCGTCGGCTGCCGCCTGCTCGAGGACGCGGACGCTGGTGGTGCCAACGGCGATGATGCGTCGGCCGTCGGCCTGGGCGCGGTTCAGGGCATCGGCGGTTGCTGGGTCCAGCGAGTAGCGCTCCTTGTGGATGTGGTGAGCCATGGGGTCTTCGTCCTGGACCGGACGGAAGGTGTCCAGGCCTACATGCAGGGTTACGAAGGCCGTGTCGATGCCGGCGTCCCGGATTCGGGCCAGCAACTCGGGGGTGAAGTGCAGGCCGGCGGTGGGCGCGGCGGCGCTGCCGGGCTCCTTGGCGTAGACCGTCTGGTAGCGCTCCGGGTCTTCCAGCGTCCGCCGGATGTAGGGCGGTAGGGGTGCGTGGCCCATGGCGTCGATAGCTTCCTCCGAGGACAGGCGGATGGCTTTCAGGCCTTCGGGCCGGGACTCCAATATCTCGACCGTCAATGGCGTCCTCCCTCCCTCTGGGGGAGGGTTAGGGTGGGGGTTTTCCAAGGCGGGCGGAGTGATGGTTACGGTGGCGCCGGGGCGGAGGCGGCGGCCAGGGCGGGCCATGGCCTCCCAGACGCCGTCGGCCTCTCGCCGTAGCAGCAGGAACTCGACTCGGCCGCCGTTGTCGTCGCGGGTGCCAAACAGGCGGGCCGGGATGACCCGGCTCTGGTTGAAGACCATCAGGTCGCCGGGGCGCGAGTAGTCCAGTACATCGGTGAAGCGGCGGTGCTCCGTCCTGCCGGTAGCCCGTTCGAGCACCATCAGGCGGGAGGCATCGCGGGGCTCAACCGGTGTCTGGGCTATCAGCTCCGGCGGCAGGTGGTAGTCGAAGTCGCTGGTTCGCACTGGACAATTATCGCCGGGCTAGTGGCCGTGGATGCTGATTCGTGTGGCGGTGAGGGTGTTGACCAGGAGCATGGCTATTGTCATGGGCCCCACTCCGCCTGGGACCGGGGTGATGGCCGCTGCCTTCCCGGATACGGCGTTGAAGTCCACATCTCCCTTGAGGCGGTAGCCTCGGCGGGCCGTGGGGTCGTCGACGCGGTTGATGCCGACGTCGATGACTACGGCACCCTCCTTGACCATGTCGGCGGTGATGGCCCCTGGCTGGCCGATGGCGGCGACCAGAATGTCGGCCTCGCGGGTAACGTCAGCGAGATTGCGGGTGCGGGTGTGGCATACGGTGACCGTCGCGTTGCCGCCGCGCCCTCGCCGCATCAGAAGGGCGGCCAGGGGCTTGCCCACGATTTCGCTGCGTCCGCAGATCACGACATTGGCGCCGGTGGTGTCGTGGCCGTTGCGCAGGAGCAGTTCCACGACTCCGGACGGGGTGCAGGGTGCGAAGTCCGGGCGGCCCTGGAGTAGCTTGCCCAGGTTGTAGGGGTGGATGCCGTCGACGTCCTTACCCGGATCGACAGCTTCGATGACGCGGTGCTGGTCAATGCCGTCGGGAAGCGGCAACTGCACCAGTATGCCGTGAACGCGCGAGTCCTGGTTATAGCGGCGGACTGCGGAGAGGACTTCATCCTCTGTGGCGGTGCCGGGGAGGTGTGCCGAGTCGCTGAACAGCCCCGCTTCCTGGCAGGCCTTCTGCTTGTTGGCGACATAGACCGCTGAGGCCGGGTCGTCTCCCACCAGTACGACGGCCAGCCCTGGAGTGACGCCGTGCTTTTCCTGCATCTCGACGACGCCAGCCGCAACCTCGGCGCGGATTTCCGCGGCCAGGTCCGTCCCAGACAGTATCTTCGCGGCCACTCACCCGTCTCCTGCGTCCTTGCCTTGACTGGATTTTAGCACGAGGGCCGAGCTCGTCCGGTCGCCTGCGCCCTCCGGGTAGGGCAATTGCGTCTTGACTGCTTTCGCAGATTCACAACGTCATTCCCGCGAAAGCGGGAATCTAATGGCCTCAAGTATGGGATCATCGCGCCGATATAAGACGCCTATTCTCCTCTAGACCAGGACGCTGGGAAATACGGGGATCTGGATTCCCGCCTGCGCGGGAATGACGGACTGTTGGGAGGCGAATTAGGTTAAGACGCGATTGCCCTGGCCCTCCGGGTTTCGGGCAGGTACGGACGGCCCCTTAGCCCGAATCCACCGAAGGGACACGATCACGGGGGTCAGAGCGGAGGTAAGAGGGGAGGGAGCGCGATTACTGGGCTAGGCACCGATGGATATGGCCTGATGGCGAGTGCGGCAATTGCAGGAAGGGCATTTCCCAGGGCCCGCAGCGCTGGTAGGGTCGAGATTGGGGGTTGGCTGGCAGTGGGGGACATACGGATCCTGACCGGTGCGGGCCGGCGAGGCGGTTGAGTAGCCTTGGGGACGATCCGGACGACAACGCCGCCGTCAGGAGGGGATTGGCAAAGCGCGCAACCGGGCCAGGGCGCTGCTGAACTGGATTTCCCAGGGCCAGCCCCGTGGCAGGTGCAGGGTGAGGCGCCGGGCCGAGCGAGTGAGCCGTCCGGCCAGGGAGAAGAAGCGCCGCCGCAGGGTCTTGGTGGTTGCCACCGTCTCTCCCAGAGCGATGCGTCCGGTCAAGCGAGCCAGGTTGTGGCCCATGACCTGGACGGACAGCCAGGCTGCATTGGCGGCGAAGCGGCCCGAGGGGAGATGGTTGAGTCCCACGCCGTACTTCAGGTCCCGGATGGCGTTCTCGATCTCGGCGTGGCGGCGGTGGTCGGCCTCCAGCTCCAGGACGTCGCCGTCGCGGTCGGTGATGAAGGCGTGATAGCTGTAGCTGGCGAAGAGCGCCAGTTGGGAGCCGGGCGTGGGCTTGACCCTGCGGACGATGAGCCGCACCGGCGCGGCATCGGGCTCGCTCTGGAAAGGCGTGTATTCAGCCTCGGCCACGTCGGTGGCGCCCTCCATCCAATAGGGAATGGGCCTCCAGTCCACCTCGGGGATGGCCTCGATGAGGTTGCGCAGGCCCTGGTGCTGGCGGACGGTGATGGAGAAGCGGACACCCATCCTGCGGCAAAGGGCGACGATGGAATGGGCGTAGAAGCCGCTGTCGGCCCGCACCGTGAGTTGGTCCCTGGCCCCGGCGTAGCGCACCCGGCCCAGCATCTCCCGCAGGAAGTGAGCGGCGCCCCGGGCGGTGTTGGCCCGGCCCTCCCGCAGCCGGGCCATCAGCACCTCACCGGTGCCGGCAGCGACGGCCAGCAGCGGGTGATAGCCACGCTGGCCGGTGTAGCCGTGGCGGCGGGCCCCCTCCTTGCTCAGGCCATAGGTCTCGCAGATGGTGGAGTCCAGGTCGATGGTCAGCGGCCCGTCGCCAGGTCCGGCCCCAGCGGCCCAAGCCCGGGCCAGCAGTTCCCGGCTCACCCGGTCCAACTGGCGGACATGGCCCCAGCGGAAGCTGCGCAGGAAGGTACCGAGAGTGGAGGGCGCCTTGACCACGCAGCCCAGCACCCGCTCGGTGCTGCCGGAACGGAGCGCCTCAGCGTCGTCGATGCAGTCGCCCCCAGCCAGTGCCGAGGCCACCAGGGTAAGCAGCTTGTCGCCGGGGTTCGCTCGGCCAGGGGCATCTCCCAGGTCAACGTGTTGGTCCGCCAGTTCGCCTAGTCCCAGGCGCAGGGCCAGGCTGGCGGGCAACAGCAGCCCGGCATTGGCCACCAGGCGGTGGTCGTCGAAGGCGACGCGGATGCTGTCGGGGTGCTTGCGTGGTAGCATCTGAAAGGTGCTCCTTTTCCGGGGTCGGTTTTCTCATCAAAAACCATTATCCCAGATTCACAGGAGCACCCTCTCACCCTTTCAGCGCACCTCTAATCTCCACTCCCTCGGTGGATTCAGGCTTAGGCGCTGACCTGGTCGGCCAGGGGTGCGAGACTCAGGGGGTGCCTTCGTTTGAGTCCTCCCTGGGCTTGAAGGGAATCTGGATAAGGGACGGGGGCACCAATCCCCGGGCCCTTGCCACTGGGAACAGGGTTCGCAGGACATCGTTCACCTGGGGCAGCAGCAGCTTGTCCAGGCAGTCGGAGAGGTACTGCGAAAGGCCCAGGTGGGAATCGACCCGGATGCCCCGGTCCCTGAGCTGGGTGAAGAGGTCGAAGGCCAACCGGTTGCAGGTCAAGTTGCATCGGGGCCTTCCGGGGGTTACGGCGTCGGCCAACCGGTCGCAGAGTTCCAATGCGAAGGGGCGGGCGCGGTAGACGGCAAGCTCCGTGGCGTATTTGCACTTCAGGGTGTGGACGAGGCTCATGAGACGGGTGAAGGTCATTGTCGGGCCTCCTGGTGGATTTCAGTGCCTGGTGGATTTCAGGGCCGGGTTGGTCCCGGGTTGGTCAATGAGAGTGTGCCGAATTGATGGACGATATGGTTTGGTGGCGTGCGGCAGGGCGTTGGCAAGGATTTCACCTCCACCCTAGCCCTCCCCCTCAAGGGGGAGGGAATAAGTAACTATCTCAAAACCGTCATGCCCTTGGTCTCAACAGCAAGATACACGGCCTGGACCAGTGGATTCCCGCTTTCGCGGGAATGACGGGTCCTTCGCGGGAATGACGGGTCCTTTGCGGGAATGACGGGTCCTTCGCGGGAATGGCGGATCCTTTGCGGGAATGACGGGTCCTTTGCGGGAATGACGGGTCTTTTGCGGGAATGACGGGTCCTTTGCGGGAATGACGGTTTCGGACTTTAGCGGGTTTTGAGATAGTTACTAAATGCTGGAGGGACGCCCTCACCCTAGCCCTCTCCCGGAGGGAGAGGGAACGTGTAGCGCATGCGGCAATGTGCCTAGTTGCGGTTGAGGAGTGCGGCGCGCAGGTCCTGAACGTCCTCTACGAGCTTGTCGTAGTCGCGGAATTTGACGGCGTAATTCAAGCCGTAGCGGGCGGCCCGGATGCGTATGGAGGGGTCGGGGTTTTCCAGGGCCTCATTGGTCAGGACGGAGATGAATAGAGGCACAGCGATCTGGAATTGCTGGCGGGCAATATCGTAGGACTCTTCCCGGAGATGGTCGAGCTCGGTACGAAAGGTGGGGTCGTCCATCCACCGGCGGAGGGTTTTTTCCGAAACGCCAGAGTCGCGGGCGGCTTGAGCGAGGGTGTGTGTGACTGCGAGGATGGGGAGAACGGATTTCTGCCTATGAGTCAGCCCGGTAATTTCACTTTCCCGGACATTTGAGGGAATTTCATTACCTTCGAGGGTGGCTGGCAGGTCCGGGTTCCTCGTGGGAACGGGCTTGAGGCTGAGGGCGGGTGTGGTCTTTGGTGGTTTGCGAGGCATGGTGACTCCCAAGTGGCCCAGGGGGCGGTTGGATTTGGGGCGGGTTACTTATATGGTACATGTGTTCTATTAAACATGGCAAGAGGGGAGTGTCAGTGGGGCAGGGCGGTGGGAAGTTAATGTCTGAACTGTGATTCGTCTGATTTAGGGATTTCGCTGATGGGGGTGGTGTTGGAGTTTTGTCTGAATCAGGATTCGCAGGATTAAAGGATTTGCAGGATGGGGGTGGTGTTGGAGTTTCGTCTGAACTGTGATTCGTCTGATTATGGGATTTCGCTGATGGGGTGGTGTCGGAGTTTTGTCTGAATCAGGATTCGCAGGATTAAAGGATTTGCAGGATTGGGGTGGTGTTGGAGTTTTGTCTGAACTGTGATTCGTCTGATTATGGGATTTCGCTGATGGGGTGGTGTTGGAGTTTTGTCTGAATCAGGATTCGCAGGATTAAAGGATTTTCAGGATTGGGGTGGTGTCAGCAGGAACGGCAATCGCGTTCTCGTCGCGGAGATTCTGGGTTCCGGCTCCCGAATCGAGTCCGGGAGCCGGAATTGTTGATTGTCTTGGGCCACTCGTGGGTATGAAAAGAGGGGGGGGACGCCCTCACCCCTTCGGCAAGCTCAGGACGGGCCTAACCCTCTCCCCGAGGGAGAGGGTGGGGGAGTTTCCTTGCGGAGGGCAAAGTTGCTGATGCCTGCGATTTCACCCCCACCCTAACCCTCCCCCTGAGGGGGAGGGAACAGATACTTCTGAAGATTGACGCTGTTGGAGGTTGCCTTGTTTGCGGGTGGAAGGGGGAACTATACTTGCCTGACCTGTTGATGGGGGCGCGTTATGCGCATCTGTTCCTTGCTGCCGAGCGCTACGGAGATGGTGTATGCCCTGGGGTTGGGTGATAGCTTGGTGGGCGTTTCTTATGCCTGCGACTACCCCGACGAGGCGGCGTCGCTGCCGGTGGTGAGCCACAGCCTGCGGGATGTGAAGCATTTGGACTCCGGGGAGATCGACGCACTGGTGCAGCAGGCGCGGGCGAACAGCAATCCCATGTACTGGATCGACGAGGAACTGCTGGCCCGGCTTCGTCCAGACCTGATCATCACCCAGGAGCTGTGCGAGGTCTGCGCCATCGCCAGCGGGTCGGTGTTCGAGACAGCGGCGAAGGTGCTGGACTACCAGCCGGAGATCCTGACCATCCGCCCCAGTGGGGTAGACGACATACTTCAGAATATCAGCAACCTGGCCAACTCCGCCGGGGTGCCAGAGCGGGGACGGGAGTTGCGGGGCTCGCTGGAGGCGCGCATCGAGCGGGTTAAGGAGGGCGTCCTTCGACAGGCTCAGGATGAGTGGACGGAGGGCGGGCCACGGCAGATAAGTTCGGACGGGGTTCGGGACGAGCGGACAGGTGGCAAGCGGCCTCGGGTGGTGTGTTTGGACTGGCTGGACCCGCTGCGGAACACGGGGCAGTGGCTGCCGGAGATGTCGGAAATGGCCGGGGGCGAGGAAGGACTGGCGATTCCGAGGGGGCATTCGCGGGAGCTGTCGTGGGAAGAGGTGCGGGAGTACGCGCCGGAGTACCTGATGATCATGCCGTGCGCCTTTGGGCCGGAACGGTCGTGGCAGGAAGCGCGGGACAAGCTGACGGTGCTGCCGGGCTGGGAGGACCTGCCGGCAGTGCGGGACGGGAAGGCGTTCGTGTTCGACGGCCGGATTCCCAGCCGCCATGGGCCCCGAGTGGTGGATGTGCTGGAAGGGCTGGCGGAGGTGCTGCATCCGGAGCAGTTCGCGGGGCTGGCACCGCCGGGTATCTTCGATCCGCAGCCGTTTGTCTGAATCAGGATTTTCAGGATTAGCCGATTTCCAAGATAAATGTCCACATATACTTAAAGCCCTGATTCAGACGATAAAGAAAATCCAACCGGGACATCGCGGCGTATAGATGACAATGAATGCAGCGATAGAATCACTCAGAGAGGGACCTGCACGCACTTGGGTTGTAACCACAGTGGTTGCTGCCGTGGCGCTTGCCATTGCCGTCGGCGGCGCGCTGGCAGTGGGCAGCGGGGGCGGGATTGACCCGATCAACCTGTTCGTCGAGGGCAAGCTGTCGGGGAACTCGCAGGAGTTCCTGGGCGGGCTGATCGGTGGGACGGCGCTGTTCGCGTTTGCGGCGGGGATGGCCTCGGCGGTCAATCCCTGCGGGTTTGCCATGCTTCCGGCGTACCTGGGGCTGTACCTGGGCTCCAACCTGTCCGAGGAAGATCGTCCGGGCCCGGTGGCATCGATACTACGAGGGCTGGTCGTGGGCGGCGCGGTGTCCGCAGGATTCATCCTGCTCTTTGGCATCGTCGGTGGTGCGGTTGGCCTGTCGGCATCGTTCATCAGCGATCTGCTGCCGTGGCTGGGGCTGATCATCGGCGCGGTGCTGGTGGGTGCCGGCGCGTGGATGGTGGCCGGGGGCAAGCTGTACACCGGCATCGCCGCCCGGGCGGCCGACCGGCTGGGCAACCCGAACACGGTGAGCATACGCAGCTTCTTCACCTTCGGCGTGTCCTACGGCACGGCGTCGCTGAGCTGCACGCTGCCCATCTTCATCGCCGTGGTGGGCATCGGGAGCGCCACAGACTCGCTACTGCAGGTGGTGGCGAACTTCTTCCTGTACGCCTTCGGGATGGGGCTGGTCATCGTGGTGATGACCCTGGGGATGGCGATTTTCAAGGGCGCGATGGTTCGCGTCATGCGCCGGGCCCTGCCCTACATCCAGCCCATTGCATCCGCGTTCATGGTGATCGCAGGCGCCTACATCGTCTTCTACTGGTTGACAGTTGGACGCGGCAACCTTCTTTAGCCGGAAGTGGCGGCACAGCGTCGCGACCATAGCGCTGCTGGCTTCCATCGGGCTGCTGGCGCTGGCGTGCGGAACGGACGAGACGGCGCCGGCCGACACTCCCACAGCCGTACCGGTTGCGACGGCCGCTCCCGGCGCTGTGGAGCCGACGGATACGCCATCGGCTGAGACTTCGCAGCCGGCAACAGAGGGCGCGTCGGATGCGACTGCCACGCAGGTGCCGACGGCGGAGCCGGCTCCCACGGCTGCGATTGTGCCGACCGTTACGACCAGCACGGTGGCGGGAGGGCCCGCGCCGATGGTTGCGCCGGACCCCGACTTCCAGAACGCGCTGGATGCGGCCAGGTTCCGCACTGGGAACTGGCAGACGGACTTCAGCCTGCACACGGTGCCGTACGACGAGTTCCTGTCGGGCGGCGTTCCTCCGGACGGCATTCCACCGCTGGACGATCCTCAGTTCGAGAGCATCGAGGATGCGGACGGATGGCTGGAGGATGTGCAGCCGGTGGTGGCGCTGGAGATCAACGGCGAGGCGCGAGCATATCCGCTGGCGATCCTGACCTGGCACGAGATCGCCAACGACGAACTGGGCGGCGTGCCGGTGTCGGTGACCTTCTGCCCACTGTGCAACTCGGCGGTGGCCTTCGACCGGCGGCTGGATGGGGCGGTGCTGGACTTCGGGGTGTCGGGGAACCTGCGTCACAGCGACCTGGTGATGTGGGACCGGCAGACGGAGAGCTGGTGGCAGCAGTTGACCGGCGAGGGAATCGTCGGGGCGTATGCGGGGTACCAGCTGAAGCTTGTGCCGGCGCAACTTGTGTCGTGGGGAGACTTCAAGGAGGCGTTCCCCGGCTCGGATGTGCTGTCCAGGGACACGGGCCACAACCGGGATTACGGGCGGAACCCTTACTACGGGTATGACCGGGTGGACCAGTCGCCGTTCCTGTTCAGGGGCGAGCCGGACGGACGCCTGCTGCCGATGGAGCGGGTGGTTGCGCTGGAAGTTGACGGGCAGCCGGTGGCGTTTCCCTTCATGGCGCTGGAGCGGGAACGCGTGGTGAACTACACACAGCCCGGTTGGGACATCGTGGTGATGTTCCAGCCTGGCACCGCCTCGGCGCTGGACCAGTCCAACATCGCCGAGTCCCGGGATGTGGGGGCCACCGGCGTGTTCGTCGCGGGGCTGGGCGGGCAGAAGCTGACCTTCCGGCTGGGGGCCGAGGGCTTCACCGACAACGAGACCGGGTCCGTCTGGAACGTGCTGGGACAGGCGGTGTCGGGGCCGCTGGAAGGCAAAGCGCTGGAGCCGATCGTGCACGGCAACCACTTCTGGTTCGCGTGGGCAGCCTTTGCGCCAGAGACGCAGATTTACCGGGGCGAATAGAGGTCTCTTTCTGCTGGACACTGCTTGGAGGGCCGATTAGAATCGGCCTTTATTTTTGGGCGCGGTCGTCGATTTTCCCTGCGTCTCGGCTTGGGTTCTCCTATTGAGGTGTCTGAATCGGACATGGCGGGACCCGAGGAGCTGGGGTACGGAGTTGGATTTCTGGTGAGCCAGATTGTCAGGTGGTCGGATGATCCCGGAGGGTTGCCTGTCGAGGAGTGTGCCCGGCGAGGGATCGAGGCCGTGGCCGGGCTTGTCATCTCCAGGGACATCTTCGGCACCAACAGGTTCCCTGACGCACATTTCTGCAGCTGCGCTGAGATAAGCCATGCGGTCGTCGGATCAGGCCGCAACTCTGACGACCACATTGCCGTTGGCTTTCGCGTGGTGGAAATCAAGGACGGGACCTATCCGCTGGTGGGGCAGGAGTCGGTGAGGATGATCCTGCAGCCTCTGAGTGACGGTGATGTCAGTGCTCGCTGGCAGGCGGTGGACCGGGGCTCGCCGGGCCAGCCGGCGGACTCCGGGGATCTGCTGGCGGAGGGACTTGACGCGCACTCCGGCGTCTGCAGTCCGCTGGTGCTGGGCGAGATTCCGGAACCGGAGGAGGAAGGCGATGGCCCTCCTTCGTTCCTGTTGCTGAAGGACCCGGGGGCCGGGTGGCAGATCTGGCGGCGTTTCGTGCGCTCGGTGGGCGGTGACGAAGCCGGTATGACCGATGGGTTCCGGGAAGAGTCGTATTCCATGGTGTTCCCGCTGGTCAGCGCCGAAATGAACTGGCGATTCAGGGTTTATGAAGTACCGGGAGGCGGGGCGAGGGTGGAAATAGATTCAGGAAGGCACAGGTAGACGCGTACAATAACGCCAATTCCACAGCCGCAGGAGGCAGTCATGGCCAATCCCCGCGCCGAGTATTCGCCCATCTTCGATCGGCCGCCGCTGAAGCTACCCAACAACGCCCGGGTGGCGGTGTGGCCGGTGATCAACGTGGAGGAGTGGGACATCAACGAGCCGATGGCCCGCACCGTGCTGCCCACGCCTCAGGGCGTGGCGACTCTGCCAGACATCCCGAACTTTGGCTGGTTCGACTACGGCCTGCGGGTGGGGTTCTGGCGGTTCAAGCAGGTGCTGGACAGGTATGGAATCCGGGCGACGGTGAGCCTGAACGCCTCGGTGTGCCTCAGCTACCCGACGCTGGTTGACGAGTGCATGAAGTCCGGCTGGGAGATGCTGGCCCACGGATTCATCCAGCGGGTGATCAACCGGGAGCCGGACGAGCGGGCGGTCATCCGCCGGACGATCGACACCATTGCCGAGGCCACCGGCACTGCGCCGCGGGGCTGGATGGGGCCGGGGCTGGCGGAGACCTTCGACACGCCGGACGTGCTGGCCGAGGAGGGAATCGAGTACATCGCCGACTGGGTCAACGACGACCAGCCCTACGAGATGATCGTGAAATCGGGGCGGATGGTGGCGCTGCCCTACACGGTGGAGCTGAACGACATCCCCATCTACCTGATCCAGAACCATCGCTCGCCGGAGCTGTTCGAGCGGGCCAAGGACCACTTCGACACCCTGTACCGCGAAGGGGCCGACAGCGCGCGGGTGATGTGCATCTCGACGCACCCTTACATCACCGGGGCGGCGCACCGGATCAAGTACTACGACGCCATCTTCGAGTACATCAGCCGCTTTGAGGGCGTGGTATTCATGACCGGAAGCGAGATCCTCGATTGGTACAATGGAGAGGTAGGCAACGGGCGGTAGTCCGTACTGCGTGCCTTGAGAGTGGCGAGAGAATGGAACCTGACGTTCAGGAATCCAACAAGTACGCTGAACTGAGCCGCTGGTGTATCGGCGAGGCCGATAACTACCTGCGGCTTGGAAACAACATGCAGGCTTCGGAAAAGGGCTGGGGAGCTGTCGCGCAGGCGTTGAAAGCCATCGCCGAGGACCGGGGCTGGAACCACGGAGGGCACCGGCGCATAGTGGATGTGGTCAAGCAAGTAGCTGATGAGAACGATCGACAGGACTTGATCAGTCTCTTTGGGGTTGCCCAAGCCCTGCACACCAACTTCTACGAGGACTGGCTTGACTCGGACTTCGTTGCAATCTACATGGACGACGTCAAGAGGCTACTTCCACAGTTGGAGCAGATCCGTTCCGCCCCGGCGCCTTCCTTCGCTCCCCAGACCAGAGAGCAGCGCAACCGGTTTCAGCGCCTGACGCAGGGGAGTTAGCCGCCGGGGCTGCAGAATCCGCCTCTGTAGTTACCCCGCATAGCGAGCGAGGTCGTCGGGGGTGTAGCGCCGGTAGTTCATTCACTTTGGACTGATGAGTGAACCCGGCGTCCGTTGGTGGTGAGCTTCTCGAACCATGAATGGACGGCCATTTGACAGGCTCAGGGCGAACGGGAGGAGCAGCCATCACTCCAATCTTGTCGAGCCACTAGGGTTTGCCGGCGATACCGACCTGGACGATGCGGGAGCGGACGATTCCGGACACGCCGACATATTGGAAGACCTGGCCGTCGAGCTCCCGGGGTGTGGGGTCCTGCACCACCACGGTGGCTGTTCCCTCTGCGGCCGTGCCCTCGAGCAGCCGGGCGAAGGGGGCCGCCTGGGTTCCTGTATCGGATTCGGTGGGGAAGCGGAAGTTCAGGGTTGGGTGGCTTCCGAACTCGATGTTCCCCTCGGCGTCAGTTACATGTATCTCGGTCACCTGGGTGGTCTCCGCGATGTCCCTGAGGACCGAGTTGATCGTATCGGCCGAAGTCCCGGCCTCGGCTGCTGCAGCCACGTAGTGGGCCACCAGCTTGGCGGCGGCGGCCATGAGGCTGGTGCGGGTCTCGATCAGGCTGTCGACCCTGGTGTTGTTGGGCATACTGGGTGCGCTCCTGTATGTGGTGTGAACTTGGGGTGAATTCTAGCGGAAAACTGTGCGGTGATGGTATGACGCGGGGGGGCAGGGCCAGGACGATTGCAAAGTCCTTCCAGACCCACTCATGGTGAGCTTGTCGAACCATCGGCAGCCTGGGCGGGCATCCTTCGACAAGCTCAGGATGAGCGGAATCCTGCAATTGGAGTCACTTTGCAATCGTCCTGGGGGCAGGGCCTTTTAATTGTCGCTCTGCCTAGAGGGTCGAGGGTCAGGTCGGCTATTTTGCCAGCTTGTAGCTGAAAGAGAGAACGCCCTCACCCTAACCCTCTCCCGGAGGGAGAGGGAATAATTAAAAGACCCTGGGGGGGCGACTGGAGCGGTCTTTGCTGCCTCGGTCGGCACAAGTGGATGTGTCAAAACGACCGCGTTCCGACACTATTGCACGGCCTCTGGCTTTGGCCACTGGATTCCTGCTTTCTCAGGAATTACCGATGGCTCTCCGTGCCACATAAGTGTATGAATACGGGGAACGCCCTCACCCTAACCCTCTCCCTCCGGGAGAGGGAACTGCTATTGCTTCCTATTTTTATAACAATGCCGATTTCGGTTACGCGAGATATTGTCACACGGCCTCTTAGACTGGAGTTCAACAAGGATTTCACCCTAACCATCTCCCTCAAGGGAGAGGGAATAATCGAATGGCCCGGATTCAGGGATTGGATTCCACAAAAGAGGCTCCATTATTGGCTAGAATACAAGCGTGGTTGATATCAGCCTTCGAGGAGTTTCCATCGCCATGAGTTACGAGCCGGGGATTATCACGACTGTTGCGGGTACGGGGGAGCGCGGATACACGGGGGACGGAGGGCTGGCCACCGTGGCGCGGCTGAGCGAGCCGTTCATGTGCGCCTTCGACAGCCTGGGCAACCTGTATATCGCCGAGGCAATGAACCACTGCATCCGGATGGTCGAGCGCAGCACCGGCCTGATCGAAACGGTTGCCGGCACCGGGGAAGTTGGCTATTCCGGGGACGGCGGTCCGGCGACTGAGGCCACCTTCAACCAGCCCTACTCGCTGCAGGTCGACACGAACGGGGCAATCTACGTGGTTGACCGGCTGAATTATGTGATTCGCAAGATCGACGCGTTAACGAGGACTGTCTCCACGGTGGCCGGCACCGGCGAGTCCGGGTACGGCGGCGACGGCGGCAGGGCCACCCATGCCCAGTTCCGGGAGCCCAACGACTGCTTCCTCGATGGCCAAGGCGGCCTGCTGATTGCTGATGTCCAGGACCAGCGTATCCGCCGGCTCAACCTGTCGTCGGGAGTGATCGCCACCTTCGCGGGCAGCGGTGAGAAGGAGCGCTCCGGCGACGGCCGGTCGGCCCTGGAAGCAAGCATCCTGGGGGCCCGGGCAGTGTGCATGGATAGGGCTGGCAACACCTACATCGCCGAGCGGGAAGGCAACGGCATACGCATGGTGGATACCAGGGGAATCATGCACACGGTGGCGGGCACCGGTAAGTTCGACTACACCGGCGACGGCGGTCCGGCGCTGGAGGCCACATGGGGTGGCCCCAAGGCAATCCGCTGCGACCACGACGGCAACCTGCTGGTGGTTGACACGGAAAACCACGCGATACGGAGGATCAACACTTCGACGGGCATCGTCGATACCATCGCAGGGGGCAGGCTGGGCGGTGGCGGCGACGGGTCGCGGGCAACGGTGGCGGCAATGGACCGTCCCCACGGGTGCGAAGTCGATGCCGACGGGAATATCTACATCGCCGACAGCAACAACCACCGCGTGCGGGTAGTGGGGGCTTCTGTCTGAATCAGGATTCACCGGATTAGAGGGTGTCGTCCAATTTTCCAGTCATTCCTGAAATTATCCCGTCATTGCCCAAATTATGCCGTCATTCCTGCGGAAGCAGGAATCCATGCTTTTCCGCAACCCAAACGCTCTTCAGCAGCAAGGAGTTCTGGATTCCCGCTTTCGCGGGAATGACGGTTCGGGCGCGCCCTGAGTCTTGAGGCCCTGAGTATTGAGATGGTTTCCTGGACGGCTAGTCGTCGGCGAGGACGGCTTCCAGCGGGTCGGGGGCAACATCGCGGACGAAGACGGGCTGGCCGTTGCGGACCTCGATAGAGCGTTCGAATCGTTCCTGGAAGGTGACATCGTCATCGGTTCCGATGTCGCGGGTCAGGCAGCAGTACTCCAGCGAGATGCCGTTGGGATCCTCGAAATAGATGGACATGGCCCACTCGTGGTCGACGATGTCGGTGACCCTAACGCCCTTGCCGGCCAGTTCCTCGCGCTTGGCATTCAGTTCGTTCAGGTTCCCGGCCTCGAAGGCGAAGTGGTAGAAGACGCCGGGAATGCCCAGTCCCTTGTTGATGCCGGTGTCAAAGTCGTCAGGGAGTCCGGGGATGTTGTTGGGCTCCATAAACGCAACCAACTGGTCGCGGCCAACGTCGATGAAGGCGTGGCGGATGTTGCCTCCCTGCCTGATCTTGATGGTGTCGCAGCGCACAACCTTGAAACCGAGAGTGTTCTCGTAAAAGTCCATGGTGGCATCGAGGTCGTGGGTGGAGAGGCCGATGTGGGAGAATCCCTTGTTGGACATCTGGTCACCTCCTCTTGTTCTCTTGTTTGTCTGACTCAATCGCTAGTTTAGCACCTGGAGACTGCCTCAAGGCCGTCACCCTCCGGCGCCATCTGCCGGTCGAGAGCTCCTGGCTGCTGGATTCCCGCTTTCGCGGGAATGACGGTTCAAGGACCCAAGCGCAGCTTTGATATAGCTACTTGGCGGGGATGTGCTGCTGGTACCAGTTTAGGGTGTGGTGCATGACCTGGGAGAAGGCGGGTTCCTCGTAGACTTCGTAGTGGCCGACGCCTTTGAGCGTGACCAGCTTCTTGGGCTCGCCGGCGTGGGCGTAGAGCTGCTCCGACTCTTCAGGCGGCACCAGGCGGTCCTGGTCGCTGGTGATGAACAGGACCGGGCGGGGGGCGATCCTGTCGACGACCCACTCGGGGTTGAAGCCGAGGGTGTCGTCGATGTACTCGACGGGTATGGTCATCACGGCGTTGGGGTTGTTGGCTCGCTGTGCGGCGGCGAGGGCGGCGGACTGGCGGTCGGGTAGCAGGATTTCGCCGCGCTCCACCATGTCGGACTTGCCGGTCATGGCGCGCTGGATGCGGTCGGCCTTGGAGCGGTCGAGAAGGTCGAACCACTCGTCCATGCGGCGGACGCGGCTCATCCAGCGCGTGCCGTTGCCGATGCCGACGACGCTGACCACGCACTTGGCGCGCTGGTCGATGGCGGCGGTCCAGACGACGGTGGCGCCGCCGTAGCTGGTGCCGTAGATGCCGATGCTGTCCTCGTCGACCTCCGGCTGCTCACCGAGGAAGGTCATGGCGGCCTGCACGTCGGTGACGCGGCTGTGCGGGGCGAGACGCAGCGGGGAGACGCCCTCGCTCTGGCCCCAGCCCTTGTAGTCGAAGGTCATCACCACATAGCCCGCCTCGTTGAGCACGCGGGCGTTGTCGGGCAGGTACAGGTCCTTGACGCCGGTGTAGCCGTGGCAGAGCAGCACGGCCGCCCTCTGCTCCCCAGGAGCCAGGTTGTCGGGCGTGTAGACATCGCCCTGGAGCTTGAACCCTTCGCTGTAGAACTCTACCGGTCGCTTCATTGGCGATACTCCTATTGTCTGAATCGGGATTATCAGGATTAAAGGATTTTCAGGATGGCGAGTTGGATATCCTGCCTTGATGGAGTCAATTGGATTCCCGCTTTTGGTCACTGGATTCCCGCTTTCGCGGGAATGACGGGGAAGGCGGGAATGACGGTTTTCGCCTGTAGCGAGGCTTGAGATATTTTCTGAGGGTGGGGGTGATTGACCCTATTCCTTGGGCCCACCTCCCGTCATCAGCCCTTCACTGAGCTCCCAGAGCCCCTTGGCGAGGTCCTGATCGTAGCTGAGAGCGGAGGAAGGGACGGCCTGGCGGTTTACGAAGAACTTTCCGGTGACGCCTTCGACTTCGGGAGACGAAGCGAGGTAGACGAGGGTGTCGGCGCCCTGTTCCGCCGAGATTCCCCTGGCGCCGATGAAAAAGTTCACGACCCGTCCCAGCAGGCCGTTGTTGCGTGCGATGTTGGTGCGCACCAGGCCGGGATGGAGTGCGTTGACGGTCACGCCGGTGCCCTCGAGGCGACGGGCGAGCTCGTAGGTGAACAGGATGTTGCAGAGCTTGGAGCGTCCGTAGGCCCGGTAGCCACGGTTGCTGCCTGGCCTGGGCAGGTCATCCAGCACGAACTTGCCGGGCGAAGAGTGGGAGCTGGAGGATACATTGATGATTCGCGCGGGGGCGGAGTCCCGCATCAGGTCCAGCGAGAGAAGGGTGAGCAGGAAGTAGCTCATGTGATTGAGGGCGAAGGTCATCTCCAGTCCATCGACGCTACGGCGGTCGGAGAGGAAGATGGCCCCGGCGTTGTTGAGTAGCACATCAAGGGAAGGCAATTGCTCGTTGACGTCCCGGGCCAGGCGCTTGACATCCTCCTGCGAGGAGAGGTCGGCCAATAGGTAGCTGACCTTCTCGTTGCCGGTATCCTCCTTGATCCGGTCGACGGCGTCGTCGGTCTTGAAGACATTGCGCCCGACGACGACCACGCTGGCGCCCTGCCGGGCGAGCTCGCGGGCGGCGATGTAGCCGATTCCGTCGCTGGCGCCGGTGATCAGGCAGGTCTTGCCTTCCATAGTGTGTTCCATGTGGGTCTGCTCCATGGGGTCGATTTTATCGCAGCCGCCAAGCGGGTGGTAGAATTGGGGCGCTATTGGCCGCAAAACAAAATGCAGCAGAGCAGGGTGGCGGCATACGAAAGAGGGATGAGATGTCCTACGATATGCGCCGTTTGCATGGGTTTCATCCTGCCACGTGCACTTGTGCGCGATGTTTGAGTAAGGGGAAGCGGCCGCTCCCGAAGACACCGCAAATACCTTTATCCACGCGACCCCTGGTTTGCGCAAATTGCAGGGGGTTTTCGATCAGTTTTTACGGGTTCACCGAACCGGCCCCCTTTGGCTCGGAAATTGGCGTCGGGATGGGATTCTTTGACGAGCGGCGGGCAATGTACAGTTGTAAAGAGTGTGAAAGCATTTTCATGCCTGACGGATTGCGAAACTAGCGAGATGAGATTGTGTGCATTGTCGAGTGAACGAATCGACTACAGTCCAGCATCTAGCGCTAAAGGAGTACCGGCATGAGCGGCGGGAGTATCACCTTCGGATGCAGTTTGAGCGTGGAGGACTACTGGGATGTTCCGGGTTTCGCGCGGCGAGCGGAAGAGCTGGGGTTCCAGCGGGTTACGATGGGTGAGCACATCATGGACGGGAACCCGCCGCGCCCCACGGTGCTGAACCTGCCGGCGATGGCCGCCGCAGCCGGGGCGACGGAGTTCATCCGCATCATGACGGGCATCGTGATCGTGCCACTGTACCACCCGGTGATGCTGGCCAAGATGGTTGCCAGCGTGGATCAGGTGTCGGGCGGGCGGCTGGACTTCGGCATCGGCATCAGCGGGCAGCGGGGCACGCATGTGGAGTTCGACGCGCTGGGGATCTCCACCCGCACTCGCGGACGGCGAACGGACGAGATGCTGGAGGCGATGAAACGCTTGTGGACGGAAGAGCATGTCTCGCATCACGGCCGGTTCTTCGACTTCGACGATGTGACTCTGCTGCCACAGCCGGCGCAGAAGCCGTACCCGCCCATCTGGGTGTCGGGGCGGAGCGAGGCCGCCATGCGACGGGCCGCGCTGCATGGGGAGGGCTGGTATCCGTACCTGTTCACCAACCGGCGCATAAAGTGGAGCAACGACATGGTGCGTCAGTTTGCCGCCGAGGCGGGCCGGGAGTTGGACGGGTTCCACTGGGGACTGAACCAGCCGACTTCTATCTCGGTGGACGGCGCCGAGGCCCTGGACCTGGCAGTGCGCAACGTGGGAGAGCGGTATGTGACGCCGGACCGTAGCGCCGAGGACATCGCGAGGGCGCTGTGCGTCGCGGGGACACCGGACGACTGCGCACGGGAGATGGAGGCGAAGATCGAGACGGGGGTGGAGCATGTGAACCTGGGGTTCCTCGCTCCCGACGCAGACAGCCTGTACCGGCAGATGGACCTGTTCGCCGAGACGGTGATGCCCAAGTTCAATTAAGCCGATGACTGAATGAATGTAGCCCTTACGTCATTCCCGCGAAAGCGGGAATCCAGTGCCAAGGCGACGATTACCACCTCGAAATAAACTGGCCTCGTGGATTCCCGCTTTCGCGGGAATGACGGCCGAGGCTCGACATAAAGACTTACAGATAAACAGCCGATCTAGGAGGGAGAGTTATGCCTGATTCGGTTTCGCTGAAGGTGGAGACCAACCTGCCTGCGACTATGCGCGACGGTACGACGCTCTACGCGGATGTCTACCGGCCCGACGGCCCCGGCCCGTTCCCGACGATTCTGCAACGCACGCCGTACGACAAGACTGCGGCGCTGGCGTCGCAGATGCTGGACCCGATGAAGGCGGCCAAGGCCGGCTTTGCCCTCGTTATCCAGGATACAAGGGGACGCTTCACCTCGGGCGGGGAGTTCTACTGCTTCGCCGACGACGTCAACGACGGCTACGACACGGTGGAATGGGCGGCATCGCAGCCGTGGTCCAACGGGAAGGTCGGGATGATCGGCGCGTCGTATGTGGGGGCGACGCAGTGGCTTTGCGCCATCACCCGTCCGCCGCACCTGGTGGCCATCGCTCCCAATGTGACGGCGTCCAACTACCACGATGGCTGGACCTACCAGGGAGGCGCCTTCGAACTGGGCTTCAATGTGTCGTGGACCCTTCTGCAGCTCACGCTGGCCAACTTCAAGACCCACTCGGGGGTGAAGAGCATCCCGCAGGCACGGCAGGCGGAACTGGTGGGCTCCGTGGACGGGATGACCGATGCCTTCATGCACCTGCCGCTCAAGGATATGCCGCAGCTGAAGGGCGGGCTGGCCGACTACTATTTCGACTGGCTGGAACACCCCAGCTTCGACGACTACTGGAAGAAGCTGTGCATTGAGGACCAGCACTCGAATGTCAGCACGCCGGCGCTGAACATCGGCGGGTGGTACGACATCTTCCTGCGGGGCACCATCCGCAACTACCTGGGGATGCAGAAGAACGCGGCCACCGAGGAGGCCCGGAACGGCCAGAAGCTGATCATCGGGCCGTGGCAGCACAGCTCCCGGGGGACCAGCATGGCGGGCAGCCACTACTTCGGTGTGGCCGCCGATGCAATGGCCCTGGGAATGGATGAGTTGCACCTGCGCTGGTTCGAGCACTGGCTTAAGGAAGAGGACACCGGGATCCTGGATGAGCCGCCGGTCAAGATCTTCGTGATGGGCGACGATGTGTGGCGGGACGAGAACGAGTGGCCGCTGGCCCGGGCCCAGAACACTAACTACTACCTGCACAGCGGCGGCAACGCCAACACGCTGCACGGCGATGGGGACCTGAGCCCGATGCCGCCGTCGGACGAGGCGCCGGATGTGTTCCTGTACAACCCGGCGAACCCGGTGCCAACGCAGGGCGGGCAGCTGTGCTGCAACCCCTACTTCGCGACCAGCGGCGCCTTTGACCAGAACGAGATCGAGGCAAGGCAGGATGTGCTGGTTTACTCCACGCCGGTGCTGGACCGGGATGTGGAGGTTACGGGGCCGATCACGGTGACGCTGTGGGCCTCCACCTCGGCGACGGACACGGACTTCACCGCGAAGTTGGTGGATGTGTGCGAGGACGGGTGCGCTCGCAACCTGACCGACGGGATCATCCGGGCGCGGTACCGGGAGTCGATGTCCAGCCCATCGTTGCTGGAGCCGGGGCGGGCCTACTGCTACAGCATCGACCTGCTGGCAACGAGCAATGTGTTCAAGGCAGGGCACAGGATCCGGCTGGAGGTGTCCAGCAGCAACTTCCCCCGGTTCGACCGGAACACCAACACCGGCGGTGTCATCGCTTCGGACACCGAGCTGAAGCCGGCGATCCAGACGATTCTGCACGACTCGGCGCACCCGTCGCATGTGACGCTGCCCATCATCCCGCGGTAAGAAACTATCTCAAGACCAACGGCCCCCCGTTGCCTTCACCAACATGGCGGGGTTGAACCACTGGATTCCCGCTTTCGCGGGAATGACGGTTTAGGGCTCGAAGCGTGTCTTGAGGTGGTTTCCAAACAGTTGATTGAACGCAGAGACGCATTGACGCAGAGTGTTTTGGTTTCTGCTCTGCGTCTCTCCGTTGAAAATTCCTGGAGTGAATATGCCTCACGAATCAGTTCCCGATCTGGAGGCTCCACATGATCCTTTGCGGGAGTGGTATGTCAACGAGATCTGGGGCAGGCGGGCGGCGGACGACGACGGGCTGTTCGAAGTGATGAGCCTGCAGGTCTTCCAGGCAGGGCTGACCTGGAAGATGATCCTGGATAAGCGGGATGCCTTCCGGAATGCATTCGCGGGCTGGAAGATCGACGCCGTGGCGGCGATGGGGCCCGACGATGTGGAGCGGCTGCGACAGGACGGGGGCATCATCCGCAACCGGCTGAAGATCGAGGGGGTCATCGAGAACGCCCGGCGGGTGCAGGCCATCCAGGACGAGCACGGCGGCTTCTGCCGGTGGTTCTACGAGACGCTGGAGGGGGAGGAGTATCCGCCGCTGGCGCAGGAACTGAAGCGCCGGTTCAAGTTCATGGGGCCGGAGATCGCCCGGATGTGGCTGATGGCCTCGGGCCGCATCGCACGGGAGGAGGGCGACAAGTACCGGCCCGGAAACACCGGTTGACTTCATCTGGCGGCATTTCCCCGGGTTACTCCGGAGAAAGCACGGCCAGCTCCTCCTCTATCAGCCGGACCACCAAGTCGTCAAGGCGCTCGACAGTGTACTCGCCCACATCGTGAGAGGTGCCCAGCATCCCGTCGTACCCCTCGTACAGCAGGAATATGAACCGGCCCATGGTGTGCTGGGCAATCTGTCGGAATATGTACTCGCCCTGGGCGTCGAGCCCGCTGGAAGCGACTGGGAATATCTTGATGCCCCGCTTCCTGGCCTCGACCATTTCCACGGCATAGTCAAAGTCGTCTTGATAGTCCAGGTGTGGCGGCGCATCGGCCAGCAGGAACACGAGGCGCAAAGCATCCCCCAAACGCCATTCGGGACGGTGTACCGCCATGTGCAAGGCCTCGTTCAGGGATTCCGGGGTGTCGCCTCCACCATCGGCCTGCACATTTCTAATGGTTTCTGAGAACCGGGCCACATCGTCGTCGAAGTCGAACAGGCGAGTCACATACTCGTCGCCCCGGTCGCGGTAGCTGACCATCCCGAACCTGAGGTCAGGCTGCGATGGCAGGTCCGAGACCCGGGCCGATATGGACAGCAGGGTGGTCTTTATCTGATCGATCTCGTCAGCCATGCTACCGGTGGAATCCAGCAGGAACAACACGTCCAACGGTACGCCGCCCTCGTAGGGCGAATCGGCGTCGAGGGTCAGCTGCCAGCCGGATTCGGCGCCGCGAATGAACTCTGCGGCCGCGCTTACACCGTTTTTCTCTGCCGTGACCCGGAAGGATTCGGTCCCTTCGGCAACCGGCACGGCACTCGGGAAGAAGAGGGTCTGCCCATTGGCATAGGTTGGAGCCTGGAACAGATCAGCGTCTCCCGAAGCAACGCTGACCGTTGCGTTGGGTACGGGACGGCCATCGCGGTCAACGACCGTTATGATGTACCGTTCCGAAATGTTCACCGGGTGAACGGAGGGCCCTGAGTATCTGTCCAGGTACTGGAGATAGTCCTCCCAGCGCTCGTTGTCGTCCACTTCACCGGCCGACAGGGAGGCGGGTTGGTAGGGCGCGCTCCCGGAGCCATGGCTTGCTCCCTCTCCGGAAACTGCCACAGGTGCTGTTGATTCACTCCCGCTCATGGCCGCTGGTGCGGCAGTTGGCCATGCCCCGCCAACATCATCGGCGGGTCCGGCGGGTCCGGCAGCACCGGCAGGTCCTCCCGGTTCACGCATGGCCTCAACCGTCACAGGAGCGGCCGTTGCTTTCGGGACCGGCGTGGGATGCGAGGGAACCGGGGCAGCCGCGTTGGGAGTGGCAGTCCTCGGGCCGGTCGACTTCCTGGTTGAGCTCCTGGTTGAGCTCTCGGTGGGCACCGGCTCTTCGCCCGGCACTGGTGAGGATGTTGGCGTGTGTCCGATGGGGGTCTCTCCCGGCGACTCAGGGGCAGGTTCGAGGGTCGATGCGCGATCATGGACGGACGCGGTCGGCGTGCCCCGCGTTCCGTTCGTTTCATTGCATGCCATAAGCGTGGCCGACAACAACAGGACTACCAACAAAACAGCCGGAAGAATGGTCAGAGTCCGCATGGAATTACTCTCCTGTCAGTCCAAGGGGTCTGCAGACCCGTTCAAGTCATCGCGGGTGGGTCTGTACTGGAGAATATGCGCGGAAGAGCCAATTCGTTCCCTGGTAAGATTTCTACGACTGAATCCTGGAGATGAGAAGCGCTGGTCCGGAGAGGGAGAATGTGCCGTAGCATCAAAGTCCTGCGCAACGCCGACGCCCCAGCTACCGACGAGGAAATTGAGGCGGCGGCGCTGCAGTTCGTCCGCAAGATCAGCGGATATCGTCAGCCTTCGAAGGCCAATGCCGGGGCTTTTGACGCTGCGGTCGTGGAGGTTGCGGAGGCGTCGCGGAGACTGCTGGAGGAGCTGGCGGTGCGGGGGTAAAGGGCACCGTTCTCTTGTGACTGGGCCAAGCGTTCAGTGTTCAAAGTAAGGGCGGACTTCCCTGGTAAGGAAGTCCGCCGTTTCTTTGATGGTGAGGGCCGTGATGATTTCACCCCCACCCTGGCCCTCCCCCTGAAGGGGGAGGGGACAGGTTCCACACCCTCTGGCTCACCACACCCATTGGGGGACGCCCTCACCCTAACCCTCTCCCTCCGGGAGAGGGAATAGCTCTTGGGGGAGGGGACATGTTGCGTATCCTCTGGCTCGCCACACCCATTGGGGGACGCCCTCACCCTAACCCTCTCCCGGAGGGAGAGGGAATAGCTCTTGGGGGAGGGGACATGTTGCGTATCCTCTGGCTCGCCACACCCATAGGGGGGACGCCCTCACCCTAACCCTCTCCCGGAGGGAGAGGGAACGCGTTGCACATCCACTGGCTCGCCACACCCACTCGCCACACCCATAGGGGGACGCCCTCACCCTAACCCTCTCCCGGAGGGAGAGGGGATAGGCTTTGGGAGAGGGGATAGTTTTTGGGAGAGGGGATTTGTTGGTGGGGAGGGGAGTCTGCTACGGCTGGGGTGCTAGGCGACTTCGTAGGGTTGGAGCTGGATCTCCTTGAGGGCCGGGATTACTTCCTTGCCGAGGAGCTCGATGGAGCGCATGCAGTCTTCGTGGGGCATGGGGCCCTCGTTGCCGTAGATCAGCAGGTAGCCGGGGTTGAGCTTCTCGACGACCCACTGCAGCTGCTCAATCACCGAGTCGGGGGTGCCGACGATGATGGTCTTGTGGTCCTTCTGGAGCTCGTAGGACTGTGGGTCACCGGCGTTGCCGGCAAATGCTCCGGAGGGCCGGCTGCGCTTGATCTGCAGGGCCTGGCGGGACTGGTATCCGGGCGGGTCCACATGCTCCCGGGGTCCGCGCTGACGGTGGCCTTCGGTCCAGACGAAGTTGCGTCCGATCTCGTCGGCCTTCTCGTCAGTGTCGGCGACGAATACCTTGAGCAAGTAGCCGAAGTGCTCCGGGCCGGGCTTGTAGCCCGCCTCGATGGCGGTGTCGATGTAGATGCTCTTGAGCCACTCGGTGGTCTCCATGACGGCGCCGAGGTTCATGTAGGGGTGGCCGTGCTGCGCGGCCCAGACGACGCTCTCGGGGCTGCCGGTGCCGGGGAACCAGATGTCGGGCCGGGGCTGCTGCATGGGCAACACCCAGGGATTGACCGCCCGGTACTGGTAGTACTTGCCCTCGTAGCGGAAGGGGCCGGGCGTGGTCCAGCACTTCACGATCAGGTCGTGGGCTTCCTCGAAACGCTCGCGGTTCTGCGTGGGGTCGATGCCGGCCTGGAGGGTCTCCACGGCGCCGCCGCGGACGAAGCCGGAGATGATCCTGCCGCCGGAGTAGCAGTCCAGCATGGCAATCTCTTCAGCCATGCGGATGGGGTCGTTGACGGCGATGACATTGCCCAGGATGGCGATCTTGGCCTGCTTTGTGACCTTGGCGATGACGGCGGCGTCCAGGTTGACCGCGGGCTTGCCGCACCAGTAGGCAGCGTGATGCTCGTTGGTCATGATCCCATCGAAACCCACCTCATCGGCCAGCGCGTACTGGTCGTGGTACTCGTTGTAGAGGATGTGAGCCTTGTCGGGGTCGAAGAAGGTGTTGGGAAATCCCAGGCGTCCCGAGTCGAATTGCTCCAGCTGGGCATCGCCGACATACCCCTGGGGCTGCTCGGAAAACCAGTAGACCTCAACCTGGTCTGTGGGGCGGGCCAGTTGATCAACCATGTCGTTCTCCTGACGAGTTTATTTTTCAGAGGCATTCCCCGGATAAGTAGGCGCAATGGGCTTTTCCGCTGGTGGCCGCACTGCGAGGGAACAAATCCGGGGGTGCCGGTTGATGGCCATTATAGTACAAGGAAATTGTCTGAATCAGGATTCACAGGATTTAAGGATGAGCAGGATTGGGGGGACGCCCTCACCCTAACCCTCTCCCGGAGGGAGAGGGGATTTGGCGTTCAGGCTCAAGGGGGAAGGGATTTTGTGTGTTGCTAGCGGACTTTCATGTATCTGGTGCCGAGTCCTTTTGCGGCGTCGGTTGCTCCGCCGCTGACGAGGTAGATGTCGCCGTGGGCGTCGGGCCAGATCTGGTGGCTGCGGGGCGTGGTCCAACTGGCGATCACGGTGCCGGTGCCGTCGCGAACGGTTAGGAGGTTCTCGGTGGCCTCGCCGCTCTCACGTTCGGCGAGGTAGAACAGGCCGTCGCTGCCGATGTGCAGGTCGGTGGGTAGCTGGACATTGGTCCACTGGGTGACGAACTCGCCCTCGGGGTCGAAGACCTGTATGCGGTTGTTGTTGCGATCGCAAACATAGATGAGGCCCTCGGGGTTCACCCACAGGCAGTGGGGCGAGTAGAAGGCGCCGGGGCCGTCTCCGCCGGGCCGCCCCCAGGAGGCGATCAGCTCTCCGTCGGCGGCGAAGCGGTGCACGCGGCAGTTGCGGTAGCCGTCGGAGGCGTACAGGTCGCCGGAGGGCGAGGGCGAGAGGCGCGTCGGCCGGTTGAAGGGGCCGCCGGCTCGCAGCACTATTCCTTCGTCCTCGAAGCAGCCGGTGTCGGAGGGCTGGCCGCGGTTGCCGACCTCCAGCAGGACCTCTCCGCTTGTCGACAGCTTCATGGCCACATGGGCACCCCGGTCGGCGAGGTAGATCACATCGTCGGGGCCGATGTACATGGTGTGGGGCTCGACGACATAGCCGGAGCCCCAGGAATCCAGGTAATTGCCGTCGCGGTCGAATACCAGGATGGGCGGGTCCTGCTGCTGCTGGCAGACATACACACGATCCTGGGAGTCGACCACCACACCGGTGACGACACCTGCTGCCATGCCGTCGGGCAGTTGGCCCCAGCCGGGGTCAACCTCGAACCTGAAATCTCCGGCTTCGATAAGGGCCATGGTGAATCACCCCCTTCCGATGTAGGGCATCTTGGTGGCCATGATGGTCATGAACTGGATGTTGGTGTCGAGGGGCAGGTTGGCGATGTAGACCACCTGCTCGGCGACATGGGCGACATCGAAGCGGGCCTCGGGGATGACATCTCCGTTGGGCTGGACGATGCCGCGCTCCATGGGGGCGGTCATGTCGGTGGCGGCGTTGCCGATGTCGATCTGGCTGCAGGCGATGTTGTACTTGCGTCCGTCGAGGGAGGTGGCCTTGGTCAGGCCCATCACGCCGTGCTTGGTGGAGGTGTAGGGGGCGCTGTTGGGCCGGGGGACATAGGCGGAGATGGAGCCGTTGTTGATGATGCGTCCGCCCATGGGGTCCTGGTCCTTCATGATCCGGATGGCTTCCTGAGTGCAGAGGAAGGTGCCGGTGAGGTTGGCGTTGACCACGGTCATCCACTGATCGAAGGTCAGGTCCTCCATGTTGACGGGGGGCGACGATGTTCCGGCGTTGTTGAAGAGGACATCGAGCCGGCCGCCGAAGGCCTCCCTGGTGCGGGCGAACAGCCCGGCGACGGACTCGGGGCTGCCCACGTCGGTGGCGACGGCGATGGCGCGCTCGCGGTGTTCCTCGGCCTCCGCCAGCGAGGCCTCCAGCGTCTCGATCCGTCGACCGGCGAGTGCCACGGAGTAGCCATCGCGGAGCAAGGCCAGCGCTGAGGCCCGGCCAACGCCCGAGCCAGCGCCGGTGACGATGGCGACGCGTCCCGTTGAATTCATCAGTCTTCCTCCTTCTTGAGGGATCACACGGCTTTGTGTGCCAGTTTAACGCTGGCGGGGCTGAATGTGTAATGGCGGAGTCTGAATCGGGTAGGAGTTAAGCGGTTGAGGGGGACGCCCTCACCCTAACCCTCTCCCGGAGGGAGAGGGGATAGCCTTCCACTGCTTAAGTCCTATCAGGATTCAGACAGTCAGCGGCGGCATGGCAATACACTTTTGCCGGTGGCGCCCTAAGTAACTATCTCAAAACTGTCATGCCCTCGATCTCAACGGCCAGATACATGGTCTGGACCACTGGATTCCCGCTTTCGCGGGAATGACGGGGGGATCGCGGGAATGACGGGTCCTTTGCGGGAATGGCGGTTTTGGATTTTGGCGGATTTTGAGATAGTTACTAAGGGCGAACGGCTATACTTGGGACAAACGATTGCTGGGAGGTGAGCCATGCGCGCAGCGGTCTACAAGGGTGAGCAGGTGCTGCAGGTGGAGGATGTTCCTGATCCGGTGCCCGGGCCGGGGCAGGCGGTGATGAAGGTCAGGTACGCGGCCATCTGCGGGACGGACGTGCACGCTTTTCTGTACGACATCGCCAAACCGGGTACGGTGCTGGGGCACGAGTTCGCGGGCACCATTGTGGATGTGGGCGACGGGGTCTCGCGGGTGCGGAACGGCGACCGGGTGGTCGGCGGCGGCGGGCACCGCCCGGCGGGTGTGGACCCGGGGCCCCGGGCCAATCCGAGGTTCAACTACCGAACCATGGGTTTCCAGCACAATGCCCGGCAACTCGGCTACGCAGAGTATGTGCTGATGGACGAGTGGGAGTTCACGCCGGTGCCCGATGATGTGACCGACGAACAGGCGTCGCTGACCGAGCCCTGCGCTGTCACCGTCCACGCGGTTCGGCTGTCGGACATCAAGCTGGGGGACTCCGTGGTGGTGCTGGGCGCCGGGCCCATCGGGCTGCTCTGCATGCAGACGGCGCGGGCCGCCGGGGCAACGACGGTGATCGTGTCGGAGCCTGCGCCGGGGCGGGCCGAGGCGGCGCGGCTGCTGGGAGCGGACGCGGTCATCAACCCGCTGACCGACGACCTGGAGGCCCGCGTGATGGAGCTGACCGGCGGGGCCGGCCCGCAGGTGGTGTACGAGTGCGCCGCCGCGCCGTCGACGATGGAGCAGGCGCTGGACCTGTGCGCGAAGGGCGGTCAGGTGGTGATGCTGGCCATCGCCTGGGAGCCCACGGCGGTGCTGCCGCCCAACTGGATGGCCCGGGAGGTGCGGATGCAGTCGTCGTTCGGCACGCAGCCCGAGGACTGGCGCATCGCCCTCGACCTGATGCGCAAGGGGCTGGTCTCAGTGGACCACATGCTGACGGCCACCAACTTCGTTCCGCTGGAGGGCATACAGGGTGCGTTCGAGGCCCTGTGCAAGCCCACCAGCGAGCTGCAGATGGTGGTGGCGTTGTAGCCCGGGGCAGCGGCGCGGCTGGTATGGAGACTGGGCAATCGCGTCTTGACTGAATGCTCTTCGTCGCAGTCCGTCATTCCCGCGAAAGCGGGAATCCACATGGCGGGTTCCGGCGTTCGTGCTGTGCGCCATTGGCCTTCTGGATTCCCGCTTTCGCGGCAATGACGGGTACGAAGCGGGAATGACGGGTGCGAAGTGGGAATGACGGGTACGAAGCGGGAATGACGGAGTGAACGTCGCCGAATAGTTGAGACGCGATTGCCCTGGTATGAGAGGAGACCGGTGAAGCGGGAAGCGCGATCCCATGACCAACTGCCCTAACTGCGGGGGCCAGGCTGCGGCTAACGCAAACTTCTGCGTTCACTGCGGGAGCCGGATGCCTGCCGCCTGCTACAACTGCGGCGCGACAAACCAGCCGGAGAGCGCGTATTGCCACGCCTGCGGCTCCCTGCTGGGGGCGGGGGTTCCGGCGCCACCACCTGCGCAGGTGACCTGTCCGCGGTGCCACGCCTCAAACGAGGCGGGTACGACCTTCTGCTTCTCATGCGGTTATCCCCTTGAGGAGCAGCGGACAGCACAGTTCAGGCCAGCGGTACTGGCGGGTGTCCCGGCGGGGTTCTGGATTCGCCTGCTGGCTTGGCTTGTCGATACGGTCCTGCTGGTCGCCTTCCAACTGCTGCTGCTCACGCTGGTGCCGGGGATTTCCGTCGAAAGCTACTACTCGGACGATTCCTTTTGGACCTGGCCCGACACGGTGATGACCATCGTGGGCGCGGCGTACTACACCCTGGGGGTGTCGCTCTACTCGACGACGGTTGGGAAACGGGCATTCGGGCTGTATGTCCTGAGGAGGGACGGGTCCAGGATCAGCGGGCTGCGGGCCTTCGGGAGGCACATGGCGAGCGGGTTGTCCGCGCTTGTCCTGGGCGTGGGCTACCTGATGATCGGCGTGAGCAGCGACAAGCGTGGCCTGCACGACCACATCTGCGACACCGTAGTCGTCAAGAGATAGCGGAGGGGGCGGTGGCGTGGAGCTGCTGGGGTATGCCGTTCTTGCCTTCTCGCCCGGGCTCTTCTGGCTGTGGTTCTTCGTCCGGGGCCGAGCCTACCGCCCGAAGCCGCGGCGGCTGCTGGCGGTGGCCTTCCTGCTGGGAATGCTCTCCACCATCCCGGCAGCGGCGCTGGAGTTCGCGTTCCTGGACGACGGCGATGTGGGCTTCGGAGCGGACCTGGCCTCGGTGGCGGTGGCGATGCTGTTCGTGGTGGGGCCGGTCGAGGAGCTGAGCAAGTTCATGGCGGTGAGGCTGGGGCCGTACCGCTCCCTGTACTTCGATGAGCCGAGGGACGGCCTGGTCTACTGCGTGGCGGCCAGCCTGGGCTTTGCGTCGGTGGAGAACCTGGGCTACATCTTCACCTTCGGCCCCGAGGTGATGGTGCTGCGGGGGCCGGTCAGCACGCTGGCCCATGTGATCTTCGGCAGTTTCTGGGGGATTGCGCTGGGTCTGCAGGCCCACGAGCGCACGCGTGGGCGAGCCCTCTGGCTGCTGGCTGGGCTGGCCGTTGGCTCGGCAGCGCACGGGGTCTTCAACGTGCTGGTTTTCGGGATGTCTCCGCTGGGAGTGCTGCTGGCTTTACTGCTGCTCGGCGCTGGCCTGTTCTGGACGCTGAGCAGGTTCCGTTGGGCCCAGAGGGTGTCCCCGTTCCGGATGAGGCGCAACTATCCCAGGGCGCAATGTGCAGCCTGCGGGCGCCTCAACAGCATCACCAGCCGGTACTGCCAGCAGTGCGGGCTGGAGTCTCCGGCGAACGCCACACCCCGCCTGGTCTGTAGCCACTGCGTCAGCCCGGTGCGGCCCGATGCGGGCTTCTGCACCGAGTGCGGGGACATGCTCCTGCGACCGTAGCCTGAAAGCCGTTGCCGGGACTCCGGAGCTGACGACGGGGATGGGTCCCTGCAACTGGCGGACTGGGGTCGGATGTGTCCCTCCTCTGCATCCCTGAGCTTGTCCATGATCTTCCCTGCCTTGTGCTTCAATTCCGGTAGGTCCCAAACGCGGTGGTGTCCAGGGTCCTGACTTCGAGTCCGGCTCGACTCCCGAGGGTCAGACCAATGCTACCGTCAGGGGAGTGACATTAATGCACTACATCAAGGCCATAATATGACGAAATAGGAACATCGCATATCTGGGTATTGACAACTGAATTGGCTGGTCTAATATATTCGACAGCTTTTCGATACCAATTTAACAGCTAGAGGCGATAGATGATTGCAGTCCAAAAGTTCTTTCGGTGGAGATGGTTGGCGCCTGTAGCGGCGATAGTGGCGCTGGCGTTGCTGGCAGCCTGCGGTACGTCGGCAACCGAAGCACCGGACCCAACGGCAACCACCGCTCCCCAGGCGCCGGCGGCCACCACCGCGTCGGCCGAGCAGCCGACGGCGGCTCCAGCGGCAACGGCGGTGCCGACGGAGCCTCCGGCCGACTCGACTGGCAGCGGCGAAGCTCAGGGACAGTTGACCCTGGGCCTTACTGGCTACGGCAATGAGGTCCCGATCCCCTGGCAGGAAATCGCCTTTGCCAAGAACTATGGGCGGTTCGTCTGGGACTACCTCGTGGGAACCACGGACGATGCCCAGCTTTCCACGGAAACCGGACTGGCTACTTCCTGGTCCATGGCAGAAGATGGCTTGAGCTGGAATTTCAAGCTGCGTGAGGGAGTGCCATTCCATAATGGCGAGGAATTCATTGCCGAAGACATGATATTCGCCCTCCAGCAGACGATGGATATACCGGAGGCTCCCGCATCCTATAAAGAGCAGATCACCTGCTGTGTGACCGGTATCGAGCAGGTCAGCGACTACGAATTCAACCTGACGATGTCCAGGCCCCAGATTTTCCTTGACTGGGACCTCACCGACGCGCAGGGGAACCTGGGGGTTCCGGTTGACAAGAGCCACTACGAAGCCGTGGGCGAGGACGAATACGCCCGCAATCCGGTCCACACCGGCGTTTACCAGTGGAGCGATCACCTGAAGGGCGACTTTATCGAATTTACTTCCTGGGGAGACCACTTCAGGGAGGGTGTTCCAGCCTTCGAAACAGTGCTGATCAAGACGATTCCGGAAGAAAGCACTCGCATCGCGGCGCTCAAGACGAATGAGGTCGATCTAATCAACATCTCTCGAGAGCGCGTTACAGAAGTTGAGGATGAAGGCTTTCAGATTTTCCCGAGGCCGGGTCAGGCAGTGATAGGGTTCTATTTCCATCAGCAATGGGAAGATGTGCCCTGGGCCGATCTGAGGGTACGCCAGGCAATGAACTTCGCCATCAACCGGGATGAGCTCGTGGAGTTCATCTTCGCCGGCCGGGGCAGTCCGGCGATTGTCTACCCAATGCCTCTTTCCGGCGAGGTCTACGGTGGTTGGGATCGGTGGGGACCAAAACTCGACCCCTATCCCTATGACCCTGACCGTTCACGCGAGCTCTTGGCCGAGGCAGGTTACGCCGACGGGTTCTCCATAAAGATGCACTCTTACCCGCGACCCGACGCGCCCGAGGGCCCACGCCTGGTGGAGGCCATGGCCGGCTATTTCCAGGCCATCGGAATTGATGTGGAAATCCAGTCCATCGACTCTGCCACTTCCATCGCTGAGCGGCTGGCCTTTGAGTTGTCCAACACCATGACCTTCCTGGACGCTCCCAACCGGCCATTCCCAGGGTTCGCCGGCCTGATGTTCACGCTGGAACATTCAGAGGGCACGGCGCGAAGTACCGAAGATCCCGAGCTCGACAAGCACATTGACGCAATGCAGGCGACGCTGGACCCGGCAGAGGCCGAGGAACTCTTCCTGGGGATCTACAACTACCTCTACGACCAGCACATTCACCTGCCAGTGGCCAACCTGGACGTTTCCTACGCCGGCAACGACCGCATTCCATCGGACTGGAACAGGGCATGGCGTTCCTGGGAGGCCAACTATCTGGATATAGTGCGGCCTCGCTAGTCCTTACAGCGCCCAACAGCGCCCATATTCCGTCCCCCGATGCTGCCAGGACACTGTCTTACACCGGGGGACGGACACTCATCCTCGCAGGTCCCCATTCCCTCTTAGTAACTATCTCAAAACTGTCATGACCTATGATCTCAACAGCCAGATACACGGTCTGGACCACTGGATTCCCGCTTTCGCGGGAATGACGGGGGGCTGCGGGAATGACGGGTTCTTTGCGGGAATGGCGGTTTTGGATTTTGGCGGATTTTGAGATAGTTACTTAGTGAGCTGACGCTCTGAGGACAATGTGCAGCAGTACATACTGAGGCGTTCCTTTCAATCGATAATAGCCCTGTTTCTGTTGTCCATCATTGTGTTTGGTGTTGTCCGTCTGACTGGCGACCCCTCCTACCTGCTTATCGACGAGTCTGCGTCGGAGGAGCAGCGGCTGGAGATCCGGCGGGGTCTGGGCCTTGATCGTCCATTTATCGTTCAGTACGGAATATTCATCGGCAACTTCCTGCAAGGTGATCTGGGCAGATCGGTGAGGGGCCGGACACCGGTGAAGGACCTGCTGGCGGACCGTCTGTTGCCATCGGTCAAGCTGGCCGGGTTTGCCATACTGATCGTTCTCTTCACTGCCGTACCGCTGGGGGTAATCGCTGCGGTCAAGAAGGGCACCGTCGTCGATTCGATCGCGAAGCTGGTGGCTGTCCTGGGGCAATCCCTGCCTTCTTTCTGGCTGGGCATAATCCTCATCGAGATTTTTGCCGTCCAGCTTGAACTTCTGCCGGCCCAGGGCATGGGGGGCATCTCCCACTACATTCTTCCCAGCTTCACCCTGAGCCTGTTCCTGGTGGCGGGCGTGATGCGCCTGCTGCGTTCGAGCATGCTTGATGTCCTGGACAGCGAATATATCAACATGGCCAGGGTCAAGGGTCTCTCCGAGAGCAGGGTCATCTGGAAGCACGCCCTGAAGAATTCCCTGATTTCCGTGGTCACCTTTGGCGGGACCTACGTTGCCGCCCTGATTACGCTTGCGATCCTGGTCGAAGTGGTGTTTGCCTGGCCGGGGCTGGGCCGAATGGTATTTAACGGCATAATCAACCGGGACTTCCCAGTGGTCCAGAGCCTGGTCATCCTGACTGGGGCACTGGTAATCGCCGTTAACCTGCTGGTTGATATTCTCTATGCTTACCTGGACCCGCGGGTCAGGTTCGAGTAATTTTTCGACAAACGGAAAAGAAGCAGTGGCTCAGGCAAATACGGCGCCAATTCTCGTAATAGCGCCCAAGCGCGCAAGCAGGGTGGTGGACGCACTAAAACGCGCTCCCCTGATACCGCTTGTCGTGCTGGTGTTCTTCGTTGTACTGGCCATTTTCGCCGACATTATCAGCCCCTACTCACCCGTCGATGTCAGCTTGAGGGACCGGCTGACTCCGCCCGCCTGGCAGGAAGGGGGCAGCAGGAGCAATCTTCTCGGTACGGACCCGCTGGGCCGCGACCTTGCCACGCGGGTCGCCTATGGCGCTCAGACCACGCTGATGGTTGCGGCGGCAACAGTCTTGCTATCGGCGGCCATTGGGGTGGTCCTTGGCTTGGTAGCCGGCTACAGCCGGGGGATTGTCGACACCATCATCATGAGGGCGGCGGACATCACCATAGCCTTCCCCATAATACTGTTCGCCATCATGCTGGTGGTGATATTGGGGCCGGGAGTCATAAACCTTGTTATCTCCGTGGGTGTGGTGCTATGGGCCCGCTTCGCCCGGGTAATCCGCGGCGAGGTGCTGATCCTGATGGAACGGGACTTCATCGCGAGGGCGCGAGTATCAGGCTGCTCCAGCTTTCGCATAATTGTGGTGCATCTGTTCCCGAACATCCTCAACACGATGGTGGTGCTACTGACCCTGCAGATAGGGTTCGTTATCATCATCGAGTCGTCCCTGAGCTTCCTCGGCGCCGGAGTTCCTCCGCCCACACCGGCATGGGGCTCGATGATCGCCGAAGGCCGGGAGTACACCACCAATGCGTGGTGGGTGTCTGTAGTTCCAGGCGTGGCATTGGCGCTCATCGTAATCTCCTTCAATTTGCTGGGGGACTGGCTCCGAGAGGCCCTGGATCCTCAGCAGCGGCAAGCCTGAGAGTTCCACGACATCGCGGTCCCGATGAGGGTCAAGGAATCTCGGGCTCTTGGAGCAGGCAGACATGACCACCGAATACCGGCAGTGGCCCTTTACTGACGAAGAGCGTCGCAGGTTCGGCGAATGGATGGACCGCATCATGGTCGGCCACACCGGCACGAATGATGTTCGCAACGATACCGTGAACTGGACTCCCTTGCGAAAACCACTGTCGGAGTGCGTGGTTTCCCTCTTCACCACAGGCGGAGTGCACCGGCGCGGCGATACACCCTTCGACATCGACAGCGCTCACGGCGACTGGACGCACCGCGAAATCCCGACCGACATCGACACCCGAGACCTCGCCATCACCCATTCCCATTACAGCCATGTGGAAGCCGACCGGGATGTGAATTGCATGTTCCCCCTGGACCGCCTGCAGGAACTGCGCGACGAGGGAGTTATCGGGGGCATCGCGCCAATCGCATACAGCATCATGGGCTTCAACCCTGACCCGGACAACCTGATGTCGCGCACGGCGCCCGTTCTGGCGGAGGGGTACAAAGAGAGCGGCGCAGACCTGGTGTTCATGACCTGCGGTTGACCCATCTGTCACCGGTCCTTGGGGCTGGTACAGAATCACATTGAAGGGGCGGGCGTTTCGACCATTTCCATGACAGTGCAGCCCCACATCACAGCCACCGTGGGCGCGCCGAGAGCAGTTACATTGCGGTACCCCGCCGGCAACCAGGTGGGAGAGGCGGGCAAGCCAATCCAGCAGAGAACGATTCTGAGCTGGGTGTTGCAGGCAGCCGCCGATATGAGTTCGCCGGGGAACATCCTGGAGCTGCCTTACCGGTGGCGCAGGTTCCCGGTGCAGGAGGAGGCCCGATTCACCGGAGAGTCTGACGGCGCGCGGCATCCCCAGACCGACGAAATCGCAGTCGCTTTGGACAAAGTTGTGCAGTTGGTCCAGGAATACAAGCGATATCTCGAGGGTCGGGTCGCTGCGGAGAATGCCAACCCATCGGGAATCGAACATGTGCCCCCGGCGCTGCAAGACGCGGTGGCGAGGGCCGACCGCCTTCTGCAAATCGTTGACGGCGACGCCGTGGACCAGCTACGGGAAATCGTAAACCGCATCACCGTGCTGGAACTGATGGTCAGCGGCAAGTACGTTTAGCCCTTCCCTGAAACGCTCCAGCCACGCGGTCCTCACCCGGACTTCGTTAATGCGACGAGGGGAAATCCCCAGCTATCCGTGGCCGGGCAACCGCCTGATGCTGCACGCGGTTGCCGCAGGAAATCAATCCCGCTTTCGCCGTTCCGTGGACATCTTCAGTCACGGGATGGCGCGTGGGTTGCCGGGAATATTCCCGGACCTCCTCTGATGGCGTATCGTGAAATTTCCCCTTGATGTGTTGCGGGAGAACCTCTTCGCAACGCTGGAGCGGCTATCAAGGGTTTGTCGGGGAATCCTTGGCATGGTGACTCGGGCGGCGGTGAGCGCGGCGCAACTGCCGGCAAGCGGCCTGGAGTCCCAATTGATCAAGTGGCTATCTCAAAATCCGCCAAAGTCCAAAACCGCCACTCCCGCAAAGGACCCGTCATTCCCGCCTTTGCGGGAATCCAGTGGTCCAGACCGTGTATCCGGCCGTTGAGATCAAGGGCATGACAGTTTTGAGATAGTTACTTAGTTGGGCGGGGCTGCGGGTGAATGTTAAAACCCCTTTGGACTGCCAACTTGGTTGATCTTCGATTTAGCTGCGGGATTCGCAGGGTGGCAAAAAAGAGGCCGCTGTCAGACGACAGCGGCTTCGTGCTTGAATGTCCCTTTTATTGGAGCGGAAGACGAGATTTGAACTCGCGACCCCCTCCTTGGCAAGGAGGTGCTCTACCACTGAGCCACTTCCGCTCGCATCGCCTTGAAGGAGAAAACACCAACAAGACCGACTGTCACCATTATAGCAAACAAGGCAGGAAGTTTGTAAACCTCGGGAAAGTTGACAGGGCAATCGCGTTTTAACTACTCGGCGACGTTCACATCGTCATTAGCGCCTCTTACCCGTCATTCCCGCTTTCGCGGGAATCCACATGGCAGATTCCGGCGTTGGTGCTGGGCGCTATTGGCCTTCTGGATTCCCGCTTTCGCGGGAATGACGGACTGGGATGCGGGAATGACGGACTGGGATGCGGGAATGACGGATTGCGATGCGGGAATGACGGACTGCGATGGAGAGCATTCAGTCAAGACGCGATTGCCCTGGAAAGTTGACCAATTCTTTGATGTGGTCGCAGGCGGAATGGCTTCCCGAATGTGTCTACAATGCTGGCTCTCGTACAAATGCCTACTCCCTGTTTCACATTTTGGGCAGAAGTAAATGCCGCGTTGTGAATTTCACATCGCCAGCTTGAAAAATGGTCGGATTACTGTGCTAAATGTGTGTTCACGAGGGATTTATCAGTGAACTAGATGTGTGTTTTCCGTAGAGTTGGTATAATCAGCGGGAAACAGGCCATTTGGCCTGAGTTCATCCCCCATGGTTGTGTGCAGGTCCAGCAGTGCAGGAATCCGATGTGAAGAGGCCCGCCCAGGAGACAACATGAGATCACCCGAGGAACTCGAACAAGAAAACGCGGCCCTCAGGGAGCGGCTGTCCAGTCTCACGGAGGCGAGCCTGCGCATCAACGAGAGCCTGGATCTGGAGACGGTGCTGAGCGAGGTCATCGACAGCGCCTGCCGGTTGGCCGGCGCCCCCTATGGAGGCATCACCCTCCTCGACCAGTCGGGGCAGTTCCAGGCGTTTGTGACTGCCGGGTTGACCGAAGAAGAACGCCAGGGGCTGCTGGACCTGCCAAACGGGCTGCCGCTGTTCGAGTTCCTGAGCAACTATCCGGAGCCCTTCAGACTCAGCGATCTCAGTGAGAAGGCCAGGTCATTGGGTGTCACAGAGGGCCTCATGCCTCTGACCACATTCCTGGGCGCACCGATCCGTCACCGGGGCACGCAGATGGGCAACTTCTACCTGGCCGACAAGAAGGGGGGCATGGAATTCACCGATGAGGACGAGGAGACCCTGGTGATGTTTGCCAATCAGGCTGCCCTCGTGATTGCCAACGCGCGACAGCATCGCGAGGAACAGCGGGCCAGGGCAGACCTGGAAGCCCTGGTAGATACCTCACCGGTTGCCGTCGTGGTTTTCGACGCCAGAGCCGGTCGGCCGAGGTACTTCAACCGGGAGGCAATGAGGATAGTCGACCTCATGCGGACTCCGGACCAACAGCCCGAAGACCTGCTCGGGGTGGTGACCATCCGGCGCGGGGACGGACGGGAGGTCTCACTGGAGGAGTTTCCCTTGGCGGAGACCCTCAAATCCGGGGAGCATGTGCGGTTGGAGGAGATCGTCCTCCTTGTGCCCAACGGACGATCGATTACGGCATTGATGAATGTAACATCCATCCTCTCGGAGGATGGCCAGGTGGAGTCGGTGGTCGTCACTCTCCAGGACATGACGCCCATTGAGGAGATGGAGCGGCTGCGGGCGGAGTTCCTGGCAATGGTGAGCCACGAGCTGCGCGCACCGCTCACATCCATCAAGGGCTCGGCCGCCACGCTCATTGGGTCGGGGGATTCGCTTGACCCGGCCGAGGCCCTCCAGTTCCACCGTATCATCGACGACCAGGCGGACCACATGCGCAACCTCATCACCGACCTGCTTGATGTGGCCAGGATCGAGACAGGCACACTGTCGGTGGCCACAGAGGCTTCCGAGGTGATAGTCCTGGTGGACCGGGCCAGGAACGCCTTCCTGAGCGGGGGTGGCCGGAACAACATCCACATCGATGTGGAGCTGGATCTTCCCCAGGTCATGGCGGACCGGCGCCGCATCGTGCAGGTACTGGTCAACCTGCTGACCAACGCCGCCAGGCACTCCCCGGAGTCGTCGGTAATCACGGTGAGCGTGAGAAGAGAGGGTTTTCATGTCGCCTTTTCCGTCGTCGACGAAGGGGAGGGCATTTCTGCCGACCGTCTGCCGCACCTTTTCAGGAAGCACTCCCGGATAGACGGGGACGCCCCGAGCGGCATTGAGGGCTCGGGCGTGGGGCTGGCGATCTGCAAGGGGATAGTGGAGGCCCACGGCGGCCGTATCTGGGCCGAGAGCAAGGGGTACGGCATGGGCGCCCGGTTTTTCTTCACTCTTCCCGTGGTCGCCGAGTCCGGATTCGGTGCGTCAGAAGGTCCCGCGCAGACTCCGGGAAGAGCGCGCCAATCTCAGCGGGGAAGCACCCGCGTCCTGGTGGTCGACGACGACCCGCAGACTTTGAGGTATGTCAGGGATACCTTGTCGGAAGCAGGCTTGGACCCCATAGTGACCGCCGACCCGGAGGAGATCGACCAATTGATGAAGACGGAGAGGCCCCATCTGGTGTTGCTCGACCTGATGCTGCCGGGGACCGATGGGATTGGGCTCATGGAGAGCGTGCCCAGTCTTGGGAAAGTGCCTGTGATCTTCATTTCCGCCTACGGCAAGGACCAGCTCATAGCCAGGGCGCTGGAGGTGGGGGCCGAGGACTACATTGTCAAGCCGTTCTCGCCCACGGAGCTCATGGCCAGAATCCGCACGACCCTGCGCAGGCAAACAGGACCGGAACCGGGCGCGCAGACCGAGATATTCGTTCTGGGCGACCTGACGATCAACTACGCCGAGCGGCGGGTCTACCTAGCCGGGAATCCGGTTTCGCTGACCGACCTGGAATACCGGTTCCTGGTCCAGCTCTCGCTGAACTCAGGAAGGGTATTGACCCACGACCATCTGCTTCGTCGGGTTTGGGGGCCGAGCCACCCCGGGCACTCGGGGCCGCTCCGCACCGTGGTGAAGAACCTGCGCAACAAGTTGGGCGACGAGGCGGATAACCCTCACTACATCTTCAACGAGCCGCGCGTGGGCTACCGGATGGAGCGGGGAGACACGAGGAGACAGGCGGAGATGCAACAAAGTACGAGAAAGCGAGCAGAGGGATAAGACGGCCAAGACGGGTCAAGCAAGCAGATCAAGATTGGCAACCTCTCAGGAGGCCGCGTCCGAATCTACTGGCCAGGGCGTCCTCCGGTGGGGTCGAATCCGAATGGCGAAAGTGCAAAGGACGAATCTCGCCGGGCCGGATGAACACCGGAGCCACTCTTTCCCGTGGCACAGGCCCATTGCACCTGCGGCTTTCCCTATGCATATCACTTCGGCATCCGGTAGTGTCCATGGTGCTGATGTCCCGCGGAAATGTTCGGTCAGGCGGCCGGCACGAGATGGGGATGCAGTGCCGCGGTCAAGATGGCTGGGAGCCTCAGCGGCGGGCTGTCGGCCAGGGCATTCTTTTTGGCAGTCTGCCTGTGGATACACAGTTCCGGGGCGGTTGGCCGCAGGGGACAGGCCTCTGAGTTTAGTCTCCTGAACTAATTTTCACATAGTCCCCAAACGAGAGGCGGGCTGTCTGTCCAGCCTCGCTCGGGATTTGCGCGTCCACCGGGGCCGGTCGACATTTCCTGTTTCCATATTTGCCAGGCTCTCTCGCGGGGCCTTGATTGCCATGCCCCTTCGGCCCTCGCCGCCTCCCTGTCTTTCCTTCCATTCGGCTCTGCCTCAACAAAGCGACTTGTCGGTCGGTCATAAATCCGGCGCCTCCGTACCGGATGGTGTAACCCCTCCAGACCGGCAAAATAGCCGCCCGAACCGGCAGGACCAATTGTCGTCAATCAGGTGGGCCTGGACAGCCGCTCACCTAAGGTCGCGTCCTCTGTCGCGACTCCCTCGGACGATCCCATGCGGACTCCCTGGCAGCCACCTTCATCCTGGAGCGATACGGTGGGGGCACCGCTCCTCTCACGGTTCAGGTCGAGACTTGGGAACCAGATAAGCAAGACGGTGAAAGCAATGTATCCGAAGAGATGCACGAGGTACGGTTCGGCCGTGGAGTGAGGCGTGTCGTGCTGCACGCTGTGCCGTTCGCAGACGCCACCACGGAGTCCGGGACCCAAACGCTGAATGCCCAGGTGATGGCCTCCGACGGCTCAAGCTACCAAGTGGGAAGCTCCGATACGGCGAGAATCACGATTCTGGATCCCCCCTCCGACAACAGCGTCGCGGTCATAGACGTGACGAGGAGCTCGGCCCAGTCCTCGGTCGCTGAGGGCGTGACCATCACCTATACCTTCACCCGGGCCGGTGGTGATACCACTCAACCCCTGACCATCGACATTAGTGTCTCAGATTCTGGGAGTTTCCTGAGGGGCGACTATTGGGATACGCCCCCGGTTATCCCAACCCAAGTTCAGTTCAGGGCCGGGATCACCAGCGAGACCCTGGTTTTGACCGTCCCCGACGACCGGCGCCACCTGTAAGGAGAGAGCGTGACGGCAACGGTATTGCCCTCCCCTGATTATCTCCTCAAGTATAAGGGCGAGGGCCTCGACACCGACGCGTCGGTGTACGTGAACGACAACGACACCGCTCAACAGTTGGAGCTCAACTTCGGCAAGGACGGCGCCAACGACGCCGACGTTGACGAGGGCTACACCCTGAAACTGGTCGTCAAGCGTCGGCAACGGGATGCCAACAGCGGTCAGACCGCCAGCTTCACCGTGAGGGTGGAAACCAACCGCAGCGGCTCGGACCATGTTCTGGAGGGCTGGGAGCACGGACTCATCTACCAGCAGGCTGTACAAGGACTTCCCCCTGGAACTCACAGGGGCGGACACGGAGGTGGAGCAGGAGATAGAGGTCCCGCAGAACGGGGAAGAGGAAGACGACTGGGTCTACGAGGCGTCAATCCTGGCTATCGAAGACCACGAGGGCAAGGCTCTCTCCTCCTCAGAGAAGGCCCAATACTGGACGGTCAAGAGCGGCTTCCGGGAGACGGAGGTAGCTGCCGCCGACGGCGGGGACATGGCCGGAACCGTTACCATCGCCGCCAGCACGAATACCGTTTACGAAGGCGGCGGCGTGACCTACACCCTGACTCGCACAGGGGGACCAATAGGCAGCAGCGCGACCGCCGAGGTCAGGACCTGGGAACCCAGCCGGAGGTCCCGGGGGGCAAAACCCCAGCGCCCAGGACACCGACGTGCAATTCGACCCTTGGGAGACCACCAAGAGCTTCACTATCAGCGCCTACGTGGACAATGTGGACGAGTCTGGTACCGACACCCTGAAGGCCGGAATCACCATGGTCGGCGAAAGGTACGAAACAGGGACACCGCACGAGGTGGACGTGGAGATAGACGACCCGCCCAGGGACAGAGCCCTGATCACCTTGGCCGAGAACCAGCCCTCCATCACCGAAGGGCAAACCGCCACCTTCACCCTCACCCGCACCGGCGGCGATACCACCCAGGAACTCACCGTAGACCTTCGGGTGGACGACAACGGGGACTATCTCAGGGGCAACCACTGGGATACCGCGCCGGACATACCCACCGAGGCGACCTTAGCGGCTAATTTAACGACCATGACAGTCTCCCTCACCACCCCCGACGACGACCGCGACCTGCCCGCCGCCGGGCTGATCACCCTGAACGTGCTGCCCGGAACGGGATACCTGCTGGGCAATACCGGTGCCGAGACCAGCGCCACCATCGAAGGAGTCTCCAATTGTACGGCTGGCCCGGCCGAGGGATTCTACTATTGCGATGACAACCGGAACTTCCGCTTCTTCCACGAGTTCGAGGAGCCTTGGCCGATCCACTTCGAGGTGAGCCGCCGCGCCCAGGATGTGGGCAGTACGGCCACCTTCGTGGTGCGGGTGGAGCACAACCGGGGCTGGGAGAGCGCCCGCCACGCGGACTGGCCCGTTGCCCCGGTTTCGGGAGAACACTACCAAGAGTCCCCCCTGACCCTCACCGGAGACCAGCGGAAGGTCATTGGCCGGATCGATATCCTGGACAACGGGCTGAGAGACCCTAACAAGTGGAAGTACACGGTGACCATCAAGCAGATGGAGGATGTCAACGGGGCTCCTTTGACAGCAGACCAGGAAGACGATTACTGGACGGTCCGGGGATCCCGGACCCGAACGCTGAGTAAGGCCGGAGAGATCCCGTATCCCGAGTTCAACATCATGCTCACCGACCCCAGGGAGGTGCAGGAGGGAAGTCAGTACACATTACAGGTGCAGAGGAAGTGGGGAAACGCCTACGAGCCGCTGTCAGTGCAGATACGCACCTGGGAGCCAAACCGCACCAACCCGGACGGCACCAACCCCACCGAGCAGGTGCACAACCTCACATTCCCGGCCGTGCCGGTCACTTCGTACTTTCAGCTCTCCTTGGAACAGACCCTCCCACTCACAGTAACGGCCTCCGACGACGCCATCCTTGAGACATCTGACCTGCTCAAAATAGAGCTGCTAACCCCCGCAAAACGCCGGGGCTCCTCTATCGTCAAGGGCCAGGTCGCAATCCTGGACGACGATCTGCCCACCATTGAGTTGTCGTCGGACAAGACCTCCGTCATTGAGGGAGAGACCGTCAACTTCACTCTGACACGTGGGAACAACACGACTGGAAAGTTGATCGTGGGGATTGAGGTGGACGATCCCGGCTCATTCCTCATGGGTGATTACGTCGGCGATGCCGACGGCGTGGAAACGCCGACCAGCGTCATGTTCGCGGACGGTGAGGCAACCAAGACAGTCACGATCGCCCTGCCGGACGACCGGCGGGATATTGCGGACAGCACCCTGACATTCACGGTGGAGGAGGATCCTGCCTACGAGATTCTGGGGACAAACCCGCAGACGGTGGAGGTGGTCGACAACGACGTTGCTCCCCAGGTGCAGATCAGCTTCAATCTCGATGAGGTGGAAGAGGGAGAGGAGCTCGTTCTGACCGTAACCCGAATTGGTGAGGACAAGAACGACCTGGAAATTCCCATGACGGGCGGCCGGGATGACGCCCCCTACAGGGTCAACGTCCGGGCCTTCAGCGCCAGCGTCGACGAGGGCCAGCAGATCTACTACCGCATAATTCATGACGGCTACACCGACGAGCCCCTCCAGGTGCAGGTCACGCACTCGGAAATCGGTAATGCGGTAGGGGACGGCATCCTAGGAGTACAGACCCACACGATCAAGGCTGGCGAGTCCGGCATCACCAGGGCATACCCGTCCCAAGCCAGCGACGGCAGCGACGGCGACGCCACCTTCACGGTGGAGCTGGTGGACAGCGACGATTACGAAATCAACCCCGACCGCGCAATGGCGTCCGTCACCGTCGTGGACAAGGACCCCCTGCCGGTGCTGCGATTTCAGGATCTCCTCATTGAAGTCCGGGAGGACGTGGGGACTGCTGACCACACGATTGAACTGGTCAGCAATCTTCCGGTGCTTCGGGATGTGACCGTCGATTACCAGATCCAGGAGCAGTTCGTCAGCGACGGGGCCGACATTACCGAGAGTACCGGAACCCTCACCATATCCGCAGGAGAAACCACAGGCGTCATAGAAATACCAATCATCCAGGACATGGTGGCGGAGTCGGACGAAGCCTTCTATGTCTACCTGAGAAAGCCGGTCCACACCACCCTCGAGTACGGAGTGAGTTCCCTCCGCGGCTGGGGCGTAATCCTGGACGACGAACCGACCGTTACCCTGGAGACCGATCACACCGCCATCACCGAAGGCACCGACGCCGTATTCACACTCACCAGGGACGAGGACACCTCCAAAGAGCTCACCGTCTGGGTCCAGGTGGCGCAGAGTGCGCCCGTCAGAGAGAACGTCCAAGAGACCGTGGTGTTCGCCGCCGGTGACGACACGGCAACGATCACGATCCCGACGGAAAACTACCGGGCCCCGAGAGGGGTTGCCATGACCATCTCGGCCACCCTGCTGGACCCGGACAATCTGGGTGAGCCCAGGGTCTACCGGCCGGGGACAACCGGCCCCGTGCTGATCACCGTCCGTGACGTCTCGTTGCCGGACGTCACGGTAAGCGCGGAGGACCCCTGGATCAGGGAGGGAGAGACAGCAACGTTCACGTTCCAGCGCCAGAACGGGGAATGGCGGAGATTCACCATCGACATCGAGGTTTCTGCGGACTCCCGGTTCGTCAGTTCGGCCCTGCCCACGACCATAACCTTCCCGCAGAGGACCTCCACCGTAACCCTGGAAATCGAAACGGAGGATGATTCGACAGCCGAGGACAACGGGGAAATCACCGTTGCCATAAAGGACGGGACCGGATACCAGCCCAGGTTCCCCAGCACGGTCACAACCACCGTTTTTGATAACGACAGCGGCTTCCCCGACGTCCGGGTAACCAAGTCCGCAGACTGGGTGAACGAAGGGGACGATGTGTCGTTCACCTTCACCCGCTCCGGCGCCACAACTGATCCCCTGGACTTCGAGGTCAGCCTCAACGATCCGACCCGGAACGTCACCACGCCGAGCACCATCATGCCCTTCGACCAGGAGGACCTCAGCCTCACCTTCGCAGCGGGTGAGGCCAGCCTGACCATAACCAGGAGCACCACGGACGATGTCCTGAATAAGGGCAACAGCACCTACCACGCCCGGGTGAAAAGCGGCGCAGACAGCGTCTATACCACCGTGGCCGACTACACGGAGCTGGTCTGGGTCCAAGACGATGACAGACCCACGCTCACGATGACACCGGCCACCCAGGAATTCGTCGCAAGCATCCCGATTCCCGGGCTCGTTTCCCTTATCCGTCAAACCGTCACGTTGACCCGCACCGGGGACGCCGGCGGGAATCTGACAACCAACACCCTGCACGACAGGACAGAGCACATCCCACCGCCGGGACCGGACATTACAGAGGGCGGTGACCAGTTTGGCTCGTTCAGGGAGAGAAACTCCGTCGAGAACGCTTTCTACGGATCTCACTTGTTCGTGAATTTCATGAGATGGAGCGGGACCTACACATTTGCGAGCCCCCATACTGCCCGGACGAGCCCGAGGAGTGCGGATACCGGCCTCAGTACGTGTGGGAGCCGACACAAAGACGGCCTACCGCGTGTACGGCGCTCTGACGGGGGTGCGAATCGAGGCGGGCCGGCTCCTCGGCCTGGCTGTACTCGTTGAGCGCTGAGGAGGAGGTCATGGCGAAGGATTCCTTATCAGTTGCAGTCCGGGAATGCCGTCAAAGTCGCCGTCGTGGGACGCCAAGGGACAGCCCAGATACAGCGCCGTCGCCGCGACCCAGGCATCGGCCACTTGGAGCACACGACCAACGGCGCGGCGGCTCGCCCGCAACTGCGCGCACAGATCCACCAACTCTCCGTCGGGCCAGTGTATCCGGTAGAGGTCCATCTGCTGCTTGAGGTCATTCACCCTGCGCTCACCCCACCCGGCCAAGTAAGCGCCATATAGTGCCTCCTCCCGTGTTTGAAAGGATATGACGACCTCTCGGCCTTCCAGGTGCGGCAAATAGTAGTCTGCAATGTCGGACTTCCGGGCGATATAGGAGATGATGTTCTTGTCTATTACTATATCGGCATCGCGGGAGTTCACGGCTCGCTGCTCTCACGGCTATCCCGCAGGGCACGGTCGAAAGCTTCCCATTCTTCTTCGGACAGGTCCATCTCAGGCACGTTGTCGGGGTCGAAAATCCTTGGAGCGGGGGGAGGAAGTATCCACTGTCCCCCCGGGTGTCGACCGGCCCCGACTTCGCGGGGGTCAGGGTGGCCCGCAGCAATCCAATCGCGTGTATCGCCACGATCCTTCAATTCTTTGAGGACTCGCGCACCCGCTTCTAGGGAGGCCTTTTTGGTGGGATACCAGAAGTCAACTATCGGAAAATCCGGCTCATCCCGCCGCCTACCTCCCGAGTGGAAAAATGTAACCATCCAGCGTACTGAATCGCTATCGCTCATTCTGACCCCTCCAAAACAGTGGGTGTCATGGCGCGCCCCCGCCCCGTAAGCAGCGCGTCGGCGGTGGATTCCTTCAGCAATCGTAGCCTCGCTGCTTCCTCCCGCGCAACATCAATCGCAATGTCCAATCCGTATAGCAGCCCGTCCGGGAGACAGGGTTGGGGGGTTGTTGCGGGTATGATGGGATGAGCATACAGCCAACGGAGCCGACTGGTAAGCAAGACCTCTCTTCCCTACGACCCCGACCAGCAGTTGTTGCTGCCACGGGCTTTGCAGGGATGGCTTCCTGAGGATCACCTGGCCTATTTCATCTCCGACATCGCGGATCAGTTGGACCTCTCGGAGATCACGGCCCGCTACGAGCAGGAGCGGCGGGGCGGGGCGCCCTACAATCCCCGGATGATGGTCAAGGTGTTGCTCTATGGCTACTGCATCGGGGTGTCGTCTTCCCGGCGGATGGCCCAGCGTCTCCATGAGGACATCGCCTTCCGGGTGCAGGCGGCCAACAACGCCCCGGACTTCCGCACCATCTCGGACTTTCGCAAGGATCACCTGGCGGCGTTGTCGGGGCTGTTCTTGCAGGTGCTGATGCTGTGCTCTCAGGCGGGACTGGTGAAGCTGGGCCATGTGGTGCTAGATAGCACCAAGGTCAGGGCCAACGCATCGAAGCACAAGGCGATGAGTTACAAGAGGATGAAAGAGAGGGAGGGGCAGTTGGCGGCGGAGGTGGCGGAGTTGCTGCGCCACGCTCAGGAGGTGGATGAGGAGGAAGACCACAGGTACGGCCGGGACAAGGGGGAACGAGTTGCCGGAGGAGTTGTCCTTCCGGGAGGGTCGGCTGGAGCAAGATCCGGGAGGCCATGGCGGCGCTGGAAGCCGAGGCCCAGGCCCAGGCGGAAGCAGCCGAGGCAGAGGGCAAGGCGCATCCTGGAGTGCCGGATGACAAGGCCCAGCGCAACTTCACCGACCCGGAGTCCCGCATCATGCCCGCTCCTGGCGGCAAGGACTTCCAGCAAGCCTACAATTGTCAGGCGCAACTGTCGGGCGGTGGTGGACCATGAGCATAAGGTGATTGTGGCAACTCGCGCCACCGATGTCGCATCGGACAAAGGGTAGGCGGTGGTGATGATCGGGGAGGTCATCGCCAACACCGGCAAGGTGCCCAGGGAGGTTTCCGCCGATGCCGGTTACTACTCCGCCCCGGCCGTGGCCCAATTGCAGGTCTTGGGCACGGACCCGTACGTCGCACCGGAAAAGACCCGCCACGGCACACCACCGGAACCCGCCCCTCGGGGACGCATCCCCAAGGAACTCTCGCCCAGAGACCGGATGCGCCGCAAGTTGCAGACCAAGCGAGGACGGCAGCGTTACGGGTTACGGATGGCGACGGTGGAGCCGGTCTTCGGCCAGATCAAGCAGAGGCGAGGGTTCCGGCAGTTCCTGCTGCGGGGATTGGAGAAAGTGCAGGGCGAGTGGTCGCTGATCTGCACCGGCCACAACCTGCTGAAGCTGTTCCGCTCCGGTGGGCTGGCTCACGCCAAGGGGTCTGCAACCCCACACCGCTGCGCTCTTGCCGGGGAAAATTTCAACCAGGGGGACGGCATGATCATTCCTTCATCTCTCTCGTTATCAGGCCCCGTCAGCATTCCTCGGACGGGCTGCTGGTAGGAAACACCCCTTTCCGCCAGTGTTGGAAACTCTGGCACGCTAGACTTGCGAGGGGGTGGCGGAAAAGTATCGTGAAACCAGCACCCTGGAGGGGAGGCACCGTGGATGGGAGATCGACGATGTCCTAACTACAAACAGCCCGTGGATGTCAGCCGTTACTGCAGGCGGTGCTCCGATGAAATCATGGCCGCATCGCTGAGTCCGCAGTACACCGGTCGCAGGGAGTCGGCCCACCGCGCCTTGCCGGCAACTTCCACGGTTCAGATGCGCCTGAACAGGCGACGCTCCGTGGCGATGTACGGCTACATCCGCACCAGCAGGGACCAGGAGCCCGACCGGCCCGGCATGAACCCCGAGACGCAACGCCGCGACCTGATCATGGCCGGCGTACCGGAGCGCGACATCCACGCCGACATCGATGTCTCCGGCGTTGTCGGCGTTGCCGGCGTCGCGACCCGCCATGCCTGGAGGTAGGTGGACGCCAGGCTGGAGTACGGCAACGTCCTGGTGGCGGCGGCGCTGGACCGCATAGGGCAGCGTTCCCTGAATGTCATGGCAAGACCTACGACCTGGTGAACCGCGGTGTCCAGCTGCGCAGGTTGGCCGACAACGAGGCCTGGGCTAAGGGTTTTGACGCCGATCCGGAGAACCTGGCACGGATGACAGCCATTCTGATCGCCCAGGTTTGCTCCTTTTCGGCACAGCTGGAGCGTAGGCAATCGCCCGCCGCACCAGGGCTGGCTTGGCACGGGCCCCGGCAAAGGGCAAGCGGCTGGGCCGTCCGCTCAGCCTGGACGAGGAACAGATGACGGCAATCCGCCAGGATCTTGCTGAGAACATGACGGTGGCGGCCATCAGCAAGAAGTACGGCATCCCCAGAATGACGCTTCGCGACAATATCGAGAGAGCCGCTAGTTAGGTCAGAGAGCTAACGGGTCGAGGGGGCCCCATCTGTGGGACAGGATTAGGCCACCATTAGGTGGGACTGCTGCTCTGCTTCGTATGATGCCAAGACCGGTTGGTCCGAGCACCCTGACAATGTCATCCTCACCCGCGAGACCCCACCCTCCATATAGCGGATAGCAGTCAATCATTGGTATTGCTGCTGTCGCGGTCCCGTCCGACAGCGTCCCGGGCGCAGCCCAGCATACCAACTGACCTGTTCCGAAATGTAGGACAACAGATGAGTGTTCAGCATGACCCGCCAAGGCAGGGACTCTGGGGGCAATGCCCCCCCTGAAATGTCCCGGTTCAGCATCCGGCGCTACTCAATCCAGCACTTCGGCCTGCTGGTGCTGGTCAACTTCCTGCTGGCGACGCTGACAGTCTCCACGATCCTATGGGGCAATCAGGCGCTGATAGCCCTGTCAGCTGCGGCAATGGTCGCAGTCTGGGCCAAGACGGCGCTGGTTGTGTGGGCAGGTCTGCGAACCGTGGAGGTGGAAATCTGGATCAGGCGCCTCGGGATGGGAGACTTCGAGTACCGGATCGAACCTCGGGGAAACGACGAAATCGCCAAGGCATGCGAAGCGTTGGAGACGCTGCGATTGCGCTCAATTGAGGTAGTGAGGCTGCAACTGGTGGAACAGCTCAGCGCCGACCTGGCAGCTACCAACGTCGACCTGGAGACCCGGAATCAGGAGCTGGATCAGGCCATGTACCAGCTCCGCGAAGCTCAGGACCAGATAGTCGCCCAGCAGAAGCTGCGGGAAATGGTGGACCTGGCCTCCGGAGTGGCTCACGAGATCAGGAACCCGCTGAACTTCGTGACCAACTTCTGCGACGGGTCGGCGGAACTGCTGGATGACTTGATGGACGCGCTGAGCCGGGATGAAAGGGATAACGACGAGATCGAGGAGATCAGCCGGGAAATCCGGACCAATATGGATCACATTCGGCGGAACGCGGGCAGGGCCGACCGGGTGCTACAGGGCATGATCAACCTGGGAGCAAGCCATGGAGCCTGGCAGGAGGTCGGTCTGAACCGGCTGGTGAGCCAGTCGGCAACGGCCGCCTTGGACGCTTACATTGCGGTCACTGGCGGCGGGAGACCCGTAGTGGAAGTGCAAGGGGACCCGGCTGATCCGCAGTGTCTGGCAGTGCCCGAGGGCATGGCCTTGGCAGTCATGTGCCTGGTCCAGAACGCCTTGGAGGCCGTGGCCGTCAGACAGCACCCCGACGCGCCTATCAACGTGTCAATCGAGGCCGACGGAGACCGTGCGAGTGTTGTCGTCAGAGACGAGGGTTGCGGCATGACCCCGGAGGTGCTGCAGAACGCCATGACGCCTTTCTACACCACTAAGCAGGGCGACAACCAGGGAGCCGGCCTGGGCTTGCCCCAGGCCGCGGAGGTGGCCAGGGCTCACGGCGGCAACGTCGAGATTTCGTCCACACCGGGATGGGGCTCCACCGCAACACTCACGGTGCGCCTGCACCCCGACACGGCAGAGCCTCAAGCACTGGATGAGCGAAGCCAGCCTGGAGCCGGCTCCCAATAACCCCTTACGCATATTGGGTTTTTCTCCAGCCGACATTCGGGTCGACTCCGGTATGGGGCAGGATCGTACGCTAATGGGAATAACGCGGGTTGAGTGTGCGAAAGACGGTTGGTGTTGAGACAGGGAAGAGCTCGGTGAGATCGATGAGGAAATACTTGCTGGTGGTGTGCGTGCGGCAGAGTCCCCTCTGCTTGTGGTCGGACAGTTTAGGTTGCTTGCCCCGCAATTCCCCCTTGGCGCGGGCGATGGCCATGCCCTCGCGGGTGCGCATGCCGATGAAATTCTCTCGTCACTGCATGGAATTTCTGCGGGCCAACTCAATCGCCAAAGCCCTGCTCACTGAAGGCATGACCGGAATTCCGAAGGTACCCGTGCTCTACATGGCCGGAAAGCATGCTGCGCGAATTTGATGCCCAGCCTTGCGCTGCTGGGACAGGTAAACTCAAGCCAACACAGCCGCTGTAGAAATCGGGTAGATATGCCCCAGAGTCCCCCAACTTGCAGCTGCAATATCAGGGCACATCCATGCGGGTCAGCCGCCACACGGCCAGCCCGTAGAATACTGCGGTCACCAGCAGCGCGCCCACCACGGCCGCCGGGAGCGCGATCACCCGGTCGCCGACGGCCTCGAAGGCCGAGGAGTCCAGCCCGTGCATGATTGCCAGGGTGTAGCCCCGGACGCTGAGGTAGCCCACTCCCTCGATGAGCGAGCCGATGACGCCCTCCCAAAGGATGACGTACAGCAGGGCCACCGCCAGAGCCCTGCCGGTCATCAGACCGGTCCAGGTGAAGATGGCCGAGTACGCCGCAACGCCCAGCAGCAGGGCGACGGCCACCGAGAGGGCGGCCCGCACTTCAAAGCCGACTCCGATGAGAGCCGTCACCACTCCGCTGACGATGATAATCGGGGCGGAGATGGTCAGTGTGGCCAGCAGCTTCGGCATGACGATCTGCCAGCGGGCCAGCGGCATCAGCGCCAGGTTGCCCAGCGTACCGTCCTCCAGTTCGTTGCCGAAGGCGGCAGTGCCCAGGGTCATGACGACGATTGGAAGGACTCCGGCGACCAGCAGCCCGCTCAGCATGGCGTTTACGAAGTCGTCTCGTCCGACTCCTTCCCCGCCCGCGGTCACGGCGAGTATCGCGGCCAGTCCGACTGGCAGGGCGGAGAGTAGCAGAATCAGGCCCAGCCGGACCGGGCCGGTCAACTGCCGGATGGAGAGCAGGAACACTTCCTTCATCTAGCGCTCTACCACATAGCCGAAGATGCTTTCCAGCGACTCGTCCTGCGGTTCAACCCGGAAGAGGCGAGCGCCCAACTCCCGGGCCAGTCGGGGGATTGCCTCCTGCAGCACGCCGACGTTTCTGCTCAGAACGACCAGGTCGCTGTCCGGGCCGAGGTTCACCGAATCGACTTCATCCAGGTTCACCAGGGCCGCAGCCAGCGGGCGAGGGGCATCGGTCACGATCCTCACGTGGTAAGCCTGCTCGTCCAGCTTCTCCCGGATGGCCCGTATATCTCCGGCGGCTGCCAGCTTGCCGCTGACCATCAGCACGATGCGGTCCGCCAGCAGCTCGACTTCCTCCAGGATGTGGGACGACACCAGCACGGTGCGGCCCTGTTCGGCGAAGCGGATCATTGCGGCATGAAACTCCAGGCGCTGCCGGGGGTCGGTGCCGCTCAGCGGTTCGTCCAGTACCAGCACCTTCGGGTCATGCACCAGTGCTGCCGCCAGACGCATCCGCTGCCTCATCCCGCGGGAGTAGCCTCCGAGGCGGCGGGACTGCGCGTCGGCCATCCCGACGATCTCCAGCGCCCGGTCCACCGCCGGGGCGACGGAGGACAGGCCGTGCATCTTCGCCGTGGATTCGAGGAACTGCCGCCCGGTGAGGAAGCCGTAGACCCCCTCTTTCTCGGTCATCACCCCTACCCGCCGGTAAAGCGCGGGGTTGTTCCGCGAAGGCTCTCCCAGCACCGTGACCGACCCCTCGGAGCAAGCGGCCAGCCCGGTGATCAGGTGCAGCAGCGTGGTCTTGCCCGCGCCGTTGGGACCGAGCAGCCCGGTGATACCGGGAAACACCTCCACCGAGATGCCATTCACCGCCACCACGTCGCCGTACCACTTGGAGACGTTGTCGACTTCGATCACCGCTCCGGACGCACTCAAGCGGCTATCCTCTCGTAGCGTCTCCAGAGCAGGACCCCGAGGCCGAAGGTCAGCAGGGCGTACCATAGCACCGGCACGGGACGCGGGAGTTCGGTGGAAACGCCGCCTGCGTCGTTGCCAAAACCGGGGTCGTCCTTGCCGAATATGATGTCGTTGACCCTGGTGGGCGCCTCTCCCACGCTGACCAGCGACAGCCACTTCGCCGCTCCGCCGGTAACCCGCTGCTCGCACTGGCCGGACCTGCCTGATTCGGTGCAGGCGGTGAGCGCGCCGGAAATCGTGGCGCTGATGATGAACAAACCGATCACGAAGGCGGCGGCATAGGCCCTCCGTTCGGTGAACGCGGCCACCGCCAGCGGCACCGTGGCTAGGAACACGGCCACCACCAGCCCTGCGCCCAGGATGCGCGGAATGTCCAGCCAGTTCTGCCGGAGGTACTCCGCGGGATCGGACGCTGACAGCACCAGCCCGGTCCAGAGCACCAGTTGTCCCGAGTAGACCAAGGCGATGGTCACCGTAAACAGCGCCAGCCAGCGAGCGGCGACATAGTCGGTGGGCGTGATGGGGCGAACCAGGTAGAGGTGAATGACGCCGTCGCGACGGTCGGGGCACAGCAGTTCCGGCCCGATTATTGCGGCGAACAGGAACAGCACCAGGGAGACCAGTTCATAGTAGTCGGCATGCGAGGGCAGGGCCTCGGCCGCAGGCTCGAACAGGGACACCACCACCGACATGATCACGGCGGGCACCATCGCGGCGCCGAACATCAAGATGGCAAGTACCTTGGGAATCGTGCCCCGGCCGATGCCCAGCGTCGTACGCAGCCCGTTGACATATACCGCCCGGCGGGCTCTTGCCCTCCCTTCCCGGAGACCCTCGTAGTGCCGGTAGCCAAGATCGAAGACCTCGGCGCCGGCCTGTCGGTTTGTTGGACCGGTCATCGGTCCGCCCGGAAGATTTCGGCGAGCTGGCGGCGGCGAGGACTCATACGGCGCAGGCGCGCGCCCGCTTCCGCCACCGAGTCCCGTATGTCGTCGTACTGTTCCTCGGACTGGATTGCGACTGTCAATGACGGGCCTTCCAGGGTCGCGACTATTCCCTTGGCGGCCAGCGCGGTGGCGACCTCTTCCCGCTTATCATCAACGTCGAGGACGATCACCTCGGTATCGGCGGTGAACCCGGCGACCGTCCCCTGCTCCGTAACCTTGCCGCCCTCCAGGACAATGATACGGTCGCAGGTGCTCTCGACATCGTTCATCAGGTGGGACGAGAGGATGATGCTGATGCCGAACTCCCGCCCGGTGCGGCGCACCAGTCGCAGCATGTCCTCGCGGCCGGCGGGGTCGAGACCGGCGGTCGGCTCATCCAGAAACACCAGGACCGGATCGTGGACCAGGGCCTGCCCCAGCTTCACTCGCTGCTTCATTCCGGTGGAATACTGCCCGATTGGGCGGTAGCGCTCCTCCTCCAGGCCAACGTGCCGGAGGATGTCGGCGGCGCGGGTACGGGCCTGCGCCGGCGGGAGACCAGACACCTGGGCCATGTGAGAGAGGAACTCGGTCGCGCTGGCCGCGGGGGGCAGGCAGTCGTGCTCGGGCATATAGCCCAGTCGCTCCCGCACCTCCGGCGAGTCATAGGGCCGCCGCCCCATGACCTCCGCGGAGCCGGATGTGGGGTGGACCAACCCCAGCGACAGCTTGATGGCGGTGCTCTTTCCCGCCCCGTTGGGGCCCAGCAGCCCGGTAATGCCGTCGCCGACCTCAAAGTCGACAGAGTCCAAGGCTAGGATGGGCCCGTACTGCTTGGTCAGGGATTTAGCTTCAAGAAGGACAGTCATAGGTTCCACTATAAGGATTGAGAGTGCATACTGCCAATTTGCAGGAGCTCAAGGCTACTGGAGATGAGAGGTGTCTACGATGCTGGCTAGTACCCCCGGGCCGTCCTGCGAGAGATACCTCGGACGGGATTGTGTTTTCCAGTAGTCCAGACACGGAGACTGCGCTTCGTACAACAGCCGTTCCGTTGGGTGGACGTAATCTCGGATGCCAGGGGAAGCCCGGCCGACGGTTCGTCGCCTCTGGTATGAAGTTCCTCCTGCTAGGTTAAGTCAGGCTGTCTCATCATCTCGTCTTCATAAGCTCTGGGCACAGAAAGACAATTTCAACCCCATGCCTCTGTAAGTCTTGGCAGTGGTGCCACCAGTCAGAATCCGAAGCGTTAAGCACCTCAGGACTGGTTCCACTCGCCAACACTACAGCAACGAACTTGCGGTCGCTGCGATCAAACGAACTGAGATTGGGGTCTATAGGGAATTCCTCAAACTCCCGTTCAGGATTAAGTCTGACGCCCACCTTCCTACAATGCTCTTGATTTCCCTGATTGTCGAAGAGCCATTTGAAAAAGGCATCGCCAGGCCCCGGCTGCCCCGAGGGACTGAGGTGATTCCGGTATTCGTTGAGGATCAGACTCTGGTTATCCAAGAGGACGCGGCACTCATCCACCAGTTGGCGTAGCCGATCAATACACTGCCGTATGCAATTTGGGCCTGCCTGATTAGCCTTGCCATTCGCAACAATGGCAACGTTAGTGTCCATTACTATCTCTGTCTTATCACCGGTCACTCGGCATCTCCCTGCCTCGCTAGAGCAGCGTTGCTCATTGCGGCAATTTCCCCGAACTGGTCGCCAAAGAAGTCCTTAGGCCAATTGGAGATAGTTCCGAACTGGTCTACTTCAAGCGGACTGATGCGTGAGTTCCCGTTATCCTCCGTCGAACAGAAATACAGTTTCACATCCTCCGGATCAATCTCCTCTTCAGCGATGCGACGCTGGAGCCTGCGAAGCAGATGCTCGCTGTGGCTCTCGAACAAAACCTGCACGTCTCGCTTCTTCCATGCGTCTATGAAGATGTCAGCTATGCCAGCTTGGACTGACGGGTGCAGGTGTATATCCGGCTGCTCCAAAATAATCATGGACCCTCGAGGTACATAGAAGCACTGCACCAGCACAGGAAGAATTTGTGAGACCCCAAAGCCCACGTCAGTGAGGAGAACTTCGGCTGACCCAGGCGACTTGCGGACTTTGACCTCGAAGAAGCGCCTGCCCTCGGCCAGAGGGGCAACGCGAAAGTCGTGGATCAACCCGAGGTGTTTGAGCCACTCAGCGATGTATTTGTCCAGCGGCTGGAGGAGTGGTTTGCCCGAGGTAATTATCGTCTCACGCGCTTCCAGAGACGCAAGTATCGCTTCTACTGCGTTCGCCCCGTCTGGACCTATGTTGACCCGTTTCGTACCTGACCTAGTGTAAATCCGATTCGGATGCGCCCTAAGAGGTCCGAGATAATGCAAATCGTGCAATAGCAAATTGAGTCCTAATTGAAGATCGAATGTCAGGTCGTCGTCTCTTAACAACCTATCTGCCCAGTGGGGAAAAACGTGAAAATTCCTCCTATGCATATATCGCTCGTCCTTATTTGAACGGCGAGCAATATTGACGACGGGCCCACCGGCAAACAGCTCATAGCCCACCGGATCGGGTATACGCCGCATCCCGAACTGCATCCCTGCAACACGGTAAATCATCTCTTCCACTACTACCGACTTGCCTGATCTATCACTCTCTTCCCGGAACGCCACTTCAAACCTGAGTTCGTCTCCTTCGGTTACCTTTCCGCCGGAATAAGCGTCAGGGAGCACAAATTCCCTCATGGAATTCCACGCAATGGAGAACTTTAAGGAACGCTCCGTGTCGTGTTCATGTATGACGCTCTCGAAGTTGTCCAAATCGACGAGTGTTTTGTCGTCTCCAAAGTGGAAAACCACACCACGGTCTGAAGAATCGACCGTCTGCTTCATCAACAGCAGGGCCTGTAATATGCTGGTCTTACCGGAGCTGTTAGGGCCGAAGAAGCCGGTGATGGGTGCAAGCGTGACCTCCCCGGTGTCCTTCCAGGACTTAAAGTTCTCCAGCCTTATACACGTCAACATTATGGAGACCTCTTTCCAATGGCCTTTCAGCAAAATAAGAGCCTGTGTCTAGTATACCTAGTCAGGCATTCAACAAGGGCAGCCCCTCGCCAAGCGTGTCAGTCGTTCTTGGGTAACCACTTTTATGATAACCCCATCAGCTTGGACGTTGCGGCCCAGGATTAGTACCTCAACGTATTCGGCACTTGCGCTTATGTGCGATTAACGCAACTCAGCGCCCCGGAACTGACCCACCTCAGCCTTGCGGAAAAGCGTTCCCCATTGGCATACTCGCCCCACAGGTTGCGAAAATCCCTTGAGAGGCGATTGGGTGCCAAGAAAGGTCCAGCAGATCCCCGACTACTTCACGCCGGAAGAGGCGGCCGCCCTGGTGGAGGGCGCCCCCGGCTACCCGACGCGCATGGCCTTCCGGCTCATGCTGAAGACCGGTCTGCGGGTCTCCGAAGCCCTGGCGCTGCGGCGTGTGGACCTGCGCCTGGACCAGTTGTTGACGAACGGCAATAGGGCCCTCGCCAACAGGCCAGCATGAGTGTCACCTTCACTCCATGTAAACTGTGACTTTGACCCCCAAGGAACAGACGAGACTACAGGTTCTCAACAACCTGATGGCACAGCACATGACACTGGATCAGGCGGCGACGCTGATGGGTGCCAGCACCAGACATACACCGGGGGCCTGACTGTACAAAATCAAGAACCGGGGCCGACTCCGACGTTACACCATCCTGGGGCATGGGGATAGTGTACGTCAGCTCGGCCTGGTCCTCTACGATTTCAATGCGCTTGACGAAGTTGCGGATAAGCGCCTTCCGCTCTGGGAACGGACCGTTCTGGAGGAACTCCCGGAAATCGGCCACGTACCGCATGATTTCCTTGCTGGTGGGCAGGTCGGCCCGTCGCCGCTCCAGCTGGGCCTCGGTCTCCTCCCGTGCCGCCGTTAGTTGGTCCTGCCGGCTCTTCAGTGCCAGGATGCGGGGCGACAGCACCTCGATGGGCAAGTGCTTGGTTTCAAGCGCCTGGTAGAGGTTCTCCAACCGGCTCTCCACATCGGAAAGCTCGGCTCCTATGGCCTTCAGCTTCCCGTCGATCTCACCGGCCACCACGTCGATCTCCTCGGCCACCAGGGTCACCAACTCGGTGATCGTCTCCTCGGTAAGAATCCGTTCCCTGACTTTCCCGATAATGAAGTCCTCCAGCTTGGTGGCGTTCAGGTAGCGGGCGGTGCAGGCCCCGGCTCCCTCGCGGAACAGGCTGGCGCAAACGTAGTAGGCGAACTGGCCGCTCTTGGCTCCCTGGCTGGCGTAGGGCTTGCCGCACACCCCGCAGCGGAGCAACCCGCTGAGCAGGTACTTGCTGCTCACGTTTCCGGGCCGCACCACCGTGGGCGCCCGCTCCCGCAGCCCCTGCTGCACCAAGTCGAAGGTCTCTCTGGACACCAAGGCGGGCCAGGCGTTCTCCACCCTTACCGGCTCGACCCCCTTTTCGTCCTTGGTCTTGAGTCCCCAGACGGCGGTGCCGGTGTAGGACTCGTTGGTCAAAAGGTAGCGGAGTACGTTCTTCTGCCAGCGTTTGCCCCTGTTGGTGATGCCTCGGTTGTTCAGGTCCTTGCAGATTTCCTTCAGACCGTTGCCCCGCATCGAACTCTCGAAAATTTCCTGAACGATGGGGGCGGCTTCCGGGTCCACCTCTAGGGTAGGGCGCTCCTTCACGCCGTCGTGCACCTTGACGCGCTTGTAGCGCGAAGGGCGCCCTGGAGCCGAGGAAGTAGCCCCGGGACGCGGCCTCCCGCATCCCCCTAACGACCTCCTGGGCAAGATTTTCCGAGTAGAACTCGTCCACACTCTCGATGATGGCCTCCATCAGCTTGCCTGTGGGGGAGTCGTCGGCGTGCTCGGTGATGGAGACGACCCTAATGCCCTTGCGCCGGAGCATGGACTTGAAGGCCACGGCGTGCTCCCGCTTACGGGTGAACCTGGAGAACTTCCATACCAGGATGACCTCAAAGGGGGCAGCGGCCCTGCCGCCCTCGTCGATCATCCGGCGAAACTGGGGGCGGTCGGCGATTCGGCCGCTCTCGGCCTCGTCCACGAACTCGCGGGTCACGGAATAGCCGTTGCTCTTGGCGTAGTCCCTGAGTGCTCGAAGCTGGGCGGCAACGGAGAGGTCCACGTCCTGGCGGTCACTGGAGACCCGGGCGTACAGGGCCGCCGGGGTCAGTTCAAATCGTTCTTTCATTCGCTAACTCCTTCGTCTGTCTCGTCCTGTCCTGCCCTTCGGGAGCGCAGCCGTTCCAGGCGGTCCTGCCGGCGCAGTTCCCGCTCTTCCATGTACAGGCGGAGGGCATCTCGCACCAGTTCACTCATGTCGCGGCCCTCCTCCTCCTTCACCCGCTGCACTTGCTCGAACATTTCGGGCGGTAGGGAGAAGGTGATGGTTCTGGATATTCTGCGTGGGGGCATGGTCTCTCTTTTTGATTGCTGTTGTAATGAGTTGTCTTACAAACCATCATCCGCCTCCCGGCCCAGGCTGTCAAGGGGTCTCGGTCACCGTAGGCAAGGGCTAAAGTCATACAAATGCCCGGTAGCGGAATTGGTTGATAGGAATTGACCTCGGGGAGCTAATTCCCTTGATTATGTACGAAGTAATGGGCAAGCAAAGCCTGGACAACTTCTAAGCAATGCAAGGCATCGAACAACCCAACACGCACTCTATTACGACTAACTTCCTCAGACGGGCGTTGATGTAGAGCAGAATTCCCTGCTATCCGCAAGCTATGTAGCTTCTTGGATAGAAGTGCAGGAAGAACCTTGCTTTGAACAACTGCCTCAATGTCCTGCTTTAGATTTCCCCCTTCCGCACCAGCTTTTTCAACTAAGATTCGTTCCATCAATGCTCTGCTAAGGGCTGCACTGCCCCGTGGACTCACATGCAAAATACGCAGAGCCTCCATATATTCGTCTGCAAACTCGTCCGGCACTTCTGACAGAATCGGTGGGACTTCATCGGGGTGCCATAATGGATGCAATGGGTAAATGTTGGGGTCTACCCACCCATCACCATCTGCCAATTCACCCGAAAGGCTCAACATGATGCGATGGCAGTGGGGGCACACATCCTTGTGAAGGAATAGCTTGTCATTCCCATCGCAACCTACAAGCACCATCCCGTGTTGTATGCTTGAAAGATGAATATTATGGGCACGTTCAACAGAGTTTTCGTCCAACTCGTAGTCGTAGAATCGAGAACAGGACGGACAATGGTTTTCTATCAGCACGGCCCCTACTCCTTTTCCTAAGAACACTCATTGATGAGTTATGGGTTGGGCTTTCGACCCAGCACTTCAATTCTTGCCATCAAAGGAGTTTTGCACCTCCCTAGTCACTGGATGCCGCCTCACCGGAAGCTCCTGCCGCTGCAACACGGTCCGGTCTTCGCAGGGCACGGCCACCAGGGCCACCTTTGCCAGCTTCCCCTGCCAGACAACGGGCTTGGCGACGACGGCCAGTCCGTCCTTGCTGCTCTCGTAGTTTCCTGGTTCGCTCTCGGCGTATCCCGCTTGGCCTTCGTGAATCACCCGCTCGGCCAATGAGCCAGGGGACGGACGCCGGAAAGGCAGGGGCGTATGTCCCCTGGTGCCGCAGAGGAGGAGCGAAGATTCATCCTCGAACCCCGGCGTTCGGACCACCGCCGTGGCCCGGAACTCTCCAGGGTCAGCCAGCTCCGTCCACTCCTCCGATTTGTCTCCCCTGCGCTCGTAGAGCACCGCCATAAGGGGCTGGCGGTGCATCACCTCGCCCAGGCGACGGGTGACCGCGTAGTAGGCGCAGCGGAACACCCTCTGCAGCGCCAGCACGTCCAGCCCGCTGGCCAGGGCGTAGGCTTCGAAGGTATCCGGCGGCATCATCACCGCCGCCGCGAACCGGTCGGCCTCCGGGCACACCCTGCTGTTCAGTGGCGAGCCGAAGCGCCGGTACCACACCTGCTCGTGGATGATCTCGTAGGTCTCGTGCAGCACCGTGTGGACCTTGCTGCCCTCCCACTGGCTCTCCAGGTAGTGGATGGCGTATCTCTCGTCGGGCTGGATGTAGTGGACGCCGCGCAGTCCTTTGGCCAGCCGCGCCCCGGACACCACGCCGATGCCGGCGTTTTCCAGCAGCACGGCAATGTCGTCCACGGACAGGCGCAGGCGCACCTCGAAGTAGCGGGAGAAATCCTCCGCCAGTCCCTCCGGTTCCAGCCTGGCCTCGGGGCAGTCGTCTTTCAGCAGCTCCTCGCAGAAGCCGTCTATGGTCCCGATCGTCATCATTCCAGCAGCCGCTTGCCCGTAAAGCGTTCGTACATCTCGACAATGAAACGCTTGGCCTCCAGGGACAAGGGACCGGAGGGACGGGTGCCGACTCTGAACTTGGGGTCAGCCAGCACGTACTGGTAGGCCCGCTCCACCTCCTGCGGTTCGTCGTCCTTGGGGGTCACTTCCTCAGGGTCGTCCAGGTATCCGGCCTTTTTCAGCAGGTCCTGCACGTCCACGCCGTAGAGGGACGCCAGGCGTTTCAGCACACTGGGTCCAGGCCGGCGGTCTCCCCGCTCTATCTGGGAGAGGTAGGAGTTGGAGATACCGGTCATCCGCCGCACGTCCCGTAGGCTGGAGTCCCCCCTGAGGCGCTTGAGCAGCGGTCCCAGTTCCTGTTCGTCGTTGTGCTGTTCCATGACTTCCACCCCGGCGCCGATTAGTACAAACTCTGCAATCATAATGGCCTGCTAACTTTTGTAAATGGATTGTCACAACAAAGTGAATACTTGTCAATAAAAGGCAGAAAGACCACGAAAAGCCATTGCCGCCCTGATTGCACTGTTGGTACACTTCGATGAAACAGAACGCTTGTCTTACAGGCAGTATACACCCCGTCACCCCGGCGCGCCACCGGCGGACGGCGCCGGATTATCTTGAAGGTCGAACCCTTGAAAAAGAAGCGACAACTGACCCCGGAACAGGAGCTGATCAGGAAGCGCGGCCTACGCATCCTGGCCCGCATGATCGTCCGCGCCCACATGGACGCCCAGGGTATCGACGGTGACGGGCCCGACGACGGGTGCGCTGCTGAAGGCCCGGCGGCGGACATTCCGGGGAAGGATGGTGAACATGTTAGCTAGGCGTCTCAGGCGCAGGATACTGGCGAATACGCCGGCGTTCTGGGAGCGCATGGATGTGCTCAACATTTCCCAGAACCAGCTGGCCGACCTTGTGGGTTGCAGCATCAGCCATCTCTCCCTGGTCCTCAACGGGAAACGTAGCCCTTCGCCCAAGTTAAGGCAGCGGATGCAGGAGGTCCTGGAAGCCGGGTTTGCAGAGCTGTTCTACGTGGAGGAGGCCGATGAGTAGCGGAAAGCGGTTCGAGCGGTCCCTATACGTTCCGGGCTGTGCCCTGCTGCCCGAGGACTTCGGCCAGCGGCTCAGGCGGCTCAAGGAACTCCTGGGGCTCACCTGGGAGGGGATGGCCACCTGTATCGGCGTTGACTACCGGCAATTGGTGCGCTGGCGCAAGACGGGCGCCGTCCCCACTGGCGGGGCCATGCTGGCGTTGGCGGTCCTGGCGGCCCAGGTGCCGGAGGGGTTGACCATCCTCCTGGGCATTGACATCCTGGTCGTCCGGCGGGAGATGGGGTAGGGTCGTGGGACGCCAGCAAATGGTCTACCGGGTCGAGCCTGCCAGTTTTCCCGACGACTTTCCCGAGCGGTTGGAGGCTTTCAGGCAGGCCGCAGGATTCTCCCGCCGGGAACTGGCGCGGCGGCTCCGCACCGACGTGCGCATCCTCAAGCGTTGGAACAACGGCACCCGCCCCGACTCAGCCAACCTGTTCGCCTTATTTGTCCTGGCAGCGGGAATAGGCCTGCTGTATCTGCTGCTGCCGGAAGCGGTAGGGGCGGGACCGTTCGACAGAGAGGTTGATGGAGAATAGCAAGGTTGGGAACCGGGAACTGCTAGTCAAGGGTTCCCGCATCGTGGGTTTCCACAGATACCAAGAAGGCCGGACGGTTGATCCCGTCCGGCCTTCCGTTTGCACGAGTCTACGGGTGCCTTGGCGCCGATTGTTCTGGGATAATGTGGTGGTACAAGCTGTTATATCCAAAAGCTGAGGGCAGCTGAGTTGATAGTATTGTATTGTACTAATACGGATGAAGTAACTAACTCGAAGAATCCCTATTGGTTCAAAGCTGTAGGTCACCCAGCTCGCCTGGGATCGGTCAGTTTCTGGTTCCGAATGAGACGGATATAACTGACAGACTTGTTTAGCTCACCGGAGAAAATCATGAGAGATGAGTACAGCCCATCGGATGCGAAACTTCGATTTGACGAAGTAGTCCAAAAGATGCCTGATTACCTACGGATGCTCGAAGAGTGCCCTTTTATCGGTATGGACTCCGACCAAGAGCGAAGAAATCTAAGACCGGAATTACTACGCAACGCAAACATCAAGGTTATTGATGGCAGTAAGCCCGAAACAGGACCAGGCATCTACGTTCTCTATGAAAAGAGCCAGGCAGTGTACGCGGGGCGAACGGACCATCTTCCGGAGAGGCTTCTGGAGCACGGTAACAAAGGAGGGAGCGAGACCGCGACGTTCGCGTTTCTCCTGGCGCGGGAAAAGTACCTGAAGATGTGTCCTGACAATGGCTTGACAAGGGCAGAATTAGCCAAGCTAACCGAGTTTGAGAGCCTTTTTGACGCAGCAAGAATGCGCGTTAGAAAAATGAGGGTTAAAGCCGTTGGGATAGATGACCCGATTGAGCAAACCCTATTTGAAGTCTTTGCTCATCTCGTATTGGGCACTCTATACAATAGCTTTGAAAATCATTAACCCAATGCCAAGGTGGGATGTGTAAAATGGTCGGTACCAACGTGGTCCAGCCATACTTTGATCAGCAACTTGAAGAGCGCATTAACCAGCTAGAAGTTGCTGTGGAAACTTGGGCCAGGCGGAACGATCTCTGGCACGACGCCTGCTTCAGGAGAGTTGTAAAGAGCTTTGACATGGAAACAGGTGCGCCTACAGTAACCACACTGCTGGCGGACGGACTCCTCGCAGATTTGGTGATCAATCCGGGAATGGGGGCTACCCATGGTTCTGAAGAGGAGCAGCAGCCTTCGGACGAATGCGAGCGAATTTTCGAACGTCACGGCTTCTACGGAGAGCCGTTTGACAACACCCGCCTTAACATTTATCCATTGGAACAGGAAGGTCAACGCGCCTTTCAGAGATTTAAGGAATACATGAGATGGAAGTGGATATGCAGCTTGATTCAGGGCGACTTCGATGCGCTGAATTCGGAGCTTTACGAACACTTCAGCAAGAATCCGGGACAGTTCACTCGGCTCGATTGGCGGAAGTTTGAGATGTTGGTCGCCGAGTTGTTACAGGCCCAAGGCTTTGAGGCCGAGCTTGGACCAGGACATGGCGACGGAGGAGTAGACATCCAACTGCTCCAGCGCGACCCTATCGGAGATATATTGACGTTCGTGCAGGTGAAGAAATACGACCCAAGGAACCCAATCAGACTTCAGGCCATCCAAGCTCTGCACGGGGTTAAAGAGGCCGAGGGCGCCGACAATAGCATGTTCGTCACAACGTCCCGTTACCTGCCGTCCGCGACGAATTTCGCTAGCCGAGAAAACGTACAGATGCAGTTGTACGTGTCTGACGACGTGCGGAAATGGTGTGCCGACGCCAACGCGGGCATCATCGAGGAGAAAGAACGCATTATCACAGAGGATGAGGTGCGAAGAGCCCTGAACCGAGCCCGGCAAAACCCGAAGACAATAATCCACGCTGAGTATGGATACAACATGCGATACAACAAGTTCAGCCTTGTGCTGAAGGAGTCGGTCAGTTCTGGACTCGCAATAGATTTGCCGTCTCGGATAGTTGAAGATGATGGATATAAGCAGACAGGAACTGAAGTGCCAGATCTGCGGGACAGTCAAAAAGTGCTGCAACAAAGGAACACCGCCAGGCGGCTGAAGAAGCCTTCGGGGGACTCGAGCTTTGCGTTCTGTGATGTTGACGAGGAATGGGAGTTCTATACGCCATGGAACCAGAAACCAGCTCGATTCTATTCTGACTGAACCCTAAACGAAATCAAAGACTGAGGTGTATCGCTCCCGGGCGACAGGAGCCTCCGTAAAAGTCCCACAAGGACCCACAAAGGTCGGACGGTTCAAGTCGTGCGACCTGTTGCTTGCTTTGCTTCGGCACACATCATTATTCCGACTTACCGGACCGGATGTCGCCTGCGGTTGAATCCCTCCGACTCCTTCGCGTATTCCGTCGCCTGGCCGCACTCGGGACAGAAACTGGCGTTAACCGGGATGGCGACGCGACAGCCGCCGCAGGTAGCTCTGCCCGGGTGCAACACGGCGATGCAATCCGGGTCGGCGCAATAGATCAGTTCGACGGGGTTGGGGCGTCGGCAACGAGGACATTGGATGGTCAAGTCCTCTTCAGAGTTGCGAACCTTCATGGCATCCTCCCTGTCTTCAGCAACGGCAGTATTGGTTCAGGTGAAAGGGCAGGTCGGTCCCCAACTGCCGGGTTTCTGCCAGGCCGCCCCAAGCGGTCCGATTCGTTCCAAAACATCGCGGTGGGACACCCATAGGGGCACCTTCACTCCCGCCCGCCGCATTTCCGCCTCGGCAACCCGCAGGAAGTGGCCGGCGGCGATCTCGTTGTCGAAGACCACCAGGACCAGGGGCACGACACCGTGGTCGTCCAGCGGCCGGCGGCCGGCGGCCGGCGTAGTAGCGCAGGTAGGGGGCCATGCGGGCCGCCATTGTGACCGGTCGCACGGCGCGGCGCTCCCACTCCAGAAAGAAGGGCCGCCGGTCGCCTACCGGCCTGATGACGCCGAAGGCGTCGGGCCGCACCGAGTGCAGCGAGCCTTCGTAGCGGAAGAACCGCGATGCCCGCCTCGGCGGGTGGAACTCGGCCCCTTCCCAACCCCGGGCGCGGGACTGGACCGACAGCGCCGCCAGGAACCAGTGCACCGCCTGGGTGTGCTCCAGGTTGCGCAGCAGCTGGCGGCTGCGGGAACCGGAGACGTTGCGCCAAGTCAGGGGCGCTGTCGGGTCCACCGGCGCGACGCTCCACCGCTGGCGGGCCGCGCCTACGGCGGCCCGATCCCGGCGGGCCAGCATCCCCAGTCCCCGGTCGGTGAGGGCCAGGCAACGGCTGCCCTCCATCGGGGCAACGTCAACCAGGTCTTGCGTTTTCAGCGGATCCAGCACCTGGTAGAGCCGGGTCTGCTTGACCCCCAGCAACCCGCCCAGGCATTCATCGGTCAGCCAGGGCCAGTCGAAAAGCAGGTCCAGGGCGCGCTTCTCCGAAGGCTTCAGCAGCATGGGCAGCATCCACCCGGGTATCTCCGGCCAGGCTTCCACCGGATTGAGCTCGGCGGGTGGCCTGGAACGGCGTGGCGGGGGCTCGCAGGGCAACTCTCCGCCGGAAGGGGCGTAAGCCAGGACCTCCCGTAGGCTGAGGGGAACGCCGCCGGAGGGCGTGCGCCACACCTGGGAATCAACCCCGGCCCCGGCCGCGTGCTCCTCCAGGGCCAGGAAGCCTGCGAAAGGGGCGGCGTCCAGCAACCGGCGGGCCTGTCTCAGCCGGATTTCATCGGGGACCAGCAGGAGCACCGCTCCGGGCCTGGCCTCCTGGCCCAGGCGCCACAGCCGTTTGCTGAAGGCAGTGCGGTCGGCGGTGGCTCCCTGGCGCACGATCCCAATGGTGCGACCACCGGGGAGGAGAATGCCGGCGTCCAGCGGCCCGGCCCGGTACCAGCAAAATCGCATCGGGAACGCGGCTCCGGACAGGGCGGCGGACAGGCGGTAGATGACGCCCACGGCATCCAGCCGCTCCAACAGGATGCGCCGCCACCCCTGGGACACAGGGTAGCGGCGCAACATGTGGTCAATGGTTGTTCCTTGGTCCTGGGCCAGGCGGCGCAGACCTTCAGCGGTGATGCAATAGCGGCGGGTGGGGGTAATCAGTTGCGAGGCGTGGGGGACGGCCTGCACCGTCCCCTCGTTCTCCAACCGTTTCACCGCGCCGTAGACCGCGCCCGCCGACCAGCCGGAAACGGCGGCCAGTTCCAATCGGTCCAGGAGGGGCATCTCCGCCAACCGTCTGAGGACAGCGCTTTCGCAACCGGCGGCGCTCATTCCTCATCCTCCCCGCCGCCGTCCTGATTACGGCCCTGCCTGGACTGTGTATTCCGGCGTTCCTGGTTGCGGGGCGCCGGCCCGTTCTGTTCCGGCGGGCTGGCGGCCTCGTCCCCCTGCATCTCGGCCAGCATCCGGCGGTACTCGCCGACCCGGCGGTGTCCCTCAGCCTCGCCGGCGGCGATGAGCGCGGCGGGCCGCAGGTAGGCCGAGGCGGCCTCGCGGATGCGGGCGGCCACCTCCGGGTCGCCCGGCTCCGGCTTCAGCACCTTCATGGAAAAGGCGTCCATTCGCTCCGTGCCCACGGTGGCCCGCACGTAGCACTGGTGCACCGGCAGGGACGTGATGTCGTCCTCGCTCACCCGGTCCCTTCCCAGCTCCCACACCAGGCGGCGGGCATCGCTGCCCGACACCTGGAACACCGCCAGGCAGCCCACGTTGGCCAGGATGGTGTCCTGCATGGTGCGGGAGAGATCGTCCAGCTTGGCCAGGCTCTGGGTGGCCAGGATGAAGCTGGCGCCGAACTTGCCCAGCTCGCTGAGCATGGACTCGTAGTCGACGCCAGGCATGGACTGCATCTCGTCCACCACCACCAGAGCGCCGCGCCTGCGGTGCATCGGCAGGCTCTCCTGCTCCCTAATTACCGCGTCCACCAGGTTCAGCAGGGAAGCGCCCACGAGGGCGGACACGTCCCGGCCGGCGCTGCCCTGGGCGGTGGACACCAGCAGCACCCCGCCTTCCAGGATGGTGTCCCGCAGGTTGATGGTGGAGCGAGACTGGCCCAGGATGGCCCGGGCCTTCTTGGACGAGGCGTAGTAGGCCAGGCGGGTCTGAACCGGGGCCAGGGCGTCGGCCCGGGTCTCCCTTCGCCAGCTTCCGAAGTCCCTGGCCCACCACTCCAGGATGTAGGGGTCCTTCACCTTCTCCAGCACGGGGCTACGGAACTTCACGTCGGAGATCAGCCGCAGCCCGTCCAGGATGGTGTACTGCTGGTCCTCGTCCATCTCTTCGTTGGCCTCGTGCAGGGTCTTGACCGTGTGCTCCAGGATGGACTGCATCCTCGGCCCCCACTGGTCCCACAGCCCCTTGCTTACCCGCACCACCGAGTCGGCGGTGCGGTCCCTATCGGCGAAGATGCGGGTGTCCAGCAGGTTGACGCCGGGTGCGCCGCTTTCGTCGGCCAGGTCTATCAGCCGCACCCTGTCGGCGATGGACTCGGGCACCTGTTCCAGGATGGCCTGAACCAGGTCGGCGTGGGGGTCCACGACGATGATGGCGTCGCCGTCCCTGCCCGCCGCTTTCTCACGCAGCTTGTGGCAGACGATGTGGTGCATCAGGGTGGACTTGCCCATGCGGGTCCGGGCCACGTAGAGGTGGTGACGGCGCAGCAGGTCCTCGGCGAAGTTGACCTCCCTGGGGGTGCCGGCGGTGGTCTCGCCCACCGGCGCGCCGCCCCGTACGCTGCGGGCTGAAGGCAGCAGGACGCGGGAGCCGGATCGCTCAACCAGGGGCGTCTCGTCTCTTTCGCCCGGCGGGTGCCACAGGGACGCCACCTCCCTGACCCCCAGGACGCTGCGCTTGCCGAATAGCCCCGGGCCGGCGGGGTGGAGGTTGCCGGTTGGCAGAACCGGGCCAACCCGGCCCACCTTGAACCTGGCCCCGGCAGGGTGGTCGTAGTGGCGGTAGGCGGCGGCCACCGGCTCCAGCAGTTCCTCGGCCCGGTGGGGGCCGTCCCCGGCGGGGACCACGGCCACCACCTGCAGTTCGGCGTCGAAAGCGATGCGCCCCACCTTCTCCCTGATGATCAACGGGTCGTGCACCCGGTTGCGTCCCTGTTTCCAACGCCACCAGGCCCAACCGGCCACGGTGAGGCCCAGGGCGCTGCCCAGCCCCAGCAGCGTTGCCTTGAGAATCTCCCCGTCCTGTACCCACAGGTAGCCCCGCAGGGCTATGAGCGCCCCGACGCCGAGGACGGCCATGGTCACGCCGTCCAGTTGCAGGGGCTTGGTCTGGTAGGTGTAGGAGGGTTCGGACCGTTGGTGGCCGGGGTTGTTGAATGCTTTCTGCTGGTGGCCCTGGGACCACTCGGGACCCAGGGAGCGCAGCAGCAGGCGGGACACCAGCCTTTCGCCGGGGCGCAGGTTGGACAGGGCTCCGATGATGGCGATGAGGGGATCGGAGCCGGGGTCCAGCAGGTCGTCGTCCCGGAAGGTGCGCAGGGGCAGGTACTCCGGCCCGCCGGAGCGCAGGGTCAGGCCCCAGGCCTGCTCGTTGGCGTCAACCCGCAAAGGGTCGTCCTCCAGGGGCACCTGGCGGATGCGGGCCTGGGGGTAGTGGGCGGAGAGCTGCTGCCTCACCACCTGGCCGTCCTGGCAGCGAGCCAGGAGAGTCACGCCGTCGATGTCCCCGGCCAGTTCCAGGGAGAAGGGCTCGGGGACGGCGATGGACTGGAGCATGTTCTCCACTCCCAGCAGGGTCCTCTCGCCGGTGCGGTGGGGTGTCACCGCCAGCAATACCGGGGACTTCCGCCGGGTCTGGCGGTCGCCCAGCAGGATATTCTTCACGTTGATACTCATAGTAGTTGTCTCTCTTTCTCTTTGTATTCGGTCTAGTGCCTGGGTCCGGGGCGCCACTCGATGACCTCGGTCTCCTCGGGGGTGGCCTCGATGCGGACGGGAAAGCGGTTGCCCCTCGCCAGCAGCAGCCCGTCTCCCCGTGGGCAGGACAGGAGCCAGCGTTGCAGTTCCACCGGCAGGTCGAAGGCTTCCCCCACGGTGGCGATGGCGGCGGCGTCCTGTTGAAGCAGTAGCTTGAAGGCGGCTTCTGGAGCAATGCCCGGCCCGAGTGGCCGGTGATGGTTCGGGAGGAGTCCTCGCTGAGCAGGTCCTGCACGTCCTGGGTGATGAACTGCAAGCCCAGCCGGTGCTTGCGGGCGCGTTTCGCCATGCTCACCATGAAGGCGGCGCCCTCGGGGTGCTGCATGATGCTCCACACCTCGTCCACCACCAGCAGGCGGGGCCTGGGGTCCTGGGCGGCGGCGGCCCACACCGTCTCGGTGCAGACCATCGCGGCGGCGGGGCGAAGCTCCGGCTCCAGGAGGTGCAGGTCGAAGACGGTGACCAGGGCCTCGTGGGTCAGCAGGTCGTCGCCCTCGTCGGAGAGCAAATGTCGCAGGCTGCCGGTGGCGAAGGGCCGCAGCAGGTGGGCGATATCGCCGCCACCCTCCTGCTCCAGGTAGGCGTAGAAGTCGCGGAAGCCGGTGCGCTCCCTATGCTCGGCGTAGTAGCCGGCCAGGGCGTGGTCGAGAGACGACCGCCGCTCGGCGCTCAACCGCTCCCCCACCATCACCTCGATGAGCCTGCGCAGGCTGCCGATGCGCTGGAGGAGTTCCTCCGAGTCGCCCCGATCGATGACGAAGGGATTCATGCCCTGGCCCGTGATTCCAGGGGACAGCACCCGCCCACCGGCGGCGCGGGCCATGTCGGCGTACTCTCCTTCCGGGTCGATAACGTAGGCCCTTACGCCACGGCAAACGCCGCGCAGCACGCCCAGCTTGGTGGCGAATGACTTGCCGCTGCCCGACCTGGCCAGGACGGCGGTGTTGGCGTTCAGGTGGGTGCCGTCGAAGGGGTCGTAGACCACCGGGGCGCAGGCCCGCAGGTCGATGCCGTAGAGGGTGCCGGAACGGGTGTCCAGGTCCGGCGGCGAGAAGGGGAACAGCCGCGCCAGACTGGAGGTGTCGAGGGTCCGCCACACCGCCACGGCGTTGAGCGCCAATGGCAGCGTTGACAGCAGGCCCTCCCTCTGGCGAAAGGCCAAGTTGTCCAGCTTGCCCAGGGTGGCGGCGAAGTGGGCGCGGGCCTTCTGGGTCAGGTCCTTGAGGGTGTCCTGGTCCTCGGCGTGTAGGGTGACGGACAGGGAGGCGTGAAACAGCCGCTCCCTTCCCCGCTGCACCTCGTCCCGGAGACGGCTCACGTCCTCCAGGGCGATCTCCGCCTCGGGGGACATGGAGCGGCCCCGCTTGAAGGAAAGACTTTGGGCCGACTCGAACCTGACCTTCTGCCACTCCAGGGTGCGGGCCGCCTGCTCCGACGGTATGGCCCCCAGGTGAACGGCCAGGTCCATGGGCGCCCCCGTGGCCATCAACGCTTGCAGAAAGCCGGGGGCCAGGGAGCGCGGCCACTTGCCCAGATGCAGGGAGCGAGTCATGCGGTCCCCAATGCGGATGTCGCGTCGGTTGACCTCGACCTCCATTTCCAGGTCTTCGTCTCGTTCTGTTGGCGAGCCTCCCAGGGCGGCGGACAGCCAGAACAGCCGAAGGGGTTCGCCAACCAGGGGGAACACACCGAGGCCGGCCCTTACCAGCAGCCCACGCAGTTCGTCCATCCGGGCGTGCTCGCAGACGGCGTAGAAGCGCCGGTCCAGGATGCCTTCCCGTTGTTCCAGGTTGCCCAGCAGCCGTCCCAGGGAGTCGGCGGCGTCCTTGGTCTGTTGGGGCAGGTCGCCCGGCTGGGCCTCGTCCAGCTTGCTCCTCAATGCGGCCAGAACCGGCGGGTGCTGGCGCACCAGCAGTTGCACGGGAAAGTCCAGGGCGTTCAGGGAACCGGCGAAAGCCCCCAGCTTGGGCTCGTCCAGTTCAAGGCCCATCACCTCGCTGACCGACAGCTTCACCCCGTCCAGGCGCACCGGGCCGTCATCCTCCAGGTGGGACAGCATGAAGAACAGGGTCAGGTCCGACGGCGGCTTGGGCGGTTCGGGGATGGTCTCCGTCGCATCCACGGGTAGGCTGCACTTGATAATTCCCTTGATCTTGGGTAGCGGTGTTTTCATTTCTCTTTTCTCCTTGTCTCTCTTATGGGCCGGGCAGGATGGGGGCCAATCCACTGCTGATCACCAGGGCGATGGCCTTGGCCAGCAGCAGCACCACCAATCCGACGATCGCCATTACCACGGCGTTTCTGGCCTTGCCCCGTCGTCCCTCGCCCTCGGCGCCCTCGGCCATCAGCACGAATCCGGCCCAGACGATGGCGAAGAGGCACAGTCCCACCCCGGCGTAGGCCATGCCGGTGAGCACGGCGTCGAAGGCATTCAACATCTCTTCCCGCTCGCCCCCCGGCACGGCGGCGATGGACGCCAGGGCCGCGCCGGAGGCGAGCAGGATTCCTGCCGTGCGCCCTACCACGGCCAGCTCCACCAGGAGGAATCCCCCTCCTCGGTCTGCTCGGCCGAGGGTGGCGGCGGCGTGGGCGGGGGCACGAAGAGGTACTGGAAGGGGTTGTCGGCGCCCATGCCCAGAGGCGAGACTTGTGCAGGAACTACTGACGGGGCCAGGGTCAGGGTCTCCGCCCTGGTGCGGGTGACCGGGGCGCGCTGCACCTCCACGGCGCGGACGTGTTCCGGGTAGTAGACGCGAATGCGCACCGTCTTGGTGGTCGAGCTCTGGCCGCAGTTGCAGGTCACACTTCGGGTGAACACCCGGGTCCGGGCGGGGTGGTGGGTGGTCTGGAGCATGGGCGGCAGTGGCACGTTCAGGGTGGCCGTCAGCTCGGCTGAGATTTCCAGGTCGTGAATTGCCTTCCTGTTGGCGACGGGCAGCCGGAAGCGGGTCTGGCCGCCGGAGACGAAGTTCGTGGTGGTCCGGTGCGCTCCCGCCTCCACGTTCACCGTTCCCGCGATGCGGGTGACCGTGGCGTCCAGTAGCGCCGGAACACTCTGGCTGAAGTGGCCGCCGTAGACCGGCAGGTCCACCTCCTGCCTGGCGCTGGTGATGCACTCCGACGCTATGGCGCCGCTGATGGCGCCCGGCGTCCACTCCAGGGACACGACCTCCAGGTCGCACAGCTTCCCGTCATACGTGGGCAGGGGGTAGGGAATCTGGTCGCTCTTCAGGGACACCGCCCCGGAGAAGCCCAGGGCATCGGTCCACGAGAAGGTGAAGGACGGATTGGGGCCGTCCAGGGTCAGGTTGTAGCTCTTCCTCTCCCCGGAATGGACGGTGGAGTTGGCCCCCATCTTCAGGGTTTTGCCGGTCCGCCCGCCGAAGACCCGCACCTTCAGGTCCAGGTCGTGGGCCGCCCGCAGATTTACCCGCGCGGTGTTGCCGGAGACGGCCAGTCCCTCGATGAAGACGCGGCGTCCCGGCACCGGGTCGGGCGGCTGGAAGTAGATCTCGTCCAGCCGCCATCCCGGGTCCTCGTCGTCGGGGTCGTCTGCTAGGGCCGTAGAGGGCAGGGTAACCAACGCCAGGGCCAGCAACCCCGCCGCCACCGGAAGGAACCGGCTCCAGGGTTTTCTCCCCGGGGCATCACTCTTGGGAGGCTTGCCGCCGTTGGCGCTCTCCGCCCCCTTGGGCCGCCGTTTCCCGAACCAGCTATGGGGACGGAAGGGAGGACGGCCTTTCTTCCGCGCCGCTTTGACTCCCTTGGCGAACCCGCCCGCCGCTTTCTTGGCCAGCAGCCGCAGCGGGTCGGGCTTGGCCTCCGGCGCAGGCGGGGCCTCGCTCCGCGCCAAACCGGCGGGGGCGCCGGCGTAGCGCCTGGCCCCCAGGTTGAACTTCAGCAGGTCGGCGGCCACCAGGGGCAGCCCCCGGCCTCCCACCTTCCCCACGGTCAGGGCGATGCCAGCGATACCCAGCAGGATGGCTATGCCCAACCGGAACTCCATCGGGCCGAAGGGGAAGTAGCGGTAGGCGCCGTAGCTCACGGCGCACACCGCCACCACCGCCACGATCTGGGGGAAGGTGAACCACAGCAGCACCTTGTCCTCGGCCTGCACGTGGGTGGGGACTTCATGCTCTCTCATTCCGCCCCTCCTACACGCTGCCGGTGCCGCTGTCCGGGCCGATGCGGGTCGTGGGATCGGGCACGGTGGGGTCCACCGGATTGCCGACGACAGCGTTCATCACCAGTTCCACCACGCCGTAGGCCACCAGGGCCAGGACGATGCCGGCCAGGGCGGTCATCATGGCCGCCTTGCCGCGCTCCATCTGGTTGGGCGCTCCGCTGGCGGTGAGGTACATGTAGGCCCCGTATATGAAATAGCCCACTCCCACCACGCCGACCAGCCCCAAAAGGATGCCGACGAGGTTCGATATGGTCTGTGTCAGGTCGTCCATAGGGTCCTTCTCCTTGTTGACTGAATCTCTCGTGTTTCTTCTTTCTTGGTTGCGCCGGTTGCGGATTAGTCCCATTTCTCTACTGGCACATCTCTCCACCTCCCGGGGCGGATGGCGCGGGTCCCTGCCGCACCGGTAGTTGTCGTTTCTCTGGATGCGGTTACGGACCCTGGCTCCTGGGAGTGGGGCCGCTCTGGGCGGCGGGCGTGGAGTTCTGGGCCGCCGAGTTCACCGCGTTGGCGGCGGTGCTGGTGGCCGCATTCGTTGCGGCAGCGGCAGCGGCTCCCGCCGGTCCTCCGGCGGCGCCGCCCGCCAGCAGCCCCAAGGCACGCCCCGACCGGACCATCGAGCCGGGCAGGGACATGCCGAAGTAGAGGGTGTGCAGCCAGGCGTCGAAGGTGCCGTGATGCCCCAACATCGAGGGGACTCTGCCTGCCAGGTACATGAAGGCGATGGCCATCAGCAGCTTCCACACCAGGTCCTGGGCCGCCTCGCCGCCGCCGATGGCCGCGAACTCGTCCAGGAAGCCGAAGGCCAACGCCACGGCAATGAGCTGGATGGCCTGCTGGAACACGGCGGTCATGAACAGCCGCAGCCAGTGCTTTCCCCATCCCGCCGTGTGGGGGAGAATCCACAGCCCCAACGCCACCGGCGCCAGGCACAGCAGAATGTCGATCAATGCCAGGCGCAGGACCATCTGCACCAGCAGGTAGAGGATGAAAAAGCCGAAGACCAGGTAGAGCAGGGCGATGAACACCGCCAGGCCGGTGCTGGCGGCCATGACCGCGTTCAGCAAAGGGTCCAGGGGAGCGCGCAGCAGGTGGCCGGGGGTGACGTTCAGGGACGCGGCGATGAACTGGGAGACGGCGTGGGCCACGTCGATGACGAGGGCGCACCACCACAGTGAGGACGCGGCGGCGGTGAGGCCCAGCACCAGCCGGGACACCATCTCCCGCCAGCCCGACTGGTGGTGGCCCAGGTGCTCCTGGACGATGAAGCTCAGGCCCATCCAGCCCAGGATCACTACCAGCATCCCCGAGGCCACGGCCCAGACCGCCATCCAGGCCTGCTGGACGATGGGGTGGTCGTAGGTGAGTCCGGGGGGTGTTCCGGTGAGAATGTCTCCCATACTCGTCTACCCCCCGCACTCGGCGATGTCGGCCTGGGCCGCCCTTTCCACCACGCCGCAGAGGGTCCCGTGGACGCCCTGGATCACCCATCCGGCACCGGCCCGGGCCCAGCGGTCCGGGTCCAGGGCGCCCAGCACCTTGTCCCACAGTCCCTTGGGCTGGTGGACGGGCACCAGGGCGTGGAAGAGGTGGCGGTCGCCGCCTCCCTGGCGGGGCACGGACAGCACCAGGAGAAAAGCCTGCTCGGGATGCAACTCGGGCTGGGAGTTCAGGACGGGGTACTCGAAGGTGTATTCCCAGCCCTCGGATAGCTGCTTCTCACCGCCCTGCACCCGGTAGGTGTTGGTGACCCAATCGCCGGTATCGGGATGACGCAGGGCGTAGAAGAGGACGTCGATCTGGCGGCTGAAGACGGGGCGGGCTATGAACTCGCCGTTCTTCTTGCGCTCCACCATCTGCCGGTCGTAGTTGACCAGGGAGAGGTTGCCGGAGGGAGGGGACTGGGCCAGCGCGAGACCGCTGGCGGGGATGGCGGCCAGCGCCGCCAGCAAGAGTGCGGCGGCAATGAGGCCCAGCCTGCGGGCCTTGCCTCGTTTGAGGATCAACTTTCGGAACATGGTCGCCTCCTGTTGCCTGACGTAGCTCTGGTGTTCGAGAGGCAAGTGTGGCGAGCCGATTGGCCTGGCGGTATGCCCTGCAAGGGGGGGTGCGCTACCCCCCCTTGCAGGGCGTGGGAAAAGGGGCGGTCGGCGTGGCGTAATGGACGTGTACAGGAATCGAGACTTGGGTCAGGTAGGTTGGGAGGGGAGGGTTCGTAGGGGAAACCGGGTTGTCAGCCGGATTCCAGTGCAACTTGAGTCAACACCTGGATTCCAGGGCTGGTTGCAGGGTCGGGGTGCGGCGGGGCCGTGGCGATGGCGCAATATGCTCTGCCGGAGTTGCTGGGCAGCTGGGCAATCCCCCTATTGGACTTGGGCAATTGGCACTGGGAGGCAATGAGCATGGTTGATGGCGAGGACATCATGGCCGGGGATGGCGGCGCTGAGCCCGGCCTTCGGGCTGGTCAGGACGACGGCGGCGGCGGCGGCGGCGGCGACACGATGCCCGACGACCCCATCGGCGAGGCGGTCAGGGCCAGCGTGGAGGACCCCTACGAGCTGCGGCTCACGGCGCTTTTGCACCAGCTGGTCAGCCAGCGTGGGCACAAGGGCGCTGCGAGGGCGCTGGGCATCGACCACCGCACCGTGGCCAGCAGCGTCAGACAAGGGTTGTCCCGGCGGGTGCGGGAGGCCCTGGAGCGGTCGCTGGTGGAGAAGGACGGCGACGCACGGGACCGGCTGGAGGAGGAGTTCGCGGGATTCCGTGAGCGGTTCGAGGCGCTGGCAGGAGAGCTACGCGACGGGCTGGGCACCGTGCAGGGCCAAGTGGAGACGCTGGGGGAGGAGCAGGCCGGGCGGATGAGGCGGCTGGAAGGGCGGGTGTCGCGGGTGGAGATCGGACGGAGCGGGAGCCAGGGGGATCGGCGATGGCGGCGGTGTCAGGGCGGTCAACGGGTGCGGGTTCTGCACCCCGGCGCCGTTACCCCGACCTGGTGACCAAGGATCCAGCCGACGATGACGAGGAGGTCTATGGCGGCGCCTGGCCGTTGGTCGACGAATGGCGTCGCCTGTGGGACGGCCATCCGGCCCAGGGCAAAGGCCTGGCTTGGGTGTGCCGGCGGGAGCGGATTCTGGCGTTGGAGGTCGCCATGCTGGAAAACCACGGACTGACCCTGCCGCCCGAGACGGAGCCGCTCAAGGGCCTGGACCGTGGCGCGCAGCTGAACTGGCGGAAAAAGGCGCTGGTGGATATTCGCAGACTGCGGTCCCGGTTGGAGCTGCTGCGCCGGTTGCGGCGGGTGCTCACGCTGGGGCTGTGGTGGCGGTAGGTGGCGGTAGAGGAGCCGGTGCAGGACCGGGCCTGGGAATAACCACTCCTTTGCCATCGGGTGCAACTACCGCTGAGGCGGCGTGGTCGGGTAGCAGTCGTCCAGAATGAAGTGCAACAGGGAGATTAGGGTCAGGCAATCGACCGCGTCATCAACATTCCGGTGCCAGTTCACCTTGGGGGTATGGGACATCGGGTTGCGGAAGAACCTGGTGCAGCCGTTCAGGAAATCCAAGAAACCGTCATGCTCATTCATTTCGGTGACGGTCGTCAGGGTGTTGAACGCCAGAGCGGGGTACCCGACCTGCTGCGGCGACGGCCGTTCAAATGCCTGCTTCATCAATGCCATTCCGTCGCTGGTCAAACCCGTTTGTTCACGGATGCGCTGCGCCAGGCCCTTGTACGCCTCCACCACGGCGTGAAAGTAGTTCTCCTCCATGTACTCGGCTCTGCAGTACTTGCGCACTTCCGGGTGAATGCGGCGGGGCACCAGCTTGTTTTCCAAGGCCGCGGTTCTTTGCTGCGCCTCCGACAATGTGCGCGTTGGGTCAACTGTGTGGAATTCTCCATCATCCCGGTATTCCACGCCGTGGAAGCGAAGGATGCGGTTCAGGCCTGCGCAGAACTCCCTGAACCCGTCGGGGTCTCCGGCATAAGCCACAGGTTCATTGAGGGTCTTGATCAGTTGCAGCACGCCGTTGTTTCCGCTGCGTTGGTTCTGGAAATTCAAGGCATGCCGCAACCTGTCCCTCTTCGACGGTCCCTGCGCGTAGTAGTGCACACCGCGTTGCATTCCCATCGCATTGAATCCGGCCTCTTCCTTTGGGTCCGGTTCCACGCGTGGTTCCGTAATGCCCAGTTCCGCGAATCTGCGGTCCAACACCCTGTGTGTGTCGCGGTCGCAAACAAGAAGCTCCGCTAATTCATCCAACGATGCAGATGTGAACTGTTGAGTGGTCATGCTGCTTGGCGTCCTTTTATGAGCACCCGATAGTGCTTGCACTTCGCGTGTTGTCCGACTATCGGACCGGTGGATTATTCAGTCTAACATTCCCCTTCACCCACAATATATGGGACTTTTCGCTGCCTATTCCGGGTGGCGGGCCGATGCTTGGCCAGGGGTTTCAACCGGGCAGACCGACAGTCTTTCTCGGGTCCGGCAAACTCCTGTCAAACCGTAGTCACAAGGGAGTCAACAATCCGAGCCGGAGGGCGCCGAAACCCTTGCCAGTGGCGTTTCAGGGCCGGATACTGGCTGTGTTGTCTGGCTTTTCCAGCGTTTCCACTGCCTAGAAACCTGGGGGCGTGATCCCTGTCCGCCCGGGCTTTTCTCCGCGAGGATCGAGGCTTCTCTCCCCGGAGTGCCCCCGAGGGAATTGCTGCATGGAGGGTTGATTTTCCCCTTCGTCCGCAGCCGGTAATCTCTACCCACCGAAGCGCACGAAGCGTTTCACCTGGTGTCCCATCCATCGGTGGCAACCTATCCCACGGTGGCAACCCAACCAAAGGCACCGGACCCTTACCCATCGAAGCGCGCGGTGCGTTTCACCCAGTTTTCCATCCAACGGTGGCAACCAATTCAAGGTGGCAACCCAACCCAGGCGTAACCACAGCGTTGACCAAGGAGGTGTCGGCTAGACCCAGGACGGCGGACTAGGTCCCTTACCCTGCGGACTCATCAGCGGAGCGCCCCTGCGCTTCGCCTTCCTCGACATTGCGGTTGGAGCAGGTACAACCCTCCGGCCGTTTCCCCACGCCTGCGGCGTAGCTGCTGAATTACCGCAGCGAGGCCCCAGATTCGTCATGCTCCGGTCTCAGGGCAACAACAGACCGGACGCTTACCCTTGCGACGTAGTGTTCATCGGCGCCGTGGCCTACCAGATAGCCATCGGCCGCACTGCGTTCCTCACCCTTTCCCCCACCTGGCAGCTTCCCGGAAATGACACCCTAGCCGAGCTGTGTCTTTTCCTCACTCTCACTCCGCTTCTCCCGCCGCAATATCGCCGGGGGCGGAGTGCGTCTTTCACATGGCGATTCAACACAACATCTTGGAGGTGCGTATGGGCATCAAGGAACAGTTCACCCAAGTCAAGGCCGTCGCAGGCCGGGTCGGCGGCTTCATCAAGCGACACCCCAGGGCTTCCATCGCCGTGGCGGTGGGGCTGCTCATTGTCGGGCCGCTGCTCACCGGAAATGGCGGCGAGGGTTTCGTCCTGAACCTCGCTGGCCTGGGCATCGCCGCCCTGGTGGTGCGGCGGATCATCCGGGCCAACGACCGGCGTAAGGCGGCGCAGGCGCGGCAGGCCAACTGCCGCTGCCACTGCCATCGACACGGAAGGCACAACTCTCAGCAGGGAACCCAACGGACTCAGCAACAGGGAGGCACGCCATGACTACGATTACCCTGGAATCCCCTACCCCTACCTCTACCTCTACACCTACAGGCCGGTTGGAGGAACAGGTGGACCGGCTGCTGGTAACCCTGTTCCGGGACGAACCGGAGCGAACGGCGGCAAGACTGCCCCGGACCATCCACGAGGGCCGCCGGCTGCGGCAGTCGGGCGACCTGGACGGCGCGCTGGTGCTGTTGGCCGGTTTGGATACCGCCAGCGCATCCGAAGCCGAGGCCAGGTGGCTCTACGCCGAGTGGCTGGACATCGCCCGGCACCGGTTCGCTGACTGCGGGCAAGCGGTGATCTACAGCCCCGCCACCGGCAGGGCGGCGGTGCTGTTGACAACCGGCGACGACGGTGGCAACGCGCTGGAAGTCGCGGCGGTCCTGGGGATGCGCTGGCCGGTGGGCAAGACGGTCTCCCGGCGCAGCCTGCGGGGCCTGAAGCCCCTGACGAAAGGGGGTGCGTGATGGTCGTAGCCAACGCCACGGTGGACATTCAGGAACTCAAGGCCCGCCATCCCTTGGGCGACAAGGTGAAGGCCGCCGGGGTTGCTCTGCGGGGCAAGGGTCGGGTCAGGCAGGGCGTCTGCCCCTTCCACGAGGAAGCCGAGGGCAGCTTCACGGTCTACGCCGACACTGAGAAGTTCTACTGTTTCGGCTGCGGCGCCGGCGGCGACGTGTTGGACTTCGTGGGGCGCATGGAGGGCCTGACGCTGCCCGAGGCGATAAAGCGGCTGGGCGGCGATGGTCCTGGTCCGGTTGCTGCGGCGCCTTCGATGCCGAGGGCCGCGGCGCCGGTGCCTGTGGTTCCGCCCAGGGATCCGGCGCTGCTGACGGCGTCGATCCGGTTTTACGCCGGCCAACTGCGGCGCAGCCCGGTAGCAAGGACATACCTGGCCTCGCGGGGAATCGGGTTGCACGCCGCCCTGAGGCTGGGCCTGGGCCACGCGACGGGCAACGGGCTGCGGCAGTACCTCGATTCCCTCGGATTCAACCCGGACCGGCAGCGGGCCTCGGGGTTGTTCCTGGAACGGGGAGCGGAGCGGTTCGCCGGGATGATCACCGTTCCCGACATGGTCTCGGGCCGTGTCCGGTGGCTCACCGGGCGGGCGGTAGACGCTGGCGCCAAGCCCCGCTTCCAGGCGGTGCCCGGCCCCAAGCCGGTGCTGGGGCTGGCCGGACTCAGCCCGGCGCCCGAGTTCGTGGTCCTGACCGAGGGGGTGTTCGACTACCTGGCGCTAGCAGGCTGGGGCTATCCCGCCTGCGCCGCCCTGGGGACGCAGGGAATGGACAAGGTGGCAGCGGCACTCCGGGGCTGCCCGCGGGTCTTCCTGGCCTTCGACCACGACGATGCGGGCCGGGAGGCGGCGGAGAGTCTCAGGGAACTGCTGGGCCGCCGCGCCGCCGTGGTACAACTGCCCGGGGGCGTGTCCGACGTGGGTGAGCTGGCGAAGTTCCCCCACGGCCAACCCCTCTTCCAACGCCTGCTGGCGCTGGCCTCCCGCGCCGCCAGGTAGCTCAGATCCCTCCCACAACCTCTCCTCTACCGGCCCGCCTTCCCCGGCGGGCCTTTCCTTTTCCATCCACTCCCCAGCGCTTACCTAGAGCCACGCTCTCCGGTTCCTCGACGGGGCAAGGCCCCGCTTACGGCTCTGCCTCCGCAAAGCCGCGTCTCCCGCAACCCATAACCAAACACCAAGGAGAAAAGTCATGTCAAACGAGAACGGCAACGGCAACCACCGGAACGGGAACAGCCCCAACGGGCACGTCAACGTGAATGGCAACGGCAACTCCAACGGCCACCAGCGCAACGGCCACGTGCCGCCCAACGGTGTCGCCAAGAACGGCAACCACAACGGCAACGGGCACCACGCCCCCGACGCCATCCCCTCCCACGAACTCCTGTGGGACAGCCTGCCCGCCTGCATTACCGAGAAGCTGGCCCAGCCCCTGGACACCAGCCTGGTCTCCCAGCGCAAGGGCCGGGGCAACCGCTCCTTCAGCTACGTCGAGGGCCGCACCGTCATCGACCAGGCCAACCGCATCTTCGGATTCGGCGGCTGGGGCCACGAGGTGGTGGGCGACGTGACCCTCAGGGACCTGGACCAGGTGAACACGCAGACCGGGGAGGTCAGGCGCATCCGGGCCTACTCCGCCACGGTCAAGGTCACCGTCCCCGGCGCCCCGCCCCGCACCGACGTGGGCTTCCAGCCGGTTTCCGACGAAACCGCCGAGGGGCATGAGACGGCGTTCAAGGGAGCGGTGACGGACGCCCTCAAGCGGGCGCTCCGGACCTTCGGCGCCCAGTTCGGCAACGCGCTCTACGGCGACGTGGCCGGCCAGCCTGGCGGCGGCGCCGGCGACACCCTGGCCCCGGCCCTACGCAAGACACTCTTGGACCTGGGGATCAGCCAGGGGTTCGACGAGGAGCGGGTGAGGCAGGCGGTGCGGGGCCAGACGGGCAAGGACCTGGACGACCTGCCCGCCTCGGAGCTCACGCCCCTGGTGGAGCGGGCCGCCCGCAAGGTGCAGCAGCGGCAGGACGCGGAGGCAAGTCAGAGCGGCGGCGCCGAGCAGTAGGCCTTGCGGCTGACCGGCAACTAACCAGGCAACGGGGCCGCTCCCTTACGACAGGGGGCGGCCCCGATTCTCATTCACAGGACAAGGAGGAAACGACATGGCCGAAACCAGGATGCACACCCCGTGGGGCTACCCCCAGGACATCGAAGAACTGGCCGAGGGCATCTGGCGGGTCTCCACCGCCGGACACGGTGGGCTGAAGCTCAGCAGGGAGCGGTGGGAGGAGTTGCCCGACTTGGTCAGGGACTCCTTCCTCACGCCGACCTATGCGGAAGAAGACTGCGAGGAACCCATCGCCAGGACCCTGCTGGGCATTGGCGACGAGAGGGATAGGGAGTTCGCCCTGAAGATGGCGGGCTGTTTCGATCGGTACGCCCCGGCGCTGCCCTACCTGCGGGAAAAGGGAGGACAGGTATGAACGCCGACACCGCCACCCGGCCCCGGCCCCGCAGCCTGCCCAGCGTTACGACCAAGCTGGCGACGGAACTGGGCAACCTGTACGTCACCGTCTGCCTGGACGAGGACGGAAACCCCTTCGAGGTCTTCGGCTCCCTGGGCAAGGCCGGTAGTCTCCAGCACGGGGTCACCGAGTTGGCCTGCCGCTTGGTGTCGCTGCACCTGCGACGGGGTACACCGCTGGACGAAATCGTGGACCAGTGCCAGGGCATTTCGGAGATGCAGCCCTGGCCCAACGTCATGGAGGACGGCAGCACGGTGTACGTCCGGGGCCTCGGCGACGGTATTGCCCTCATCCTGCGGGGCCACCTGGCGGCCCAGGTTGAGGTCGAAGCGGAAGAACTCAGGCTGGCCGCCGACTGAGGGCGACCGGGAACCTGAACGCAGGCGCACGGGGCCGTCTCCAATACGGGGCGGCCCCGCTCTCATTTATCGGACACAGAAATAGCGGAGGACCGACAGCCATGACCACGACCATTGACAGCAAGACGGACGTCTACTCGCGGCCCAACGCCCGCTTCGGCGAGGACGGGACCCTGGAGATCCGGGCCTCGGCGGTGGGCAACTGCCGCCGCGCCCTCTGGTACGAGGCCAACGAATACCCGGTGACCAACGCGCGCACCGAGGAGTCCCTGACCGTCCTGGAGGCGGGCAACGCCCTGGAGCCGGTGGTGCTCCGGGCCATGCGGCGCGCCGGTTGGGACATCACCCCTGCCGACCGGGACAACCCCGAGATGGTGTCCCTGCGCCTCGGCCCCCACCTGGTCGTTACGGGCCACGTGGACGCCACCGGCGTCGTCCCCATCTTCGGCGACGAACCCAGCGTCATCGAGATCAAGACCCGGGGGCCGGAGGCCTACAAGCGCTGGCGGACGTTGGGCGCGGAGCGCAGCCACCCGGAGTCGGTGGCCCAGGCCGCCTTCTACTCCTACGGGACCTTCGGCGAGGCTCGGGACGTGGTGATCGCCACGATGGATACCGGCTCCAGGCAGTGGGACTTCGAGGTGATTCCCGCCGAGCGGGTCGCCACAGCCTTCCACCGGGCCTGCGAGCGGCTGGGGACCATCGGCGCCCACCACCTGCTGCACGAGCGGGACTCGCAGGCCCTGCCGGAGCGGGACTTCTCCGCCGACGACTGGCAGTGCAAACGCTGCCCTTTCCTCAACACCTGCCTGCCGGGGTCGGCGGCGGTCGAGGAGCCGGAGGGCGAACCGGCCGAGGACGCTGAACCGGTGAGTGACGATGAGGCACGGGTGGCGCTCCACGAGTACGAGAACGCCCAGGAGATGCTGAAGGCCATCGAGGAGGACAAGCAGTGGGCCCTGGGCCTACTGCGGACCTGGCTCAGCCAGCAGGGCAAGGACAAGGCAAAGCTGGATGGCAGGGAGAAGACCCGCACCGTGGGGATGGTCAAGTCCACCAGGTACAACGTCGATCACAAGCGGCTGAACACCCTGCTGGACCCGGAGACCAGGGCGGGCATCGTCACCGAGAACATCTCCGAGTACGTCCGGGTCAGCTAGGGACACCCTGACGCTCCGGCTCGCGGAGCGCAAACGGGGCCGCTTCCCTCTATCGGAAACGGCCCCGCCTTACCAACACGCAAGCCCGAATACGGACATCAAATTGGAGGGCCGAACATGGCGAAGACCATCAACAAGGTGGAACTCCTGGGGCGCGTGGGCGCCGACCCCGAGATGAAGTACACGGCGTCGGGCATCGCCGTCACCCAGCTCCGCCTCGCCACCGACCGGATGCGCAAGGGCGGTGAGGCCGAGACCGACTGGCACTCGGTGGTGGTGTGGGACAAGTTGGCCGACGCGGTGGCCCAGTACGTGGAGAAGGGGCAGAGGATCTACGTGGCGGGACGCCTGGTGCAGAGCTCCTGGACCGGCGACGACGGACATCGGCGCTACCGCACGGAGATTCACGCCCAGGACGTGGTGTTCCTGGACTCCGCCCGCAACGGTAACGGCGGCGGCAACGGCTCAGGCAGCCACGTCAACAACGGCAACGGTAACGGGGTCAACTCCGGCGCCAGCTACCAGGCCGGCACCAGCTACCAGCACACCGACGAGGACTCCCCCTTCTAGCCTGACTACCTACCGCAGACGCCATCCAAGGCGCGACACGGGGCCGCTCCCTATCAACAGGGAGCGGCCCCGCTTCCTTTTCCAGACCAATTTCAAGGAGCAACACCATGCCCAGGAAGAAGCAGACCAAGCAGGACGAACTGCCCCTCTCCATGCCCGAACAGGCCGCTCCCGCCACGCCGGAGGGCGAGGCGGTGCTGGAGGCCCTGCGCTCCAACCTGAGCCTGTTGGGGGAGCTGGCCGCCCGCTACCAGGTGTCCTTCCAGCCCGAGCGCACTCGAGAGATGCCGCAGATCAACTGCCCGCAGGATGTCCACGGCCTGCTGGGGCCGGAGATGGGAGCCCTGGCCCAGGAGCAGCTCAGGGTGCTGCTGCTGAACACCCGTAACCAGGTGACGGGCCAGCGGATCGTATACCAGGGCAACGTAAACAGCTCGGTGGTGCGTCCCGCCGAGGTGCTGCGGCACGCCATCATCGACTGCGCCACCAGCATCATCATCGTCCACAACCATCCCTCAAGCGACCCCACGCCCAGCGGCGCCGACGTGTCCATCACCAAGGACATCTACGAGGGCGCCAAGCTCCTGGGCATCGACCTGCTGGACCACGTGGTCATCGGTGGCGACAAGTGGGTCAGCCTCAAGGAACGCAAGCTCTTTGGCGACTAGCCCCATGACACCGATACCGGCGCTGGACCGCCGGCGCCCACGCGGGGATTCTCCCGCGCCCTTCCCCACACCTTCACCTACAGGAGGCAACCCATGATTCCCACGGAACCGGCTGTGGAAGCCGACAACCTCTACACGATCAATGCGGGCGGCTACTCGGCGACCGCCGACGCCTTCGCCCGCGACCCGGACACCGGCGGCCTCTGGTTCCTGTCCATGGTGGGGCCGCAGACCGCGCTGAAGGCCATCTGGGCCTCCCTGCTCAAGCAGCCCCCCGACACCGCCTACATCATCCGGGGCGTTGAGGGCATGGCCCTCTCCGGCGGCTACCAGCGGTGCGAGGTCCCTCATCACACCGTCGGCACCTGGACCACCCGCATCGCCCGCCTTCCCGCCAGCCGGGGCTGGCATGCGCTCGTTTACACGCGGCTGGCCGAGTTCAGCTTCGAGCGCGACGACTTTCTGTTGCTGGCCCAGGACCAGGCCGACGCGCCAACGCTGCACCACCGCTTCCTGGACCGCCGCAGCCCCCTGCCTCTGCACCGCTCCTGGCGGGACTGGATCTGGCGGCGCGGGTTGGACACCGGCGAGATCGTCCCCCTGGAGTCCGCCGGACTGCTGGCCTACACCTGCAACCCCAACGGCGAGGAACTGAAGGCCGACCTGTCGGCGGCGGTGGCGGCAGGGACGCTGACTCTGAATGCCGATGACACCAATGACACGGAGGGTGACAACGATGGATAGGACGCTGAACCCGGTGAAGCGGAGCAACAAGCGCCGCCGCGCCCGCAACTGGAAGGCCTGGCAGCTCTTCTCTCCGGATGGCACCAGGTGCCGCTTCTGCGAACACGACCACACCGCCCACCTGACCTCCAGCGGGCAGCCCCACTTCTACCGGCCCGCCACCGAGGCGGACTGGAGCAACCCCAACGAGAGGCTCTACCGCCACGAGTTGGCGGACGGTTCCGAGGTGCTGGTCAAGCGGGTCACGGTCACCAACCGCGCAGAGTTGCTCACCGCCTTCTGCACTGCCTGCGCCGCCGACAAGGACACCTCGCAGGTGCTCTGCTTCCAGCGCACCCTGGCCAAGGGCGAGGTGGTGGGCCTGACGAACCTGAACGGAAATCATAACGATGGGAGGTAGCGCGATGGCCGACAAGCAGACCCTGTACTTCCCCTGCCCCAGCTGCGGGGCGCGGTTCTGCCAGGCGGAGGAACTCGACGGGGACCTCCACGCCGGCGAGACCTACCACTGCAACGAGTGCGGCGCGGCGGTGGTGTTCGTCGCCCTGAGCATGGAGATGCTGGTCGACCCCGCCAGCATCCGGTGGGGCTGCCACTTCTGCCAGCCCGGCCCCTGCCGGCTGGCCCCGTCCAACCCTCCGGCCAGCGGACCGGAGACAACCGATTCCAAGTAACCCGGCGATTCCAAGACAACAGGAGGACTGATATGAGACTGGCTGCACAGGCAAAAGGCGGGTTTTACCCTACGCCGCCGCGGGTGGTTGACCTGGTTGCCCAACTGCTCTACGGGGCCAGGGGCCGCGCCAGGAGCGCGGACGCGCTGCGCATCCTGGACCCCTGCTGCGGGGCCGGCGACGCCCTGGCCCAGTTCGCCGCCCTGCTGCAAGACCGCAGCACCGTGCCGGTGGAGACCTTCGGAGTGGAACTGCACCGGGACCGGGCGGAACAGGCGGCACAGGTCCTGGACCGCGCCCTGGCCTGCGACCTATTCGCCACCACCATCGCCAACAACGCCTTCGGCGTGCTGTTTCTCAACCCGCCATATGATCACGACTCGGAAGACAAGCGTATGGAGCATGCCTTCCTGATGCATACCACGCGGTATCTCACCGAGGGTGGGCTGCTCATCTTCATCGTCCCAAGGCAGCGGCTCGCCGTCTCCGCCCGCTACCTCTCCTCCCACTACCGGGACCTGCGGTGCTGGGCGTTTCCCAACCCGGAGCGGGAGGTCTTCGACCAGGTGGTGCTGGTGGGGCGGCGCAAGGGCGAGCCCAGCCCCGACCCCTACGCCGAGGAGCAGGTGCGGGCATGGGCCGAGGGGGAGCCGGAGGAGTTCTCGCCCCGCCCCTACCCGGTCTACGACCCTCCGGTGGTTGCCGCCGGGGACATCCTCTTCGCCACAAGGACGGTGGACCCCCTGGCGGCGGTGGCCGAGGCTCGGAAGGCGGGCCTGTGGGCCAGCCAGGAGGTCAGGGACTCCCTCTGGCCCGCCCAGGACCAGCGCACCCGGCCCCTGATGCCCCTGCGACGGGGCCACATGGCCATGCTGGTGGCGGCGGGGTTTCTCGACAACCTGGTGCTGGAGGCCGACGGGCGGCGCATCCTGGTCAAGGGCCGGACGACCAAGGAACTGGTCCTGGCCGAGGAGACGGAGAACACCGAGGTCTACCGGGAACGGCTCAAGACCACCGTCGTGGCCCTGGACCTGGACGACGGGGAGATCACCGACATCGCCGCCTGACCCCGCCCAACGACAACTACTCTGACGGCTGCAACGCCAGCCGCGACACGAAGGCCCCGCTTGTTCCACTAGGGAACGGGCGGGGCCTCGCTTTTCCGAAAGTCAACACTCAAGGCAAGGAGATTACCCATGAACCTGTCAGGATTCATCGACCAGTTCAAGGAGGCCATCGCCAGGCGGGTGGTGGAGTCCTACCCGCCCCTTTACCGGCCCTCGGAGAACGGCCAGAAGCTGCCCCGGTTGCTCCGCACCCCGATGGGCGGCCAGGAGGACGCCATCAAGGGCACGGCCCTGTCTCTGCAAGCCCACCGGGGCACCACGGTGGTGGGCGAGATGGGCACGGGCAAGACCTTCATCGGCGCCGCCGCCGCCCACGCCGCCGGTTTCCGGCGGGTGCTGATTTTGTGCCCCCCGCACCTCACCCGAAAGTGGAAACGGGAGGTGGAGGACACGGTGCCCGGCACCCGGGCCGCCATCGTCGCCTCCATCACCGACCTGGAGCGGCTCCGGCTGTCGGTTGGTTCCGCTCCCCTCTTCGCCATCATGTCCCGGGAACGCGCCAAGCTGTCCTACCGCTGGAAGCCCGCCGTCATCCAGCGCTGGGCCGCCGCCGGGGGCCGGCTGGTGCGGGACGAGCAGACCGGCGAACCCTTCCAGGTGCCCTGCTGCCCCACCTGCCACGCCCAGGTGGTGGACCGGGACGGGGTTCCCCTGACCAACGAGGAGCTTTCCCGCAAGCGCCGCGACTGCGACCTGTGCGGCTCCGCCCTGTGGCAGGCCGACGGGTCCGGCCCCAAGCGTTACCCGCTGGCCGACTACGTTAAGCACCGGATGAAGGGCTTCTTCGACCTCCTGATTGGCGACGAGGTGCATGAGTACAAGGGCCGTGGTTCCGCCCAGGGCATCGCCGCCGGGGTGCTGGCCGACTCCTGCGGCAAGTCTCTCACCCTTACGGGAACACTTACGGGTGGATATTCCTCGACCCTCTTCCACCTGCTCTACCGCTTCAGCCCGGACATCCGGGCCGAGTTCGGACGTTCCGAAGAAGGGCGCTGGATACAGCGCTACGGCTTCCTGGAGCAGACGGTGCGCCACGAAGGTGACGGCGACTCCTTCGAGGACGGGCGCAACAGCCGCCGCAAGGGATACCGCAAGACGGTGCGGGAAAGGCCCGGCCTGGCTCCCTCGGCCCTGTTCCACCTCATCGGCAACAGTGTCTTCCTGCGCCTCTCCGACGTGGCCTCGGGGCTGCCGCCCTACGAGGAGCAGGTGCTGCTCTCGGGGATGGACCGGGAGACGGACTACACCGGCTTCTCCCAGCGCAAGGCCTACGACCTGGTGTTCGACACCCTGCGGCAGGCGCTGGCCAAGGGTTCCAAGCGGCTGCTGGCCACCTACCTCCAGACCCTGCTGGCCTACCCCGACGGCTGCACTCGCGGGGAAACGGTCTTCGACCCCCAGACCGGCAACGTGCTGGTGCAGATGCCGCCTTTGTCCGAAGACAAGCTCTACCCGAAGGAGCGATCCCTGGTGGACCTGGTGGCGGCGGAGCGGCTGGCGGGCCGCAAGGTGCTGGTCTACGCCACCCACACCGGAACGCGGGACATCACCGAGCGGATGGAGCAGTTCCTGACTACGCACGGGTTCAGGGTGGCGGTGCTGAAGGCGGACACAGTGGCCCCGGACCGGCGGGAGTCCTGGGTGGAGGAACGGGTCAAGCAGGGGGTGGACGTGGTCGTCTGCCATCCCCGCCTGGTACAGACCGGCCTGGACCTGATCGACTTTCCCACCTTGGTTTGGTTCGAGACGGATTACAGCGTTTACGTAGCCCGGCAGGCGTCGCGGCGCTCCTGGCGCATCGGGCAGAAAAGGCCGGTGAAGGTGGTGTTCATGGCCTACCGGAACACCCTCCAGGCCGACGCGCTCAAGCTGGTCGCCAAGAAGCTGCAAAGCTCCCTGGCGGTGGAGGGGGAGCTGCCCGAGGACGGGCTGGCCGCCTTCGGGGACGAGGGCGACGACCTGATGCTGGCGTTGGCCCGTCAGATCGTCAGTGGCGAGAAAACCGACGCTGACGGCGAGTCGGTGGAGGCGGTATTCGCCCAGGCGCGGGACGCCGAGGCCAGCGCCGAGGAGTTCCTGGTGGATGACGGCTGGAAGTCTGTCGAGGTAACGCCGGAGGCAATCGGAGTCAACGGTAACAGCCACCATACCAACGGCGACGGGTTCGACATCATCGGGCCGACGGTCGAGCTGGCGGTGGGCAACAACGCGCCCGCCAACGGGAACGGGAATAGCGATGGCCACACCGCCGTGCCGGCCAACGGCAACGGCCACCACGAGGAACCCGCCGAGGGGCAGCAGTCGCTGTTCTCCTGGGCCGAGTTCCTGGCCGAGGAGCCGGGGAAGTCCAAGGGCAACAGCCGCAAACCCCAGCCCGCCGCCGCCTCCCTGTTCGAGTGGGCGCTGGAAAAGGAGATGGAAAAAGAGCCGGTCGGCGCGGGGCGCTAGACCGCAGATGCACGGGGAGGCCGCCGCAAACGAAACGGCGGCCTCCCTGCACACGCCAACGCAAGCGAAACGACAACCATCACAAAGGAGATCAGTCATGGCAAGAGTGTTCGTGTACGACGACCGCGAGTTCCCCGACCCGGACCCGGAGATGACCGTCGAGCAGGTGAAGGCGACGTTGGCCGACTTCTACGGGGAGATCGCCAACGCCTCGGTGAAGGAGACCACCAGGGGCGACGACACCATCTTCGAGTTCCAGCGGCGGGTGGGCACCAAGGGCGCCTTCACCATACCTGCAACCAGGGGAGGTAACCAAATGGACAACCGGACCCTGGCCGGTCTGCTGGCAGCGACGCCGCTGGCGGACCTGAAAATCACCGAGCTTGCGGCGGAGCTCACCCTGCCCGACGGCGGCCTGGATCTGGACGCGGCGGCGGCCCGGCAGTCGGAGATGGAACTGGCCTGCGCCCAGGCCCAGGACTACGCCGCCGCCAGCAAGCGGCTGCTGGAGGCGATGAAATGGCAACTGCGGCCCCGCCGCTCCTGAGCAACCTGGCCGAAACCCTCCTGCGGCGTCCGCCGTCGCTGCGGGAGCTGATCGTCCGGCTGGGCTACGCCGAGGACTACGCCTGGTTCGCCGCACTGGCCCGCCGCCTCTTTCCCGAAGAGGCGGAAACGATTCTGGCGATACCCGACGTGGGCCAGCGGCTGGAACGCTTCTCCCGGTTGTTCCAGGAACGCCACTTCCCCCTCTACGCCCCCTACCTGGAGTTCTTCGTGGACGAAGGCGAGGACCCGCCCTTCACCTGGCTGCGCCGGGGCATCCCATTCCAGCTGATGGGCTTCGGCTACGACGGCCTCCACGAGATGTGGGACGGCTACCGCGAGGGGCTCTCGGCCCTGGCGCTGCTGGCCGAACCTCCCGATGCCTGCTACGACGAATCTGGCGGGCTGCGCACGGCCTGGCTGGAGTCCGCCGCCCAGCGCATCTCCCAGGAAACCCTGCTCCGCATTCCTGCGGGCGGGATACCCCTGGACGTTCTCAACGAAGCGGTGCAGGAAACCGACTACCAGGGGGTGGCCCAGGCCGCCGCCTGGGTCCGGGCCGAGACCGGCAACTTCTTTCTCGACCATTGTTATGACGATGGCGACTACGACGGCTTCTCCGACCCCTGGGAGGAGGAAATCATCCAGGAGGGAACGGAGGAGTGGCGCAAGGCCGACCGGCTCATGGACTCGGTGTTGAAGCTGGCCGACTGGCTGGAACAGGACCTGCCGGGCCGCTTCGCCGAGATGCTGGACTTCATCCTGCCGCGAATACCCGAACCAACCACACAACAGGAGGAAAACAATGACGACGACCAATGACGTGGACCGGACGGAATGGTCCCTGCCGGTCCAGGACGATCTGCCCCGTGACCAGCTCCAGGTACAACTGGAGGTGTACGGCGAGACCGTCCTGCTCCGGGGCTTCGAGGCTGACCGCAACTGGGTCAGGACCGTCTCGGCGGACGAGATCGCCAACGTGTTCATCCGGCACCTGGGCTTCTCGTCGGGACTGCTGCCCGAGAACGCCCTCTGGTGGAACCAGGGCGAATCGGGCCGGGTGGTGGCCCTGTGGCGCTCGCCCCAAGTCTGGCCGGTGGCCCTGCAACGGGAGGCGTTCCAGCCTCCCGCCCGGCTCCGGTTGCCCATGCCGGGGCTGGTCTTCGTCTGCTCGCCGGGGCGGGCGCCCTGGGTCTATGCCGCCCTGGAACGGCCCAGCAACACCGAGCGGCAGCTCTACCGCGCCCCGGCATTCAACGTCTTTAGGGACGGGCGGGTCTGCTCGGGCAGCCACCACTTCCCCGAGGAGGTGGGGCGGATACCCGAATCCTTCTTCCAGTCCTTCTTCTCCCTTACCGGAGACAGCCAGGGCCGGTCGAAGCAGCACCCCGACAACCTGCAAGCATTATGGGAGGAGATAGATGGAAAGGCTGAGTACCCGGTTGAGGACCTGGTTCCCCAATGCACCGTGGGCCACGCCATGGCGGTCTCCGAGGGGAGACGGGGCTACTACCCCTAGCGACGGTCTTGCTGCCAGCGCCGCTTTCACGCCGGTGGGCTACCTGGTGAACCACCGCGACGGACTCGCCGGCGTCCAGGGCGTGGGCTACGACTACGTGTTGGGCGAGGGCGGCCTATACGTCCAGTCCGAGAGCGCCCACCTGATAGCGCGGGCGCTGATCACTCCCGCCGACGTGCGAGGGCTGGCTCCCGTGACCGAGAAGCTGGCGCTGGCCCACGGCCCCATCCCGGCAGGGCTGTTCGAGGCGGGACTGCGCTGGTTCCTGGAAACGCCGGACACCGAGCGGTTCTTCGCCGTGGGCTGGGACCAAGGCGCCTACCGGCTGGCGGTTCCCCCGCAGGCCGGAACGTCGGCCTCTCTCACCTACCAGCCCCCCCACGGCGTCATCGCCGAGTTCCACTCCCACGGACGCCACTCCGCCTTCTTCTCGGCCACCGACGATAGCGACGAGCAGGGGTTTCGAATCTACGGAGTCGTGGGACGCCTGGACAGCCCTATACCGGAATTGACGCTACGGGTGGGCATCTACGGCCACTTCGCTCCGCTGGAATGGGCGCAGGTCTTCGACGACCCGCTCCCGACGGGACCGCGTCTGGCGGGTGAAGGGCCAGAGCAAACCATACATATAAGAAGGTGAGCAACCATGCCCTACTACCTGGACAACCAGTTCCTGCTGGACAACCCCTGGATCACCGTGGTGGGCTGTGGCGGCACCGGCGGCTTCGTCGCCGAGGGCCTCTGCCGCCTCTTCCAGGGCCGCGACGCCACCATCGTCCTGGTGGACCACGACCGGGTGGAACCTCACAACCTGCTCCGCCAGAACTTCTACCCCGGCGACGTGGGGGAGTTCAAGAGCAAGGCCCTGGCCGACCGGCTGGCGAAAGCCTACAACCGGCCCGTGGGCTACTCGGTCTATCCCTTCCGGGAGGAATGGCGGCCCCAGGGGAGCCGCTACCACGGCCTCTCCTCCCACGACGGCCTGATCATCGGCTGCGCCGACAACGCCGCCGCCAGGCGGGCCATGGCCGAGTGCCTGCCGGGAGACCCCTGCCGCTGGCTCATCGACGCCGGCAACGACACCAACTGGGGCCAGGTGTTGGTGGGCAACATCGCCCACCGCGTGGAACTGGACGAACCGCCCTTCACCGGCGACACCTGCCACCTGGCCCCGGCGCCCACGCTCCAGCGCCCCGACCTGCTGACGGCTGTGTCTGCCAGGCCGCCGGACGTGGACTGCGCGGCGGCCCTGGACCTCACCGACCAGGACCCCACCATCAACCAGATGATGGCCTCCCTGGTCTTGCAGGTGGTGCGCCGCATGGTGGCTGGCACCTGCCCCTTTATGGGCCTCTACCTGGACATGGACCTTGGCACGGTGACGCCCAGCTACGTCACCCCGGAGGCGGTGGCGCGGTTGGTGGAGCTCACCGACGCCGGCTGAACGACGCAAGCCAACCTCTACGCAACGAACCTATAAAGAGAAGGAGACCATGACTGACCACAAGGATAACGCCACGGCGACTGCGACGTGGCTGGACCGCCACGACGGGAAGCGGGGCCACCAGCTGATGACGAAGAAGCTGGCCGACACCATTCCCGCCCTCGGCGCCAACGAGAACGCCCCCGACTACGACGAGGTGCTGGCCCCGGCCAAACTGTTCAGTCCCTACTCTGGATGGACCTGGTACATCACGGAAATGGACCCCGCAACCGGAACGTGCTTCGGCCTGGTGGATGGGTTTGAAAAGGAAATCGGGTATTTCGACCTGACCGAGTTGGCGGAAACCACCGTCTTTGGCGGCGTTCCCGCCGTCGAGCGCGACCTCTATTGGGAACCCCGGACCCTGGGCGAGATCAGGAACGGGTCCCGGCGGGACTCACCGGACGATGCTGGAAACAACGAAGGAGCAACCATGACCGGCGAAAACGGAACGGAAACCCAGCCCTTGGACGTGGTGAACGTTGAGGAGTTCCTCTTCGATACTGCGACGGACGACGCCCCTGCCGATGTTGGCGGGGAACCGCCCGTCGGAGACGCCACGGACGAGGCAGGAGACACGGAAGCCGCCGCAGAACCGGACGACGATCCGGAGACGTTGGCGGAACCCGGCTTCGCCGACGCCGGAGAGCAGCCCACTCCAGCCGAGACCGAAGCCACTGAGGAGCTGAAGGTTGTCCTGTCCATCAGGGCGGGCCGGGCCACCATCGGCGTGCAGCGGCCCTCGGCGGACCCCCACATCGAGTCCTTTAACGACCCCGACCTGTTCGAGCTGGCCGACCAGTTCCCGGCGGTGGTGGCCAGGGCCCGCGCCATCTGGGAGGAGGAACCCAGGTACCCCGCCTACGTGAAACCCGCTCCCCCGCCCCGGCAGCGGAACCGCCGCCAGCAGGCGACGGCCCAGCCTGTCGCCGAAGAAGGAGAGGCTACGGAGCAGCAACAGCCTGAGACGCTGCGGCTGTTCTAGGGACGGCCTGGCACAAACCCTGGGAAGGACACTGCATAGCGGTGTCCTTCCCTCGCACCCCCATGTATGTTGGTCCTTTTGCGTTTTCCGGGGTGGTGACCCTGCACGCTCTTCCCCATCTTGGGGCATTTCCTGCCTGATCGAGTAGCCGGATGACTCAAGCAGGTTGTATAGAAGGTCAAACGCCTCACCAGTGAGAGGGAGTAGCTGAATGAGCGTTTAACTTCCCGTCGTTTAACTTACTATGACGGCTTTTCGGAATGCCAGGACTGACTCACGCCCGGCGGTTTCCATGTGTCCCGAGTTTATCCGTTCCCATGGGGTCAGATGCGGACTGCTAAGGAATCCTGCCCCTTCCAAAAGCGGGCCCGAACAGTCGCCTCCATATTCTGATGGAGTCCTCAATGGACGGCGAGGCTAGGGCTTCAGCGGCGGTCTGAGCGTGGGCGTGAATCCTTTCCCTGAAGTAGCCATACCTGTCCTGAGTCCAGTGCCGGTTGAAATCCTCCGACGGCAACGCCGGGTTCGTAATTATGGGCATGGCCTCGTGCCTTTGCAGGTATCCGTCCATCCTGGTGAGGACAGTGGTCAAGGTGTTCGCCACCGTTTTCACCCCCTCCGTTCTCTGGTCGGACGGATGTATGGCCCTGCCAGCCAGCGTAGTCAACAGAATGGACTTGGCGACGTAGTTGTCCTGGCGGTCCCTGATGAACTTGAGCAACCTGACCGTCCGTTTCAGGTTGACCCTGGTTATCCGGCTGCGTTCCGAGAACCAGTTGCGATACCCCTGACCGTCCGTCTCTTGGAGCTTGTTGAGTTCCCGGTTGCAGATATAGTGAACGCCGTCCTGGGTTATACGTGGGACTACATCCAAGTGAAATTCCCCGGTGTAGTTGAGCGTTACGCAGCGGGTGCCCAATTCGATCTTCCCGGCAAAATTGTGCTCCTTTGCCAGGCTCTGACAGAGGGCATCAAGGTAATCTCTGGCCTGCCAGTTGGGATTGGGATTCATTACGACCTGGATGTCGGCGTCGTACTCGTCATCCTCGTTTACGGGCCTGATGAAAGTGTCCAGGCCGTAGGAACCCTGCCGGTCGATCTTCTGGTATCCGTGCAGATCGGCCTGCAGGTGGCGGTTCACGTCCCGCACGCTGAGATGTAGCCGGTGAAGCCGGCGCTGATTGAGATTCACCTCGTCCCGGAGGAACTCCCGGAACTGGCGGTTGTTCTTGGTCAAATCCCGTTCTCTTCAGGGTCATGCCAATGGGGCGAATGGCAGCGCAGGCCGGACCAGAAAAGTCTTGGCCAGGTGCCCAGAGGATTGCGACGACACCCCTCTGGCCTCGTCGGGCAGAAGGTTCTTAGCCTTTTGCCAGTCGTCGAGTTCTACCGGATCGCTTCCATCGGGCCGATCCAGCCTGGTTACCCGGTCCCTGCCGATAAGCAGGCCAGCCTGGTTCACTGCGGTGACAGACTGAAGGTGCATAGCGACTTCGATAATGGATCGCCAATGGACCATACCGGAGTTCCTGGCCTGTCCTTCGCTGATGCGAAAAGGCTTCTCACCGCATCCAATGCTGAGAATTTGGATGTCCTCCCGCTGCGTAGTGAAGCAGGTAAGGGCCTCAACCAGCGCTACCATGGTGGGATTGTTGGCCCAGATACCACCGTCCAGAAAGGTGTAACCCTTTTGTTCGAAGGGAGTAAAGTAAGTGGGCGCGGCGGACGTGGCCGCGGCCACTGAGCTCATGCGCTCATCGCCGTCCATCTTGTAATCTGGGTGGTGGGGCGTCTTGAAGACCCAGACCTCACCATTGCGACCTTCCGTTGAAGGTATTAGCAGGCGATGCTTCGACTCGCGCAGCGTCTTGTCGCCCAGCCTCTGGCTCAACAGTTCGTCGAGAGGAATCCGGTCGTACGGCGCTGACACCCATCGCCTGACTCTACCCCGGAACCCTCGCTGCTTCGAGGGAAACACCCGGTTTCCCTCTTCCAGGTACACCTGAAGCATTTCGCTGGCAGTCAGGCCGGCGCCCAACCCCAGGGCCAAGACCCCTCCAGTTGAAGTCCCAGCGATCAGGTCGAAATATCCTCCGATGCTCTCCCCGTCCAGGTGCTCCTGTTCCAGGAAAGCGAGGACGGCAGCCGGGAAGATTCCCTTGATACCCCCACCATCCAGGGACAGGATTCTGAAGGGAAGGTCGCTCTCCCACGGTACTGGACGACGGCGCCGCGGCAGGACACCTTCCGACCTGCGACTAGGTTCGTGTGATTCGTGCTTGTCCACTCCCTGTTTACCTCGCGGACCGAAACGTCAAAGGCTGCCAGTAATCAGCGGCAAGTTGAGTCATCGACGCGGCGACAGCCAGTTGCAGCAAAGCCGCGATAAACAGTCTACGCCAATGAAGGGGCTCGTGGTTTCTGCGGGCAAAATAGTTCGCGAGAGAGCGGCAGCCCTGAATCCCGATGCTGAGTTCGATGCAAGTCTTTCTGTCTTCCTTCTATTGGGTTCTCATCGCTGGGCAGCAATGGGGTAGGGAAGCGGAGGGCGCCTAGCAGTCCGTCCGAGAAACTCCGATGCTATGGTGCTGGGGTTATGATGGGAGAAACCTCCAGCATGGGGATACGCCGATGAGCAAGACTTTCCGTCCCTACGACCCCGAGCAACAATTGCTGCTGCCGGCGGCCCTCCAGGAGTGGCTCCCCGAGGACCACCTGGCCTACTTCATATCCGACTTGGTGGAGCATCTGGACCTCTCGGCCATCACCGCCCGCTACCAGGGTGAGGAGCGGGGCGGCCCTCCCTACCATCCCAGGATGATGGTCAAGGTGCTGCTCTACGGCTACTGCACCGGCGTGGCATCGTCGCGGCGCATCGCACAGCGTCTCCACGAGGACATCGCCTTCCGGGTGCTGGCAGCCAACAACACCCCGGACTTCCGCACCATCTCCGACTTTCGCAAGGACCATCTGGCGGCGTTGGCCGATTTGTTCCACCAGGTGCTGGAACTGTGTCGGCAGGCTGGTCTGGTGAAACTGGGCCATGTGGCCTTGGACAGCACCAAGGTGCGGGCCAACGCATCGAAGCACAAGGCCATGAGCTACGGTCGTATGAAGGAGAGGGAGGCGCAGCTGAAGGCCGAGGTGGACGAGTTGCTGCGCCGGGCCGGGGAGGTGGACGAAGAGGAGGACCGCCGGTACGGCCGGGACAAGCGGGGAGATGAACTACCGGAGGAGTTGTCCTTCCGTGAGGGGAGGCTGCGGAAGATAAGGGAGGCCAAGGCGGCCTTGGAGGCCGAGGCTGAGGGCAGGGAGCATCCCGGAGTGCCCGATGACAAGACGCAACGCAACTTCACCGACCCCGACTCCCGCATCATGCCCGGTCCTGGCGGCAAGGACTTCCAGCAGTCGTACAACTGCCAGGCGGTGGTGGACCATGAGCATCAGGTGATCGTGGCGGCCCGGGCCACCGACCAAGTCTCGGACAAGGGGCAGGCGGCTACGATGACCCGGGAGACCATACTGAACACGGGAGAGACGCCCAGAGAACTGTCCGCCGACGCCGGTTACTACTCGGCCCAGGCCGTTGCCCAGCTGGAGGCCCTGGGAGTGGACTCGTACATTGCGCCGGAGAAGACCCGCCACGGCACGAGGCCGGAGCCGGCGCCCCGGGGACGGATACCCAAGGGACTGTCGGCCCGGGAGCGGATGAGACGCAAGCTGCGAACCAAACGGGGTCGTGAGCGCTACGCCCTGCGGATGGAGACGGTGGAGCCGGTGTTCGGTCAGATCAAGCAGGGCCGGGGCTTTCGGCAGTTCCTGTTGCGGGGGCTGGAGAAGGTGAACCGGGAGTGGCTGCTGATCTGCGCCGGCCACAACCTGCTGAAGCTGTTCCGGTTCGGGACCGGACGCCCAGGCAATGCACCATGCAGAGGCAGCAACCGCCGGTCTCCCCGGCTAACCGTCGGCCAGTTCCCACGGACCCTCCCGGTATTCACGAATCCGCACCCTCCCACGCTGCTGGTCTCCAGATAATCCTCAGACGGGCTGCTAGCAGTCCATTCCAAGAAGCCAACAGGCCTCTGGCTCGGCGGCCTATTCCCATTCGCCAAGAAAGAGGTGGCTTGCGTTTTGCCCTTTAAGGCGCATAGTCAATATTTTCCCGTCATTCTTGCTTCGAAAGCAGTCGACACCTCTCCGCAAGCAGATGTTCTACGACAATGGGGAATTCTGGATCCCGCCTTCGCGGGGACTACGGTAAATTGGGCAGTTCAAAGTTAGGCAAGTCAACCGCATGACACGCCCTAGCGCCAAAGCCCTGCTCGCATTCGTGACCAGGGAAGCGAAAGCACCCGGGGAAATACTTACAACGGGATCACCAAACCGGACAATACCAAGAACCCTCGTGAATAGGGCCACTCCCACTGGGTAATCCGCCGCTTTTCCGACGACATCCTGAGGATGAAGTTGCCGCTCTCCTGCCTTGCAAGCAAGGAATTCTCCTGCGGAAGTCCTGGTTCCCGAGTGGGGCGACGGCAACTTTGACTGATTGGAAAAGACGTTCCTGAATTCCATGTCTTGGTCGAACTCGAAAATCTCAAATACATCCGATGTTGCCCTGGTCACCCTGTGCCGCAAACTCGGCTCATTCTGTCCCTCGTCATATTCCTGGCTGGACCCGTGCCCCGGCGGCCCCTCAACTCTTCACAAGATTTTCGTTCTCCGATCCGTCAGCAGGCAGATGCCAGGTCTCTTTTCCCTTTTTCCAGCAGGTGAAGGATTGCGATGTGAATCCAGACCGGGAGGGAGAACACAAACAGGATCCCAGCAATCACGAGCGATGTGAGGAGCACCTTACCGGGTCCTGGCGGGCAGTCGAAGTAACATGCCCAAGGAACGGGTAGTATGACCTCCGCTGCGTAGACGACCAGCGCCCACGACGGAAGGCCCACAACGAAAAACTCGGGGATAACCCATCCGGATATTCTTTTCCATAGCAACGCGGTCGCGAGGGCTAATGGAAGCGAGCCCAGCCAAAGTATCAATGCTGGAAGTACCCCATAAAGCAGCGCGGGTTCGACGAACCGGTCCGTGTACGAGTTAGATACCTTGGTGGACTGGATGACAAGCCAAAGTCCCGGCTCGATCAAGGAGACCGGAAGAATCGCCAAGATGGTGCGGGACAGACTTAGCATTCAGGCTCTGGCCTGGCTACTATCCCGTAAATCGCCTCAACAGGTCCGGGCGCCCTCAGGGTCAAAATACTCACCTTCGTCATCAATCGTCGCACTCCCTCGGGTGGACAAGCCATTCCGGATCCAGACCGGACTTTGCGCATTGCCAATACCCGCCGTACCGCGTGCAAGGCCAAGTCCCTGCGATACGTCTCGCACTCTCACATGTTCCTGGCCATGAGGGAGTCGCTATTACTGCTTTCGTCTGCAATGAATTAGTTCGTCCTATTCCGAGTTGGTTTGCCAGGGTGCCGTCGCGACGCAATTCACGCCGGAGGTGTTGTCAGCCAATTGGCGGTGGCTTAAGCCGGCAAGATAAGCGCCTTGGAAACGCCTATGTCTACATGAACTGCGGGTACGTCAACCCAGGGGTTTCCATGGGGAGATTTGATCCCCTTAAGTCGCGAACCGCGATCGTCAAAATGACCAGTCTCTCCCTAGGCGTCGATGCCGACACCGCCGGTTTCTTCTCCAGCTATAGAGCATCAGTAATTGCTCGAGATGCATCCCCTCAGGAGGGGTAACTTCCGGTCATGGGCGACCTTGGTCGGCAGGCTATCACTGCCGCCAGCACAGCGGCCTCTGCAAGAATGAGCCAGAAAAAGACATCCGCGCTCCACACGTCCAGGGCCCAACCCCAGTAGAGCGGTCCCAACGCACTGCCAATAAACCCGACCCAGGTGACGGCCACGGCCAGCTTCGCGAAGTGACGACCGGGCAGGAGGTCGGCCATCAATATCCACGGCAGGCTGATCAGTCCGCCGCGGACGAATGACAGCAGGAGCGCCCCTCCCTCCAGGTCCTGGAACAGCCACATCCAACCTACTGCCGGCAGGGATAGGGCCGCCAGGATGATGAGCAGGCGGCGCACTGGAAAGAAATCTGCCGTTACTCCCCAGGCTAGGGCTCCCGCCCCGCTGGCTATGGCCAGGTCCTGAAATCCGAAGCCCTTCTCCCCGAAATCCGAGTTGATTGCCAGGGTGACCCACCTCCGGTGGGTCGTGTCGGCGGCGAGTAAGATCGCCCCAACCAAATAGACGGCCGCAACCCAAAGGATACGGGTTCTGATACCTGGGACGGACATAGTCTCCCGGATAGACGGCCCTGGCCCATACGGGCCCGAGAAACAGCGCGGGAGGAGCAGGAACACCAACACTCCCGCTGCAAGGACCAGGCACAACGCCAACGACAAGGCCGCCACACCTCCCCCCTCGTTCGAGCTAGACCAGTCTCCCAGTCCGAGGGTGATGGCCAAGTCCCCCCACGTTACGGCGAACACCAGGGCCAAAACTCCGATCAGCGTTCCTCTCCACCGTATGTACCCCTTCGCAATGACCGCATAAAAGATGAGAGACCCGGCGAAGGCCCCACCTAGGCCAGCAAAGAACATGCCGGCGAAGGCCATCCCAAAGCTGTCAGAAGCATTCAACAAAGCTCGACCCAAAGCGAGGCTCAAAGTTCCGGCCGCCATCAGCCCGTGGGGAAGGCGGTGGTCCACCCATAAGGCGGCGCCCACGACGAAAAGGGACCCAAGGGCAAAGGCTCCGGCGAGCGAGAAGCCTTGCAGCGAGGAAAGGTCGCCCCCACTGGAACCGTACACTCCATGGAACATGCCGGAGATCCCGGTTCCCAGCAGCAGCGCAGCAACCACCATCAGAAGGCCAAGTCTCAGGTCGGGATGCAGGTATGAGAAAGACATGAGACACACTCTACGATCCGGATCGGTTGAATTCCACCTTAACCAACCCGAATAAGAACCTTGAACTAGCGCTCCGGATTACTCCAAAAAACATCTCTCAGAATCTGTTCGCCGAGCACTTAACCTTTTATGACAATTACCCTGGAGAATGGTCGCACTGCCCTAATCCCAGCACGGGACAGTGCCGTCGGGCCTCACCCCGCAGGTGTAATCCGGTCCAGCGCTTATGGAGATGAATTCCCCTTCGAGAGGTATGGCAGCGCCGTGGTCGTCAAACCCCCAACAGGCCACCTTGCGGTCTGCCTTTACCCCACAGGAATGTTCCCCCCCGACACTAACCGAGACGAACTTACCGCCGGGCGCCATAGTTGCGGGGTGACCATCTTCGCCCCAGCAGACGACGGCGCCATGTACGGTGACACCGCAGGAGTGGAGGCCGCCGGCGCTGACCGCCTTGAACAGCCCCTCCGGGGGCATAGCTTGGCCAAATTCGTTATCGCCCCAGCAGACGACGGCGCCATCAACGGTAACGCCGCAGGCGTGGCCAGCGCCGGCGCTGACCGCCATGAACAGCTCTACCGGAGGCGTAGCCTGGCCAAGTTGGTCATTGCCCCAGCAGGTTGCGGTGGCATCGGTTTTCACCCCACAGGTGTGGAGAAGTCCGGCACTGACCGAGGCGAATTTCCCCTCCGGGGGCGTGGCCTGGCCGTATTCATTGCTACCCCAGCAGGAGACGGTGCCATCGGTCTTGACCCCGCAGGTGTGGTTGCTTTCGGCGCTGACCGAAGTGAATTCTCCGCCGGGCGGAGAGGCTTGGCCATGCAAATCGTCACCCCAGCAGGCGACAAATCCCTTTCGTGTCAGCCCGCAGGCGTGCTCCCATCCCGTGCTGACTGAGGTGAACTGCCACTGCTCCCTGGGGGGCGTGGCCTGACCGTATTCATCCGAGCCCCAACAGGAGACGGTGCCATCGGTCTTGACCCCGCAGGTGTGTTCGTATCCGGCGCTGACCGAAGTGAATTTTCCGTCGGGGGGGAGAGGTTTGGCCATGCCAATCTTCACCCCAGCAGGTAACAGTGTTGTCAAGTCTCAACCCGCAACTGTGCTGGAAGCCGACACTCACCGAAGCTAGCCGCTCACCTGGCGGCGGTGAGGCTTGACCGTACTCATCCAGGCCCCAGCAGATTACAGTGCCGTCTGCGTTCAGACCGCAGACGTGAGCCCCGATGCCGGCATTAACTGAGGCGAACTGTCCTTCGGGCGGCGTAGCCTGTCCCTCATAATCTAGGCCCCAGCAGGACACGGTGTGGTCGAGCCTCAATCCGCAATTGTGCTGAAACCCGACACTCACCGAGGCAAACTGCCCGTCAGGCGGGGTAGACTGTCCGTCTTCATCGAGCCCCCAGCAAGCCACAGTGCTGTCCTCCCTCATGCCGCAGGTGTGGCCCCACCCGGCACCGACTGAGGTGAACTCTCCGTCGGGAGGTGTGGCTTGACCCAGTTCATCGGAACCCCAACAGGCGACGGCGCCATCGGTCTTGACCCCGCAGGAATGAAATGACCCAACGCTAACCGATTTGAACTTCCCTTCCGGCGAAGGGGACAGTCTATAACTCCCGCCCCAGCAGATAACAGTGCCGTCCGTTCTCAGCGCACAGGTGTGGAACCCTCCGGCGCTTACGGCAGAAAAATGCCCTTCGGACCCAGAGGACGCAGCCTGAACCGGAGCTGGAAAGGGAATTGCCGTGGGCGAAGGCAGAGCGCTGGTAACCGACCTCTCTGGGGTTTTCTGCGTCGGTGAAGGGTCTGGAGTAGTTGTCGGTGCAAGCGGTCGGGTCGGCTCTAAAGTATGAGCAGTGGTTGTCTCAGCGGGACGGTGGTCCAGACTCGGAATCCCGGAAGTCGGGGTTGGAGTGAGGATGTCGCCAGATCCGATTATGGTCGCGGGAGCCTTGGTTGGAGGCGGCTCATTCGAGTCCGTCCCACACGCCAGAACGGCAAGGAGAATCGCGGCGCAAAGGGCCAGCTTCCAAAGGCCTCTCATTCCGATATTGTACGCGGCCGTACTCAACCCCGAAGATTTTGGTTCGGACATTAGGTCCATCTCTTTGTGTGGACACTCAGGCGGACTCCTAGGTCGAATGGTTGTCTGATTCTAAGATGGCGCGCCACGTCCTGCCCCTCCGCACGGGTAAGTGTTATTCGATTGCGGCGAGGAACGGTGTTGGCGGTTTAGTGAACTTGGGCGCCGCGCCCCGGCCCAGGACTTGGACGTTCGGGGGTCTGGACAGCTGCCTGAGCCGCCAGGATGAAGCGCCTCTATTCCTCCGCCGGTTCAACGATGAACAGATGGTCGAAATCGTCGACCCCCATGACCTGCTGGATACTGGCACGCACCCTGGCCGAGGGGCTGCGGTCCCCGTTCATCAGCTGGGAGAAGTAGGCCTCTGATATTCCGACCAGGCACGCCATTTCCTTCTCGGTCAGGTTGGAACGGTCCAGGAAATCCTGCACCGGAACGGGATTGAGTTTGATCCTTGACCGGGGACGCCTGCGGTTCATCGCGCCCTCCTTTCCAGCCAACCTCCGCCACCGGACCCAGGTCGGTCTCCCCGGCGACTCTACGCGGAAATGGGGCTCAATTACACCGCCCCGCTAGAGCATTGTGTATGCCGGTTTCCTGTTGCCCTCACCGGCACAGATATGGTGAACTCGTTCCTATCGGACAGTTTCCTGCCGTCGCCGGTGCAGACGGCCCCGCCAGCGTCGCGGTCCGTAGTAGCTGTAGGAAACGCTGTTCAGGCCGTTCTGGTCGTCGATTCCGCAGGTGTCCGCCATCAGGGTCTCCTCCACGGGCGGCGTTCCGCTGATGGCGAGCGCTCCCGTGGCCGTGTTGTTCTGCGATTCCTGGCTCTGCTTTGGCTCGGGGCGGCGGAAGCCGCTTCCGCATGTCAGTATGTCCGGTCCTTTCTGTTGCCCGCTCACCTCGCTGAAAGACCGCTGAAAGACCCGGACCCGGCGCCGCGACCCGCCAGGGGCTTCAGATGCCTCCGGCGGGTGCGCTGTCGCCCTGTTCTATTGGCCCGGCCCTGATACGGTGAAGCTCAGCGAGTTGGACAATTTCCTGCCGTCGCCGGTGCAGATCGCCCCGTCGGCGGCGCAGTCGGTGGTTGCCGGAAGTTCGATGGTCACGTCTCCGGTGCCTTGCGGCTTTATCTCGATGCGCCAAGGAATGTTGCTGGGCTTGTCCGTTCTCTGCGCCCTCTTCACGGACCCGCCCGTCACGTTGAAGGCGTCGAACTTCAGAGTCCTGTAGCTCAGGCCGAACTCCTCGCTGAACTCGATCTCGAAGGTGAACTCGGACGAGCCGTCGTGGGAAGCCGGGGCAGAGACCGTCACGCTGACGGTGAGGGGAACCGGCGCCGCCGCCACTGCGGCAGTGGCAATGCTGGTCAGTGTCTCCTCGTTGTCGGCGTCGTCGGTGAAGGTCACCCGTACCTGGATGGTCTTCCCCTGCTCGCTGCTGGTGAGCTCGTAGGTGGAGCCGGTGGCTCCCGCGATGTCCGTGCCTCCGGCCAGCCACTGGTACTCGTAGGACACGTTGGTCAGCCCGTCCGCGTCGTCTATGGGCGAGGTGTCCGCCGTCAGGGTCTGGTCTACCTGGGGAGTTCCGCTGATGGTTGGCAGACCCGTGGCCTCGCGGTTGGGCGCCGCCGCAACGGCAACGGTGGCCTCGCTAGTCAGGGTCTCGGTGTTATCGGCGTCGTCGGTGAAGGTCACCCGCACCTGAATGGTCTTCCCCTGCTCGCTGTAGGTGAGGGCATAGGTGGACCCGGTGGCTCCCGCGATGTCCGATCCTCCCGCGATCCACTGGTACTCGTATGAAACGCTGGTCAGCCCGTCGGAGTCGTCTATGGGCGATGTGTCCGCCGTCAGCGTCTTGTCCACCTGGGGAGTCCCGCTGATGGTGGGCAGGCCGGTGGGCGCACTGTTCTCAGCCTCGATCGTCTGCTCTGAGGCAGCGCCTGCGGGAGTGCCCTTGGCCTCAGCAGATGCCGGGCCGTCACCAGCACTATTGGTGGCTATGATCCGCACGGCGTACTCCACACCGCCCGTGAGGCTCGTGATGGTGTGGGTGGTCCCGGTTTCCGCAGCCTCGGAGACGTCGGCTGCGGTGTCCCAGCTGTCCACCGCCTCCTTCCACTGCACCCTGTAGCCGGTCACGTTGGACCCGCCGTTGGACGATGGGGCCTGCCAGGACACGTCGAGCTCCTGGTCCTGGCCTCCCAGGGCGACGGTCAGGCTCAGTGAAGCCGTGGGCACCGTGGCGGCCACGGCCACCGTGGCCTCGCTGGTCAGGGTTTCCTCGTTGTCCTTGTCGTCGGTGAAGGTCACCCGCACCTTGATGGTGCTTCCGGCGTCAGCTGGTACTGGCGTGTAGGTCGAGCCTGTGGCGTTGTCTATGTCTGAATCTGATGCTCCGTCGTTGAATACCCACTGGTAGGTGAACGTGGCGCTTTCGGTGCCGTCTGAATCTGTGATGCCTGACACGGATGCCGTCAGAGTTTCATTCACTTGGGGGGTGCCAGTAATGGTGGGCAAGCCTGTTGGCGCGGTGTTGACCGCTTGGGAGGACACGTCCGCCAGGGTTACAGTAGTTTTGGTGATACCTTGTGCCGACACCCCGTCGGGGAGTGTCCCGAATGAGAGTGAGACGCTTTCGCCTTCTTCGGAATCATCGTCCGAAATGGCTGCCACATCGAGGGTCTTGGACAGCGGTCCATGGGTCGTGAAAACCACGTTTTCGGCCACGGTGTAATCTCCGGCCGTGGCGCCTCCGCCTGGTGATGCGGTCAACGGTATGGTGATGTCCCGCTTCGGGTCGGCGCTGAGTTCCACTGTGACTGATGCGGCGTCTCCGCCCTCGGTGGCCGTGTAAGACACGGAACCGAAGGATACTGCTACGGTTGGCGGTCTGGTGAACAGGATGCGGTATGTTCGTTGCGGTTTGCCGTCCGATGTCGTGACGATGACGCTTGCCAGGGACTGGCCCACTGGTACCGCCACCTGGTGGTTGTCTTGGGTTGAGTCGGCATCCTGAGTAGGGTCGAACTTGACTGCGGCGCCAGTGTCGTTGGGAACGGCGGTCACAGTTACCGTGTCGGTGGAAGCGCTGGTCGTAGCCTTGTACAGGACGGTGTCTGCATTGAATGCGGTGCTTAGCGTTGCGCCGGAGATGTTGAGCGTCTTCAGATTGGGGTCTGGTGCGGGCTTGGCCTTGACTTCGCCTCTAACGAGGTGCGCCTCGAAAGTCTGGTCATCCGTCCAGTTGATGTCTATGTCATTCCAGGTGAACGACGAGTCACCGGATGACCCGTTCGGGAACGGCAGGTCCACTCCCTGCGCTTTGAGCGTTAGCCCGCCGGAGTCGACGTTCGTGGTGAATGCCATGCGGAGTTTCCGCTCGTCGGTGTTGTAGTAGAGCCACTTGGCCTGGAGGTCTTCCGTTCCGCGCTGGTTGGCGAGGAGCGTGGCTGTGCCGGCTCCTATGCTGCCGTTTCCGTAGTCTTCGACTGTCATGTCGGCGGTCCAAACAGTCGTTCCTGCGACGGCCTCGGTGGGCTCCGGCACCGGCGCGGCGTCGTCGTCGAGGACGGTCACGCCCGCGGCCGACTGATTGTTCGTCCCGAGGCGGTAGCCCTCGCCGCCCGAGAGCGTCACGGTCAGGGTGCTGTCCTTCTCTTTGGTGTTGTCGCCGGCTGTGGTAACGCGTAATTCGGTTTGGGCTTTTCCCGCGTCAAATGTTGCGCTGGTGGGCGGTGAGGCGGAGAGCATCGCGCCGGTTTCGGCGACTGCCAGGTTCACCGTGAGGGCGCTGTCGGTGTCTCCGGTGCGCGTGAGCTTGAAGACGGCGTCCGAGCCCTCGATCACGTAGCCCGATTCGCCCGCGATCGCGACCAGCGACACGTCGTCCGAGTTGGGGTTGTCGCCCGGCTCGTCGTTCAGGATGGTGATCGTGTTTGTGAGCGAGCCGACGAACTGCCTCACAGCCCCGTCAAGAAGGACTAGCCGTGTCACACCCGACGGGTTGCTCAAGGTCAGGGTGAACGTCTCTCCGCTGTCATTAATTGCGTCATTGGTGATCGGAACCTGAATCGTCTTCACGCTTTCACCAGCGGCGAAGGTCAACGTCCCCGACGTCGACGTGTAGTCGCTTCCCGCTGTCGCTGTGCCATCCGAGGTCGCGTAGTCCACGGTGACCGGTACCAGTGCCGCCGGTGTCAGGCGCACCGTGAACTCGGCATGGGTGTCTGTTCCCTCCGTCACGGTCAATGATTGCGCCGCCAGACTGATCCGCGGGTTCACGTTCCACTTCAGCGTGTTGTTCGGGCCGATGTTGGCCACCCCGGATTCGGTCTCTACGAGCGTCATCGTCGCCCGGAGCGGCCGGCTCTCGGTCGCGTCGATCAGATCCACCGTCCGGTCCCAATACCAGTTGGCGTTCCGCTGAGCGTTCCGGGTCCTGGACGTGCGCCCGTTGACGGCACCGGCGCTCCTCGACACGAAGCCCGATACGGCGTTCCCCTCGTTGTCGCGCCACACGGTCTCGACCGCGTACGTCACGCTGCCTGCATCATTGAACGAGTATTCCTCACATCCGCGCGTAGCGTGGAACTTGGTACAGAACAGGTCCGTACTCCCGCTCGCCTTGATGTCGTACTTGATGTCCACGGCGCCCCCCTCGGTCGAGATGTGCGCCTTGTGGGCTCCTCGCTCGATGTCTAGGTTAATGTTGGCGGCCTGTGCCGGGTTGGCTACGCTGACCAGCGCCAGCATCGCCAATAGGGCTGCTAGCACTATGCGCCTGCACCAATCCAGTTTCCCGGTTTTATCCGAATGGGAAACCATGCTCAGTACCTCCAAAATGTTGTAGTCTGTGACCCTGCTGATGTCGGGCTTCTCATCCGCCGGCGTGTGGTGGTCCTTGTGTCCGGTAGCCTGCTGTTCCGTTACCAGCTCGCTCTTCTTCCTGACCCGGTCGTGCTTGGGAATCGCCTTGCATGCAATTCCTGTGGGGTCGGTCCTGCTGTTGTTCCAGCTCCGCTTGGAGCTGCAGGGATTGTGTCCAAATTTGGACACAATCCCCTTTGATGCCAGTGGGGTCTCGGCTTCCTCATGTGTCTTGTTCCCGTCTTATTCCGGTCCTGCGACGGTTACCGTTGTGGAGTTGGAGAGCTTCCTACCGTCATCGGTGCAGATCGCTCCGGCAGCGTTACAGTCGGTGGTCTCCGGCAGCGTTACGGTGATTGCGCCGTTGCCCTTGGGCTTGACGGTGATGGTCCAAGTCTGGTTGCTGCCCTGCACCTTCCGCTGCGCCCTGGTGACCGGACCGTCGTCGTCCTCACTAAACGCGTGGTCGCGCAGCGTTATGTAGCTGAGTGGAAAGTTCTCGCTGAAAGCAAGGTCGAAGGTGAACGTTGTGCTGCTGCCGCTGTGGCTGGCGGGTACGTTGCTGATAGTTGCCGTAAGCGGCGTGGGCTTGGACGCCACAGCCACCGTGGCCTCGCTGGTAAGGGTCTCCTCGTTGTCGGCGTCGTCGGTGAAGGTCACCCGCACCTGGATGGTCTTCCCCTGCTCGCTGTAAGTGAGGGTGTAGCTGGAGCCGGTGGCGCCGTCGATGTCCGACCCTCCGGCGATCCACTGGTACTCGTATGAAACGTTGGTGAGCCCGTCGGCGTCGCCTATGGACGACGTGTCGGCCGTCAGGGTCTGCTCCACCTGGGGTGTGCCGGAGATAGTGGGCTGGCCCGTGGGCGCAGTGTTGGCCTTGGCCGCCACCGCCACCGTGGCCTCGCTGGTAAGGGTCTCCTGGTTGTCGGCATCGTCGGTGAACGACACCCTGACCTGGATGGTCTGGCCCTGCTCGCTGCCAGTGAGCTCGTAGGTGGAGCCGGTGGCCCCCGGGATGTCCGTCCCTCCGGCGATCCACTGGTACTCGTATGAAACCTTGGTGAGCCCGTCGGCGTCGTTAATACCCGACGTGCCGGCCGTCAAGGTCTGCTCCACCTGCGGCGTCCCGTTGATGGTTGGCAGGCCCGTGGGCGCATTATTCTCAGCTGCGGGAGTGCCCTTCGCCTCAGCAGAAGCCGGGCCGTCGCCCACTCCGTTGGTGGCGATGACCCTTACGGCGTATTCCACGCCGCCGGTCAGCCCGGTGATGGTGTGCGTGGTCCCGGTTACCGTGGCCTCGGAAACGTCAGCAGCGGTGTCCCAACTGTCCGCCGCCTCCTTCCACTGGACCTTGTAGCCGGTTACGTTGGAACCGCCGTTGGATGAGGGAGCCTGCCAGGACGCGTCAAGTTCCCGGGTCTCTTCCCCTGCCTCAACGGTTAGGGACAGGGGTTGTGTGGGCAGCGTGGCGAGCACTGCCGTCGTCGCCACGCTGGTCCTGCTCTCCGCGTTGTTCCGGTCGTCGGTGAAGGAGACCTTCACTTTGATGATCTTTCCCACATCGCTAACAGAGGGTGTGTAGGAGGAGTCGGTGGCGTCCTGGATGTCAGTGTCGTCGGCTATCCACTGGTAGTTGTAGGAGACTCCATCCAGTCCGTCTTGGTCGGCGATGGCTGAGGTGCTAGCCGTCAGCGTCTGGTCGACCTGCGGCGTACCGCTGATGGCTGGGTCTCCCGTGGCTTCGCGGTTGGGAGCCGCGGCAACGGGCACGGTGGCCACGCTGGTCAAGGTCTCCTCGTTTTCAGCGTCGTCGGTGAAGGTCACCTTCACTTTGATGGTTTTGCCCAGGTCGGCCAAGACCAAGGTGTAGGTGAAGTCCGTCTCTCCGGCTATGTCGGTGTCAGCGCCGTTGTCGCTCCGAATCCACTGGTAGCTGTAGGAAACGTCGTCTAGCCCGTCCTCATCGGCAATGTTCGACGTTTCCGCAGTCAGTGTCTCATCCACCTGCGCAGTGCCGCTGATGGTGGGCTCTCCCGTTGCCGGTGCGTTGTCGGTGGGCTCTTCCTGTTCCTCTGGTTCCTCAAGCGTCGACGTTTGGACGATGCTCACTGGGATCGTCTCACCGTCCTCCCAATCGACATCCACTTCCGTCCACTTGAAGCTGCTTTCCCCGGAACTCCCTGCCGGAAATTCCAGCGATAGGTCGCCCACTTGTAGCGTCAAGTTCGCAGCGCCTGGAACACCTTCTTGAAATGCCAGGCGAAGATCACGGTCCAATGTGTAGGACCAGAGCGACTTTATCTGAAGATCCCCGCTTCCCCCGATGTTGGAGAAAAGGTCGGCACTGGCTGCGCCGATGGAAACGCTGGTGTATTCCACCACCAACATGTCCGCCGACCATATCGGGGCCATGGGCTCTGCGTCGCCGGCCTGCGGCATTATTGCGACCGTAGCCGCGCTGGTCAGGGTCTCCTGGTTGTCGGAGTCGTCGGTGAAGGTCACCCGGACCTGAATGGTCTGGCCCTGCTCGCTGGCAGTCAGGGTGTAGCTGGAGCCGTTGGCCCCGTCGATGTCCGTACCTCCGGCGATCCACTGGTACTCGTATGAAACGTTGGTCAGTCCGTCCTCATCAGCGATGTTCGAGGTGTCCGCCGTCAGGGTCTGGCCTACCTGACGCTTCCCGTTGATGGTTGGCAGGCCCGTAGGCGCAGTGTTCGGCTTGGCCGCCACTGCCACCGTGGCCTCGCTGGTCAGGATCTCCTGGTTGTCAGCGTCGTCAGTGAAGGTCACCTGTACCTGGATGGTCTTGCCCTGCTCACTGCTGGTGAGGGTGTAGCTGGAGCTGGTGGCCCCGGCGATGTCCGTGCCTCCGGCCAACCACTGGTACTCATAAGAGACGCTGGTCAGCCCGTCCTCGTCAGCAATACTCGAAGTGTCCGCTGTCAGGGTCTGCTCCACCTGTGGTGTCCCGTTGATCGTCGGAGCGCTAGTGGCTGGCGTGTTCACCGATGGATCCCGGATCGTCCCGACTCCTCCGCCGCCGTTCTGAGCATTGACCGGGTTCCGCAGGTAGAGGAGGAACGTCTCGCCATCGTCCTCCTCGTCGTCGGCGCTGATCGGCACGGACACCGTCTTGGTGGTTTCCCCGGGTTTGAAGGTCAACGTGCCATTCGTAGAGGTGTAATCCGATCCCGACGTTGCTGTGTAATCGTCGCCGAGGTTCGTGGTTCTGTAGTCGACGGTCACCCGGACGGTTTCGGCCGGGTCGAGCGTCACCACGAAGTCCATAGTTGCGCCCACGCCCTCGGTCTGCTCTGCGTCGGCCTCCGACAACACGCTCGCGTCCGGCGGTGGGGGCAACTCGGTGTTGCGGATCGTCCCGATCCCGTTTTTGACCTTCGACAGCAGGTGGTGCTTGGTCACGTTATTGGAGTCGGGGGCCTGGAAGTCGATACTGCTGATGACAAGCTCCATCGTCTCCCCGTCGTCCTCTACACGGTCGTCTAGGGTGTTTACGGCTACCGTTTTGCTCGACTGACCGGACGAGAAGGTCAGCGTCCCACTCTTCCAGTCAAAGTCCTTTTCTGCCGTCGCCGTGATGCCTTGGGTGACGTATCGCACAGTCAACGACTCTCCGCTCGCTATCGGCGGGCTGACCGTCACCTTGAAATTCAGGTCGCCTGCAGCTCCTATAAATCCTTCACGTGCAACCGCGTCTGATACCGTCAGGTACTTCTGGCCGTACACCTTGATCTTCATGGCACTTTCCGACGCCGTCCAGGAGCTGCTATATTTCGCCCGCTTGTAACCGCCGTCAGCGATGCTCGATCCCGACACTCCGCCCGAATCCTCATCGTTACTGTCGGTAAGCGCCACGCTAGCCGTCGACGTGCTGGATCCCGCCGAGACGAAGAAGAAGTAGGTGGTATTCGGAGCCAGAATCATCTGTGACCACCGCGATTGCCGCGATGCATTGATCGGCACGAACTTGTTCGCACCGGTTTTCGGGGGCGTAATAATGCTCAGGCTCCCCAATGAGTCGCCTGGCCGCCCGTCCGACGTTGCGCTGTGCAGTCGGCCGACCACCTGGTCATTGCCGCCTGTACCTCCTGCCGCGAAATCTACCTTTATGCTGCTCAGTAGGTAGCCCTGAGACCCTGTCGTGAATGCCTGGGCGTACGCGTAGTCCTTCAGCAGGTTCCCGGCCGAGGCCGAAGTCTGACCATCGTTGCTTGCTATCAATACGGGCGGGAGGCTGGGCGACGGGTTAGGTTGTTGCGCCTGAACATGGGAAGGGACCAGCACTGCCGCCAAGAGGAACGCGCCTAGGGCAGTCGCCAGCCATACCCTCCAAAGAAGTCCACGCCCCGCGGTGGCGATGGCGCTACCGAATGGGGCAGTTCCCAACGTTCGGGTGCGCAATTCGGAAACACCGGCGCCTCTATGCGGCGATTTTATGAATGCGCCTACCTGCACAAAGATGGTTAGCAGGGCACTGGCGGTGATTAAAAGCCTTCTCGTCATGGCGGTGACCTCATTTCAGCCCGCTCAGTACGGGCAGTTACAGAATTGGAATTTCCCTAATTGCAATCCATCGGGCTTACGTGATTGGAAATATCAAGTTTGAATTCCGGCCCAACAGTGTGTTGTGATTAGGTGGAGGCAAGGAGAACCCCGGCCGGAACAAACCGAATATGGACAGTTCACCTGCACAAGGGTTGTCATCCACCCCCGTCAGGTTCCTCCAGGCACAAGCGCTGCCCTGTAGTAAAATCGTCGGTGATTTCTGGACCCGCGTTCGACGTGCTTTCACAAGTTCCTCACGAGAGTTCTTACAAACCGTGTATAATTATAGTTATACACGGTTTGTATGACACACAAGGGTAGTGGGAAAGGCACAGATGCCACAGTTGAATCGGAATGCCGCGAACCGCGTCACCGCCGGTTCGCGTTCGGTCAAGTACCCCGGGTCTCAGGACGGAGGAAGCGAACCTGCCTGGGCCTGGGCAGCGTCGCCGAACCTGGAAGTAGGGGGGAGCGAGAACTCCCGTGCGGAAACACGTTCAGCGCGACAGGTAAGCGCGGAGAGCATCCAAGAGCGGGGAGACAACCAGGTGGGAACCGCTGCCCAGACCCAGATTTGGGACGTTCACCCTGCCCGGGCTGCCGTGGTCAAGTCCCAAGTTGCCGGCGCTTCGATGAGGGACGACACTCTAAGCGAATCCGACGTTATCAATCTGAAGGCAATCCTCGACCACGAAATCGCCAGCAGCACGCTGAACAACTACAGCGTTCAGTGGCGGGGTTTCCTGGGCTGGGCGTTGGCAAGGGGCATACAACCCCTCCCTGCCGAACCGGCGCAGGTGGCTGCGTACCTGGCGGAGCGCATCCAGGAACACGGCCACAAACCCGCTGCCCTGCGGGTGGTTGCGTCAGCAATAGCCTTCGCCCACAAGGCCGCCAATGCCGACGATCCCTGCGACAGTCCGGAAGTGAAGCGGACCCTCAGGTGTGCGACCCGCAAAGCTGGAAAGGACCAGAAGCAGGCGGAGGCGCTCACCGAGGAGGCGCTGTCCGCCATCGAGGCAACGGCCTGCCAACCGAGGCTGGGACGCGGAGGCAGGTACGAAAGCCGGGAAACAGCCAGGTGCCGGGGCAACCTGGACATCGCCCTGATCAGCCTGATGCGGGACGCCATGCTCCGGGTATCCGAGGCCGCCGCCCTGACCTGGAAGGACATAGCGGTTGAACCTGACGGCACCGGCCGCCTGCTGATCCGCCGTTCCAAGACGGACGCCGAGGGCCAGGGAGCGGTGGTGTTCCTTTCCGCTCCGACCATGGCGGCGCTGGCCCTGGTAAGGAACCAGGAAACAGCTGCCGGCAGCATCTTCGGGCTTCGTCCCAACCAGATCTCGGCGCGCATCAAGCAGGCGGCGCTGGCTGCCAATCTGAGGAACGGGTTCAGTGGCCACTCACCGAGGGTGGGGATGGCTAGGGATCTGGCGAGAGCGGGGACCGAGCTGCCCAGCCTGATGAACGCGGGACGCTGGCGTTCGGTCGCGATGCCGGCCCACTACACCCGAAACGAGAGTGCGGCAAGGGGAGCGGTGGCCCAGTTTCACGACTGCAAAGGGCGGCCAAACCAGTAGAGACTGACCTGTTCGTCAGGGCAAACCGCCTTGACCTCGGAGGTCAGTCCGTGCTAATGTTCGACCCGCGAAACTCGGGAAATTGCTCCGGCGCGACAAAAAGGAAGAGACATAAACCGTGTATAACTACAATAATACACGGTTTAACTTTAGGACTTGACCTAATCCCCTTTCCTACCGGTCCATCTGCACTTCGTTCGCAGTGCCCATTTCCTACTCTCCTCCCACTTGCTGGACCGCTGATCACGCTTTATCGCGAGGTCGTATATCAATTATTACGCTAGTGGGGGTTGGGTGGATGCAAACCAGTGCGTGGGCGACGAAATCGGTAGTGGGTACCTGAGGGATAGCCAGACCGGTCTCGGTAATTCGAATCCCAGCCTCCGCATTCGCTCTACTGGGCCGGAGTGTGGTGCGCCCCTGGAGCCGTAGGCTTGTGACGACCCTGGATAAGACTTCTACTTTTCCTTCTCGGTGACGTGCCTGCCCAACAGCAACACGCCTATGCTCTCCAGGTCCCGGATCATCCCCAGCCTGGGGCTGTCACCGGAGTAGCCCTCGCCCAACCCGGCCTGTCTCGCCGCAGCGCCTATCCGTATCGCTATCTGGTTGGGTCTCATGCCCAGAAGCGGCTCGTCGTCGCCCGCGCCCCGGCGGACCGATGACAGGAGCATCATCGTGTCGGCGCTCACCGCGCGGTAGCCGCTCTCGCCGACGCGCACGCGACCGGTACCACCCTGAACCCGCTCCAGGTCTCCCCAGATCAACGCGGCCGCTTCACTGACCCGCATCCTGGCGTCCCGCATCAGGCCGATCATCGCCACGTCCAGGGCGCCCCTCCTGCGGGCATTGGACACACGCTCCACATGCCCGCCCCTACTGGTGCGCGGCTCGTACGCGGTCTTCCTTATGGTCAAGTAGCAGTCCAGGTCGAGGGGCAGAGTCCTGGTGGGACCGGGAGAGTCGTCCTGCGTCAGTTCGTCAAGCGCTGCCCTAGCCGCGCCGTGCCGGAGAGGCACGTCGAAACCCGCGTCCCTGTGGTTGTGGGCTATGGCAGCGGCAACTACTTTGATTGTCGAGGCTTTCGCGCCTGCTTCCGCCCTGTTCTCGAGATATGCGGCCACATCCTCAGGAGTTGCGGGCAGAGAACGTCTCCCGCTAGCCTCAGACCAGGCGACGAACCGGTTCCACTCGTGCACGTAGCTGGCGCCGCTCCGTTTCCTTCCTGATGTTGCTGACCCGTCTTCGGCCATCGACAAGAGCCTCTCAGACCGCCGCGTTGCACACCAGCCTCCTCACGTTTTCATGGTATCACTCAAGCCAACCAGCGCGGCATGTACCTTGGGATTCACGGACCGAACACCATAAAAACGATGAGCGTTGAACCACAAGAACTCGTGATATTCTGAAATTACGGCGGATGGTTGCTCCGCCGATTCCTCAAAGGAGTATCCGGCCCTGTCCCATCCTGAAACGGCAATTATTACCGGTGCCTTTAGTTACACCGGGAGGCACGTGGCCCAACGTTTGTTGGACCAGGGTGTTAGCGTAAAGACTCTAACCCGGAACCCGAGTCGCGGGGACCCCTTCTTCCGTGAGGTCCCGGCGTATCCCCTGGACTTCTACGACCCGGATGGGTTGTGCCGGTCAATGGAGGGGGCCGGCGTTCTCTACAACACCTACTGGATCCGCTTCGGGCGGGGGCGCAACACGTTCGAGCAGGCGGTGGAGAACTCCAGGGTGCTGTTCAAGGCGGCTGCGAGAGCCGGCGTAGGAAGGATAGTTAACTTCTCGGTTGCAAACGCCTCAACCGAGTCCGGGCTGCCCTACTTCCGAGGTAAGGGGCAGGTGGAGGAGATTCTTCAGGGTATGGGTATCCCCCACGCGATCATCCGGCCGACGTTGGTCTTCGGCGAGGGCGACCTGCTGCTGAACAATATGGCCTGGGCGCTGCGGCGCTTCCCGGTCTTCCCCATATTCGGGCGCGGCGATTACCAAGTCCAACCCATCTATGCCGCGGATCTGGCAGCCCAGGCAGTGGAGGCTGGTGCGCGGAACGGCAGCTTCATAGACGACGCTGCCGGGCCGGATACCTTCACTTTCGAGGAGTTGCTGCGGCTGTTGGCCTCGGCGGTGGGCGCTCGGGTACTGCTGGCGCATACGCCGCCGTCCCTGGGCTTTGCCCTGACCAGGTTGGTGGGCCTGCTGCTGCGGGACGTTGGGCTGACCCGCGATGAGGTTGACGGCCTGATGGCCGGGCTGCTTGCATCTGATGCAGTGCCGACCGGGACGACCAGGCTGGGCGATTGGCTGGCAGACAACGCCGACGGCCTAGGACGCGGCTACGTCTCGGAAATGCGTCGCAACTACCGGCGGTAGGGGAAGGTTGGAGCGCCATGGCCCGGCGGGTGGGCGGGCGCGGCAATTTTACAAGGATGAGTGAGGCTCGCTGCAATGGGCGGGTACGGACAATTGGGAGGCATGACTATGAACAAAAAGGAACAGGATGGGGGCGGCTGCGGGCCGCCCTTTCCGGAGGACTTCGCCGAGCGGCTGGAGCGCCTGACCGAGCTTGCCGGCTTGTCGTGGGAGGAGTTCGCCCAGCGTCTTGGCATCGACTATGACCGCGTGGCCGAGTGGTTCGAAGGCGCGGAACTAACCGGCGGGGAGGTGTGGCACGTCGCGCGGCTGGCGTGGTTGACCCCAGGCGCCTTTGAGATCATCGTTCCGGAGGCTGGCGAAGGTGCAGAGTAGCTGTGTGGTCCATCGCCGGTATCATGTCCGGTCGTCGATGGCGCTTCGTGCGGCCAACTGCCTCTTGCGCAGGCGTTATACGGTGCCGTTGTCCTCGGCCAGTTCGGCGGCGGCATTGCGGTCGGATTCAGCGAAGGGATGGGCGGGGTCCAGCCTGGCGGCCTGTTCCAGGTCCTCGACTGCCTCTGCATACTGGCCCAACTCCATGCGGGCCATCCCCCTCTGGTAGTAGGACTCGGCGTTCCCTGGGTCCAGGGCGATGGCCCGGTCGAAATCCTCTATGGCCAGGCCGGGCTGGTCCAGACCGGCGTAGGCGCAGGCCCGGCCGTGGTAGGCGTGGCTGTCGTCCGGGTCCAGCCCGATAAGCACTTCGAAGTCCTGGACGGCCTCCTCAAACCGTTGGCACTCGATAAGCGCCAGGCCCCTGACGGCCAGGGCGCCGGTTTGGTCGGGTTCCATTTCCAGGGCGGCGCCGAAGTCTCCGACGGCCTTGTCGTAGACCCCCAGGGCGACGCGGGCCAATCCCCTGGCGATGCGGGCAACCGGGTTGTCGGGCCGGAGGTCCAGGGACTGGTCCAGGTCGCTGACGGCCTTTTCGTGTTCCCCCAGGGCGCTCCAGGCGACTCCCCTGCCGCCGAGGGCGTCGGCGTTGTCCGGGTCCAGCTCCAACACGGCGTCGAAGTCAGGGATCGCCCCGTCGTATTCTCCCTGCATCACCCTGGCGACTCCCCTGGCCTGCCGGGAAAGGTTGCTCAGCGGTTCCAACCCTATCGCGGTATCGAAGTCGCCGACGGCCAGGGCTAACTCGCCCAACTCCCGGTGGGCAAGGCCCCGGCAGTAGAAGAAGGTGTGGTTTCCGGAATCCAGGGTGATGGCCTGGTCGAAGTCCGTCAACGCCCAGCGCGGGTCGCCCATCTCGGCGCGGGTGCATCCCCGGTTGAAGTACGCGACCGCGTCGCTCGGCTCCAGGGCGATGGCCCGGTCGAAGTCCGCCAGAGCACCGGCCAAGTCTCCCATCTGAGCCAGGCACGCGCCCCGGCTGTAGAGGGCGACGGCGTTGTCGGGCTCCAGCCGGATGACGGCGTCGTAGTCCCCCTTGGCCAGGCGGTGCTCTCCAAGAGCGTCATAGGCCGCTGCCCGGTTTTCCAGGGCCTCGGCGTTGTCCGGCTCCAGCCCGATGACCCGGCTGAAGTCGTCAACGGCTCGGCGGTCGTCTCCCAGCTTGTTGTAAAGCATCCCCCTGGCCAGGAGAGAGTAGGAGTCTTTCTCATTATCGGATTCGATCCTCTTGTCCAGGCCGGCCAGGGCTCGCAGAATCTGCTCGCGGCTCAGGTCCTCCAGCATTTTGTAGCTGCTGTCTGGGTCGCCGTGCCAATCCCCTTCGCCGCTCTCGTCATGTTCTCCGGTCATGGTTTTTCTCCTGGGCCGTATCCATGTCATTGTGCCCACCTTGAGATCTGATGACGCCGGGGCCAATGGCCGAGCACTAATCCCATGAGGGTACATTCGGCTTTGCACAACGAACTCCTTTTAATTTCGATTCACTGTGCACAATTTTTTTAATTCATGTTAGGTGCAAACCTGTCCTGTCGGCATATTTCGTTGGTCGTGCGGCTTCGTGTTTGCTGCTTGTGGTTACCACGAGAAGTGTTGTCGTGTTGTTTTCGGGGTTAGTCGTCCTCACGGTTGTATCGGTGTATGACGTATGTCAGTACAGCTGCAACTACCAGGATCGTTCCTGAGATTGCGGTTTTAGCGTCTGGGTCCGTGATTAGCTGCTGAATGGTGTCAGCTTCTCGTACCAGTAGTGCAGCTACTGTGCTCAGTACTGCTGCGGTCGTCAAGACCCTATTGGCTTTCTTTTTGTTATTAGTTAGCGCCGCCAACGCGGTCCACATGCAAATCCCGCCAGCGATTGCAACGAGAATAACAGATGCCGTTTGGCTGTGTTCTGATAGAATCCCGACTGCAGCTAGTATAGTGATGGTGATAATGAGCGCCCAAAAAGCGAAAACTGAGGGTCTTCCGATGAGCAGGTTGTCGTTCATAATCTGTCGTCCTTAGTGTCTGTTTGATTCCGGTTTGTTGTGCAGAGTTTGTTTTAATTCGTGCTAATTCCTATTCATTGTGCAAAGCCGGTGAATTCGTTCTCAATTGTACCGCCCAAGATCGTTGCCGAGCGTCGGCTCTATAGGTGAGCTTTAGCCGGTAATTTTCTTGTCAGAGTGCGGTCAGAGCAACACCGTGGCCCTGACCTTTGATAGGGGGCGGTGTTTACTGCTTGGTCAAGCCCTCCTCATCCTCGGAACTTACGGTGAGGATACGGGCGTCGCCGCGCAATCGGGTGGAGTCCGTCCCGGGAGAGGCGTCGGAAGGTTAATAGTGCGTGACCAGGTTGAGCATCGACAATGCCGGCGGCGGGTGACTATGGTCGGGAAGCCAGTGGAGCCGACGGCCACGGACCATGCCGTGCTCTACGAGTTAAGGCTGCCCGCTTCCCGTGCGTTGTAAAACGGTGGGCTGTTGCAACGGGTTTGGGCTCCAGGCAGGTGGGCTGGAGGTGGTACTTCCGGAACAGCCAGTCTAGCACCGAAGTGGCCCTTCGGCCCCACGCCTTCACAGTCGAGAGAAAAGATACTGCTTCCAAGCGGCCCGCCGGGACGAAAACGGGGCACACCAGGGTCAGACCATAGAGCAGGCACGTTTTGCGGGCCGCCAGAGGTAGGTGTACAGGGAGGAATCCGACCGCCGCTTCTTGGGTATATCGCTGATAATGTGCACATCGTACGACTTCCCATGATACAATGGGCCGCGCAACGAACTTATTTCGATTTTTGCGGTTCTGTTTACTTATAGAGTATCGGGTGTGCGGCTAACATATCGCATACCCTAAAGTCGAACGGAGCCATTGGGTTCAGTCGATTGCTATTGGAGGAGAACATGACCTTAGCGAAAACCGGTGAGAGCATTACTTACGAACAATTCTGTGAGCAGTGGTTGGCAGAAATAGAGGAAGACGGGTTACCTCCATTGAGCAAAGGACGCCGGTTCGCATCCAAACTCATTACTCAGTGGCTGGACGTTACAACTGACGACGACGATTTCTTCGTTTGTGATGGTACAGGAGACGGAGGGATCGATATAGCTTACTTGAAGCGGTCAGAGGCAGAAACCAATACCCCTGATGACAACACGGAGGAAGGCGACACTTGGTACATCGTACAGAGCAAGTACAACACGTCCTTTGGTGGCTATGCGACTATTTCCCTAGGGCTAATCGACAATTAATGACTCCAGGTAATGGCGGCAGCCAGATACCAGGCTGACAGGAAGTAGAGACTTTTTCGGTCGTACCTGGTAGCCAATCGTCTCCATTGCTTCAGTTTGTTGAAAGCCCTTTCAATCAGATTCCGGGTCCGGTACAGTTGCCGGTCGTACTCCCAGGGGTCCTTGCGGTTGGACTTGGGCGGAATGACCGCTGCTGCTCCCAAGTCTCGAATGAAGGCCAGAATTCCATTGCTCTCATACCCCTTGTCGGCGATGACCCCTTCAGTCTCTATGCCAGTCAGCAGGGGTATGGCCTGAGGTGCATCGGCTTCCTGTCCTCCGGTGAGGGCAAAGCGTATCGGCTGACCCTGGGCATCGGTGACCATGTGTATCTTGGTGCTCAGTCCTCCTCGAGACCGGCCCACAGCCTCACCCTGGCCCCCCCTTTACCACACACCGCCTGCTGGTGAGTCCTGACTATGGTGGAATCGATCATCACGTACCGGTTGTCCGGATCATCCAGCAACACCTGAAAGACCTTCTTCCAAATACCAGAGCGGGCCCAGCGGGTGTAGCGCTTATGGCTGGTTTTCCATTTGCCGCACTCTTCTGGCAGGTCTTTCCATTCCGCCCCGCTGCGCAACACCCAGAGTACTCCGTCTACAAACAGCCGGTTGTCCCTGGCGGTTACCCCCACCGAATCAGGCCGGCCCGGCAGGAATCCTTGAATCTGTTGCCACTGGTCATCGCTAATCTGCCGTCCCTCCATCCCCTATCCCTCCACTACACTGGCATTGATGACACCATATTTTACCGGCCTTCATCTGCTCCCTGCCTATCTAACTACCCCCTAATTGTCGAATAGCCCTAGAGGGCCAGAAGGTGATTGACACCCTCTTGGGAAACAATCCTCACCTTTCGAGTGACACAGCTCAACTCCTGGAAAAGTTAGATGCCTTCAGAGGCCAAGCTTCACCACAAGACCGAATTGTATTGGTTTTTGCCACCACGAACCCAATCCCCCAGAGTGACAGGCTTGCCCTTGGTGCCTTACAGCAGAGTGCTAGGGAGCAAGTGTTTGAGAACTTTGATGTAGAAGAGGTATCTTTACAAACTATCTGGGATGGTTTACCAGATACCGGCGGAAATGGCCTCTCTATTTCACTCAGGGGTCAGTTCGTCGAGCAAGGGACAGGTCTGTTGGTTGGCACAGTTTCATTGATTGACTTGTTTGAGTTTCTCAAGTCTTATAGAAGTGAAACGGGCAATTTGGACCAACTGTACGAGAAGAATGTACGGCAGTTCTTGGGAAGTCGCAGAAAAATTAACAAAGGGATTCAAGATACCCTCAACAACAACCCCGAAAAGTTTGGTCTGTACAACAACGGAATTACAATAGTTGTTTCGGAGTATTCCGAGGAGGCATCAAGCAGCGTCGTCACTGTGAGTAACCCCTACATAGTGAATGGATGCCAGACAACTCGTTCTATTTGGCATGTCTTGGATGCCAAGCTGAATGCCGGAGGTACTGGCAAGAGTTCTCTTGTCGAGGAATGGAAGGAGAGGGCAGGCAAAGGAGGAGTTATAACCAAGATAGTTCGGAGTGAAGCGGCCGAAATCATTAACATCACGCGTTATACGAACTCCCAAAACTCTGTTCGGGCGCAGGACTTCATAGCCTTGCAGAGCGGCTTTCAAAACTGGGCTGACCAGATGGCGCTAGATTACGAGATCTACTTGGAAATCCAACGGGGTGGTATAGAGTCTCGAAAAGCTTTCGAGAAGCAACACCCGGAGGCGGGCCAATATAAGACTTACGTCAGTGCCTTTGATCTGATCAAAGTATATGGAGCCGGTTGGTTGGAGTACCCGGGAACGGCATTTCGGGCGAATTCACCTTTCTTGCCTGGCACTGGGGAGAACGGGAAGGTCTATCAGCAAATGGTATCCCGGCAAGAGTCGGAACCGCCATTCGGCGCAAGGGACCTCTATGCGGCCTACGTAATCAAGAGTCTTGCAGACCGCATCGGTTTTGGACGAAATTCTCAAACGGCCAGCAGGCGACAGTCTCGATTTCTCTTTTATCACATAGTGATGAGGATGTTGGCCCAAGTGATTATCCTTACGCCTGACCTTAACAGGCCCCAGGCGACGCCTAGCGTTCTTACCGAAGCAGTGGCCACTTTGTCATCGTCTAGCAATGTAGAACAACTCGACCGGTTGGGACAAGCTGCGGTAGGGCTTATTGACCAATACCTTACCGTTGGAGGACAAGTTTCTGCCCATAACGAATCTTCGTTCAGGTCATACAATGGTGACATGAACGCTTTCCTGAAGTCGGAGGACTTGGGGAGCAGTAGTCATACACCTTTACTTGCACAAGGACTGGCGATACAGAACTCCGCATTCGATATGACTGGCGGCAAGGCTGACGTTGCCGGCGCCCTTCTTGAAGCAAGCAAGTAATCTTTTCTTCCATCGGCTTTGGATGGAGCAATAGCGCAAACGGAGATTGAATCGGGTGCGGAGGTACAACGATGCGCCGGTCCGGAGTGGGTCAGGAGCGCGCTGGTTCGGACCTGGTAAAGACGGGCGCAATCGTCAACCCTGCGACCGAACGAGCCTTCTGGTCAGTGCATCGGCACTTGTTGGTTCCTAATTTAGAGACTAAGGTCGCGCGCTCTAACCGGCTGGTGTCCCTTTTGGTGGGATGGTGAGTGTCCCGCTAGTTCATGGCCTCAACCGACGATCATGGCGAAAGTGATCGAGCAGTTGGAGCCCGGGATGCAGGGGCTTGAGGTGGTAGCGCGTTCGAGCTACCACGCGGTAATCATGTCCCAACTCACTGGAATTGATGGCTAGGCAGCCTCGGTTGGTGTCGCCTTCTCCCTAATCGTAGACGTCACAAGGGATCTTGTGGTAGCCGGATTCGAGGCGGTAGAGGTGGCCTTCAACAACGGGGCCATGGGTGCAGCAAGGGGTGAGTTCTGGCTGCTGCGGGACGTGGAAATGGCTGCGCGGCAAGCTGGAAGACGATTCCGTCGCCCCCAGGTACGTCATCACCGAACCACGGGTGGGGTACGGGATGGCCACAGGGAGGGTGATGCACTGAAGCAACCTCCATAGCGACGTCATGCCGCATGAACGGCTGGATGATGTCCATTAATCAGGAAACGGAACGTATTGTGGGGGAACTCTCCGGAAGCCGACGGCTGGCGGAGCACTTGCTAAACACGCTGACCTTCTTACGAACCATAGTCGGGCGGTACGATAGCAGGAGTTCACCCTAGCCAAGGTCCTCAACGCCGAGGAGATGATGCGGGCCTCTTCCTTCGTACTGGTGATTCAATGGTCGGTTACTTGGAGGGCGTCCACGGCCTTTGGGCTCAAGAGCCAGCGGGCTTGCCTGCGCTCGGCCGGGCCTCGCATCACCGACTTATATAGCCGCCGTTGCTGAAGGTTCCCAGTGCCCGCCGCAACTGGTTCTCGGCCCCGGCCAGGAGAGACGCCACGTTGACCAGGGGCGGCCGGGCGGTGATCCCCAAGGTTCGCTTCTGTTCTTATTCTACGGGTTGCTGAGGTCTCATCGTTGGGTTCCTGCTCACCTGGGTCAATGTCCCCGCACTTGCCGCAGGCATCCGCAGTAAGTACCATCTTAGAGCCGAGGATGTACGGATTTCGACAACGCTAATCGTCTATTTGCGATGAACAGACGAGGTAGAGAGATGCCTTCCAGACAACACCACTATGTTCCAAGATTCTATCTCAAGCGATTTTCCCAGGACCCTAAGCGCATAAATATCTACAACATTCAGAGAAGGCTCGCTAAGAGGAATGTGAGCCTGCGGCAACAGTGCAGCAAACCCAACTTTTACAGGGACCAAAACATCGAAGATGCATTATCCCGGATGGAAGCGCAAGCGGCGCTGGCCTGTAACACCCTGACTAACCAAGATCCCTCTGACATGCCTAAGGCTATGCTGGAATTCATTGCGACCCAACACCTTAGGACACCGGCTCAAGCGAAGGTAAGGGAAGCAATGCAGAGGAAATTTCTGGAACTGACCACTCAGAGTGATGAAACGGCAGAGGCCTTGAGAGAAACATTTGGCGTCATCGCGCCAGACCTGATGCCCGTATATAACCTATTGATGCTCGACGATGTAGTCGAGGCAATCAAGGATCTGAAATTCTTGGTGCTCAATGCAGACGTTGACGTCTTCATAACGAGCGATAACCCCGTGTTCAAGTACAACCAATATTGTCAGGGAGTCCAAAAATTCGGGACAACCGGTGCGGGTCAAACTGGTCTGCAGATATTCTTACCGCTATCACCTAGAGACCAACTCGTACTATATGACGGAAAAGTCTATGACCACGTGAAAAGCCGAACTCCCAACGCCAAGGACATTGACACGATCAACAGCCTGCAGGTTGTTTCAGCTGAGGACAACCTCTACTTCTCAGAGTGGAATCTGCTGGAGAGAATCGAGAGTCTAGTAGCCAGCGAAACTTTACAACGGGCAGATGATTCCACAGTATTGGAGGAGTTCAATAGCGACGAGGATGATTATGAGTCGTTGCTCCACTTTTACACTGAGATCCCAAATCTGGGAATGGATTTATCCTTTCTGCAAATAAAGAGACGTGCTCTCAGGGTGCCCTTGAAGAAGCGCATTACTTCCTTGAGACAGCAAAATGCCGGAGCGAACCAAAGAGGTCGCGTCGGACAATCGAAGACATACTCCACACTAGCCGCAAGGATATGAGGAGACGGAATCCGTAGTCCCACAGGCCGTCGAGCCGAGGATGGGCGGTCCCCCTACAACCAAGAAAAACGGAGAAACGACCTGCATTGTACGGCGTGGTAAAAGTGCGGCCTATGATTCCAGGTGAAAGGGCTCGAATGCACGGTGCCCTTTTCGAGACCAGGACCAACTACAGATGGTTAGGACTCGTTCACGGTGCCTGATCTCGGCAATGTAATTGACCGCGCTCCCAGGCTTGAACGGTCTCTTGATTGACTCGCATACGACCAGCAAGTCGATATTGGCTAGGGTTGGCCGTTTGCCCTGGGTTTCAGTTTATTTCTCTGTAGGCGAGTGTTAGGCATTTCTAAACCAAAGCCACGGTGAAAACTACATCGAGGGTACCTGGCATTGGAGTAGTAGTAGTCCAGTTTTTCTCTGAACCGTAGGGGCGCACGGCCGTGCGCCCCTGCCTGGGCGCCATATCAAGTTCGCCTCAAGCGTCATACCCTCATAGATGGCATACCATAGTCGATAGCAGGGCAATGCACATCCCACCTTGGCTTTGGTTTAGTCGCTATCAGCACCAGAATAGTAGCGAACTGTGGGGCAGGCTTACCAGTTCAGGCTGTGCCTCGGAACCGGAATGCCGACCTAGCGAATGGCGAACAGGTCAATGCCAGTGATACCTGAATCACCTACAGACTGATCCGGTCATTCGTCGAGAGCAGCGCCTCCAACGACCGCTAGCCTCCATGGACCTTCCGGCGTGTGTCGTGGAATGATACACTGAATGTGCTGTTGCGGCGTGGCAAAGGCCGCCGCTGTGGGGAACATGGAATGCCGATGCTGGTGGTAGAAGGCCAGTTTCGCTTCGTGGTGAACACTAGGGAAAACGCCTTCTAACCACTGCACGTGCATGTTTGGGTCGGGAATGAAGACGTTTGCCTGATTGAGTTGAATGGGGGAACCTACATGGACCAGCCTCCGCCTGGTGACTTTCGGGATATTATGCAGTGGTATGCGAGGCACGCGGCGGAGACCTGGGACGCCATCCACGGGAGGTAGCCAAATGGACATGGTGCTGGTGAAAAACGCCAACCGGATGATGACCACCGCCAGTCTGCTGGATGACGGAATCGAGTTGGGCTTTGCCGACGGGCACAGGGGCCTCATGCCCTACGGCGAGGTTCCCGAAGTCGGGAATCGCCAGGGAATCTCAGGAGTGGAGTTGCCCAACCCCTACGAGATGGTCCTGCGAACTGCCGGGGGCGAGAACGTGGAAATTCCCTGGGACTTCGCCCGCCATTACTGCGACGCGACCTACCGGCCAACAGTGGAAGCCATCGCGGCCCTGGGGAGGCGGACTGTCGGCGAAAGAGTACGCCGGTATAGGGAATCTGCCGGGTTGACGCAGGTGGCGCTGGCCCGCGCGGCCGACATCGGGCGGGCCACACTGGTGAGGCTGGAGAATGGGGAACAGTCTCCCAGGTTCAAGACCCTGAAGGCGGTTGCCGAAGCCCTGGGCATGGACGCCCCGGACTTGCTGGTCGAGCCGGAGATCCTGCCTCAGTAGCTTGCTGGGGTTCCTGAATTAGGGAGATGGACGCAATGATATGGCAGCAACGGGAAGAAAGCTGACAGCGGTGGTCGAGGAGTACCTAGCCGAACTGCGCCACATCCGGGCCACCGGGGGCGGCACCGGCGAATTGTCCTACTATCCGCCGCTGAACAACCTGCTGAACGCCGTGGGCGGCTTGCTGCGGCCCAAGGTATATTGTGTCAGCCAGTTGGCCCAGCAGGGCGCGGGACATCCCGACTTCGGCCTTTATGGCGCCAGGCAAGTGTCGAAGGGACAGCCCAAGCAGGGGCAACTCCCCGAGGGCGGCGTGGTTGAGGTCAAGGCGGCCAGCGACGACGCCTGGCTCACCGCCGACAGCGCTCAGGTCAGCCGCTACTGGCAGCGCTACCGTCTCGTGCTGGTTACCAACACCCACGACTTCGTGCTGCTGGGCGAGGACTCGCGGGGCAACCCAGCAAGGCTGGAGACATTCGGGCTGGCCGACTCCGCCGACGACTTCGAGGCCAGGCTGCAACAACCCCGCGCCTTCGCCAACGCCGTCGGCCCGGCGCTGGCCGAATACCTGGTCCGCGCTCTGTCCCACCGCGCCACGCTGTCTGAACCCCGCGACCTGGCCCGGCTGCTGGCCTCCTACGCCCGCGACGGTCTGGCCCGCGTGGAGGCATCGGGCGACGCATCGTCGTTGAACGCCGTGCGGTCGGCACTGGAGGAGGCTTTAGGAGTCCGCTTCGAGGGGGAACGGGGTGCGGCCTTTTTCCGATCTACGTTGGTGCAGACCCTCTTCTACGGCGTTTTCTCGTCCTGGGTGCTGTGGGCGCGGCAGACTCCTCTTCCATTGGGGCCCTTTGACTGGCGCACCTCGGCCTGGCACTTGCGCGCTCCCATCATGCAAGCCCTGTTCCAGCAGGTGACCAGTCCCGTGCAGTTGCAGTCGCTGGACCTCGTGGAGGTTCTGGACTGGACGGCGGCAGCCCTGGACCGGGTGGACCGCGACGCCTTTTTCGCCAAGTTCAACGAGGGTGAGGCGGTGCCCTACTTCTATGAACCGTTCCTGGAGGCCTTCGACCCGGCCCTGCGTAAGCAGCTTGGCGTGTGGTACACCCCGACCGAGGTAGTGCGCTACATGGTGGCCCGCGTGGACCGCGCCCTGAAGGACGACTTGGGCATCGAGGACGGGCTGGCGGCCGAGAACGTCTATGTCCTCGACCCTTGCTGCGGCACCGGGGCCTACCTGGCCGAGACGCTCAAGCGCATTGCCGCCAACCTGCGCGGCAAGGGCCTGGGCGCCCTCACCGGGGCGCGGGTGAAGCAGGCCGCCACGCAGCGGGTCTTCGGCTTCGAGATAATGCCCGCGCCCTTCGTGGTGGCCCACCTGCAGGTCGGCCTGACCATGCAGGCCTTGGACGCGCCGCTATCCGACGATGGCCACGAGCGGGCCGGGGTGTTCCTGACCAACGCGCTGACTGGCTGGGAACCGAGAACGCAGAAGCCGCTGCCCTTCCCGGAGCTGGAGGAGGAGCGCGACCGGGCCGAGCGGGTGAAGCAGGACACGCCAGTGCTGGTCATCCTGGGCAACCCGCCCTACAATGGGTTCGCGGGGATGGCGGTGGACGAGGAGCGGGAGCTGTCCGAGGCTTACCGCACCGTCAGGGAAGTGCGCAAGCCCGAGGGGCAGGGGCTGAACGACCTGTACGTGCGCTTCTTTCGCATGGCGGAGCGGCGCATCGCGGAGAAGACCGGGCGGGGCATCGTCTGCTTCATCTCCAACTATTCGTGGCTGGACGGGCTGTCCTTCACCGGGATGCGGGAACGCTACCTCGACGCCTTCGACGCCATCCGCATAGACAACCTCAACGGCGACAAGTACAAGACCGGCAAGACCACTCCCGATGGACGGCCCGATCCCAGCATCTTCTCCATGCCGGGCGACCCGGTGGGCATCCAGGTGGGCACCGCCATCGCCACTTTGATAAGGCAGGCGGAACACGCGTCCGCCGAGTCCGTGGAGTTTCGCCACCTGTGGGGCCAAACCAAGCCGAATGAGTTGACCGAAACGGCGGAAACGGAACCGGCGGAACTCTACTATACTGTCGAGCCGGTGCTGCCCTTGGGCCTGCCCTTCGCGGAAGTGGCGGTCAACCGTGGTTGGAGCGATTGGCCATCGCTGCCCGACCTGTTCCCGATTGCGTTCTCTGGGGTCAAGACAGCTAGGGACACATTTCTGGTTGACATCGACCTCGATAAGTTGAAAACCAGAATTGCGGACTACTTCAATCCTGAACTGAGTCACGATGATGTGGCTCGACTCTACCCCATTGCTATGCTGCCAGCCCCTCGCTTTGAACCGCGCACTGTTCGAGACACGCTTTTGGCTCGTGGCGGTCCCAATGAATGTGGATTTGTTCGCTACGCTTATCGGCCATTCGATGACCGGTGGCTTTATTGGGACGGAGATACTAAACTGCTCGACGAAAAGCGTGCCGATTACAAGCCGAATATCTTCCCAGGGAATCTCTGGTTGTCTTCGTCCCATAGAATTCGGAAAGGTGAGTCTGAGCCGCAATCTGCTTTCACCACTCACATTGCCTCCTATCATCTAATTGAACGTGTTGCTAACTGGTTCCCAGCGTGGCTCCGCGACGAGGGGTTGGCGCTGGGCGGCGGCGGGGCACAGCGGCGGCCCAACCTGTCGGCGGCGGCGCAACGCTACCTCGACCGGCTGGGGCTGGGGGTGGAGGACCTGTTCTACTACGCGCTGGCGGTGCTGCACGACCCGGCCTACTGCGAGGCCAACGCCGGGGCGCTGAGGATGGAGTGGCCGCGCATACCGTTGCCTGGCTGGCCCGACGGCGACGCCCCTGATGCCGCCAACGAACTGCGCGCCTCCGCTGCCCGGGGCCGGGAGCTGGCCTCGCTGCTGGACCCGGAAACGCCAGTGGCGGGCATAACCGCCGGAACGCTGCGCCCCGAGCTGGCAGCTATCGCCGTCCCGTCCACCGCCAACGGGCGCAACATGACGGGCGACGACTTCGCACTTACCGCCGGGTGGGGGCACTTCGGGACGGGCGACGCCGTGATGCCGGGCCAGGGCCGCGCCGTGGAGCGCGACTACACCGCCGCCGAGAGCCAGACCTTCGGCGACGCCGCCGCAACACTCGGCAACACCACGCTGGACATATTCCTCAACTCCGGCGCCTACTGGCAAAACATCCCTTCCGCCGTCTGGAACTACAAGCTGGGTGGCTACCAGGTCCTGAAAAAGTGGCTCTCATACCGGGAAACCAAGGTGTTGGGCCGCACTCTGCTGCCCAATGAGGTGCAGCACTTCACCGACACGGCGCGGCGGCTAGCGGCGATACTGCTGGCAGGGGTGGATGATCGGTGATAGGTCGGATTGGGCGGATGAAAGACCGCCTCCCCAAATCGTGGCCATTTTGGCTTGTCATTGCGGGCCTCATCCTGTCGGGTCTTGGCATGGCGTTGGGATGGGACTGGCTACGCTCTGGTGCAGCGGAAAAGGAGCCGAATAGCACGACGATAAGAAATGGCGGCATAGTGATTGCCGGTATATTCGCCCTAGTTTTCGCTCTCTGGCGCGGCTTGGTTGCAGAGCGACAAGCCGCCGCATCTCAACGCCAAGCCGAAACGGCGGAACGTCAAGCCGAAACAGCGTTGCGTCAAACTGAGACCGCACAGCGCCAAGTCGAAACGGCGCAACAAGGTCTGCTGAACGAGCGCTACCAGAAAGGAGCGGAAATGCTGGGCAGCGAAGTGTTCTCGGTGCGTCTGGGCGGCATCTACGCGCTCCAGCGTCTCGCAGAGGAACACCCGGAGCAGTACCACGTGCAGATAATGCAGTTGCTTTGCGCTTATGTGAGGAATCCGACAGGGCAAGCATCAATCCAGGTTCTGCGGTACGAAGATGGCAAACCGGTCTATGGGCCTCGTGAAGACGTTCAGGCGGTCATGTACGCTATTGGCAACCGTTCTGATGCGGACATGGCCCTCGAAAGAGCCGCCGAAAACTTCCGATTGGACCTGCGGAACGTCCCCCTCTACCACAGCCACCTTTCAAATCTGAACCTGTCTTACGCAGACCTAGAAAGCGCCAACCTGTCTGGCGCACGCCTCAATGGAGCCAAACTGTATAGCGCACGCCTCTATAGAGCCAGACTGTCTAGCGCGAGTCTAGACGATGCAGACTTTTCTTACGCCTTCCTAACCGAGGCCGACTTTTCGTATGCAAGTCTGAGCGGCACAGAATTTTTTAACGCATCTTTATCGAGAGCCAACCTGTCTAACGCAATCCTCAATGGTGCCAACTTTTTCTTCGCATCACTCGATGGCGCAAACTTGTCTGACGCACACCTCCCCAGTGCGGACCTAAGTAATACTCACCTAAGAGACGCTGACTTAACTCGAACATCATTTTACGAAGTTTGGCTACCCGATGATGATCCGTCACCAGCAAACGGCCTAATGCAAGGCCAGTTGGACCAAGCCCGCAGCGTCGCCGATAGTCCGCCGCTGTTGGAAGGCGTCCTTGATGCCGAGACCGGCGAGCAACTGGTTTGGCGTGGCAAGCCCCTTGACGAGGATCCGTAGAACCATATGCGTAGACGGACCTGCGCCGTGATGTTCCCCCGAGCTCTGCTGAAAGAAGAGAGACCCGGAAAAGCAAACGAATGCGGCTCAGTTGAAATTGAAGGCGGTATTTTCGAATATGCTCCAAAGATTCTGCGGGCAGGACGGACGCACTCACTTGGTTGAAGCATTGAATATTCAGCCAATCATAAACGGGGATGCTGTGATAGCAATGGCAATCTCCGAGTGCGTTGCGGTGGAATCATTCAGGCAGGGTTCCAGCATCATAGAGGAATCTGCGCCCGACAACGATCTGTACTTCATCCTGGCGGGTGTGGTTTCCATCCGCGTCTCAGGCAGGGAGATCGCCGCCAGGACGGCAGGCCAGCACGTCGGCGAGATGGCGGTCCTGGACCCGGGGCGGCCCCGCTCGGCGGCCGCGGTGGCGGACGGAGAGGTTGTGGTTGCCCGTATTGCGGCCGCTGCCTTCACAACGCTGGCCGACGCCAATCCCCGGATGTGGCGGAACGTCGCCCGCGTGCTGGCGGAGCGCCTTCGGCAGCGCAACAGGTTCGTGCCACCCGCCAACCCGCGTCCGGTTATGTTCGTGGGGTGTTCAACCGAATCGCTGTCCTTAGGCCGGGCCATCCAATCCGTGCTCGAACACGAGCCGTTTGTAGTCAGGGTCTGGACCGATGACACCTTCAAGGCGTCCCAGTTTCCGGTCGAGTCCCTGGAGCGGGAGTTGGCCAAGGTTGACTTCGCGGCGCTTGCCCTGTCCCCAGACGACACGGTAATCAGCCGGGAATCCGAAGCGCAAGCGCCCAGGGACAACCTGGTGTTTGAGCTGGGCCTGTGCATGGGAGCATTGGGACATTCCCGCACGTTCCTGCTGCACCCGCGCGGTTCGGACATCAAGATTCCAACGGACCTTTCGGGTTTCACTCCCTTAACCTACCAGACAGGCCCGGATGTGCCGAACCCGGTGAGGGTGGCGTCCGCTTGCGAGGAATTGCGAGCAGCGATACTGTCGTCTGGCCCTCGCTGAAAAGACCGAAGGAGCTGCATGAAATGGCACTCGGAGACAACCTGAGAGCGGAAGTAAGGAAAATCTTTCAGGAGCAATGGACCACAGTCTCCAGAGGGGTAGTCCCGGAGTCAGTTGACTTGGAACTCCGAAACGACGCCGTTAAAGTGCACGGCGCTGTTTTGTATGCCGACCTCAACGGCTCGACGGCGTTGGTAGACACCAAGAAGCCTCAGTTCGCTGCGGAAATCTACAAGACCTACTTGGTGTGCGCTGCCAGGATAATTGAGTCAGAGGGAGGGGCCATCACAGCTTACGATGGAGACCGGGTTATGGCGGTCTACACTGGAAAGAATAGAAATGGCAAGGCGGTCAGAAGCGCTCTCAAGATAAACTTCGCTGTCAAGGAAATCATCAATCCAGCGGTTGTTGAACTCTATCCTGATGCCAATTATGGGTTAAGGCAATCGGTGGGCATCGACGCGAGTGAGCTTTTCGTGGCGAGAACCGGGATACGCGGAGCCAACGACCTGGTGTGGGTAGGACGAGCGGCGAACCATGCCGCCAAGCTCTCGGCAAGGTCGGGTCCTGTTATCCAGATTACTTCAGAGGTCTATGACCGTCTCGACCAATCGCTCATATATGGCGAAAATAGGCAACTGGCATGGGGTCCCTCAACGGCCAATGAAATTGGGAACAGAAAAATCTACACCTCAGACTTTTTCATGCGATTCTAAAATGGATTTTCGCGAAAGCACGAGCAGTTTCACATCCCCCGAAATTCGCATTGCGACGGGACCAGGATTCGGGGTGCAGGTGCAGGTCATAACAGCACAGAATAACTCTGACCACTAGGCAGAACGCATCCGAGACAATCCGAGAAAAGGGCATCAACGTCCATCACGTTCAACAATTCCTAAACCAGGGAATATCGGCCAGGAGGGATGGCCTATGACTTTGGCCAACTCAGAACTCGAAGTACAGAAAGGTCCGTCGACCAACTGTCTTAAGCGATAATACAAGAAATTAAACGGAGTCCTTCGGCATTAATGATGGTAGGGTATCGAACAGCATCAGGTGCCAGGCGATCTGGAGACGACTATCAAGACTTGGTAGCCGCTGAGGCCTTTCTACGCGTCTTGAAACATCCTTCTCGATACGTCTGGGTTAAGTTGGAGGCCAAAGAAGCCGGAAAGCTAGACGACGTTCTAGTTCTTCGGAGAGATGGTACAGTCGAGGCCACGCAGGTCAAGTATTCCACGGATGCTTTTCGACCCGGAGACCCGTGGACGTGGGAAAAACTTCTTGAGCAGTCAACGGGAAAGAAGTCCCTCATCCAGGATTGGCATGGGTCCGTCACCGCGCTAGAGGAGTTATACGATCGAGTCGAGCCCCGAGTCGTATCAAACCGAATCGCCGGCGACGATTTGGCGCTGTCTGATAGTGGCACATTTGACTTTGCCAAGTTGCCCTCAGATGTTCTGGAAGATATTCGATGCCAGTTGGGAGAGGAAACCAACGATTTCCTGGCACGATTTCGCTTCCAGGTGGACCAGGAGGACTTGGATGATCTTGATGAGAGGCTTCAGCTTGACTTTCAAGAGCTCGATGTTTCTCTAACTGGTTGGCTGTCGCTTAAGGACACCATCAGGTCTTGGATACGGGGGCAGAACTTACCGGCTAATGGTCAGATTAAAGTCGATGACATCCGGCTTGCTTGTGGATGGCGTCAGCTTACGGCACTAAGGCAAGACCTCGAAGTTCCCGATGATTACACGCTCCCCCTTCCAGAATTCCACGATGAATTCCTCAGAAGTATCGAAAATGCAGCAGGGCAACCCGTAGTCCTCGTAGCGGAGCCAGGAGTCGGCAAGAGCACATACTTGAGCTTTCTGGTCCAGGATTTACGTAATTCTGGACGCCCTGTGGTCAGGCACCATTACTCACTGGGCGCTAACGACGAACGTAGCTTGGAACGCCTCGACTCAAACCTTATAGCTGAGTCGCTTATGGCCGAAATCAGGATCGAGGTCCCTTCGTATCTCAGTGAAATTGATATACGGAACCCCGACCCAGCTTCGCTAGGTTTATGGTTGAGAGAGGTCGGAGTACAACTCAATGAAGAAGGTAGACGACTAGTTGTCGTTGTTGATGGGCTGGACCACGTTTGGAGGACAAATCAATCTCGCGAAGAGCTCAGAAAGCTCTTCGGCCGCCTACTTCCTGTGCCTCCAGGAGTTACTTTGGTTGTTGGCACTCAGCCTGTGGAAGATAGCCAACTGCCTCAGTATTTACTTGAACAGGCCCCGAGGAACGATTGGGTCAGGTTGCCTCTCCTCGACAAGAAATCCATCTATGGATGGCTCCTCAATTACTCTGACCTGATGTCGCCTAGTATGAACGAATCAACAGCAGAATGGTTTCGTTCCGAGGTAGCTTCATCGCTGTTAAACAGAACAGGGGGGCATCCCCTTCTTATCCGCTACACTTTGCAGCGAATTTCCGATGAAGGTAAGCACCTCACGAGGGAGACGGTGGAAGCAATCCCTGAGTTTCCTTCTCAATCAGTAGAAGATTACTACCGAAAGCTTTGGCTCGGGCTCTCTCCCGAGGCCAGGGACATCATGCTGTTTTTCTCGGTGGCTAAGTTCCCTTGGCCAGAACCTGGTTTGATGCAGTGTCTTCGATCTGTAGGCTATGAGCGGACTAGTTTCCTGGCAGGGTTCAGCGCGGTTCAGCACTTGCTTAAGAATGACAGACTGGGATGGCACCCCTTTCATAGCAGCCTCTTGGTGTTCGTAGGCAATCAGCCGGAACTTTCGGACCGAAGGTATGATCTTTGCCAGGCTGTTGTCCATTGGCTTGAAAATCATGCTCCCCAATTCTGGAAGAGGTCGTACCTATGGTTATTGCAACTCGAATTGGGGAATGAGGGCCCATTGTTGTCAGGTTCCGACCACCAATGGGTGCTTGAAGCCGTTGCATCCGGCCACCCTCTCGCCGATGTCGCCAGAATACTGCGAACAGCTGCATTCGAAGCGCTTGACCACGGGTACTTTTCGAAGTATGTCGACCGAGGGGTGATCGCTGACGCGGTGGATGGCGCTTCGTATCAGGAAGACCCTCTCCGTTGGATGTTCGCTGCCCAACTAATTCAGCGCACGGATGAGTACCTTGAAGCCCGTTCAATGGCTGGGATCAGGGAACTCAACGACACCCAGGTGTTCGAGTTAGCCTTGTACCTTGACGGCCAAGATAATCGTGAGGGTGTTGAAAGTTGTTTCGATGAAATGAATCGACGCCTGGCCCGAGAGACGGATGTTAGCAGTGCGTCATTTGACTGGAGACGAAGGTACGAAATAGTTGCGGAATTAGCGGGAATGGCTCTCGTGAGGCCAGAAAGTCTCACAGCTTTCTTAGCCAATTTTGACTCAGAAGAGTTCCAAGCATCCTTGGCCGAAAGTTGGCTATCAGGGTTGCGCCGCTGCAAAGAAGTTCACCCGGCGAATTTGGCCTTAGTGGAGGCAACAACTGTAACTGTTCGAAGGTGTTTTTCTCGCCATATTTTTGTGTCGGCTATCGACGAAGGGCTGGAAATTCCGATCAGTACCTTGCGTTTGCTTACGCCTCTTTACCAGCATCTCTATCGAGTTTTCCGACAAAAGGGATCAGGAGAGCTCCTTCCAGACGAACCTGAACCTCCCGACTCTTGGACGAATTATCCTTACGAAGAGTATGAAGGAGTTGTCAGTCGCTACGTTTATGACGTCTTTCTATCCCTGGTTGTTCAAGAGTTTCAGTCAGAGGGGGCGGTGAATTCATGGACTCCCCCAAGTTCCCTCACACAATGGCTAGCCTACGCCTTGGAAGACCTTGCCGTGGCTGCCGCAGATGTCGCTTCAGCGTGGAAGGACGAGGGAGTCGTTTTGGTTTCTGGGGTTTACAAATCAACGTCATCAATTGTGTTACCCGCATGGAGCAACGGCGGGGAGGACCGCAGAAGCGCAGCCGGGTTCCAGCGGGCAATCCAAGACATTACGAAAGATCTTCTGATATTGAGGCGTGGACTCGGCGGGAGCGGGAAATTACGCCAAGACGAGCTAGAAATAATCGCATCCCACGGTCTATTGGACTCTAGGCAAGTTCTCGAGTGGGTCGCCGGTCGAACGGTCGATATCGAAAGCGGGGTCATAGACGATCTCTGTTCTTCCGTTGTCGAACAACTAGAAGGAACGATCGAGCCATTTGGGGAGCGATCTAATATTTATTCGCAACTCGCGTTAGTATGTGCTCGGTACGGGGATACATTAATGGCGGGTGAGTTCCTGCAACACGCCTCCCAAAACCTGGTTGCCTATGGTTACCACAAAGACCTACTCCTTAACACAACACTGAACATCATGGAGACCATTGGACCTTATGTTGAAGACCGGAAACCTATCTGGTTGGCGCTGGCGCCACCGATAGCCGCAGTCTGTGAATTCACAGATGGCGACGAAACTTCTCACTTGATCGCCCGTCTCGGGATGCTGCTCATGAACTTGGACCTTGGTTTGGGGATTGGATACGTCACCTCACTCATGGACTCGGAACAATATAGTGATGTGGAAGACATTTTACGCCATTTGGTAAAGACGGCGGACCTCTCCAACCCCATCTCCTATGCTCTGGCCAGCACTCTCATAGACCCTCCGTCCTTGCGGATACTTGATGAACGGGCGGCGGCGGGAGATTTACTCGCCAAAGAAATTCTCGAACTCAATCCCAGGTTTTCTGCAGACCCAATAGAGAAAGGATCAGGCACTAACCCATATGTTGATTCGTCCGAGTTTGACCTTGAGTTGGAAAAGTACCTGGAGATCCCTCCGGATCGCTTGAGGGAACTCTTCAAGGATGACTCGTTTCTCAGCCAATCTCGGCGTTCCGAAAAACTTTGGTCATGGCTGGACCAGTGGTCTGAATCAGACCAGGCTAGGGAGGCATTGGAGGTTGCCGAATCCTATTTCGAAGAGGAAGGGAGACTTCAGGTGTCCAATCTGGCCGTAAAAACTGTGAAGAGGATTGCTGGTCGAACACGGAGCTACGAATGGCTGGTTCGAGCGCAACAGACCAACCATGGGTGGCTAGAGTATTGGACGAACATTGAAGAGGCAGAGGAACGGTGGCACACGGTGCAACAGGATTTCCCGGACTGTTGGCACCGTTTTCTTACAGATTCAATTCGGCCCCCTGAATGGCTCTCCCCGCACTGTGCCAATACTTTGGAACGCCTGGTGAATTATCTGATTCTATTTGGTCGTACAGAAGAGGCTCGCGCTGTAGCATTCGAATTGCTCGATGTTCTCGGCAAATTAGTCTCTGGCCAAAGACTTCCGCTGCCCAATTGGGTCAACGTCGAGAGTAAGGGCCTGTGATTGACTTACTGGTTGACAGGCTGCGATGGCCGGCTGCCTTAGCCAGGGAGCGCACTGCCTCGCAATTGGGTAAGCTAATTTCTGATGGGGACCAGACCGCCGCCAGCGCTCTTATCTCTTGGATTGCCGGTCAAAAACTGGAGAGCCTTGCTGCGGTTGGTGTACTTCCCTTCTTGTATGCATCCGAAAGGAACTCTCTGGAGCAGGACGCGATAGACTCGATTGTTTCCGCCTGCAAAGCCGCGTCCCCGTTATCTGACATTTACATTAGCCACCTTGGTTTTTCCGATAGAGGTATCCGAGGGCATGGTCGCCATTCTGGAGCACCTCCCAGAGGATGGCAGGCACCTGCGAATCTCTCTGAGAGCCCAGCATCACCTCTTGAGAGGCTTCTCATTAAGCGCTTATTGAACTTGGCAGAGGGTGACCAACCCACTTGGGTAAGGCAATACGACTACGAGAAGTTCATCCTGCAAGAGGCTAACGGTGAGTCCCCTTGGCAGGCCTTTCGAGAGGCGGGAACTCAGGACAACGGCTACCATCCTGGGTGGCGAACCCTGTCCCACGAAGTGTGCCTGTCCGCATATTTGCGGACGCTTTCGTGGGCGTCATCGCAAGGCTTGGCTCCTGATTATCTGGTCTCGGTTGCTGCCGCCGCCATTTCTCCAATAGACCTAGGATTATGGAAGGTGCAACCAGCAACCCCGCCTAGCTGGTGGATTGACCTGGGATCATTCAGCCAGAATCAGGGAGAAGTCGAACCAGAGACTGGGGTCATTCTCAAGCAAATCGAGGATGCTGCTGATGCCTGGGGTACGGGAACGGACGTGGTGTTGGCTGCAAGCGGATGTGTGTCTCACACCAACCTCAGACACTACGATTTGGAGGTGCGCTCTTTTTTTCAGCGGACCGAAGGGCCGAACAGGCCTACAAGTCAGGAATTGGTCGATGCGTTGTGTGCGCTCGATGCGTCAGACGTTAACCAGGTGTCACCGATTAGATTCGAAGGATTGGTAACATCATCTCCGGGCGCTCGCCGATTCGAAGACTGGATTGTTATTCCCGGTTCCGTGCCCGTGAATCCAATATCAACGTTCATTTGGCAAGGATGGCGGGGAGTACGGGGTATTCAATGTCCCTTTCCACTAATAGTTGACAGTGGCATCAAGGCGACATGCACTTCGGAATCGCTCAACTACGAAACTGAGGAAGGTCTCGTCGCTACATGGAGTGATTGGACCCGAGGGATGTCCGCTCTCGCTGTAGCCGACCTGAAGCCGGCCACCGGATGGGTTTTGACTGCTCCGAAAGCGGTCATCGATCAGTTCTCGAAAGAAAACGGTATGACCATAGCCTGGGCTTGGCAAGTTACAAGCCGGTTTAGGGAACATCGGTTTGAAGACTTCCTTGAAATGCGAATGTTTGGTGATAGGAGAGCAAACCTAGTGCTGAGACCCTAAGTTATGCCATTCACGGCCAAGATCAATGGCCCCCCAATACCTACATTAGTCCCGGACCGACTCTCGGGAATCAGGTCAACTGTTCTAAATGCCCCTGGATGTCTGGTTGCTGGCCGAGTATAATAGGTAAAACTGTAACCGCATCAGTCCCCACAATTCCCTGAGTTACCAGCGACCATCACCAGAGACTTCTTGGACATCAGAGTCGGTCCCGGTGCTGGTCGGACTAGCACAGGAGGTGGAGCAGTCGCCTGGGATAGATCGAGTTTGCACGAGTCCAACCAGCTCTAGGTAGACGCCCCGTCTCGGGGGTCAAGACATAGGACACAACCCAGGAAGAACTCTCTGCTGGAGCAAGGGATGGATGTTCGTGGTAGTGAGCAATGGCCACATGAAACCAAAAAGAGCACTACAAACCAATGTGTTAGAATCATTGCAGGTCTATAGCCCAATCATCGACGAAAGCTTCCATCCAGAATGACCGAGGGTGCTTGTATGGTAGATAACGAAATCAACACAGCCATGGGTGAAAAGATCATAGGACTGTTGGAAGAACGTTTCGAGAACGATTTCGTTTTCGGGCCGATCCGAGTGGAACCTCGTGTTGACCTGGATGGAGAGGATTACCTGCAGACGTACATCGTTTTCGAAGGAGATCAGACAAAGTTAGACCCAATCTGGACCATCAGACTTTCTGACGCACTATGGAGTGAATCTGAGAGACTCGGTTATCCAGGATATCCGATCCAGCTATTTGTCAAGAAATCCGAGTGGAGGTCCTTGGAAAAAATATTGCCATGAATTCCAAGGACCTCTTGGACATCGCAGAACGCCTAGCATCCGGTACAAGGGGCAACCGGCAAGGAAGACCCAAGCAAGCGGAACTTGGAAGGGCGATCAGCACCGCGTACTATGCGATGTTCCACACCCTTGCCAAACACAGTGCTGACCTGCTGGTTGGATCAACCAGCAAGAGCAGAAGCAACGAGGCATGGCGACAATTATACCGCTCACTTGATCATGGAGAGGTTAAGAAACGGCATAGTCAAAATCCATACAAAAGAATTCTAAAGAGGTTTCCCCAAGGACTCCAGGACTTCACCAGTCAGTTCGTTAAGATGCAACGACTGCGTCACGCAGCAGACTACGACCCTCTGGAGAGGTTTTCGCGTTCCACGGTTATTCAACTCATTCAAGAAACCAGGACGGCCATTTCCCAATTCGAGGCAGTTAGCCGAAAGGACAGAATTGCCTTCGCTGCTTTTGTTCTCCACAGAGTGCGACACAACTAAAGTTGATAATCCCGATCGAATAAGGGAAAATTATTTGTTCTTGCGATCGAGGAATGGTGGTTGTCAGTCCTGATAAATTTAGAAAAGGCTGGATAGAGAGGGGATCACAGAGCCCCTAGCCACATCTCGAAGACAGTTCGGCCTACCGTCAAAATAGGCCCACCAAACTGGATAAAATCAAGAACTTTCCAGGTCAGGTTCAAAGCAGCGGTGTAGTCATCGCCTCGCCTGTCGGGAGGCGAACCCACCGTAACAACAAAGAGCGACTATCCGATAAGGGATGGAATCGGTAATGCGCCTGCCGTATGAGCAGGGGCATTACATTTGCGGAGGTCCGCGACTCACCTAGACTGAGTAGCGGCAAGCCGTCGCAGCGACAATACGACGGACGCCCGCCGGCATCTTGGACTTCACCCTTTCGCCCGGTACCGGATTCATCCTGATGGGGAAGACTATTCCGAGCCGCCGTCCACCAGGCCGGTGCGCACGGCCCAGATCACCATCTGCTGCCGGGTCTTGAACCCCAGCTTCCTCTGAACCCCCGACACGGCATTGCGCACCGTCAGGGCGCTGTTGTTCCTGATCTCGCCGATTTCCTGGTAGCTCAAGCCCTGAGCGAACAGTTTCAGTATCTCCCGCTCTCGGTCCGTGAGGGTCCCCAGTAGCTCGGACCCGTCGCCGTCCGACGGGCTGCGCACCGCCCGGGCCAGCCGCCGGGCTGCGTCACCGGGGATGCGGAACTCTCCTCGGGCCACCTCTCGCAGCGTCGTAAGCAGCTGTTCCTTGCCGGAGTACTTCTGAAGGTACCCGGTGGCTCCGGCGGCGATGCACCTGACAATGGCGTCCTTCTCGTTGGAGGCGGTCAGTATCAGGACCCTGGTTTCGGGCAGCAGTCCCGTGATCTCCCGGCAGGCGTCTATTCCGTCCATCACCGGCATGATCACGTCCATGACGACCACGTCGGGAGTAGCTTCCTGCACCACCCTCAGCGCTTCCTGACCGTCGGCCGCCTGAGCCACCACCTCGAACTCCCCGGTGTTCTCCAGGGCGTCCTTCAGCAGGTCCCGCATGACCTGGTGGTCGTCCACCAGCATGACGCTGGTCCTGGTCTCGGTAGTCATCTACTCCCCTCCTCTGAGATTCCGACAGGGTACCACGCAAGTCACGGTGGTCCCGCTGCCGTCCCCGTTCGATTGAACCTCGAGAACCCCGCCCATTCGCTCGGCATCGGCCCGCATGTTCCGGAAACCGTGGCCCATGGCCTCGTAGTCCTCCGGCAGCCCCGCGCCGTCGTCGGACACCGACAGCCGCAGCTCATCATCGTCGCAGTCAAGTTCGACGGCCACTCTGCTGGCCCCGGCGTGGCGGATCACGTTGGTTAGGGCATTGTGAGCGATGGAAAAGAGCAGGCTCCTCTCAATGGTGGACAGCGGCGGCTCCCGTCCCCGCTGCACCATTTCCACTGGGACCGAGGTGATGACGGTGAATGTCGAGGTGTGGGCCTCCAGTACTTCGCCCAACTCCTCCCCGCGGAATATCTGCCCTCCGTCGATGGGGTGCCTCAGCTCCCACATGGCCGACCGGGACAGTTCCGCCACCAGCCGAAGCTTGGCCTTCAGTTCCTCGTTGGACTCCTCCACCAACTCCATGGCCCCCTCGACGCCCAGGCCGATCATGTAGGCCCACTGTGCCGTGGTGTCGTGGATGTTCTGCGAAAGCTCGATGCGCTGGCGCTGCAACTCCCGCTCCCGCTCCAGTCCCTTTCTCCGGCTCTCCCGTTCCAGCCCGGAGATGATGCTGACCACCGCCGCCACGGCATACAGGATCAACACCCGGTAGAAGAGGTGCTGCTCATCCTTGGCGGCCAAGTCTAGCGCCGGCTCCACAGTAAAGCTTATTGCCGAGTAGACGGCCGCCACCAGCGTGGTCCAGGCCAGGACGTACCTGGGAGAGGTGAACACGTAGGCGAACACCGCTACCGCAAAGTAGTACACCACGAAGTAGGGGCTGTTGAAACCGCCGGAAATGGAGGTGCTGAAGGAGATCACCACCAGGTCCAGGGCGCTTAGCGACAGTAGCCAGGACGGCTTGACCGTCCCCCTGCGGTGTATGAGCCACTGAACATATCCGTTGATCGCCAGGAATCCCAGGAGGTAAAACGTGTTTAGTATGTGGCTCAGGGACCCATGGTCGACGCGGTAGTGAATTTCGATAAGAGCAGCGGCAAGCCCCAGCCACCGGACCCACAGCAACACCCTGGCGGCGTGCAGAAGCTCCTCCGGGCTGGTGCGCTCAGTCCCTCGAAAGAACTGCGATAACCTACCTGCTCTAATGCGTTTCACACCTAACGTGGGATTCTACCGGGTATCCCTGCGGCCGGGTTGCGGTCGGAGACCATCCGAAACGCCCACCGTATGGCACGATAATTGAGCATGAATCCCACTGGCATCCGGCAACTTGTTCCTACGTACCCGGAACGGAGCGCGGAGTGTCGCAATTAATCTACTGCCGAAATGCGGTGACAGCAAGATTGCACACGAACCTATCTTATAGTGATATACGCACACCAATAGGTTAGAGTCGTCCTGTGAGGTGGACCCATGGGTTGGACAGGATAAGCGGAATCACAGGCTGCAACTCCACCTGCGGACAGCGGAAGAGGTTACAGGCTTGCTATTCCTGACCGCGCGAGGGTGGTATTCATATGACGTTCGACAGACCGGTCCGTGCAGCCGCGACGACAGGGGCCGTCGCTGCGCTGGTCGCCGTGCTCTGCCAAGGGCCAGTCACGTCACCAACCGAGCCTTCTGTGCCGCTCCCGAGGTACCACAGCATCGATGGAGGGTGACTATGAACTTGCGCTGGGTCAGCCTACTACTAGGGCTCCTGCTTCTTGCATCTCTGACTGCCTGCAGTGGCAGCCAGGAAACTGCGCCCCGCAACGAAGACGGAGCGTGGGACGACTACATATCGTGGTGTTCCCAGGCGTCCCTATAAGAACCTCCGGGCGACGAAGATAAAACCTACGGGGAAGTCTCGACGTTTTATGCTGGAGTGGCCGAGAGGATGAGCTCGACCACCCCTCCGGCTGAAGTCGCCGATTGGCACAACAAGCACCTGGATACAATTGAAGCCATGAAGGCGCTGATTGATGCCGAACTCCAGGACGAAATCTTCAACCCTATTGATATCTTCTTCGACGGTGAGGTTGTGTCCTTATTCGAGGAAGTTGGGGAGGCATTGAAAGACATTCCTGAAGACGCCCGCGAGCGGCTAGCTGCAGGCGGCTGCCTGGGCGACGATGCTTCCGAGCCGACCGGCGAAGGATTTTCCGTAACGCCTCAGCCCGATTCTACCGCGCCAGCCGATTCCGGGCGCACTTCCACGGGTCCGGCATCCATGCCCAAGTGCGAACTACGAAGCAGCTATGTGCCGGCGCTGGTCACGTTATACAACGCCACTGACGGCCCGAACTGGAAGGACAATACGAACTGGCTGACCGACGCTCCTCTCGACGATTGGGCCGGTGTCAGCGCAAACAGGATTACTGTAAATGGCCGTATAGAGGGCGAGTGCGTTACTCAGTTGTGGCTCAATAGTAATCGCTTGAAGGGAGAGCTACCGGCTGAACTGGGCAGTCTTCTCAGCCTAGGACTACTGGACCTCTCCGATAACCATCTGAGCGGGGCGATACCGGCTGAGCTGGGCGGTCTTCCCAACCTGCGACGGCTGGACCTCGCCAATAACCAGTTGAGCGGTGCGATACCGGCTGAACTGGGCGGTCTTCTCAGCCTGCAGCGACTGTACCTCGGCAGGAACCAGTTGAGCGGGGAGATACCGGCCGCAATAGGCGATCTACCGGATATGATTTGGTTGTCCCTCCCTGATAACCAGCTGAGCGGGGAGATACCAGCTGAACTGGGCAATATACCCACCCTGGTTCTTGATGGTAATCAGCTAACCGGGAGGGTACTTCGGCCAGGCGGGGCAAGTCCCCAGTATGCCTGGGAGGGTTCGACTATACGCGTGAGTTGGGACGCGGTGGATGGGGCGGACCATTACAAGGTCTACTACGACGCTGATTTCGACTCTTCCTGTGATTTGGATAGTGACGGACGCCTGAGCTTCTGCGAAGAGCTGGCTACGGGCGTCACGGGGACGACATACGTTCACGCCAACCCGAGCCCATCCGAAAACTATTACTGGGTAGTTGGCTGCAACAATGATGGATGCTCTCACATCGACAAAAAGTACCCGGCCCAGCTAATCGGTCCGACTCCCTCGGGCGCTGAGCCGAGTACCCAGCCGGGGGCTGTCTACTCTACGCCTACGCCAAGGGCCATACGTGCGCCGACTCAGACCCCGACGTCATCTGAGACGCCTACTCCGGTGCCTACGCCGACTCAGGCACGGACGCCTTCGGACATGCCCACACCGGAACCCACACCGACTTATACGCCGACACCATGGACTCCACCTGCCGGGACCATTCCCTCCGCCCCTGCCAACGCGCGGTATGCCGTGGAAGGTTCAACGATACGGGTCAGTTGGGACCCTGTGGCCGACGCTGACCACTACAACATCTACCACGACGACTTCTTCGATTCCGGGTGCAGGTTGAACAGCGACGGCAGCGCCGGCTTCTGCGAGGAATTGGCAAGGAACGTAGTTGGGACTACCTACGTCCATACCGACCCCAGCAGCGGCAACAACTACTACTGGGTTGTGGCCTGCAACAGCGGGGGGTGCTCGGAAATAGACGCTGGGAACCCGGTCAAGGCGCCGGCAACCAGCTAGACAGAAGCGACGAGTATGCCGATGGCCAGCCAGGGGCTGGAATTCACGGAAGGTGAGTCAGCTACTCGTTCGATCCCAGAAAACACACCGGCAGGGAACAATGTTGGTGCTCCCGTTTCGGGGGAAGGCGACGGCACACTCACTTACACCTTGAGCGGGCCGGATGCCGCAAGCTTCACCATCGTAGCTACAACCGGACAGGTTCGCACCAGGGACGGGGTAGTCTACGACTATGAAACCAAGAACCGATACACAGTGACCGTCGGCACCGACGACGAGAGCGGCGAAAGTGACACGATTGACGTAACAATTCACATTGAAGACCTGGTTGCCGCTCCTGGGAATCCCAACCACCTATCCGGGACCCATTTTCCCCACCGACAGGTTCGGCACTGAGCCCGTGGGCGCTCCTGACCGCAACTGGAGATTCGTACCTCAAGAACGTTGCCATACAGCGCTGACGGCATAGCCATCACAACCGGAGAAGACCGCAATGAGGTTCGACACTCCCCTCCTGCTCCGGGCCAGCATTCTGCTTGGGATATTGCTCGTCGCTGCCGCCATAACCTCCTGCACCAACAGCACACAGCCCACCGTGCATGTCACCACAGTGGAGGTTACGCGTAGGCAGACTCCGGCCCGCGAGGCCGCTCTGACGGCTACAGCAGCTCTCCATGTCCCCTGGACGAGGCTGGAGTTCCGGGTTGTGCCACGCGGTGTTCACCGAATCGAATTCGAAATGAACACGGAGGAGAACCTGGAGTATCACTACAATCTTTGCTGTGGCCTTAGTGGCGGCGGTGACGGTCCTATAGGGGTTATGACCGATCTTGTGAAGGACTTTACTGGTTCTCTGGACATTAGACTGGAAATCACCGGCCCGTCAGGAGATGTGTTGTGGTCGGCAAAGACTGCCTCATACAATAGCTCGACCACGGTCGGGCCTCCAGGTATCTACACTCTGGTGTTCGACAATAGCTACTCTCAATCCAAGGGCAAGTCGATTAGCCTGGACTATAGGGTTCTCCCCAAGGGAGTAAAGTGGGCTACCCCGCTTGCGCCAACACGGGAAGCGACTCAGTGGCCTCTGCATTTTGCGGTTCGTTGGATTGAAGACCCCGCGGTGATCCGGGCGCTGGTGGACGCCGGGGCCGACGTCAATGGGAAGAACGACTATGGCGACACGCCTCTGCATCTCGCGGCCAGGGGGAATGAGAACCTCGCGATGACCCGGGCGCTGGTGGAGGCCGGGGCCGACGTCGACGGGAAGAACGGCTATGGCGACACGCCTCTGCATATTGCGGCCAGTGGGAATGAGAACCTAGCGGTGATCCGGGTGCTGCTGTACGCCGGCGCCGACGTCCATGCGAGGGACGCCGATGGCGAGACGCCTCTGCATCTTGCAGCCAGTGGGAATTAGAACCTGGCGGTGATCCAGGCGCTGGTGGACGCCGAGGCCGACGTCGATGCGAAGAACGCCGATGGCGACACGCCTCTGCATCTTGCAGCCAGTGGGAATGAGAACCTGGCAATGATTCAGGCGCTGATGGACGCCGGGGCCAACGTTAATGCGAGGGACGCCGATGGCGACACGCCTTTGCATCTTGCGGCTAGTGGGAATGAGAACCTGGCAATGATTCAGGCGCTGATGGACGCCGGGGCCAACGTTAATGCGAGGGACGACGATGGCGACACGCCTCTGCATCTTGCGGCTAGTGGGAATGAGAACCTGGCAATGATTCAGGCGCTGATGGAGGCCGGGGCCGACGTCGATGCGAAGAACAGCCATGGCTCCACGCCGCTGCATGCAGCCAGTGGGAATGAGATCCTCGCGGTGCCCCAGGCGTTGCTGGACGCTGGGGCCGACGTCGATGCGAGGGACGACGATGGCGGCACGCCTCTGCATCGTTCGTCTCTTTTGAATGAGAACCTGGCGGTGATCCAGGCGCTGATGGACGCTGGGGCTGATGTCGATGCAAAGGACAACCGTGGCAACACGCCTCTCCATGCTGCGGCTCTTGGAAATGAAAACCTGGCGGTGATCCAAGCGCTGGTGGGCGCCGGGGCCGACATCCATGCGAGGGACAACTATGGCAGCACGCCTCTTCATCATGCAGCTGGTTGGAACGATAACCCTGCGGTGATCCAGGCCCTGGTGGACGCCGGAGCCGATGTCCATGCGAAGCGGGTCACTGGCCTCACGCCGCTGCATCGTGCGGCTGGTTGGAACAATAACCCTGCGGTGATCCAGGCGCTGGTGGACGCCGGGGCCGACGTCCACGCGAGAGACGACGATGGGGACACGCCTTTGGATATAGCGGAGTCCAGAAGGAACACTGCCGCCATCAAGGTGCTTCAATAGGCGATCGGTATCGCCGCACTCAGCGCGGGATTGCGGTTAAACCCAGGCAACCAATGTCTAATCAGGGGTGCACTTTGACTCATGATTACCTCGGTACGTCCTAGCGCACCAGAAGCCACCGCAACGGTTACGAATGTGCCGTCGTCGTCGTACGGAACGTCTCTGCGCGCGTGGGGCCACCGCGGCCAGGGAACAAGTCAGGGTTGCGGTATACGGAACGCCCAGCGCGCTTGGGGCCACCGACTAATCGGGCCCCAAACTATGTTGGGAGCTTGGGAACGTCTCTGCGCGCGTGGGGCCACCCGCAGCGCTACTTTGCCTCCCGGCTTGTTTCGAGGAACCTCCCTGCGCGCGCGAGCCATCGCATCCTGCATAGCCATACTGCGGCATACCAAAGGAACCTCCCTGCGCGCGCGAGCCATCTCCAATAGGAGCAACCTGACAACCCCAGGTCGACTCCGGTAGGGGCAGAATCGTACGCTAAGGGGAATGGAGCCGGTTGAGTGTGCGATAGACGGTTCCCCTTACGGACAGCGCCGCGCCTGCCGGTGTGAAAGGATAACGGAGAGATGAAACATGCCGAGACGGAGCATCCGGAGCGACCAGTGCGGCGGGAAGGGTGTCCTACTGTTCGTCGGTGCAACCCGGGCTTTCGCCCGGCTCACCCAGTTGCCTGCGACGCGCCCTCCCCAACTTGCCCCGCCAATAGGCCTGTCGGCGGAGCAGATTCATCATACAAGTTGCCGGGGTCTCTATGACAGTGCGACCAATGGCAGGCCGTCCCCGACCAGGAGGAACACCGACAGACTCGTATGCCGACTGAACCGGCGCAACATTCATAACATCCTGGAAACAAACGTGATCTGCTACTCTACCCCGATGAGCGCGGACCTGAGAATGTCGGCCCACGACGGCGGGGCGGGGAAGGGAGAGGAAATCTTCAGGTTCCTGCTGGATGAGATCACCCCTGCAGTCCTCATCGTTCAGGGCGTGGGTTCCGTAAAACAGGTCTCCAACATCCTGAATGTCCCCCTACCGAAGGTTCCCAAGTCTGCCGACGAGATAAGCGAAGTTCAAACGGAGCGTCACTTGGTAATCCTCATCCCGAGCCTGGCCCCGCCGGAGTTCAAAAGGTGGTCGTCATGGTCGGGTGGGTACCTGGAGAACGTGGCAGACCGGGTAAGAGACAAACTGGCGGGTTAGTACCGCCGGCTCCTGCGCGCACACCGGTTCCGGCGCGACGGGCATCGACTACTATATTGACGATCCAGGCCGTCCCCGGCGCAGGAGTTGTTCCTCCAGGATGAACATGATAGTAGGAACCGTGAACAGGCACCTCATGCCGGTCATTCCGATCAACATAAGGAACGAGGACGACGGATCGGAGCAACTCGAACTATTGCTTGATACCGGGTTCGACGGAGCCATCGCTCTCGAATTGGACTTGGTACATCATCATCGCCTAGCGACCCGGCCCACACGACAATTGCTAACTCCCGAATTTGTATCGGAGAGAGATCCCAAGTGGGGCCATTCCCCACCCTTCACGGTCGAATCGATGTTAGAGGGAACACCATGTGAGGTCCCTTTGCTGGTTCTGAATGAGCATCCGTTTGCCGGCATGGTGGGTACGGAAATGCTCAAGTTTCGCCGGGTTACGGTGGACGTAATGGAGGAAGGACGGGTAACCGTTGATACACTCCCCCCGGAGTCCTGTCGCGGCATGAGGAGCCGGCAATTCGGAAAACGCAAACGCCAAGGTCCCTTCAGAAAAGACCCGGAAGATTATGCGGGGTGGATCTATCGAAACCTGCCGTGGACCAGCCTACAGATTCGAGATAGCGAAGGGGATTGGTACACTATCCGGGTCAACGTCGACACCGGATCAAGTGGGGAGTTGAGCCTGCCCCCCAGTTGGGTTTCCAGGCTTGGACTGAAATTGCCAAACGAGTGCGAAATTGAAACGGTCAATGGCCGGCTCCCGGTTCACACTGGGGAGGTGGAAGTTTTCTGGAAGGGAAAGAGGCACTCGATTGAGTGCATTCGCAGGAATGACGGGGCGCCGCCACTCATTGGTATGAAGTTGCTGGAAGGAAACAGAATCACCATTGATTTCGGGGATTATGGCGGCACGAACGTAGATGTTGATATCAAGCCGATACCAAGAATCCGCCCGTATATGGGCGGATTTCTCCGTTCTCTCGCAGACCGGTTCCACCTCTGAATGGAAGGGTTCAACGGAACAGAGGCGGCGGCCCCGTCCACCACCATGGCCCCAGAAAACGCGGCGAACCCAACAAGGATGGATACTGCGAATGACTTCAAGACAGGCACTCGACCTGCACTCCGTCATGGAGCCCCTGGCCCAGTCCAGACCCGTTTTCTACTCTGAGTCGGACTTCAAGCATGCCCTTTCTTGGCAAATCCAGCAGACTGATCCATCCCTGAGAATCAGGCAGGAGGTCGGGAACCTGATACAGGGGCCCGACCGACGCTACGTGGACATCTGGCTCCCGGACTCCGGGACTGCCATCGAGCTCAAGTACCTGACCAGGACAGGAGTCATCGTTCGTGGGGACGAGGAATTCCGCCTGAAAGATCAGTCCGCCCAGGACCTTGGACGCTACGGCTTCTGCCTTGACATTTCCAGGCTGGAGGGAATCGTCGAAAGCGGGAAAGCAAGAGAGGGGTATGCCATCCTCCTCACCAACGAGTACCTTTACTGGGACCCACCTACCAAGGTGGACGGCAACGACGCCCAATTCGTACTGCATCAGGACCGGGAGATCGCCGGAAAACTGAGTTGGGGACCTAGCACCAGTGCATCTACGTTGAAGGGCAAGGAAACTCCGATTGACATCAGGGGCCGGTACCGGGCGCATTGGCGGGAATACTCCAATCCCCAAGGAACAGGTAACACGAGGTTCAGGTACCTGCTATTGCATGTGAGGTCCTGAGCCTGTGACGGTTGTGGGCAGAGGTAAGGACCACAACCAGTGGAATGCAGGGCGGATCCTCAGCACAGAGGGACACCCTCCAATGCCTAAACCCTTTCTCCTGATCACGACCCTGCTCCGACCCGGCACCGGCGCCAGAGATCGCGGAGACGCTGACACTCGGCGCAATTGCCGCATCACCGGCGCAAGCGAATACCCCGGCACCAGTGGCCACGGCACCACCGATACCTCCGCTGCCCACAATGAACCAAGAGGCTGTGATCTCCAGCCTGTCAGAGGACGAACTCGCCTGCATTGGCGAGGACCCGGAGAGGATGATCGCAACCCTCACCGGGCGTTGCCCAGCGTCCATGCAGGAACAGGCCAAACTCGCCGGGTGCCGCGACGACGACACAGTGGACCAGTTCTTCATGGCCATCATCGTGCCGGTGCCGCTCCGTGAAGAAACCTCCGCCTGCGTCATGGCAGGACTGGGGGTCATCGACCCCTGGGCGGTGATGACCGCGGGCCTGGCGGGAGACCCCGAGACGGCCATGAGCGGGAGCTTGTCGGTGTTCACCATGACCGTGGCCTGCCTGAACGATGACGAATGGGCAGAAGCCGCACGCTGGCTGGGGATGGGCGTAGGGGACCGGGAAAGGATGTTGTGCACCATGGCCGCCCTGGGCGGGCCGGCGGAGATGGCCACGGCTCTGACCGAGGCGATGACAGCGAAGGGAGCGACGGATGAGACAGCCCTGTTTGCCGCAGGCCTGTAATGCGGGATGTAAACGCCCCCAGATCCAGCCGCCCCGGAACCGGTGCTGCTGGGAGCGCCGTCCAGCAGAGGCTGGCACGCGTGTATCATGAACCCCGTGATGAACGACCTGGAACAGCTACGCGGCGAGGTCGAAAGGCTGGTCTACAGCTCGGAGGAGTCCGGATTCACCATCTGCCGCCTGGTGGTTCCGGGCAGGCGCGACCTGGTTACCGTCGCCGGGACCATGCCTGGAATTCAGCCGGGAGAGCGGCTGCAACTGCAAGGCAGGTGGATAAACCATCCCGTCCATGGCTACCAGTTCAGGGCCGACAGCTACACCTCCCAGTTGCCCGCCAGCGCCAATGCCGTGCGCCGCTACCTGGCCTCAAGCCTGGTCAAGGGCATCGGCCCTGTGCTCGCCGGAAGGCTGGTGGACTGCTTCGGCGACGACACCCTGCGAGTGATCGATGAGCAGCCGGAGCGTCTGGCCGAGGCCCCGGGGGTTGGGCCCCGCCGGGTGGAGAGCATCAAGCGGGCATGGGAGGAGCAGCAGGAGATACGGGGCGTGATGCTGTTCCTGCAGGGCCACGGGGTCAGCGCCGCCTACTCCACCCGCATCTACAAGACCTACGGACAGGACGCGGTTAAGGTCGTTCAGGAGAACCCCTACCGGCTGGCTCAGGACGTGCGGGGGATTGGTTTCATCACCGCCGACAAGATTGCCCGTCAGATGGGGATAGACGAGCATTCGCCCCACCGGGCCCAGGCCGCCCTGGAGCACCTGCTGCTGGAGCAGGCCGGCGAGGGCCACGTCTTCGTTGCCAATGCCGAGCTGCTCGAACTGTGCCGAACCCGTTTCGACATTCCCGAGGAGCTACTGACGGCAGCAGTGGAAAGTGTGCGGGAGACGGGACGGATCGTTCTGGATGGAGAGGCTGTCTTCCTCCGGGGCCTCTACCTTGCTGAGCGGGCTGTGGCCGATTCCATCAGGGCCCTGGTGGCCAGCCCTGGGCAGCGGCGCGAGTTCGACGCTGCGGCCGCCGTGGACTGGGCCAGCCGCCGGATGGGAGTGGAGTTGACGGAGGAACAGAGACAGGCGGTCCACGAGGCCGTGTCGGAGAAGGTCTTTGTCCTGACGGGCGGCCCTGGGACCGGCAAAACGACCATACTGCGGGCCGTGATATCGGTCCTCGAGGCCCTCGGGCAGCGGGTGGCCCTGGCGGCTCCCACCGGGAGAGCCGCCAAGCGTCTCGGCGAGGCCGCCGGCCGCGAGGCCCAGACACTGCACCGCTTGCTGGAGTTCAAGCCCGGGGAGGGCCGGTACGGTCGTGACTCCGAGCGACCCCTGGACGCCGATGCCGTGGTGGTCGACGAGACCTCGATGCTGGACATCGTGCTGTGCCACCACCTGCTGCAGGCCGTGTCCCGCCACGCCTCGGTGCTGTTCGTGGGAGATGCGGACCAACTGCCCTCCGTCGGACCCGGCAAGTTCCTTGGCGACGTACTCGATTCCGGAGTTGTACCCTTTCTCCGTCTGGAGCAGATCTTCCGTCAAGGGGAGCGGAGCGGCATTGTCGAGGCGGCCCACCGGATCAACCAGGGCCGCCTGCCTTTCCTCGGCTCCAGCGGTTCTCAAGGGGACTTCTACTTCGTGGAAGCCGATGACCCGGCGGCGGCGGCCAATGCCGTCGTCCGCATCTGCGCGGAACGTATCCCGGCGCGGTTCGGATTGCGCCCCATCAGGGACGTTCAGGTGCTGTGTCCGATGAACCGGGGGGCCGTAGGCGTCCATCAACTCAACGACAGGCTCCGGGAGGCCCTCAACCCGGTGGGAACCGAGGTGACACGCTTCGGACGGACCTTCCGGGTGGGTGACCGTGTGCTCCAGACGGTCAACAACTACGACAAGGATGTGTTCAACGGCGACCTGGGCTGGGTGACCGGGGTGGACCACACCGCCGGCCGGGTCGCGGTGAACTTCGAGGAAACCGTCGTGGACTACGATTTCTCGGAACTGGACGAGCTGCAGCCCTCCTTCGCAATGACGGTACACCGGGCCCAAGGAAGCGAGTTTCCTGCGGTGGTGGTTCCGCTTTTGATGCAGCACTACCCGATGCTGCAGCGTAACCTTCTGTACACTGCGATCACTAGGGGAAGGAGGCTGGGTGTGGTTATCGGAAGCCGGCGGGCTCTGGCCATGGCGGTGCGCAACGACCGCCCCGGGGAGCGCAACTCGATGCTGGGTAAAAGGCTTTCGGGGACGGGGACGGGGACAGGAGACGGGACGGCAATGCCCGAAGGCGGCTTCGAGCGACTCGCCCTCCACTAGGCCGCCGAAAGCCCCGAGCGGCGATGCCACCCGAGACATTTCCTGGAGGAGGCGTCGCGCTCCTTGGCGCGGCCCACGAGAAGGGTGCATCCGGAGTCCCCCCAGGCGGCCCAGGCTCAGCCGGCGGAGCCGATACGGTATTTGCCTGTGCCGCACACAGTGCAGACAGCTCGCAGGGCCGGACGTCCGTTCTTCAGGGTCACCTGCTCAACATCCCTCGAGCTGGTCTTGGCTTTGCACTTCAAACAGTAGATTTCAACGGATTCGGGGGGCGTGGCCATAATCGAAGGCTCCTGTTCCGGAGGCTGCCAGGATTATAGCCAAATGAATCCCTCGCGCCGGATTTGGCTAGACCGGCCGGTCATTGCACTCTGAAATTGCCAGAATTCTCCCGGAAGCTGCGGGGCGGCGTGGATGAACTAGATAACCCTGTCTCCCGACCCTGGCGTGGAGTGGCTGTCCGGCTGACCCGCTGCCCCCGGCAGCGGGGTAAGCATCACGCGCCAACGGGGAGTATCCCTGGCCATCTCGACAAGGAGTTCCTCCAAAGGAACATCGATGTCGATATCGTCGAATTCGAAGTTGAAGGCAGCTTTGACGTGGGTCGGGCAGATGAGGCCCGCCGTGGCGTTGTTCTCCCGTCCCACCCGCCTCAGTTCCTCGCGCTCGGCGAGGGTCATCCTCCGCTGGTAGTGGCATCCTGAGATGGCGCATTTGACCGACACTTTTCTGGCCATTGCCCCAATGTTACAACGACAAATCAAGCCGTGGGTTTCGGGCATGCGCGCCGAGTGTCCAACGTCAACTCTTGTCTTGGTTGCCAAGTGGGAAGGTTCCTGTGCCCAAGCAGCCCTGAGCACGGACCTCCACACCGGAAAGGGCCGTTGGAATCTGAAAATGCGGTTCGCACAACCGGTCCTCTGACCGACGGACGTAACTGGGGGGTCGGGTGGCGTGAATGTCTTCACGTAATTGACCACAACTATCACACAGGGAATATCACGGGCAAACCTGGTGGACGTGCCAAAGGAGAAAATCTGACACAATGAAGACCTACCCCCTCCACTTCCTAGCAGTCGCGGTCATAACCGCGCTGGTGTTCTCAGGGATTGCACTTGCGATCAGTGCACTGGACCCTTCACAGGGCACAACTGGACCAGAAAACAACTCCCACGGCGATGCCGAGTTGGACGACCTGCAATTCGTTGCCACAGAAATGTGGCATAACCCTCCAAGAAACCATCGCCCGTTACAGCTGGAACGACGATTTCTCAAGGATCGTTTCTGACATCCGCGACGCATCCCCACAGGACTTCGCCGGGGCGGCAATCACAGGAGACACCGAGGCATGGGTGGCCTTTGCAGGCCAGACGCCGAGCGCGGCGCAGGGGATAGTCGACACATTCAGCACCAATTTCCCCGGCGTGTCCGTGGAGCTTCGCACGGACCTGGGCTTCGCCGAGCAAGAGATTGGAAACGCCATTGCCGGAACGCACTACGCCGTGCTCGAATCGGCTGGCGTCCTGGACGCCAGCCAGTTCCTTCGACCACGAAACGCGCCAGATCAGCGTTACCGCCCAGACGGACGGTGCAAACTCGGTAACCGTGCTGGGCGCCTTTCAGCGCACCGCGGAGAATGGCGTCGCCGGCGCGACGAGGGCAGACATGCTCGACGTTATCAGCGTATCCGTGGCCGTTGTACAGCACAGCCTGCGGGCCGAAGACAGCTGAATGACGGCGGGCGGTACAGTATTCAGCCGCCGTTTCTCGGAAATCCTCCACTCGCACGGCTCACTTTACCTCCGGCGCTTACAAGTGCCTTTTCACTCGCCGGATCCATCCGTCTGCGGCATCAAGGGGGTCTCCGTTTAGGTGTTCTTGCCGGAATGTCCTGTACGCCGTCGTTTCCCCGCCTGTCTCGGCTACGGCCACGGTGTTTTCACGGTCTGGGTTTGCTGTTGCTCCCTTTGAAACCACTTCCCGCGCGCTCGGGGTTACGTTGTCCTCGTGTCTGCCCTTGCCGCTGGCGGTGTCGGCTCTCTCTTCGGGGTCCTTGGTCATCATCACGATCCTTTCCCCGTCTCTTCGTCTCTTCTCTGGTTCATTGTGCCGAGGATTGATGACATTTGCCGGTCGACATGATTTATTTCCGGGTTCTACAGTGTCTGGACGAGTTTGAGGGGGTGCTGGTCCGTGGAGACGTCGGAAATTCTTGCCCGTCAACACGAGAGGTTGATCAACGAGTTCATTGAGTCTGTTTTGGCTGAAATGGACCTGGGTGACCTGGTGCGGAATGTGATGGGAGTCGCCCTCCGCCGGGAGGTTGAGACTGAGTTGGTTCCCTGTCTGGTTGCAATTCAGGCGGTTTATCACGCCGCCGATGCGAGAGTCTTGGGGCAGGACTTGCGCGCGTGGCTTGACCGGGTGTCCTCAGTGATGACTGCGGAGTCTGCGTTTGTGACCGAGATGGGCTGGCGACTGGATCCTTCAGGGGCTGACTTGGGTGAGGAGAACCTGGGGCTACGGGTTGGCGAGTCCGAGATTGGCCGGGTCTTTGAGGCCCACCTGTGGGAGGTTATGCCTTGGGTTTCAGGGAGTGCCGGTTCCTTGACATGAAAGAGGCCCGGCATTCGCCAGGCCTCTTGATTTTCTGCAGTAACTGGGCGGTTCCATATATGTGTTGTGATGCCGCTGATGTTCTTAGTGGATCTCGACCTTCGGACAACTGAGGGAGGCTGTGCCGGAGGCTTATTTGGTCGAGCCGGCTATGTCTGTGGGGCCGGAATTGGTTTGATCGGACGTCTGCCTGCTCTGTTGGTCGTCAGAGAGTTCCTTGAGGGATTCTCCAAATGGGGGCTCGATTGGGCCATCAGTAACGGACACGACTTGGACACCGTTGGCTTTCAACCTGGCCACGCACTCAGTCATTTTCGCTATTGATCTGGAGAACCGGCTCACGTCGTAGACCAGTACCTTCTGGAACGGTGGATTCTCTCTGGTGCCGTCTGCCATCATCCGGTTGAATGCTTCCCGGCTGCCGTTCTGGTCAGCGTACACCTCACTAGGTGTGATTCCATTCTCCTCACAGAACTCGCGCATATGTTCAGCTTGGGAGGGGATTGCGTCTTCGTTATTGTGAGTGGTCGCGGCATAGGCATAGAACGCGGCAATGACCTTGGCTTCTCCCTGGGGTTGGTTCATGGTTCTACCTCCTTCTTTCATCCTCCGTCTGGAGGGGATGTAACGGCTTTTTAGTCGTCCTGTTCGTACATGGCCCTTTCTGGCCCGGGGGTTTTTGTTAATGTCCCGCTGCCTTTCCAGGTGATCCTGGCAGAGGACGTACCGTTCCGAGATGGGCTGGTCGAGGACCAGTTACTAAGAATTATCAGACACGTTCTTGCATATGGTGGAATTGCGCTGTGTCCTGATTCTCTTCAGTTCTTCGAACTCCTCCTTGGTAATGATGGCAGGGAAAGCATCTTCCACCCGGACCATTACGGCTGGGTCGATTCCCAATACCAGTGTCCCGGTAGAGACCTCGTTTTGGAGGACGTGAGCTACCTTATTGCGATTCCACGGCGCATTTTTCGGTCCAGGAGAACCTTGACCGTTGAGTTCTTTGGCTATCATTCCGTAGGTGAGTCCCTGTACGGCCATCGTGTACATGGCCCTGACAATTGCTGCTTCCTCGGGGTTCAGTTCGAGGGTAAAGCGTTTGTTTCCGGCTTCAGTCGTAGCTTTGTCAATGGCGGCGGCAAAGTGGGCCATTGGGGTGTCGAAGGCCAGCATAAATGTCCGGCTAGTTGTTCAGCATAAATGTCACTCTGTCGCGCCGGCACTGTACCAGATGTTTAAGCAGTGAGAGCCGGCCGGGAAGGCCGCCCTGGAGGACCGTCGGCGTCCATCTGTTTCTTGATGGTGGCTCTGTGGATTCCCAACTCCCTCTCGATCGCCCGTAGCGACATCCCCTTGCGCCTGGCTTTCTGAATTGCCTTCCATCTCTCCTTCTGCAGGAAGGTTGGTTTGCGCGGGGATATAGTTGCGGGTGTCGAGTTGGCAGGCGTACCGCCGATTAGACCCACCTGATGTCCCTCATCCGCCGTCCTTGAGTCCAGTGTCTTGAGGGTGGCTGCCCACCGCTGGTCCGAGTAGTAAGCCCCAGCGGGCGAAAGGAGAGGAGTGGCCGAATCGCCCTGGCCGTTACGGAGGAATACCGAACTCGGCGGCGCCTCCTATGCGTCGATGATGCGTCCCTCGTGGCGCACCCTGAGCCAGCCGTCCAGTCCTTCCAAGACCTCCACGACCGCGCCGGCATAGCTGGGGCGTTCCGGCTCTGGCAACAACTGTAGGGTATGCAGCTGGAACTTCACCGTATTGTCCCTGGCCACCTTCCTGCGGTGCTTGAAGCACAGGACCTGCCCCAGAGATTGATCAGAGCCCAGAGGCCGGTACGCGGATTCAGAGCATTGCGGGGGAACCCGGAAGCGCCGGTTGTATCGTGGCAGAAACCGCTCCAGCACCCCGTTGGCTTCGCCGATGCTGCTGGCGCCCGCCAACCGGAGTTCAGTAACCAGCCGGTCCTGGAAGGTTCCCGCAGCCCGCTCCACACGGCCCTTGGCTTGTGGAGGGAGGGCGAATATCATCTGTATCCCCAACTCGTCCATGGCCCGGCTGAATTGGGTCGACGTTCCGGGTAGGCCGGACCCTGGTGTGTGCCTGAAGACCCCGTGCCGGTCGACGTAGAGGGCGATGGGAATGCCAACGCTCTGCACCAGGCCCGGATCAGCAGGAAATAGGTGTAGGCCTCCTCATTCTCGTAGAACAGGGCGTTGGCAACCGTGCCGGTGGCATCATCCACTGCGATCAGCAACGTGAACGGCGGGACCTGATCCCCCAACCACGGGTGGAAGCTGCCGTCCACCTGGAGCAGCATCCCCTCCCGGGGCATTCGCTGGCGGCGTACCCGGTGCTTGGGAGGACGCCTTCGCCGTGGACTCTTCAGCCCGGCGCTGATCAGGATGCGTCTGAGCGTGGTCCTGCCGATGTCGATGCCCTCGCGCTCGCTCAGCAACTTGCTGAGATGGGTGTGGTTGGCCCCTGGGTACCTCTTGCCAGCCAGATGAACCACATCGGCCAAAAACGGCCTCGGGGGTAGCATTAGGCGCTCCGCGACCCCGGTGGCCGTGGGCAACTGCGGCAGCTCCCTTCTCCCGGTAGGCCGCCAGCATACGCCTCGTGTCCCTGGTGCTGACACCCATCAGCGTGGCCGCCTGATCCAACGTCATGTGATCTGCCATCAGGCTGTTGAGAACCTGTAGTCTTGACTGTTCCTTGGGAGTCAAAGTCACATTCTCCATGGGGTGAATGTGACATTTTTGCTGGCCTGTTAGCGGGGAACTTTTTGCTGGACGTCAACAATTGGGGCGGAGGAAAGGTGGACCACCTGGATGGTGGCAGTTGGCTAGGCAGGGAGAGTTGGGGACAGAATCAGGGGATGTGCGCCGACTGGGTGGTGAGGGGGTTAGGCGACCTCCTCCGGTGAATACTGGGAACTCCTCATGGGACGATCCTCCTCTAGCATTGGTTTAGATCATCCCACAAGACTCGCACTCAGAGTGGCTCAGAATCGGGGCAGCAGATCACTACTATGCGCGACAATCACACTTATTGCGAATGCCATCGCAGTTTTGGGGTGCCCAGATTTCGCACCCGATTCACCGTTGCGTCCAATGTCCTGCTCTAGCGTAATACAAGTGTATCTCACTCCCGAGGCAAAATTCCTTGGTCAAAGATGTCCAACGGCATGTACAGGGTCACGCAGGCGTTTGGCACGTCCGTGATTCCGCTGATGCGTAGCTCTATCGGAGCTACGCTCAACAGAGTGTATGCTTGCTCTCCGCTGTAGCCGAAGTTGGTCAAGTAGTCTATGGCCTGCAGCATGGCTTCTCGAGCGGCCATGGTGCAATCGTTGAAAGCCTGATCGGTGTCCCGGAAATTGAAGCCAGTGAACGTAAGGTACCGGTTTCCAAATTGGGGCTCAATGGGACCCGGCTGGAAAATGGGCGTGCGGACGTTGTATTTGGTGGCTCCGCCCTTTATGAGGTTCACCCGAAGCCAAGTCACTCCATCCATCTCTATGGCGTTCCAGGTGGCCTCGCCATCACCCTCGGCAAAATGCAAGTCGCCCACCGAAAGCAGAGCGCCGGGCACGAACACCGGCAAGAATATTCTTGAGCCACTGGACAGATTCTTGATGTCGACGTTGCCGCCATTTTCTCTAGGCGGCACCGTCCTAGCCGCCTCGGAGGCCATCCTCGAATGCTGCGCGGGGTCGACTCCACGAAACAACGCTGTTTCCGCATGCGGCGGATAGGCTTGCTCCCGTGGGGCCAGCGGCGCTTCCCGGTCGTTCCACTGGCTCAGCATTTCATGGGAGGGAGCGACGCCGATTACTCCGGGGTGGGGCAAAGCGGGGATCCGCACTCCTGGTATATGGCGGGACTCAGCGTATACGTTTCCTCGCATGTGCCAGACCGATTTGTAAGCCGCGGGGTAGACGTCCCGCAGTATGCCTCCAATCGCAGGAATTACGCAGGAATACCCCACTCCACTGAGGGGGGATAGCTCGAGCAGGTCCACGACCACCAAATCACCTGGCTCCGCGCCCCTGACCGCCACCGGTCCTACCAGGGGATGGACCCGAGTCAGATCCATGGTTGACACATCACTGGTATCATCGTTGTCGTGGAGTTGATAGTCGTCGTAACCGGGTGATTCGAGAATTACTTCTCCCCCTGGCTCGATCTCGATGAGAGGAGGAATGTCTGGGTGCCATCGGTTATGGCCAATGTCCCCCTGCTCCGCGAGGGGCTTACCCACTTCGCACCTAATCCGGGGCGCCCCCATGTCCCGATTGTCGAACCGCGAGACACCCGACCTTGAGAACTCAGATGCCATCTCTTCCCTCAATTTTCGATTTACCTGGCGTCCAGTCGCGCCAATCGGCCCAAGCCCCCGGCAACTGCCGGTAGTTCATTCGCCCATAGTTCATTTGGATGTAACCACGATGATCCTGACATCCGGATTTGTCCGCCGCATCGAACGGCCCTCCTAAGTCCGAGTGAACGGCCAACACTCTTGGTACGGCAGGTAGTAACGTCCAGCCATGTACAGCGAATAATCAACCAGGAGGTCGCGGGTGATAGGTATTCTCGGCGCATCTAGATACGAGGCAGTCTTGGAAGGCGGTCTCCACAAGATATGGAGATGTACCAGTGCTCACCGGCGCCGTGGGTAACCGCGCCGTGGTGTACATACGCCGTTTTGGTTGGGGGGACAACCTTGCCTCCGATGTAGTGTCTCATGCATCCCACGCCCTGGCCTTCCGTCAGTTGGGTGTGCGTCGGGTCATCACCCTTAATGGCTTTGGGGGGATGAATTCCGACTTGAGAACCGGAGACCTCGTGACTTACCACGATTATATTAGGATGTGCGAGAGAACGCCCACAACCATCTTCGCTGGCGAACCGGTCTGGCCCCGAGCGAAGATGGAGGTCCCTTTTTGTCCCGAGGTCCGCGGGACGTTGGCGGCAGCCGCGCGCCGCAACAGCCCGCGCCGGGTGATTGACCACGGGGTCAACATCTGTGTTCAAGGCCCCCACAACGAAACGCTGGCGGAGACTGAGGCCTATCGCCGTTGGGGCGCAGACGTTGTATGCACCACCATATACCCAGAGGTCGTTTACTTCAGGGAATTGGAGACCTGTTTTGCGGGCTTGTGCTGGATATCCGATGCGGCAGCCGTCAGCGATCAGAAGGATTGGGTCAGTATCACCCCGGAGGAGCTTACGCCCATTGTTAGAGACGCCATCGGCTCCATACGGGAGCAAGCAAACTGCCAGTGCCAGTATACGTGGGTGGGAAGCGAAGACCGGCTGCCCTCATGGTACCTGGCCATGCGCTGATGTGGCCGGTTTCCGTGTCGTTCCTGAGCACCGGGCTCTAGTCCACCGAAGACCAACTTTCTACTCTGAAGATGTTCATCACGTTTGACTCCCTCGGAAGCGGGTGCTAACTTCTCCGCCTCGAATACAAGAAAGCTTGAGATCTCAGGACAGGAATCTGCCATGGCAACCCTCGTCACCGGCGGCGCCGGATTCGTGGGCAGCAACATTGTGAAAGGGTTGGCGGAGGCCGGCCACCGGGTGGTCTGCTTCGATTTGACCCCCGCGGACGCTCTCCTCACAGACTACCTGAAACCCTGGGCGCAGAATGTGACCTTTGTCCAGGGGGACATCCTGAATGTGAAGGACTTGGAACAAGCGGCGGCGTTTCAAGCCATAGACAAAGTCGTCCATGCCGCGGTGTTCACCCCTGCCCAGCGGGGTAGCATGGAGACGGAACGGAGCCGCGACATCGTGAACATCAATATCGAAGGCACCGTGAATCTGCTGGACCTGGCCGCCGCTTGCAACCTGAAGCGGTTTGTCTACGTCAGCTCCGAGGCCGTTTACGGTGATCCACCGGCCGGCATGGCGATGGTCCACGAGGACGCGCCGTTGCGACCTCGTAACCTGTACGCAATAAGCAAGCACACCAGCGAGCAGTTGACCCGCAGGTACGGCGATCTGCACGGGTTCCAGACCGCCAGTGTGAGGCTGAGTTACCCCTACGGGCCCATGGAACGGATCACGGGCCACAGAAGCAGGATGTCGCTGATATACCGGTGGACCGGCAACGTGGTCCGCAAGGAGCCCATCGTGGTCGAGGATCGCACGATAGGCCGAGACTATACTTTCACGGGGGATGTGGGCTCCGGCATCCGGGCCGTTTTGGACGCGCCTACCCTTCCTCATGACGTGTACAACCTTTCCGCAGGTCGCCCGATAACTTTGGAGGAGGTCATCAACGCTTTGGTGGAGTTGCGTCCGTCCCTGGAGGTAATAGACCTTTTATCGGAAGAGCGACCCGAGGCCCAAGAGCGGCCGGCCGAGGAGTCACAGGCTGTGCGGGATGCATCCCGCATCAGAGCAGACCTGGGGTTCTCGCCCAGCCACGATATGACCGCAGGTCTCAAGGCTTGCCTGGAGTGGCGAGAGGGTTCTGGCTTCATGGACTGACGACCGCTGCCGGAAGGTAAGCTCCAGCCACCTCGCTTTTGGAAATCGGAGCCGGCTTCCGTTAACAACTCGGCATTGCCCAGTGGGTCGCTGGCTGTTGGGGGCGGAGCCTTGGCCACAGCGATAACGCTGGAAAACGCAAGGTCAGCAACGGAGGATTCACCCATTCCCCTTGCAACCTGACGGCGCCGTCGATGCCCAGCCCGCCCTCCGGGCAACCCAATGGCTGTCCCACAGACTCGCGCCAGCCCAGTCCGCGAGTGACACTTCCTGCATACCGACTTGCCGATTTCGCCTGCCACCGCCACTGCGGCCCGCCACCTTTTCACTAGCGTGGCCACCGCCCACTACTCTCGAGCTTATCAATCGGAATCGGGTCAGGCCAGTTCTCCTTCCCTTACCCATCATCCCTCGTATCAACGCTAGGACCGTATGCCTTCGGCGGATTCGGGCTAACACGGAGGGCAAAGGAAACACGGAGAGATATAAACATCACATCCGCGTTTTCTTGTTCCTTAACAGACACTTTCTTGGTCCGGCGCGGCTTGGGACGCAACAGTATCCGTCGCTTGCGGCGGACGTGCCTTCAGGAAGCAGGATGCGCCCAGCAGCGTGAAGCCGGCTGGTATCAGGATGCTAAGGACATTCACGTGGACCAAGGCCAAGGGGAACAAGAGGCCACCGATACCGACCGTCAGCCCCGTGAAAAAGCCGAAGAATCCCAGAATAGTGGCGAGGGAATTCGTACCGAAATAATCAGGTGTAAGCGGCGGCGATAAAGTGGACCACGTGGGCTGGTGGTGGCTGCCAAAATCGGCGGTTGCAAATCGGACCGTCCGCCGTCATCCATAGGCTTAGAGTTGACCTTAGTATAACAACGACGGGTTGTATAGTAAGGCACGTCAATGTGTTGTTGTCCAGCGATTCTGTCCCCTTAGATTCTGTCCCCTTAAATGAAAAGCGAATATGTCACCCGGTTTAGTCGGCGGAGGTTGGTGATCCGGCCAGGGTCTCTGCTTTGGCACGCTCCTTGGCACTGAGTTTCTTTGTAGGCGGGGTCTCCGCCGCTTACATGAGCACCCGCTCTTGGCTACCAGCCACTCGCATGGCTGCTTTGCGGCCTTGCGTTCCGCAATACGATTTTCGCTGATTAGCTACCCTTTACGATAAATCCTCGTTGCAGTGTTAGGCACTGGCCGGGACTGCCTGGTAGCGAACAGAGTACTTTCTTTCGTTGATGGTGAAGGCCGACAGTGCCGCCGGGAACAGCAACGCCCCAGCGATGGCAAAGGGCAGCGTGTAGGAGCCGGTAACATCGTAAAGTATCCCTGCGAAGTTTATGCTGGCGAACGCTCCGACCTGGTGGCAGAGAAACGAGATGCCGGCGATGGTGGCGAGGGACCGCAGCCCGTAGACGTTGGCGGTGAGGGACGTGGTCACCGGCACACTGGCAATCCAGGAGAACCCGGCCAGGGTAGCGAACACCCAGAGACTCATCTCTCCAGGGAAGACTAGCAACATCATATAGGCCAGGCCCCGCACGAAGTACACGGTGCCAAGCACGTTTTTCTGCCCGAACCGGTCGGCGAGCATTCCCGCCCCGATGCCCCCCACCACATTCAGCGCCATCATAAATCCAAAGATCGTGGCGGCCCGGGTCGCTGAGAGGCCCAGGTCCTGGGCGTAGGGGATGAAGTGGATGGATATGATGCCGGTGGTCACTCCGCATACGGTGTAAGCCGCCGATAGTTGCCACATGGGCGGCGAGCGGAATGAGTCCCGCCAGTTGTCCACTTCGAACAGTCCGCGCCGTCTTTCCACCGGGGTGTCGCCGGACTCGACGCTACCAGCTCCACCGTCGGGTTCGAGACCCATTTCCTCTGGTCCGCTCCGCAACAGGAAGAAGGCCAACGGGGTGGCCAGAACCAGCACTGCCCCACCCAATGCGACCCAGGTAATCCGCCAATCGGTCAGCTCCAGCAGATACGCCGAGAAGGGGACCAAAATCAGGCCGCCGACCGACGACCCGGCAACGATGAACCCCATCATTGTGGTGCGCCTTCGCTGGAACCATCGGGCCAGCAACGGCTGAAGGGTGCCAGTGGATGCCCCGCTCAACCCGGTCGACAGAACGAAGCCGAACAGGAACGCAAGGAAAAGAACGTGGAAGGTGAGGCTCAGCGCCGCAGTGGACGCGCCCACGACGACCAGGCTGACCAGGATTACTCTGCGGGCGCTGAAACGGTCGAAAAAATGCCCCAGGAACGGTTGGGTGATTCCGTTGACCAGCCATCCGACGGCAGCCACCACCGAAATCGTCGTTCGGTTCCACTCGAACTCTTCACTCATTGGGATGACGAAAACGCCAAAGCCATTGCGTGCGCCCGTGGTAACGAAAGCGATGAACATCGCCGTGCCCAGGATGTACCATCCATAGTAGACTCTGGGCGATTTCGGCTTGCTTTCAGACATATCCCTCTAATATTACAACGCCAGACTGCCGAATATGCCATCTGACGCTTCTTGTCCGACTATGAGCGAGCTATTGCGGTAGATTCATGTCGAAATGTGGCCAGGTTCAAGTTCCCCATAAGAATCATCCGTCCAGATAAACTGTCGTTGTAACATTAGCGCGTTGGAGGCGAAGCCGGACATTCCACAACCTGAATGGAGTGCTGCTAAACCGGACTAAGCGACGGGGTCCCTCGGGTGGTTGCTGACTGGAGTTCAGGTCATGAACCATGCGGTCGGCGGCTTGGACAGGAATTCCTCCAAGGGTATGCCGCCTGTGCCCACCAGCAGGGCCACTGCCGGTGAGTGCGACTTCACGAACCTCTCCATGCCGTGCAGCGCGCGTACCCGCCCGCTCTTCACCTCGATAGCGAACAGCCTTCCCTCGTGGGGCACCACGAAGTCCACCTCCTGGTTGCGCTCCATCCAGTAGAGCACGTCGTGGCGTCCGGAGCTGAACGCCCAGTTGCAGAGGTGGGCGCCGACGGCGCATTCCACCAGCCGTCCCCACCGGCCGGGTTCCTGCCTCCAGGACCCCAGCGCGAGGGAGCTGGAGGCGGTCACCAGGCCGGTGTCCATTGGTTGGAACTTGGGGCTGGAGCTGCGGCGGCGCACCTCGCCGCCGTATTTCTGGAGGCCTCGGACCATCCCGGTGTCTCCGAGCAGCCCCAGGTAATGCACCAGGGTGGTCACGTTGTTTGCGTCCTGCATCTGGCCCAGCATCTTGTTGTGCGACAGGATCTCGGCGCAGTGCGGGGCGTCGCACGTCGGTGAGCGAGAGGATGTCCCGGGAGACGGTGGGTTCCACGATGGCGTCCCTGATGTAGTTGGCCAGCCTTTCGGGGTCTTCGATCAGCGGCGCCGTGCCGGGATAGCCGCCGTGCGGGATATGCTGTTCCAGGTTCCAGCCGAAGGCGTCCCGCATTTCCCCGAAGCTCCAGTGCGGCACCCGCAGCATCTCGAAGCGGCCCGCCAGGCTCTCGGAGAGTCCCCTGTGCACCAGCAGGGGGGATGAGCCCATCAGGATCACGTGCAGTTCCGAGCCGTTCCGGGTGTCCTCGTCCCACAGGAGCTTCACCGCCTCCGGCCAGCCCTCGACCTTCTGGATCTCGTCCAGGACGAGGACCGCGCCGCCGCCTTCCCGGGAGAGAGCCCTGGCCTGGTTCCACTGTTGGGAGACCCAGACTGATGTCTGCAGCACCGGGGAATCGGCGGTGGCGTAATGGTGGGGCCTACCGCAACGCTCCAGGTCCTGGAGCACCATGGTGGTCTTTCCCACCTGGCGTGGACCGGATATGACCTGCATCAACCGTCTGGGCTGGTCTGCGCGTTCCAGCAGGATGTCGGCGTAGGGGGGCGCCAGAAGGGCGTCTGCGGACTGTTCATCATAATGGGAGAATCTACACGGTGTAATGGACAAATTGCGAGATAGGGTGAGTGGGTCCGCACGGGGGTGTGGTTGGAGGGTTCCGGGTGCCGTGCTAGGGATTGTCCGGCTCCTGCGTCTCGTTGCCGCTGTGTGAATGTTCTTTCAGAAGTCGGCTGTGTCGCCTTCCGCGGCGTGTTCGTCGATCCTCCCGGGGCCGACTGCCCCAGTGATGGCGCAGAACCTGCATTCCGCAGCTCCGGCCACTCGTGCCCCGGTGAGTTGTCTCGGTCCGATGGCAAGAGCACTATGCTGACACTTGCTCTTTGAACCCGGGTTGATGCCGCGGCGTTGCCGGTGGCAGAGTGTGGTTCAAAGTCTGCCACCCAACGAGAACTTTCCGGCCAGATTTCTAGTATTACAACGACGAGTTATATACTGAGGTCCATTTTGAGGTAACAGGGCTTCGTGACGGGGAGTGGGAGTGATGGATTTGGCAGACTTTGAGCGGGTTCACGAGTGCTTTGGCGAGTTCCATGGCTTCTTTGCGGCGGCCTTCGGACGCAAGCAGTGGCGGGAACACAGCCGGCATTATCTCCAGGCTCTGCTGGTTCAGTCTCAGGAACGGCGTAACGCCGAGAATCTCTCCGAGACGGTTCCGGCTTCGGCCCGGGCCATGCAGCGCTTTCTCACCGAGGCCCGCTGGGACGAGGGCGCGATCATTGGGCGGCTGCAGGAGTATTTGGGTTCCCGGCTGGAGCACCCGCAGGCGGTGTGGGTGTTCGACGGCAGCGACTTTCCCAAGCAGGGGGTGAAATCGGTGGGTGTGGCCCGGCAATACTGTGGGGCCTTGGGGAAGATCGCCAACTGTCAGGCTGGGGTGTTTATGGCTCACGTGGGACCACGCGGGAGGGCTTTGGTGGACAAGCGCCTGTATCTACCCGAGGAGTGGACTTCGGACGCTGGGCGCTGCGCGTCGGCTGGAGTGCCGGAGGATCGCCCGCAATACCGGTCAAAGACAGAGCTGGCCTTGGAGATGTTGGAACGGGCACGGGAGCGCGGCCACATGAGCGCTCAGTGGGTCGCCGGAGATTCCGCCTTCGGTATGTCTCCATCTTTTCGGGAGGGTCTGGCGGCAGCGGGGGCGTGGTACGTGCTGGACGTCAGACCGGACATGACGGTCTGGCCGCTGGAGCCAGCCTGGGACAATTCACCCTATCAAGGATTTGGCCGGCCCCGCAAGCCCAAATTGCGGAGCGGGGAGCGGCAGACCGTCGAAGGGCGCTGCCTGGCGCTGCCGGAGGAAGCTTGGCAGGAGGTGACGGTGGCGGAGGGAACACAGGGGCCAAGGACCTATATGTTCAGCGCCCAGAGGGTGCGGCCCACCAGCAGGCGCAAACCGGGTGATGTCCACTGGGCAGTCTATCGCCGGAACCTGGACGGCAGCGAGCCCCGCTATTATCTGTCCAACGCCCCAGAGGATATCCCGTTGGAGACCCTGGCATACGTGGGAGGCTCCCGTTGGCGAATAGAAACCGAATTCGAGACCGAAAAGAGCGACGTGGGACTGGATGAGTACGAGACCCGCACCTGGGCTGGCTGGCATCACCACGTGGTCCTGTGCCTGCTGGCAGGGGCCTTCCTGCTGAGCCTGCAACAGGCTTGGGGGGAAAAAGATGCCCCGGATCACGAGGCCGCAGGTCTACCGGGTGGTGCGGGAATTGCTGCCCCGGGAACGGTTCGGGCCAACTGAGTTGCTGCAGTGGCTCAAGGATACGCAGGATAGTAACGAACGGGCCAGACTCTCTCATCAGAAACGCCGCGCCGCCCTCGGTCGCATCGCCTCCGGCGTTCCACCCTAACCCGTCGTTGTAATACTAGGGCTGCCCATTCGTATCGAGACAAAGGCAGACCACAGATGTAAGTATGACTCCCCGGTATGCGCGAGGATAAACCCGATCCGAAGAGGTGGCCGCACCAACAACCTGCCGTCCTCGCCGCAGGTACGTGTGAATGGATGTTATCCGGACCGGAGACATCCTGGTGGTGACCGCGCTGGAGCGGCTGGGACGCGACACGCTGGGTCTCCTGGAGCTGATCAACTGGGCTGGTCATCATGGACGTGGAGCGGAAGGTGCTGGATATGCCGGTGACGCCCTAGACGTGGCTGGTGGCGGTGCTCTGGTCGCCGCCGGAGTAGCTGCCATCAAGCGAGCCAACATCAGTCGGCGGAAGAGGCAGGGGCTGGATCGGGCCAAGGCAGAGGCTCTGGCCAAATCACTAATTGCCGCCAACTAACCAGGATGCCATTTTCGATTTTCAATTAAGGGGACAGAATCGCGGGACAATAACACAATTACAGCGAGGCCGTGGGCGCCGAATACTTCCTGCTGCGGCTGCGCAGCGCCCACTCGGGAGGCCCACTCCACGAGAAGATAAAGGAGTCGATACGGCTGTTCGGGGAGGAGGTCATACCGGCCTGCGGCTATGGGAATGCCGCAGCTAAAGTTGGTATGACGAACGAGGTAGAAAGGGTTGAGACTGACGCGTAGGATGCGTCCTGGTAGGAAGGATGGAGGCCCTGTGTCATAAAGATGCTATTGCTCTGATTTGTAACCGCCACCGGGTTTACCAGAATATCCATTACAGAAACGTAGAGGGGGCGTAATGGCAATATACCGGGTATTTTCGGACGCAGACGGCGAGAGCCACATTGAGGACCTGAAGCTGGAGGAGCACCCGGAGTTGGGGGCGATGATCAACGTGTCCGAGGTGCGGGTGCAGGAGTTTGACGGGTCGCGCCACAGGGACTTTAATCCCCTGCCCGAGCGCAGGTTGATCATCCACCTGTCTGGCGAGGTGGAGATCGGGGCCAGCGACGGCGCGAAACGGGTGCTGCGGTCCGGGGATATCCGGCTGATGGAGGACGTTACCGGCAAGGGCCATTCCCACAAAGACCTGACCCCATCGGCTGCGGTATACGTCCTGCTGAACGACTGAATATGACAGGCTGAGCGTTTCACCGGGTGGCCGGGGTAGTTGGCTTCCAACCACTCTATGCAGTCTGAGTGCTTCCAGCCCATGTCGATGAGCGGATAGCGGTTGGTGAGCCAGGCGTCCCGGGCCGGCTTGGCTCGGCGCGTCTCGTGGGCCGAGATCCCGATGTATTGGGTGGCGGCCAGGGCCGGGGACGTTGACTTGGCCAGTTGCCTGATGGCCCACTTGATCGCGGCGGTCTTGAAGATGATCGTACATTAACGGTAATGTCCTGCAGGCTCCCGGATCTTGGCGAACCGGGTGCCAACAGCGGAACTCCTGATAGCGCCAGTCGGCGTCGGTCAACCTTTCGCCGTACAGCTCCACCAGCTCGCGGAGGCCCTTCTCTTCTGCCGTTATGTCTCCGAGTGCGTAGTCCCGCCCAAGGGAGTTAGCGGTGAGCCAGCTCACCGCTTGTTAGAAATCGTCGGTCGTGCCTTCTTCCGGAGGGGCCTCCTCTGCTCGCTCGGGGCAGTCGGCCGACGTGATCTCACAGAACCGGCATTCCCCTGGGCTGGGCACCAGTCTGGCTGGCATCTGCGACGCCAGACGGCGGATGAGGCCGCCCAGGTTCTCGACGAACCTCTCGTCGACCGCATCGGCCCGGATGTCCACCACGTGGTCGGGGTAGGCCACTTGGCCGGCGATGCTCAGCCCCTTGTAGCGTTCCAATGCGCGGGGAAGGGCGTACATGTAGATCAACACCTGGGCGGTGTGGGCCGGACTGGGACGGCCGGTCTTCGCGTCGATGACCGTTATCTGGTCCCGGCGTCTGGCGACTAGGTCGGGCTTGCCGGCCAGCACGGCACTGCTGCCCCGGAGGTTGAAGGAGTTCTGCCCTTCGGTCAATACCGTGTAGCCCTGCTTCTCCCACCTCTGGCGCTGCTCGTTAAGCAGGGCGGTGTGGTTCAGGAGCCAGCCGGTCTGGTCGAAGTCAGAGGGCATGCGGCTCCAGCTCCCGCCCTCGTGCTGGGCTTTGAACCAGGTGGCCCATTCGCAGGAACTTTCTCCGGAGAGCAGCCGGGGCAGCCATGTGACCCAGAGATACGGTCCGGTGGCGCGGAGTTGGGCCATAATCGGATTCCCTGAGGCGTTTGGTTCTGGTGATGCCTGTCTCCAGTCTATTGGGGCGTTCTGCCGCTCAGCAACGGGCAATCGTCAGCAATTGTGATGGTTGATGTAGCTGGCCGTTGACCTTGCCGGTGCATGCTTGGATGAGCTGGTTCTGAGCTTCGGGAAGAAGCAGGAGTCCAGTCAGTGCCGGTTGTCATGCTCCTCCAGGGTCAAGGGCGAGGTCGTACCCGCTGAGTTCGCGTATCCGGTGCCACAGCGCATCCCGGTGGGCCTCCAACTCCCGCCACATGGCTGGCACGTCGTCGATGGGGTCGGTGAGGACCACCTCGCAGCCGCAATCTGAGTACTGGTCGATGCGATCCAGGTTGCTTCGGAAATCGTGCCTCCAGGCGGCGGCGTGCTCGACGATGGACCAGGCTGTCTCCGCCACCGAGTCCCGGGAGTACAGCGCGCGCACAGATGGACAGGGGCACCGCTCCCGAGTTCCACAGCAGGCTGTAGGCATCGCCGCTGGTTGCTGTGGACATTGGTACGGTGCCGACGGGCGGGCGGGTCTCCCTCCGAATACCCGGGTGCGACGCCCCGCTACATCTCGATGCCTTGCTGGGTCGCGGCAGCACGGCGGAGCAGCTCCTTGGTCACCAGCTCCCATTCGTTGGAGACGTCGCCGTCGTGGCGGTAGCGGTGCTCCGTCCCCGGTTCTCTGCAGAAGACGAGGCCCTCCCGGGCAGCCCGGGCCATGACGTGGTTCAGGGTGAGGCGGCGGGCGCGGTAATGCTCCGGCGTCTCCACAATCAGTCCGTCCACCACCCCGCGGTGTGGGCTTTCGTAGTCCAGATGGCCCGGGTAGTGGAGCTCCCTGAGCCGGTCCATGGCATGGCCAACGGCGGCACGTTCCTCTCCCTCATCACCGGTCCCCTGGTGGACGACGATGATGTCGAGGTCGGACTACTCGTCCCACCCACCTCGGGCCCGGGAGACGAATAGGATTGCGCAATCCAAGGCGGCCTCTGCGACGAGGTCCCGGCAGAGGGCGACGGCGGTCGGGTCGGGATCCGGGGTGTCTGACCGCTGGCATCTGGTCGCCGCTTCGGTGTCGCCTCACCGGCGGCATGGCGCTGCCGCCCTCCCCCCGACAAGCGGACGGCGGTTAATCTAAGGGCTGCTGACGGTTGTCCCCACGGCTGCCTCTGCGGTCGGATTCCGAGATGGTTAATAATGCGCGATAAATACGACTTCGGGATAGTGGTGAGCTGGCGGCGGCGTGAAAATGGGAGATGGCCGAGCGGGCCTGCTGGACGCGGCGATGGACCGGCCGGATGAGGCCAGGCGGCACACGGTTACTCCGCCCCAGTGGTACACCATCTCGCCGCCCTTGACAGTCCGACCAGCAATTGGTCCTGCCCCATTACCTGCACTAGCCATAGTGCTAGCTTTGCGGGTCAATCTCCTGTTTCCCCCAGCACAGCGATCTCCCTTGGGGTCAGGATTCCATGGACAGTGTGGGGCCCTTCGCCATTGTAATGTCTGCGCCAGGATTCCACCTATTCCTTCGCGTCCTCCAAGCACAGGAACCAGTTTTCGTTCAGATTTCCCTGCCAGAACCTTCCGTTGAACGATTCGATAAAGGCGTCGTCCATCGCCCTGTCGGGATGGCTGAGGTCCAGTTCCACCGTTGCCTCCGCCGGAATTATTTTCCGGCTGCATCAATACTCCGCTGTTTTGCCTCAAAAGTGACCTGAAGATAGCGGGTTTTGATGCAACGCCGGTGTGGTCCTAGATGACCACTTGAGTATGGCATAAATCTCGTAGCGGTTGATGCTCTTGCGCCGCTGCTCCAGCACCAGTTGCTCGATGAATCCCGGGGTGCGTCTGCTCTTCCACCTGGGGCCGCGCTTTTGGGGCATCAGTGCCTGATCGCTCTTCTCATTCAGGAACCGGTGGTGGTATTTGTAGAAAGTCTGCAGGCTGGTGCCGCAAAAGCGGTGGAAATCCTCGCGGAACCGGCACTGGAGGTGCCCACCCGACTTGACCAGCTCAAACTCCCGCATCAGGAACCGCCACCGATGGACACAGTTGCGCTCAACGGTGGAATTCATGCTGCTGTCTCGCACCCTCACCTCAAGGTCGGCACATCCACTCTTACCAATCTGGCAATGAATTACCCAGCGTCTACAATTCCCTTTTGTGAACGATCTTGCCCCCTACCGAAATCGACCCGAGTTGGCCGAATGTCCGCGTCTGTTCCATATTAGCCACCAACCCTGCAGGGCCAAAGTTACCACGGACACAGGGGTATGTAATCGGCGGAGATAAAGTGGGCCATGTGGGCGGATTGACCGACTGACATTTTCCATGACCAGTTAGCTACTGACCGAATCGTAGACCATCGACAAACGCGCCCCTTATTGGATAGGCGGGAGATAGACTGGCCTTGCAGAACCGAATATCATGCCATCATCTCGTTCAGATCGCCCATTGAGCCTGAAGACTCCCAATATGGGGAATCCCGGTCAACACCTTCTTCATCCGGGCAAGGTAGGGAGCATCCTCCGCGTTGCTGAATACCGCAAGATTTCTGCTCCTGTTCACCATCCTCTACAACGTTGCAGAAGGCACGATCGCCATCTGGTCCGGGATCGTTGCCGGCAGTTTCGCCTTGGTCTTTTTCGGGGCCGACAGCTGCATCGAGGTGGCGGCCGCCTGCCTCGTGCTCTGGAGGGTGGGCATCGAGGATGGAGAGCATGCCGAGGCTGTGGAGCAACGGGTAATCCGGTTCATTGGCTGGACGTTCATAGCCCTGTCGTCCGCTATCGTGCTGCAGTCGTCCTGGGCCATATCGCAACGGAGCGGCGCGGAGGAATCTCTGGTGGGCATCGGGCTGGCAGTGGCCTCGGTCACCCTGATGCCCCTGATAGCCGTATGGAAACTCCGCATCGCGGCCGAGGGCAATATCCAGTCTATTGCCATCGAGGCGAAGGAGACGCTGGCCTGTGCGATCCTCTCCCTGACCCTGCTCATCGGACTGGTGGCCAACGCCGTGCTGGGCTGGTGGTGGCTGGATGCGGTAACGGCCCTTCTGTTGGTCCCCTGGCTGCTTCGTGAGGGACTGGATGGGATTCGCAGAAAGGAGTCTCCTTGCGACCTGCAACTGTGCTTCTGCCGGTCCTGCCTGTTCGGCCTGAAGTCCTGCAGGGCCGCCTGTTGCGCAGCCTGAGACAGCCCGGAGCGTGTTTGCAATCGGGAATGGGTTTCGGCGTAGAGCCACCAGGTCCTTTCTCTCCCCGGCTCTCTTGATCCTTGACGACCTGCTGCTCCTTGACGACCTGCGCCACCACTGGCGCACCGCCCAGCAGTTCGCCGACCTCTATGAGCTGATCCTCGGCAGACACAGAGTATCCAGCCTCGTCATCACCAGCAATCGCAGCTTCGAGGAATGGCTTAGCCTCTTCAACGACCCCATACTGGGCAAGAGCAAGCCTATGCCCGTCGCCCGGGCCGTGCAAATCCGACTAACTCACATTTGACCACGGGGGTGTACGCTCAAGGTGAGCCGTGTCTCCGGACTGAGGCCGATCAGTGATTGGTGCGTATTGCCCGAGCAACAGCATGGCCCGGAATTCTTGCGGCTGCATTATTGGTGACGCCCAGCAGGGGGATGCCGTTCGGGAGATCGTGAATCGAAGTGACTTCCTCCGGCGATGCGGCTACTCGCCGCCCCAGGAGTGGCCGATGAGAATCAGCATGGAGACGCTCAAGGAATCGGGCACCTCTCGGCCTTCGACTTTCTGGGCGGAGTCTCCAGAGCATCCTCTGCGACAATACCAAGCTGGCGGTGGCGAAGATACTGGGCGACGGCCGGCGCCAGGGCACCCGTGCCTTCACCGAACTCCAGTCCCACTACCTGTTCGACGCGATGGATATTCCTGCCTGGCCGCGGCGACGGAGGTTCCGCCTCGATGAGTACGAAGTTCCAGCCCTCGAACAGGGTGTAGCCGCGGAACCGCTGCTGCCGGGTGGAGTTCACCAGCAGGATGGCGGGCGGGTCGGATGCGACATTCACCGTTCTAAGGGTATTGAACCGCAGGAAACTGGGCCGAGGGTCATAGAACAGCCAGCGCTGTCCCAGGGCGAAGAACCGCCAGACGCGCTGCAGGGTCCCGTTGGCCACCAGCGGCTGGAAGATCTGCTGTGCCGACTGGAAGTCGTTCACCGCCCTCGGCTGGGCGGCGGCCAGGGCGCTCACCGACGCTTGTCCCTTGCCCGCCCCGCAGGGATAATGGTGGCATGACCACCCACCTGGACGTCAAAGACCCGCGCTATCCCGCATCGGCCGGGGAGATTCTGCGGCGGCACGACAGCGGGGAGCCCGAGGCCAACATCACCAGCGCGGTGCGCGATTTCCTCATCCTGACCGGCTTGGCAAAAGCCAACGAAATCGTAGAAGAAGACCCGCCGGCGGAAGGTAGCCGCAAGGCCGTCGACCTTACAGCTCTGGATACCTTTGTCGAGTTCAAGAGGCGTATCGGCACCACCGGCGGATTCGATCCCGACCCGGCCAATGTCGACCAGCTCGATGGATACCTGGAACTGTCCCAGGCCGACGGCAAGGGAGTCCGCACTGGTATTCTGACTGACGGCAAGTATTGGCTGTTGCGCTGGCCCGGCGCCAGAGAGGTCAAAACCGCCCGGCCCTACGGGTTCGCGCTGGAAAACGCCGACGGCTGGCTTCCCCTTTACGAATGGCTGCGGGACAGCGCCCTGACCTCCCTGGACAACCTGCCCCCAACCCGCAAGGCAGTGCAGGAACACTTCGGGCCGGACAGCCCCCTGTACCAGCGGGACATTGACGGCCTCCGAGAACTTTACCGTCGTAACTCCGGCAGCGAGACCGTCAAGCTCAAGCGGCGGTTGTGGCACGACCTGTTGCGTACCGCCTTGGGCGAAATAGCCCATTCCGGCGAGCAGATGGATGACCTGTTCGTGCGCCATACCTACCTGTCGGCGGTCGTCGGCATGGTGGTGCAGGCGTCCTTCGGCCTGGACGTATACCGCCTGGCCGAAACGCAGCCGGACGACCTGCTCTACGGCGCGGGCTTTCGCAACACCACGGGACTGCAGGGCGTGGTGGAGTCGGATTTCTTCGCCTGGCCCGCCGAGGTGGGCGGGTTGCCTCTGATCCGCGCCCTGGCCCACCGTGTCTGCCGGTTCGACTGGAAGGGCGACGACACGCCCAGCGACATTGCCGCCATTCTGTACGAGGCGGTGATCCCGGCCGACGAGCGGCGCACCCTGGGCGAATACTACACTCCGGCCTGGCTGGCCCGGGCCATGACGGAGGAGTTAATAGCCTCGCCCCTGGACCAGTCCGTCTTGGACCCGGCCTGCGGCTCCGGCACTTTCATCGCCGAGGCCGTACGCCACTTCATCGCCGCCTCCCGCGAAGTGGAGATGCACCCCACCGAGGTCTTCAGCAAGCTCCGCTCCTCCATAACCGGCATCGACGTCCATCCGGTGGCGGTGCACCTGGCGCGCTCCGCCTACGCCCTGGCGGCCAGAACGGCCATCGCCGATGCGGGATATACCACCGTATCCCTGCCGATTTACCTGGGGGATGCCCTGCAACTGCGCTTCCGAACCGGCGATTTGTTCTCGGAGCGCGAGATCAGCATTGAAGTGCAGGATGGGCAGAACACCCGGCTGGTCATTCCCATCAGCCTGGTCGAGCGGGCCGACACCTTCGACGCACTGATGAGCGACATCGCCGAATATATAGAGGGCGACGACGACCCGCTGCTTGCCCTGGACGACCACGCCATCACCGATTCGCAGGAACGGGCTACCCTGGAGAGCACCGTCGCCATCCTTCAACGGTTGCGCCGGGAGGGGCGCGACCACATCTGGGCCTACTACACCCGCAACATGGTGCGCCCCGTGGCCCTGGCCCGCAGCAAGGTGGACATCATCATCGGCAACCCGCCATGGCTGAACTACAACCAGACCGCCGACGTGCTGCGGACGGAACTGGAAAGGTTGAGCAAAGACGTCTACGGCATTTGGGCCGGAGGGCGGTACGCCACACATCAGGACGTGGCCGGGCTGTTCTTCGCCAGGTCCGTAGACCTCTACTTGAAACAGGGCGGCCTCATCGGGATGGTGCTGCCCCACAGCGCCCTGCAGGCCGGGCAGTACAGCAAGTGGCGCAGCGGCAGATGGCGGTCGCCGCCAAAGGGCCGGGGCCGGAAACGGGCGTCTGATTTCGACTTGTCGGTAGACTTCGACCCCAAAACGGCTTGGGACCTGGAGCGGCTGGAGCCAAATACTTTCTTTCCGATACCGTCCTGCGTGGTATTCGCCCGAAACACCGGCAACAGCGGAACCTCAACACCCTTGGCCAGGGAGGTCTTGCGCTGGCGGGGCAATGCAGGCGCGAAAGACGTTGTCCGGGAATCCACAGCCATTACCGACACCGGAGTCGTGGGCGATTCTCCCTACGCTGAACTGTCGCGGCAGGGTGCCACCATCGTTCCCCGCTGCCTGTTCTTCGTCAACGAAACGGAAAATCAAGCCAGTGTCCAAACGGGAAAAACTGTCACTGTTAACCCCAGGCGCGGCAAGCAGGACAAGAAGCCGTGGAAAGATCTCGACCTTGGTGCCATCAGCGGCCAGACCATCGAGGAAAGTCATTTATTTGACATCCATTTGGGAGAAACCGTCGCGCCCTATGTGACTTTGGAGCCGCTGCAAGCGCTACTGCCATTGAAGCAAGGGGAATTCGAGATGCCCGCCGACGACAACGGCGTAGGCGGGATTCAATTAGGCGGGCTTGAGCGGCGGATGCGTGGACGCTGGCGAATTATCAGCGATTTGTGGGAAACCAACAGGGCAGAAGCCAATCGGATGAACCTAATAGAACAACTGGACTACATGGGGAAACTGTCATCGCAACTGGAATGGCAGGAGGATCCGGGAGGTCGTCGCATTCGTTTGGCTTACAGCACGGCAGGGCAGCCTACAGCTGCATTGTTGGGCACCCATGAGTTCGTAACCGAAAGGTTGTACTGGATCACTTGTCGAAGCGACGATGAAGCCAACTATCTAATAGCAATCATCAACAGCGATGCCCTACAGGGAGCCGCCGAACCCCTGATGTCCAAGGGCCTGTTCGGGCCGCGGGATTTGCACAAACACCTATGGAAACTGCCGATACCGGAGTTCGACGCCGCCAAGGCGCTGCACCGGCAGATAGCCAGGGCCGGAGAGACGGCGGCGGCCGGGGCGACGCAAAAGCTGGCGGAAGTGCGCGAGGAGCTGGAGAATGACGGCAAGCCGCTGACGGTAGCCCTCGCCCGGAGGGAGTTGCGGAAGTGGCTGCGGGCCTCCGACGAAGGCCGGGCCGTGGAGCGGGCGGTCGGGCTGCTGCTGGGTAGGCGTCAGATCTAATCGTCGTCGATCCGGGGGTGCGCGCTTTCGCTATCCTTCCAGCCCGTGGCCTGGCGTAGCATCTCCACGGCGTTGGTGCGGGTTGCGCCGCTATCGGAGCCCAGCATCTGGCTCAGTTCCGTCACCCTGGCCTCGCCCTCCAGAACCTCCACCGCTGTCACGGTCCTGTCATGCGCGGCAAGTTTCGTAACCCTGGCGTGGTGGTCCGCGTAGCACGCTATTTGTGGGAGGTGAGTTACGCATAGCACCAGGTGGTTCCTGGACAGGCCCCATAGTTTCTGACCCAACACGCTCCCGACTCGCCCGCCTATACCTGCATCGATTTCGTCGAACACCAGAATCGGGATCTGGTCAGCCGCGGACAGGATGGACTTTATGGCGAGCATCAGCCTGGATGCTTCTCCCCCCGAGGCAATCCTGGCCAGGGGACGCGGCGGCTCGCCCGGGTTCAGCGAGATCAATAATTCCACGGAATCTACACCGGTCTCGTTCAACGCGAGGTACCTGATGGACTCCCCATCTGTGGGAGGTGTTGCGTATTGGACTCCATTCGCGGTTCCAACCGGGACGCCGTCCTCAGAGTCTGCTTGACGGATATCCACAATCACTTCGGCGTGCCCGAAGGCCAGCCCGGCGGCCTCCTCCTGTATGGCAACAGCCAGGCTCCTGGCTGCGTGTTGCCGGGCCTCGGAGAGCTGACCCGCAAGGCGGCCGACCTGCCTGCGAAGGTCCGTCTCCCGCGCCTTCAACCCCTCAGCACGCTCTTCCCTGTAATCCAGCTCCTCCAGCTCCTGCGAGGCCCCCTCGCCGAAGGCCAGGATTTCTTCGATGGTGCTGCCGTACTTCCTCTTGAGACGGTTGATCAGGTCCAAACGCTCCTCAAGCTCATGAAGGCGGTCCGGGCTGTATTCGATGTCTTCTCGATAGCTTCGGAGCGCCCGCGCCAACTCGTCCACCTGGTGCATCAGGGCGTCCACCGGCTCAAGATTCTGTCTCAACGAGGGATCCAGTTGCTCCAATTGGGAAAGGTCCCTGGACACCTGCCCGATAAGGTCCATTACAGATTCACGCCGGTCGAGGCCCTCGTACAACGCTCCGTAGGCGTGGTCGCACAGCGTGATAATTCGCTCTGCGTTGGCGATCCGGTCTCTCTCCAGGGTCAGGTCGTCATATTCAGCTGGCCGCAGACCTGCCGTGCTGATCTCTTCCACCTGATATCTCAGAAAATCCGCCCGTCGAGCGACCTCTGCTTCATTCTCCTGCAGCCGGTCCAGCTCGCGGCGAACCTCGGTCAGCTGGCGGGCCCCCTCTGCCACCTCGGTGCGAAGCTGCCATAGCCCGCCATACTTGTCCAGGATATCAATGTGCTCACGCACGCGGAGAAGGGACAAGTGCTGGTTCTGGCCATGGATGTCCACCAGGTGTTGAGCCAGTGTGCTCAGCAGCCTGAGCGGTACGATTCGCCCGTTCACACGACAGGTGTTGCGCCCGTCCAGGTTGACCTCCCGCGCGAGAATCATCTCCTCTTCGCCAACATCAATACCGTATTCATACAGAGCGATATTGATTCTTTGAGCGATGTCGCTGCCAAGCAGGAAAATGCCCTCCACCCTGGACTGACGGGCGCCGGAACGTACCATGCCAACATCGGCGCGTCCCCCAAGCAGGAGGCCCAGAGCATCCACGATGATCGACTTGCCGGCGCCAGTCTCCCCGGTCAGCACACTGAAGCCGGCCCCCAACTCAATGTCGAGTTGTTCGATGGTGGCGAAGTCGGTGACACTGAGGAGTCTGAGCATGGCTATGTCCGAAACTACATACCTATGAGCTGAGCCTTTGGGCCTTCCCATTGCCTGTGTCAACCATAGTGGGAGTCTTGAGGGTCCAGGGCCTTTCGGTTATTCGAAAGATTGTCACACACCCTCTAAGAGCGGATGCTCTGTTATGTCTTACCCTAAACCAAGGACAGTGCAGCGCCAGGTTCTGGTGGAACACACTGCCCTCGCCGTTATTGCAGCGCCCTCCGCACCCCGGCGATGACGTTGTCCTTGTCGGGAAGGCAGTACTGCTCCATGATCGGGCTGTAGGGGATGGGAACATCCGGCGCGCAGACGCGGACCGGCGGTGATTTCAGGGCCCGGAAGGTCTCCGGGTCCTCGGTGATCTGGGCGCAGATCTCGGCGGCGGCGCTGCCGGTGATGCAGGCTTCGTCCACTATGACGGCGCGGCCGGTCTTTCGCACCGAGCGGCGGATGGCCGGGGTGTCCATGGGCACCAGCGTCCGCGGATCCACGACCTCCAGTGAGATGCCTTCGCCCGCCAGTTCCTCCGCGGCACTCAGCGCCTCAGGCACCATTTTCGAGATGGCGACGACCGTTACATCTGTCCCCTCACGCTTCACATCGGCCGCTCCGATGGGGACCACGTACTCCTCCTCGGGCACCGGGTAACGGTCGGGGAGGGAGGCCAGAATCTGGTCCTCGAAGAACACCACCGGGTTGTTGTCGCGGATGGCGCTTTTCATCAGGCCCTTGGCGTCATAGGGATTGGAGGGCATGACCAGCTTCAACCCGGCCAGGTTCATGAACATGGGGTGCGGACTCTGCGAGTGCTGCGCCGCCGCCGATCGTCCGCCGCCGGTGGAGGCGCGGAACACCAGCGGGAAGGGCGCCTGTCCGCCGAACATGTAGTGGATCTTGGCCATCTGGTTGACGATCTGGTCCATGGCCGTGAAGGCGAATGTCATCATGCCCGGGCTGATGATGGGCCGGAAGCCGCTGCCTGCCGCGCCGATGCCGGCACCGACATAGGCTTCCTCGGATATGGGGGAGGCCCTCAGCCGCTCGGTGCCGAACTCGGCTACCAAACCGGCCAGTGGGCCCAGGTTGCCACAGATGTGAAACACCTTCGCGTCCCGGCGCATTTCTTCCCGGAACGCTTCCATTATCGCCTCGGCGTAGGTTATCTCCCGCATGGTCTGCACCTACCCTTGCCCTCTCATTGGGGGAGAGGGTATTTGGAAAAGTCCTTGAGATTACCCCTGCAGAATGGTCACGGGGCGAATACCTCCGTCAGGGCATCTTCGGGGTTGGGTAGCGGGCTGGACTTCGCGAAGGCAATGGCGGACTCCACGGCAGCGGCGATCTCCCCATCGGTCTGCTGCAGCTGCTCCCTTGTCGCCACTCCCTGCTCCACCAAGCGGCCTATGAATGACGCTACCGGGTCGTGGGACTGACTCAGCTCGATCTCGCCGGCCGGTCGCGGGTCCGGCGGATTGCCGCGGGACTCGGAGTGGGTGCGCCAGCGGAAGGTCTTGCACTCCAGCAGGGTGGGGCCGCCACCCTCCCTGGCCCGCCGAATTGCTGCCTGCGCTGCCTCGTACACGGCCAGGACGTCGGTGCCATCCACCGTCACGCCGGGCATGTTGTAGCCTCCGGCCCGCACCGAGACGTCCTCCACTGAGAGGGTGGCCGCAGCCGAGTTGCCCGAGGCCCAGCGATTGTTCTCGCAGACGTAGATCACCGGCAGGTTCCAGATGGACGCCAGATTCAGCGAGCCATGGAACGCCCCCTCGTTGGAGGCACCGTCGCCAAAGAAGGCCACTGCAACGCCGTCGCCGCCCTCCAGCTTGGCGGCCAGGGCCGCGCCGGTGGCTATCGGCATTCCCGCGCCCACGATGCCGTTGGCCCCCAGCATGCCCACGCTGAAGTCGGCGATGTGCATGGAGCCGCCCTTGCCGTGGCAATAGCCGTTGCTGCGGCCGAACAGCTCGGCCATCATCAGGTTGATGTCTGCGCCCTTGGCGATGGTATGGCCGTGGCCGCGGTGGGTGCTGGCGATGCGGTCGGTGGTGCGGAGGGCGGAGCACACGCCCACGGCGACGGACTCCTCGCCGATGTAGGCGTGGACCACACCGGGGATGTTGCCCTCGTGAAACTCCTCGACGGCCCTGGTGTCAAAGGTGCGGATGGTGACCATCTTTCGGTACATGTCCAACAACAGGCCGGAATCCATAGTCATGGCGTTCACCCCCCTGCAGCTTGGATGTGTCCCGAATTGTACTCTGCAGCAGACAGCGCCGCCACAGCGGGCCAGGGCACGGCCAGGGTCAAGATACAAGACCCCGGTGCCATCGCCACTTTTGTTGACATTAGATTTGGCCAATCCTAATATGCCTTGAATGGGCGCTGCGCTCAGCGCTTTGGGCTCGATAGCCAGAGAGGTGGTAATGCCCCACCAAGAAGACATTCGATTGATGGCCCACCTGATGAGACGCGCGGGCTTCGGTGATCCCCGCGAGATACTGGAGGAGAGAGCCGCCAAAGGCTACGAAGCCGTGGTCGAGGAGCTCCTGAATCCAGAGCGGCAGCCGGCCATTGACGATGAACTGCTGTACCGATACTTCCCGGGCTATGAGGGGGCGGGGGCGCCGCCAATCAACCAGGCCGATTGGGTCTTCCGGATGATCAACACCAAGCGGCCTCTCGAAGAAAAGATGGCGCTCTTCTGGCATCAGCTGTTCGCCACCGGCAACTCCAAGGTGGACAATCCACCGGAGATGACTCGGCAGATTGCCGTCTTTCGTGAGTACGGATTGGGTACTTTCCGAGACCTGTTGGTCGAGGTTGCAAAGTCACCCGCCATGATCTTCTGGCTGGACAACCACGGAAATCATGACGGTGCCATAAATGAAAACTGGGGGCGGGAGCTGCTGGAGCTTTTCTCCCTCGGAGTCGGAAACTACTCAGAGGAAGATATCAAGGAAGCAGCCAGGGCCTTCACCGGATGGACGATTGCCCCCAAGATCCCCCGTAATCCCTACGGCCGTTTCCACTGGCAATTCGAGTACAAACCCGAGGACCACGACGACCGGGAGAAGGCCTTCCTGGGGCATACCGGAAACTTCAACGGCGAAGACATCGTGGACATTATTGTGGACCAGCCGGCTACGGCCCGGTTCCTGGCCCGCCACCTGTACAGGTTCTTCGTCGCCGACGAACCCCATGTCTCCACCTGGAGCGTTACGCCACCCATAGACCCTGAAGCCATCGAGTTATTGGTGGATGCCTACCATGAGTCCGGTGGCGACATGCGGTCGATTTTGCGAGCGCTGTTCAACTCGAAGTTCTTCAAGAATGCCCGCTTCGCCCGGGTGAAAAGTCCGGCCGAATTGATCGTTGGCACTGTGCGCATGGCGGGCAACTATGACGGCTTCAAACCAGGATTCAACAACCTGGCGCTGGAGTGCGGTTGGCAGGGACAGGAGCTTCTCAATCCTCCCAGCGTGGAGGGTTGGCACACGGGCTCCGAATGGATCGACCCTGGCGTTCTGATGCGCCGGGTGAATTTTGCCGCGCGGATATTTGGCGACACCTCGCTGCCCGGTGTGCAGGCCATCATCAAACGGGTGCTGGTGAATGTGCAGGTGCAGGGGGACCACTCGCCCCAGGCGATAGTGGCGGCTTGTCTTGATGCGATGGGACCGTTGGAAGTCAGTGAGGTGACCCACTCCGAATTGATGGTACATGCCGAAAAATGTGGCAATCTGGCCTGGAACACCCGAGAAGAACTCAGTGCTACATTTCGGAATGTGAGCAAGATTCTGACCCTGATCGCCGCCTCACGAGACTATCAGTTCGCCTAGGCCAGTGCTTACAAGTCAATTGCTTACAGCCAATGCAGAAGGATATGAAGATGGCATCAACCCATAAGGACCCCGTGCTGGTCGTGCTGGAGCTTACCGGGGCCAACGATTACCTCAATACGATCGTTCCTTATAGCAATCCTCTGTATTGGGACAACCGGACCAGGGTCCGTATCGACGAACACCAATTGTTGCCCATAGATGACGACCTGGCATTCCGGTCGGATACGGAGCCGCTTAAAGACATCTACGACAACGGCAACATGGCGATCGTTCACGGAATCGGATTTGAGAATTCACCCCGGTCGCACTTTCGCGCCATGGACATCTGGCATACCTGCGAGCCGGATTCCATCGGGATCAACGGCTGGCTCGCCAAGGTCATCCGGGACCTGGACCCCAGCGGCGAGAACGTGCTGAAGGGAGTGAGCCTGGGCCAGGGCTTGCCCCGGGCGCTGACCATGCGGGGGGTTCCTGTTACCTCTGTCAACCACCTTCCAACCTACGGCGTGCTCTCATCAAATCCGGGTATCTCGTCCGGGCAGGAACGGGCCGAGATATTGGAAAGCTTCGCCCGCATGTACGCTCCAGCCATTGGCACCGGGCCGACCATGGACTACCTGGGACAGGCAGGACGGGATGCGCTGAGAGGAGCGGACATCATCCGGGTTGCTCCCGAATCCTATTCTTCAAACGTAGAGTACGCCAATAATCCCATCGCGAGGCGCCTGAGAGACGTGGCCCAGGTGCATCTGGCTGGGCTGGGCACCCAAGTCTTCTACACTTCCTACGGGCCCTTCGACACCCACTACGACCAGTTGGGGTCGCATACCAAGCTCTGGATGGATGTTTCCGCTGGCATCCACGACTTCTTCGCCGACCTGCGGGAGCACGACGCCTCGGACGAGGTGGTTGTCATGCTGTTCAGCGAGTTCGGACGCCGCGTCCGCGACAATGGAACCGGTACCGACCACGGAGCGGCTGGTGTGGCGTTCGCCATCGGCGACAGGGTAAATGGCGGAATGTACGGGACCTATCCGTCGTTGAAGCCGGGCGATCTCAGTCAGGGGGACCTGGCGCCCAACTACGATTTCCGCGGCTTCTACGCCACGCTGGCGGAAAAATGGTTGGGACTCGACCCGGTGCCTATCGTCGGCGGACACTTCGAGCAAATGGCCTTCGTGTAGCCTGAGAGTGTCGTCAATTGACCCCCTCTCCCCCTAGGGGAGGGTTAGGGTGGGGGCGTCCCTTCCTAGAATCCCCAACTCGTTCACGGGAGAGCGGATATGCTGACCACCGTCGCCGCCGGCCGGGTATATGACTACAGCTACTGCATCGGCATGTACAGCCAGGCCGGCCGGGGATTTTGGGCGCCCCAGGATTTCGTCCTGGGAGCAAACGATCGAATATATGTGTTGAGCCGCGGTGTGGAACAACTGGGGCAGCGTGTCAGCAAGATCACCTTCGACCACGAGTTTCAAGGCCAGTTCGGCTCCGTGGGCGCGGAGGATGGGCGCTTTGTCTGGCCCCGGTCAATCGACCTGGACAGTTACGGCCGGGTATTCGTATCGGACGAGTATGTCAACCGGATTAGCATGTACGATCAGGAGGGCGCTTACCGGTACCACTGGGGCAGGTCCGGGAGCGAAGAAGGGCAGCTGAACGGACCGTCAGGAATTGCTTTTGATTCCCAGGGTGCCCTCTGGGTGGTGGACAGCCAGAACCACCGGGTGCAGAGTTTCAGCATGATCGGCGAGTTTCAGTCCGGGTTCGGGAAACGAGGGGACGGCGACGGCGAACTGGAGTTGCCGTGGGGCATCTGCATCGACCGCCAGGACAACATCTACATTGCGGATTGGGGAAATAACCGCGTGCAAAAGTTCTCCCCTACCGGGGAGTTGCTGGTCAAATTCGAAGGTTCCAGCACCGGAGTGGGCTCCCTCAAAGGGCCGTCCGGTGTAGCTGTGGACTCGGACGGGGATGTGTATGTAACGGACTGGGGGAACCACCGCGTCCAGATCTACGCCGCCGACGGGCAATACATTACGGCGCTGGTCGGTGACGCTCAGGACCCTTCGGCATGGGCCCAGACTTACATCGACGCCAATCCGGATATCGTCAAGGCCAGGCGGCGGACGGACCTGGAGCCGGAATGGCGGTTCCGCCGTCCGGTGGCCGTCAACGTTGACGCCAACGACCGGATCATAGTTCTGGAGTCCTATCATCACCGGCTTCAGATCTACAACAAGCTGAAGGATTACGAGGAACCCTCCATCAACCTGTAGGCCCTTATAGGTTCCACATCCGCGCGTGTCCCGGGCACCTTGCCGCGATGTGGTGTGCCGGGAGACGGTCCGGCCCCAACTAGGTGCCCTGGCGCCCACTACCTACCGCCAGAGCAAACAAGTCCTGTTCGGCCAGCAGGAGGGGCCGTGCAATGGCTGCAGGGGCCATTTCCCGCTCAGGCTGTTCGAGGTCGACCGCCGCGTGCTTCGCTCTCGCGGCGGCACCGACCCCCTGCATAACCTGCAACTGCTCTGTTCAAGCTGCGACTACATCAAGTGCAACCGCCTCCACGAGTACCTCGTGGCGCGGCTGGCAGAGATTTCGTCATGAAACCAAAGCGGTTGCGGCCTCAGGCCTGCTGGCGTTGCAGGACTACCGCTCCTTTCTGCTTCCAGAGGACGGACAGGACGAAGAAGCTGAAGGCCACCATCGCCATGACCGGACCGGATGGCAGGTCGAAGTGGAAGGACAGGTACAGACCGGCAACGCCTGACGCGACCCCGATGACCGCGGCCATCAGCATGGCACTGGTGAAGCGCCGCGTAATCTGCAGGGCAGCGGCGGCGGGCGTGATCAGCATCGAAATCACCAGGATTACCCCAACTGCCTGGAGGGCTACCACCACCACCAGCGCCAGGATGGTCAGCAACAGGTATTCCAGCTTCTCTGTGGGCAGGCCGATTACCGAGGCTCCAGTCGGGTCGAAGTTGGAAAAGTAGAGTTCCTTGTGCAGGCCATAGAGCAGCACGAGGACTACTGCAGCAACCCCCAGGGTGACGTAGGTCTCATTTGTAGAGACGCCAAGCACGTTGCCCAGGAGAATCCCCTCAAGGCTGACGTTTACCGCCACTCCCCGGTCCAGTGCCATGTTGATCATGATGACACCCATGGCGAAGAGACCGGCGAACAGGATGCCCACCGAAGCGTCTTCTCCGACTCCGGCCTTCTTGATAAGGTAGCCGCTGAGCAGAGCCATTCCGATGGCCATCGGAATGGCTCCCGCGAAAAAGACGACCCCGAACAGCGCCGCGGCAACCACGCCCGGTAGGACCGCGTGAGCCAGCCCGTCGCTCATGAATCCCAGCCCGCGGGTGACCACATAGACCCCGGCGACCGGGCACATCACGCCGACGACCACCGCAACGATCAGGGCGCGCACCATGAAGCTGTACTGGAAGGGCCCCACCAGGGCTTCAGTGATGATGTCCATGATCGTCTCCCGCCAACCCGTGGCCGTGGAATGGGACAGTTCCCATGGGGCCATAGAGGCGGGCCATTACCTCTTCGTTGAGCACCTCTGCTGGGGGCCCACAGGCGCAGACGTTGCAGTTCAGGCAAAGGCACTCGTCGCAGTAGTGGGCCATGTGATTGATGTCGTGGGATGTCATCATGATGGTGCGGCCGTCTTCCCTCAGGTCCAGCAGGACATCCATCATGGCAGTCTGGGAGCTGATGTCCACTCCGCTGAAAGCCTCGTCCAGCAGGAGTATGTCGGCGCCCTGGGCCAGGGCCCTGGCCACAAAGACCCGCTGGCGCTGCCCGCCAGAGAGCTCGAAGATCAGGGACTTTCGGCGGTCCCACATGCCAACCCGGTTCAAGGCATCCTCGGCCGCGTCGCGGTCCCTGCGACCCGTGCGCCGGAACCAGCCGGCGTGCCGCACCCGGCCCTGCATCACCACGTCCCAAGCGGTCGCGGGGATGTGGGAGTTCACCCGCTCGTACTGGGGCACGTACGCCACGACTCCTCTGGCTTCGGCCATTGACTTGCCGTGTATCAGCACCTGCCCCGAAGTGGGAGGCATGAGGGCCGTGATGACGTTGAAAAGCGTGCTCTTGCCCGCCCCGTTGGGGCCGACTACGCCCATGATGCAACCGGGCCCGGCGCTGAAACTCACTTTGTCGAGGACCTTCACCCCGCTGAACTCCACCGTAACTTCCTGGGCGGCCAGCGGAGGTGAGGGGCTTGTGGCGGTCAAGGCCATCTCTGCGCCTCCGCTATCGGTGCGGTGTTGTATTGAGTCATTTCCGTTCAGCTTTCTGCTTCATAGGATATGGAATAACCGGCAAGGCCTTCGGCAGGGACGTTGATGGCGCAAGCAGTACGCCCGCCACGCAACTGCCCGAACTGGAAGCGTGGAGAGGGTCAATGCCCACTCTGGTTGCCGCACATTTTCACGGCTCGTTCCTTTTGGTCCTTCGCTTTGCGGAGAATAGTCTCAGGTGACAGTGGGACGCCGCTCAGTATCATTAATTGGCAAGAAATGATAATTAGTCTCATTAATTCAAATCACATTAGACTCTGTATCAATTAAAGATCTGAAATGCGACAGGTAGTCGCCTTGCCGTGATCTTTCTTTGTCGGTAGGAGTCGTCGGACCGGCGTATCTAAGAGACTCCGGTGCCGGCTAGACACCTAGTCGCTAGGCCAACTGTAGAATCCCAGCAGGGAAGTGTCGGGGCTTCTTGATTGCTTCCGGCGAACCAGTTATTGAGACTATGTATCTATCAATTGAAATGCTACATCTACCACGGTAGCAATGTCAACAGTACGGAGGGTGCCAACCAGGGCTATCGCATCTGGTGGCGCGCAACTTGCTAGGTTGCGATACGAACCGTCATTCCTGCGAAAGCAGGAATCCAGGGTCCCCGCGTTTCCTGTCGGCCTCGTCTGGCCCGGGCGAAGTGGCTTCGTCCAACACAATACGAGCGATTTGCAGGCCACTGGATTCCGGCTTTCGCGAGAATGACGGATTGTCTTCCCCGCGGAGGTCGCCCTTCGCTCCAAATGCCATAGCCGTGGGGGCCACCGGATCTGCCCTCGAAGCCGAATCCCGAATAGAAGGCAGGGTTGCGCTCGGTCGCGCGCTACCGTCGGCGGCCTTGCGTCAGGCCGCGCTGACTCGTGGGCGTCGCGCGATGGCGAAGAGTATCGCGCTGGCCGCGTACAGCCCCGTCAGCACCAGCAGCGATTCCCGGTAACCGCCCGTCCGGTCCACCATCCAACCAAGAAACAGGGGCGAGAGCATCATTCCTGCGCTGTAGAACACCGAGACTATGCCAGTCAGGGTGGCGAAGCTGCGTCGCCCGAACAGGTTACCCACCAGCACCCAGTTCAACACGGCCGCACCCTCCAGGATCGCCAGCCCGGCAACGAACGGGAAGATGATCCATGTTCCCGGCACCAGTATCAGGGCCAGCAGCGATACGGCACCCACGGCCATACCCACCCCCAGTACCCCTTGCCCAGGCAACCGAAGGCCCGAGAATCCGATGAGCAGCCGCGTGGGAATCGACACGAAGAAGAGCAGCGCCATCGTGTCCGCCCCCATCTGCTCCGATGTTCCCTTCCAGACCATGATTGGGATGGCGTGGACCAGAATTGCGCTGGTCACGGAGATTCTGAAGGCGCTGGCAAACAGGATAAACCAATAGGTCGGCGTCCTGAGGGCCTCGCGCACCGTGAAGTCATGGGCTGACGACTGTGTTGAGGAGCTGGTCTCAACCGGATCGGCGGCTTCCCCAGCCTCGGCAAGGTCGATGCCCATGCTCTCCGGAGAGCGGCGGATGAGCAGGGCGAAGGGGATCACCACCACGACCACGAAGATGCCCGAGTAGAGCATCACGTCGCGCCAGCCGATGGCCTCGACGCCACGGGACAGCACCGGCACCAGCATCGCCCCGCCGGCGGTGTAGCAGGTGATGACCAGCGTCATCCCGATGGCCCGGCGCCGCACGAACCAGCGGTTGGTCACCGCCAGGAAGGTCTGGCCGAAGCCGCTGTTGTTGCCTACGGATACGACACCAACATAGACCAGCACGAAGATCCAGTACCCGTCCACGCCGGCCAGGAAGATCAACCCGATGCCCGCCATCAGGCCGAATACCAGCACGATGGGACGGGAGTCGAACTTGTCCACCATCCAGCCGACCAGGGGTCCGCCGATGCCGGCCTCTCCTCGCGACAGGGCGAAGATCAGCGAGACCTGCGTGTCCGTGAGCATCAGCTCTTCGCGGATGGGGATGTAGAAAACAGGGAAGCCGTAGGAGAAGATGGCGCCAGGGAAGAGAGCAAGGAAACAGCAGGCCCCGACCACCCACCAGCCGGGGTACATGCCGATGAAGCGGTGCCTGAGACCGGCGAGTGACGCCATCAGGCGTGCAGTCTCACGCACAAAACTAGCGCCGTGTTGCTCGAGCGCAGGTGCGGAAGTTGGCCTCCCAGCAAGCCTTCAGCTCCCTTAGGGCGATTCTCGGAGTGTATCCGACGGAATCATACCACGAGGTCTCCGGAACTTCGGGAGGCATCCGGAGCCCGGTTCGGTCCTGTCCAGAGCGGTCACCCTTCTCCGTCCTCTTCCTGCCGGGCCTGCAATTGTTGTTCCAGCCGCCGCAGGGACTGCTGCGTGGCCCTGAGTTCCGACAAAAGGCTGTCTGCGGTTGGGGCCTGCTCCAGCTTCCGCAGGCGCTCCTGCTTGGCCTCATCCAGGTTGTTGATCACCACGGCGATGAACAGGTTGATCACCACGAAAGTGCCGAATATCACGAAGCTGACGAAATAAATCCAGGCCAGTGGGTGATACTCCATGGCCTTGTACATGATGTCGGTCCAGTCCTCCAGCGTTACCACCCGGAACAGGCTGAGCAGGGCGATGCCGAGGTTGCGCCAGTGCTCCGGGTCGTGCTCGTGGAACAACTGCCAGCCGATGATGGCGTAGACATAGACCATCAGGCTCATGAGCGCGACGATATGTAGCATGCTCGGAATTGAGCGCACCAGTGTGGCCACGATCAGCCGCAGCTCCGGTACTACGGAAACCAGGCGCAGCAGCCTGAGCAGCCTGGCCATCCTCGCGATGATGGCAAAGCTGCCCGTGGCGGGGATCAGAGACAGCACGATGATGGAGAAATCGAAGATGTTCCAGCCGTCGCGGAAGTAGTTGGCAGGCCTGGGCCACCGGGCAAAGATTTTCAGTGCCGCCTCTACGATGAACACGCCAAGGGTGACCCGATGCCCCAGCTCCACCCAGTGGCTGAACCCGTTCATGACCCGGGGCAGGGTTTCCACACCCAGAAGAACGGCGTTGGCCAGGATTAGGGCGACTATGAAGTATTCGAACTCGTTGGACTTGGTCAGTCGGTCGCAAGAGTCGCGTAGCTTGTTAACCATGGCAGGGAATCAGCTACCTCCCGCCCTGGCCGGAATTGCTGTCCTCGACTTTCTCCAGTGGCGCGAAGCTCAGCAGCAGCCGCTTTACGCCCACGCCGCCCGCAAACTCCACCGTGACCTCGACGTCCGACGCCGTCACATCGCGGGCCATCACGATGCCTTCGCCAAAGGCGGTGTGCCGCACGGCGTCGCCCACCTGCAACGAGGCCCGGGCCGGCGGCGCCACGGCTGCCGCGGCCAGGGCGGCGTCCCGGATGGAGCGCCCCCGGCCCCTCTCCGGCTCCGCGAAACTGGGGGTCGGTGTCCGCGCAAGGTCGGCAGGAGCGATCAGGTCCTCAGGTATCTCTCGGAGAAACCGGGATGCGGGGGCCGGCCCGCCGTTGTTGCCTCCCCTGAATCCCCGGCGGAAGGCCCGCAGCAGGTAGAGCCGTTGTTCCGCGCGGGTCATGCCCACATAGCAGAGTCGGCGTTCTTCCTCGGTCTGCTGCTCGCTGTCCAGGGATCGGGAATGAGGGAGAAGCCCCTCCTCAAGGCCCACCATGAAGACCACAGGAAACTCGAGCCCCTTGGCCTGGTGCAGTGTGATCAAGGTTATCGAGTCGTTTTCTTCCTCGTCCCCCAATTCGTCCACCTGCTGTACCAGGGCTATGCGTTCCATCAGCGATCCCAGTCCGTCCGGCGGCGTTTCGGCGTTGAACTCCAGGGCGAGGGCGCGGTAGGCCATCACGTTCTCCCAGCGCTCCTCGGGCCGGTCGTCCCCTTCCTGGATGAACTTCTGCAGGCCGGACTCGGCCAGCACCAGGTCTATGAGTTTGACCACCTCAATTTCCTGGCTGAAGGCGATCAGCCGGTCGATGACGGCAACGAATTTGGCAATGGAGGACGCCGCCCGGGACGGCAGCGGTACCGGCGACGGCTTCTTCGCATCGATGGCGGCCGCAATCTGGCGCATCGCCTCGTACATCGGCACCCCGTACGAGGCGGACCAGTCGGCCAGCTGCTGCATCGATTTCGCGCCGATGCCCCGCGGCGGCACGCTCACCACGCGGGAGAGGTTCAGGTCGTCCTGCTGATTCAGCAGCAGCCGCAGGTATGCAGTTATGTCGCGTATCTCGCGGCGTTGGTAGAAGCGGGTGCCGCCCACCAGCCGGTACTTCACCCCCTGCTGCAGGCAGGCTTCTTCCAGCGCCCGCGACTGCGCGTTGACCCGGTACATGACGGCGCAGTCGCCCAACTTGAAGCCGTCCTCGCGAGCCAGCCGCTTGATCTCGCCGATGACGCTGGCAGCTTCCTGGTCCTCGTCGTAGGCCTCCCCGACCTGCACCGGCACGCCCACCGCGTTCTCGGTGTACAGCTCATGGTCCAGACGCTGCCCGTTGGACTCGATCAGCCCCTTGGCGGCGTTCAGGATGCTGGCCGTTGACCGGTAGTTCTGTCCCAGAGAGATGGTCCGAGCCCGCGGGTAGTCGGCCCGGAAGTCCAGGATGTTGCGCACATCAGCGCTTCGCCAAGAGTAAATCGACTGATCGGGGTCGCCCACGACGCAGAAATTCTGGTGCGACTGGGATAGCTGCTGAGCGAGCCGGTACTGGGCGATGTTGGTGTCCTGGAACTCGTCCACCATCAGGTAGTTGTAGCGGTCCTGGTAACGCTGCAGCACAACCGGATACTCACGGAAGAGCTGCACCGTGCGCAGCAGAAGGTCGTCGAAGTCCACGGCATTATTCTGGGACAGCAATTCCTCGTAGTGCCGGTAGACGCGGGCGCAGACCTCCTCGAAGTAGTCTCCTGCCGCCTGGCGGGCCATCGTCTGCGAGTCCTGCAGTATGCTCTTGGCCTTAGAGATCGTGGCCAGGACGGCCCGCGGTGGGTGGCGCTTGGGATCGTAGCCCGCCCGCTCCAGGCACTGCTTGATGGCCGACATCTGGTCGTCGTCGTCGAAGATCGAGTAGTTGCGGGAAAGCCCCAGGAACTCCCCCTCGCGGCGCAGCAGGCGGGCGCAGAACGAGTGGAAAGTGCCGACGGTCAGGGCGTCGCTGTGCGGCCCGGCCAAGCGGGCCAGCCGCTCGCGCATCTCCCGCGCCGCCTTGTTGGTGAAGGTCATCGCCAGGATGCTGTGGGGACTGACGCCGCAGACCTGAACCAGGTAAGCGATCCGGTGGGTGATGACGCGGGTCTTGCCGCTGCCCGGCCCGGCAACGATCAGCAGCGGGCCGTCCACGGTTTCCACCGCTTCCCGCTGCGCCGGGTTCAGTCCCTGCAATAGATCGGCAACCTGCGTCATAACTGGTTTTCTCCGTGATTTGGACGTGAGGCTCTAATCCAAGAGTCCTTCCAGAATCGTCCCAATTGTAGAGACCGGGCAGAGGCCAATTTTCTGGCTCTTGGCATAGTTCTTTACGCTGACAGGAGTCCTTTGGTAGCTGTTGTCCGGCATGCAGATAACCACTCTACCCTCAAACCGGTACGTATATCGCTTAGTGTGAGTAATTGCTCCCAGGAGAACCGGCCGCGATTTGACCTCGACTAGCACATAGGACGAGTTGTTTTCAATGAGCATGTCTGGCTTGTATCTACGACTGCGAAAAAACGCCGCTATGCCGCTTGTCCAAGCTCTGTTGGTAGGAATTCCCATGGGCTGTCGGGTAACCTTGTAACCCAACCCTTGGGCAACATCCGCAACCTCTTCAATTATCGCCTTTTCTGCAATTTGCATCATAGTTACCAAAATCGCCCAACGAGTTCGCAAATCAGGGCGCCAATCAACCCACTTATAATCGCCGTGGCTCCCCATTTAACTGCGTCTCGATTGCGCCTCCTTCGAATTTCGTCTCTCACCAATTCAAAAAGGCTTGTGTTCCTATCGCCGATAGGGTTAAGAAGTAGGATTGAGACCGGAGCGTTTAGTTCTTCGCGTATTGCATTCACTACCAGACACATGGTGGCCACACAGCGGAGAAGACTGGAACTATGAATGGACGTCACCCAGTCTTCTGCCAGAAAGACAGCAGATCCTTCAACTTCGGCTGTCAGCCAATTGGCTGCTGGTTGAACTTCCTTCGCCAATTGAGCCTTTAAGGAGTTGGCCAATGGTTCGAATGGCGCCCGACCGGCCAAAGAGCCTCTGATTGGTTGATCGAGCGTTGGGTATCCCTCCACTCTCAGATGTAAGTCTAGGATTTCCATCTATTGTAAATTCATCCTTAAGAACGGGGCGGCGTGCGGGAAGAGTTCCCCAACGCCAATCAGCGGTTCCTACTTCGCGGCTGCCAGCGCGGCGATTACTTCCTCGCTGTTGGAGATGGTGGACAGGAAAGGCAGTGCCACGGATAGCGATGCGTCGTGGGCCTCCTGGTTCACCGACGCGCAGCAGTCGCCGACCACCACAACGTTGTAGCCACGGTCGCTGGCCTCCCGGGCGGTGCCCTCGACCACGAAGTTGGTGGCCACGCCCGCCAGCAGCAGGGTGCCAATGCGCTTGTTCTTGAGAATAGGCTCCAGGTCGGAGGCCATGAAGGCCGAAACGCCGCGCTTGGTCACCACCGGCTCGCCATCCTGGGGGGCCACAGCGTCGTGAATCGAGGCACCCCAGGTACCCTCCACCAGCGCGTTGGCTCCATGGAGCCCCTGCCACAGGCCGGCGTTGGCCGGACGCTCCGGATAGCCGGCGCGGAACTTGACCGAGACATAGATTACCGACACCCCGGCGCTGCGGGCGGCGGTCAGCAGGCCGGCCGTCTTGCCCAGCACATCGTTGTCCTTCACCATCTGGGCAAAGCCGAAGTCCTTGAAGGCGCCCTCCTCGTGGACAATGTCGTTCTCAAAGTCCATGGCCAGCAGAGCGGTGTGGCCGGCGTTCAGTTCCAGAGCCATTGTGTCCTCCTCAGCGTCGTGAGTCGATGTTGGCATTCATACGGTCAGTCAGGATTCACAGACCAGCAGCCATTATAATACGGCGCGAGGCTTCACTCCGCCCTGGACGGCGGCATTCTCAAAGACAGGACACTTGAAATCATACAGGCCGCCATCCCCGGCCCCTTTGCCATTTGGGCAACCGCATTCGAAACTCGATAAGCGGTACAGCCCGCGTCATTCCCGCGAAAGCGGCAATCCAGAGGGTTCCGCGCCGATACAATCAGCTTCAGGCAGGGAGGCTTGGATTGCCGCTTTCGCGAGAATGACGATTTGTTGAGCTCCATAAAATTAGAATGCGTTTGCCCTGCCTTCACCCTCCCTCGGCGTGCCACTCGAGCCTGCAATGTTATAATGGCAAATCAGCGCTGCACGCCGGATTTCGACGCCCGCAAGGCTGCTGAGGCGGTACCGATGCCCGGCAGGCAGGCAGCGGAGAGCCATCCGCTTCCCTCAGGCTGAGGTAATTTAAGGACGGATAATGCTGAAAATCGAACCCCAGAACCTTCGCACCCCTGGCCCGACTCCCATACCGGACGACATCGTCGAGGCCATGGGCAACCCGATGATCAACCACCGTGGACCTGAATTCGACGAGCTGATCACCAAGGTGACCGCCCAGTTGAAGCAGGTCTTCATGACCAGCAACGACCTGTTCATCCTGACCGCCTCGGGCACCGGCGCCCTCGAAGCCTCACTGGTCAACACCCTGTCCCCCGGGGACAAGGTCATCGCCGCCACCGCAGGTTCCTTCGGCGATCGCTTCATTGACATGGCCGAGGCCTTCGGCGCCGATGTAACCCGCCTCGACTTCGAGTGGGGCGAGCCCGTGGACCCGGACGCGATCCGGCAGGCCCTGCGCGGCGACCCCGAGGTCAAGGCGGTGATGGTCACCCACAACGAGACCTCCACCGGCGTCACCCACCCCCTGGAAGAAATCGCCCGCATCACCAAGCAGGAGTTCGACAAGCTGCTGCTGGTCGACGCCGTCAGCAGCCTGGGCTGCATACCCCTTCCCGTGGACGCCTGGGACTGCGACCTGGTGGGCACCGCGTCTCAGAAGGGGTTCATGATCCCCCCTGGCCTGGCCTTCATCAGCATCAGCGACCGCGCCTGGGAGGCCCAGAAGACGGCCACGATGCCCCGCTTCTACTTCGACCTGGAAGAGGCAAAGAAGACGCTGGAGCGCGGCCAGACCCCCTTTACTCCCAATGTAGCGGCGATGTACGGCCTCAGCCTCGGATTGGACAAGATCCTCGACGAAGGGCTGGAGGGCGTTTTCGGGCGCCACGCCTCCATCGGCCAGCTCACCCGCGACCGCATCCGCGACCTGGGCCTGGAGCTGCTGGTGTCCGACGAGCGCTATGCCTCCGACACCGTGACCGCCGTGAAGATGCCAGAGGGCATCGACGGCCGGGCGCTGATGGGCCGCATGCGCACCGAGAAGAACGTGGTGCTGGCCGGAGGGCAGGGCAAGCTCAGCACCAGCATCTTCCGCATCGGCCACTTGGGCCATGTCACAGAGGACGACATCGACGAAGTGATCAGTGCGCTGGAAGAACTGCTCCCGCAGGTGGGATTCAGCGCCAACTAAGCCATCTCCGGGCCAGACACCGGACCGGCTACGGAGCGAGATCGTGTCAGTTTCCCAGTTGGAGAAGGCCATGGCCAATCTCAGGATCGGCTTGGCGGAAATGGAGAACAAGGAAGGGCAGCTTGACGCCCAGATTTCCCAGTTCCGGCAGCAGCTGCGCCGGGTGCCGCGCCAGGCCATGTACGGCCAGGCCAGCCTGGACACTTCCCTCGCCGCCATGGGTGAGATTGAGGAGCGCCTGGCCGACGCCGAGGGCGTGCGCAGGCGGCTGCTACAGATCAAGGCCTCCGCTCAGCAGGAACTGGAGGCCCTGGTGGTCCTGAAGCAGGTGGACGAGGCACGCACCACGCTGGCCGATCTGAAACGCGTGGCGGCCCCGGACGAGGGGACCGTTGCCGATATCCGCAGGCTCGAGGGATTCATCGCCGCGAACAGCAAGCTCGCCGAACAGGCCATCACCGCTCGCTACGAGGAACGCACCTAGCCTGCCAGGCGACAACACCGACCAATTATTCAGGGGCGCATAAACGTGCGCCCCTCTGCTTCTGAATTAGAAAGTGCCTCGAAACCAGCGTGTCCCGTGCGTATCAGCCGACCTCAGGCCTCGGACCTCCGGATTCCCACTTTCGCGAGAATGTCGGTCCTGGCCTGTAACGGGTCTTGAGATGGTTTCCTAGCCCGTCGTATCGCCGTCTTCGGTGAGGTGGACCAGGGGGAGACCCAGGTCGGAGAGCGGGGTTTCGACGGAGGCACGGTCGCCGACGACCAGGATGTTCAGGTTGTCCGGCTGGATGTGCTCGCGGGATACGCGGTGGACGTCGTCCAGGGTGATTGCCTCGATGGCGGGCCGGACACCTCGGAAATATTCGTCAGGCAGACCGAACTGCTCCATCGCCGCCAACTGCCCCAACACCGAGGCAGGACGCTCAAAGCTCGCCGGGTAGGCCCGGAGAACGCCGTCCTTCGCGTTGGAGAGCTCTTCGGCGGTTATGGGGCGCTCGGAGTGGACTTCCCGGAACTCCTTGAGCGTCTCGTAGACCGACTCGCCGGTGGCGTTGCTCTGCACCGAGCCGCCTGCGACCAGCAGGGACGGCCGGCGGTGCCACTGGATGGAGGACATGTAGCCGTAGCTGTAGCCCTTGTCCTGACGCAGGTTCTGGTTGAGGCGGGCCGAGAACTGGCCACCGAAGCTATAGTTGGCCAGCAGCAGCGCGAAGTAGTCCGGGTGGAGACGCGGGACCAGGGACTGCACGGCGCGAATCACAGACTGGGGTGCGCCGGGCCGGTCAACCAGGTAGATAGTCGTCGCGCCGTCAACGGGGTCGCTTTCGCCACGGCCAGGGACATCGGGCCCCGAGCCGTTCCACGCGCCGAGAACCTGGGCGGCGCGGCGCAGGACTTCCTCGCGGTCAACATCGCCGACAACCAGCAGATGCGCGTTGTCGGGGCGGTATGCGCGGCGGAACTGGCCGGTCAGATCATCGCGGGTGATGGCCTGTATCGAGTCCTCGGTACCCGCGATTGGGTGGGCATACCCGCTGCCAGCAGGATACACCAGACCGGCAAGCAGGCGCTCCGCAATTACATTGGGCTCGTCCTTACTGCGCCGCAGGTCGGTGAGGTGTTCCCGGCGCACCCGGTCAAGCTCGTGCTGGGGAAAGTCCGGGGACAGGATCACCTCGCCCATCATCTCCAGGGCGCTGCCCCAGTGCTTCGAGAGCGTTTCGGTGGAAAGCAGGCTGTACTCGCGGCGGCTGTCGACAGACAAGCGAGCCCCGATGTACTCGAAGTCATTTGCGATCTGCTGGCTGGGCTTGCCGGCGGCCCCCTCGGGGAGCATGTCGCCCACCAGGCCGGCGAGGCCTGGGAGGTCGGCCGGATCGGCGGACGCTCCGGTGCCAAGAAGGACGCCAAAGGCAACGATGGGCATGCCCCGCTGCTCAACTACCGTGACTCCCATGCCATTGGGCAGGCGATCGCGGGTGGGTAGCGGAGGAGTGAATGTCGGCTCCTTGGACGGGGGCGGCATGATGTTGCGGTCAACGGTAGTCATCGCTGGCGATAGTGGCGTCTCGGGCAGCACGCGCAGGCGCACCTGGTTGTCGCCGACATAGGTGCTGGCAACGCGCAGGATCTCCTCGCGTTCCACCGCCAGGCAGCGATCGAGGCTGGTGTTGATCAGGTTGGGGTCGGATTCGATGATGTTGAAGTGGTTGAGCTGGTCGGCACGCCCGCCGAAGCCGCCGATGCGAGCGAGCTGGCGGAAGTGAGTGGCCTCGATCCGGTTCTTGGAGCGCGCGATCTCTTCGTCGGTAGGCGGGTTGCGATGGATGTTCGCGAGCTCGGCCTCTACTGCTGCTTCGACCTCATCGAGGCTGTGGCCCTCGGCAGCGGTGACCTGCACCAACAGCTGTCCGGCGATCTCGGAGGGTACATAGCGCACGAAGGCGTGCTGGGCGATCTGCTTTTCGTACACGAGAGATCGATGCAGACGGGAACTCAGGCCGTCGGACATCACGGCCTGGTAGAGTTCCAGGGGCGCGTCGTCCGGATGGCCTTCAGGCGGCGCGGGCCATGCGATGTAGAGGCGCGGCAGGGTCACCTTGTCCTGCATCTCGATGTCGATGCGGCCGGACAGGAGCGAGTCCTGGCGTCCGATGCGGGGTACGCTTTCGGCAGGAGGCAGGTCGCCGAAGTACCCGTTCACCAGCTCAAGCGCCTCGGCAGGATGGAAGTCGCCGGCGATGGCCAGGCTGGCGTTGGAGGGGCCGTAGAAGCGCTGGAAGAATTCCTTCACGTCGTCCAGACTGGCGGCGTCGAGGTCTTCCTGGGAGCCGATGGTCATCCAGTGGTAGGGATGGGGCAGGGGGTACAGGGCCGGTTGCAGGTGCGAACTGGCCATGCCGTAGGGACGGTTTTCGTAAGACTGGCGCCGCTCGTTCTTGACCACATCGCGCTGCACGTCGAACTTCTGCTGGTCGAGGCCGTCGAGCAGGAAGCCCATGCGGTCGGCCTCGAGCCACAGCGCCAGCTCGAGGTAGTTGGACGGCACATCCTCCCAGTAGTTGGTGCGGTCAGTGGTGGTGGAGCCGTTGAGGTTGGCCCCAGCCTTCTGGAGCGGCTCGAAGTGGCTGCGCTGGTGGTGCTTGGTGCCCTCGAACATCACATGCTCGAAGAGGTGGGCGAAGCCGGTGCGGCCCATCTCCTCGTTCTTGGAGCCGACGTGGTACCACACATTGACCGCCACGAGGGGGATGGTGTGGTCCTCGTGCAGGATGACGTCCATTCCGTTGGAGAGCTTGTGCTTTTCGAAGGCGATGGTGACCATTTGTTGTTCCTATGCGTGTTGATTGGTGTCAGCTGTTGGTGTCGTAGTCTCCCATGAAGGCTATGCCTGGCAGCAATCCCAATCCCAAGAGCGAAGACAGGGACTGCTTCGCCGGATCAGGCTCCAGCAACAGGTCGGAAAGGGTATTGGTGCCCAATTCACAGCGGTCCTCGGGACCAAAAAGAACCATCCCGGAGCCTTCGGCACCTTCAACGGAGAAGTGCGCGTTCCCCACCGGGAACTCGATGCGCTTGCCGTCTTCCGAGCGGAAGTGCATGGTGCGTTCGGGTTCAATCCCCAACCGGTGCAGCAACGACGCCGGCATTACAGCGATCGCCGTGCCCCCTCCAACGAGGGCATCGACCGTTTCTTCGACGCCACTTTCGCTATTGCTCACCTGTACACTTATAGTGAAAGTCTCCATGGTTGCAGGTCGCCCTTTCTCGTTCTTTCGGGACAATGTTTTCCGATTACCCAGCCAGACACGGTTCAAAGTTTCGGGACACGGGGGTAATCGTTCGGTCGGACGTCTAGAGTAACAGCCCTTCGTCTGGGGCCAAGCGCTTGCTAATTGGGTCCACTACGAGAAGCATATCCTCCAAGGTAGTAGCTCCCAAAAGGTATTGGCCCTCAGGTCCGAAGACCACTCTGGCTTCTCCCTCGTAACCGCCGGTTCGGAAATAAGCCAAGGCCGTTTGATATTCGACCCTTTCGCCATTGGCAATAAGGAATCGTCTCGACCGCGCGGGCGCTATGCCAAGACGTTCCAATACAGATGCCGGAATCATTGAATAGGTAGCTCCGGTATCGACCAGAGCATCAACGGTCTCAGAGGCACCAGTGGCTAGATTGCCGACTGTGAGGGGGACTCTGAATGTACCCATGCCCCTCTAAGTCTCCAACTCGTGCCCCCAGTAGTTCTCATCGGTGCGCTCACTGACCGGGGAGCTGGCCTTGTTGCTGCCGATCTCTTCAGCGTCCCATAGCTTCGAGAACTTCAGGGCACGGGGGCAGTGGCTGTAGGCCTCTTCCACCTCGATGAGCATGCCCTGCAGGTGGCGGGAGTTGTCGTCGGTCTCGTAAAGGGCCAGCTCGATGTTCTGCTTGTCCAGTTCGCCCTTGTTGACGACGCTGGCCTTTCCATTGACACGGACGGTGTCGTTGATGCCCGGGATGAAGAAGATCAGGCCAACGTGGGGGCTGTTCTCGATGTTCTGATAGGACTGGAACAAGCGGTTGCCGGCCACATCAGGAAACAGCAGGTGCCGGTCGTCGATGACCTTGACGAAGCCCGGCTTGCCGCCCTTGGGCGATGCGTCGCAGCGACCTTCGGCGTCGGCGGTGGCCATTACAACGAAGGGTGCATTCTGGACGAACTCCTGGACCCACGGGGTGAGGTGGCCCTTGAGCTTCTTGACGGCCCGCTCGGATGGCGGTCCAAACTGTTCGTTGTAGGTGCTGTCACCGACTGAGGCCTGGTCTCTGGTGGCTGTCATAGCGCCTGCTCCTTATTGCCTGACTCGTTTGGAGTGATTCTAGCCGCCCCACTCAGAAGCGTCCAGCGAGGTCAAAACTCGGTTGCCTCGGCGTGTGCTGGCATTGCCGAAAAGTTCTGCCATTCTCGCGAAAGCGGGAATCCAAGGGGTCTTGGCCCAAGCTGATATACCCGATTGCAAGAGTGGCTGGATTCCCGCTTTCGCGGGAATGACGGTATCCTGCAACCCAATACCAACACATTTTGGGAATATCTAGAACTCGATGCCCGGCTGGGCCTTGATGCCTTCGTGGTAGGGATGCTTGACGAGGGTCATCTCGGTGACCAGGTCGGCGAACTCGACCAGCTCCGGCGGGGCGTTGCGGCCAGTGATGATGATGTGCATCATCTCGGGCCGGTTGCGCAGGACCTCAAGCACGTCCTCCACCGGTATCCAGCCGTAGTGCATGGCGTAGGTGAACTCGTCGAGGATCACCAAATCGTGCTCGCCCTTGGCGATGATTTCCTTGCAGCCCTCCCAGTGTTCGCGGGCGAGGTCAGCGGTCTGCTCCAGGTCGCGGGAGCGCCAGGTGAAACCGTCGCCCATGGCGATCATTTCGATGCCCATTTTCTTGGCGGCGCGCTGCTCCCCGAAGTTGGCCGTGGTGTGCTTGATGAACTGGAGCATGACGACCTTCATGTCGCGGCCCCAGGCCCGCATCAGCACGCCCATGGCGGCGGTGGTCTTGCCCTTGCCGGTGCCGGTGTTGACGATGACGAGGCCCTTGTTGATGCGCGGGCCGGTAACTGACTGTGGGCCGGGCTCCGACCTTGTGCTGGAGTCCGGTTCGTTGCTGGTGGTCATTTTCGCTTCCTTTTCAGGTGATTGAAGGCGAGGAGTTCACCCCCACCCTAGCCCTCTCCCTAAGGGGGAGGGAATTTTCAATTCAGACCGTCACACAGCGCTGTGGGCGGCGCAGGTCTCGACGAAGCGGGGGGCCAGCCGGGGGTCGCTGCCCATGTGGACGTGGACGTAGGTGGCCCATACGCTTCCCGAACGGAACCCGTCGGGGCGGCCGCCCTGGTTTACGACGCGGTAGACCGACTCGTCCTCCGCTGGCGGCTGCTCGAGGGTGGACCAGTGGAACTCGTGGCCCCGCACCTGCTGTCCGGAAGCCAGCAGCGGGCCGTCGGCCTGGGCTTCCACTTCGCGGTAACCGAGGGACAGGCGGGACTGGGACATGGACGACACCGCGGGCAGGAGGCCGGCCATCGGGTGGGTATCTCCGTCGAAGCCGGTGAGACTGCGGCCGAGGTACATCAAGCCACCGCACTCGCCGTAGACGGGGATGCCGCGCTCCGCCGCTTGCCGGATGGACTCAAGCATCGGGCGGTTGGCAGATAGCTCGGCGGCGAAGAGCTCGGGGAAGCCTCCGCCAAGGTAGACGCCCCCTGCGCCCTTGGGAAGTGATTCGTCTTCCATCGGGCTGAAGGGGACTATCTCGGCACCCCAGGCTTCAAGCAAGTCCAGCGAGTCCTGGTAGTAGAAGTTGAAGGCCATATCCTGCGCCACGGCTATGACGGCACGCTTCGGCTGCGGCTCGCTGGGGTAAACCCGTCGCGAATCCGCCGCGAGCGAAGGCGGGGCGGACTGCCGGGCGAGCTCGGCGACGCGGCCCACATCGATGGTCTCCTCGACCTGGGCGATGATTGCCTCGTACCACTGGTTGGCGACGGTGCCCTCGACGGTCGGGATGAGGCCCAGATGGCGTTCGGGCTGCTCGAATTCGGAGCGGCGGGGCAGGTAACCCAGCACGGGGAGGCCGGTGGTGGCCTCGATCTGCGGCTTGCAGAAGTCGAGGTGCCTGTCGCTGGCGACGCCGTTCAGGATTACGCCTGCCACCCTGAGATCGGGGTCGAAGGTCTGGTATCCCAGGACCTCAGCGGCCACGCTGCGGGCGACCTTGGAGGCGTCGGCGACCAGGACCACGGGGGCGCCTATCAGCTTGGCGAGCTGTGCCGTGGATCCCTCTTCGTCGAGACTGGAATGTCCGTCAAACACCCCCATCACGCCCTCGACGACGGATATCTGCCTTCGTGCTGCCGCCTTGGAGTAGAGCTCCAGCACGGTCTGGTGGGGAAGCAGCCAGGTGTCGAGGTTGCGGGAGGGGACGCCGCATGCAATCCGGTGATAGGAGGGGTCGATGTAGTCGGGGCCGGCCTTGAAGGGCTGGACGGTGTAGCCGCGACGGGCAAGGGCGCCCATGATGCCGGTGGCGATGGTGGTCTTGCCCACCCCGCTCCGAACGCCGGCAATTACAATGGTTGGAGTCATATACGCGGCTCCCGTAGCCTGCCCGAAGGTTTTTGACACCCGTCGTGCCCGACGCTACGATAGCACATCATTCGCTCCTTGACAGTACGCTGCTGTCCGTTGCCGAAGGGCGTGAAGCCCACGGAGCAATGTACGGCGCGGCCTGCAGCTCGGGAGGCAGATATGTTGAGCGATGCCACCCAGTTCCGGAGAGATTTCTGGACGCTCTACGCGGAACTGTACCCCGCGGACGGCATTCCTTCCGGCTGGGGAAGGAGCCACGCCCGGGTCTCCGTCGAATCGGCAGGCATAAACATCTCACTCGCGGTGCTGGGCTGGGGAGTGGGAGTGTGGCTCCGGGGGAAGCAGGGAGAACTGCCAGGGATGGCGGCTGCGCGTTTGGGTCCGTTCCGGGACGAATTCCGGACCGCGCTGGCCGAAGCCTTCGAGGGGCTCCCAGGCCTGAGTCCGGGCACCGAGTGGGTAAACGCCACGGGCGGGTTCGACGCAAGCCGGGAGTTCGATGTGGACGACCCGGAGAACTGGCCGCACATGGCTGCATGGCTGCACTACATGCTCCAGATCTACCTGCGGGTGATCGATAACGCCATGGCGCCCAAGAGCTAAAGGCAAGAAAGTCGCGGTGCGCAAACACGGGCCCCGAAGAATCCGGGCCCGCCAGGATTGTCAGCTACAAACATCAATATCTAACGGCAGGTGAATTTATGCCCAGGCTTGAGACCCTCAGCGAAGTGCAGCGGCGGATGCTGCAGATGTTCCCGTGCATGGAGCACGACGACACTCCATGGACTCCGATGCGAAAGGCATTGAGCGAAAGCCGGGTGGCCTTGGTCACATCTGCGGGGCTGCACCTGCGCAGCGACAAGCCCTTCGTAACAGACACACAGGGCGGCGACAGTTCGTACCGGGTGATACCCCGGGGAACGCCAGCGGCGGAAATCATCCAGAGCCATGTCAGTATTGGTTTCGACCACGCCAGCATCTACCGGGACATCAACGTGACCTACCCCATCGACCGGCTGGAGGAGTTGAAGGAGCAAGGCGTTATCGGTTCGCTGGCCGACAACTACTACTCGTACATGGGAGCCCTGCGTGACACCGCGAGGGTCTACAACGAGACCGGGCCCGAAGTGGCGAAAAAGATGCTGGACGAGGGCGTGGAGGTGGTGTTCCTTACACCCACTTGACCCCTCTGCTCGCACGCGGTCAGCGTGCTTGGCAGGTGCTTCGAAGAAGCGGGGATCAGCACCACCGGCGTCGTGTTCGTGAAGGAGCACGCAGAGCGCACCAAGCCCCCCAGGATGCTGTGGGTGCCCTACGCCTTCGGAAACGCTCTGGGCCGCCCAGGAGATCCCCTGATACAGCACCAGATCATGAAGGCGGCTTTCGACCTGCTGGAGGCAGACATGGGTCCAGTGCTGGAGGAATTCGAGGGCGACTCTGTGCCGCAAGACCTGCTTCAGGCTTCGGGCGCAGAACGAACCGAGGCGGCGAAGGGCCTGAATCCCGCCGACGAACTCACGGCACTGCGGCCCTACTACGAGCGGTGGGTGGAAAAGAACGGCGGGCGCACGGCGGTGGGCGTGAGTGGCGTGCCGCAGCGCCGCTTCCGTGGCGTGGTGCGTTTCCTGGAGGCCTATGCCGCCGGTGAGGACACCGATTACGACGGGCGTCCCGAGGATGTGGGCGTTCCCCAGTTCATCCGCTACTGCGTCGACGACCTCAAGGCCTTCTACTACGAGGCCCGGATGGAACAGCGCCCTGGTTCCGAGGACAGCGAGATCCACGAGTGGTACTGGGGCGAGACGGCCATGAGCGGCATGATCGTCAAGCTGGCAGAGACCATGAACCAGTCGGAAGACCCGGCCGTCAAGGCCATCCCCTATGGGCTGGCGCGTTAAAATCCACCCATTACCCTGGACTTCGCCCTCTCCTTCATGGGAGAGGGCATTTTATTCTGAGGGAGGAACCACAGATGGCTTTCTACACCTACGACCACATACACCTGCTGAGCCAGGAACCCATCGAGACGGCCCGGTACTTCAACGAGATGTTCGGGGCCCGTATCGTTGAGTCGACACAGTCGGACGGGAACCCAAGGGTGGACCTGGACCTGAACGGCCTGGAAATCTTCATCGCCCGCTGCTCTGCCGAAACGACACCCAGCGCCGATCATCCGCACCAGGGGCTGGACCACTTCGGCCTGCGGGTGGAGAACCTGGATGATGCGGCTGAGGAGCTGAAGGCCAAGGGAGCCGAGTTCACCTCTGAGCCCCACGAGATACGCCCCGGCGTCCGAATTGCATTCGTCGTAGCACCGGGCAACATCCGCATCGAGCTGCTGGAAAAGGACCCGAACCGCGTGGGGTCGTAACCCTTGGACTAGTCTCGCCAAAGGCCCCCTCCACCCGGTAGAATCGAGTGGCGGGCCTCGTTTGGCCCCTGTCCGAATCTATAGATGCTTTACCTGAATGGGAATGAGCATGCAAGACAGGCTAAGTAACCTGGAAAACCTCATGGAACTCTATGCTACCGTGGCGGAGCAAATCGCGTCTTCACAGCAGCGACTTAGAGAAAACCAGCTTAGAATAGCTGAGAATCAGCGACAGATAGCCGACAACCTCCTTCGTATCAATGAGAACTTGGACCAACTGGAGGAATCGGACACTCGCATCAGTGAGCTACTTCAGCAGGTGATGCAGGCGATTGCCGTTATGCAGGCAGACATTGTCCGGATTGATGAGACGCATTAGTAACTATCTCAAAACTGTCATGACCTTGATCTCAACGGCCAGATACACGGTCTGGACCACTGGATTCCCGCTTTCGCGGGAATGACGGGTCCTTTGCGGGAATGGCGGTTTTGGATTTTGGTGGATTTTGAGATAGTTACTTAGTGGTCATTGGTTCTGACCATAGGTGGTCGCCGATTTGGATGGGGCGCACGGTTGTGCGCCCCATTTAATTTACCCTTCGCCTATACCTAGTGTTTGTCGCGGCGGCGGCTTGTGAGCCAGTTTAGGATGGTCATGACCACGACCAGCACTCCCAGGCCGAGGGTTATCCAGCCGATGCCCTTGATGATCCATTCGCCGACGGGTGAGACCAAGATGGCGCCTATGGCCATCAGCCACACGCCGACGACAAGGCCGCAGCCGGGACCTCCACCGCTGAACCTGATGCCCCTCTGGTAACCCAATGCCTTACTGGTTTTCGCTCAGTGCGTATGTTGACGACGCCTCGGCGACGCGCCCCTCCTCGACCAGCTTCTGAAGGTGGGTGCGGACATTGCGGGCGGCGGCGGAGCGCAGATTGTCGGCCAGGTCGCGAGGGTAGACTGAGGTGACGATCTCGTCGACGGAACCCGCTCCGTCGGCCAGGGCCGCGAGCACCTGCTCCTCGCGCTCGTTGCGGTGGCGGGCGTACCAAGCGATGCGGGCGGCGCCATCCTGGATGACCTGACCGTGGCCTGGGCAGAGTATGTCGGGGTTGAGGCGGGCCAGAGTGTGCAACGACTCCATGTACTGCTTCAGGTTGCGGACGCTGGACGAGGAGTTGCCGAGGATGGTGTCGCCGCTGAACACTGCGCCGTCTGCGGGCAGGTGGTAGGAGATGTGGTCGTTCTCGTGTCCAGGGGTGTGCCAGGCCTGCAGGGACACGCCCCCTCCGGTATCCACCGTTTCCTGCTGCTCGACGGGGCGAACGATGTCGCGGCCGAGTTGGTGGGTGAGGCGCGGCTCGAGGTCGGGGTGGCATCGCACCTCGCAGTCAAAGCTTTCCTGGAGCCGGTCCAAGCCGCCGATGTGGTCTCCGTGTCCGTGAGTAATCAGGACTGCGGAGATTCGGGGACGCCCCAGTTCCGTGTGGTAGTCGAGAATCTGGCGGGTCCAGAAGCGGTAGGGCTCTCCTGAGTCCACCAGGACCATGTGCTCGGAAGGGTCGCCGACGAAGTAGATCTGGGTGCCGCCGGGGTGCATCGCGCCGAAGGTGGTGGGGTCCTCCTCAATGTGGGTGCTGTAGATGTGCGGGGTGATCTGCATCGGCGGACCTCGTGAGAAGCTGTGCGAATTTCCGGTAGTTTAGCAGGCGCCTTGGGAGCAAGGCGATTCACCGGGGCGGTTCATGTGACATGGGCCGGATCTATGTCGACCGTGCATCCGGCGGGGAAGTCGGTGCCGTCGAGGAACTCGGCGAGGTTGCGGCCCCGGAGGAGCAGCCGCCAGCGGTGGCGGCCCCGCAAGCGTGGCGGGAGACCGGGGGCCGGACCGGAGACTTCGATGTCGGTGCGTCCCTGTGCCGCGGCCAGTCGCTTCAGCTCGTCGGCGATTGCCTGGGCCTGGCGCTGGCAGGCATCAAGGTCGGGGTTCTGGTAGACGATGTGGGCCAACTGGTTGAAGGGCGGGTAGCCCAGGCGGCGGCGAGAGTCTATCTCCGTATCGTACATGGCCCGGTAGTCCTGGCTGGCACCCGCATGAATGGCGTAGTGGTCGGGGTTGTATGTCTGCACATAGACCCGCCCCGGCGCCTCGCCGCGTCCGGCCCGGCCCGCCACCTGGCAGAGGAGAGCGAAGGCCCGCTCCCCGGCGCGGAAGTCGGGCAGATACAGCCCGATATCGGCCAGCACGACCCCGACCAGGGCTACATTGGGAATATCCAGTCCCTTGGCCACCATCTGGGTACCCACGAGCACCTGGGTCTCACCGGAGGCCAGGCGTTCCACAGCCTGCTCGGCAGCACCGGCGGAACGGGCGGCGTCGGAGTCGAGGCGGTCGACACCGACTCCGGGGAACATCAGGGAGACCTCGTTCATCACCCTCTCGGTGCCGATGCCCAGCTGCCTGATGCGTTCGCCGCGGCACTCGGGGCACCGGGACAGTGGACGGCGGGACAGGTTGCACTGGTGGCAGAGCAATCGCGACGGGCCAACGTGGTAGGTCAGGGAGGTGTGGCAACGCCGGCAGGTGGCGACATACCCGCAGTCGCGGCACTGGACGATGGAAGAAGTTCCGCGGCGATTCAGGAACAGTATGGCCTGGTGGCCGTCGTCGAGGCACTGCCGCAGGCCGTCGGAGAGGGCCTGGCTGAAGATGTGCCGGTTCCCACGCCGGAGCTCCTGCCGCATGTCGCAGACCTGGACGGTAGCCAGGGGCGCGCGGACGGAATCACCGTCGGCCCCGGGCCTCACAGCGCCGACGACGCGATGGGGCAGGGACAGCAACCGAAGCCGGTCTCGGGAGGCGTGGTAGTAGCTCTCCACGGAGGGCGTGGCGCTGCCCAGAACCACGGAGGCGCCGGTGAGGCGGGCCAACTCGAGAGCGGCGGCACGGGCATGGTAGAGGGGCGCGGTATCCTCCTGCTTGTATGTCCACTCGTGCTCTTCATCGATGACAATGAGGCCCAGGTCTTCCACCGGGGCGAAGAGGGCGCTCCGGGGGCCGACCACGACATCGAAGTTGCCGCCGCGGATGTCCCACCACTGGTCGAACTTGCGGCGGGGAGTCTGCTTGCTGTGCAGTATGGCGACGCGTCCGGCGAACCAGGCGTTGACCCGCTCCAGCGTCTGGGGCGTGAGCGCGATTTCGGGGACGAGGAACAAGGCACGGCGGCCGAGCCGTATGGCATGGTCGATGGACCGCAGGTACACCTCGGTCTTGCCGCTTCCGGTAACGCCATGAAGCAAAAAGGAGCGAGAGGGTAGCGAGGTGACTGCAGGGGCGGCGCCGGAGCCGAAGGATGCGTCCAGGGCGCCGGTGATCGCCGTTAGGGCGCTCTGCTGCTCCGGGGTCAAGTTGAACTCCCCGGGCTGAGAATCCGGGATGGGGGGCGGGCCGACTGAGATGCGCCACCAGTCTGTCGCCACCAGTTCCTTCTGCCACAGTGCGCGGACTGCTGCGACGCCGAACTCGCGGTTGGCTTCGGTGAGCGGCATGTGCCTGGGTGGTTGCCGGACGGCCTCCAGCAGCGCCCGCTGCTTCGAGGACAGGGAATCTTCGCGGGTCTCTCCTTCGGGAGGCGAGGATGGAACCAGGTAGCCTTCATACTTGGGGGCGACCCCCGGCCTGGGTATCGCTACCTCGCGATGGAGAACTCCGCGCTGCAGCAGGCGGTTCAGCTCATGAGTCCCGCGACGGCCCAGCAGCTTCACAATCTCCGGCTGTTCCATCCGGCCCTTTTCGCGCAGGGCGTCGAGGGCCGCGACATTTTCCTCGCGTTGTGGTCCCGGGTCGACTGGAGGGCCGGAAACCGGATAGATGCGGGAGCGAACCTGTGATTCGAATCCGGGTGGAAGCATCAGGGAGAGGGCAGCAAATAGGGGGCTGCGGTAGTGTCGGCTGAGCCACCATCCCCACTGGAGGTGATGGTCACTCAGGAGGGGGCCAGGTTCGACGGTCTGCAGGATGTCTCGAGTGGGGAAGTCGGGCTCAGCGGATGAGAGCTCGACCACGATACCCTGGAGAGTCTGTGAGCCGAAGGGCACCCAGACCAGTTGACCGGGGTGCGCGGTGATGTGGGCGGGAATGCCGTAGGTGAAGGTGCGGGCGTGGCCCACCGGGGAGTCCACCGCCACGTCCGCGAACCTCAATTCATCCACGTTTCGCCAGAGCCCAAGGGGGTGATGCCGGGTGTGTCCCGCCGGTCCGACGGGAGAGAGTCGTCTATAACCCGAATTCAGTCCCTGTTACGAGGACTCCTCGCCCTCAGCTTCCGGAGCTTCATCAGCGGCATCGCCGGAGGCCGTATCTTCCACTTCGGCGACGGGTTCGGCCGCTTCGGGTTCTTCTGCCTCGACGGCAGCTTCGGCCACCGCTGCCTCATCGTCGGCCACGGCTTCTTCCGCCTCAGCGTCGGCCTGTTCCTGGGCTTCCAGCTCAGCGGCCTGGGCGGCAGCCTCGGCGCGACGGGCTTCGGCGGCGGCCTGCGCCTCGGCGGCGCGGCGACGCTGGGCTGGGTTCAGCTCCTTGATCCGGGCGGCGCGGCCCTGCAGTCCGCGGAGATAATAGAGCTTGGCCCGGCGTACGGAGCCGTAGCGGGTGATTTCCAGAGACTCGATCAGCGGCGAGTGCATGGGAAAGATGCGCTCGATGCCAATGCCGCCGGAGATGCGGCGTACGGTGAAGTTGGCGGCGGGGCCCTTACCGTGGTTGAGGCGAATCACCACGCCCTGGAATGCCTGGATACGCTCGCGCTCACCCTCGCGAATCCGGAAGTTGACGCGGACAGTATCGCCCGCTGAGAACTGGGGAATGCGGGGGTTGGCTTCGAGTTTGTAGATTTCGGCGGCGTTCATCGTCAAGTCTCTGTGTCAGGTAGGTGCGACCGACACCCTCGCGGGCGCCAGACAAAACCGTACTGCAAGCTGTGTTTGATTGGAGCGGGATCATCCTCAGGCACGCGGCGCGTCCGCGCGGAAGTTGCTGGTGGTGGGCGGTAGTGGACTCGAACCACTGGCCTCTTGCGTGTCGAGCAAGTACTCTAACCAACTGAGCTAACCGCCCGAGCTAAATTAGAGTGTAGCAAGCACGGCCACGGTGGTCAACAACGTGGCACGCGCGGCCAAGGCCATCACATTTGGAATTCCACAATCAGTCAATCCCGCGAAAGCGGGAATCCAGGGTCTCCGCGTTTCCTGTCGGCCTTGTCTGGCAGGGGCGATTGGCTTCGTTCAACACAATACGAGCGATTTCCAGGCCACTGGATTCCCGCTTTCGCGGGAATGACGGGGCTCTCGAGTCAAATGCGATAGCTCTGGCGCGGGGCCGGGGCCCTTTCAAAGCCGGTTCGATTTTAATTCTGTCTGAATGAGGATTCCCAGGATTAAAAGATGCGCAGGATTGGGGTCCCATCAGAGAAATCCCGAAATCCCACGAATCACAGTTCTGGTAACGTCTTTGCAATGGTCTTGGGGTGGTCTCGTGGCCGGGTGCTATACTTCGCCCCCAAACGCCAATATTTCGCTCTTGGGATGGGAGGAGACCTTGGAGACGAGTGAAACGACGCGGATACTGCTGGCGGCAAAGAAGGCCGCCGGGCTCAGCTTTGCCGAGCTGGGCGAGGCCATCGGCCGGGACGAAGTGTGGGTGGCGGCCCTGCTCTACGGGCAGGCCAGCGCACCACAGGATGAGGCGCTAAAGCTGGCGGAGGTGCTGGGCGTCAGTCCCGAAGTGGCGGAGGAGCTCACAGATCCGCCGGTCAAGGGACTGGGGCCCGTTGTGCCCACTGATCCGCTCATCTACCGGTTCTACGAGATCATGCAGGTCTACGGGATGCCGCTGAAGGACGTGATTCACGAGAAGTTCGGCGACGGAATCATGAGCGCCATCGACTTCACGATGAACGTGGACCGGGAAGAGGACGCAGAGCACGGCGACCGGGTGAAGGTCACGATGTCGGGGAAGTTCCTGCCGTACAAGCGCTGGTAGAGCCGGACGGCTGTGCCGGTCTGCGGGGCAAATCTACCGGGTCGGTTTTGCTCGTATAACCAGAAAGAGAGATGCAGCGCGTCCAGACTCGTGATGAGTCCGCGGGACAGGGGCAGGCTCAGATGCAAGCGAAAGCCCGTTACCAGCTACTGTACGACGGGGCGTGTCCGATATGCAGCCGGGAAGTCCTGTGGCTGCACCGGCGGCGCCCGGAAGCGATCGAGGCGGTGGATATCGCATCGCCGGAGTTCGACGCTTCCGCCTACGGCCTGAGCTCGGAGGAAGTGGACGCCGCCCTCTATGGTGTCCGATCCGACGGCACGGTGACGGTGGGCATGGAGAGCCTGCGCGAAGGCTACCGCCTGGCGGGCCTGGGATGGCTGATGACCTGGACCGGCTGGTGGCCGGCGCGCCCGGCCTTCGACGCGTTCTACCGCTGGTTCGCCCGCAACCGTATGCGCATCGGGAGGCTGCTGGGGCGCGAGGACGACTGCGGCGACTCCTGCCGGTTCTAGCTTTTCACGGGCGCGAATTTCCACGACACTCTACCCGGTCTGCGCCGGCACATCTCTCGGGGGCCGGCCCAACAATGCCACCAGCGCTCCAACCAGAGCGACCACGGCGCCGATCATGAAGACATCGCGGTAGGCCCTGAGGAACGCCTCGGATTCCGCTCCCATCGTGCCCACCAGTTGCGCCAGGTGATGGTCCTCCCGCATTGCAAAGACACCACCGAGGACCACGATGGCTGTGATGGAGCCAATGGCCTGGGTCAGCGCGAGCATGCCGCCGGCGGTGCCGAATCGTTCGGGCTGAACACTCTTCATCACCAGGGAATAGCAGGCCGCCTGGACGAGCCCGTTTCCCGCACCAGCAACGGACACCCAGAAAGTTACCTGGGCCAATGATGACTCTTCATCGAGTAGTCCCATCATGGCCAGCCCGGCGGCGATGGCCAGCAGACCAGCAGAGCCGACGAATCTTGGGCTGATGCGGTCGCTCAGCCAGCCTCCGAGCAGGGACATGGCCACGCCGCCCAGCGATGCCGTGGCGAGCATGGCGCCCAGCACCGCGGGCCCTCTGCCGAGGGAATCGGCAACATAAAAGGGGAAGACGAACCAGATAACAAAGGCCGACAGGTAAACGAAGGCGGAGCAGCAACCCGAGATCACGAACCCGCGGTTGCGGAACAGGCCTAGGGGCAACACCGGCCACTGCGCGGTGCGCTCGATGCGCCAGAACAGGAAGAGAGCGGCCGGCGTGAGCACCAGCAGGGCCAGCACCTGCCAGGCGCCCCAGCCTATTTCCCGGCCCAGACGCGTGCCGACGATCAAGGCAAAGAGGCCGATGGCCATGGTCAGAGTCCCCTTGATGTCGAAGGGAAGCCTGCTTCTCTCCGCTCCATTTCGGCCTAACGAGAACGGGGGGTCTCGGTCCAGGAACAGCCAGGCGAGAACCAGGGCCAGGGCCATGAACGGCACCCTCCCCCAGAACACCCACTCCCAGTCCTGGCCCAGGAAGCCGGCCCCTACCAGCAGCCCGGCCCCGATGGTACCCCCCACCATGCCCAGGGCCTGATTGGCGGTGGTGAAGCCCATGCCCAGCCCGCGCCGGTGGGCCGGAAACAGGTTGGCGGCAATGGCTGGGGCCACTGCGTACATGCAGGCGGTGCCGACGCCGTGAAGAATGCGGAACCCTACGACCGACGCCAAATCCGGCGACAGGGCGATGCAGAACATGCTCACGAGGTAGGCCAGCCCGCCCCAGAGGTAGACACGGCGAATGCCGAACCGGTCGGCAAAGCTGCCAGCGCCCAACACCAGGCTGGCCCGGACGCCCATGAACACGACCAGCGCCCACTGCACGCTCTGCAGGTCGGCGTCGAGGTCGGAGGCGATCTCGGGCAGTGCTACGTTGACGGAGAAGTCGAGTGCGGCGAGGAACATCGCCAGCCCGGAGGTGGCGCCAATCAGGACATCACGCCAGCGCCCGCCGGTGAGCAGGGGGCCGGTGGCGGCGGCTAGGTCAGCGGCGGCCAATGCGGCAGCTCGTGGAGGGAGTCCGGCAAGGGTGATCAGGGGATGTGAGGTCGCGCGAATCCATCGTGTGGGGATTCTACGCTATGGGGCAAGGGAAAGTTGCGGAGGGGGAAGCGGTTCAGCGTCGGGTCGTGCCAGGGGAGGAGACGGTTGCGGGTGGTAGAATGCGCCGGGCCAAACGGTCGTCCTGGGCCCAGAAAAGCCGATACCCCGGAGTCATCGCCAATCTCCTGCAGAAGACGGGGAGGGGAACATCCGGGGCCTACCCACCAAAAATAACACAGGCAGAATTATGACGCAAGACTCATTTTACAGCCGCTTGAGTAATTCTATATCGAACGATCTGAAGGGGCCCTACCTGAGATTCAGTCCACCAAGCGTTACGGAGATGCACGCAACATATGTTTGGAATATCGCTCTATGCGAAAGCCTCTACCCGGCCCTGCAAGTATTTGAACTCGTACTACGAAACAGAGTTCATACCGCAGCTATGCGACATTTCGGCAGTGAGAACTGGTTCAGAGGAATACTCAAGCCTCAAGAAGAGGGAATGATCAATAACACCTGCCATCGAATCGATCCTTCTGGCGAGAAATCCATTAACGCAGCGGAGATAGTTGGGGACCTGAGTCTCGGGTTTTGGGTGAATCTATTTAAGGGCCGCTACCAAAGAATTCTGTGGCCTCAGTTGCTTCGCAGCGTATTTCCTCATGCCACCAAGCGCCAATATACCCGCGAGCCTTTGTACTTACGCTTGAATCGCATCCGGCGGCTGCGCAACCGCGTCTTCCACCACGAGCCGATCTGGCACTTGCCGGACCTGGAGGAGCAACACGGGCGCATCCTCGAAACTATCGGGTGGATCAGTCCGGCGATGCTAGCCATGACGCGACTGCTAGACCGGTTCGGCAGCGTTTATACTAGGGGCTCACAACCATACGCTACAGAACTCGAATCGATAGCGCAGAACTGGAGCGCGTAGCGATTGAGCCAGGAGGGAAGTGATGGTCCAGAACACCGGAGGCATCGACGCACTGCTGCAGGAGGAGCGGACCTTTCCGCCTCCCACCGACTTTGCGGCCGGGGCCAACATGGCCGACCCCGACATTTATGCGAAAGCAGCCGCTGACCCGGAAGGGTTCTGGGCCGGGCTGGCCGAGGAGCTGGACTGGTTCCAGAAGTGGGACACGGTGCTGGACTGGAGCGACGCACCCTTCGCGAAGTGGTTCATCGGCGGCAAGCTGAATGTGTCGTACAACTGCATCGACCGGCATGTGAATAACGGGCGGCGCAACAAGGCCGCCATCGTCTGGGAGGGCGAGCCGGGGGACTGGAAGGTGTACACCTACGGCGACCTGCTTCGCGAGGTCTGCCAGTTCGCCAACGGGCTGAAGAGCCTGGGCATCAAGAAGGGCGACCGGGTTACCATCTACCTGCCGATGACGCCGGAACTGCCCATCGCCATGCTGGCCTGCGCCCGCATCGGCGCGCCGCATAGTGTTGTGTTCGGGGGCTTCAGCGCCGAGTCGCTGCGGGACCGCATCAACGACTCGGAGTCCAAGCTGCTCATCACCGCCGACGGCGGCTACCGGCGCGGCGGCATTGTCCCTCTCAAGCAGAACGCCGACGGTTCGCTGGACGGCGCGCCCAGCGTGGAGAAGGTGGTGGTGCTGCGCCGCACCGGCAGCGCCGACGACAAGATGGTGGACGGCCGCGACATCTGGTGGCACGACCTGATGGAAGGCCAGCCGATGACCTGCGAGCCGGAGCCGATGGACAGCGAGGACATGCTGTTCCTGCTCTATACCAGCGGGACCACCGGCAAGCCGAAGGGCATCGTCCACTCCTCGGCAGGCTACCTACTGGGCGTGCAGGCGACGACCAAGTGGGTCTTCGACATCAAGGAGGACGACATCTACTGGTGTACCGCCGACATCGGGTGGGTGACCGGGCATAGCTACATCGTCTACGGCCCGCTGGCGAACGGCGCGACGACCGTGATGTACGAGGGGTCGCCGGACTACCCGGACCGCGACCGGTTCTGGGCCATCGTGGCCAAGTACGCTGTCACAATCCTGTACACCGCGCCCACCGCCATCCGCACCTTCATGCGCTGGGGCGAAGGCTACCCCAACAAGCACGATATGTCGTCGCTGCGGCTGATGGGCACGGTGGGCGAGCCGATCAACCCGGAGGCGTGGGTCTGGTACTGGCAGAACATCGGCGGCGGCCACTGCCCGGTGGTCGACACCTGGTGGCAGACGGAGACCGGCGCCATGATGATCGCCCCCCTGCCGGGGCTCACGACGCTCAAGCCGGGCTCGGCCACCAAACCCTTCCCCGGCATCGAGGCGGAGATCCTGGACGGGGATGGGAACCCGGTCGGCCCGGGCGGTGGCGGCTACCTGGTCGTCAAGCGACCGTGGCCGTCGATGCTGCGCGGCGTGTACGGCGACCCGGAGCGGTTCATCGACACCTACTGGTCGCGATACGACGGGATCTACTTCACCGCCGACGGCGCCAGGTTGGACGAGGATGGCTACTTCTGGCTTCTGGGCAGGGTGGACGATGTAATCAATGTGTCGGGCCACCGCATCGGCACCATGGAGGTCGAGAGCGCTCTGGTTGATAACCAGAAGGTGGCCGAGGCAGCCTGCATCGGGAAGGACCACGAGGTCAAGGGGCAGGCGGTCGTGGCGTTCGTAACCCTGAAGGACGGAGTGGACATGTCGGACTCGGTGATCACCGAGTTGAAGGCCCATGTCGCAGGCAAGATAGGCGCCATGGCGCGTCCCGACGACATCCACTTCGCCGCCGAGCTGCCGAAGACCCGCAGCGGCAAGATCATGCGCCGCCTGCTGCGCGATGTGGCCGAGGGCCGCGCGCTGGGCGACACGACGACGCTGGCCGACCCGGCGGTGGTGGACTCGCTGAAGGCGCAGTATGGGGACGACGAGTAAAGTAGTCTCGTGATGAATGTGGGGGCGTCCGAACCTGCGCCCCTGCTCAAATGGAATTATCCTGCATTAGTTCGACCGGAGCTATCAAAGATGGCAACCTCAGCGCAGGATATGGAAGCCACCAGAAACCACGTTTTCCACTGTCGTCAGTACATGGACAACGCGCTGGAGGCCTTGGGCAAGAACGAGCCGGGGAAGGCCGGGGAACTGTTGTGGGGAAGCATGACCCAGGCCGTACATGCCGTGGACGCCTGGCGTGGGCCGGTTGTAATCAGACACCGTGGGCTGCTGAACTTCGCTAGAAATTTGAGCAGGGAAATCGACGACGACAATTTCCACAACAATTTCTTGGCATCGAAAAGCCTTCATGACAACTTCTATCACCCTGACCTGGAAACAGATGACGTCGAATTTGCGTTGCCGGGTATTCAACGGGCAATCAGCCAGATTCTGTCCCTGCTACCCGAGGAAATCCGCAACGGAGTTGGTAGGGAGTAAGTTATGATGTATTTACCCGAACCAACATTAGTAGACGGTATCTGCGTGTGCAGCGGGTTGGCGGATTGCGACCATCACGCCTGTTGCGGCGGCTGTCCCGACAACACGGACTACGGTTGCGGAGAATGCTGGAGCCGGGACTGCTACGAGCATAACTTCAAAGATTTGGAGCCTTTCCTCTCCAACATCGAGAAACTGCCAGCGGAAGAGCAAAAGCCTTACCTGCCTTTGCTGGAGAGATGGCGACAGGCGACACAAACAAGACAGGACTAAATCCCTTCGTCACGGAGTGCAGCTTATGGCAACCTACAAGAAGCATGAGGCCCAGGAGTGGGCATGGGAGACACTGAAGGGGCAGTGGACCACGCTTATCACGCCGTTCACTCCCGACAACCGGTTCGACCGGGAGGGGATGCGGCGGAACATGCGCCGTGTGCGCAGCCTCGGGACCACCGGGGCGGGCTGCACCTGGGGCATGGGCGAGTTCTGGAGCCTGACCCACGAGGAACGTCTGGACGTGGTGGAGACCGTGGCCGAGGAGGCCCAGTCTTCGCCGGAAAACGGCAACTGGCCCATCGGCGCGCATGTCACCCACACCTCGGGGCCGGAGATGCTGTCGCTGGCAGCACACGCCGAGCGGCTGGGCTACGATCTGCTCATCGTCGCTCCGCCCTTCATGGTGACGAAGGTCGAAGACCAGGTCGTGGAGTATGTGCGGCTGCTGGCCGAGCACACCAACCTGGGCATCATGTTCTACAACTCGCCGCAGTTCGGCATCACCATGAGCGTGAATGGGCTGGCGCGGCTGTGCAGCCTGCCCAATGTGGTGGGCGTCAAGGAGGCCAGCTTCAACCAGCAGCTGTCCATCGAGGCGCACCTGACCCTGGGCCAGGAGTCGGTCATCAGCACTCCCGACGAGTGGATCTACTTCAAGGGGCAGGAACTGGGCATCAACCAGCAGGTGATGTTCGCCAACACATCCGACTGGCGCTTCGATGTTCCCGGGGCCAACAACTATGTGCAATTCATTGACCGGGCCTGCCAGGGCGACCTGGACGAGACATTCTACGACCAGCACCTGCGGCGGCTGAACGAGCTGTCGGACGCCTGGTGGACGCGGACGGTTGACAAGTACAACGGCGCGCTGCCGGTGGGCATGGTGAAGTACTGGGGCGAGCTTATGGGAATGGCGGCCGGGCCGCCCCGCCTTCCGCTGCTGGAAATGACGCCATCGGAGAAGGCGCAGCTGCGGGACGAACTGGAGCCGCTGAAGCCTCGAGTTGCCGAGCAGGTTCGACCGGAACCCGCAAGAGTACAAAGCGAGGAAAGGCCGGTCTACGCTCCCCGGCCGGTGTACGCCAGGCCGACGGACCCTCAGTCGCGGACGGCGTGGCTCACCGGCAACGACAACTTCGCTGCCGGCATGTTGCTGATGGTCAGCGTGCAGGATGTGGACGAGGCGCTGGAGGCGGAGCAGGGCGGCGCCGACGTGGTGGATGTGAAGAACCTCCAGGAAGCGATGGTCGGCTCGGGACACCCCAACACCGTCCGCCAGGTGCGGGGCATCATTCCAGTCGAGAAGCATGTCAGCGTTACGCTGGGCGTGGTGCCTAACCAGGCAGGCACGGTAGCCATGGCGACCTATGCGGCTGGCATGATGGACGCCACTTCGGTGAAGGTGGGGTTCCGCGTGGCGGACTACGACACGGCCGTGGAGGTGCTGCGGGAGTCGCGGCGGGCCCTGGACGGGTTCAACACCAAGCTGGTGGGCTCGCTGTTCGCCGACAACGAGCTGTACGAAGGCGGGCTGGACCCGCTCCTGATGGTGCAGCTGGCCAAGGATGGCGACTGCGACGGCTTCCTGATCGACACGCTGACCAAGGACGGTCGCAACCTGTTCGATTTCATGCCCGAGCCGGTACTGCGGAGGATCGTGCTGGAAGGCAAGGAAGCAGGTCTGAGCACGGCGCTGTCGGGCCACCTCAAGATCAGCGACCTGGACGAGCTGGCCCGTATCAACCCCGACATCGTCGGTGTGCGTGGCGCCGTGTGCGCCTCAGGCGACCGCGGCCGCGCGGTGGCCTGGGAGGCGGTGGCCGAGTTCAAGCGGCAACTGGACCTGCGCAAAACGGGCGAAATCAGCGTTCACGCCGACACGGTCCCGGTTACGACCTCCAATGGCTGGGTTGTGATCGACGGCAGAGGCAAGAGCTGCGCTGGGGTCATTGCCGCACTGGCTCACCAGATGGAGCAGGACCGGGAGTCGTTCGTGGAAGCAATCCTGGCAGACGCGCTCAACATCTACGATGTGACCCTGTGGACGGAGCAGGCGGGCCACAAGCTGTTGACGCAGCGCCAGGACCCCGACGGTGCGGTCAGGGTGCTGATCCAGCCGTAGATCTGTTCTCGCCGAGCGGGTGCCAACGGCATCTGCGGTGCTCTCAGGAAAGACGATGGGCCTTTCCTTCCGGGACTTCGCCTGAAGGAAAGGCCTGTTACTTTGTGTGGGAATGATCGTTTAATGCAATTCCAGCCTGCTCATACTCCATATTGGGACACATTACCTACGATATAGCCAGATATTGCGACAAAATTAGGGGTCACAACAAATTGTGCTTGAAATTGTGAATTGATACGGCAGTTTCGGGCCTCTTGACATAAAAACAGCCTTGATTAGAGGTTTGCGCCAATATAGAATTACACATTGTCGCCCAATTCATAGCCAACGGGATCGACATCAATATATGTCCAAAAGGGAGGACCTGTGGATTGACCGTTCTAGGCTGTCACGTTTTGCTGGAACTCAGGGAATGTAACCCCGCCCTGCTCAACGATCTCAACTACATACGTCAGGCGATGCTGACGGCCGCCCATGACGTAGGCGCCACAGTCGTCGGAGAATCTTTTCACCGCTTCAGCCCACAGGGCGTTACCGGCATCCTGGCGATCGCCGAGTCCCACATTTCCATTCACACTTGGCCGGAATATGCCTACGCGGCCGCTGATATATTCTCTTGCGGTTCGTCTTTCCTGCCCAAAGAGGCAGCGAGGCGTCTGGCCGAACAGCTGGAATCCCGGGACGCGGAGTTCAAGGAGATAGAAAGGGGACTGGTTGCTCAGCCCGTATCCGGTTGAGCCCCCCGCCAATGGAACTTACCGGTAACTGGTTCGCCGAAAGCGTTTCCCCCGACTTGGCCGTAATGTTGCGGCTCAAGTCTGTCCTTTTTTCCGGCGCCACCGCCTATCAAAAGGTGGAGGTGCTGGACTCGCTCGTGTTCGGAAGAAGTCTGGTCCTGGACGGAAAGACACAGTCCACTGAGACCGACGAGTTCATATATCACGAGTCGTTAGTCCACCCTGCCATGCTGTTCCACCCGCAGCCAAAGTCGGTATTCATCGGGGGCGGCGGAGAGGGCGGAACGCTGCGGGAGGCACTGTCCCACCGCTCGGTGGAAAGCGTGACGATGATCGACCTGGACAGGGAGGTGGTCGAGCTGTGCCGGGCTCACCTGCCGAACCATCACTTGGGCAGCTTCGATGACCCGCGACTGACACTACTGCACGAGGATGCTCGTGGCTACCTCCAGGCCGGGAGCGAAGGGTATGATGTCATTATCCTCGACCTGGTAGACCCGCTCGAAGAAGGTACAGCCTACCTGTTGTACACCGATGAGTTCTACCGCATAGCGAAGTCGCGCCTGAACCCAGGGGGAGTGCTCGTAACCCAGTCGGGTCCGGTGGGACTGACGCATTTCCACGAGTGTTTCACGCCGATCTTCAGGACACTGAGCGAGGTATTCACCCATACGAGGGCGGCACAGGTGCATGTGCCTGCCTTCCAGACGCTTTGGGGATTCACCATCGCCTCTGACACACCGTTGGTTCAGGGGACCGACGCCGAGCTTCAGGCGGCAATCGACGGTCGCATCAGCAAGACCCTGCGCCACTATGACGCCGAGACGCATCGGGGAATGTTCGCCCTGCCCAAGTACCTGCGGGAAGGAATGACCGACGAAACGCGGATCAACCGGGACGACGAACCGGTGTTTATGGTCTAGCTTTCAGGTTCCCCCTGCTCGCACTCCCCGGGCCCTGTCGTCTCCTTTCCCCCGTCATGCCCTGCCCGATGTGTGCCATGCCGGCAGGGGCGAGAAAAGCCGACGGGAAACAGGAAAGGGCGCACGGTTGTGCGCCCCTACAGTTGCGGCTCTTCAACGATTGGACGAAGGCTATTCGTTCTCGCTCCAGGCAGCCTGGAGTTCCTCTTCGTCGATCACCCCTTCCTCTTCTTCGTCGTCGCCGTCGGAGGAATAGTCGTCGACGCTCAGCCGTTCGGCCGTGTCTTCATCGCGTTCGCGCCTTGATGCCGGCACTCCGTCTTTCAATAAACCAGGGGCGCGCTTTGGGAAGGACGCCACATTCTGAAGGCTGCGATGCCGGAAGGTCTCATGGATGATTATGCTGATGCCGTCATCGTGGGCGCCGATAACTGCAGCCTCGTAGGTATTCCCACCCTCGATCAGCCGTGCCAGCCTGTGCCCGAGGCGCTGCTCGACGAGTCCCAGGTAATCGCCGTCTTCGGAGTACACGCTGATCCCATGATGTTCCACGACGAGAGATACCGGGTCTCCGGGAGAGATGCTGGCAAGGGACTGGCGCCGGGGAGTGTGCCTCAGAACGGTGGTGGCCGACTTGCCGCTCTCGCCTATGAACAGTTGGGGCGCGCCGGACGCCTTGCGAGCGTGCCTGGTGGCGGCCGCGTTGGTGCCTTTCATTTGCTCCAGCCGGGCCAGGTTCTTGCGAGCGATGTTGTTGTACGGGGCGACGCTGCGCACCCGGTCCAGCACCTCTCGTGCTTCCTCGTAGCTGCCGAGTTCAATCAAAGCCTTAGCGAGGCGGTTCATGGCCTCGACAGGCTCACCATGAGGGGAGTCGGCGTTGTCGGCAAACAGCTCCAGTATGGCCCTGTTGACCTCGACAGCCCGTTCCCATTCACCCTTCATAGCCAAGCCAACCGCCTCACGGTCCAGGTCCTTCCTGAACTTCGCGCTCTTGGAGGCAGCCGGGATTTCGGTACTCATTCTCTCCACTCACACCCTGTAACGCCGTCCCGCTTCCGTTGGGTTCCTCCTGAATCATCGCGGGAGCAAAACCGGAATCCTTGCGGCGTCAGCAGTCCTGTCTCAACTTCTTTAGGAATACACCCGTCGCGGGTTGCCGGTCAATAGCAAAAACGGGCTCTAATCTGCGAATTTTGTGGCTGTTTTGTGAGCGAAGAGCGGCGGTCGCAAATCGGAATTTAGCGCCCGGAAAACCCTCGATGCCGCCACCTGATACGCAACAAATCGAACGCCATCGAAAAGGCGTCGCGAAAGGGCCGAACCTTGCTGTGTTCCCGGTAATGCCAGTCTACCCCGATTTCCGCAATAGACCGCCCTGAACGGCGTGCGAGATGGAGGATTTCGACATCGAACGAGAAGCCGTTCATCGTTGCACGCCGAAACAGCTCCTCGGCAGTTTCGGCACGAAAGCACTTGAAGCCGCACTGCGTATCGGCCAGCCCGGTGGCAGTCAACCGTTGGGTGATAGCGTTAAAAACACGGCCCATGAGGTGGCGGCGCCCAGGCTCTCCGTACCGCGCGGCGCCCGGCGCTTCCCGGGAGCCGACGGCCACTTCCACTCCCCCGCTCTGGGGTGGAAGCAGGCGTGCTACCTGGGCGATGGGCACCGACAGGTCGGCGTCGCACAGGAGACGGAATTCGCCGCGGGCGGCCAGCATTCCGTGGCGAACCGCCCAACCCTTACCACCGTGCGACAGGGACAGCACACTGACGCGGGGGTCTGCGTTGGCGGCCTCATGAACCAGCTGCGCGGTCGAGTCGTCGCTACCGTCGTCCGCCACGACAATCTCCCATTCGTAGTCCTGGCCGGCAAGGAAAGAGACGACCTCACGAATGGTGCGGGAAATGCGGACTTCCTCGTTGTAGGCCGGAATTACAACGGAGAGGTGCGGGGCAGCGGTGGTCCGTTCGTAGGCGTGCGAAATAGATGTTCGCTCCCTGGTGCGTCAATGAAGAGTGTGGTGTAGGAAAACTGGCAAGAAGGGCTGGCACGGCAGGGTTGTCCCGTCTTGCGCTCTTCTCTCCGGGGGGAGTCGCTAGTCTTCACCGCATCAGCGGCGGTCTAGATGGAATCCTTCGTGCAGCAGGCGCACGGCATCGGGACCCTGGGACTCGTCGATTATACAGGAGATGCGGATCTCGGAAGTGGTGATCATGTCGATGTTGACGCCGCCGTTGGCGAGAAGTCGGAACATGCGGGAAGCGTACCCCGGAGTATTCTGCATCCCGGACCCGACGATGCTGACGGCAGCGAGGCCCGCGGCGCTGGCCACGCCAGCCGCGCCAAGCTGCGGGGCGACGCCCTCCACGAGGCGCACGGCGGCCGGGAGGTCCGTGCGGCTGACGGTGAAGCTGATGTCGGTGGACTGGTCGCCTCCAGTGTTCTGCACGATGGTATCGACGCTGATGCTGGCCTCGGCCAGCGGCTCGAACACCGCAGCTGCAAGTCCCGGGCGGTCGGGAACGCTTTGCACGGTTATCTTGGCCACATTGGCGTTGAAGGCGATGCCGGTTACCTTGATCCTGTCTTCCATCTGATTCTCTGCTGCCCTGATGCTGGTGGGCCGGTAATTTTCTACGGAACTGGAGCCGGCCGTCCCGGCACTGCACCCGCCGCTGGCCTTGGGCTGCTCGGTGGCGAAAGCGTCGCACGGCCCATCACCAATCGCGTGGATGAGAGTACCGGGGGCGTCGGTGAAGCTGGAGGCGACATATATGGGCACCCGGTAGACGCCGCCAAGCTCGATGGAGCGGGGGTGCATCTTGGCACCCAGGCTGGCAAGCTCCAGCATCTCCTCGTAGCCGACTTCGTCCAACTTGCGGGCGTCTGGCACGATACGCGGATCGGCGGTGTAGATTCCCTCAACATCGGTGTATATCTCGCAGCGATCGGCCTTCAGGGCAGCGGCGATGGCGACAGCCGTGGTGTCCGAGCCACCGCGGCCCAGGGTCGTGACATCATCCTCGGAGGTGATGCCCTGGAACCCGGCGATGACGACGATGCGCCCGGCGGCGAGCTCGCGCTGCACCCGTCCGGCCTCGATGCGGCTGATGCGGGCCCGGCCAAAGCTCGTGTCGGTGTGAATGCCCGCCTGGGGGCCGCTCAGGCTGATGGCCTCGTACCCCAGCTCGCGCAGGGCCATGGTCAGCAGGGTGCTGGACACAATCTCGCCGGTGGAGAGGAGCAGGTCCATCTCCCGGGCATGTGGCTCCGGCGATATGGAGTGGGCCAGGTCGATGAGGTCGTCGGTGGTGTCGCCCATGGCGGACACGACCGCGACCACGTCGGTGCCGGCGTGCCTCACGGCCCCGATACGCCGCGCGACGCTGAGGATCTTCTCAGCGTCGGCAACGGAGGAGCCACCGTATTTCTGTACTATCAGGGGCATCGGAAATTCGGCTAACGACCTATGCTTCTGGATCCTGTGAAACCTGCAATTTCAAGCTGCGCAATTACTTACTCGCAGAATACGGTCTTTCTGGATGGACAATGGGAACAAGCTGCTGCTTGCTGGGTTCAACTGCCAGGTCGAAGGCCTCGAGAGTAGTTGCGCCCAGGAGATATTTCCCTTCAGGACCAAAAATGACAGGGCAGATCCATTCCTCATCCTGCCACGATATGCGTGCCTGGCCAACGCCGAGAGTTTCGGATGCCCCGTCTGCAAACCCGAATACTCTCTGGACCAAGGGTTGTATGTGCAGTTGAGCCATGAGTGATTCAGGCAGCATCGTGTGGTGAGCCCCCGTGTCAACGACGGCAAACACCTCGGTCAGATCACCGCCGGCGGGGTGGACGACTCCTACGGTAACGCTAAATAAGCTCATATCGCAGTTTCCTAGAATGTCATCGTTACTACGATACCAGATGGGCGCCGAGTGGGGTGGGCTGGGTTACCTTGACGGTGCCTTCGACCGCGGTCTGGCGGGCGGCCTCGGCCATCTCGTAGGCGACGGTCATCTCGCGGCCTCGGGTCAGGGCCAGCACGGTGGAGCCGCTGCCGGACAGGAAGGCCCCAAGGGCGCCGGCGTCCATCGCAGCCTTCATCAGCAGTTTCATGGCGGGAAAGAGAGGCTGGCGATAGGGTTGGTGCAGCTTGTCCTGGGTGGCCACGGCCAAGTATTCGGGATGGTTGGTGGCCATCCCCGCCACCAGCAACGCGACCCGCGACATATTGTGTACGGCGTCGGCTACCGAAAGCTCCCCGGGCAGAACGGCACGGGCGTCGGCGGTGGCGATGCGCACCTCCGGAATGTACACGACGGCGTGAATCTCGGCGGGCACGCTGACCGGTACGGTGTAGAGGGTGCTCTCCTCGGTGACGACCAGTTGCAGGCCACCCATCACAGCCGCAGCCACGTTGTCCGGGTGCCCCTCGATGGTAGCGGCCATCTCCAACAGGTCGCGGGCGGAGAATTCGCCGTCGGCGAGGGCGTTGGCGGCGGCCAGCCCACCGGCGATGGCGGCGGCGCTGCTGCCCAGTCCCCGGGCCAGCGGAATCTCGTTGTCGCAATGGACGCGCACCGGCGGCATGGGCCGTCCCAGTTCCCGGAACAAGAAGTCCATGGAGCGGTAGACCAGGTTGCCCGTGTCTTCCTCCAGTTCCCCGGCGCCCTCTCCGGAAATGCTGACCGAAGGGGCCTCACCGGACGGCAGAGGATCCACCTCGATAGTGTTCCAGATATCCAGCGCCATGCCCAGGCAGTCGTAGCCGGGACCCAGGTTGGCCGTGGTGGCGGGGGCGGCGACTCTTATGGTGCTCATGGGCGCGGCGGAAGAAGTTCTTCGAAGATGTAGCGGCCTACGTCGAGGTTCTCGCGGAAGCGAGCGGGATCGAGGCCGGGACCGCAGCCGAAGATCGGCACCGTGGTCTCGTGAGCGGAGCCGTGGGACCGCAGACCGGACGGCATCTCCACCTCGGCCGGATCGCCGAAGACGGTGGCGCTGTCGGCAAGCACGAAAATATCGCCCATGCGCTCCGGCATCAGGCGAAAGCGGGCGGCGGCTTCTTCGACAGGCAGGGCGTCCTCCACTCCATCGAGGCTGCGCAGGGTGTCCAGCGCAGCGTTCATGTCGGAACCGTCGTCCAGGTGGACATAGATGCTGCCGCCGAGGTTGGAGTGGTGTACCACATAGCGGTCCTTGATGACCGGCACCGCACGGGCACCGATACCGTAGCGGGCGAGTTCGCCGGGCAGGTGCAGCATACGAGACTTGTCGGACATGCCGTGGTCGGCGGTCACGAGCATCCGGGAGGCGGGATTCCGCTCCAGGATGGCGCCAAGGCCCTCATCCAGCAGTCCGACATGCCGCAGGGACTCGGGGTGTTGCGGCCCGTAGGTGTGCATAGCGTAGTCGGTGGTGGTCAGGTACACGAGGTCGAAGGGTTCCCGGGACATGGCGTAGCGGCCGGCATCCAGGACCCAGCGGTTCACTTCCAGCGAGTAGATGGGAGGAGGCTCTCCGACGCCGTCGACCACCCAGCCGGGCGGCTCCTCTGAGGAAATGCTGACCGTGGCGCCGTCGCTCAGGAGCCGGCGCAGCTTGTCCTTGGCGGTGACCAGCAGGGAGCGCATTCCGGCAGCCGTGGCCCGCTGGAACATGGTCTCAGCCAGAAGGAACTCGCCGGACTCCATGTAGAACTCTTCGCCGCGCTGCCGGTCCAGTATGTAGTTTGAGGTGATGCCGTGCTGCTCAGGGTAGCTGGCTGTGACGAGGGACACATTGTTGACATTGGTAACGCTGGGGGTCATGCCATTGCCGTCAACACGGAATCCCTGCCGGGACATGGCCGCGATGTTTGGTGCGGGACAGGCGTTCAGGTACTCCGGGTCGAAGCCGTCGATTAGCACTACGATGATCGGAGCGTCAGGCGTCATTTTCGCTCAACCTCAGGAGCTGGTCCACGGTTGTGAGAGGGGGCGCGGCGCGTGGCACGCATCTCCGTGGGATGGAACAAGGTGGGAACTTTCTTATCAGAAAGTAGGAGTAACGCCCTCACCCTAACCCTCTCCCGGAGGGAGAGGGAGTCGATCCCACACCTCCCATGATGTTCGAACTCCATCATTTTAGCACCGCTTCCGCATGGTGGATGTTCAGGCTACATGGGCCTTTGCGACTTTCAGGTAGTCCAGGGCCAAGCGGGGGAGGAGGAAGCGGCGGCGGACGCTGGCCCGGCCGGCTGCGCCGATGTACTCGGCAAGATTCTTGTCCTGCAACAGGGTCACGATGCGCCTGGCGCACTCCTCGGGAGAGGATACGAGGTAGCCGTTGGACCCGTCGTCGATCTGGATGCGTATGCCGCCGGCGTTGCCTCCGATCATCGGCTTGCCCTTCCACATGCCCTCGGTGACCGTGAGGCCGAACCCTTCGCGAATGGACTTCTGCACCAGGACGGTGGAGCCCATCTGGAAGGAATTCACGGCGAGGTCGTTCTCCACCGGCAGGGAGGCCGGGTCATGGAACAGGTGAATGTCCGCGTCGTCACCCACGTGGGTGACGACGCTCTGAAGGATCTCGCCAGCCTCGGGGTCATCGGTGGCCTGGGAGAGTCCGAGGAGCGCCAGCTGGATTCCGGGTATGGACTCCCTGGCCAGACGGAAAGCATCGATCACACCCCATGGGTCTTTCCATGTGTCGAAGCGCGAGACCTGGGTCACCAGCGGACGGCTGGGATCGATGCCGAGGGAGGATAGGACCTTCCACGCCTTCTTCTCGTCGACAGGATTGTTTTTCTCGGCCAGCGGATCGATGGCAGGAGGGGCGATGTAGACCGGCTTGTCGCCAACCTGGCTCACGGGCACGTACTGCTGCAGGGAGAAGATCAGGTGGTGGTAGTCCTGGAGCATGGGCAGCAGGGAGTCAATAGCCGACTGATTGGGGCGCGTCAGGTCAATGTGGCATATCCACAGCCAGGTACCGGAGCCGCAGGGGCGGCTGCTCCGGAGCATCCCTCCCAGCGGCAGCAGCTGGGGGTCGTGCATGAACCAAATATCGGGTGAGAGGCCATCCCTCAGAATTGTCTTCGAAATGCGCTTGAGGTTTCCGTGATAGGTCTCCAGTTCTTCGTCACTCAGGTAGCCGTCGGCCCCCTGCAGAAGATTGTGTATCTTCTTGGTGACATGGAAGAAGGTGGGGTCATCGGGTTCGATGACAATCCGCTCGGTGTGAATCCCAAGCGCGTTGAACAAGGGGACCATGGACTGAAGGATCTCTGCCACGCCTCCCCCGATGGCGGTGGCGTTGAAGTGGGCTACGCGCAGGTGCCGCATTTCGTCGGCCACCGACATGAGCTCATCCGCCAGTTCTTCATCCATGTACGGGCGATAGGCGTCCAGGGAAACAGGAGGGTGCTCGAGCTTCAGATACATTCCTTTTGATTCCTCTCTAGTCTCGCTCAAAAAACGGCCCGACGGGAAACACACGAACAGCCGTCAGGCCGCAGGGGACGTTATCGCCGGAAGCCCTTTTATCATTTCACCCTGACCATGGGATGCGCAACCGTTTGCCGCCCCCCACGCGGGTGAATTCTCCGGATACTCCCAACCACACCCCTCTACCCGCCCACGGGCCGGTACCTTCCCTTCGACAAGCTCAGGAAAGTAGGTTGCAGGTTGCCAACTACTCTACGGTGACAGACTTCGCCAGGTTACGCGGCTGGTCCACATCGCAACCACGAAGCAAAGCGATGTGGTAGGACAGCAACTGCAGCGGCACGGTGGTCAAGAGCGGTTGCAATAGCTCGGGGGCCTCGGGAACGAACAGGGGGTAATCCACCTCGGACGCTCCGTCACAGTCCCCACTGGTCAGCACAGCCGCAACGACACCGCCGCGGGCTTTGACTTCCTTAATGTTGCTCAGGGTCTTGTCGCGCAAGTTGTCGGCAGGCGCCAGCGCGACGGTGCACATTGCAGGGTCTATGAGGGCGATGGGTCCGTGCTTCATTTCACCTGCGGCGTAACCCTCGGCGTGGATGTAGCTGATCTCCTTCAGCTTCAATGCCCCCTCGGAGGCTATGGCTGCGTTGGCTCCTCTGCCGAGGAAAAGGAAGTTGTTGTAGTGCCCGATTCGCCGGGCCAGGTCCCGGTAAGCGTCGGCGTCGGCGGTGATTTCTCCGATGAGGCCGGGCCCACGCGCCAGCGCATCGACGATCCTTCGGGTGTCCGAACGGTCCTGCACCCCGCGCTCCTGACCGAGATAGGTCGCGAGCAACAATAAAATGGTCAGCGACGAAATGAAGGTCTTGGTGCTGGCGACGCCGACCTCAAGGCCCGCGCGCATGTACAGCGTTCCGTCGGCGACGCGGGAGGCCTGGCTCTCTTCGGCGTTGCAGATTGTGACGAGCGTCGCTCCCTTCTCGCGGGCCAGTTGCATCGCGGCGACGGTGTCGGCAGTCTCGCCCGACTGGCCGATGGACACCACCAGCGTGCGCGGGCCGATGATCGGGTCACGGTACCGGAACTCGGAAGCGCTCTCCGCCTCGGCCGGTATCCCGGCAAGCCGCTCGATGTACTGTCGCCCCACCTGAGCCGCGTGGAGGCTGGTGCCGCATCCGATCAGGATGACCCGCTCCAGTTGCTTGATGTCCAGCAGGGTCAGCGGCAGTTCCGGCAACTCCACGCGTCCGTTGACCAGGTCGGCGCGGTCCCTCAGGGCAGCGGCCATGGCCTGGGGCTGGTCCATGATTTCTTTCAGCATGAAGTGGCGGTATCCACCCTTGTCCACCAGCACATCGTCGCGGGAAACGCGGCGCTGCTCCTTGACGATGGGGTTTCCTGCGAGATCGAGGTACTGGACTCCCTCACGGCTGACGATGGCCACCTCACCCCCTTCCAGGAATCCGACTTCCGGCGCCGCGGGGCCGCGCTCCAGCACAGGTAGCAGGGCCGGGAGGTCGCTGGCCACGATGCCCTGGCCGTCGTGGTGGGCGACGACTATGCCTCCCGCGTAACCCAGGCGCATGGCGCAGATGGGCCCTTCCTCGCCCTGCAGAGTCGCGGTGATGGCCGACGATCCCTGGACCATGCGGCCCATCCGCAGGAAGGCTTCCTCAAAGCTCAGGCCGAGCAGGAGACCCTCCTCGACCAGGTGCGAGAGCGCCTCGGTGTCCGTCTCCGACAGGAAGACATGCCCGGAAGCTGTGAGCCGGCGCTTGAGCTCCAGGTAGTTCTCAACGATACCGTTGTGCACCAGCGCCACCCGGCTGCTGCAGTCGGTGTGCGGGTGGGCGTTCGCGGTTGACGGCGGCCCATGGGTGGCCCAGCGCGTGTGGCCCAGGCCCAGCGAGCCCCGTGGCGCGGAGCCATTGATAACCTCGGCCAGTCCGCTGACTTTTCCGACGGTCTTGCGCAGGTGGAGGGCACCGGATTCATCGACCACTGCGATGCCGGCGCTGTCGTAGCCCCTGTATTCCAGGCGCTGCAGCCCCTCGTAGATGATGGGCCAGGCGTCGTTACGCCCGACGTAAGCTACGATGCCACACACTATGATTTCCTACTTCTCAAATATGCAGTTGGGAGAGTTTCGAATTGGACGGGATGCCTTAGGAAATATCTTAAAACTGTCATCCCCTTGATCTGTACAACCAGATGTACGGTCTGGACCACTGGATTCCCGCTTTCGGGGGAATGACGGTTTTGGACTGTAGCGAGGTTTGAGGTAGTTACTAAAACTCTCAGCCACGAGTCTCCAGCTCCTTGGCGAGGTTGCGGGCGAACTCCTCGATGGTGGCCTGGGCCTTGCGCCGGATCACTGGCTGGCCCAGCTCGCCCAGTCGCCCCATGAAGGTGGTGTCGGTGTCGATGGCAAGCTCCGTCCCCCCCGACGACGCGGCGGTCAGTTGCACCAGCATATCGGTCTTGACCCCTCCGCCCAACCGGCGGTCGGCAGCTTCCACGATGAAGCGAGCCCTGCCAGAGTCGGCGGACTGCTCGCAGATGGTCACGGTGCCGGAAAGCGTAATGCTCATTGGGCCGACCCTGGCACGCAGCGCCCCCCGGTAGCAGCCATCGCCTTCCGCCGCAGCCTCGGTAACGCCGGGCACGCACTTGGCGGCGCTGGGCACATCCATCAGGAAGTCCCAGGTCTCTGGAACCCCGGCAGGGACGACGCAGGTGTTCTGAAGCTTCATTGCGACGCCAGCCTCACCCCAACCTGCTTCCATAGGGAGCGGGAGCATTCGAGAGGGCCTGGGCGAGAGCGCGGCGCACGAACACCCCGGCCATTTCGCGCTTGTAATCGGCGGAGCCACGGAAGTCGTCGAGGGGGTCTACGGCATCCGGGACTGTTTCAGCGGCAGCACGGAACACTTCTTCGGACAACTCCCGGCCACGCAGCACATCCTCCGCAGGGCGGGCGCGAACCGGCGTGGTACCGGCGGCCCCCAGGACGATGCGAGCGTCGCGGCAGGTGTTGTCGGCGTTTCTGGTGACTACCGCAGCGACGGAAACGGTAGCGTAGTCGTCGGCGGTCCGGGGGAGGAACTTCAGGTACGCTGCGCCGGTGTCTTCAGTGGGTACGGGTACCTGCACGGCGGTGAGGACCTCGCCGGGCCGCACGTCCGTCTCGTAGTAGTCGATGAAAATGTCCTCCACAGGACAGGTACGCGTTCCCGCGGAGGAGGTGAACTCGACAGTGGCATCCAGGGCAATGAGCGCCGGGGGCGGGTCCTGGTTGGGGTCCCCGTTGACGAGAGCGCCGCCGAGGGTGGCCATGCTCCTGATGCGCCGGGTCGCGACGCGGCTCATGGTTTCGGCAAGCATCGGGACGCGCTGTCGAAGCTGCTCGTCATCTTCCAGACGGCGGAGGGTGCAGAGGGCGCCGATGCGGATTGAGTCGCCGGTGTCGTCCAGGGTGCCTATGCCGTTGCTTTGTGCCACGCCTCGGAGGCCGATGACATGGTCGGGTTGGGAGAACCGCTGCTTCATCTGGAGCACGAGGGCCGTGCCGCCAGCCATCAGGCGGGCGTCTTCGCCGTACCGGTCGAGCAGCTCGAGTACCTCATCCAAGGATGCAGGATTGTGAAACTGGAAGTCGATCACCGGGCAGCGCCGTTGTTACGGGCAGCCGCGGCCACAGAGTTGATGATGCCGTAGTAGCCGGTGCAGCGGCAGAGATTCCCCATCATCCAGTGCCGTATCTCGCCCTCGGTGGGGTGCGGGTTCGTATCCAGAAGAGCCTTGGCGGCGACTATCTGGCCGGGGGTACAGATGCCGCACTGGAATCCGCCGTAGTCGATGAACGCCTGCTGCACCGGGTGGAGGTGTCCCTCTTCCGCAATGCCTTCGACCGTCGTCACTTCCGCTCCCTCAACGGCGGCGGCAAGGGTGATGCAGGAGGCGAACAGTTCGCCGTCGACCAGGACGGTACAGGCGCCGCAGACACCGACGCCGCAGCCCTCCTTGGAGCCAGTCAGACCCAGGTCGTAACGCAGAAAATCAATCAGCAAACGGCTGGAGGGAACATCGGCCTCGCACTCCACGCCGTTGACCATCAGCTTTACCATCCTTGCAACAATACCTTTCTGCTGGCATAGCGTCAACCGGGGCCGCAAGGCTGGGGCCATTGGTATACTGGCCAGGAATCAGACACCAGAGACTTGACAGGGATATCAAGGAGGATAGGACATGCAGGAAAGGAACGGCAGCCACGCTACCCAGCCAATCGGCACCACGGTGTTGGTTGTGACGATGGATGTGGACCCCGAAGACGAGGCGGAATTCAACAAGTGGTACAACGAACAGCACCTGCCGGAACGGATGGAGATTCCCGGCTATGTCAGCGCCCGGCGGTTCCGTCTGGAGGAGGGCGATGGCGCACTGAAGTACCTGTGCATCTGGGAGCTGGAGGACGGCAGCCCGCTGCAGAGCCAGATGTACAAGGAACAACAGGCCGACCCCACGGCGCTGTTCGAAAGGGTCAACAAGACCATCAAAGCCCGCACCCGCGGCCTCTACCGCCAGATCTACCCAGAAGTGGGGGCCTTCGTGGACCACTCCGGGTTCCACCCCAGGCACCAGGAGATTTCGGCGTAGGGCGATTGGGAATCCGGAGGGCGGTCTTTGGCGTATTAGGCTGTGAACGCCTGATTCACCGTCCCAAAGTCCGTCGGTCTTGATTGGGCGCAGCGGGCCTTTTCCGGGCGTATTTCGTCTGATTAGCTAGGGCAATGCGCCGCGAGTGTTGTGGTATGCTTTTTAGCCGTTGCGCCAAGGCGCCCGGTCAAGGACAGTGTCCGGACGCCTTCCTAGCCTGACGGAACCCGCCTTCACAGGATTGCTACGAACCAGATGGGACTCTTCTCCACAATAGGGGACATCCTCACCAACCGCTACTTTGCCGCTGTATTTCTTGCGGCCGTCGGCGTGGCGGTGGGGCTGGTGGTGTTCTTCTACGCTTTTCCGGGCAAGCCCAAAATCGGCGTCATCGACATTCCGTATACCGTCATCAGCGAAGACTCCACTTTCGTCATCACTGAGTACCTGGACTACGCACGCAGGGAAGACTCGATCAAGGCGGTCGTGATCAGGCTGACCAGCCCCGGCGGGGGGGCTGCGGCCAGCGAACGACTCTACATCGAGACCAGGAGACTGCGGGAAGAGAAGCCTGTGGTGCTGGTGATGAACGGTCTGGTCGCCAGCGGCGGGTACATGATGTCGATGGGCGCCAGCCACACTTTCGCCCAGACCTCGTCGCTGGTTGGAAGCGTGGGCGTAGTCTCCTTCAGCGATCCATTGATTCCCCCGCTGCCGGACGAAAGCGCGCTGTCCACGGGGCCCTACAAGCTCGCCGGGTTTGACCGGCAGGAATGGTTCAGCACGGTGGAGGAGTTGAAGGAGTCCTTCGCCCACATCGTGATCAGCGAGCGGGGTGACAAGCTGCGCCTGTCCAAGGAAGAATTGACGGAGGCGCGCATCTATAGTGGTTTGCAAGGGGTGAAGCTGGGCCTTGTTGACGAGTTCGGAGGCGACGGCGACGCCTTCGCCAAGGCTGCCGATCTCGCAGGCGTCTCAAGCTACGGGCTGGTGGATGTCAACCTGGAGGTCTTCAAGAAGTTCTTCAGGGAACTGCAGGACATCGTTGGGTCAAGCGAAAGAGGGGCAATGTCGCCGGAAGTTGTGGCGATGTTCGGCAGGAACTACACCGGTGAAGCACCGGATTTGCAGAACTTGCAGGCTGGGCCGGACAGCAGCATGGAAAGCTTTACGCTCCTCCAGAGGCTGGCCATGTACGGCAGGCTGGGAGTAGATCAGGTAGACCCTCTGCCCGACTTCCCCATGGAATTGAACCACCCAAACTTCTACTATCTGTATGTGGGCAATGGTCGCTAGACTCGTTATCTTCGCGCTGCTGCCCACTGCCGCAGTGGTCGCGTTCCTAATCGCTTTCTTTGCCTTTTACCGGGGCGGCTACGACGCGCCTCCCTCGCCGGACCTGGCCTTTGAACAGATAACCACTTCCTCCGCGCCTTCCCGAATCACCCAGGAGCTGCCCCCCGGACCAGCGCGGAGCGGCCTGCTGGTGGTGGACGCCCAGCATTCGAACGCCTTCACAGAGAACGAACTGGTCAGCTTCACCTCTCAGGTCTCCGATCGGGGGTTCGAAGTGGAATTTGTGGGGGACTTCACGCCGGTGCTGGACCCCTCGCAGTTGCAGCCCCGCTTCAACCAACTGGCGGACAAACTGAGACAGGCCGACAGTTTCGCGGTCATACTGCCGCAAGTTCCATATTCACAGGCCGAGGCAGCCCTGGTCGAAGGCTTCGTGCGGAAGGGGGGCAAGCTGCTCCTGGTTTCCGACCCCGGCCGTCCTCAGAGCATCAACGGGCTGGCCAAGCGGTTCGGTGTGGACTTCCAGGCCGACTATCTCTACAACACCACCGACAACGACACCAACTTCAAGCGCATCTTGATCCGGGACTTCCAGCCTGATCAGATCACAGCCGGACTGGAGACGATCACCCTGGAGTACGCGAGCTCCGTGCAGTCCTCCGGCGGGGGAGTAGCTTTCGCCAGCCCCAACACCCGGTCGTCTGTGCTGGAAACCGTGGGGGCATTCTCCACCATGGCCTGGGGCGAGAGCCGCAATGTGCTCGCCATCTCCGACTTCACCTTCATGGTCCCGTCCAACGACTCGCTGCTCGACAACGGCAGGCTGGTGTCAAACATAGCGGACTACATAACGGACAGCCAGCGTGACTTCCTGCTGCCCGACTTTCCGTACTTCTACAGCAATGCAGCGGAAAAAGTGGACATTCTGCTCGGGCAGTCGGACCTGCTCAGTGTTGGACTGGATATGAAGACCGGACTTACCAGGCGAGGCACGCCCTCGCAGATCAGTCCGTCGGAAGATCTGAGCCAGGACTCGGTCTTCCTGGGCCTGTACGCCGACTCCGGCCAGGTTGACCAGTACCTGCAGACGGCGGGGATGCGGGTGGACGACACGCTGGGAACCCCCTTCGTGACTGAGCTGGGCCTGGAAGGCACCGCGATGTACCTGCTGGACCAAGGACAGGACCGTGACATGCTGGTGATCCTGGCAGACACGCCCGAGACCCTGGCCAGTGCCGTCGGGAGAATGCTTTCCGGTGAATTTAGAGGTGACCTCTTGAGCGATTTCCTGGGCGTCTACAAATTCGTGGGAGCGGTCCAGTAGATGAAGATGCTGAAATTGGGCTCCCGCATTTTGCTGCCGATTCTCGCGCTGCTGTCGGTCACCCTGCTGGCCTGCGGAGACGACGCTGTCGCCACGCCGCCTCCAGCCGTGCCCGCGACGCCGGCAGTGGAGGCCCCCAGGGCCCTGACGGCCAGCGAACGCGAGGTCATAGATCAGTTCAGCGAAGATATCCAGGAGATCCAGACTGCACGGGATGAGCTGTACCAGGGGTTCGACGCCTGGCGGGCCGGACTGAGCGAGTGCCACCCGAGTTCCGCCCGAGAGACCTTCCAGGGATTTACCGCTTCCATGATTGGCATCACCCAGCAGACCACCAAGCTGCCCCGGACCGCCAGCACGAAGGAGCTGGCCGACCTGCTCATCCCGGCCGCCGAGGCCGAGGAGGCCGCCTTCCGCCAACTGCGGGACAGGTGGCAGCCCGGGAATGTCTCGTTGCTCGAGGAAGCGGAGCTCCGGGGCAACGAGGCCGTCCGAGCCCAGAAAAGTGCTGAGGACCGCTCGCTGGAATTGCAGGAGGAGTTCGAGGAAGGTGCGACGGAAGATGAAGTCGAGGAGATGGAGGAATTCTCAGAAGTCTTCGACGATCTAGCCGACGCTTGGGAAGACTACCACGACTCATACCTTGACCTGCTCAAGGCGGAATCGCGACTGAAGGTCGGCGAGCGCATAGCTCAATATGAGCTGCTGATCCAGCAGCTCGAGGGGATAGTCTCTCTTGCCTCCGAGCTCACTGTGCCAATCGGGAACGAGGACATTGAGGAGATAGTCGAAGAGTTGCAGGAACTGCTAGAGGACGAGCTGGCCGCGCTTTCGCGAATGACCGAATCACTCGTAGAGATTGCAATGCCCCCGACAGCCGACTCCGCGAGTACCGCAGCGGCCTCTCGCGCAGTGACGCCCACGCCCCCACCCGCCCCACAGGCAGCAGGCGGGGAAGCCCCCGCCGACGCAGCGCCCACCGCTGAGGCCCCGGTCAAGCCCATAAAGCTGTTGCCGCCGGATGAGGACCTGGCCGAGACCTACGCGGCAAGCGTCAAGGGGCTCGAGGAGATCGCCCTCCAGATCGAGGAGACCATCGATGACAAGTCTGCGGAATACCTGGCGGATGTAAAGGACTTCAACGCCGAGTACCGCGGCCTAGTCCGCGAATGGGATTCTTTCCACCGGGGCTTCAATGCGTGGCGGGAAAGCGACGGGGATTGCAACCGTCCGGCGGTCCTGGGAGTGCTGGACGAATACAGCAAGGATGCCAGTGCCCTTGGACGGCAGGTTCGGGACCTGCCGCAGTCGGGATTCCTGCTCCCGATCTACACGCTCTTGACTGAAGCGGCGGAGCGGGATGAAGCGGCCATGCGCACGGTTTACAGCTCCTGGCGCCCGTTTGCCGTCGATGTGTTCAAGGCCGTCGACGAAGAGCGTGTGGCCTCCGACCGGCTGTGGCTCCGGGCAGGCATAGCGTTGCAGGAACTGCGCGACCGGCCATAGCGCCGCCGACCTGCCAAGTCCGCAATGAGCCGCTCATTGTCTGGCAGACTGACCGCGAGCGGCTTCTCTTATGGCCTGAGGGGAGAGTTTTCCTGCCGGTGATTCACCCCGCCACCAGCATCTCGTCTGTGCTAAACAGCGGCGACAGCAGGCGGGGGCCGTCGCCGGTAACCAGCACCATGTCCTGCAGGTGCCAGTAGCCGATGTGGGGCTCCAGCGCCACCACCATGCCCTCCTCGAGGACACGGGTGCTGGAGGGCACCATGTACGGCTCCTGCTGGTGCCACCATGCGCCCACGCCGTGCCCCGCAAGCGCCACATTGCCCTGGAAGCCAGCCGCGTGGAAGCTATCGTTGGCGAAGTGGTAGATGTCTGCGGTCTTCGCCCCAGGGACGCAGCGGTCAATGGTGGCCCGGTAGATGTCCCTCGTTACCCGGTAGATGCGCTTCTGCTCGTCTGATGGCTTCCCAACGCAGACGCTGCGGGACTGGTGGCCGGGGTAGCCGTTCAGGTACGAAACATAGTCGTTGCGGATGATGTCGCCGGCCTCGAAGGCCATGTCGCTCTCTCCGCCGTAGGCCACCGTGTTGCGGCTGGAATTCAGGATGCCGTGGGCCCAGTTGGCGCCGCGCCGCAGGCAACCCTCGATGATGCGGCTATGCACCGACCGCTCGGTGTCGCCGGGCCGTATGGTGGGCAGCACCTCAAGGTAGGCCTCGTCCAGCAACTGCGCTCCAGCCTCCAGGGCGGCTACTTCCTCCGGTGTCTTGATCCAGCGGACACGATCCATCAGCTCCGTGCTGTCCGCGATGCGCGCATCGGGCAGCAGCGAGGCAATCTCCTCCCAGCGGTCTGCGCTGATGTAACTCTTCTCAAACCCGATGGTCTCCTCGGACAGTCCCAGTTCATTCAGAACGTGAGCGGCCCGCAGGTAGGGGGATTCGGCGTAGTCGTCGACGACCTCGATGCGCTCCAGCCAGGAGTCGCGGCGGGCCAGGGGCGCGGCGTAGGTGTTCAGCACCATCACCGGTTCGCCATGCCGGGGCCACACCAGCAGCACCTCGCGGGGAGAGTCGGGAAACTCCAGGTGGCGGGCGAGGGTGCCGGGGTAGGCGAACCCGGCCAGGTAAGTGAAATTCTTGCCGGACCGGGCGACGATGGCCGAGACATCCTCCTCGTCCATCAGCCGGTGCAGCCGCTCGATATTGGCGATGATCTTGCCAAAGGCGTTGGGCATGGCCGTTTCCTCCAAAACAAAACGCTGTTACTCAGCATCAGTCCAGCAACTGTCCGTCGTCAAATAGGCTAATGGTAAAATAACGCAGATGGATGTTTGGTTGGATTGGACGAGCCTCGCCGTCGGCATTGGCGGCCTGATAGCAGGCATTTTAGGATTGAGGTTTGCATTCTTGGCTAACCAGTCCGCACAATTGGCTAAACGCGCTGCAACGTCGGCTGAGGAGGCAGCTAACTCAGCCAGAACGGAGGCCCAAAGAGCATTAACCCGCGACCTTAGCTTAGTGGATATTGAACGGGCAATAGCGTCAATAAGTCGCTTGAAGGAACTCCACCGCCGAGGAAATTGGGAAGCTGCAGTGCCGCTATACCCTGATCTGCGGAGGACTCTGAGCGATATTCGCGTAAGTATCCCAACGAACCTGGATCAGTTCCGCGATGCAATCAATGATGCCGTTCCGCAGGTGACCCTAATGGAGGACCAAGTTTCCCGGGCTCTACACGAAAGTACGGAGCTTGAGAATGCACCTGAATTAAGCGAGATTTTGAACGGTATCCAGCAGGACTTGGAAACCCTACAACAATTGGTACTTTCCCGGATGTCCACGGAGGGGATTAAATGGCGAACATGAGCCAAATTGTTTCCCAGCTCAAGGTGCTTACCGGACAGAACCGCGTACCTTGGAAGACCACCTCCGACAGGTCGGCATTTGTGGCTGTGTACGGAGACTTGTCGGTGAGGATCGCATCCAGAGGTGATGAACCTCAGAACACGGTAGTACTAGGCGTTTACGACAAGCTTGGAAACTTATTGGACAGCGCTTCACATGATGCCTCAATTCCACCGGCTGCGCCAAGGCCCCCCGCTGCGCAATTAAACATATCGATGCAAAATGACTATAGTGATCTCAAACCACTCTATCAGTCCGCCAGGCGAATTGCATTGGGCGCAGACCAGAGCCTTGCGAACTTGTTGGAAAGGATGAACGCGTCTCCTCCAGTATCTACTGATTAAGTGGGATCGTCAGGCCAGCGGCTCGCTAACCGAACCGCGTCAGCCGGAACAGCTCGGCCAGGTCTGGGGCCTCGTCGATGCGCCACAAGAGGGCGAGCAGGGAGTCGATGCGGTCTCCGGGCAGATGCTCCGAGGCCAGGGACCGGAACTTGTCCTCTACCTCGGAGTCGGTCAGCGGGTTCCTGTAGTGCCCTTTGTGGTAGGCCACCTGCGCGGAGTGGCGCTGGCCCGTGGTGGTAACAACTTCAAGGTCGCAGAGCATGGCCTCGGGAACGCGGCGGTTGGCCTCCTCCGAGATCGACACTTTAACCTTGCCAGCCAAATTCAGCAGCGTCTCGTCGAAGATAAACTCGTCGTCAAAGTGACGGCTCTCAACGCCCCCGTACAGCAGCGCAACGGCCGCGGTGTATGGCATGGAGTGGTCGGCGGTCTCCCGGTTGGCGGGGCGCCATTTCTCCGCGTCACCGGCCATGATGTTCACCGCCGTCTGCAGGGTGGCGATGTTGACCTCGGCCACGGCCTCAGGGGTGATCCCTCCTGGAATCTGCTCCCTCACATCCAGGGCTGCCTGGGCGATGGTCTGGGAGTACTGCCCCAACGGGAAGCGCTTGATGCTGCACTCGGCGATCTTGAACGGAGTCCCGTTTCCTCCAAGCGCCTCCAGCTCTATTGGACGCTGGGTCACGGCGTTGAAATAGCCTCCCGCACCCTCGTACACGGGCGACGGGCCCGTGATGCCCCGCTGGGCCAACTGCACGGCGAACATGGCGTTGCGGGTGGCGTTGGCATAGGCACAGCCCTTCCACATCGACACATCGCCGATGCGCGTCTGGTACAGGGCCAGGTTGGATGCAACATTCAGGTTGAGCGCCTGCAGTGTCTGCTCAGGGGTGAGTTTCATCGCCCGGGCCGCTGCCAACGCGCTGGCCGTGCCGCCAACGGTCACATGGTCGAAGCGGGGCTTGATGTCCACGGTGTCGCAGAGCCGGCAGAAGACCTCGTAGGCCAGCACGGTGGACAGAACAAAGTCCCTGCCGGTGCCGCCGGCCGCCTCGGTGGCCGATAGCGACGCGGCAATGCTGTCGCTGGGGTGGCCCGATTCCCGGCTGGTGTAACCGTCGTTAAAGTCCAGGTACCGGATGGCCACGCCGTTGGCGAAGGAGGCGAGGTCGAGGCTGGTCTGTTGCCCGCTGCCCATCACAGTCAAGGGGAGGGCGCTGGAGACCATGCCCGCCATTTCGCGGGCCACACGGGCCGGCTCGCTGCTGTAACCGCCTAGGGCGCACCCCAGTGTGTCGATGATGAAGCGCTTTGCCAGGTGGACGGTCTCACCTGACAGGTCCTCGTACCGGAGCGAGGATGCATAGCTGCTCAGGGTCTCGGCCAGGGTGGTCATACTGTGCCTCCCGGATCATTCCCTCAAGAGAGCGGGAACTTGGGATTATGCGAACTCGGGCATCACCTCGCGGGCGAACAGTTCCATAGACCTCAGCACCTTGTCCTGGGGCATTCCGCCAAAGGAGAAGTTGCAGCCGAAATAGCCGATGCCGGCGTCCTGCAGGGCCCGGATCTTGGCGGCTACCTGCTCCGGGTTGCCGATGAAGGCCCGGTGCTCGCACAGGTACTCAAAGGACGGCGGGAACTCCGTGCGGCCCCGCTTGAACTCTTCCAGGCTGTCGTAGACCTCGCTGCCCCGGGAGTAGCTGCGCCGCCACTGGTTCACATCCAGGGTCCAGTTGAGACCGGGCTCGGCGTCGCGCCTGGCCTGCTCTTCCGTCTCGGCAACATAGAAGTAGCGGAAGAAGGGGATACCCCCCATGTCCATGGGCCTGCCGGCCTCCCGGGCGCCGTCGACGAGCTGGTTGCACAGCGACAGCCCATCGCCAGTGTCCAGCACCACGCCGATGATCCCGGAGTGCCCGCTGGCGGCGGCAAAGTCCTGCGTCTCCTGGCTGCGGGTGGCAGCGATGTACATAGGCGGGTGCGGCTTCTGCACCGGCGGCGGCACCAGATTCACATTGTGTACCTGAAAGTGGTCCCCCTCGTAGGTGAAGTCCCGGGTGGTCCACAGGCCCTCAATGATGCGAACGGACTCCTGGAAACGCTCCTGGCTCTCAAGGTGGTCCACGCTGTACCCGGTGTACTCGTAGCCCGCCTGTCCCCGGCCGAACCCGGCATCCAGCCGGCCGCCGCTGAGCAGGTCAAGCGTTGCAGTGTCCTCGGCGAGTCTCACCGGGTGGTGCAATGGCGGGATGATCACCGCCGTGCCCAGCCGCAGGGTGCTGGTCTTCGCGGCGATGTTTGCCAGCAGCATCAGCGATGCAGACCCGATGCCGTAGCGGGAGAAGTGGTGCTCTGCCAGCCAGCCACTGTCGAAACCCAATTGCTCGCCGACGACAAATTCCTCTGTGATGTTGTCTACGACCTGCCCTGGCGCGGTATCTTCCGGCCAGGGCACATGGGAAAAGAGACCGAATTTCATTGGGCGTTACATCCGTTTCAGTATTGAATCACCGGGAGCGCGTGCGTCATTATTTCACGGGCATTCTGCATTTGCCACCTGGGCGGGCTGAGAGAACACTGATGGAGCCGGATCAGGACATATCGGCGCTGCGAGATTTCCGGGAAATCGCCACACTTCCCGTTGCGGCTGGCCTGGCTGCACTGGCAGCCACCTGGGTCGTATGGTACTTTACGGGAAACAGTTGTTCCGACGAACTCGCCGCCTCAACCGGCTGCAACGCATCGTTCGCTGCGGTGTTCATAAACCCGGCGATGCTGAAGGACATCGTAACCAACTCAGCCATAGCAGCCACGGGCGGCGGTATCTGGAGCTACATCATGATCACCAGGGAAAGAAGGGCCAGAGAAGCGGCGGAACAAGCCTTGGCGCGAGAACGCGAGAGGGCCGAGGAAGAACGACGCAAGGCCGAGGAAAGGATTGAGGAAGAGCGGCGCAGGGCCGATGAGGAACGAGGCCGGCTTCTGGCTGAGATCGAACGCCTGACCCGCCGGTTGAACGGCCATGATTCCCCAAATGCGGAATCGGCAACCTGAGTCCCACTCCCTGTAGCCTGCGTTCCGGTAGCAATGGCGCAAGTTCCCTCGCGTCTATCAGAGCCCGCTGCCCCAATTTCGGGGGCATGGCTTAACGGCGATTGTGCCTCCCTGAATTTTATGTGAGGACACTCTGTCCTTCACTGCGGTTTCATGCCTGCTTTTGTAGTCTACGGAGACAGCTTCCTGGTGCGTCAACGGATGGCGGCGCTCGAGGCCGAGCACGGCGCCGACTCCGTGCTGGATGCCAACCGGCACCGCATGCAGGGCAACCAGGTTACGCCCCAGGAGCTGATGGCCGTTTGCCAGGCGTTGCCTTTCCTCGACACTCTGCGGCTGGTTGCAGTGGACGGCCTGCTGGCCACTGCCGAGTCGCGCTCGGGCGGCGGTGGCCGGGGGCGCCGAGGCGGAGGCAGCACCGACGACCGCTGGAAGCCTCTCGTTGAAGCCATCCCGCAATTCCCCGACACTACACTGCTGTTGCTTTCCGACGGGCCGGTCAACGCCAGCAACCCGCTGCTGCGCCAGCTGAACCCGGTGTGCACCACCGAGGAGCAGAGTGCTCCAAGAGGCGAGCAACTGGCTCGCTGGATCAAGCAGACCTCAGAGTCGAAAGGCGCGGTCATCAACCCCGCCGCCATCCGCGCAATGGCCGACCTTGTGGGCAGCGATCTATGGACCCTGGACCAGGAACTGGAGAAGCTCTCTCTCTACGCAGCCGGGCGGGAAATCGGCGAGGGCGATGTCCGCCTCATGGTGTCGCAGGTCAGGGAGGCCAGCATCTTCGAGGCCGTGGACGCGATGATCGAAGGCCGTCCGCAGGTGGCGTTGCGGCTGTTGGCGCAACTGCGGGACGACGGGCGGGAGCCGCTGTACATCATCGCCATGGTGGAGCGGCAACTGCGGCTGCTGGCTTTGGCCCGCGACGCCTCCGAGCGCCGCCTGCCCCAGAACGAGCTCAAGCGCGCGCTGGGAACATCATCGGACTTCGTGGTACGCAAGACAATGGAGCAGGCCCGCCGTCATTCCCGGGAGGACATCGCTTGGCGCTATGACCGCCTGCTTGAGGCAGACCTGTCGATCAAGCAGGGCCGCGCCGACCCGGACCTCGCCCTCGAGCTCCTGGTAGGCGACTCGATACCGCGGCGCTAAGGCCACAAACAGGTCTTGAGGCCAGAACAATAGTCCCACCAATTGGGAAACAATTTTTGCAGGACTATTATTCGAAGAGGGGCAATATCAGATATCCAGTGTCATCCAGCATTATGCTTGTAATTTCGTCAGACATATCGGTAAGAACGATGCAACCCGTAGAGAGATCTGTCGCAAGTACGTCTTTGTTACCGTTGCTCAAAGGATAGAGTATCAGCATCTCCAATGTATATGATTTCCTTCTCTACCTCCGTTGGGAGTAAAGATTTTTCAACTAATTCATTTTCAAATTGATCTTCGCCTGTAATAATTGGCGAGAGTTGCTTATCGGCATCGCTTATACAGATGCCTGTTACTGATTCAACATTGTCAGCAAAATAAACTTCATAACTAGGGAATAACATCTTGTCCGTTGCTATTTATCCATCATTTACCAACCAGAGAACTTCGCATTCTGTGTCAGAATTCAATAGCCCTTTCTGGTTAAGTGGATCCAAGAATTTCTCTTGAGTTTAATGTAGGACATACATCCCTTCCCTCTTCCCGTTCAGTAATATTAATATTGTCTCTGAAAGCGGTGCGTAGTTCTATTCCGGCATTGACTATAACTCTGAACCTAACATCTGCTGCAGTATAGTCGGGCTCTCCAGCTTCCTCGGTTCCTCAGGAGAAATGACATAGAAGACTCTGAATCGGCCTCACCTTTGCTCTTGTATCCCCAAATCAGTGGGTTCATTTGGAGACGCTGTCGGTCAAACCATGCAATCCCAAGAGGCTGTTTGCCCTTTATCAGCCAATACCTCGACTTGGGAATCTCATCAAAACTAGCCGGTGTTCGGGGGTTCCACCGGGTTGTAGCAGGCTACCAGGTGGCCCTCCTCTCTGGCGACCAGCTGAGGGTTCGGCATGTTGCGGCATTGGTTCGTCGCCTTGAAGCAACGGGGGAGGAAGGGGCATTCGTCGCCCATGTTGATGAGGTCCGGCGGATTGCCGGGCAGCGGCTGAATCTTGCGGCCCGCATCGTCGAGGCGAGGCAGCGACTGAAGCAGCGACCAGGTGTAGGGGTGCTGGGCCCGGCGGAAAAGCGGGATGACATCGGCATGTTCCACCAGGCTGCCGCCGTAGATCACCCCCACCTTGTGGGCCATGGAGGCGACCACCCCCATGTCGTGGGTGATCAGCAGTACCGACGACCCCTGTTCCCTGACCAGCATTCTCAGCCGCTCGAGTATCTCAGCCTGCAGGGTGACATCCAGACCGGAGGTGGGCTCGTCGGCGATCAGCAGCCTGGGGCGAAGCACCAGCGCAATGGCCATCATCACCCGCTGGCACATGCCGCCGCTGAGGGCGAAGGGATACTGGCCCATCACTCGCTTGGGGTCGGGCAGGCCCATCTCGTGGAGCATTTCCTGGGCCATGCGGTTGGCGTTTCTCAGCGAGACATCGCTGTGCTGGAGGATCACTTCTTCCAGCTGGGAGCCAATGGGCTCGACGGGGTTCAGCGCCGCCTGGGCGTCCTGGAACACCATCGAGACCTCGTGGCCTCGCAGGGTCCTGATATAGTCCGGCCCGGCACGCATGAGGTCGACGCCACGGTAGAAAATGCGGCCGCCCAGCACCGATGAGTTGTAGGGCAGCAGGCCCATGATCGCGAGGGCAAGGGTGCTCTTGCCCGCACCGCTCTCGCCGACCAGGCAGTAGATTTCGCCTTCGTCCTGGGCCAGGCTGACACCGTTCAGGGCCTTCACAGGGCCGGCGGGGCTTCGGAATTCCACCTGCAGATTTTCGATTCTAAGGGCTTCCGCCATCAGCGGCGCTCCGTTCGAAAGGGCTAGAGAAATCAGCGAAGGGATGTGGGTGTCGCAGCGGTCCTCATGTTCCCGGTCGATCCGGGGTGAAGGCGCAGGTCCATAGGGCGACAGAGACCTGCCTTGAGCAGTCGCATCAGGTCTTCGAGGCACTCCACCTTTCCTTGGAATTCTGTGGCTGCCGTGCCCATCTGCGCCACACGATGGGCGTCGCTGCCTCCTACGGAAGGGAGCGCCAGGGCCGAGGCCAGATCAGCGGAGTACCGGTTCTGCTCCTCCGATCCCCGGCCGTTCAGGGACTCCACCCCCTCGCAAAGACCAAAGAACGGGTCTGCGATCGCCCTTTCCAGCATCCCTGCGCGGTTGACGGGATCACGACCCGGATCCTCGAGGAATCGCCTGCGATGCGGATGAGCGGCGATCAGTACACCCCCATCCCGATCGGCGCAGGCCCTCAGGTATTCAGGCCTGTGCATGCCGAACTCATAGCGGCTCAGCCCGAAGGCCAGAACATGTCCTGCGTCGGTGTTGATCTCGCTGCCTGGAAGGACCAGGAAACCGTGGCGGCGGGAGAGTTCCCGTACCTGTTCCTGGGTCCAGAAGGCGTCGTGATCGGTTAGGCAGACCCCGTCCAGACCAGCGGCCCTGGCGCTCTCGACGAGTTCATCGACGCTCATGAAACTGTCGTCGGACATGGGATAGCTGTGGGCGTGGAGATCTATGAGCAAATCAGTAGCAGAGGGCTCGACAGGATTGGGCAATAATAGCACGGGTTAACGGATTACGAAACGACAGGGACCTCGCACATCCAGGGCCTTTTAATTGTCGCTCTGCCTAGAGGGTCGAGGGCCAGGTCGGCTATTTTGCCAGCTTGCAGCTGAAAGAGAGAACGCCCTCACCCCTTCGGCAAGCTCAGGACAGGCCTAACCCTCTCCCTCCGGGAGAGGGAACAATTACAAGGCCCTGCCTCGCACATCCAGGGCTATCGCATTGGGAATTCCACAACCCGTCATTCCCGCGAGAGATCCGTCATTCCCGCGAAAGCGGGAATCCAGAATTCCTTGCTGCTGAAAAGCGTTTCGGCTACAGAAGCGCATGGATTCCTGCTTCCGCAGGAATGACGGGATGGTATGCAGGAATGAAGGGATAGTTTTAGGAATGGCGGCATAATTGGACGACACCCTCGTGGGGGCGTCTCCTTGCGGAGGGCAAAGTTGCTGATGCCTGCGACTTCGCCCTCACCCTAACCCTCTCCCGGAGGGAGAGGGAACAATCGAAGGCCCCGCACCTCATGGCCGGGGCCTCAGCAAGTCTCGGGGTGTACGAGCCCTAGCCTGGTACCAGCAAGCCTTCCTCCTCCAGGGCTTCGAGGATTTCCTCGGCTCGCTCGCCGCCGATCTTCAGGCGCCTCTGCAAGACCGACACGCTGAGGTTGGGGTTCTTGGCCGCCAGATCGCGCGCATCGTCCATCTGCCGGGCGTCAGCGATGAGGCCTCCCTCTTCGTCCTCGTCGTTCGAGACGAGATCAATGGGTGCCACGGGAAGGCCTTCCTGTTCCTTCCAGAACTCTACGAGCTGCTCGATCTCTTCGTCGTAGACCAAGGCTCCCTGCATCCTCTCGGGCTTTATGGACTCCTTGTGCAGGATTAGCCCGTCGCCCTTGCCCATCAGCTTCTCGGCACCCACCGAGTCCAGGATCACGCGTGAGTCCACCTGTCCCGACACGGCAAAAGCGCAGCGGGCCGGGATGTTGGCCTTGAGCAGGCCGGTGACCACGTTGACCGACGGGCGCTGCGTGGCCAGGAGCAGGTGGATGCCCGCGGCCCGGCCGAGCTGGGCCAGGCGGACCAGGTTCTGCTCAACCTCGAAGCCGGCCACCATCATCAGGTCGGCCAGCTCGTCGACGATCAGGACCAGGAAGGGCATCTTCTCCGTGGAGCGCTCGTTGTACACCTCGAGGTTGCGGACTCCCATCTCCTCCATCTTCTTGTACCGGCGCACCATCTCGCGGTTCAGACCACGCAGGGACTCGGTGACCTCTTCGGCCTCTACGATCACTGGCTGGATCAGGTGAGGGATTCCGTTGAAGGGCGTAAGCTCCACCCGCTTGGGGTCCACCATCAGAAGGCGAAGCTGGTCCGGGGTCTTGGTCAGCAGGAAGGAGGCGACGATCGAATTGATCTGCACGCTTTTGCCGCTGCCCGTGGCACCGGCGATGAGCATGTGGGGCAGAGAAGTAAGGTCCAGCGCGACCGGAGCGCCGCCGGTGTCCTGTCCCATGGCGATGGGCAATCCGCCCTTGCCAGCCAGCTTGCGAAACTCCGGAGTTTCCAGGATGGCCCGCAGATGCACCTTGGTTGGGGTGGGAACCGGCACTTCGAGGCCCACCAGCGCCGCGCCGGGCACCGGGGCTTCGACGCGAAGATACGGCGTCATCAACGCCAGGGCGAGGTCCTTCTCCCGGGTGATGATGCTTTGGACCTTGACCCGGCTCCGCTGGCCACCCTCTTCGCCCTCGCCGCCACCGCCACGCTTGGCAACCCAGCCGGGCGACAGACCGAACTGCACCACCCTGGGGCCAGCCTTTATGTCAGTAACTTCCACGCGGACGCCGTGATCGGCCAGGGCCTGCTCCACATGGCGCGCCATGCCCTCGAACTCTTCTTCAGAGCCGCCCACCTCCTCGGGCGGGGCCAGCAATTCCAGGGATGGCAGCTTCCAGCCTGGTCCGCCTTCATCCCCTTCCGTCTCGCCGGGAGTGGGCGACCACGGGGGAGAAGAGTCGTCCTCTTCTTTGTCCGGGGCCTTTTCCGCCACCACCGGCCAGCTCATAACATCGGGCTCATCAGGGTGGTATTCAGGTGCCAGTTCAGAAGGGTCTCCGACCGTCTGCATTGCAGCTCTTCCCTGGGACCGCTTCGTCCTGGCCTCCATGCGGGCCTGCCTGCCTCTGACCATTTTTTCGTTTATCCGGCCCATGGCGGTTCCCAGATGCGAGGCCGTCCAGCGAATGCCGAGGTAGGCGTATCCGGCCGCCAGTTGGAACCAGCGCCACGCGGCGGCCAAACCACGGGTGTACAACGGCCCGATGGAGCGGGGATACAGTACCAGCGGCACGAAGGCCAGGATGGCGGCCATCTTGGCCACGCCTACAGGCAGCAGAGACGGTCCTCCGACCGCCATGCCCCACCGGCCGGCAAAACTGACTTCTTCGAGCGGTCCCCGCTGGGGAAAGGCATAGGACAGGGCAGCGAGGGAGACGGCCACGGCCGCCCCGGCGGTGGCCCACCGGCGCCAGTAGCGGACGAGCATGCGGGGGCGGTAACGAAGGAAGAAAAGCGCTGTCAGCAGCCAGAGGCCTACGGGGGCCCAGCCAAATCCCAGCGCCTGCCACATCCATTCACGAGAGCCGGGATAGAAGTAGAAGTATGCACCCCCCACTATTCCGACGGTCAATAATACAAGGCCGTCGAGGAAGAGCCACGGGGAATAACGGAACATCTCGGCAAAGGTGGGAGGACCCGTGCCGGATGCAGCTTTCGTGGCGGTGGTGGTCATAACGCACCTCCTTACCGGTCACAGAAATTGCGGCAACCGAAGGAGGAACCTTCCACACACCCTCACACACCCTCTCCCCCAGGAGAGGGAACCGGGCCTTTATCAGACCTCGGTTACCACCGGGATTATCATAGGCGATCTACGTGTCTCGGTGGCTATGAATTTTCGGGCAGTTTCGCGCACTTTGGTCTTCAACTCGTCATAACTCGTCGGTGCCCCGCCATTGGACGACAGCTCCGAAACAATGTGGGAGGATAGCTTTTCAAACAGCGAAGCCGTCTCGCCCTCCTCCATGAAGCCACTGGCCACGGTGAGCGGCTCGGCGGCAAGCGTGAGGCTTCCCTGTTCCACGGTAAGGGCCACCACGACCACTCCGTCCTTGGACAGGCTGCGCCTCTGGATAAGCACCGGGCTCTGCACATCGCGGCGCGAGATGCCGTCCACAAAGATGGGGCCGGCGTTGATGCGCTCGGCGGTCCTGCCTCCCGTGGCGGTCAGTTCCAGCACATCCCCGTCTTCCATCACGAAAATGCCGTCTTCGCCCACGCCCATGTCCCAGGCGATCTGGGCGTGGGCGTTCAGGTGGCGGTACTCTCCATGCACCGGCACGAAGAAGCGGGGCTTGACCAGGCTGAGCACCAGCTTCAGCTCCTCCTGGCTGGCGTGCCCGTGGACGTGCACCGTGGCGATGCGGTCGTAGAGCACCCTGGCCCGTTGGCGGAGGAGATTGTCGATAGTCCGGCTGACGGGCAGTTCGTTCCCGGGGATGGGGGTGGCGCTGATCACCACGGTGTCGCCCGGCATGATGCGCACATCGCGGTGCTCCTCCTTGGCAATCCGAACGAGGGCGGAGGTGGGCTCGCCCTGGCTGCCGGTGGTGAGCAACACCACCTGCTCCGGCGGCAGATTGCGCGTGGCGCTGAGGGGCAGCAGGATACCGGGCGGAAGGCGCAGATAGCCCAGCTCGGTGGCCACATTGACTGTGTCGACCATGCTTCGCCCGACGATGCTCACCTTGCGGCCATAACGCTCGGCGGCATCAACGACCTGCTGCACCCGGGACACCAGGGACGCGAAAGTGGCGACCAACACCCGGCCTGGCGCCTCGCGGATGGCGCGGTCCAAAGCCTCACCAACCACCTGCTCCGACAGGGTGTAGCCGGGCACCTCGGCGTAAGTGGAGTCCGACAGCAGCAGGAGCACGCCGTCATCGCCGTACTTGGCCAAGGCTGTGAGGTCGATGGTGCGACCGTCAACCGGGGTGTGGTCTATTTTGAAGTCGCCGGTATGTATCACGGTCCCTAAAGGCGTGCTGATGGCAATGCCCATGGCGTCCGGGATGCTATGGCACACGCGGAACCAGCGGGCGGCAAAGTTCTGTCCGAACTGGTAGGGGATGCCCGGATCGATGGGGGTGCACTCGAAACCCCGGGTGGCGCGGCGCTCCTTGAGCTTGGCGGCGATCAGCCCCTGGGCCAGCCGGGGAGCGAATACGGGAGTCGGCAGCTGCGGCAATACGAAAGGCAGAGCCCCGATATGGTCCTCGTGGCCGTGCGTGATCAGGATGCCGCGTACGCGGTCGGCCCGCTCCACCAGGTAGGAAACGTCGGGGATGATCAGGTCCACCCCCAGCATACCCTCTTCGGGGAACTGGACTCCGCAGTCGACGATAATAATGTCGTCGCCAAATTCGAGGGCCATCATGTTTTTGCCGATTTCCCCCAGCCCTCCGAGGGGAATGACACGAAGTGTTTCCTTCAGTGTTTCACTCAATTGATTCTTCTTTCCAGTTAGATTCTTGGTTCCACGGTCTGGGCTCAAGCGATAGCGCGTGGCTTCTGTGAACAATTCCCCTGGCTCAGCAGCCAGCGGAAGTCTCACCATGCGGGCTACCGTACAGGGCCCTCACCTCGTCATCAGTCCCCTTGAAGTGGGAATCTCACTCGCTCCCCACACCCTCTGGATACGGGCAATGTTCAAAACAGCGAAAGCTGCTGCGGATCTCCAGGGGGATGCTGGGGCTCGTCTTTCTGCATTTCCTCTTGCGATTCGGCCTGTGCCCCTGAGCCAGCGGTTTCCGGCACAGTCGCCGGCGCCCCGAACAGGTCCATCTGCGGGACATCGGACTGCTGGGGTTCTGCCACCGCCGAGGAAGCATCCGCGGCCACCTGCGCGGCAGGCTCCTGATAATCCTCCAGTGCCGCCGCAATGGCGCGGAAGTCCTCCACCATGGTCGGCCGCAGTTCCGGCCGGCGCAGGGCGGCAGCCGGGTGCATGACGGGGAATATGAACCGCCCGTCCTTCTCGCGAAGCCTGCCCCTAGCCCGCGTGATGCTCTCGCCGGGGAAGAAACGCCCCAGTGAAAAGCGGCCAAGGGTGACGATTATCTTCGGGTTGACCAGCTCGATCTGGCGGTCCAGGTACTTGGAGCAGGCCGCGATCTCGGGCGGCTGCGGGTCCCGGTTGTCCGGAGGCCGGCACTTGACCATATTGCCGATGAATACATCGTCCCGGTTGGTGCCGATGGACGCCAGCAGGCCCTCCAGCAACCGGCCAGCCGGCCCGACAAATGGCCTGCCCTGGCGGTCCTCCTGGAATCCCGGACCCTCTCCGATGAACATCAGGTCCGCCGAGGGACTTCCCTCGCCTGGTACAGCGTGGGTGCGTCCCCGGTGAAGAGGACAGTCGGTACAGGCGCGGACGGCTCGAGCCACCTCGGCCAGGTTATCCATGGGACCCCGCATCCGGGAGTGGGTGCAGCAGGGGAAGAGCGCACGACACCCCAACGCTCCAGCTTTCCGGCGGAGAACGTAGGGTGTGGCTGGTCTGTGGCGCCGTTCTATGGACGCAGGCGAAGCGGAGCATGGAGCGCCTGTAAGCGCTGGGGCTCAGCTATCTTCGATGCCGCGGCCCTTGAGGTAGGCCACTGCATCGCTGACGGTTGCGATGGAGCCCGCATCTTCATCGGGTATCTCCAAGGGAGAGTCCTCGGTGGAAAACTCTTCCTCGAAAGCCATGATCAACTCGACGAGGTCGAGGGAGTCCGCATTCAGGTCATCTATGAACGAGGAGGATTCCAGAACATCCTCCTCGTCTGCTCCCAGCTTGTCTACAACGATTTCTTTGACGCGCTCATAAACGGTGGACAAGGTTCATCTCCCATCAGGTGCCGGCGCAGCGGCGACCAGTTCGCCAGCATCCAGGCTGGACATAACGGAGCCGAGGACCCCGTTCACAAACCTGGCCGAGCTGTCGCTGCCAAACACCTTGGCCAACTCCACCGCCTCGTCGATTGCCGCCTTGGGGGGAGTGGCCGGATTATGCAAAAGCTCAAAAATTGCGATACGCAGAATGTTACGATCCACGATGGGCAACTGGGTCACCGGCCAAGCCGGTGCGTAACGGCCGATCAGACCATCCAGCCCCTGTCGGTGGTCCCAGACGCCATGGTGCAGCCGGTCGGCAAACTCCATGGCAGAACGATCAATGTCTTCATCCAGCCAGAGGTAGTCGGGTACGGGCCTCCGAGTCGAGCCTTCTCCCTGGGGACGGGAACGGACGTCGGCGGCAAAAAGTGATTGCAGCGCGACGGATCTCGCTACGCGCCTGGGGTCAACAGACTTGACCATAGAGCCCAGCCTTTAGAAAGTCCGGAAAATTCAGTCTATCGATGCGGCCAGCTTGCGGATTGAATCCGGGTCGGCCACAGCGGAGACTTCCACCTCCCGGTCGATTCGCTTGATAAGTCCTGCCAGAACGCCGCCTGCGCCGAATTCGACAAACCGGTCCACACCAGAGTCTACCATGGCGACCACGGAGTCCTTCCACTGGACACAGCGGCAGAGACCCCTGACCAGTTCCTCCCGGATCTCAGACACCTCGGTCAGGGAGCGGCAGTCGCAGTTGGCGACTATGGGTATCCTGGGCTGGCGGAATTGGAGGTTCTCAAGCTCGGCAGCCAGACCCCTCTCCGCTTCAACCATCAGCGAGGAATGAAACGCTCCGCTTACGGGAAGGGGCACCGCCTTGCGAGCGCCCCTGGCGGTAGCCAGGTCCACCGCATGGGCGATGGCCATCTTGTCCCCACTGATTACTATCTGATTGTCGGTGTTGATATTGGCCAGTTCGACGCCGGTCTCGGCGCAGATCTGCGCAAAGGCCAGTTCGTCCAGGCCCAGTATGGCGGCCATGGACCCGGGCCGGTTGACGGATGCCTGGTTCATCAGCTCGCCCCGCCGTCGCACGAGTCGAACGGCGTCGGCGAAGTCCAGGACGCCAGCCGCGACCAGGGCAGTGTACTCGCCCAGGCTGTGGCCGGCGACCGCCCTGGCATCGGCTGCACTGGGGCCGCCAAATTCGGCCCACGCCCGCCAGGCGGCTATGCTCACGGTCATGATTGCCGGCTGGGAGTTGACAGTGTTCTGCAGTTCCCCGGCCGGACCCTCAAAAATCATACGGGACAACGGGAATCCCAGGCTGTCGTCCGCTTCCTCGAAGGTCTCTCGGGCAGCCCTGGATTCCTCCAGCAGACTTGCTCCCATCCCCACCTTCTGCGAACCCTGCCCCGGGAAAACGTAGGCCCTTCTTAATTCGGCGGTACTCGTATCAGCCTCCAGAATTCAATCGCCAAGGTTAGGTTCAATGGCGAATTTTATGACACCCTCAGATTGAAATGCAATGCAGTAAGAATGGTTATTATGTAAATTTTGTGAGGTGTCAGCCTTCGCCATTCGGGCCAGCCGAAACGGCACTCCGCACCAGGTTGACACAAAATTGCCGTCGCTGCACTTTTTCCGTTCGCTGCAGCACGGACTCCGCGGCCCCGCGGACGCGGGGCGAAAGCAGGTACCTCCCGGTTAGCCCAGGTCTTCCAATACCTGTCTACCGCGGTAGTACCCGCACAACCGACACGCAGCGTGAGGGAGTTTGGCGGCCCGGCATCGCGGGCAGGTGGCGGCGTGTAGCGGCTTGAGCTTGTACGCGGTCAGCCGCCTGCCCTGCCGCGCCCTGGTAAGTTTCTTCCTGGGTACTGCTCCCATTGTGTAGTGTCCTCCTGGATGGATAGCGCCTCCGCATACGCGGAGCAGCGCTTTACTTGATCGCTAGGGCTGGGGCTCACATTGCGTTGATTGAGGAGAGACCTTCAGGGAAGGGGCCCACCGGCGTTACCCGTACGGCTGCGACCGGTTACCCCAGTTACCTTCAGGAGAGTAAGTCCGCCAACGCCCCCCAGCGAGGGTCGACGGGAGTACTCGTGCAGTTACACTTTTCCATGTTGAGGTCTGCGCCGCACTCGGGGCAGAGTCCCCGGCACTCGTCGCGGCACAATACCTTGAGCGGCTCGCTGGTAAGAAGGTACTGGCGCAAAACGTCGCTCAGATCCAGCATCTGGCGAGTGTCGATGTGCACCGCGCCTTCCGCTTCATCGGGAGGAGCCATTCTCCTGCCGGTGGAAGGATCAACTGTCGGGTAGCATTCCTCCTCGAGGGTAACCGTAGTCGAACGACCAAAATCTGTCAGGCAGCGGCCACATTCAGCGGCGACCTTCACTTCGACTACGCCGTAGACCAGCAGCCCGTGGTGAGTTCGTAGCAGGCGAACCGAACCAATAGCGCGGCCCTCTCCCAAACCCTCACTTCCGCCGGACACTGGTCCTTCCAATTGGAATCGCCTGGTGGCGCCGATGGGTTCCATCAGCAACTGCGAAACATTATAGAGCATGTTAATCCGGGTAGCCGGTATCCATCGCGGGAATTATATATTCTACCCGATCAGACCTGTCAATTTTATCGGAATCCGAGACGACATCCCGGCAGTCTATCGACCAGCGGCGGCGCCTGCACCTGGCTGCTAGGTCCTGCCTTCCATGGACACCCGGATGAACTCCACGATCTCGCCGGTGGAGGTCCCCGGACCGAAGACCTCGGTGATGCCCAGGTCCTTGAGGGGCTGACGGTCGACAGCAGGAATTATCCCGCCCACAACCACCAGGACATCATCCATCCCCTGGTCCCGAAGCAGCGTCATGACCTCCGGCAGGATTTCTAGGTGGGCGCCGGAGAGGATGCTGAGACCCAGGACATCCACGTCTTCCTGTGCCGCCGCCTGCACAATCATCTGGGGGCTCTGGCGGATGCCGGTATAGATCACCTCCATGCCGGCGTCGCGGAGGGCACGGGCGATTACCTTGGCCCCGCGGTCGTGGCCGTCGAGTCCGGGCTTGGCAACCAGTATCCTGATGTGGCGTTCATTATTCTGCATTTCATTATTTTCTGCGAAATTTTTCGACTTGACCGGAAAACGTCCACCCGCGGCTATCCGCTCCGCAGCAGGACAGCGACAAGAGTGCCAATGACCCCGGCGCCCACGCCGATGATAGCGTAGAAGAGTCGGTCCATCCTGCGGTTCGCCGCATCAATCCGGCGATTGGTCCCATCAATTCGGCGGTTGGTCTCGGCCAAGTCGGTCCGAAATTCGGATTGCCCCTCTATCAGCCGGGCAGCATCCGATTGCAAGCGACCCACGGCCAGCCACAGCGCAGCACCGGATTCCGGCACGGGTTCGGTTGGCGGGTTGGAAGCCATGTCACTTGCTCCACACCTTGCATGCCTCCAGATTCCCGAACACTTCCGTATTCCCGCCTTCGCGAAGATGCCGGTTTTTTTCCGGAGCCATTTTGCCTAGATAGCGTAATCCTTCAGCAGTTGGCGCGCAATCAGCAGCCGCTGGACTTCCGAGGTGCCTTCGTAGATCGTCGTGACGCGTGCGTCCCTCAGTATCCGCTCGACTCCCGCCTCCTGGAAGTAGCCGGACCCGCCATGAATCTGCAGGGCCTTGTCGGCCACTCGGATGCACATCTCTGATGCGATGAGCTTGGCGATGGAGGCCTCCTGCATGAACGGCTGGCCGGCGTCCTTCAGCGTGGCGGCGTTCATGGTGACCACGCGGGCAGCATGCACCTCGGCAGCCATGTCCGCGAGCATGAACTGGATCCCCTGGTGCTGGGCGATCGGCTGGCCAAAGGACTGGCGCTGCTGGGCGTACCGCAGGGCGGCCTCCAGCGCCGACTGGCCGATGCCGGTGCTCTGGGCGGCGATGATAATGCGGCTGGAGGTGAGAATCTCCATGGCCTGGTTGAATCCCCGTCCCTCTTCGCCCAGCAGGTTCACGCTGGACACCGGCGTGTCCTGGAACACGATCTCGTCGGTGGTGGAACTGCGCATTCCCAGCTTGCCGTGCATCGGATTGATGGTCAGTCCGGGGGAGCCCTTCTCGACGATGAAGGCGCTGACGCCCTTGTAGCCCATGCTGCGGTCCTGCGTGGCAAAGACCACGATGTCCTGGGCCACCGAGGCGTTGGTGATGAACATCTTGCTGCCGTTCAGAAAGTATGTGCCGTCGCGCTCAACCGCCGTGGTCTGCAGGGCGGCGGCGTCGGACCCGCCACCGGGCTCGGTCAGCCCAAACGCAGCGACACCCCGGCCGTCGACCAGCGGCGGCAGGATGCGCTCCTTCTGTTCATCGGAGCCGAAGCGGTCGATGGACGCGACTCCGAGGGCGAGGTGGGCCAGCCAGCTTACGGAGGCCGACGCGTCGCCCCGCGCCACTTCCTCGGCGGCGATGGACACCTGCCGGTATCCGGCCGGGCCGCTGCCGCCGTACTTGACATCGACGCCCAAGCCGGTCAGGCCCAGCTCGGCGAACCCGCGCCACGCGTCCCACTGGAACTCGGCGCGCTCATCCGATTCGCGGGCTTTGGGAGCGATCTCGCGGTCAACGAACTCGCGCAGGGTGGTCTGGAGCATCTGCTCCTCTTCATTGAGTATCAGGTCGGGCATGTTGTGTTTCTCCTTTGGTGCGCTGTCACAATGGCGCAAATTATATCGCTGTTTCGCCGGCGAGCTACTCTGTCGCCCCTACGGGCGGCTGGCGAGAATCGTGTTGACTTCTTCTTTAACGCGACGGAAGGCGCCTGCCTTTATTCTATCGACTTCTTGCGGGCTGAACTCATAGAGGTCGTAACGAGCGTTTATGCTCCTTTTGAACAGGATTTCATAGTACCGTGCAAGATTCGTTAAGTTTGACGCTAGGTCATTTCGCTCACGGTGAGTTTTAGAGTGGATTCCTTGAGTAGACAAAAGGGCTTCCACATAGTGCAAGGCAGAGTAGAATAGAATCGTGACTTCCCATTCCGTATAACGTTCTGTAGAGGATGCCATAGCATCCGCTAGTCTCTCGTTCCTTTCGGCCTGCGCCAAATGTTGCTGCAATGTCGGCATCTGTTATCGTTGCCAGACCAGTTCGCCAAAACTGCAAATATGCTCTGCCAATCCATCTTGGGGAAGTCTTTGAGAATTTACTAGATGAAAGAGAAATGGTTGGTTCTTAATGTTTTTCATAACAACCAGTTCAGCATCGATTACCCGATAACAAATGTCGTCATCATCTCGCGGCGCAGAGATAATGGTATGCAGTTCGTCATGCTCCGCCAGCCGCACTTCAATTACTTCCGGGATTTCCTGAACTAAATCCAGATACATTTGCAGGGCCTTGAAATGGGCCAATTGGGGATTCTTATAATGCTTCATTCTGTTGCCCCTTGGGTTACACATCAGTCCTTGCACCTTTGATTGAACGGGCAAACTTCCATCCCTAGAACGCCGCCATCTCCTCCTGCTCGCCGAAGGTCTCCCGGAGGACGCCGGACATCTCGCCCAGGGTGCAGTAGGCTTCGACGCACTCGAGGATGGCCGGCACGGTGTTGTCGTCGCCGCGGGCGGCTTCGGCCAGGCGGGCCAGCGCGGCTTGGGATGCGCCGCCGTCGCGCTCACGGCGCAAGCGCTCCAGGCGGGCTATCTGCTGCCTCGCCGCCTCTTCGTCCACCCGCATCAGGCCTTCGACGGGAGGTTCCTCGGTCTCGTAGCGGTTCACGCCAACTATGACCCGGTCGCCGGTTTCGACCTCCTGCCGGTGGCGGTAGGCGGCGTCTCCGATTTCCCGCACCTGGAAGCCATTCTCGATGGCGGCCACCGCTCCACCCATGTCGTCTATGCGGCGGATGTAGTCCAGGGTCTGCGATTCCAGGTCGTCGGTCAGGCTCTCGATGTACCAGGAACCACCCAACGGGTCCACCACATCGGCGGCGCCGCTCTCGAAGGCGAGAATCTGCTGGGTGCGCAGGGATAGCTGCGCCGACTCCTCGCTGGGAAGAGCCAGCGCCTCGTCCCTCGAGTTGACATGCAGCGACTGGGTGCCGCCCAGGATGGCGGAGAGAGCCTGCACCGTGCAGCGGATGACGTTGTTGTCGGGCTGCTGGGCGGTCAGAGAGACGCCGGCCGTCTGGGTGTGGAAGCGCAGCATCATGGAGCGCGGGTCCTTGGCGCCAAACCTGTCGCGCATGATGCGGGCCCAGATGCGACGGGCGGCCCGGAACTTGGCGACCTCCTCGAACAGGTTGTTCTGGGCCACAAAGAAGAAGGAGAGTCTCGGGGCGAAGTCATCCACTTTCAGTCCAGCATCCATCGCAGCCTGTACATAGGCAATGCCGTTGGCAAAGGTGAAGGCGAGCTCCTGAACCGCCGTCGCCCCGGCCTCACGCATGTGGTAGCCGGAGATGCTAATGGTGTTCCAGCGCGGGACGCTCTCGGCGCAGTACTTGAACACATCGACCACCAACCGCATGGACGGGCGAGGCGGGTAAGCGTAGGTGCCCCGGGCGATGTACTCCTTGAGGATGTCGTTCTGCACCGTGCCGTTGAGCTGGTCCGCAGTGGCCCCCTGCCGCTTGGCGGCAGCGATGTAGAAGCAGAGGAGCAGCGACGCGGTGGCGTTTATGGTCATGGAGGTGCTGACCTGCCCCAAAGGGATGCCGTTGAACAGCGTCTCCATGTCCTCGAGACTGCAGATAGGGACGCCCACCTTGCCCACCTCCCCCTTGGCCAGCGGGTGGTCGGAGTCGTACCCGATCTGCGTGGGCAGGTCAAATGCGACCGACAGGCCGGTCTGGCCCTGCTCCAGCAAATACCGGAAGCGGCGGTTGGTGTCGGCTGCGGTGGCATAGCCCGAATACTGGCGCATGGTCCAGACGCGGCCGCGATAGACGTTGGGCTGTACGCCGCGAGTGTAGGGAAACTCTCCGGGGAAGCCGATATCATCCGAGTAATCGTGGCCCCGGAACTCCAGGTCTTCGGGAGCGTACAGCGGATCGATGGCCAGGCCGCTATCGGTCTCGAAGGTCTCACGCCGCTCGGGGTAGCGCGTCACCGCCGGCTTGAGAGTTTCCTCCTGCCAGTCTTCCTTGTTCCTGCTGGGCATTTCGCCCTCCTCGTGCGCAACGGCCGTCTGCCAAAGCCTCGCAAGTCAGTGTAACCGCAAGGCAAATCCGTCTCAAGGCACAGCGAGCGTCGGCAGGTTGGTATAGGTATAATGGATAACGGGTTTATGAAGGAGCGGTCGCCCGCCTTCGCCCCCAGGTCATGGTAAAGGGCGGGCAATTTCGAGAAGCGGAGGATACTAATCGTGGTATTGGGCAATTTCGGACGCACTATTAGAGATTCTATTACAGGGACAATCACCGGCGCCGGGAACGTCCTCGAAAGTACGATCACAGCGGCCAGGGACGTCACTGTGGGAGCTCTGGGAGGCACGAGGGTCGCGGTGACCGAGGTGCAGAGCCTGGTCGTCGACGTTATGAAGGGAACCATCCAGGCAACGGGAGGCGTCGGCGCCGAGATAGGAAGCACGGCCAAGGGCGCCGTCATCGGCGTTATCCGCGGCGTGGGCGAGGTCGCTACGGTGACCGTGGGGACTTGCAGCGACACCGTGCGCGCCGCCATCCAGGGTACCAGCGAGGTGGGCGGCGATGTGGCCACCGTGGCCCGCAGCGCCGTCGAGGGCACCCTCGAGAGCACCAAGTCGGTGGGTCTCAGAGCGGAAGACGCTGCGTTCAGCGTCACCCGTGGCGCCATCCAGGGAACACGGGATGTGGGAGGAGACCTGGGCTCCACGGCCCGGGACGCCGCCAAGGGAGCCGTGGCCGGCACTGCTGAAGTGGGCGGCAATGTGCTCCAGGCCGTTGAGGACAGCACCCGGGGCCTGATCCAGGGCGCCGCTGACGTTGGCGGAGACGTAGCCTCGGTCACCCGCAATGCCGTCGAAGGGGCCATCGAGGCCACCGGAGGCGTGACGGTCCGGATGCAGGACGCCGCCTTCAGCGCCGCCCGAGGCGCGATTCACGGCTCGCGGGATATCGGCGGAGATCTCGGCGCCACCGCCCGCGACACCATCGACGGTACAGTCATCGGCGCGAACCAGATCGGCGGGAACGTGCTCCAGGCCATTGAGGACAGCGCCCGCGGGTTGGTCAAGGGCACTGCCGAGGTCGGCGGCGATGTCGGCGGAGTGGCACGCAACGCCGTGGAGCAGTCCATCGAATCAGCCAAGAGCGTGGGACTCCGGGCCGAAGACGCAGCCTCTGCTGCAGCCAACGGCGCAGTCAGCGCGGCCGGCTCATTCAGCGAAGCAACCACCACCGCGGTTACCAACGCGGTCGGCGGCACGGTCAGTGGGGTGTCCGTCGCCCTGCGCGCCCCCTTCCGGCCCCAGCAGAGCGGCGGCAACGCTTCCTGAAAAACGCTACTGCATCACGGCTCCACTGCGCGGTTGGATGTTTCCGGTAACCTACTCCCGGCCGCAACTGGAATGCATCAAAATGATTTTGGAGGAGGGACTCTTCAAAAGGGTCTCTCCTTTTATAATGTCGTTATGTTGACCATCCCCAGCCAAATTACGAACATCAGGAGAAAACTGCTCCCAGTAGTACAGCAATACCGGAAGCAATTGGACCAGGCACGACAGCTGGATCTGCAGGGTCGCCTGCGTTCGATGGGTCTCTGGATGTTGTCTCTGCCTGGCGTGGAGTTGATCCGGCGGACCTGGCGAGAACTCGGCGACGACCACGCGATTGACCTGGCCGCGTCCATTGCGTACTACTCCCTGCTCTCCGTACTTCCGCTGGCCATCGTCCTGGTCAGCCTGTTCAGTCTCGTCATGGAATCCGCTGCCGTGGAACAGGCAGTGTTCGACTTTTTCCAATCCTACCTCCCCGGCTCGGAAGGCATCCTTGCCTCCAACGTTGAGGCCGTCGGCAACATCAGGGGCGTACTCGGTATACTGAGCCTGCTGGGACTGCTGTGGACATCAACCCTCCTCTTCGGAGCAGTCACCCGGGCGGTCAACAGGGCCTGGGATATCGAGCACGACAGGCCGTTCTACCTCGACAAGCCGCGGCAAATTGTCATGGCGCTCAGCGTAGCCCCTCTGTTCCTAGCATCGGTGGCCCTGACCGCCGCGCTGCAGGTCCTTGGGCACGAAGACCTACCCGTCGTGGGCAGCCTTTCGTTCCTGGAACACAACGGCATCAACGCCCTTGCGCGCCCTATTCCATTCTTCTTCACGCTCACCATATTCCTGCTGATATACAAGTATGCGCCCATAGCGCGCACCTCCTGGCGCTACATCTGGCCCGGCGCTCTCGTCGCAGCTCTCCTGTTCGAAGCCGCGAAGAGCATCTTCGTCTTCTACCTCGAAAACTATGCGGCGTACGAAAAGATCTACGGAACGCTGGGCTCGGCCATCGCCCTGATGGCCTGGGTCTACATCTCCGGCCTGATTGTGGTAGTCGGGGCCGAGGTTTCGTCGGAATATCAGCGCATCCGGGCAGGTGCCGTGCGGGGCCGTCCCATCGTTACTCGCCGGAGACTGCTCCCGCCACCGCCTTCCTCCCAGAAAAATGATCCCGACTAGTCGCGCCCGCATTCCTTGCGGCGCCTTCCGAGCCGCCGATATACTCGCGCCATCAATCGCAGGATAGCGCGGCCCGACTGGCCCTGGCGCAGCAGACTTACCACTGAAACCGGGACCATGCTGCTTCGGGCGGGACCAGGCCAGCGAGGAAGGGTGATCCAGTGACAAGCACATCGACCGTCCCGTCATACATCGGCGCTCCAATGCGGCGCAGGGAGGATGTCCGGTTTGTGACCGGGCAGGGCCAGTACCTGGACGACATCAGCCTGGAAGGAATGCTGCACGCTGCCATCCTGCGCAGTCCTCACGCCCACGCGCGGGTCCGGAGCATCGATGCATCGGCGGCCCTGGCTCTCGATGGCGTCGAGGCCGTGTTCACCTACGCCGACATGGCGAACCTGGCAAAGACCATTCCCATGCGCGTGTTCCCGCTCCCGGGGCTGGACGACTATCTGCAGACCCCCCTGTCCGCCGACACAGTGCGCCACGCGGGCGAGGCGGTCGCCGTGGTCGTCGCCGAGAGCCGCTACCTGGCAGAGGACGCCATCGACCTCATCGAGGTCGACTATGAGCCACTGCCCGCCGTGACGGATGTATCCGACGCGCTATCGGACTCCGTGATCGTCCATCCCGACAATGGCAGCAACCTGGCCGGGTCCGCCGAGATAAATGTGGGCGACATCGAGGCGGCCTTTCGGGATGCCGAGTACACCCGCAAGGAAGAGTTCCGCACCAACCGCCACACCGCCAACCCCATGGAGACCCGTGGCCTCGTCGCAAGCTACGACACATCGGACGGCCACATGAGAGTCTGGGGCCCCACCAAGGTGTCTCACACCAACCGGGCGATACTGGCCCGGCACCTGGAGATCGACGAGGAGCGTATCCACTTCATCGAGCCGGATGTGGGCGGCGGGTTCGGCGTGCGCGGCGAGTTCTACGCCGAGGACTTCCTGATCCCCTTCGCGTCCTTCAGGCTGGGCCGCCCGGTGAAGTGGGTGGAGGACCGCGTGGAACACCTGGCCTCGGCCAACCATTCCCGGGAGGTGCTTTGCGAGGTGGAGATTGCCGCCCGCCAGGACGGCACACTGCTGGGACTGCGCACCACGGTCTACGGCGACATGGGGGCCTATGTCCGCACCCACGGCAGCGTCGTTCCTGCGCTGACCGCAGTGATGATGACCGGCCCGTACCGGATCCCCAACTTCCATGCCTCGGTCAACTGTGTGATGACCAACAAGATGGGAGCCGGCACCTACCGGGCTCCCGGCTTCTTCGAGGGCACCTTCATCCGCGAGCGGCTGCTGGACCTGGTGGCGGGAGACCTGGGGCTGGACCCGGCCGAGCTGCGTCGTCGCAACCTCATCACAGCCAGCGAGATGCCGTACAATGCCGGTCCGACCCGCCTGGACGGACGAAACACGGTGTACGACAGCGGCGACTACCACAGCGCCTTCGACCTCACCCTGGACCAGATCGGGTATACCGACCTGGCCTCCCGTGAGGGCCCCGACGAGCAGGGCCTCTACCACGGCGTCGGCATCGCGTCCTACGTCGAGCCCACTGGCTTCGGACCCTTCGAGGGAGCACGGGTGCTGGTCACCCCTGATGGCGATGTGGAGGTGTACCTCGGCATCACGACCATGGGGCAGGGGCACGAAACCGTGTTGGCCCAGATCTGCGCCGACTCGCTGAGCGTCCCCTTCGACGATGTGCGCATCTTCCATGGCAGCACCGACTACATTCCGGCCAGCATCGGCACCTTCGGCAGCCGCGCGACGGTGATGGCAGGCAGCGCCATCCACATGTCCTGCCAGACGCTCCGGGCCCGAATCCTGTCGCTGGCCGCCAGCTACCTCGACACTCTGCCCCAGGCCCTGGACCTGCGCCACGGCGTTGTGGTGCTGAAGGACGACCCGGGCAGCGGGCGCGACCTTACTCTCCGGCAGGTGGCAGAGCTGTCCGAGACGCAACGCCGCTTCGACGACCCTTCGACAGGCTCAGGGGAGACGGCGCTGGACGCGACCGAGTATTTCCGCATTGAGGAGTGGACTTACTCCTACGGCAGCCACGCGGCGCATGTTGCCATAGACCCGGAGACAGGCAAGCTGGAGGTGCTCCGCTATGTCGTGGTCGAGGATGTGGGCCGCTGCATCAACCCGCTGACCATGCACGGCCAGTCGGTTGGCGGCGCGGCGCAGGGCATCGGGGGAACGCTGTTGGAGGAACTGGTCTACGACGACAGTGGCCAGCTGCTTTCCGGCACCCTGATGGACTACCTGCTGCCCACCAGTACCGACATCCCCAACATCGAAACGGTGATTACCGAGGAAGCCCCGTCACCGCTCAACCCCCTGGGCGTCAAGGGCGCCGGTGAAGGCGCGATCCTCGCCACCGGCGCCGCGCTGGGCAACGCCGTGGCCCACGCCCTCTCCTCATTCGGCGTGCAAATCAACAGCCTGCCACTCAGCCCCGAAAACATTCGCCGCTGGATCAGGGAAGGGCAACAGGGAGCAGGGTAGCTGTTCCAATCGACTCACCCTCACCCCTCCTGAGCTTGTGGAAGGGCCTCTCCCTCAAGGGAGAGGGAGTTTGGCCCCGTGTCCGGAAATTCCCAAAATAAAGGCGAAGTGGGATGCGCAAAGTTCCCTCCCCCTGAGGGGGATGGTTAGGCCTGTCCTGAGCTTGTCGAAGGGGTGGGGGTGAAGTCGCAAATGTTAGCCCTTTGACTTACTACTAGAGTAAAGCCCCACCCCTTCGGCAACAGGACCCTTTCAAAGTGGCAACGAAAAGTTATTCACGAAAACGAATCGTCACTCCCGCGAAGCTTGTCCCGGACTCGATCCGGGAGCGGGAGTCCAGAGTCTACTGGAAACCAGAACACTGGATACCCGCCTGCGCGGGGATGACGGATGGATTTTGACAAGGTCGTGCAGTGGTGAGCTTGTCGAACCATCAGGTTAGCCTCAACCCTCCCCCTCAAGAAAGTTCCCTCTCCCTGAGGGGGAGGGTTAGGGTGGGGGTGAAGTAGTTTCCAAAAGCCCCTGATCTGCCAAGCACCCTCACAGCTCACCCCAGCACGGCGATGGCCTCGATCTCCACATCCAGGCCCGGTTCGGCCAGTGCGCTGATCTCGATGAGGGAGTTGGCCGGATACTTTCCTTCGAAGTAGCGGGCGAAGAGCTCCGTCTGCTGTTCCGGATTGCTGGTCCAGTCGGCGATGCTGGTGACGAAGCAGGTGATCTTGGCGATGTCGCCGGGCGTGCCACCTTCGGCCCTGACCACCCCCACGACCCGCTTCAGGGTCTCATCCAGCTGTTCCATCAGCGACTTGCCCTGTGCCTCTGACCCGCGAGCGGTGCAGCCGGAGACGAACAGCATGTTCCCCGCCCTCGTGCCGCGGCTGTATGTTGGTCCCGCCGGTGCTATGTCGGGATAGTCCTTGCGTTCTACTGCCATTGTCATTCTCTCCTGGTGAAGTCTCGGTGAAGTCTCGATTTCAGTTTCGGTTCAGTGGAACGGGAGTGCTATGGAGCATCCCCGGATTCTGTTGTCCCAATAAGCTGCCAGGCCGATTCTGCCCTCGCAAGAACGCGCGCTTTGACCGATTGGCACATTTACCGGATAGCAACCTATAATAACGCCAATCCTGGTAATTCTGCGCCTCGCTTTCTTGCGAGGTTTTCTGGCTGAAATGGGCGAGTCTCACCTCGAAAGTCATCTGTTCGTCGACCTGGTGACCGTTGTCATCGCTGCCTTCCTCGGTGGCGTGGCGGCCCGGGCGTTGCGCGCGCCGCCCGTGCTGGGCTACTTGGCCATGGGGATGATCATCGGCCCGTATGTGGCCGGCCGTACCGGCGACGAGTGGCTACACTTCGCCACCGTTGCTGATGTGGATACCGTGCACACGCTGGCCGAAATCGGCGTGGTGTTGCTGGTGTTCGCCATCGGAATAGAGATCTCGTTCAGGGAGCTCGCCAGCCTGGGCAAGGTCATAGTCGTCGGCGGTATTCTCCAGATTACCGTTACCGCGGCCCTGTTGACTCCCTTCGGCCTCCTCCTCGGGTTCGATATGACCACGGCGATCATCCTGGGTATGGTCGGGGCACTGAGCAGCACAATGGTGGTGCTCAAGACGCTGACGGACCGCGGCGAGATTCACAGTCTCCATGGGCGTATGTTAACGGGGTTCCTGCTGATGCAGGACCTCGTGTTCATCCTGATGATCGCCATGCTGCCCGCCTTTGGCGGCTCCGGCGGCGGAACGGGGGTGTTGACAGAGATCGGGATCGGCGTACTCAAGACTGTGGTGGTCATCGGCGGTGTGGCGATCCTTGGCATCAAGGTTATGCCTTACGTCATGAGCCGTATCACGGTCCTGGGCTCACGGGAAGTCTTTGTCCTGATGGTTGTGGCGCTGGTGTTCGCCATCTCGGGTTTGACCAGCTTCGTCGGCCTGTCCGCCGCGCTGGGCGCCTTCGTGGCCGGTCTGCTGCTCAGCGAGTCCGACATCGGGCATTGGGCACTGGCCGAGGTCGCCCCGCTGCGGGACGTCTTTGCAGCCCTGTTCTTCGCTTCTCTGGGTATGCTGACCGACCCAGTGTTCATCGTGGACAACTATGGCCTCGTGCTGGCGGTGATAGGGTCGGCGGTGGCGATCAAATTCATCGTGACCGCCATCATAGTACGGGTTTCAGGATACCTGCCCAGCACTGCCTTGCTGACCGGGATGGGCCTCGGTCAGATTGGCGAGTTCAGCTTTATCCTGGTCGCCGGAGCGTTGGCCCTGGGGGTGGTTGAACAGTCCTTCCACTCTCTCATCGTGGTCTCGGCGGTACTGACCATGGCCTCCGGCCCGCCCGTGATTATCGGGGGAACGAAGCTGGTCTCCATACTCAGTCATCGGTTCCGAGTGCTGCGTCCGTACCGGATCGGGGACTCCCACGGTGAAGAGCGGCCCAGGCAGATGTTCGGACATGTGGTGATCTGCGGACTCGGCAGGGTCGGCTCCCTGGTGGCCCAGGAACTGCGGGAACACGATGTCCCCTTCACGGTCGTTGACCTCGACCCGCGCACCCTGGACGAGTGGAGGGCCAGCGGATACCACACTGTCCTCGGATCGTCGGACAGGGAGGAAGTGCTCCGGGCAGCAAGGGTGCCCCAGGCCGGGATGCTGGTGGTGACGACAGGCGACCCCGTGTCAGTCGAGATGACCTCCTACCGCGCCCTGCAGCTCCAGCCGGAGCTTGACATCGTGGCCCGTGTCCGGGCGCGCTCTGAGGGCGAGGACCTGCAGCAGATGGGCGTAACGGAGGTAGTCTGGCCGGAAATGGAGGCTGGGCTGGAAATCGTTCGCCATTCCCTTGCCCGATACCAGACACCTGATTACGAAGTCGACCGGGTCATCTACCAACTACGGGAACGGCTGAGCTTCATCGTACCGGACGGTTCCCGGCAGGTGGCTGGCCCTGGCGCCGACGGAAACAGGTCCGGGAAGGATGACAGCAGCCAAAACGGGGCCGGTGATTCATCCTCGGAACCCACCTCCAACCGGGGCGCAAACAACGCCAGAACGACTCGCCCCGGAGCCCGCCGCCTGAGGGACTGAGGCTGGCCTCGGACAGCACTGGCAGGACCCCTCAATCCTCCCCTCCCCCGGAGGGAGAGGGCACTACTAAGTAACTATCTCAAAACTCGCCAAAATCCAAAACCGCCATTCCCGCAAAAGACCCGTCATTCCCGCTTTCGCGGGAATCCAGTGGTCCAGACCGTGTATCTGGCCGTTGAGATCAAGGTCATGACACTTTTGAGATAGTTACTAAAAGGCCCTGGTTATGAACTCATCCCAGCTGGCAGGAAGTCCGGGCCGGGGATATAATTGAACTCTCTAGAATGACCAGCGGGCACCGCTGGCCGGCGCGCGGGTGTAGCTCAGTGGTAGAGCTCTAGCCTTCCAAGCTAGCTATGTGGGTTCGATTCCCATCACCCGCTCCACGAAAATAACAGGCCCTGCCGGGATTTCGGCAGGGCCTTGCTTCGTCTGACTCCCTGGGCTGCTTGACTATGACGGTGTTCAGGCGGTTGCGGCCAGCAGGTCGCGGGCGGCCTGACGGACCGCCGGGGCGTCCAGCACTGCCTCCAGCAGCCCCTCATCGTTGGGCTGGAAGACCTCCGGCTGGTAGAAGCTGTCGGCCAGCTGGCGTACCGTGTCCTCGCGGCGCTCCGCTGGGACAGGCACGGGGTCCTCTTCGTCATCCAGCAGCATACCGATCTCCGCCACTATGATCTCCCTCTCCACGTGGCCCCGCTGAATTTCAGAAATCTTGCCCAGGTGCCTCCCCAGATAACAGCCCCCGAACTGCATTATCTCGCTGTTGCTGCCCTCGAAGTCACCAATGCTCTGGTACTTGGGCTCCAGCTCCCATTCCGTCATGTAGTCACGGACTTCCTGGTCCTCCGAGTTGGGGCTCTCGAGGTCAAACACCAGGATGACCCGGTACATGAAGAACTCAGCGGGTTCCACCTTGATGAACATGGCTGCCCTCCGGCTCAGGGTCTGGTCAGATTAACTGGGAAATAATGCTGGGCTATGGAACAGCCCTTTCGATGGCTTCAGCCACCCAGGCGTTCAGGCTCTTGCCCTCGGCCTTCGCAGCCGCAGTCGCCGCCCGGTGCAGCTTCGAACTCACCTTCAGGGGAATGCGGCCGGAGAACGGCTTGTCCGGCTCCCGGCCCCTCTCGGCGCATACGGCCAGGTAATCGTCTATCGAGAAATGAAATTCCTCGATTAACTGTTCTACCGAAGTGCCTTCGAAGAAAATCACGTCTCGAGTGTCCAATACTCTGCCATGAAAGACGTGTTCCTCGTAATCGAACTGTACGGCGGCCCGATAACCCTTGTATTCCATCATGGCTGAATCCCCGCCTCTCGAAAGAAATCCCGTACGGATTCGACTGCCCCTTTACTCGTTTCCCTTCCAGGATGCGGCCTGTGAAAATGACCCATGGCCCCGTTTAATTCGACGTAAATCCTGGACCCTCCGCGGTTCTCGACGGATACTCCACACGCTAGCAACAGCGACTCGATATCGTCCCATCGTATCCCCGCCCGCGTGGGATGTTGAAAGACTGCCTCCAGGGTCCTCTGGTGCCTTCGTCTCAACTGCACAATCGTTATTGTTTACCGATAGGCGGGACTCCCGCAACCCGTCACCGTCCGGCGGAACGCAGGACCCGGTCCACATGCTCGGGGTTCTGCGGGAAGCTTCCGTCGTCCACGCCGTGCATGGCCTCGATCACAGCGTCGTTGAACGGCGTGGGAATCCCCACTTCCCGGCCCTTGGCGGAGACCAGTCCGTTCATGAAGTCGATCTCCGAACGCCGGCCCTTGTAGACATCCTGCGCCATTGAGGCCAGCCAGTTCACTCGCCCGCCGCGCGCTGCCAGGAAGCCATCCAGCTCCTCGTACACATCGCCCTTGTCGGCGTCGGCCCAGGTCTGCGCGGGCAGGCCGTTGATGTCCACCACGTCCAGGCCCATGGCCAGTCCCACCTGCGCCCCCTCCTTGCAGAGGTGGATGCGTATGAGGCGGCAGCGCGGGTCTTCGGCCATTTCCTGCGAGCCGAGTCCGGAGGCAGCAGAAATGCCATTGCCCATGGAGTTCTGGCACAGCTTGGCCCAGCGCTCCCCGAACAGGTTGTTGGAGGAATAGGCGCCGTCGATGTTGTCCAGAAGCCCCGCCACCATCGAGGCCCGTTGCGATTCGATGCCGGTCAGTTCCGCCACCCGGAACACATGGTGCCCGTGGTCGCGCCCCACGGCCCCTCCTCGCGTCACATGCCCCGGCTCCCACAGGGCCACCTCGATGTGAGAGGCGATGCACCCCACGGTGCGCTCCTCGCCGACGATGCCGCCGATGATCACATCGTTCCAGCAGTTCTGAAGGGATACGAAAAACCCGTCGTCCTTGACATAGCGCCGGACGAAGTGGGTGGCCCACTCGGTGTCGTAGGACTTGACCGAGACGAACACGAAGTCGAACGGCTCGGTGATGCCTTGGGCCTCGGTAAGGTGCATCGCCTTCACCGGCACGGTGAAGGGCCCCTGGCTGCCGGTCACATGCAGCCCGTCGGTGCGCATCTTCTCGACATGTTCCGGCCACATATCGATGAATGTGACATCCTCGCCCTCGCGAGACAGGAAAGCTCCCACATAGCTACCGAGGGCGCCAGCCCCCATGATGCCAATCTTGTCTCCCACGGCTTTCCTCCTAAGATAACTGCTCTATGTAAGCGGCTCGGACTGGAAGTCCGGGCGGGTCACCCCGCCAGGGTGGCAATCCGGGCGCTCTCGATGTGAGACAGGGCCCTGATTTCCTCCATCGCCTTGGCCGGCACCGGGTCGTCGAGGCCGATGACCATCATGGCCTGGCCCCGGAGCCGGATGCGTCCCACGCCCATGAAGCTGATGTTGATGTTGTGGCGCCCGGCGATGGTCCCCACAGCTCCGATGGAGCCGGGCTGGTCCCGGTTGTCCACGAATAGCAGGTAGGGCGTGTTCGGAACGATGTCCATCCAGTAATCGTTGAACTTGACTATGTGCGTCTCGTTGCGCATGGACGTGGCTGCCAGGGTCAGGCTGCCGCCGGAGGTCTCAAGAGTGGCCGATATGAGGCTGGCGTACTCCCTGGACACCCGATTGCTCTGCTCCGTTACATTCCAGCCTCGGTCGCGGGCCAGCACCGGGGCGTTGATCAGGTTTACATTGACCGTGCTCACCGGCCCCAGCAGGCCGGCCAGCACCGCCGCCTGGAGCATCCGGCAGTCGTGATGTGCGATCTCGCCCTCGTAGCTGACGGTGATGCCGGAAATCTGTCCTTCCGACAGGAATCCCAGCAACTTGCCCACCATCGAGGCCGCTGGCACATAAGGCGCAAGGACCTCGTGGACTTCCGGCGCCACGAACGGGGCGTTGACCGTGTTGCGGGCCGGCTCGCCCTTGAGCACCGCCAGCACCTGCTCGGCGGCCTCGATGGCGACCTCCCGCTGCGCCTCGCGGGTCGATGCTCCGAGGTGCGGCGTGACGATGGCCTTCGGGTGCTGCACCAGCGGGCCCGGCTCCGGCGGTTCCTTGGAGAACACATCCAAAGCCACGCCGCTGAGCCTTCCCGATTCCAGCCCCTCCAGCAGAGCGGCCTCGTCCACTAGCTCGCCACGGGCCACATTTATTATCCGGGCCCCTTGCTTGATATTTTCGACCTGGGACATGCCAATCATGCCCCGGGTGCCCTCGGTCAGGGGCGTATGCAGCGTAACGAAATCGGACTCGGACAGCAGGTCATCGAGGGACAGCAGCTCCACGCCGATGCGGCGGGCGTACTCCGGAGCGACGAACGGGTCGTACCCTACCAGCCTCATGCCGAATGCCTGCGCCCGACGGGCCACTTCGGTGCCCACACGGCCCAGTCCACAGATGCCGAGGGTCTTGTCGCGTACCTCAACGCCCATGAAGGCGCTGCGCCGCCACTCGCCGGACTGCAGGGAATGGTGGGCGCCCGGCACGTTGCGAGCGAGGGACAGCATGAGCGCTATCGTGTGCTCGGCGGCGGCCACGGTGTTGCCCGTGGGCGCGTTCACCACCGCGATGCCAGCCCCGGTGGCCGCGTCGAGGTCGATGTTGTCTACCCCGATCCCGGCCCGGGCGATGACCTGCAGGTTCTTGCCGGCTGCAATGACATCGCGGTTTACCTTGGTCTCGCTGCGGACTACCAGGGCCTGATAGCCTCCCACGGTCTCCAGCAGCTCGGCGGGCTTCATGCCCGTTTTTACATCTACTTCCGCCCCGGTTTCGAGGAGGGAAACACCCTCAGGGCCGATGGGATCTGATACTAGAACTCTGGGCATAAACGGGAACCTCAACAGTGTCTCGAAGTTGCCCCAAGCCAGGCGAAACAGGCCTGTGGCAGACTGCAAATTTGCCTTCAATATAGCATACGGCCCCTCCGCAGGCCGCCCGCCGAACCGCCGCCGACCGCCTTTCCTTGACCCCCACATGGGGCGCGGGTAGGATAGGTTGGCGTGTATTGAGGGTGTTTCAAGACTTGACCCAACAGAAGTTCCTTTACCCAGAGAGGGTGCCGTGGCCACCAAAATCCCCAAACTCTCTATCGTCCTAGATCATGACCTGCTGAGTCGGTTGAGTGTGGCGGCTGAACGGCAATGCCTCAGTATCGAGGATTACTGTATCCAGGCCATCGAAAAAGAGTTGGCACTCGATGACTCAAGCCCTGAACCATCGAATGTTTATCTTCAGCTCTTGGCCCTGACTCGCCGACGTAGGCAGCTTGAAAGCAAGACTATCCGCAGGAGACCGAATTCCACGGATTACATTAGGGAAGAGCGAGGACACGTCGATGCTTTCGATATAGCTTCCGGAGACGAATTGGAGGCTTATCGAGAACGCGAGTACGCTCGGCTGGCGGGAGAAATTCGCGAGCCTACAGAGCAAGAAAAGGAAGATTCTCTAAAGGCCCTGGACCGTTTGGCAGCCACCAGAAAAAGACTGTTTCAAGATCGTACATTGCCAGGAAATTCAGCGGACTTAATTCAAGAGGTAAGAGAGGAGCGTTCAGAATATCTTGACCAGACCCTTGGCAGTGGTAGTTGACGCCAGTCTCGCAGTTAAGTGGTTGGTACCTGAGGAGGACAGTCCTCTAGCGCTCCAACTCGCAAATTCCTGGGCCTTGGCCGGAATCCGTAGGGTAGCCCACAGGTGGTTTCCCGTGGAAGTTGCAAGTGCACTCTACAAGCGCGTGCTCAGGGGTGAACTCTCCGTCCTCGGAGCCGCGGAGTTGGTAGATGATTTGTCAGATTACGAAGTAGTCCTATATGACAGGACACCGGTGCATCGCCGGGCTTTTCAGATAGCAGCTGAACTTCAACAGAGGTGGATATACGATTCATTCTATCTCGCTCTTGCTATTGAGCTTGACTGTCCACTCTGGACTGCGGACCGAAATTTCTACAATGCAGCGTTTCAAAACTATCCGCGAATCCACTATATCACCGAGGCTGAATCCACCCTCACCAGTTAGGAGACGAATCCAATGTTCCTGATGCGATTCACCGAGCGGGCCTATACCAACTACACGGAGGAGGACGTCCGCAACAGCCCGAACGGGGCGGTGCGCCTCACTTTCTCCAACAGCAACTTCGACCCGATGGTCGGCTCGCGGCAGTACAACGAGTACCTTGACGAGTATGAGTACTGTGAGGAGGTCGGCTTCGACGGACTGATGCTCAACGAGCATCACAACACCCCGACCTGCCTCGGCGCCACCATGAACCTGGAGGCCGCCATCCTCGCCCGCAACACCAAGACCCCCAAGATCGTGTTGCTGGGCAACCCCCTGCCGGTGTTCGACAACCCCCAGCGGCTGGCCGAGGAACTGGCCGAGATCGACATGATCTCCGGCGGCCGGCTGGTGTCCGGGTTCGTGCGCGGCACTGGCGTCGAGAGCCTGGCCGCCAACGTCAACCCGTTGTTCAACCGCGAGCGGTTCGAGGAAGCCCACGACCTGCTGATGAAGATCTGGACGGAGCCCGGCCCCTTCCGCTGGGAGGGCAAGCACTACCACTTCCGGGTGGTCAACCCCTTCGAACGGCCCATCCAGCAGCCGCACCCGCCCGTCTGGATTCCCGGCCTGGGCAGCCCGGAGACCCTGGTCTGGGCCGCCGAGCGCCGTTACCCCTACATCTACCTGGAGACCGACCCGCAGGGCACCCAGGACATGATGGACATCTATACCGAGACCGCCCGCGAGAACGGCTACGAGCCCGGCCCCGAGAACTTCGGCTACCTGTGCCGCATACATGTTCAGGATACCGACGAGAAGGCCTACGAGGCGGCCAAGGGCTTCCTCACCGGCAACGTGGGCGTGGGCCGCGTGCCGATGCCCCGCGACTACATGATGCCCATCGGCTACAGCGGCAGCATGAAGGACCCCCGAGTCGCCCGATACCAAGGCCGCGTTCGCAAGGACCCCTTCCTCGGCCTGGGCCTCGAGACCGCCACCTACGACGAGATCCTTGCGTCCAACCGCTGGATCGTGGGCAGCCCCGAGACCGTGGTCCGAAAGCTGCGCGATGTGCTGGGCCAGCTCCGCCCTGGCATCCTGGGCATCTGGACCAACGACGGCGATACCACCCACGCCGACACCATGAACTGCCTCAAGCTCATGGGAGAGGAAGTCCTGCCCGCCGTCCGCGAAATCGGCGAAGAACTGGAGCTCACCGACCCGTTCCAGAAGTCCGCGTCGGGCCTGCTTAACTAAGCTTGAGCCAGGCAGGCCCCCTAACAGAGTTGTCTGAATCAGGATTCGCCGGATTAAAGGATTTTCAGGACTGTAACCGTCTATCCGGCTAATCCTTTAATCTTGATAATCCTGATTCAGACATTCCCCCAGAGCAAAAACAAATTCAGGAGATTTAGAAATGCCCGCGTTTACCGAGGAAATCGTTGATGTAGGCGGAACCGGAGTCCACACGCTTAAGGGAGGTAGCGGCGACCCGCTGCTACTGCTCCACGGCGCCGGTGGAAACTCCGGCTGGCTCCGATTCGCGGACGCCTTGGCCGAACACTACACCGTCTACTACCCGTCCCACCCCGGCTACGGCAAGTCGCCCCGGCCCGAATGGCTGGAGAGCATCCCCGACATGGCCGCCTTCTACACCTGGTACCTGGACGCGCTGGGGCTGGAGCGGGTCCGCACCATCGGCTTCTCCATGGGCGGCTGGATCGCTGCCGAGCTGGTCGCCACCTGCACCAACGCAGTCGGCAAGCTGATGCTGGTCGGCGCCGCGGGCGTCAAGCCCAATGAGAGCGAAATCACCGACATCTTCATCATCAGCCCCGCGCAGGTGCTGGAGCTTCAATTCCACGACACCAGCCAGGTGGAGAACTACGACGCCACCTACAACCGCGAGCTGTCGCCCGAGGAGCAGTTGACCGCCGACCTGAACCGCGAGATGGCGGTCCGCCTGACCTGGAAGCCCTACATGCACGACCCGCGGCTGGCCGGCGGCCTGCTCAAGCGCGTCAACGTCCCCACTCGCATGGTCTGGGGCCGCCAGGACCGCATAGTGCCGGTCGAGTGCGGCACAATCTACCAGGAAGCCATACCCGGCTCGGATCTGGTCGTCATCGACAATTGCGGCCATTCCCCTCAGGTGGAGAAGCCCGACGAGTTCATCAAGACTGCGCTGGAGTTCCTGGCTTAACCGATGCGCATCGTCGGAGTTCCCCTGGCCGTAGCGGCCAGTCCCCGGAAATACCTTGGCATATTGGCGGCCTGCACTCTGCTGGCCGCCTTTCTGATTGCCTGCGGCGGCAACGGCAACGCCATCGACGAACGCATCTTGGTTCTGGAGGCGAAGGCCCACTCCCAGGAAGAGGCCCTGGAACGCCTGTCGGACGAGAACGCGACGCTAAGTGAGGAACTCGCCGCCATAAAGCAGGAGCAAGCCGATTCTGCCCGTGCTTTGGAAGATGCCGGGAGGGATGACGAGCAAAAGGAAGTGACCCTGGAAGATCACCAAGCAGAACAGCTGTCATCCTTGCTTGAGGAACAGGTCCGCACTAAACGGCGACTGGACGACCACGAAGCCCGGTTGGGCGACATGGAATCTTTCGCTAAGGAGGTCTTTTCCAAAATTTCCGACATCGTGCCCTTGCTGGAAGAGTGGTTCGAAAAGGCCGAGGATGGGCTGGCGGTACCCGGGGACACTGTACTTGATAGAGCAAGATTCCTGGCGGAGTCGGCTGGCGGAGAGGTCTACAACATCGACTCACGGGAACCGGAACAGCGCGCCATCCTGGTGATGCCCCCGGAGCCCATTGAGGGGAACCCGCTCATCGTCTCCCTGCACGGATTCGGAGGCAATTCCGCCGTTCACAGCCTTTACATACCACTGCATGAACATGTGGCCGCGCGTGGTTTCGGCCTCCTGCTGCCCAACGGCACCCTGGACTCGGAAGGACGGAGATTCTGGAATCCCACTGACCCTGGCGAAAATTCCAGCAAAGCCAGCATGGATGACTACACCTACCTCGCTGGGTTGGTGGCCAGAGCCCTGGAGCTTAAAGATTTCGGCCCGGTGTACTTTTTCGGCTATTCCAACGGCGGGTTCATGGCCCATTACATGGCCTGCAAGGGCCTCCCGAGCCTACGAGCCGTAGCCAGCCTCGCCGGTACCAGCTATGTCGACGACTCCAGTTGCCAGGATGCGCCTTCCGTGTCCGTGCTCCACATCCACGGCACCGCTGACGAAGTGGTCCTCTTCGAAGGCGTCGAAACTGAGCCAGACCCGAAAGACAACGGGGAGCGCGCTTTCTATGCGAGTGCCCAGGACATGGTCTCTCGTGGGGCCCAACAAGCTGGCTGCGAGTGGCCTCAAGTCCCCCAGGCTTACGACACCTTCGCCTTTGACCATTACATACCCGGAGCCGAGACACACGCATACCGCGTCGAGTCAGGTTGCCCCCAGGGTGTCAACATTGAGCTCTGGACGGGCGAGGGCAGCGGCCACGCCCCTGCCTACGGCGACGCCTTTGTCGACGCTCTGTTAGACTGGCTCCTGTCCCAGACCGACCCCTGACAACCGCGAAAACCTGGGAACTATCTCAATTCCCGCTACGGGCCAAAACCGTCATTCCCGCGAAAGCGGGAATCCAGTGTCCTGAGCCGTACAGGCGGTTGGTGCCATCAGGGCAGGTTGGTTTTAAGATAGTTTCATAACCGAAACAGCACCCATCCAAGAAACGGAGTACACACCGATGTCTTTCGAAGTCTTTTACTTCACCGAGTTCCCCTACCCGGCCTTCCCGGAGTCCCTGGTTGACGACTACCCCTCGATGCGTCTCACCTTCCCCAACACCTACTTCGAGCCGAGCACGGCCCACGACCTGTTCAAGCGCTACTTGGACGAGTACCAGTACGCCGAGGAAGTGGGCTTCGACGGCCTGATGATCAACGAGCACCACAACACCCCCTCCTGCATGGACGTCGAGGTCAACATCACCGGCGGCATCCTGGCCCGCGTCACCAACCGGGCCAAGATACTGATGCTGGGCAACATGCTGCCCACTTCCGACAACCCGGTGCGGCTGGCCGAGGAGATCGCCATGCTGGACGTGATCTCCGGCGGGCGCATCATCTCCGGTTTCGTGCGGGGCATCGGCATTGAGACCTGGGCCAACAACACCAACCCGATATACAACCGCGAGCGGTTTGAGGAGTGTCACGACCTCATCAAGAAGACCTGGACCACTCCTGGTCCCTTCCGCTGGGAGGGCAAGCACTACCACTACCGCGCCGTCAACCCTTGGATGCTGCCCATGCAGCAGCCCCACCCGCCCTGCTGGGTACCCGGCACCGGCAGCCCGGAGACCGTCGAGTGGGCCGCCGACAACCACTACACCTACGCCGCCTTCCTCACCAGGATGGACCAGGCCCGCAACCTGTTCGCCAACTACCGCAAGCACGCCAACGAGGCCGGCTGGGAGCCCGGCCCCGACAAGTTCGCCTTCATGATCTGCGCCCATGTCAACGACACCGACGAGAAGGCCCAGGAGTCGGGCAAGGCGTTCATGTGGCGCATGGGCCACCCCCTCAAGGGCCCCCGCGAGTACTGGGCGCCCCCCGGCTACTTCTCCGCCGCCGGCGCCGCCGCAAACACCCTGCGCCGCTCCCGGCCCCTGAACGAGATGTCCTACCAGGAGCTTCAGGACGAGTACCACCTGGTAGTCGGCAGCCCCGACACCGTCATAAAGAAGCTGCGCTACATCAAGGAAGAGCTGGGCATCGGCGCCCTCCTTCTCGAAGCCCAGGGCGGCCCCCTGTCCCACCAGGACACCATGCGCTCCCTAGAGCTCTTCGGCAAAGAGGTAATCCCAGCCCTCAAGGACGATTAGCCGCATTAAAAGCACCCTCTCCCTTCAATAGTTCCTTCTCCCTTGAGGGAGAGGGTTAGGGTGAGGGTGAGAATCTCCAACTGCGTAACTCCAACGAGGAGATATGGACTATGCAGAAGACGTTGCGCATTCGTACCACAGTCTTGCCGGGAGGCAGGGTGGAGTTTGACAGCCCGGAGCTGGAAGCGGGGCAGATGGTAGAAGTGGTGGTGCTCCATGAATCCACTGTCAAGGGACGCTCCATCATGGAAATTCTCAACAGCGGTCCGGATGAACGCCTGTTCAGCACAGCCGAAGAGGTGAGGGAGTACTTGGCGGAAGAAAAAGCGTCGTGGGACCGCTAGCACTTCCCGCTGCTGGGCTGGTCTATATTGATGCCAACTGCCTCATCTACACTGTGGAACGGATAGAACCGTACCGCACGGTTCTTGAGCCAATGTGGCAGCAAGCCCAGGATGGAAACCTCTCCATAGTGAGTTGCCCGGTCCTGGTTACAGAAGTTCTTGTGAAACCACTTCAGGTAGGCAACACAGAGATTGAGATGCAGTATCGTGAGGTATTCTCCTCTAACGCCGTGAGGCTATTTGAAGCCTCCTACGCAGTGTTCGAAGACGCTGCCCGTCTACGCGCCGAGACCGGCCTGAAGATTCCCGACGCTCTCCATGCCGCAACAGCTATCCAGGCCGGTTGCGCACTCTTCGTCACCAACGACTCCGACTTTCGTCGTATCCAAGATTTGCCCGTTGTGGTTCTGGATGACCTCCTTGCATAAGGGAGCAGGGCATGAGCTTCCGAATCGATCCTGAACAGGCGTAGACCAACCGGGTGTACAACGGCGACTGAGCGAATCACCTGGCAGACAATCCCTACAAGAGCGCAACATGGAAAAGCACGACATCCCCTTCCTTACCACGGCGCAGCTAAGCGAACTGATACGGACGCGCGAGGTATCTCCGGTCGAGGCGGCCATCGCCTACCTCGACCGCATAGACTCGCTGAACTTCAAATTCAACTCCTACCTGACCATCTGCCGCAAAGAAGCAATGGACGCCGCCGGGGAGGCGGAGCGTGCCATCGCCGCCGGGAGCTACATCGGCCCCTTGCACGGCATCCCCGTCGCCGTCAAGGATCAGCTCTGGACGAAGGGCATCAGGACCACCGCAGGCTCGCGCATCATGGCCGACTTCGTCCCCGACGAGGACGCCACCGCAGTAGCAAGGCTGAAGGACGCCGGAGCTGTCGTGCTGGGCAAGACCAACATGACCGAGTTCGCCATCGGCATCGCCCAGACCTACGGTTACAACCGCAATCCGTGGAACCTCGATCGATTCACCGGCGGTTCCAGCGCCGGTTCCGGCTCGGCCACCGCCGCCTTCCTCTGCTCCACCTCCCTCGGCGAGGACACCGGCGGCTCCATCCGCCGCCCGGCAGCCTGGTGCGGCGTCGTGGGCCTCAGGCCCAGTTGGGGGCGAGTCAGCCGTTACGGCGTGACCGCCAGTTCTTGGTCGATGGACCAGGTCGGCCCCATCTCCCGCACCGTCGAAGACGTCGCCATCACCCTCGGCGCCATCGCCGGCCACGACCCGAAGGACCCGTACACCTGGGATGTGCCCGTCCCCGACTATCGCAGCGCTCTGGGAGGCGACCTTGCTGGAATGCGGGTTGGCGTAATCCGCGAGCTCACCTACAGCGACATAGTGGACCCTGAAATCCGCGACGGCGTTCTCGCCGCCGGAGCGGTCATGGAGGAAATGGGCGCGGTGGTAGAGGAGGTCTCGATGCCGGTGACCGCCCACTGCGGCACGATGGGCACCGTGTTGATCAACACCGAGTCCGCCGCCGTCTACCGCGACTGGACCCATGACCGCCTGCGCGACTTCAGCCGCTCCAACCGCACAGTCCTGCTGTCCGGCAGCATCATGCCCGCCCAAGCCTACTACAAGGTCCAGAAGCTCCGCGAGATGCTGCGCCGGGAGGTCCTGGACGCACTGAAAACCCACGATGTTCTGATACTGCCCACCGCAAGGCGCTGCGCCCCGCCGGTCGACGAGGACCAGCCGCTGACCTCCAAACAGATGGTCCGCGACCTCGCCCTCGTGATGACCCGGCCCTTCAACCTGGCCGGTACCCCTGCCATCTCAATCAACTGCGGCTTCAACTCTCAGGGCCTGCCCATCGGCCTCCAGATCGGCGGCCGCCCATTCGACGAGTCAACGGTACTCAAGGTCGCCCACGCCTACGAGCAGCACACCCCCTGGCACACCATGCGCCCTCCCACGGCCTGACGACAAAACGCGACATCCCCCGGCAAATCGGCGGACACAGGAGCGCAAGATGGACAAGCACGACATCCCCTTCCTGACCACAGCGGAATTGGGTGAGCTGATCCGTACCCGAGAGGTCTCGCCTGTGGAGGCTGCCTCCGCCTACCTAGACCGCATCGATGCCCTGAACTTCAAGTTCAACTCATACCTGACCGTCTGCCGCAACGAGGCGATGGCCGCCGCCGAGGAAGCGGAACGGGCCATCACTGCAGGCAACTACCTCGGCCCCATGCATGGTATACCCGTGGCCGTCAAGGACCAGATCTGGACCAAGGGCATCAGGACCACAGTCGGCTCACGGCTGATGGCCGACTTCTTCCCCGACGAGGACGCCACGGCCATCGCGAAGCTGAAGGAGGCCGGGGCCATACTCCTCGGCAAGACCAACCTCACCGAGTTCGCCCTCGGCGGGTCGCAGCGCTACGGCTTGAACCGCAATCCCTGGAACCTCGACCGTTTCACCGGCGGCTCCAGCGGCGGCTCCGGTTCTGCCACCTCCGCCTTCCTGTGCTCCACCTCCCTTGGCGAGGACACCGGAGGCTCCATCCGCCGCCCGGCGGCTTGGTGCGGCATCGTCGGCCTGCGTCCCAGCTGGGGGCGTGTAAGCCGCTACGGCGTGGCCCCCGGCTCCTGGTCCATGGACCAGGTCGGCCCCATCAGCCGCACGGTGGAAGACGCCGCCATCACCCTTGGAGCCATCGCCGGACACGACCCGAATGACCCCTACACCTGGGAAGTCCCGGTCCCCGACTACCGCGAGGCCCTCGGCGGCGACCTTCGCGGCGTACGCGTCGGCGCGATCAAGGAACTCATTTACGGCGACATCGTCGACCCGGAGGTGCGCGACGGCATCATCGCCGCCAGCGCTGTAATGGAAGAACTGGGCGCCACGGTCGAAGAGGTCTCGCTGCCTCTCACCGTCCACGGCGGAACACTGGCCGCCGCGCTGATAAACACCGAGGCCTCGGTCACCTACCACGACTGGTTGCGGGAGCGGCTCCACGAGTTCGGCCATGCCAACCAGGTGGGCCTGCTCACCGGCAGCATTATGCCGGCCCAGGCGTATTACAAGGTGCAGAAACTGCGCGAACTGGTGCGCCGCGAGGTCCTCGGAGCGCTGGAGAACCACGAAGTCCTCATCCTGCCCACATCCAAGAGCTGCGCCCCGCCGGTGGGCCAGGACTCGCCCATCACTTCCAAGGAGATGGCTCGCGACCTGCCCCCGGTGATGACCAGACCCTTCAACCTCGCCGGAGCACCCGCCATCTCAATAAACTGCGGCTTCAACTCCGAGGGCCTTCCCATAGGCCTCCAGATCGGCGGCCGCCCCTTCGACGAATCAACGGTCCTGAGAGTAGCCCACGCCTACGAGCAGCACACCCCCTGGCACACCACGCGCCCGCCAAATGCGTGAGGGAAGGACGCTCAGGCACAACTCGCGAGCAGCCTTTCCACGCCGTTCCGGAAAACCGCAAAGCTGTGGGAGCGATTACCTTCGCGGGTGAGGTGTTGCGCCATGCGCCGAGCGCCATCGGCCTTCTGAAATCCGGGCACCAGCCTTGCCATGTCCGAGGAAGGTTTGGGGCGGGCGTCTGCGTTTCGGTATGTCGCCTGCCTGCCTATGTTGCGCAGTTGGACATCGCCGAATGCGTCGACCATCGCATCCGGCTCACCCAGGTACCACGCCTCCAATTCCTGACAGACGATGCGTATCAGCGTGTCTTCCCGCCCCCCTTGACGACACAATTCCCGCAGTCGATCTTTTAACGCATAGCAATCGCCCGCGTCATTGTCGCGCACAATTACGAATCGGTCTCCGGGGGTCCGCCAGCGGCGAAGTGTATGGACAATGTTACGATCCAGATGGGACTTGCCATTGTGCGGAATGCAGAGAAATTCCAAGTCTGGATACACACGACTGAGAAATATATCCAAGAATACTTGCATCGAAAGCTCTTCGACCAGAAAAATCACGCGACCCAAGAGAGACCTGCTCCATTGAACAAATTCCTCCGCCATAATGACCCTGGCATTTCTCCTTGGACCAAGCTACGCAGGTTCTCGCTTTGGTTTGCACGCACTGCTGTGCTGTATCCGTCTCGTTTCACCAGCCAGAAAATCTCTTCCAAGTTAGCGCCGTTCAGAAAATCTGGAGAATGCGTTGAGACGAACACTTGTCCCCCGCGCCTTGCGTAGGTCCTAAATTCTTCGGCCAGTTCCTGCAACAGCTCTGGGTATAGCTGGTTTTCAGGTTCCTCTATCGCCAACAGTGGGTGAGGTTTGGGATCGTAAAGCAGCACGAGATACGCAAACATTTTGACGGTGCCATCTGATACATAGCGGGCAATGAAAGGATCTTTGAAGCTCCCATCTTGGAACCGGAGAACTAGCCTTCCGTCGTCTGTGGATTTTGCCTCTACGCTGGTCACGCCCGGAACTCGCCACCGCATCGCATTCAATATCTCCTGGAATCTGTCAGGATGATATTCATACAGGTACTGCGCCACCAGCGCTACATTGTCGCCGCGACTGGAGAGATGCTCTGCGTAACCGGCCTCAGGACTGGGACGAGCCTCGGCTATGTGGAAATCGGAGATATGCCAGTTCTCAATCAGGTTGCGAAACTCCGACACGACACGAAACTCACGAAACTGTCCCAGCCCCTTTATGGCCAGTATGCTGGGGTCATCCAAGGCGTAGTCGGCGCGCTGTTCTTTCGCGTCCTCTTGGCCGTAGGCGGATTCGTTTGTAATAGCTGTTCCTACTCCCTTACTGAAGTCCACAAATCGCCACGGCTGTCCCCTTTGACCTCGTCGATAGCGCAACACCTCCCGTTCTACGACAGCTCTTCCCTGCTCAGAACCAATTACCAGTTGGTACGTTACCAAACGCCCACCGCTTTCGCGGAATTTGATGGTCAGTTCAATTGGACCCGCGGTGTTGCGGCTGACCAATTCTCGAAAGCCCCCGCGCCGCGCAACAGCAGCGGAGACATTCTCGGTCAACGCTTCTTTGAGAAAAGAAAACACGTCGAACAAAGTTGACTTACCGGAACCGTTGGCTCCAACAACCACCGTCATGCGAGGTAGGTTGTTTAACGCCAGGTGACGAAACAGCCGATAGTTCTTTATCTCAATCCCTTCTATCTGCATTGAGCGTATTTCAGGCATGGGATTACCCCCTCACAACCAGAGCTGATAGCTGTGATTATCAGAACCCGCACTCCACTCCCAGCTCGCCGCAGATGTCCCGGAGCGACTGCGAGACCTCTGGGTGCAGAGGAATCCCCTCGTCCCGGCGGATGGCCTCCATCTCGGCCTCAGGCTGCCCGGCGACGATCACCCGGTCGTGGCCGGGCGCTGGCTTGGTGGCGTTCATCATCCGCACCCACTCGTCCATTTCCTGCTTGAAATGGGCCACCTCGGTGAAGGCGTCCACGCTATAGGCCGCCACATAGTGCCCGAAGTTGGGCCGACCCGGCACCGCGCCGTAGCCGAACCCCGTCAGCACCCCTGCCAGTATGTCCACCACGCAGGACAGCCCGTAGCCCTTGTGCGAGCCGCCCTCCCGGCTGCCTCCTACGGGCAGCAGCCAGTAGCTGTCAGGGGCCTGCTTCTCCTCCATGATGGGCGTGCCATCCTGCTCAGCCAGCCATCCCGGCGGGATGTCGGCGCCCAGCCGCTGCGCGATGCGTATCTTGTTGACCGCCACCGAACTAGTCGCGGCGTCGAAGACGAACGGCACCTCCGTCCCTGTCGGCACGGCGATGGCGATGGGATTCGTCCCCAGCCTCGGCTCGGCGCCGAAGGTGGGCAGAACCGAGGGCGGGCAACTGGTCATGCACACGCCGATCATGTCGTGGGGCAGCGCCAGCATCGAGTGGTACGACGCCATGCCCAAGTGCCGCGCGTTGCCGATGGTCACCATGCCGACGCCCACATTTCGCGCCTTTTCGATGGCGATGTTCATCGCCTTGGGAGTAATGATCGTCCCCAGTCCCCGGTCCGAGTCCACCGTGGCCGTAGACGGCGTCTCCCGGATCACCTTCCAGTCCGGGCGTGGGTTGATCGATCCGTCCTGGTACCCAGTGACATAGCTGCGCAGCATGTTGGACACGCCGTGGGAGTCCACCCCCCTGAGGTCGGCGAGCACCAGCACGTCCGCCCCCAGTTCCGCGTCGTCCGACGGCACGCCCAGCTTCTCGAAGATCGCGGCCACCGTGGATTTCAGGTCGTCCCCGTTTATGAACTCCGCCTCGTCATGTCCAACCTTGAATTGCTCCAGCACGGCTCATCCCCCGTTCCTGAATTCTCGCCTGAAGTATACAGGATTGGATTCTCGTTCAAGGTCAGAAGCTCGTAACCGCTGTTCCGTCAACTTCCTTCACGAACAACCCAGCCTTTTGAACCTGAACCGCAATCTTTCATTCGCCGATACCAAGTGATAGAGAGGCCTCTCAATCCAGGACGAGGTATCCATACAGGGGCGCAAACCGAGCGCCCTCGTCTCCGGCGCTCGCACATGGCGCCGGGATCAAAGCTATTGACGGGGACGGTTGCAATGTCAAAGTCGGACCCTTCGGCCTGCTCAGGAGTGGTTCGTCTGACTTTGGAATTTCTCTCACAGGACCCCAATCCTGTGCATCCTTGAATCCTGTGAATCCTGATTCAGACAATTTCAAAAGCCACCCAGCTTTGCAATCGTCCATGCCCGCTGACAGCAGGCGCTTGACGCCATTCCGTTCCCGCAATAATCTAAAATGCGTCGAGAGTACAAATATTCTAAATATCGAATTGGGCCTGATGATTCTGAATGCTCGGAAATGAGCGGTTTTGAATGGTTTTTCTATTATTTCTTCTGATGCCAGTACCAATTGGCTTCGCTACAGGATTAGATGTTGGACAAGGAGCCAAACCTGGAGAATAAGGTTTCAGCGGTGGGGCCTCTCCAACCAGCCCCCGAGAGTTCCGTAACCGGAACTCGACCACCCCTGCTCAAGCAAGAATTACCGGAAATTTCCTCAAATGTCCGGCTTATTGAAAATTCTGGGGTCGCTGCCCTTCGAGAGCAAAGCGAATACCACGCCTTGTTTCCTGTGACGCGGGGTGCGTGATACATTCCCGTCACGGAGGAATACGAATGAACGACAGAGAAGAGGCCCTTGATTTTCTGGCACGGCTGGGCGCCCAGCCCGCCGTCGCTTTTCACGAAGCGGGAGTCGCATCGGCCGTAAGGGAGATACTGGACGGCATCGGGGTCGAATATAGCGAGGACACCTCAGGCAACATTCTCGCCAGGCTCCCCGGAACCGACGCCGGCGTGCCCCCCATCGCCATCGTGGCCCACATGGACCACCCCGGTTTCGAGCTAGTCCAGCGACATGGCGAAGAAAACGAGTTCGTCGCCGATGCTTTGGGCGGAATACCTGCATCCAGCTTCGCTGCAGGAGTCCCACTGCAGGTAATTCTGCCCGACGGGCAGCGTGCCGCAGCCGTAACTGCCGGGCAATACGGCGAGGAATCGGAGCGAAAAGCTCTGGTCCGCGTAACAAGCGCCGGCGCCGCCGAGGAACTACCCCTCCCTGCCGCTGCGGTGTTCGACCTGACTGATTTCGATCTGGACGGCGAATACATCCGGATGCGCGCGGTCGACGATCTCGCTGGATGCGCTTCAGCCCTGGCCGCCTTGGCCCGGCTGTCCCGCAGTGGTGAGCGGCCTGAGGGCGACGTTTACGCTCTCCTCACCCGAGCCGAGGAGGTGGGGCTGGTGGGAGCACGTCTTGCCGCCGAGGCTGGCCTCCTGCCATCAACGACGCTGGTCATTTCCGTGGAGTCCAGCCGCACATTGCCGGGCGCCGAGCAGGGCAGGGGCCCGGTCATACGCGTCGGCGACGCCGGCTCCACCTTCGACTCCGACGCTGAGTCGGTGCTGGTCCGGGCGAGGGAGGTGCTCTCCGAAAGGGACGACAGTTTCCGCTCCCAGCGCCAGCTGATGAGCGGCGGAGTCTGTGAGGCCAGCGCCTTCGCCGCCTACGGCTACCGGACTACCGGCATCGCCTTCCCGCTGGGCAACTACCATAACGGCGCCCCCGAAGGCCGAATCGAGGCAGAGTACATCCACTTGGAGGACTTCCTCGGAGGCGTGGCCCTGATGGAGGAGGCCGCTCGCCGGGTCTCCGACCGGGTCAACACCGCCTTCCGTCGCCGGCTCCAGTCCGTTCCTGACGACATGCGTCGGAGGCTGACGAAATAGCGAGGCAGAGTGGCCTCAGTCCGCTGGGTTTGTCCCTCACGGCAGCTGACTGTCGAAAGATTTCTCATCTGCTACTCCACGCCTTGCTAATCTGCTAAAATCGCCTAGCAATTGGGCGAGGAATCAGCAGTGCCCACCGCTATTGTCCGCAGGCCCCCGCCAAGTGCGGACCCAAGCAGCGGGAAACGGCAGAGCCTGAATCCGTCGAGTCCGAATTAGGGACAATGGATAGGAGGAGTTCTATGCCATCATTCTGGGAGAACATCAGATTCCCCGGCGTTAGGGAGACCGATGGCCTCGAAGGTGCCCAGGGCCAGGACATGGCCACCTATGTCAGCCACCCGGCTCCGTCGGAAGGCAACAGCTTCCCAGCCGTCATCGTAGTGATGGAGGCCTTCGGAGTTACACGACACATCGAGCAGGTCTGCGACGAATACGCCCGCCACGGCTATGTGGCAGTCGCTCCGTCTCTCTACCACCGCCAGCACCCCAACGCCAAGCTGGGCTACGACCAGATGCCCCAGGTGCAGCAGTACATGGGCGCCCTTGATGACAGCGAACTCATCGAGGACATCAACGTAACCATCGACTACCTGCAAAACCGCTACCAGCGCACCAGCGGCAACAAGATCGGCATCGTCGGCTATTGCGTCGGCGGCCGCATCACCTACTTGGCCGCCACCAGCTGCCCCGGCCTGAGCGCCGCTTCCGTCTACTACGGCGGCCGCATCCTCGTGCCGTTCGGCGACGGCCCTGCTCCCGTCGAGCGCACCTCCGGCTCAACCGTCCCGGTGATGGGCAACTTCGGCGAGGACGACGCCAACCCAACCCCTGCGGATGTGGCCCAGGTCGAAGAAGCCTTGAAGGCGGCAGGTGTAACCTACGACTTCAAGATGTACTCCGGCGCCGGCCACGGCTTCAACTGCAACGAGCGCCCCGACTACCGCGAGGACTCCGCCGCCGACGCCCTGGCCCGCACCCTCGGCTGGTTCGACAAGTACGTCAAGAACTAGCTTCCCACCGATAGCAACCATAGCCCGCGCGTCGGGCAAAGAAAGGACCGGACTCTCTCGAAGAGTCCGGTCTACGGCTTAGCGACTATCTCGAGACTGTCTGCAATCCGAAAACCGTCATTCCCGCGAAAGCGGGAATCCAGTGGGTACAGCCGCGGGTCCGCCTGATTCCATCAAGGCATGATAGCTGTGAGAAGGTTTCTTGAGCGACTTTTAACTAACCGGCTTTCCCAGCGTTCCTGCTTTCGCTACCCCGCAAACAGCTTGACCAGAACAATGGTAAACCCTCCTATGAGTACAGTCCCAATACCCAGGACAGCTAGAAACAGGCGGTCGAGATTCGCGTCAATCCGGTCTAGTCGGGCTTCCATACGATCTATTCGCGAGTCCGTCCGACCCGTCTGATCGTTTCTCGGTTCGGCGTAACTCTCCAGTCGCCCCAAGCTACGAGCAATGTCCCAAAGCACTATGTCAGGCAGGCCGTCAGCTTCTTGAGTCTCCATACAATCCTCAGCCCGATTCCAGCCTGCCTCTGTTAAGGCGCCCTAATGCGGCGGCTGGGGCTGCTGGCCCTCCACGAAGGTATTGCGGAAGCGGTGAAGCGTGAACTCCGGCTCCACCGGGGCCACCGGCAGGTAGCCGGCCTCCTCGATCCTGGCCACTATGAAGTGGGGGCCGTCGCTTTCCAGCGCACTGGAGAGCGCTCCTTCGTACTCCTCAAGGTCGCTGACCGTCGTCGTGCTGGTGATGCCGCACGATATGGCGACCTGCTCCAGGTCGGTTCCCGTGCCGGTGTGGCTCATCTGGTGGCCTGTCTGGCCCCAGGCCTGGTTGTCGTACACCACCACGATGAGGTTCTTGGGCTTCTCCCGGCCAATGGAAGCCAGCGACCCCAGGTTCATCAGCAGCGAGCCGTCACCGTCCAGCGAGATGATCTGCTCGTCGGTGGCCAATGCCATACCCAAGCCAAGGGAGGAGACCAGCCCCATGTTGCCGTAGGTGTAGAAGTTCCGGTCCCGGTGCCCGGCGTGCCACAACTCGTCGGAGGTCGGACCCAGGTTGCCCACGATAGCCCGGTCTCCGGCCAGCCTGAGTGTCAGTGCCGTCGCGTCGTACCTACGCAAGTTTCCCTCCGTGAAGCCTCTGGGTGAGGCAGATGGACACCGGCTGCCGGTTGGCGTAGCACAGCTTCATCGCTCCATCCAGCAGGTTGTCCATTCGGTATTCGTCATCAATGGTGTAGCTCACGACGCCGAACAGGTCTAGGATCGGCACCGTCGTCCGGCCCATGGGCACCTGCGAGATGTTGAACTCGCCGGTCCCGCCGCGCATGTTGATGAAGAATGGTATGGGCGTCCGGGCCGGGATGCACAAGCTGGCCAGCGCGTTGATGCTGTTGCCGAAGCCGCTCGTCTGCATGAACACCGCGGCGTTCCGTCCCGCCGCGTAGGAGCCGACGGCAATGCCCACGGCCTCTTCCTCTCGGGTGGCGTAGACCAGGTGGAAGAACGGGTCCTCGGCGATAATCTTGGTCACCCGATGTATGGAGGAGTCAGGCACATAGGCGATGAGGGAGATATCCCAGTCCTTCAATGCCTGGACGATCATGTGCGCCCATTTCTCTGATCGAACTGCAGAAGTGCTCACTGTCATATCCTTCCGCGAATATGGTTGGTCTGTCCGCGGGCCGAATCTGCGGACACCATGGCCGGAAATCCGGACAAAACCGGATTTCGACGCGCCGCGATGAAACATATCAGCGGCGACTTTGAATGTCAAAGCACGGAATCCCACTCCGGCGGCCACGCGACGATAACGGCGCGCATTGCTGCGGCATGTGCTAGAATACCGCCATGGCGCAGCAGCAAGACAATCCAATTTACTGGGACCAGGCCGCGTCGCGGTTCAACCTCACTCTCATTTTCTCCGTCATAGTTGCGGTGCTGGGCATCGTGATGCAGGCGCCGCTGTTGATCATTTTGGGTCTGGGAATGGCTGGCTACAGCTGGCTGACAACACCCAGGCAGTTCCTCCTTTACCGCGACTCGATGGTCATTCACTATGGCATACCGCGCACGCGAGCCATCTCGTTCGCCGAGATATCGCATGTGGAGCTCCTGGCTCTCCCTCTTGGGGAGAGGCTCCGCATTCGCATGGTGAGCGGCAGTCGGCTGATGCTGATGATGCGCGACCCCGGGACCTTTCGCGGGCACTTGGAAGACGCATTGTCCCAGTATCACGGCGAGCAGACCGGCGCGGCGTTTGTGGATGGGGCAATCCTCCAAAGGGGCTCAGATACTGAATTCGGTGACTTTGATGCGGAACCGGAATTTGGTTATGACTCCGGCTATGACTCCCAGGATTTCAGTGACCTGGATTCAACAGAGGCGGGGCAGCCACCGGAGGCCGAAGCCGATTTCCCCGCAGTTCCCGATCCCGAGACCACCGCGACGACGGGACGCTACACCGAGCGCAGGTCTGGCAGCTACTCCGAATTTGACGATGCTCCAGAAGTGGCGGCGGAGAACTCTGCCGACGACACCAGCGACCTCCCTGTTACTTCGGGAAGCTACACGGAAACCCCGGAGCCCGATTATTCGGGCGAAGGACGCTCGGCATACGGTGCGGAAATAGAGTTCGAGACCGGTACAAGCGAGTCCGGCGCAAGCGAGGACGACCAGCCCGAACGGCCACGCAGCCCGTACTAGCCATCGCCCAACCAACCGCAACAGCGACGGCCCTGTACACCCCCAATTGTTCGGTTCTCCAGTAGAGTATAAGCAGAGGGGCGCACTTGGTGCGCCCCTCTGCTTATTCCGTTCCCAGTGCGGACGGAACCCGTGTTGCTAACGAGAAACGATAGCGCTCTTCTCCGGGTCGTACACCGGGCGCACCAGCTCGAAAGTATCGGCGGTATGGCAGTACATGCTTCCGGCGAGGCGGCCCGTGGGCTTCATCAGGTGGTGGTTGATGCGGTGGCCGTCGATGATGTCGTCCCAGATGTGCATCAGCAGGATCGTGCCGATCACCAGTCCATGCCCTCCGGAACCTTCTCCGATGTCGACGACCTGGTTCAGCCGGCACTCCATGTTCACCGGGGACTCCGCCAACCGCCGAGGCTTTACTATGTCGGAAGGAACGGAGGTCAGGCCGGCTATCTCAAACTCGTCCACATCCTCGGGGAACTCTGCGGAAGTCCGGTTCATCGCTTCGGCGATGTCGTCCACCACAATGTTCACCACGAACTCGCCAGTCTCCTCGATGTTCCTCAGGGTGTCCTTGCTCTTGTGCGGCACGCGACGAGATGACGAGAAGACCACTGTCGGCGGGTCGTACGCCACCGCGTTGAAGAATGAGTACGGGGCAAGGTTGTCAATGCCGTCGGGTGACTGCGTGGAGACGAAGGCAATGGGCCTGGGCACTACCACCCCGGTTAGCACGCGATAGAAGTTCTCAAAAGTGTTGGGGTCGATCTTCAAGGCTCTACCTCATTCGGTTGTTGGATTCGGCGTCGACGATTATAGCCCATAGTCGCAACCGGACATTGCGCGCTGCTACCCTCGCTGACCTGAGATGGCTCCTGCTCCAAGGTTGGAGCACTAGGTAACTATCTCAAAATCCGCCAAATTCCAAAACCGCCATTACCGCAAAGCACTCGTCATTTCCGCAAAGGACCCGTCATTCCCGCAAGGGACCCGCCGTTTCCGCAAGGGACCCGCCGTTTCCGCAACCCCCTCCCGTCATTCCCGCGAAAGCGGGAATCCAGTGGTCCAGACCGTGTATCTGGCCGTTGAGATCAAGGTCATGACAGCTTTGAGATAGTCACTAAAGGCTGGCCCCGCAGTTGCCGCAGAAGACTGCTCCCGGCTGCCGTTCCCAACCGCAGCGCGGGCAGCCCAGCGAGACTGCCGGTCCCCTGCTACTGACCGCAGGCCGTTCCTGCGCCTCGGGGCCGACGGGATGTTGAATCCAGCCTCCGCCTAGGCCAGGACGAAGGGGATCAGGCCCATAGCGATTGGGGCCTTCGGTGCCAGGTCTGGAGAGTATCCTCGTAAGGCGCGGCCCACCGGCGAAAGGCAGGAAGCCAAGGAACGCGAGATTACCGGATCTGTCCATATCGTGGAGCCTGCGGACAGTGACAGCGAACAATGGTGGAGCCATCACCACCATGTAAGCCACCCACACCGAAAGCAGCGTGGGGGACCATACGAGGCTGGCCACGAAAATACCGACCAGAAACGCCACGAAGAACCCGTAGAACCACCAATACTCCGACCGGCTGGCCCGTCCTTCGAAGTTGGCGTAATTCCGGAAGCCTGACAGGATGGCACGAATTGGGTTCACTGCCTTTCCTCAGCCGGTACGAGAGCTGTCTCCTGCTGGCCCGTCTATAGTACAGCCATGCCGCAGAGGGTGCAGAACCGCGCCTCGGGCTGCAACTGCCCGCCGCATTGCGTGCAGTACCGCTGGCCCGTCTGCGGCGCCGTATCGCCATCGGCTACGGCGGATGCGGTGGATTCCGGCCCACCGGCGAAAGCGTGTGCAGGCTGACGCGTCCACTCGCTCCCCGGCTCGGGCCCGTAACGGTTTGGTCCCCTGGTGCCTGGCAGGGCCAGAACGATGGTTATTGCTACCATCATGACCAAGCCGGCCAGAGACCATATTCCTCCCAAGAGCAACGCGAGGATCACCGACCCCCATCCATCATCAGACGTTGCCTCCACCAGCCATGTGACGCCCGCGATTATCCCCCATCCCACTATGACGATCACGGGGAAGAGGAGCCAGCGGGCAGACCTGTCGGTGTCATGCAACCTCCTCACCGTTGCCGCTGGCATCACGACCAGGTATATCACGGGCAGGAGGAATGCCAAGGAGGGCAGGACCCACAGAAGGCTGAAGGCAAGAAGGTATGTGAACGTCCACAATCCAGAAAACCAGCCGGGAACTACAAGCGCCAACACCAGCGCAATCCCGAAGAACCACCAGAACTCCGAGCGTCTGGCCCGGCCCCGGAAGTTCAAGAGGTTTCGCAGTACCGACGCGATTGACGCGATTGGATTCACTGCGCTCGTCCCTCAGGATGCAGTTGACAGACGCTTCAAACGGCGGTGCCGCAGACCGTGCAGAAACGCGCCTCGGGCTGCAGCTCCATTCCGCACTGAGTGCAGAATCGGGATCTCTCGGGCTGCTCCTCCGGTTCGGATGGGGCCGCGGGAATGGCCGCATAGTGCCCGGCGTCGTCCGGCGGGGCATAGGGATCCCGGGATGCAAAGGCGTCTCCCGGCCCAGCAAACCCGTGACCGCCGACGCCCGGCTGTGAGGCCAGCGGGTCGGAACCGTAGCGGTTATGGCCAGGTGTCCCCGGGAAGATGGACATTATCAACAGCACCGGCGCGCCGATGATGGTAATGGGCGGCACGAGCAGCAGGAGCCACCAAGCGGAGCGGTCCATATCGTGCAACCGCCGGACCTGCACTGAGAGCGATGGAAGAATCAGCACTAGCCAGATCAACCAGCCTATGATGGGAATAAATCTCACAACGAATGTCAGCAGCACGAACCACCAGTATTCGGAACGGGACGCCCTCCCATTGAAGTCTATGTACTTCTGCAAGCAAATCTTTATGGAATCGGTGAAGTTCATTGCGGAGTCCCCAGTGCCCGGTTATTTGATCCGCCGAGGCGGTGGACCATCCATGTAGTCGACCGCTTTATGATAGTATCACGCGAAACATGGCGCAGCAGACGAAGATGTAGGAGGCCGGACATGAGAGTCGGCGTCAGCACGGTCTTTAACAGCAACTCCACCGATGTGGCGGAACTCGCCCAAAAGGCCGAGGAGGTCGGTTTCGACTCCTTCTGGCTACCGGAGCATCCTGTCATACCGGTGGACACGACCTCCAAGTATGGCGGCACTCCCGACGGTTCGATACCGCCCTTCATGGCGGACATGGGAGACCCGTTCATCGGACTCGCGATGGCGTCGGCCAAGACCACGAGGATCAAGCTGGGAACCTCGATATGCCTGGTGCCGGAGCACAGCCCGCTGGTACAGGCCAAGCAGATTGCCGCTCTCGACTACCACTCGGGCGGGCGGTTCATCTTCGGCATCGGAGCCGGCTGGCTGCGGGAAGAGACCGAAATCATGGGCGGCGACTTCGATCACCGCTGGACCCAGACTCGCGAGGCCATTGAGGTGATGAAGGCCCTCTGGACACAGGACGAGGCCGAGCATCACGGGCGCTACTACGACTTCCCGGCCATGAAGGTGTTCCCGAAGCCAGCCCAGAAGCCCCACCCGCCGGTGTTCCTCGGCGGCAACGCCCGCAACGTGTTCCGCCGGGTGGTGGCCTACGGCGACGGCTGGTTCCCCGTCCGTGTCACGCCCGAGGAAGTCCAGGCGGCCCGGGCCACGTTGGACGAACTGGCCGAGTCGGCAGGAAGGGACCCGAAGGGCATCCAGATATGCGCCTATGGCGTTTCCGACAGGGAAACCATCAACCGCATGGAAGAGGCCGGTGCCGACATGGCGGTAGCCGCGCTGGGCAGCGTTGCTGGCGCCGCGCCCCAGGACGCGATGGAGCAGCTGGCCGCGAACCTGCTCGCTTAGGGACTCTTTCGGTACCACAACGACAACAATGAGGTAGCTCCATGCGCGTCGATGTTCACACTCACATCTGGCCGGACAGGATTGCACCGGCGGTGCTGGAGAACATGACCAACACCTTCGGGTACCCGGCGGTCGGTATCAACACCGTCGACGGGATCAAGGAGCACATGCGGTCATCGGGAGTGGACAAGGCCGTGGTGCTTGGCGTCGTGGAGCGGCTGGAGCACCTGCCCGGGGCCAACGACTGGCTGATCAGCATCCAGGACGACATGTTGGTCCCATTTGGGGCGATGCACCCGGACCTGGAGGACAAGGCCGCCGAGGTGCGCCGGATGCGGGAGGCCGGCATCAAGGGATTCAAGCTCCATCCCATGGTCAACAGCTACTACCCCGACGATCCGCGCATGTTCCCCTTCTACGAGGAGATGGGCGACGACATGGTGGTCGAGATCCACTCTGGCCGGTGGGCGCACACGCAGGATGGGGACACCGTCTGGGCCGACCCGGCGCGCATCATGAACGTGGTGCGGCAGTTTCCCAAGCTCAAGCTGATCGCCCTGCACCTGGGTGGGTTCTACATGCTGGACGAGGCCGAGAGGGAGCTCATCGGGCGGGACAACGTTCTGATTGACACCACCTGGCCGCCTGCGCTGAAGGAGCTGGGCAGCGAGACGCTGGCGGGCATCGTGAGCCGCCACGGGGCGGAGAAGGTCTGCTTCGGCACCGACTTCCCGCTGGCCGACATGTCGGAGGATGCGAAGTTCATCGAGTCGCTGCCCCTCCCCGACGCAGCCAAGGAGCAGATGCTGGGCGAGAACGCGAGGGAGCTGATCGGGTTGTAGGGCGGCAAGGCTCTTCCCCGCGAGTGACAAGCGACCGACGGAATTATCGTCGGTCGCTGCGATTATGACCGGTAAGTCCGCCCTGGATTCTCGCTTTCGCGGAAATGAGGGGACAAAGGCTGCCTGTGTTCAGATGAGAACTTCCCTCAACTCTCCCGGCTGAATTCCTTCGAGGGCAGCGCGGATGTCTTCTATCCTTATTTGCACATCGGGCCACTTGTTGGAGAGAAGGACTACGAGGGCAATTCGCCTATGTCCGAGATTCTGCTGGTAACTCATACTCTGGTCGGCTGATATGACAATTTCGTAGCCTTCCCTTTCCGCGTTGTCCAACAGGTTTCCGTTAGTGATTGCGGCCCACCCCATCTCGTCGGCTGTGTCTACGGCGTGATCCGTGAGGAAACGGCGGAGAGGTCTGGGAGTGTTGTGGTCAAACAGGATTCTCATGCTTTACTTTAGCTTCGAGGTTCTCGACCACGTGTTCAAGCACTGCTTTGACCTGCCAGTCCTCCACTCCATGGAACCAGTCCAGGAACTCTTCGATGGTTGCCCCGGCGGCCAGGTTCCCGAACAGGGCTGAAACTGGCACCCGGCTCTCCGTGAACACCCACGCTCCGCCGAGCTTTCCGGGCACGCTTTCCACTGCCGGACATTTTCCCCAGTCCATCGTGCGTTTCCTCCTATCGACACTTCAGCCAGGCGATTTCGCCCCCACCCTAACCCTCCCCCGTCAAGGGGGAGGGAACTTCCTGGGCGGTATCTGGGTTATCGGCCTTCCTTGATGAACTCGGCTACGCGTTCGCCGATGGTCATGGTGGTTACGTTGGTGTTGGCACGGATGCAGTTGGGCATGATGGAGGCGTCGACGACGCGGATGTTTTCCATGCCGTGGATGCGGCCGTACTGGTCGACGACGGCCATGGGGTCGCTGGCGGGGCCCATCTTGCAGGTACAGGAGATGTGCTGGCCGGTGGTGGCGTCGCGGAGCATGCAGGCGTCGAGGGCGTCGTCGTCGGCCAATTCCTCGTCGGTGGGCTCGATTCGCTCCTGGACAATGTCGCTGAAGGACTCGTGCTCGCCGAGGCGGGCGCACAGCCGTACCGCGTCGCGCAGGCGGCGGCGGTCCTCCGGGTGCTCCATGTAGTTGTAGTTGAGCAAGGGCTGCTCGTTCGGGTCTGCAGAGGTCAGTTCGAGATGCCCGGAGCTGAGCTCCAGGTCCAGCACGCTGAGCATTCGTATGCCGAGGGCGTCCATGCGCTCGCCGCCGCGGTCGACGCGCTCGGTGGCGTAGGACTGCATGAATATCATCATGTCGTTGCGCAGGTCGGAGCCCTCGGCGGTCCAGCGGAGGGTCATCTGCACGCGGGGGGCAAATCCGTCCAGCGGGTAATCAGGCTTGGTGCGGAAGGTGGAGTAGATCATCGGATGGTCTCGGAGGTTCTGGCCCACGCCGGGGAGATCGTGGACGACGGGGATGCCGACCTCGTTCAGGTGGTCGGCCGGGCCGACGCCGGACAGCAGCAGGATGTGCGGGGAGCCAATGGCTCCGGAGGAGAGGACGATCTGCTCGCCCTCGACGGTGAAGCGCTCGCCGCCGCTCTCGACCTCGACTCCCACAGCCTTCTTACCCTCGAAGATGACGCGGCGGGTGAGGCAGTTGGGGCGGATGGTCAGGTTCAGCCGGTGGCGGGCCGGGTCGAGGTAACCTAGGGCGGTGCTCCAGCGAATGCCGTTGGGGTTGTTGAAGGGCACCGGGCCAACGCCGCTGGCCTCGGGGTGGTTGTGGTCGGGGGTGTCGGCGAAGCCCTCGTCGCGGCAGGCGGCGTAGAAGGCGGCCTGGTCGGGCAGCAGCTCCTCCCGCTTGAAGCGCCGGGCGATGATGGGGCCGTCGGAGTTGTGGAAGTCATCGCCGGGGAAGTCAGTGTCGGTCTCGATGCGCCTCAGGAAGGGGAGCAGCTTGACATAGCTCCACTCGTCGTTGCCCATCTCGGCCCAGGAGTCATAGTCCTGGGGAACGCCGCGCAGGAAGACCTGGCCGTTAATGGCGCTGGAGCCGCCGGTGACCTTGCCGCGGGGCACCATCATGGGGGGCGCGGTCTCGGAAGCCTTGCCCCAGAACTGCCAGTTGTGGTCGCTGGTCATGACATCGGTAGCGGTGGCGTAGCCGAACTTGACCTCGTCGGGCAGCTGCTCAAAATCGGGGTAGTCGCCACCGGCCTCGAGCAGCAGCACGGAAACGGAGGGATCCTCGCTGAGGCGGGATGCCATGATGGAGCCGGCGGACCCGGCGCCCACCACGATGTAGTCGTACTTCATAGCCGTTCTCCTTGTGGAGTGGGTTTGGCGGCGATGATACGGCGGGGGTAGGGGGTGGGGCAAGGGGGGAGGTCTCTCACGGGGCATGAACAGGATTTAGAAGATTCCGGGGAAGCAAGGGGATCCGCATGCAAGGTCGTTCGATTTTCTGCGGCAACGTCTGGAGGCGATTCGTGCTGACCTCGAGGGTTTCAACAGCCGTTTCCTGTTTGACAACCCCACTCACATCGCGGCTACAATTTCAGCAAGGAATTTGATACTGCGAGGGTTTGCGCATGATCAAGCATTTTGGGAGCCTGTATGCCGGGCATGTGGACCTGGGGGACCTGGGGCTGGAGGCGACGGCGGTCAATGACCGGCGGTTCGACAACGACCACCTGATCTCGATCTTCGACCGGTGCGAGCAGATGGCGAAGCTGATGGACCGGCTGGGGTACCACAGCTTCTGGGGGGCGGAGCATCACTTCCAGCACGAGGGCAACGAGGTCATCCCCAACCTCATCATGCTGTTCGTGCACTTGGCCAACATGACCAAGCAACTGAAGTTCGGCTGCGGGTTCAACATCAACCCGATGTGGCACCCGCTGCGGCTGGCCGAGGACTACGCCACCGCCGACATCCTGACCGACGGCCGGGTGATCATGGGCGTGGGCCGGGGCTACCACTCGAGGGAGGTAGACACCTTCGGCGTTCCAAGCACCAACTCGGACAACGAGATGAACCGGGAGATCTTCGAGGAGCAGGTCGAGATTATCATGAAGGCCTTCCACGAGGACTCCTTCTCCTACCAGGGCAAGCACTACCAGCTGCCGCCGGAGGTGCCCTACCGGGGCTACACGCTGAAGGAGCTGACGCTGGTTCCGCGGCCGAAGTACCAGCCGGTGGAGTGCTGGCAGCCGATGGTGTCGAGCAGCCAGAGAGCGATGGACTTCATGGCGAAGCACGACATCCAGGGCATCATGGGCGGCGGCGCGGTCACCGGCGGCGCCAACGACGATGTGGTCATGCGCTGGACGGAGACGGTGAACCGCCACGGCCACAACGTGGAGCCGGGCGGCCGTCTGGTCATCGGCCTGCCGACCTTCATCGCGGACTCGGAGAAGGACGCCATCGAGCAGGGCCGGAAGTACCTGGAAGAGGACATGAAGATGTTCGCACCGCTGGGGTTCTTCCGGGCGCTGTCGGACTCACAGATCGAGGCGCTGGGCGACCCACGGCGGGCCCGTGGCGCTGGGCTGCCGACAATGGAGGACATCGTGGAGCAGCAGGCGTGGCTGGTGGGCACCGCCGAGCAGGTGACCGAGAAGATCATGGCGATCCAGGAACGTTACCCCGGACTGGAGCACATGCATGTGGGTTGCAACCGCATGGGCGCCCCACTGGAGGTCATGCTGGAGCAGCTGCAGCATTTCGGGGAAGAGGTCATGCCCCACTTCGACACGGAGGAGAAGCCGCTGGCCTGAACTGTGATTTGCTTGATTGGATTATGAGCAAGATTCTAGTCTAAATCAGGATTCACAGGATTAAAGGATGTTCAGGATTGGGAACATCCTGATAAATAGCAGAACCCTGATAGGACTTACGCAGTTGAAAGCTATCCCCTCTCCCTCTGGGAGAGGATTAGGGTGAGGGCGTCCCCCTCGACCGCGTAGCTCCTATCCTGATTCAGACGGTGGCATTTAATCGTCCGGCAAGGGGCCGGTCTCCGGATAAAGGGGCCGGCCCTTCGCGTTATACTGGGGTTGGGAGTCGCAACGGGCGGGAGCCTTGGCAGATGACGATCACGCGGGTGAAACTGGAGAACTTTACGGTCTTCGAGAGCCTGGACCTCGAGCCGTCGCCGGGCATCAACGTACTGGTGGGGGCGAACGGGACAGGGAAGACGCATTTGATGAAGGTGTGCTATGCGGCGTGTGTATTCTACGATCCTGGAGAGGATGCATTTCTTCGCAAGTTAGTTAGCATATTTCTTCCGTCAAATAACCACCCATTGGGGCTAGTAAAACGTTACCTTGAAGATAAGACTACAAATATTGCGGTTTCGCTTGGTTCGCGAATGTTGGAATCGCACATTACCAAAAACTGGGGAGATCCTCCAACCCCTCGAATGGGATCCTCGGGACTAAATTGGAGCGCTACCAAAGTCGATAGTGTTTACATCCCTCCTAAAGATATGCTTGCAAATGCACCGGGCTTCAGGTCGCTTTATGCTGCCCGTGAGGTTCATTTTGAGGAGACGTACCTCGATATTCTGGATAGGGCTTACCTGCCGCCTTTGCGTAATCCTGCCGAGTTCGTACCCGCACATCTTCAGGGGCGGTTGGAAGCTGAGCTTGGCGGGAAGGTTACCATCCATGGGGAGGAGTTCTTTCTCAGCGGCGAGCAGGGTGAGATTGAGTTCACGCTGCTGGCGGAGGGGTTGCGGAAGCTGGGGTTGCTTTGGCTGCTGATCCGGAACGGGAGCCTCAGGCCTGGGGCGGTGCTGTTCTGGGACGAGCCGGAGACTAACCTCAACCCGAAGCTGTACGGTGTGGTGATCGAGGTGCTACTGGAACTGCAGAGGTTGGGGGTGCAGATCTTCCTGGCCACCCACGATTATGTGATTTTGAGGGAGCTTGACCTTCAGGCGAAGGAGGACGATAAGGTGGCCTTTCACTCGCTGTTCCGGTCGGAGGAAACAGGGGAGATTGAGTGTCACACAGCGGACAAGTCCCTCGATATACATCCCAACGCCATCATGGAAGCCTTCGACAGCATCTATGACCGGGAAATAAAACGCAGCCTTCCAGGCTTGGCATGACCACGGTTCTGGAAGAAAGGGACCTGCAAATCACAATCAGCCACGCGGAAGCGGCCCGTAGGTTCGATGGTCCAGATCACGGACTTACGCACTGTATGAACGCTGTGGACTTCGTGGTCGAGTTTTCCGATCGTCTCTTGTTCATTGAGTTCAAAGACCCACAGCATCCCGATAGCAACCTTAGCAGCGATGAAGCTTTGTCGGCTTATTATCAGAGCGAGAGAATCGATCAAGAACTCGTGTACAAATGTCGGGACTCGTTTCTGTACGAATGGGCGGCGGGCCGAACGGAGAGAGAGGTATATTACCTAGTCCTTATTGCGATCGACCATCTGACTTCAGCCGACCTAGACAAAAAGAAAAGAGACTTGGACAGGAAGCTGCCAACAGGAATTCCAAATAAGTGGGAACGACCTATCGTTACTGGTTGCGGCGTATTCAATCTTGCCTCATGGAATGAGCAGTTCCCGAATCTTCAAGTCAGGCGCCTGTCGTCCCAAGCCTAGGGTGGTCCGCTGCCTTTCGCCACGCAATTGGCAGAGACTCTAGCAGTCTCAGGTTGACACTGGCGCGGGGTGGTGGCTATATTCGGCGTACTATCCTAGATATAGGAGACTGTTCGTTATGATGCAGACTGGGCGTGTTCGAGTTGAGGCTGGCAATGTTACCTTCGTTGTCCAGCACGAGCTCTGGGACGGGAATATCCAGGATCATTCGGACCAAGGCGTGGCTATCCTGGTGGAGGTCGGGGACGCAACCGCACTGCGGTTCAACTGCTTCGACCGTGAGAAGAGCTATGTCTACGGGCCGGACGGCAAGAACGTCAGGTTCCGCATGGACGAGACCGTGGACGGCAACCCCATCGGCTGGACGGTGAAGACTATCCGCAACAGCATCGGAATCATGCTGACCGAGGCCGGGTACGGCGAAGCCGCCGGCGGGGTGGACATCGCCGCGGTGAACAAGGCACTGGACGAAGTGGACGAGGTCGCGCGGTACAAATTCGCCGCTGAGCGCAACACCGTGAAGCACAACCGGGGCACCGATGTGTTCGAGGCGGGGAACATCAAGTTCGGCCTCGAGAACCGCAAGCTGGGCTCCGGCGACGGCGGCGTGGCCATCCACGTGCTGGCCGACCTAGCGGGGAACACCGGCCGGGTGTTCACCGAAGAGACCGAGTTGCTGGCGTTCGACTGCTTCTGGGAAGGGCCGCACTACCACTATGGCCCGCGCAACAAGAACCACCGCATCTACTGGGACAAGACGCTGGTGCCGGACCCGCTGGGCTGGTGCCTGGACCAGTTCAAGAACAAGAAGCTGAAGGTGATGCTGGAACGCGCCGGATATCCGGGTGTGGCGGCTGACCTGGACGACGATGTCATCAACGCCGTGCTGCCTTCGGTGGAGGCTCGGGCCCGCGAGATGGAGGCCGGTGGCATTCCGGCCGAGGTGACGCCGAACCTCGTGCAATAGGCCGCGACCGTTGCTTTCACAGTGGACTGGACGACCGCCGCAGTATCCCTGCGGCGGTCTTTCTTTTGTCGACAATACATAGGAGAGTGCGACCTATTTCGTAAAATATGTCGAGTGACGAATTTCAAAAATAAGGGTTGACACTGTTATGGTGTTAGTGTAAATTCCGCGTCATCACCTAGCTACACGCACTTAGAGCGAGGGTAGTCACAGTGTACGTATGTGTGTGCAAGGGCGTCAGGCTTGCAGAAGCGGTCGAGTCGGCGAAGCGCCGGGGGTGCTCTCCCGACGCACTGACCGAGACCTTTGGCTTTGATGACGGGGATGCCTGCGGTCGCTGCCTGAACAACATCGACCGTATTACCCAAATGGTGGAGTTAAAGCTGGAAGGGCTGCTCACCAAGGCGGCATAAACGCCCTTCGTGATATAATATATTCAGGCGGACTATAGAGCCGCCGGTGACGCAGAGCGCGCCGGCGGCATTTTGTTGACCTCGGATTAAGGAGACCAGTACATGAAAGCAAAGGAAGGCGTGGTGGAACGCCTGAACAATATACTCACCATCGAACTGACAGCCATCAACCAGTATTTCATCCACGCGGAGATGGCCAACAACTGGGGATTCCCCGGAGTCGGCAAGCTGTTCCGGTCGAACAGCATGTCGGAAATGGAGGACGCGCAGCACCTGATACGGCACATCCTGTACCTGGAGGGGCTGCCCAACCTACAGAGGCTCAACCAGGTGCAGGTGGGCGAGTCGATCAAGGAGGACCTGGAACTGAACCTGGAGGCAGAGGTGAACGCGGTGGAGGTGCTGAGGGAGGCCATCGGGCACTGTGCGTCAGTGGGCGACTACACCACGCGCAACATCCTGGAGGGTATGATCCGGGAGGAAGAGGAGCACGTCGACGCGCTCGAGACCGAGTTGGAGGTCATCAGCACGATCGGCATCGACCTATATCTGAGCCAGCAGATCGAGGCTGACGCGTAACCTTCGGCGGAAACCGAGACAAAAGAGAAGCCGGGCCTGCGGATTTGCAGGCCCGGCTTTTTGTTTGTGAACAGCTTCCGGATGGACTTTCGTGATTATTGAGTTCGAAAGAAAGTGCACACAGTATTAGCAATCAATCCCTGTTGTTGTTCAGCTATGGCTTATGGCGAATCCGGTGATGACGACAAGAGGCCAATAAGAATGGGAACATCAATCTTCACGGCGTCCCAAACTATGTCGTAGTTGACGTCGTAGTAGACGTGGACCAAGCGGTTTCGCATTGAGGCGATGGCTCTCCAGCGAATCAGAGGGTATTGGCTCTTCGTGTCATCAGAGATTTGTGAACTCGCTTCGCCAATTATCTCTACTGCCTTCATCAAGGCATATCCAAACATCAAATCGCTTTCAAGTTCAATCCGTGCACGGCCGTTGGCGAAACCTAAAGAAACATTAGCCGCGCTGAGCATGTCGGCCAGAAACTGCTCATCCTCACGCGGCAAATTGTACCTCTGCAGCTTCCATTACTTCGTCGCGGTAAAAGTCGCGCAATTCGGGAAGGGTGCGCAAATCTGCTTTGAATCCGCCAAACAGGGAAGACAGCTCTTCCTGAACCTCAAAAAGTCTGAAAAAACCGACCCGTTGATCCTTCTCAAACTCAACCAAAAAGAAGAGCTCTACCTCGGGGAAGTGGCGGCGCACAACTTCCGCGTCGTGTGTCGCCAGCCACTTTATTCCGTTTATTCGGCAGTATTCGGCGAGCTTCTCCTTGGACACAGGGTGCGCGGGTACCATAGATTTCCTCCGTACTTCCAGACTAACCATGCCTCACGGAGTGTTTCAAGGCCACTAATGAACTACGTCAGAACTTAAGGAGGCTGTTCAGGTGGCGCCTCTGCACGAACCGATCACCCTCACCCTAACCCTCCCCTCTCAAGGGGAGGGGACTCTTGGGGAGAATTGCTAAGCCGGTTCCAGTGTCTGGTGGTGCTTGGCGGTTGCGGTGATGTTGTCCCAGCCCCAGCGCATGGGAGCCATCTCTACTCTTCGCCAGGTCTCGGACTGATCGCAGTAGTGGGGGCTGCCTGGGTGTCCGGAGCTCCCCAGGGGAACGACCCACAGGGAGTCGTCCCAGTTGGCCATGTCGTAGGAGTAGCGGGCAACGGACAGGCTGGTGACAGTGGCGAAGGTAGCCGGCGAGTATCCGCCCTGGAGCGGGGTGTCGCCGTCGCCGCTGTGGGGTATGGCAGGCGGGTCGAGCAGACCAGCCATGTCCGGATGGGCGGCGGAGAGAGTGTGCTTGGGTACGGCGCGGTGGACGCGGTCCCACACCCAGGCGTCGGGGTCGTCACCGAGGCGGACGAAGAGAGTGGCGACGCCCTTGGTGAGGGCGCGGGAGATGGCGTCGGGCCAGCTTTCCCCTTCGGCGAGGAGGGAGCGGTCGTCGGCCCTGATCATCTCGACCATGCGGGCCTTGAGCCGGTTGCCGAAGGAACCGAGACCACGGTCTGCGGGGTGCCAGGCGTCGTGGGCCAGATCGGCCGGCAGGTTACGGTCGAATATCTCCTTCAGCAGTGCGTCGCGCATGGCTGAGTATATGGTGGGCTGGACGAGATGGGGGTCCATGGAGCCGTCCCAGGCCAGCAGTCGTTCGCGCGCTATAGCGGCGAGGGCGTTGGTCGGTTCTATACTGGGCAGAAGGGCAAGGTAGGCCTGCGCCGGCTGGGAGATGCGCTGGGAGTGGACCTTCGCCATGTCGGCGGCGGCGGGATTGTCGAGGGACTGCAGCCCCTTGGTCACGCCCTTGACGCGAAACTCGGGTGTGAAGTCGACGGCGATGTAGTGGGGATAGTCGTCGCTGACGGGTTTGTTGTTGGCGGTGGCGATGTAACCCTCCGGAGGGTTGATGGAACGCGGAAGCTCCTCAAAGGGGATGTCGCCCTGCCACTCGTGCTCGCCGGTCCAGCCAGGGACGGGGAGCCAGCCGTTGACCCGGTTGCGGATGGGGATTCGTCCACGGCAGAAGTATCCGTAGTTTCCGTCGACATCTCCGAAAACGAAGTTGTTGCAGGGGTCGACCCAGCCGCGCTGGGACTCGACCAGCTCATCGGCGTTACGGGCGCGAAGCATCCTCCAGAGGATGGCTGGCCACTGGGAGGCGGACTCGGTGGCGGTGTACTTGAGGGCCATGCCGGTGCCCTGGTCCGGATCACCGGAAATTATGGGTCCGTGGTTGGTGACAACGACCTGGATGGACTCCTCGCGGCCGGTGTTGCTGCGAACGGTCTCGTGATGGATCTCGGCGTCGCGCCACTCTCCCTTATGAAGGTACTGGGGAGCCTCTCCGTTTCGGAGCTGCTCGATGTAGAGGTCCTGGTAGTCGGCGGCGGTGTGGGTTACGCACCAGCAGACCCAGGGGTTGTGGCCGAAGTGAGGGAAAGCTGGAACGCCCGGGAATGAGAGGCCGATGACATCGAACTCGGGACAGGCGACGCGGTTCTGGTAGTAGGCGTTGGGAGTGTCGAGGGCGCGGTGTGAGTCGCCGGCGACCAGGGGCTTGCCGGTGGCGGTACCGACCCCGGCTCCGCCTCGATCCCCTGCGTGAGGCTGGCCTCCGATGGCCCAGCTGTTGCTGCCGCCGTCCAGCTCGGAGAGGTAGTTAAGGGCGGCGGCGCCCTCGGCCAATTCCTTCAATCCCTGGTCCAGGGGACCGTCGTGGGTGGTGCCGGGAGGGAGGATCAGCAGATGACCGGGCTCGTAGCCGGGAAAGAGCTTGCCAGCCTTCTCCGGGCCCATGCCGCGGACCATGCGGGCGCGCCAGACCTTGGACTCGAAGACGCCCATGAGGATGTGGCGAATCTTGTAGACGACGAGGCTGTGCCACGGCTCCCACGGCTCAGGCCGGATTCCGGCGATGGCGTACTCAGCAGGCAGAGGGTCTGGGCAGTGGATGAAGGCGTTGACCCCCGCGGCGTAGGCGTCGAAAACCATGCGCGTATGCTCGTCCATCACGGCATAGTCGGCCTTCGCGCTGGCAACGAGGCGGAAGCGGCGCATGAGCTTGTCCTGCTCGAGGGCGCCGTCGCCGACGGCCTCGGCCCAGCGTCCGCTGCCACGGAGGCGGTCGTACTCCATGTGCCAAAGCCGGTCCTGGGCAGTGATGAAGCCTTGGGCGAAGAAGGCGTCGTGCTCGTTTTCGGCACGCACATAGGGGATGCCCAGCTCGTCGCGATAGACTTCCGCAGTGCCCTTCAGGCCGTCCAGTCGAAGGGTGCCTGAGAGGTTGGGGACTGCCGCCTTCAGTTCGGCGGCGCCGATTTCGCTCACGCCTACCATGCCGCTCACCTCAATCGTGGTTTCGAGGGATGATAACACGGAGCGTGAGAGGGGCAGGTGCTCAAGCGCGTGTTGGGCTAGGGCAATTGCATCTTGTCTCCTGAACCCAAATGGCCAGTCATTACCGCAAAGGACCCGTCATTCCCGCGAAAGCGGGAATCCAGTGCCCAATGGACAGGTCTCGATTCACCGGCAAATAATCCCTGGATTCCTGCTTTCGCAGGAATGACTGAGGATGCTTCCGGCAAAACCGGGCTTATTGGAACGCAAATGGTCAAGACGCAATTGCCCTGTTGGCGCGGCGAGCACGATTTCCAAATTACGGAATCCGCGCATATAATTACTTGGTGTGATTTTCAGACAGGGGCGTCTGCGAGGCGGACGCGCTACCAGTTAACGGGGGTCCCTTGGCTGTATTGACGATCCGGCTGGTGCCGGACCCTGTCCTCTTCAGGAAGGCGCGGAAGATCGCAAAGATCACGCCGCAGCACAAGAAACTCGCTCTGGATATGGTCGAGACCATGACGGCTCATCACGGCGTGGGGCTTGCGGCCAACCAGGTGGGTGTGCTTGAGCGCATCTGCGTGGTCCAGACGCCGGACATGGAAGAGGCGATGATCCTGGTGAACCCCGAGATCGTGAAACGGGAAGGGGAGCGCGAGGTCGAAGAGGGCTGCCTCAGCGTTCCCGGCTACCGGGGTATGGTGATCCGCTCGGACAAGATACGGGCGCGGGCGCTCAACCTCGACTCCAAGCAGTTCAAGGTGGATGCAGAGGAGCTCCTGGCACAGGCGCTGGAGCACGAGATCGACCACCTGAACGGCATCATGTACATGGACCACCTGGTGGCCCACACCAAGCTGTACCCGGTTCAGGAAGCGGGGGAGGATGACGAGTTCGGGGCGGAATACGAGCGGGAAGACGACGAAGACGGACACGAGCACGAACCCGAGCACGGCCATGTCCACGACCCCGGGTACGAGGCACTCCATCGCCGGCTGCACGATATGAGGGGCGACGGCGCCGAGTCCAGTTCGGGAACGCCCGCATCGCGTTAGTCTCCGTTCACGGCCAAGCGATCTGCGCCTGTTCCACCACTTGCGTCCGGCTGATTTTCCCTCAGAGAGAGTGTGACAATCTGCAGGCGGAATGCAATTCTAGCGCAGAGGGCGCCGAGATCACCTTGGGATTCACAGATTTGAGCACCGGATTCCCGTATTCGGGGAAAGACGGTTTTGGTCTCCTGCAATTCTTGAGTTAGACCTTTGTAGTCGATGACTTCTGTTACGCACATAGCAATGATCGGCCGGCTGCGGGATTTCTTCACCTCCAGAAGGGTGGAGACACATGTCGTTGGCGGCCTGGTGCGGGACCGTTTGGTTGGTCGCGGAAGCGACACCGACATCGACCTGGCAGTGAAGGGAGATGCGGTCGCACTGGGCCGGGAGCTGGCGGAATTGCTGGGTGGTTCGCCCGCACCGCTGGACGTGCCACGGGGAATGATGCGGGTAGTGGTCGCGGGGGAAGGTGAACACGAGGGGGCAGGCTGGTCCATAGACCTGACAGGCTACGATGAGGACATCGAGAGGGACCTGGCCCGGCGCGATTTCACCATCAATGCGATGGCTGTCCCACTGGATGATTGGCAGGACGACGATTTCGCCGACGCACTGATCGATCCGTTCGGCGGCCGGGCCGATCTGGTCAGGAAGGCCATCCGGACAACAAACGACGAGGTGTTCGAGGACGACCCGGGGCGGTTGTTGCGAGCGGTGCGCCTGTCCGGCGAGCTGAAAATGCGCATGGTCCCGGAGACAGTGCGGCTGATCATCACAAAAGCGCATGAAGTGCGGCGCGTTTCTCCTCCCAGGGTGCGGGACGAGTTCCTGAAGATAATGGCACCTCCGGGAGCGAAGGGACGAGTCGAGGTGCTGGACCGCCTGGGGCTGCTGCAGCACATCATCCCGGAGCTCATGGCCACAAAGGGCGTGGAACAGCCTCGGATGCACTACTGGGACGTGTGGGGGCACTCGCTGCACACGGTGGAAGCGGCCGAGGGAGTAACCGGCGGACACCAGAACTCACCGGTCTACTCCTGCGTGCCGTGGACCCCGGAGTCGGAGGCATACTTCGCGCAAAAGGTGAGCGACGGGCACACCCGCAGGACCATTCTGAAGGTGGCGGCGCTGCTTCACGATATCGCCAAGCCACAGACCAAGACCCTGGAGCCGGACGGACGCACGCGGTTCTTCGGGCATTCGGAGCAGGGGGCGGAGGTGGCTGAGCTGCGCCTGGCCCGCCTCAACTTCAGCAACCGGGGCGTCGATTTGGTACGGTGGATGGTGTTGCACCACCTTCGTCCCGCCAGCATGTCGGAGAAGGAAGAGTGGCCGACGAACCGGGCCATCTACCGGTACTTCAAGAGCACGGGAGATGTGGCGATAGACACCCTCTACTTGGCGCTCGCAGATTATTTGGGTGCAAAAGGGCCGGAGTTGGAACATCCACGGTGGCAGGAACATGCTAAAATGATATCTCACGTGCTCTACACGGGCACGCAGGAACCGGTCGCCATCACCTCGAACCGCCTCGTCAACGGACACGACCTGATGTCCCGCTTCCAGTTGCAGCCCGGACCGCGTATCGGCACGCTACTGGACGCGATCGACGAGGCCCACGCGGCGGGCGAAATCGATACCCAGGAGCAGGCGTTCACATTGGCTGCCTCAACACTTGAAAGGCAGGGAGACCCCCGCGACGAATCGCGGGCCTGTTCAATTTAGCAGATGCGTTCCCGCAGCGTCCGCCTCACCTTCGTCATCCTCCTCATCCTGGGAGTCGCCATTGCGGCCCTGGGCTTCCGCCCCATAAACATCGATATCCCCGGTCTGCCCGCCCTGGAACGTGAGGGCGCCGGTCCACTGGGCCTGAAGCTGGGCCTGGACCTGAGCGGCGGTGGGCACCTGGTCTACCAGGCGGATACCGGGACGCGCATCGATGTCACGATGCTGGAACCCACGGACCTGCAGCTTATAGCAGAGTCATTGCAGTCCTCCCGGTTCGGCGAAGACCAGTTGGCGCTGGAGGACTATCAGATAATCCCCCGTGATGCGAACCTCATCGAGCGGGAAATCTCCACCCCTGTAATCGTTGAAGAGGAAGAGGCGACGACGGGCGACGGCGAAGAGGAAACAGCCGCCGCGTCGGAGGAAGGCGACCCGCAGCAGGAAGCGGAGCCTGAGGAACCGCCGGAGCCGGAAACGGAAATCGTGGCTGTTGCCACCAGGTTCCAGCTGCGGATGCCGTTGCTGGCGGCGGACGACCCGCGGCGCACCGGGCTGCGCGACTCCATGGAGGACGCGCTGGGCCAGATCGACCTGTTCCAAGTGACCGACATTGGTGACCCCAACGCCAGCCAGATGGAAGGCGTCCTGGACAACATCACCCGGCGGGTCAACCGCTTCGGGACGGAAGAGCCGATCATACAGATATTCGGCGAGGACCGGATAATCGTCCAGTTGCCCGGGGCCAGCGGCTCGACCACCGAGATCGGTTTCGCAGAGCCAGTCGATGATATAGCGGCCCTGAGGGACGCACTGACGGGCGCTGGCTACTGGGATATCTCAATAGAGCGATTGGACGACCGCACCTTCCGGGTGTTGTCGGGGACGGTGGGCTCAGAGGTGCAGGCGACCGCAAGGGAAGCCATCGCCGACGCGATCTTCATTCCTGAAACCTTCACCGTAAACAGCGCGATCGACGAGGCAAAAGCGCTGATTGGTCAAACGGCTCTGCTGGAGTTCAAGGAGCGGACCTGCGAAACGCTGATCTGCGCCAACTTCACCGACGCCGATCTCGGCCTCACCGGTGACGACCTGGAGCGGGCCGAAGCCGCGGCCGACCCGGTCGGAGTGGGCTGGGTGGTTAACCTGCAGTTCGACGGCCGTGGCTCGGACATATTCTCCGAGCTCACCCAGCGGATAGCCAATGTGCAGACCAAGCGGATCGCGATCTTCCTGGACGACCAGGAGATCCTGGCCCCGGTGTCCCGCGCCTGGATCCGCGACGGAAGCACACAGGTCAGCGGCGACTTCACCCGTGAGGAAGCTCGAACGCTCTCGATCCAGCTGGAGTCGGGCCGCCTGCAGGTACCGCTGAAGCTGATCCAGGAGAGCGACGTGGACCCACATCTGGGTGTCGAGTCGCTTCAGAACAGCCTTCGGGCCGGACTGGTCGGACTGGGGCTGGTCCTGCTGTTCATGGTCGCCTACTACCGCATGGCCGGGGTGGTGGCGGCGTTCGCGCTGGTCTTCTACGCGATCACGGTACTGGCGGTGTTTAAGCTCATTCCCATCACGCTGGAACTGGCCCATATCGGGGGGTTCATCCTGTCTGTGGGTATGGCGGTGGACGCCAACATTCTGATCTTTGAAAGGATGAAGGAAGAAGTCCGTATCGGAAGGACCCTGGCTTCATCCATGGAGGTCGGGTTCAGCAGGGCTTGGCCGGCGATCCGGGACTCCAACATTTCCACGATGATCACCTGCCTGGTGCTGCTGTGGTTCGGCGACCGGCTCGGCGGCGGGCTGGTAACCGGCGTGGCGATAAGCCTGTTCATCGGCGTGGCCGCCAGCATGTTCACCGCGGTGGTTGTGAGCCGCAACCTGCTGCAGCTGATGGCCTTTGTAGGCCTTGGCCACAAGATCGGGCTCTTTACGCCGGAGGGCGCGTCCAGGGGTAGCGGAGGCTCGGGAGCTGCGCAGACGACATCGGCAGGCACCGGGCCCACGCCCGGGACCCGAGGAGGGAACCGGTAGTGCTGGACATCGTCGGCAAGCGGGCTTGGTACTTCCTGTTCTCGGCCCTGATCATCATTCCGGGCATCATATCCATGCTGATGCCGCCCGGCTGGGTGACGCTGGACTCCGGGCTGAGGCCAGGGATCGACTTCACCAGCGGCGCTGTCTTCAATGTCACTTTCGAAGATGGCGTGGAGCAGCAGGACATACTGGACCGCATGGATGCCCTGGGGCACCCCGAGGCACTGGTGCAACAGGTGGGGATCAACAACTACTTCATCCGCACGACGGTGCTGGAGGAAGCGGTCGGAGACGGACTCTCCGAGCGGGAGGTCATCGAGCGCGACCTCGAGGAAACGCTGGGACTGAACCGCCAACAGATTGAATTCGAGAGCGTTTCACCCATCGTCGCGTCCGAGACGGTGAACATCGCCTTCTACGCACTGGCGGCAGCCTCGGTGTTTATCCTGCTGTATGTCTGGTACGCGTTCCGGCGTGTGCCGAAGGCCTACCGCTACGGGGTGAGCGCGGTGCTGGCACTGGTGCACGACGTGCTGATCATCCTGGGTGTGTTTTCCATCCTGGGGCGGGTCATCGGGTTTGAGGTGAACTCCATGTTCATCGTGGGCCTTCTGATCGTCGCCGGTTACAGCGTCAACGACACCATCGTCGTTTTCGATCGCATCAGGGAGAATGTATCCCGGCATCCGGACCGGGACCTTGGTGGCTTGGTGAACATAAGCATCATGGAGACGATGGGACGGTCGCTCAACACCAGCCTGACCACGCTGTTCGTTCTGGTCGCCATGTTGCTGATCGGTGGCCCAAGCATCCGCGAGCTGCTCCTGGTGCTGGCCATCGGCGCGGTGGTGGGTACCTACAGCAGCATCTTCATCGCCAGCCAATTCCTGGTGATGTGGGACCGGGGAGAGATCCGAAGGTTCGGACGAGCACGCCAGGTCGCTGCCACCGCCGCCTCTTCGCTGTTCAGCCTGTTCGGCAGATAGCCCTAGCGATTTCCAAGCCGGCTGGGTTGGTACCGCCTCGGTACCGGGTTGGTATAATGAGCGCAGCCGGCCATGGATAACTACCGTGAGTCGATCTGGGGCATCAGGCCAAGAGACCGGAAATGGTTCCAGCTATTCACAATGATTGGCGGGATCGCCGGTTCTGTGATCCTCGCAGTACTGGAGATTAAAACTGGTTTCCCAGCTGTATCCCCTAGCGAGACCGCCCGGAATCTGGTTCTGGGAATTGGAGCAAGCTTCGTAGCATCCGGGTTCGTTATCTGGGGGGCGCTCCAAGCAAGAGAGCTTATGTCAGCAGTAGCAGACTGGATCAGGGAAGCAACCCGAAGGCGACGGGAACGGTGGCGCCAAGAAGCCTACCTACAGGGCTATACGGACGCCCAGCAGGGCAAGCCGCCTCGGCCTCCGGGCGCATCGGACAATGGCAACGGCCGTGACTCCGGGACTGACGACAGCAGCCAGCAGGACGATCAGTAGCCCGGGGTAAGTGCCAGACGACCAAAGACCCCCCGGTCCGACAGCAACTGGAAGGCACGACCGGCCTGCTCCAGGGGCAGCATCTGTTGCAATACAGGGCTGAGCTTCCCTTCGTCGGCGAGAGAGACAGTCCGCTCCAGCGTGGAGCGAGACACGCCGGAGACGCCGGTCAGGCGGGCGTCGCGGAAGACGATTTCGGGGATTAGACCACGGAGATCGCCCTCGCCACCAACCTCGCCAAGCAGGGCTAGGCGGCCGTACTGGGCCAGTGACCGCACCGACGACCGGAGGGTGGGAGTGCCCACGGTGTCGATGACTACTTCGGCACCTTCATCGGCGGTCAGTGCCATCACGACCTCCCAGAACTCGAGGCCTGATTCCGGGCCGGCCGACTCGATCACATCGACGGCGCCGTGATGGTAGAGCACACTAGCCTTTCCGGACGAAGAAGTCACGCCGATGGTGCGCGCACCGAGGGCCGCCGCGAGTTGGACCGCGTGGACGCCGAGGCCGCCGCCCGCTCCAACGACGACCACTGTTTCTGCCTCCGAGACCTGAACGGCCTGGAGCGCTTGCAGGGCCACTCCTGCGGGGCACGCCAACAGCGAGGCAGCGGCGAGATCCAAAGCGTCGGGAAGCTTCACGAGACCGTGCTGTGATATGGACGCGAACTCGGCGAAACCACCGTGGCGTCCATGGCCAATTCCCTCGCCGTGCCGGCACCGGTGTTCCCGACCCTCCCGGCAGCGGTCGCACTGGCCGCAGGCGCTGGTCAGGAGCGATACCACGCGGTCTCCGGGCTGTACCCGGCTCACCTCATCTCCCACCTCTTCCACAATGCCTGCGATCTCGTGGCCCAGAACGACGCCGGCAGAGACGCCTCGACGAAGCGTACCCGCCATGACCAGCCGGTCGTGATGGCAGAACCCACAGGCGGCCACCCGGACCAGTGCTTCGCCGGGTCCTGGGAGAGGCGTGGGCAACTCCACCACCGACAGTTGGGGCGGATTTCCGGGAGTGTCGAGCACAAGAGCGCGCATTGCTGGCCATTGTATTCCTGGAGGAGCCCACAGCCAACGGGCTGTCTCGTATAATCTGCCAAGAGACAGGTCGAATTTACCCCCAGGCAGGAGCTGGAAATGAAGATTGGGGCGCATGTATCCACATCGGGCGGCGTTAGCAAGGCTGTGGAACGGGGCGTTGACATCGGTTGCGAGGCGCTGCAGATATTCGGCTCGTCACCGCAGTCGTGGGCGTTCCGGGATATTCCCGACGGTGAAATTGATGCGTTTCGTCAGAACATGTCGGACGCCGGGATGGGACCCGTGTTCCTCCATGCCATCTACCTGGTCAACTTGGGGACCAGTCGGCCGGATGTACTGGAGAAGGGGATCGACTCACTGGCGGCACACCTGCAGCTGGCCGGGCGCCTGGGTGCCGACGGCCTGATCTTCCACCCTGGCAGCCACGGAGGGGCCGGATTCGAGGCGGTGTTGCCGCAGGTGGCGGAGTCGATCCGGAAGGCGCTGGATGGGGCGCCTGACGGGCCCTGCTTGGCGGTGGAAAACATGGCGGGAATGGGCAAACACATAGGCGCACGCTTCGAGGAATTGGGGGCGATTCTGGAGGCAGTGGACGACGAGCGGCTGAAGGTATGCCTGGACACTCAGCACAGCTTCGCCGCGGGATATGATCTGACCACCGGCGAGGGCATCGAGGACATGCTGGCGCAGTTGGACGCTGGACCAGGGTCGGCCAACGTGGTCGCGATACATGCCAACGACTCAAAGCGGGTGTGCGGGTCCGGCGTGGATAGGCATGACAACATCGGCGAGGGTTTCATCGGCGAGGATGGGTTTGCGGTATTCATGGGACATCCGGCGTTCGCCGAGGTGCCTTTCCTGCTGGAGGTTCCCGGGTTCGAGGGGAAGGGTCCCGACCAGCGCAATGTGGACTTACTGAAGGACATCCGGCGGAGGGTGGGCGCTCCCTTGTGATCCGAATGACTTACAGGGAGTTCGTGCGGTTGGTCCGGAGGGCCTACTCCCAACTGCCCCGGGAGCTGCACCAGCGCTTGGAGAATGTGGACATCGTGGTGGAGGAGTGGCCCGGGCCGGAGGAGGCGGAACTGCTGGGCGAGCACGATACGCTGTTCGGTTTGTACCAAGGCTGGCCGCTCACCGAGCGGGACGGCATAGGCCCAGCGCTGCCCGACCGGATCGTGATATACCGCCAACCCATCCTTCGCGCCTCAGAGACCCGCGCCGAGGCGGCGCGGGAGATACGAATCACGCTGTGGCACGAGGTCGGCCATTACCTGGGCATGACGGAAGAAGACTTGCACCGGCTGGGTTACGGGTGACGGCGCCGTCGGGCACTACCCGGTGAGACGGCTGGCGTCGGGGGTCGGTTGGCTGTTCGGGACTGCGCTGGGGGTTGGCTTGTTCCCCGTGGCACCGGCGACGATGGCGAGCCTGGTGGCGCTGGCGGTGTACGCGCCGCTGCCGATGGGTGGAGACTCTCCCGGGTTCATTATCCTCGTGGCCGCATCGCTGATCATCGGGCCGTGGGCCTGCGGGAGCCTGGTCCGGGAGGACGACCCCGACCCCAAGCGGGCAGTGTGGGACGAGGTGGCGGGCGTGTGGCTGACCTGCCTCTTCCTACCAAAGACACTGCCCTGGCTGGCGGCGGCCTTCGTGGTCTTCAGGGTGCTGGACATACTGAAACCCTGGCCGATACGGCGCTTCGAACGGCTGCCGGGAGGGTACGGTATCATGGCCGACGATGTGGCGGCGGGGGTCGTCGGGGCAGCGGCACTGAACCTGGTGTACCGAGTGTGGTGGTAGGGATCGGTATTCCACGAACCCCAGCGAGACTGAGGATCCCTGAGAACTTACCAGGCTGCTTCGGAAGGTCGGGGCTATTTCATTTGGAATTCCACAATCCGTCATTCCTGCGAAAGATCCGTCATTCCCGCTTTCGTGGGAGTGACGGGGCTCTCGAATCAAATGCGATAGCCCTGCTTCGGAAAGTGTTTCTCGTTTACCCCCGTTTAAGGGGTATGCTATACTTCTAGCGTTTCGAAATGTGCCATTTGGCGGGCCGAGGCCGGTCTGCCTATCCCTGGCATTGCCAGTAAGAGTTTAAGGCGGTATTGAATGGTTGAGTCGCAAGAGCGACCTGAAGAAGTAACAGCAGACAGCGCGCCAGTAGCGGCTGCTCCCGAGGCAGCACCGGAGGCTCCGGCCCCCGAGCCTGTGTCCGAAACACCGGCCCCGGCACCAGCTCCCGCGGCTGAAGCACCCGCAACGGCGCCTGCTCCCGCACCCGTCGCTGAGGGCGGCGTGGCCGTGGCAGAAGCTCCCCCGGCGGTGGGGGCCCGGCCGGCCGAGGCACCGCAGCCCCGCCCGGCACCAGAGCGTCCCCCGCAGCCAACCGGACGAGAACCGATCAACATGAAGGCGCTTCTCGAGGCTGGTGTGCATTTCGGCCACCAGACCCGTCGCTGGAACCCCACGATGAAGCGCTACATCTTCACCCAGCGCAATGGCATCCACATCATCGACCTGCAGCAGACGCTGGGGATGATCAACGATGCGTACAAGGACATGGTGGAACTGGTGGCCAACGGCGGCAAGGTGCTGTTCGTCGGCACCAAGAGGCAGGCCCAGGAAGTCATCCAGGGCGAAGCCGAACGCTGCGGGATGTGGTATGTGAACCAGCGCTGGCTGGGCGGCACCCTGACCAACTTCCAGACCATCCGCACTCGCATCAACTACATGCTCGAACTGCAGCAGAAGCGAGACCAGGGATACTTCCGCCTGCTGCCCAAGAAAGAGGGCGTCAAGATGCGGGACACCCTCAACCGGCTGGAGAAGTACTTCACCGGCATGAGGGACATGACCACCCTGCCCCAGGCCATATTCGTAATTGACATTGGCCGGGAGGACATCTGCGTCGCCGAGGCGCGCAGGCTGGGCATCCATGTGTTCGCAATCGTCGACTCCGACTGCAACCCCGACCTGGTCGACCACATCATCCCCGGCAACGACGACGCCGTACGGTCCATCCGGCTGGTATCGAACCGGATGGCGTCCGCGGTTCTGGAGGGGCTGGCCCAGCGGGAAGCGGCCCTGCAGGCGGAGATGGAAGAAATGCAGGCGCTGGCTGCCGATGCAGCCGGAGTGTCCGAGCCCGAGGCCCTCTCGGAACGGGAGGACGCGGCCCTGACCGACGCAGTAACCCTGGACGAGGACACGCTCGCCGAGCTTGCAGCCGGGATGGGGGCACGAGTCGCCGGAGCCAGAGAAGACTCCGAAGGGCAGCAAGGGTAGGCCCGCTAGTAGCGCGCCATGGTGACTTCTCTGCCTGAACCCGGCGAGTTGGGTACGGAAGGACACGCCCGAATGAGCCGCCGGTTCTTGGAGCATGCCCGTACCTGCTTGGCAGAGGGCGACCGTGTGCAGGCATCGGAAAAGGTTTGGGGCGCGGCGGCCCACGCGCTGAAATCAATCGGCGAGCAGCGAGGCTGGGCGCACCGGGGACACGCCAACGTACTCTACATTGGTGAGCATCTGGGCCGGGAGTTTGACCAGGAGCCACTTTTCCTGAGGTGTCTTTCCCAAGCGGAATCGATGCACATAAACTTCTACGAAAACCAGCGGGATGACAATGTCATCGAAAGGGCCCTGCTCGACGTTGAGACATTGGTGAAAGAGCTTGAGGCCATCAAGACATTGCAGCCACGGCCTTATACGGTCAGGGATAGCAGCGACCGCAACCGGCTGGGCCGTCTGTTAGGGTTGAGAGGCGAAGACCGCCCATCAATTGGCGACTATTCTCCGGTAGGGTACATTCAAAAGCATTCTGTTTAATGAAACGCCTCCCTCTTGACCGGGGGGGGAAATTGTGGGCTAAGGAGAAAGCAGTTGGTCACCGCGGCACAAATTCGCACCCTGCGCGATCAGACGGGCGCAGGGATCATGGACTGCAAGCAGGCACTGGAAAGCACGGACGGAAATCTGGACAAGGCGGCCGAGGTCCTGAGGGCCAAGGGTCTGGCCGACACCGCCAAGCGCGTTGGGCGCGCCACCAACGAGGGAGTGATCAAGGCCTATATCCACACCGGCGGCAGGGTTGGTTCAATTGTGGAGTTGGGTTGCGAGAGCGACTTTGTAGCCCGTACTGAAGAGTTCCAGCAGATGGCCCACGACCTGGCCATGCAGGTGGCGGCAATGTCACCGGCGTACCTGACGGGGGAAGAAATCGAAGATGGTGACGAAAGGCCTGCAGCCCAGGTCGCGCTGTTGTCGCAGCCCTTCATCAAGAACAGTTCGTCATCGGTGGGTGAGCTGGTCCGGGAGTTGGCGGCCAAGATGGGCGAGAACGTGAGGGTAGTCCGGTTCCAGCGCTTTGCAGTTGGCGAATAGGTCTGTCAACGGAAATACCTCTGAACCCTTGCCTGAGCTGTCTCCAGATATGAAGTACAACCGGGCCCTGCTCAAAATCAGCGGGGAGTCTCTCAAGGGTCCCACCAGCGGTGGAATAGACTCGGAAACCTTGGGCTATCTGGCCTGCCAGATCAGCGAAGCCCACTCGACGGGTGTGCAACTGGCCATCGTCATCGGCGGCGGGAATATCTGGAGAGGACAGGCCGCCGAGGCGGGGGGAATGCAGCGGGCGACGGCAGACTATGCCGGGATGGTGGCCACGGTCATCAATGCGCTGGCCCTGCAGAACGCACTGGAAGACAGGGGGGTCGATACTCGCACCCAGAGCGCGCTCCAGATGCAGGCGGTGGCGGAGCCTTATATCAGGCGCCGGGCCGTGAGGCACCTGGAGAAAGGACGAGTGGTGATTTTCGCCGCCGGTACCGGCAACCCGTACATGAGCACGGACACAGCCTCCGCCCTGCGGGCACTGGAAATCGAGGCGGACGTGCTCCTGATGGCCAAGTTCAACGTGGACGGAGTGTATGACTCCGACCCCAACGAGAACCCCGCGGCGTTCCGCTTTGACAGCCTTGACTACCAGGAGGCGCTGGACCGGAAGCTGGCAGTGATGGACCTGACAGCGTTGACGCTTTGCCAAGAGAACAGAATGCCCATCGTTGTATTTGACATGTTCAAGCCGGGCAACGTGGGATGTATACTCAGCGGAAGCAACGTGGGAACAACGATTCGTGGAGGAACTGACCATGCCCGCGAACCAAGATGAAACTGAATTAACCGCGGAGCAGGTGCTGGACGATATCGATTCCAGGATGGACCGAACGCTGGAAGCATTCAAGCGCGACCTCGGACAGCTGCGCACTGGACGAGCCACGCCTTCGTTGATCGAGAACCTGAGCGTCGACTACTATGGCTCAGCAACGCCCCTCAAGCAGATCGCCTCAATCTCCGCCCCGGACGCGCGGGCAATCATGGTGCAGCCGTGGGACAAGGGGGCACTCCGCGAGATCGAGCGGAGCCTGCAGCGCTCGGAGATGGGCTTCAACCCCTCCAACGACGGTAACACCATCACCGTGCCGATCCCGCCTCTCACCAACGAAAGGCGGCAGGAGATGGTGAAGCTGTTGCGCAAGAGGGCCGAGGACGGGAAGGTGTCGGTCCGCAATGTACGGCGGGAAGGACTGGAGACGCTGCGCAAGCTGGAGCGGGACAAAGCCATTTCCCAGGACGACAACCGCCGGGCCCAGGACCAACTCCAAAAGGTCACCGACGGACACACGAAACAGATCGACGAGACTGCATCCGCCAAAGAGGCGGAGATCCTCCAGGTATAGCCCGTACCGGTGGCTGACGCATCATGGCCGCAGGCCCGCGCCCACGGCGTAGGGCCCCGTCACGTCGCCTTCATAATGGACGGCAACGGCCGGTGGGCCCAGCAGCGGGGCCTCCCCCGGCTGGAGGGGCACCGCGCCGGCGTCGAGCGCATCCAGATGCTCCTGGAGACCCTGGCTTCCTACGGCGTCGAGTTTGCCACCATCTACGCCTTCTCCACCGAGAACTGGGGCCGGCCCCAGAACGAAGTGGCAGGCCTCATGGACATTTTTTCCGACGCGGTCGATGCGCAGACCCGCCGGCTTCACGAACAGAATGTCCGCATCGTCCACCTGGGCAAGACCAGCAACCTGGACCCCGAACTGCGGGGCGCCGTGGAGCGGGCGCAGGATCTGACGCGCCACAACACTGGTATCACCCTCAACGTGGCCTTCGACTACGGCGGCAGAGACGAGATCCTCGGAGCGGTGCGCCGAATCATCCGGGACGGTCTCGCTCCGGAGCAGGTGGACGAGTCGACTTTCCGAAGGTACCTGTTCACCGCCCATTGCCCTGACCCGGACCTGATCATCCGCACCGGGGGCGAACAGCGGATCAGCAACTTCCTGCTGTGGCAGTCGGCCTACAGCGAGTTTTACCACACCTGCACCCTCTGGCCCGACCTCCAGCCTGCAGAGTTGCAGGAAGCGCTGGAGTCCTACCGCAGCAGGCAGCGTCGCTACGGCAAGGTAGCCGAATTCGAGGCCTGATCATGCCTCGGAATCTGGGGTTCCGGGTGGCCTCCGGTGTGATAGTCGCCGCCGTAGCCATCGCGGCCATCTGGTACGGCCCGCCATGGCTCACTCTCCTCGGTCTTCTTGGCGGAAGCATCGCCCTGTTCGAGACCTACCGTCTCACTCCGGAGGGTGTGGGGCGTATGCCCCTGGCCTTGGGCGTCGTGGCGGTGGTGGTGCTGCTGCTCGTGGCGGAGTCGGCCTTGGGAACGACCGACTACCTGGTCGCCTCGGGGGCTGCCCTGGCAGTGTGGGCGCTGGCCGCCACCCTGTGGTTCATTGCCGCCTACGACGGGGAACGCCCCATGGCGGCTTTTCTTATTCTACTGCTCGGGCCGGTTTACGCAGGATTCCTGCTGGGCCACGGTCTTGCCATCTATGACATAGGAGCGACCATCGAACCGGTCCACGCCGACTCCCTGCTGGGCAGCCACCTTGAGATCTATGACATAGAAGCTGCCATCGAGGGGAATGGGATCATTGGCCGCAACTGGCTGCTGTTCACACTGGCGGGCACCTCGGCCTGCGACACGGGGGCCTACGCAGTGGGGCGCCTCATGGGAAGACACCAGATGGCTCCGGTGATCAGTCCCAACAAGACCTGGGAGGGTGCGGCTGGCGGATTCGCGGCATCGGTGGCAGCGATGCTGGCAGTCGGGGTACTGCTCGACCTGGGAGTGGTCCTGTGGCAGCAGGCGGTCGTGGCGGTGGTGGTCGCGGTCGTGGCGCAAGCCGGCGACCTGTTTGAGTCGGCCCTGAAGCGAGCGGCAAGTGCCAAGGATTCTGGTAGTATAATGCCCGGACACGGCGGCCTCCTTGACCGGATGGACAGCATCCTTTTCGCCCTGCCTGCCGTATATTATCTGCTGGCTCTGGGATTCGGGCTATGAGAAAGATCGTAGTTCTGGGCTCCACCGGCTCTATCGGCCGTCAGACCCTGGACATCGTGCGGGCGTTTCCTGACGAGTTCGAAGTGATAGGACTCTCAGGAGGCAACAACACGGAACTGCTCCGCGAACAGGTGGAGGAGTTCAAGCCTGCCCATGTCTGGAGCGCCGCAGACGGACCGTCGGGATTCCCGGGTGTGGCGTTCACGCCGATGGATGTCATGGTGTCCCTGGACCGGGTGGACCAGGTGATGGTGGCACTCATGGGGAGCGTGGGGCTCGTGCCGACGCTCAACGCGCTGCAAGCGGGGAAGTCGGTGGCGCTCTCCAACAAGGAACCCATCGTGATGGCGGGCAAGCTGATCAAGGAATACGAGGCCCGATTCGGGGGCCGGGTACTCCCGGTCGACAGCGAGCCCAGCGCAATCTGGCAGTGCCTGCAGGGTGAGGACAACGAGATCCTCAGGCTGCTGATCACGGCTTCTGGCGGCCCGTTCCGCACTACTCCGCTGGAGGATATGGAGAAGGTAACGCCGGAGCAGGCCCTCCGACATCCCACCTGGAAGATGGGCCAGAAAATCACCATCGACTCGGCGACACTGATGAACAAAGCATTCGAGGTCATCGAGACACACTGGTTGTTCGCCGTGCCTTGGGAGCGGATCGAGGTGGTGGTGCATCCACAGAGCACCATACATTCGATGGTGGAGTTCGCCGATGGCTCGGTGAAGGCGCAGATGGGGCCCCCTGATATGCGGTTGCCGATCCAGTACGCTCTGTTCTACCCGCAACGGCTGCCGAACTCGATGATCCCGAGGCTGGACACATCAATCTCACAGACGCTGAACTTCGACCCTCTGGAGCGAAAGCGGTATCCGTGCTTCTCTCTGGCGCTGAGCGCGGCGGAGAAGGGCGGCACCTACCCCGCTGTGCTGAGTGCGGCGGACGAGGTCGCGGTGCAGGCGTTCCTGGATGGCAGGATAGGCTACGGCGACATCCACCGAGTGATCGAGCAGACGCTATCCGACCACGAGTCGCTGCCTGGGGAAAGCGCGGACGAGGTACTGCACGCCGACGCCTGGGCCTCGGCGCGGGCGCGTGAACTCGCGGGCGCGTGATCGTGGCTACGAACTTCGCTGCGATAGACTTGGAAACTGCAAACCCCGACGCTTGGTCTATCTGCCAGATCGGGATAGCAGAGTTCGCAGATGGCCAGTTGAACCAGGAATGGATGTCCTACATCGACCCGGCGGAGCGCTTCAACTCAGACAACGTGGCGATACACGGGATCACTGCGGCAGCGGTTCAGGGCTGGCCCAAACTGCCGCAAGTGGCTGAACAGCTGCACGAACTGCTGGACGGCAGGATCGTGGTCAGCCATAGCCAATTCGACAGGGTGGCGCTGGAGAGGGCGTTTGAGCGTCTCTATCTTCGGCCCTTGTGCTGCTCGTGGCTGGACTCGACCATGGTGGCGCGGCGCGCCTGGGACGGATTTTCCAAGCGCGGATTCGGGCTGGAGAACCTGTGCCGGATCCTGGGATACCGCTACCAACGACACGACGCGCTGGGCGACGCCAAGGCTGCCGGAGTGGTGGTGCTGGCAGCCATGGAGCAGACTGGGATAGGGCTGGATGAATGGCTGAAGCAGGTCGAGCTGCCGATAGACGACGGTCCGTTGCGGCCCATCAGGGCGCTGTCCGAGCCGCCGGCCGGGACCGCCAAGTCCGCTCCACCCGAAGCTACCAGACCTTCCAACGCTGTGCTGGGCGCAGAGATGCTGAAGGCCCTGAGCGAACGGTTCGGGGAGCAGCGCGGGGACTGAAGCAGTCTCCGGTGAACTCTCGCCAGCGGATACTACGATTGAAAGACGCCCTCACCCTGACTCTTTCCCGTAGAGAACAACCGGGCTCCTGGGGGAGAAGGAACAACCAGGGCACTATGAAATAGGGCGCACAGCAGTGCGACCCTGCATGGAAAGACCCCCTAAGTTGGAAGTCTTTCCGGTCCGGGAGGGACTAAGCTGGTCATCGACAGCGACTGCTGGTTATGGACTTCATACTCTTCGCGATAGTAACGCTGATCCCGCTGCTGGTGATACTGGTGGTGGTGCACGAACTGGGTCACTTTGCGACGGCCCGCTTGTTCGGAGTTAAGGTGCTGGAATTCGGAGTGGGGTTCCCGCCCCGGGCCTTCGGCTTCTACACGGGGCGGACGCCGGTGATGCTTCACCCACAAACGCGGTTCGTCGGCCTGGACGGCCCACAGGACCTGCGCCCCGGGCAGCGGGTCAAGGTTGGCTCCCTGGAAGACGAGGAAACCGGGCTGGTGGCCTTCGAAGTCGAACTGCACCGCAAGCGGGAGGAGGACGAACCGGAGAGCCACTTCAACCGGCCGGTAGACAACCTGCTCTGGCATGAGGGAAAGATCCGGTCGGTGGAGGACGGGTCGTTTGAGCTGTCCGACATGCTGTATTCGGTCAACTTCATTCCCCTGGGAGGATTCGTGCGGCTGGCGGGGGAGTCCAATCCCACCGTGCCGCAGAGCCTGGCAGCTCGCCCTCCGTGGGAGCGCATCGTCGTGATGGCGGCCGGTTCGGCGATGAACGCGATCCTGCCGCTGCTCATCTTCACCATCATGTTCATGCTGCCGCAGGAAGTGGAGGTGGGCCGCCTATCGATCACCGGGGTTGAGACGGGAAGCGCCGCATCGGAAGCCGGAATACTTCCCGGAGATGTGGTACTGGAGGCCAATGGCAAGCCGGTGGAGAGACGGCTGGACTTCACCCGTGAGATCAACCTGAACGGCGGCTCCGAGATGACCGTCCTGCTGGAGAGGGAAGGCAGGCCGCATACGGTGGAGCTGAGCCCCCGGTTCGACGCTGAAATCAGCCGGTGGCTGGTGGGGGTGACGGCGGAGCTGGCGGATGTGCGGGTGGAGAGGCAATCACGGCCGATCTGGGAGGCAGTGCCGGAGAGCTTCACCGGGACCTGGGAGTTGCTGATCCTGCTCAAGCAGTCGGTGAGCGGGATGATCTCCGAGAAAGTCGCCCCGGAACTGTCAGGTCCCGTGGGTATCGCCAAGCTGACCGGCGAGGTGAGCCGGGACGGAGGGCTGACGGGCTGGCTCAGCGTGGGCATACTCCTCAGCATCAACCTGGCGATCATCAACATTCTACCGTTCCCGATGCTGGACGGCGGCCGTATCGTGTTCGTGATCATCGAGTGGGTGCGACGGGGAAAGCGGATATCGCCAGAGAAGGAAGGGCTGGTCCACATGATCGGCCTGGCAATAATTATCGCCGGAGTGATCGCCATCACCGCCAACGACATCAGGTCGCTGATCGAGGTCGCGTCCTAGGGAGTGTCGTCAAATCGGGCTGCCTGGTATTAAGTAACTATCTCAAAACCTGCTAAAGTTCAAACCGCCATTCCCGCAATGGACCCGTCATTCCCGCGAAAGCGGGAATCCAGTGGTCCAGACGGTGTATCTGGCCGTTGAGATCAAGGGCATGACAGTTTTGAGATAGTCACTAAACCACCTCGCTTCCGTCATTCCCGCGAAAGCGGGAATCCAGAATCGCTAGGTATTTCGGAACGATCTTGTCATGGAAACGCATGGATTCCTGCTTCCGCAGGAATTACTCATGGCCCTCTGCGCCACGCATGTGCATGAAAACAGGGGAACACCCCCACCCTAACCCTCCCCCTCAGGGGGAGGGAACTGTTTTGCTACCTATTTTCATAACAATGACGGTGAGTGGCGACTGCGAGCCTTGAAGTAGTTCCTCAGTCCCTGCTCCGAGTCCCGTCGCGCCGGTTGCGCTTCCGATCGAGGGCGGAGAGCTCCATTTTGCGAAGGCGCAGATTCTCCGGGGTGACTTCCAGCAGTTCGTCGTCAGCGATCAACGCCAGCGCTTCCTCCAGGCTCATCGTCACCGTGGTCTTCAGGCGCTTGGCCACGTCGGCCGTCGACGATCGCATGTTGGTCAGCTTCTTTTCCTTGCACACATTGATTTCGATGTCCCCCTCCCGCGGATGGGAGCCGACAATCATGCCTTCGTAGACCCTGACACCCTGGTCGATGAAAGTATCGCCCCGCCCCTGGGCGTTGAGCAGCCCGTAGACAACGGCCACTCCGTCTTCCGATGCCACCAGCACGCCGTTGCGCCGGGACTTGATTTCCCCTTCCATCGGCTGCCAGGACGAGAAGACGCTGCTCTTCACCCCGTCGCCCCTGGTGATGCGATTGAAGAAGGCGTTGAATCCGATCAGGCCCCTTGTGGGTATCTCGTACTCGAGGTGGACATATCCGTCTCCGCTATACCGCATATCACGATGTTTGGCCATGTGGCCCGACAGGTATTCGCTGAGAGGGCCCAGGTAGTCCTCGTGGGTGGTTACATTCAGGATCTCGTAGGGCTCGTACGTCTTTCCGTCAATCACCTTGTTGACCGGCGTCGGACGGGACACCTGGAATTCGAACTGTTCGCGCCGCATGGTCTCAACCAGGATGGACAGGTGCAACTCGCCACGGCCCGCTACCACGAAGACATCCGGGCTGGAGGTGGGCTCCACCCGCAGGCTGACATTCGTTCTAAGTTCCCTCATCAGCCTCTCATGCAAGTTGCGGGAGGTGCAGTGGATACCCTCCTTCCCCATGAAGGGCGAGGTGTTGACGCCGAAGGTCATCCGTACAGTCGGTTCGCCGATGTCGATCGAAGGCAGCGCCGCTGGGCATTCCAGCGAGGCAATGGTGTCGCCAATGGACACTCCCTCGGGGCCGGTTATGGCCACAATGTCTCCGGCATGAGCTTCCGATACTTCGACCCGGTCCATCCCGTGGAACACGAAGATATGCTCAACGGTATGGGTGTTGAAGGCATCGCCGGATCCCAGCAGGGCAACTTTGTCCAGCACCCTGATCATGCCGTTGGTAATCCGGCCCACGGCAATCTGTCCCAGGTAGTTGTCGTAGTCAAGGGCGGCAACCAGCATCTGCAGCGGAGCCCCGGGGTCGCCCGCGGGCGGAGGCACAGAATCCAGGATGGCTTCAAATAGGGGCTGCATGTCCGTTCCTGGCGTGTCCAGGCTCGTGGTGGCGTAGCCCTGGCGGGCCGAGGCATAAAGCACCGGATAGTCCAGTTGTTCCGCGGTGGTGGCAACTTCCAGGAACAGGTCCTGGACCATATCGACGACTTCGTCCACCCGCGCTTCGGGACGGTCTATCTTGTTGATGACCACCAGGGGATTGACGCTCTGGCGCAAGGCCTGGCGCAGCACATAGGTGGTCTGGGGCATGGGCCCGTCGACGGCGTCGACCAGCAGCAGGCACCCGTCGGCCATGTTCATGACCCGTTCCACTTCACCGCTGAAATCGGCGTGTCCCGGCGTGTCTATGACATTTATCCTGACCTTGCCGTATGAAACCGAGGCGTTCTTGGCCAGGATGGTGATGCCGCGCTCCCGCTCCAGGGGGTTGGAGTCCATGATGAGCGTGCCCACCTGCTGATGAGCCCGAAAGACCTTGCCCTGTTTCAGCAAAGCGTCGACCAGGGTGGTCTTCCCGTGGTCGACGTGGGCAATAATGGCAAGGTTACGGATGTCGTTGTTATGGTAATCGTTCAAGTGTAATCACCTCCCCCATATAGTAGCATTTCGAGCGCCGTTTAGTCGCAAACACGAACGGACAATTGGAGAGTGTGGTTTCCATGGCAATAAGTCGGCGAGTGCATCACGGAGGGGCGCTTGGGTAGCTAATATCGTCGGAGAAGGAAGGGTTGAGCTTCATGATCTGTCTGGCGATTTCCATCGATGGGGGTGATCGCAATCACGGCCAACGACATCAGGCGGCTCATCGAGGCTGTGGGGTGTGGGAAGAGAAGACGGGGCAGCTTCGAAGCTGCCCCGTCTGTTGTCTTGGCTGCGGTCCTCTCTGGCCCTCTCAGATACTCAGCCCTGAACGTCGGAAGAAGCGTCCTCTTCCTCTTCTTGGATCTGGGCTAGGGACACGGTGTAGAGGCCAGTGTTGCCAGCGCTCTGCCAGGGGGTCCCCACCTCCACGAAGTAGGAGCCCTGGTCGTAGTGGTCGACTACCGACGGTACCGGATCAGTCTCCGCCTCGTACCCGATCTGCGCCTCTGCAAGCCAAGTGGACCAGATGCCGACGGACTCGGGGGCATCGGTCACCAGCAGCGCGTAGGTCCCTGCTTCAGCGATCTCGAACCGGAAGAAGTCTCGATCATCCAGGGATTCCAAACCGCGCATAGGTCGAGCGTGGCCATCCTGGGTCTCCCACCAGTCCCATGCGTTCAGCCTTGGATCGTCGGGCGAGACGTCCGAGTCTATGCAGGCGGTGATGGACTCCCCAGGGTGCAGCGTTACATCGCGGACGGTCTTGTAATCGTCGGCGTAGTCGTCGGCGCGGACCGACAGGGTATAGAAGCCCAGGTAGCCGGGGGCCTGGGGTCCTGAACCTACGGCGATGTAGTATGTGCCGCCATCCTCCGGGCTGAAATGGGCGCGGGCCCAGTTGCTGATGAAGCCGCCCTGGTCGTGTTCGCCCAGCACCTGCTCACCCTCTTCGTTGACGATTTCCAGTATGCTGGGGTCGATCAGTTTGTTTTCTACATACTGAATAAAGTAAGGCTCCTCAGGGCCGGGTCCTGCGAGATCCATCGCGCTCACAAGCTCGATAATGTAGTCCTCTCCGGCCACGGCCTCGAAGAAATACCAGTCGCGACCCTCGTCCTCGGCGGTGAGCTCTCCGTCGATCCTTTCGAGTCTTTCCGTCCCGATGTTGACAGCGTTCTCAGCCCATTCCGTTAGGCCAGGATCGAGGACAGAGGGTTCGTCGTCGATCGGCGGATCCTGCGGGGGATCTACTACGATGGCGTCGACATCGGGCTGCACCACCGGGTGGTCGGGGTCGTCCTCAAGGCCGTGGAACAGGCGGTTCAGGCGGCCGTCGTCGGAGTTGACAGGCCACAGCCCGCCGTTCCGGGTGTCCTGGTTGTAGTACATTCCGGTGCCTGGTCCGCCTTCCTCGACGCTGATGCCGTCGGAGTCGGCGTCGCCGGGCTGGACGGTGTAGCCGAAGACTATTTCCTTGGTGCCATCGCCCCACACCACGTTGGCGACCCTGCGGTTTTCGCCGATCTGCAGGTACAGGCCGGCGTAGTCGGTCTGCTCTCCTGTCTCCGGGTTCCTGGTGGTAACGGGATGGGTGAACTTGGCGGTGACCAGGATCTGGTCACCGGTGGTGTAGCCGGTGACGGTGTCCTGACCTTCTTCATCCAGTTGAAGTTCCCGGGGCAACGAGCGGATTTCCAGTTGGTGAATGCCAACGCCGTCGTCGTCCCTGATGGTGATGGTGCACTGGGCGTCGTTGCCGTTGTCGTTGGAGTTGTTGAATCTCACCACGTAGCTCTCGTCGGGCTCGGGGAAGTTGTCATCCTCGGTGTGGAAGTTACGCCCCATCTTGCCGACTTTCGACTGGTATCCGTTGCTGGCCTGGCGGACGGCGTCCATGTGCTCGTAGTCGGTCGCATCGGCGGTCCCGGCCTCGGTGTACCAGAAGACTCTCATCTTCTTGTAGGGTGCGGTATGGTCCTTATACTTTTTTCGCACCACCAACCGGAAGTCGTCGCCTTCCTCCACAGGATTATCCACACATTCCATGTAAAGCCACGGCTCGCTGCTTTCGGCGTGGGCGGTGCTGGTCGGGGGAATCAGAGTGCCGAAGGCGATGGCGAAACCAAGCACTCCGACCAGGGCCAGGAGTGCCGCGAACCCGAAATTGTGTCCCTTGATGGATCCCGAACTTGGGAAAATACTCCTGTATAAAATCATCTCCACACCTCCTCCCTGTTGCATCCAATGATTCGCCATTCGGAAGTATCTCTTTCTACATTTCTGTCACCACCTTGACTGATGGCTGGCGGGTACGGCTGCTCGAAACTTGAGATTCACGGGAAGATCTGGGTACCTCGCCGGTAGACGGCAAATCCCGGAGCCAGCGAAGCTCGTACCAGGCTTACATCATTTGTATACATAGATAGTATTCTTAAATATGCTATACCAATAATTACGCGGCCGGAGCATCTTCGGATTGCATGAAGGCACTGCCCGCGAGTGGGTCTCAGTCAAGCGCTGGCGCATACAGGGTCTTGGGGGGACCGGGGGTCTGCACCGAAAGCCACCGCCCCAGCGGGACAGGCACTGGAACCCGACCCGGCGTGCTGGAATGGGTTGGCACTATCGTGTAATATGGCGCCGAGTTATGCATTGGCTGGCTAGGTAGTGCGGCCGGCAGTTCTGGTGCAGTCGGAGCGAGTGAGATGATCAAGCGACGACCAACGAAACCGGTCTATGTGGGCGGCGTGAAGGTGGGCGGCGACGCGGATATCACGGTGCAGTCGATGACCAAGACCGACACGCGTGATGTGGCAGCGACGGTGCGGCAGATCCACGAGCTGGAAGAGGCGGGATGCGACATCATCCGTTCCGCCGTTCCGGACATGGACGCCGCAATCGCCATGGGGGAGATCAAGAAGCAGATCAACATCCCCCTGATCGCTGACATTCATTTCCACTACCAGCTGGCCCTGAAGTGCCTGGAAGGCGGGGTGGACTGCCTGCGGCTGAACCCCGGCAACCTGCGCAACGAGGACCAGGTCCGGGAGGTGGTACGGGCATCGAAGGCGCAGAATGTGCCCATTCGCATCGGGGTGAACTTCGGCAGCCTGCCGCCGGTGGGTGGGATCGGCCGGACGCGTGGGTTCTCGCGGCACATGGACCTAGTGAACAAACTTCCCAAGGCAGGGGAGGCCAGCGAAGGCGACTACAGCGTGGTGGACCACATGGTGGCGACGGCGCTGTGGGAGATCAGCCTGCTTGAAGAGCAGGACTTCGATCAGATCAAGATATCGATGAAGGCCTTCGATGTGCCGACCACCGTCGAGGCCTACCAGCGGCTGGCGGAACTGGTGCCGTACCCGTTGCACCTGGGCATCACCGAGGCGGGCACCAAGACCTCGGGGTCGATACGCACCGCCGTCGGACTGGGCGTGCTGCTGTACCAGGGCATCGGCGACACGATACGCGTTTCGCTGAGCGACGACTCGGTGGACGAGGTGATCGCGGGGTTCGAGATTCTGAAGTCGCTGAACCTCAGGTCGAAGGGCGCGGTGCTGGTGGCCTGCCCGAGCTGCGGCCGGGCCGATGTGGATGTGCGGAAGCTGGCCAACGATGTGGACGCGCTGCTGCGCAAGAGCAACCGCAGCATCAAGGTTGCGGTCATGGGCTGCGAGGTCAACGGCCCCGGCGAGGCCAAGGATGCGGATGTGGGCATCGCCGCCGGTGCGGGACGGGCGGTCATCTTCCGCAAGGGCGAGAAGGTGCGCGTAGTGCCGGAGGCGGATATGCTGACGGCGCTGATGGAAGAGGTGGAAGCGGAACCGGCTCCTGCCGATTAGACCGAAGCAATCCAGCTAAATCGAAGACTGAGGCCCCGGAGTTGATTTTGGTTTATCCTTAGTCGCCGGGGCCTTTTTCTTTGTCTTTCGATTCTTGACCGGGAAGCTGCTTTTATGAAATTCACCAGGATGCTCAGCAGGACGCTGCGTTTTGATCCCTCCGAGGCGGAAACGGCCAGCCATCGCCTGATGTTGCGGGCCGGGCTGATCCAGCAGGTGGCGGCAGGGGTGTACTCGTACCTTCCGCTGGCTTGGCGGTCCCTGAAGAAGATCGAAAACATCATCCGCGAGGAAATGGACGCCGCGGGAGGCCAGGAGCTCATGCTGCCGGCGCTGCAGCCGCTGGAGCTTTGGGAGCAGACGGGACGCCGCGCTGCCTTTGGCGACAACCTGTTTTCGCTGCAGGACCGCAGCGGTCGGGCTATGGTGATGGCGCCGACCCACGAGGAGGTCATCACCAATGTGGTGAAGAGCAATGTGCAGAGCTACCGGGACCTGCCGCTGCTTCTGTACCAGATACAGACGAAGTTCCGGGACGAGCCGCGTCCCCGCGCCGGGCTGATCCGGGTGCGCGAGTTCGACATGAAGGACGCGTACAGCTTCAATGCGGACGACTCCAGCCTGGACGACACCTACCAGGACATGGCGCAGGCGTACCGCAACGTCTTCCGGCGCTGCGGACTGCCGGTGCTGATGGCCGAGGCGGACAGCGGTGCCATCGGCGGCAAGGACTCCCACGAGTTCCTGCTGCCCACCGATACGGGCGAGGACACGGTGATCACCTGTTCCGGGTGCGCCTATGTGGCCAACGCGGAGAAGGCGGAAGGGATCTACCCCGAGGTTGAGCTGGAAGCAGAGGAGGAACTGAAGGAGGTCGCCACACCCGGCATCAAGACCATCGCGGGCTTGGCCGAGGCCCTGGGAGTGCCGGAGTCGAAGACGCTGAAGGCCGTGTTCTACATGGCCGCCCAGGGGAACGAATGGGAGCCGGTGTTCGTTACCATCCGGGGCGACCTGGAGGTCAACGAGGTCAAGCTGAAGAACGCGCTGCACTGCGACGACCTGCGCTTCGCCGAGGACCAGGAGGTTCGGGCCGCCGGACTGGTGGCTGGGAGCGCGTCGGCGGTGGGCATCAGCGGCATTCGCAAGGTGGCGGACCCGTCCATCGAGAACGGCAACAACTTCGTGGTGGGGGCCAACAAGCCGGACACGCACATGACCGGGGCCAACTACCCACGGGACTTCCAAGTGGACATGCTGACGGACATCGCGCTGGCCCAGCCAGGGCAGCTCTGCGCCCAGTGCGGAGGAACCCTGGAGGCGACCCGGGGTGTGGAGGTGGGGCATATCTTCAAGCTGGGGACATTCTTCAGCGAGACCCTGGGCGCCAACTACCTGGACGCTGAGGGGCAGAACCTGCCCATCACCATGGGGTGTTACGGCATCGGCGTGGGGCGGCTGCTGGCGGCGGCCATCGAGCAGAACCACGACGAACGCGGAATCGTGTTCCCGCATCCGATAGCACCGTACCAGGCGCACCTGGTTGGCTTGAACCTGTCCAACGAGGAAGTGGCCGCGGCGGGCGAGGAGCTGTACCAGCAGCTGAACGCCGCTGGCATAGAGACGCTGTACGACGACCGGGCGGACCAGGCGGCGGGTGTGAAGTTCAACGACGCCGACCTCATGGGCCTGCCGGTACGACTGGTGATCAGCCCGCGCAACCTGAACAACGGCGTGGTGGAGTTACGAGGCAGGCAGGAAGACGAGGCCGAGACGGTACCGCTGGCGGATGTGGTGGACGCCGTGCGCTCGAGACTGGATGTTGAGTAGCCTCAGCCGGGAAATACCCTTCTGATCCTAGAACGGTCCGGCAACCGGACACGGAATTACAAGCAGAAGGGGCCCGATGGGGCCCCTTCTTTCTACTCCCGGTCGCGTCGGGGTTCGAGGAGCTCGCTGAGCATGCCCAGGTTTTCCTGGAGGGGCAAGGCGAGCTGGTGGGCAGAACTGCGGAGCATCAGGAGCAGGCGGAACTGGGCGGCCAGGTCGTCGGCCAGAGCGCGCTTGGCTTCGGCAACGCTGTCGCCCTCGATGGGGACGCGGACGCCGTTCAGGGGCAGATGCTGCTTGGACTCCCCGGCCCAGTACTTGTCGAGGCTGTCCAGCACCAGGATGGGGATTTCGTCCCTTATGACGACATTGGCGTCGGGGGAGCAGTCTTCGGGGCGAAGGGTGTCCACCAGCACGCGGGTTATTTCCGAGTGGGTGATGTGGAAGACCGCGGCGTTTGGCTGGCTGGAGTCGACATCGCGCCAGTTCCAATCAGGGGGAGCTGCGTAGTCGACGCCGGGTTCAACGACAACCGGCAAGGACAGGTCCTCGGCCAGAGGTCGGTCTTCCGGGTCCCCGGCATCCTCAGCCGCACGGTTCTCAGGCATGGTCATGGTTCCCTTCCGTATCCAGCTCCCAAGCAGCGTAGACCTGTTCGGGCAAGGTTATGGGACCGACGGCGTCCTCGTATTCGCGGACGTGCTTGGCGGTGAGCAACGCGATGGCCTTCAACATCTGGGGGCTGACCTTGATGCGGGCGCGGAGAATGGGTTCGCGCTCCTCCATCTGCTCTCCGAAGAAAAGCACAGCGGAGTAGAGGCTGCTGAAGATGTGCATTGAGTCGGCATAGAAGGTGATGGGGTCGAGGGAGTTGCCTTCGTTGGCCTGCTGCGTATCTCCCGGGCGGGCGTAGGTCTCCTCGTTGGGGGTCTGGTCTTCGGGCGGGACATAGGGTCGCTGGACGACTGGCATGGCGCCTCTCCTGAGCCTGGCGAAGGATGGCGGGGTAAGCTGGAAGGATTATACAGTAACTCGGACTGCGCCCCTACCCTTCGTTCTCGCCTGCCAGGAATCGCTCCACCTCGGGCGTACGGGGTAGCACCAGCACGCCGTCAACTTCAAATCCAAATCTCTCGTAGGCTTCAGCCTGCCTTTTGCGCAGTCTTTCGCGCTCTTCCTTTCGGGCCCGGTCCTGCCATTCCTTTATTTTCATTGCGGCTAGTACCATGAACGATCCGGCCTCCTTGAGGATTGTTGCCAGCAGAGCGATGCCCGCGGATGCGCTGGAAGCATTTGCGATCTGCTGTACGAGGTCATCGAGGCGCCACGCATCCCAGTATAACCACAACGCTATGCAAGATGCGGCAAGGGAGAGCACAAACACCGCACAATAGAATATTCCAAGGTCGCGCAGTGCTTTGTTCGACGAATTGTTCATATAAGTTTATCTCATAATCACGCGACATTACCACGCGAACACAGTGCCTCGCAGGGCAAACGCATTCCAATTTTATGGAGCTCAATAAATCGTCATTCCCGCGAAAGTGGGAATGACGGGGGCTGCATCGCGTATCAAGTTAAAACGCGGTTGCCCTGCAGTGCCTCGGCCTCACTCCGGTTCTCCAGTCTTGGTAACACCCAGCTCGTAGCGAGCATCCCTGGAGTGAAAGGTGTCTCTTCGGCTCCGCGTACACATGTTCGTATGTAGTGTTGCTCATGGTACATGGCTTCTTAGCGGATGAGCAAGGAGGCCTGTGTCATCAAATTGAAGTGCGTTGAGAAACGACCGTGCGGCACAGGCATTGCGCTCGTGGCGTGGTCGGAGGGGGCGATTGCGATACGTCGGGATATGGAGCGCCGGGGAAGCGGAGAAACTAGGGATAAATTCCGGGGGCGTTCGGGCCCGTGAGTCCGGAAACAGGTGGTTGTTGGGGCGCGGAGGGGCGTGATATTCTCTATGGTAGAGTGCCCCTGTAGCTCAGCGGATAGAGTGCCGGCCTCCGGAGCCGGAGACGAGAGTTCGATCCTCTCCGGGGGTACCATCGCCCACCTACACTTCTTCCCCATATATCCGTTTGCGTCGGGGCGTGGCCCAGCGGCAGGGCGCCTGGTTTGGGACCAGGAGGTCGGCAGTTCGAATCTGCCCGCCCCGACCATCATTTCTTTCCCTTTCCTGACTTTCAACTCCATTCGTGGTGTACCTGCGCCTACCGTTTCGCGAGGGTTAAACGCGTGGGTTAAAATAGCTTGCGTCTGAAATATCAGGAGGCATGAAATGAGGCTGGAAGGAAAGGTTGCGATCATCAGCGGCGGCGCACGCGGCATGGGAGCCGAGGAAGCGCGCCTGTTTGCTCGTGAGGGAGCGAAGGTGGTAATCGGGGATGTGCTCGAAGAGGACGGGCGCCAGGTGGAGGCCGAGGTCAACGAGGCCGGCGGCGAGTGCGTGTTCGTGCGCTTGGATGTGACCAGCGAGGACTCATGGGCCGACGCGGTGGCAACGGCGGTGTCGCGCTTCGGTAAGCTTGACATCGTGGTCAACAACGCGGGCGTGGTGGCCCGCGGCGTGCTGGAGGACACCACTGTCGCGGAGTGGGACCGGGTGATGGACGTGAACGCCAAGGGGGTGTTCCTCGGCACGAGGTCGGCCATTCCCGAAATGCGGAAGGTCGGCGGCGGCTCCATCATCAACATCTCGTCGATGTCGGGAATGGTGGGGCAGAGCTACATCCAGCCGGTGTACAACGCCTCCAAGGGAGCGGTGCGGATATTCACCAAATCGGCGGCGATCCAGTACGCCAAGGAAAACATCCGCGTGAACTCGGTGCACCCCGGCCCCATCGACACGCCGATGGCAGGAGAGCGGCTGAATGACCCTGTCCAGCAGCGGGAGGCAGAAGAACGGAACCCGCTGGGACGGACAGCGCACCCGATAGAGGTGGCCTACGGAGTGCTGTACCTGGCTTCGGACGAATCGTCGTTCGTCACGGGTGCGGAGCTGGTGATCGACGGTGGCGCGACGGCGACCTAGGCAGAGTTGGGGTTCGAACTATAGCTGAACTATGGAGCGACCTATGCAGGAACGGTCCCTTGAGGGCAAGATTGCGATAGTTACGGGAGCGGCCAGCCCGATGGGGCTGGGCCGGGCAATGACCGACGCGCTGGTGCGGGCCGGGGCGCGGGTGTCGATGATGGACATCAGCGCGGACTGGCTTGAGCAGTCTGCCCTCGAGTTGCGGCAGATCGGCGGGGACGACTGCGTGATGACGCAGGTGGTGGATGTGACCTCGCCCCGGGAGACGGAGGAGGCCGTAGCTCGCACCATCGCCCGGATGGGCGGGCTGCACATACTGGTGAACAACGCGGGCATCGCGCCCCGGAACATGCTGCTGGGCGGCGAGGCACGGAACAACTTCTGGGAGGTGCCTGCGGCGGAGTGGCAGAGGGTGATTGCAGTCAACGCCGGAGGGCCTTTCTACATGTGCCGGGCGGTGGTGCCTCACATGCTGGCGCAGGGGTGGGGACGGATTATAGGCGTGACCACCAGCATGAACACCATGTATAACCCCGGGGGCACGCCCTACGGCCCATCGAAGGCAGCCCACGAGGCGCTGATAGCGATGGCATCGCGGGAGCTCGAGGGGACTGGCGTAACAGTGAATGTGCTGGTGCCGGGGGGTATGTCGAACACCAACCTGATTCCTGACGACGCGGTGCACAGCCGGGACGCGATGATTCAGCCGGATGTGATGCGAGGGCCGGTGGTGTGGCTGGCGTCGGAAGCCTCGGACAGCATCAACGGTCAGCGATTCATCGGCTACCACTGGGACGAGTCGGTGCCGCTGGGGGAGCGCATCGAACGCGCGGGGGCGCCGGCGGCGTGGCCGCAACTGGGAGCTCAGGCGGTACGACCGGGGCAATAGGGGTGCTGGGCCTGGTTATGGCGTGGAACGCAGTTTTGCGGCAACATGCGACCTGAATTCAGTTGTTGGACACACTGAAGCCTGCTTGCGGCAATTGTTTTGCGGAAAATATCCAATTGAAGTCGGGAGTGTGGAACATTGGGAAGAGCATTATCAATATTGTTGCTAAATCCGTCAGGAATCAGAATTGCTTATCATGATGTTATGCGCCCCTGATTATTATTCTTGAATCAGTATTGACAAGGAGGCGCGTCAACAGCTTAAATTATCAGGTGGGCAAGCGGCCTTGCGTACGCAGCCGCCTGTTGCCGGAGGGAAGGGCATCGGGGTGGAGGCGGCGAGCCCATCCAAATCAGGACGCAGTTAGCCAATTAGCCACGGTAGGCAAGACAAGAATAGACAAGAGATGGAAAAGGAGGAATGGATGTCGCAGAACGCAGTATCCCAGGAAGACATTGCCTTAATGGCCCACTTGCTGCGGCGGGCCGGTTTTGGCGCCAGCCGTGATGAGATTGAGGCGAGGGCAGCGCAGGGTTATGACTCGGTCGTCGAGGAGCTGCTCAACCCCACCGATGACCCGGGAATAGATGAAGACCTGATGTATCGCGCCTATCCGTCGTATTTCGACAAGGCCGCTATCGAGACGGGTCAGACCGAGATCGTCTACCGGATGATCAACAACAAGCACCAGCTCAAGGAAAAGATGGCGCTGTTCTGGCACACCATCCTCTGCGCTGGCGACAACAAGGTGGACAATGCCCGGACCACCTCCATGCAGTACGATGCCTTCCGCGAGAAGGGCATGGGCAACTTCAAGGAACTGCTGATGTGGCTATCCAGGGACCCGGCGATGCTGTACTACCTGGACAACATCGAGAGCCACAAGACCGCGGTCAACGAGAACTATGGCCGTGAGCTCCTGGAGCTGTTCTCCCTGGGCGTCGGCATGGACCAGGAGTTCAACTACAGCGAGGACGACGTCAAGGCCTGCGCCCGCGCTTTCACCGGCTGGAACCTGGCCCCGACGATCCCGGTCTTCCCGTATGGGCGGACTCCCTTCGAGTTCCGGTTCGACCCGGCCGACCACGACTACACGGAAAAGACCTTCCTGGGTGAGACCGGCAACTGGAACGGCGACGATGTCGTTGACATCATCTGCAAGCAGCCGGCCGCCGCCCGGTTCGTGGCACGCAAGCTGTACGACTTCTTCGTGGCCGACGAGCCGCCCGTTCCCGCGTGGCGCCTGAGCGAACCTCGGGACATAGACGCGATCAAGAAGCTGGAGCAGGCCTACTTCGACTCCGGCTACGAGATCGAGCCAATGCTTCGGGTGCTGTTCACCAGCGACTTCTTCAAGGGCGAGGCGGTCCGCTACGCGAAGGTAAAGAGCCCGGCCGATGTGGTGATAGGCACCATGCGCATGGCCCAGGACCACACCGAGCCCAAGCCCGGCCTGTTCTTCGTCGCGATGGAGCCGAAGTACATGGGCATGGACCTGCTGAACCCGCCGACGGTCGAGGGCTGGCACATGGGCCGCGAGTGGATCAACAGCGGCTCCCTCATCGACCGCATCAACTTCGCTTCCAAGATCCTTGGCGACACCAGCCTGCCCGGCGTCCAGTCGATGGTTGGCCGTCTGATGGGCCAGGGCGAGACGCTGAGCGCCGAGCAGCTGGTCGACGGCTGCCTGGACCTGGTTGGCCCGCTGACCATATCCGACGAGACCCGCAACGAGCTGGTGGGCCATGTGTCCCTCGGCGGAGACCTGCGGCACGGCAGCGACGACGAGAGGGCGGACTTCACCCGCCGCGTGGGTGAGACCTTCCAGATGATCGCCACCACCTCGGAATTCCAGTTCGGCTAGACCGCCGATACAGGGACGGAGAGTGGACCCTGAAATGCCTGGTCCACTCTTCGAACCCTCGCAGACCTGAGAATACAAACGACTAAAACGGAGGAATAGCGATGGTATCCACCAGCAAGGATCCGGTCCTGGCTGTAGTTTCCCTGTCCGGCGGCAACGACGGGATGAACACGGTGATCCCGTACAGCAACCCCCGCTACCGGGACTACCGCGCGACCCTGGGCATTCCCGAAGAGATGATCGTTCCTCTGACCGACACCCTGGGCCTTCACCCGTCCATGGCTCCCCTGAAGAAGTACTGGGACGAGGGCAAGCTGGCCATCATCCAGGGCATCGGCTACCCGAACGGCAGCCTCTCCCACTTCCGCTCGATGGACATCTGGGCCACCTGCGAGCCGGAAATCCTCGGCGTCGAAGGCTGGCTGGGCCGCGTGGTCAAGCAGCTTGACCCCAACAAGGAAAACGTTCTGACCGGCGTCAACTTCGGCCGCGGCCTGCCGCGCGCACTGGCAATGGAAGGCGTGCCCATAGCCTCTGTAGGCGACCTGAACAGCTACGGCCTGCTCACCGAGATGGAGCGGGAAGAACAGCGCGACGAGGCGCTGGACCTCTTCGGCCGCATGTACGGGCCAGCCATCGGCCGCGGCGCGGTTGAGGACTTCATCCGCAGCACCGGCGTCGAAGCCATGATGGGCGCCGACATCCTGGCCACCGCCCCCGGCATGTACCGCGGGGAGCAAGAGTACCTGCTGGGCAACATCGGCGGGTACATGCGCGACATGGTCCAGGTGCACAACGCCAACCTGGGAACCCGCGTGTTCTTCACCACGGCCCCCTACAACATTTTCGACACCCACGCCAACCAGGCTGTCGGCCAGTCGAACCTGCTGAACGATGTGGCCCGCAATGTTGACTCCTTCATGGCGGACATGCGCCACCACAACATCGGCGACAATGTCGTAACGCTGCTCTACTCCGAGTTCGGCCGCCGCGCCATGGATAACGGCTCCGGCACCGACCACGGCACCGGCGGCGTGGCCTTTGTCATCGGCGAGCAGGTCAAGGGCGGCCTGTACGGCGAGTACCCGTCCCTCGAGCCCGGTGACCTGGAAGACGGCGGCAACCTGCTGCACAACAACGACTTCCGGTCCACCTACGCCACCCTGCTGGAGAACTGGATGGGTCTGGACTCCAAGGAGATCATCGGCAGCACCTGGGAGAAGCACGACTTCATCTAGGTCATCGACCGTCCTTGGTCCCGGCGTACAGCCCTGGCGAAGAAAAGGCGCCGGAGCGCGGCCAACTGGAGGTCCGCGTTCCGGCCGAAAAAAGAGAGTACCGATATGGTTGAAGGAAACGGCGCAGCCCAAGACTCTGTTCAAGATGAAGGGCGCGGGGTCCTCCAGTTTATCCTGGAACTGATCCGGTCCGGAGTGACCGCTCTCAGGTCGGTGATAACCTCGATTGTGGACACTGGCCGGAACCTGGTCAGCGCACTGGTGGAATGGGTGTTGAACGCCATCACCTCACTGGTCAGCTCAGTCGCCCAGCGTGTCATAACCAATATCGCTGAGGTCTAAGACATAGATCCAAGGCGCGGCGCATCTGCCGTCCGCAGGCCAGGCGGATCCCCGCAACAGCAACAACTTTAGGAGGCAAGTCGTGGCAAGTGTATTTCTCGGCATCAACGACCGGACCTACACCTATAAGTGGGTGGCCGGTCGATCCGAGTTCCAGGGCACCGGGTTCCGCAACCCGATGGACTTCGCATTCGGTCCGGACGACTCGATATATGTCGTCAACCGGTCGTACGAGTCCCGTGCAGACGGCACCCGCATCAACCTCTTCACCCTGGACGAAGACGGCACCGAACATTATGTGACCGAGTTCGGCGGCTATGGCGAGGGCCCCGGGCAGTTCATGTGGCCCATGTCCATCGCCCTCGACAGCGATACCAATGTCTACGTCTCTGACGAATACCTGCATCGCATCACCGTCTTCGACAAGGACGGCAACTATGTCGGCCACTGGGGCACCCATGGCTCCGGCGACGGAGAGCTGGACCGCCCGGCGGGCCTGACCATCCGCGACGACATCCTGTATGTGGTCGACAGCCGCAATAACAGAGTGCAGAAGTTCACCCTGGACGGAAAGTACATCTCCCAGTTCGGTAGCTTCGGCACCGGCCCGGGCGAGCTGAACACTCCCTGGGGCATCTGCCTGGACGCGGAAGGCAACATCTTCGTTGCCGACTGGCGCAACGACCGCATCCAGTCATTCACCAACGACGGAAAGTGGCTGGCCAGCTACGGGCAGCCGGGCACCGGCGGCGACGCCTCCATCGCCCGCGAACACGGCGGCATCCGCCTGGTGAGCCAGCCAGTAGGGCTCTTCAACCGCCCGACCGGCGTGTGCGTGGACAAGGACGGCGACGTCTATGTGGCCGACTGGCTGAACAACAGGGTACAGGTACTGACCTCCGAAGGCCGGTTCATCACCGAGTTCACCGGCGACGCCGCCCTGTCCAAGCTGGGCGAGCAGAAGATCGAGTCCAACCCGGACATGATCCGCCAGCGCAACGGCGTCCGCGACTTCACCCCCGAGAAGGTCCTCTGGGCCCCCGTGGCAGTGAAGGTGGACGACAGCGGGCGGGTCGTCATCGCCGACACCACCCGGCACCGCTTCCAGGTCTACCAGAAGAACGAAGAGCCGGTGCTGGTCTAGTTCCGCGGTTGCCCGGCGATTCATCGCTGGGCTACAGAATCCAAGGGGCAGGCGCTGAGCCTGCCCCTCTCTTATGGAGTACCGATGACTCAGAACCAGGAACAATCCGCCGGTACGCTTGCACAGCAGATGTTCGGCCCCCAGGCCGGTGTGTACGCCCAAAGCAAGGTGCACATCAGCGACGACAGCCTGGAATCAGTGCAAAAGCTCACCGATCCCGCCCTTCGACAGGCTCAGGGTGAAGATGAGAGGGCTCGGGGAGACAGGGGCGGCACGCCCTATCGCTGGACCGTAGACATCGGCACGGGGGCAGGATTCACCGCCTTCGCCATGGCGGAGGTGTCGGAGAGGGTGGTTGCCAGCGACATAACCCAGCCCATGCTGCGACAGACCAAACGAATCAGCGGCGAGCGGGGCCTGGGGAACGTGGGGCTCGCGCAGAATGCCGCAGAGTCGCTGCCCTTCGCCGATGGCAGCCTGGACCTGATCACCTGCCGCAAGGCCGGGCACCACTTCCGAGACTTCGAGGCGTTCCTGAACGAGTCCGCACGGACGCTGAGGCCCGGTGGCTCACTGGTGATGGCCGACACCGTCGCGCCGGAGGACGACGCCTTGGCTGACTGGCAGAACGACGTGGAACTGCGACGGGACTTCAGCCATGTCGAGGACCGGAAGATCTCGGTGATACGGCAGATGCTCGTGGATCGCGGCCTGGAAGTCGTGGGGAGCGAAGACGAGCGGGTCTACCTGTGGTTCAACGACTGGGTGATGCGGACAAAGGTGCCGCAAGATGAGGCCCAGGCCCTGCGCCGGGAGTTCCAGGAGGCAACGCCGGAGCTGAAGGAGGCGTTCCAGGTGGGTGAGCCGGAGGAGGACGGGGACTTCCTGTTCTCGTTCCCCGTCTGGGTATTCAAGGCGGTCAAGGGGTAGCGTCAGTCTTCTATGCCGGCCATGCCTCCAGGTTCCAAGCCATGTCCCAGAACTGGTGCTCCAGGCGAAGGCTGGTGATGTAGGCCGTCTCCATGGCCGCCCGTTCGGCCGGCGAGGCGGCACTGCCGATGGCATCGGTGAGCGACCGCAAGTGAAGAGCGAGGTCCCGAAACTCGTGAGACGAGTACATGCCTACCCACTCGGCGTACAGGGGCGCATGTGTAGGCGGACCCTGGCGGTCTAGATGCTCACCAATTTCCCAGTACCCCCACTGGCACGGGAGGAGAGAGGCCGCCAGCTCACCGAAGCTGCCCTGTGAGGCGACACGGATGAGATAGCTGGTGTAGGCCACGGTGGTCGGCGCTGGCGTGGTCGCCTCCAGTTCCTCTCGTGTGATGCCGAACTGGGCACAATAGCCGCGGTGGAGCTCCATCTCGGTGTTGAGCGTCTCATCCAGGAGCCCCGCGAACCACGACATCACCTCGAGTTCGGGGGCGCGGGCGGCGCCCAGGGCGAGTGCACGGGCGTAGTCGATCAGGTACACATAGTCCTGAACGATGTAGTACTTGAACCGCTCGACATCCAGGTCCCCGGCGCCAATGCCCCGCACGAAGGGGTGCTGCAGAATGGCCTGTCGGATGGGAAGGGCCCGCTCCTCGACGCCTTCGATGAAGCTCATAGGCGCGCCTTACTCGTCCCGTTCGGGCCGGCGGCGGTGGCGGAAAATCTCGGCCAGGGGGATTGACAGGCCGGGCAGCAGCGGAGTGGTCAGTATGTCGTCGTCTCCCAGCACGGCCCGCTCGACATACTCGCCCTCCCGCAATTCCAGCTGAGTTACAGTATCGTTGCGCGGGTCCACGGGCCAGTACTCCAGCACGCCAGCCTCGGCGTATATCTGCCGCTTGCGCACCAGGTCACGGTTGCGGTCGGTGGACAGAATCTCGACGACAATGTCGGGAGCACCTTCAACCCATCTGCCTTCCAGAACTCCCGGACGTCCTTCGCGTACGATAACTATGTCCGGCTCAGGTGCGCGCTGCAATTCCCTTGAGAGGATGGTTGTCATTTCGTGGTAGATGTGCGCAGGCGGCTGGTCGAAACTGTCAACATAGTCGAGGATGCGCCTGCAAAATTCTAAACCCAGAAATTGGTGATCGCGAGTACCGGAAGACATGATGTATAGCACTCCATCGTCGAGCTCCCATTTGCCGTCGGTCTCATCGAGGGCGAGGAACTCGTCGATGGACATCCGCATTCCGGTTCGGTACTCGGTCGTGGTCATGGCCGGCTCCGTGTCTGCACCTCAAGGATTACGCTTGGATCAAGCCAATTGTAGCAGAGGGCCCTGGTTGATAAGGCCGAACGCTGGGCGCATCCGCAGCCGAGTTTATCCACCTATCCACGGTTTCCACATGTCAGGCGCGGCGGTGATGGAAAATATCTGACAGCCTCCGCTTTCACCCTGAAGTCCGACAGCCTATAATTGGGCAACAAACTCGGTCAACAAACCCTTATTCATTACCACGGATGTGATTCCCATGGAAGTAGTTTTCACCCAGGATGTACCAAACAAAGCCCGGGCCGGAGAGGTCCGGAATGTGCCGGACGGCTACGCGCGCAATTACCTGCTGCCCCAGAGCTTGGCCGTGATGGCCACCCCGGAGATACTGAAGCGTCTGCACAAGATCAAGTCGGCCGGCGACCAGGTCCGGATGCGCGAGACGCAGGTCCTTGAGGAGATCAGGGAGGCCCTGGACGAAACGGAGATCTCCGTGCAGGCCAGGGTCACGCCCACGGGCCGGTACTACGGCGCGATCACCAGCACCCACATTTCCATGGCCCTGGCCGAGGTGACCGGCCGCGAGATCGAAAGGCGCTGGATAGATGTTCCGGAGCCAATCCGGGAGCCGGGCGAGTATGACATAACTCTGCGCTTCTCCACCGAGATCACAGCGACCATTCATGTAACCGCCGAGGCCGAAGAGTAGCCGTGACCCTCTATGCGGAAAAACTGCTTCCGCATGACATCGAAGCGGAAGAGGCGGTGATAGGGTCGCTCTTGCTCGACGGCGAATGCTTCTCGCGGCTCGCTCCCGTGCTGCAGGGGGCGGACTTCTACCGGGAACGCAACCAGCTGTGCTACGACGCGGCCATGGCTCTGTTCCTGCGGGACCAGGCCATCGACCAGACCACGATGGCGGGCGAGCTGGCCCGGACGGAACACCTGGACACGGTGGGCGGCATGGCCTATCTGTCCCACCTGGTGGCAATCACCCCCACCTCTGCCCACGCGGAGGACTACGCCGAGAACGTCCAGCGCACCTCCACGATGCGCAAGCTGATCTCGGCAGCGGCCCGCATATCGGAGCTGGGCTACAACGACACGGACGACGTCGAATCGACGCTGCGGCAGGCGGAGGACGCGTTGTTCGCGGTGCGCGGCGGTACGCAGACCCGCGGGTTCGTTCCGCTGCGGCAGATCTACGACCAGTACCTGCAGGACCGGGCCGGGGTGATCGACCCGCTGTCCGATTCGACAGGTCCGGTAACCTCGGGCTATGGCGAACTGGATGAGTTGCTGGGCGGCATGCAGCGGTCGGATCTTGTGATACTCGGAGCGCGACCTTCCCTGGGCAAGAGCACGTTGGCCCTGAACATCTGCTTGAACGCTGCCAAAAACGGATCTACCGCCGGTTTCTTCAGCCTGGAGATGAGCCGGGAACAGCTGGCAATGCGCATCCTGTCGTCGGAGGCTGAGATCGACTCGCACCTGCTGCGGTTCGGGCTCTACACCGATGCCCAGGAACAGCGCATCATCGACGTCATCGGTCAGCTCTCCGACCTGCCGGTGTACATCGACGATACACCTTTCCAGAGCATGGTGGAGATGCGCAGCAAGGCCCGCCGCCTATCCATGGAGCAGGGCCTCGACCTGCTGGTGGTCGACTACCTGCAACTGGTACAGGGACAGGGCCGCAGCTACAGCGCCAACCGGGTGCAGGAGATCAGCGAGATATCGCGATCTCTCAAGGCCGTTGCCCGGGACCTGAATGTAGCGCTGATCGCCTGCTCACAGCTGAGCCGTATGGTGGAAAACCGGCCCAGCCACCGGCCGTTGCTCTCGGACCTGCGTGACAGCGGCAGCATCGAGCAGGACGCCGATGTGGTGATGTTCATCCACCGCGAGGACATCTATGTCACCGAAGAAGAATGGGAGCAGCAGCGTCCCGGGCAGCCATACCCGAAGAATATTGCCGACATCATAGTTGCCAAGCACCGCAACGGACGCACGGGCAACTTCCAGTTGGAGTTCCGCGACAACCTGGTGCGGTTCGACTCCTTCGCCCGCGTCCCCGCATTCTGGGAAGAGTAACAGGACGAACGCCTCTAACCTGACCCCTTCAACTGGAAGGGAAAGAGAAAGAGGCAATTTCTTGACCGGGTGGAATGTCCATGTCATTCACCGGTTTTCCGCGCGACACGCTCTATACCCCCGTGCCCGACCCTCTGTTCGGCTCACTGCTGGAGGACATCCAGGACCTGGCCGAGCTGAAGGTTACCCTGCGTTGCATGTGGCACCTGCACCACAAGCGGCAGGGCATCCGCGTCATATCGCTGCAGGAGTTTGTGACCGACGCCGTGCTTCTGCGAGGCCTCGCTTCGGACGATAAAGCCGCGCCGCCCGAAGAGCAGATCAGGCGGGGCCTGCGCCAGGCGGTGAGACGGGGAACGCTGCTGGTCCATGGCAGCAACCCCGAAGAGGCGGTGTTCGTGCTGAACAACGACGCCGGCCGCCGAACACTGGCCAGGGTCAAGGAAGGCGGTCCAGTTCCGGAAGCGGAGCCCGGCGCCAGCGAGCCGCCGTCGAGGCCGCGAGAGCGTCCCAATATCTATGCGCTGTACGAGGACACCATAGGCACCCTGACGCCCATAGTGGCGGAAAGGCTGAAAGAGGCGGAGGACAGGTACCCGCCGGGATGGATCCGGGAGGCCTTCGAAATCGCGGCACTGGAGAACAAGCGCAGCTGGAACTACATCTCCGCCATCCTGGCCCGGTGGGGGTCGGAAGGCAAGGGTGAATGGAGGGGCGGCAGCAATGACGATGGAAAGCCTGGGCGAAATACTTCGCAGAATCAGCGATCGAAGTATAGCCAAGACTTCGAACGGCGGCGGGGTCGTCCCGCCCCCCGAACCAGAACGCGCTGACGACTGCCCCCACTGCCACGGCAGCGGCTGGGTGACCTACCGCGTCCATGTCGGGCACCCGGACTTCGGGCGGGCCGTCCCCTGCCAGTGCCGGGAGACCGATGATTCGCTGCCGTCCCGGATGGAGTCGCTGAGGCGCTTCAGCAACCTTGGGTCCCTGTCGCGCCTTACATTCGCGGCAACCCGGCCGGAGGGGCCGCTCGGCGATGTTGCCGCACGGCAGATGTTCGCCGATTCGCTGGCCCAGGCAGCGTCCTTCGCAGAAAACCCGGAGGGCTGGCTGGTGCTAACCGGGCCTTCCGGCAGCGGCAAGACACATCTGGCGGCAGCCGTCGCCAACCGGTGCATCGAGCGGCAGCAGACCGCCTTCTTTATCGTGGTGGCCGACCTGCTGGACCACCTGAGAGCGGCCTATTCTCCGAGTAGCGAAATTGCCTATGACGACCTCTTCGAGCAGGTCCGGAATGTGCCGGTGCTCGTGCTGGACGACCTTGGCGCCCACAGCTCTACTTCGTGGGCGCAGGAAAAGCTGTTTCAGGTCATCAACCACCGGTACAACAACTCGCTGCCCACCGTCGTGACCGTGCGCGGGCCCCTGGCGAAGCTGAACGAGTCGTTGCGCACCCGCCTGGAGGCCAACGACGGGCGGTCGACCGTGCTGCAGCTCGGGCACTTCAACAGCCGCCTGGCCCTGGGCATCGGCGAGGTGCGGCCTGAAATGCTGTCCCGAATGACATTTGACTCCTTCGCCACGACCGGAGGCATGAGGGCGAGCAAGAGGGACCAGGAAGGGCTGGCTCGCGCACTCAGTTCGGCGGAGACATTCGCCAGCTTCCCGGAGGGATGGCTGCTCTTTACGGGCAACCGGGGCTCAGGAAAGACTCACCTGGCCGTGGCCATTGCCAGCGAGAGTCTCCGGCAGGGCCGCCAGGTGTTCTTTGCCTTCGTTCCCACGCTACTGGACCACCTGCGCATGACCTACAGCCCGGATAGCCCGGTGGGATTCGACGAGCTGTTCGAACAGGTGCTGAACGTCCCCCTGCTGATCCTGGACGACCTGGGCGCGGAGAACAGCACGGCGTGGGCCGAGGAGAAGCTGTACCAGATAGTCGTGCACCGTCACGAAGCCAGGCTTGCCACGGTCATCACCACTGCCTCGACAATGGAGGAGTTGGAGGAGGCCAAGCCTCGCATAGCGTCCCGTCTGGTGGACGGAATGACCGTGGACTGGGTCCCCATCGACGCCCCCAACTACCGGGACCAGCGCCGCTAGGGCGTCGTTGGCCGTTGCGCTAGACTAGGGCCGCCATGATGAACATACCGCACAGTTACGACTACACCGAGCGCGAAAAGTCGATGTTCGGAGATGCCGAAGGCGAGCTAATTTGCGTTCGGTGCAACTACGAAGGGGAGGCTGCCTCTGAATCCGAGGAGGCAAACCGGCAAGCCATCCGAGGCCACGCGCTGGGTTGGGCGTCCATATTCGGCGGTTTCTTCGGGCTGGCCGCCGGTTTAGTCAGCATCATCGCGGCGGTTGCGTTCCCTTGGTGGACACTCGCCCTGGTACTAATTGGGTCAGTGGCACTCATCGGAGCCACGGGGTGGTGCGGTTACAAGTTCGGCGCAGACTCTCGCCGGAGGAATCACACTACACTGATTTGCCCCGAGTGTCAGCGCGACTCGCTGATACCGCTGAACTCACGGTTGGGTACCCAGCTCCACGTCCGCAATCAGCAACCCAAACCCACAGCAGAATAGTATCTTCGGGCTACCACAAACAGGGTCGTTGCGTCGTTATTCTGAAAGGACTCTATTGTCTACCGGGATTGATCCCCGGCGCTTAGGGCATCGCTGGCCGTTGTGCTAGACTAGGGCCGCTACGAAAAGGGGGCCTGAAATGGCGCAGGAAGAGCAGTACAGGGTCATCCGCGAGCGCAATGTCATGGTGCCGATGCGCGACGGCGTGGGTCTGGCCACCGACATCTACCGTCCCGACTCGCCTGGGCGCTTTCCGGCTCTGGTGACGCGAGGGCCGTACGGCAAGGACGGCTACGCCGACAACCAGGAGCATTCCATCTGGTTCTTCCCCCAGCGGGGCTATGTGGTGGTCAGCCAGGACTGCCGGGCCCGCTTCGACTCCGAGGGCGACTACTACGACCCGCTTTTCCAGGAGGGCCAGGACGGCTACGACACTGTGGAGTGGGCCGCCCGCCAGCCCTGGTGCAACGGCCGGGTGGCCACCACCGGGCAGTCGTACCTGGGGGCGACGCAGTACACGCTGGCGGCCGGCCCGCGCCCTCCGCACCTGGCCTGCATGGCTCCGGTCTCGGCGTCGGCGGACTTTCACCAGAGCTGGGTGTATCACACCGGCGGCGCGATGGAGTGGGGCTGGATGGTGCCTTACGCCATCCACAAGGGCCGGAACACCTTGGTGCGGGCGGGCCGCGAAGACCTGCTGGCCCAGATGGACGAATATGTCCTGCCGCCTGACAATTTTGCCCAACCGCTGACGGATTCCTGGTTCCGCCACCTGCCGCTGCGGGACTGGATCGACCGGCTGAAGGAAACGGCTCCCTACTTCCACGAGTACTTCGACGAAGAGAACGACGGCCCGTACTGGTCGAAGATCAACCTGATGCGGCAGGCCGACAAGATTTCGCTGCCGATGTTCCATGTGAGCTCGTGGTACGACATCTTCCTTGAGGGGGCCCTGAACGGCTACCAGGCGTTGCGGGACCGGGCCGCCACGGCCGAGGCCCGGCGGAGTCAGCGGCTGCTGGTGGGACCCTGGGCGCACATACGGCCGTACACGGCTCCCACCTCTGGCGACACCGGAGACATCGACTTCGGGCCCGAAGCGCGCATCGAGCTGCACGAGCACCTGCTCCGCTGGTTCGACTACTGGCTGAAGGACATAGAGACAGGGCTGTTGGACGAGCCGCCGGTGAGCATCTTCGTGATGGGCGAGAACCGCTGGCGGGCCGAGAGCGACTGGCCGCTGGCCCGCACCCACTACACCAAGTGGTACCTGCACTCCGGCGGCTCCGCGAACACGCTGGATGGCGACGGCACTCTGTCCACCAATCCGCCCGCAGAGGAGCCCTTCGACGTCTACTCTTACGACCCTGCGGACCCGGTGCCGACGCGGGGCGGCTCCACGCTGATTATCCCGCAGGGAGTCGCCGACCAGCGGGAGGTGGAGCGCCGCGAGGACGTGCTGGTATACACCTCGGAGGCGCTAGAGCGGGACATGGAGCTCACCGGTCCCATAACCGTAACGCTCTTTGCGGCCAGCACTGCAACCGACACCGACTTCACCGCAAAGCTGGTCGATGTCCGTCCCGACGGCTATGCCCACAACCTGCAGGACGGAATCGTGCGCGCGAGATTCCGCACCTCGGTGGCTGAACCGTCCATGATCCGGCCTGGTCGCATCTACAAGTACGAGATCGACCTGTGGTCGACCAGCCATGTGCTGTTCGCCGGCCACCGGGTCAGGCTCGAGATCTCCAGCAGCAACTTCCCGAGGTTCGACCGCAATCCCAACACCGGCGCCGCGATCGGAGTGGATGCGCAGCTCGAGACGGCGCTGCAGACGGTGGTGCACACGGCGGACTACCCCTCGCATGTGACGCTGCCGGTGATTCCACGCTAGGACAAGGGCACACCCCCACCCTGCCCCCTGAGGGGGAGAGAATTATTTAAGGAAATCTGAGCATGAGCACATCCCGACAGGTGTTTTCCCCAGAGCAGCGTGAGTTGCTTGACGCCGTTCTGGACCGGCTGATTCCCCCGCAGGAAGGCCGGCCTGGGGCCGGATCGCTGGGCATCGGCGATTTCGTGGAATCAGTGGCCGTGGGAGAGCCGGGCCTGACCCGCATATTCGTGCAGGGGCTGGCAGCCATCGAAATCGCAGCCGCCGAGAGCGGGCCCGATGGCTTTGCGAAGCTGTCGGACGAAGCCAAGGACGCGACGCTTCGTGCGGTTGAGAATTCACACGCCGACTTCTTCGAGCAAATCATTCTGCAAACATATAATGGATATTACACAAACTTGACAGTGTTCGAGTCAATTGGATATACTCTGCCTTCTGTTCCCTCTCCGGGAGCAAAACTCGACCTTCTGGACGAGACTTTGTTGGAGGCGCAGCGCCAGCGACCCCCCTTCTGGACTCGGGTTTAGCCGATTGTAGTGGGCGGGTTACCGGCATTAGTGCCGGGGAGGATAGCCATGCCCGCACCCAATCGCAGGGAAGAATTCGACCTCAAGTTGGTTGGTCTGGAAGCGGAGGTGGAGGGGCTCGCCCATTTCGTCGGCGAGACCATACAGCGCTCCGTCGAAGCATTGAAGGCGCGGGACCTGGTGGCCTCCCGGCAGGTCATCGACGACGATGACTATGTCGACGACAAGCAGGCAGAGATCGAAGCCCGCTGCATCGACCTCATTGCCACCCAGCAGCCGGTCGCTCGCGACCTCAGGGCCATCATCGCCCTGCTGCACATAGGGGTGGAACTGGAGCGCATAGGCGACTACGCCGAGGGCATCGGCAAGATCAGTCTGTCGATGGGCGAAGAGCCGACCCTCAAGCCTCTGATCGACATCCCGCTCATGGCCCAGAAGGCGACGGACATGCTGGCCGATAGCATTGACGCGCTGCTGACACGGGATACCGAGAAGGCCCAGGCGGTGTGCGACGCCGACGACGAGGTGGACGACCTGTACGACCAGGTTTACCACGACCTGCTGGAGTACATGATCAACGACCCGGAGACGGTGCAGCGGGCCACCTACCTGCTGTGGGTCGCCCACGACCTGGAACGCATAGCTGACCGCGCCACCAACATCGCCGAGCAGGTGGAGTTCCTGGTCAAGGGAGCCGGCGTCAGCATGCAGATGGCTCCCACCCGGGCGGGCCAGCGAGAACGAGCGCTGACCGTTTTCCGATAGCAATACGACCGGCGTCCTCCCAGGGACGCCGGTTCCCCTTTGCGGGCAGCCAGATTCCTCCCCGGACGGCCGCACGATCAATCGTCTGCCGACCTTCCATCAATCCGTTCGAGGAAACGCCTCCCCGAACGGATTGCTTCTTGCCACACTACTGTACACGCCCCGGCACATTGGCGCCCGGCCAGTTCCGGTAGCAATGTCCTGAACATGACCGGGTTGAAAGAGACATTGCAATCTTCGTGTTTGAAATGCGATTCGTCTGATTCCGGGATTTCGCTGATGCCCCCGATCCTGCTCATCTTTTAATCCAGTGAATCCTGATTCAGACAAAATTGAGAGCGAACCAATTTGGCAATCGTCCTGGTCTCTGTCAGGGGGCAATCGCGTCTTGACTGAATGGTATCCATGGCAGTCCGTCATTCCCGCGAAAGCGGGAATCCAGAAGACCAATAGCGCCCAGCACGAACGACGGAACCCTCCATGTGGATTCCCGCTTTCGCGGAAATGACGGGTACGAATCGGAAATGACGGGTGTGAGGCGCTAGTGACGGGGTGAACGTCGCAGAATAGTTAAGACGCGATCGTCCTGATCTCTGACAGCCACGGCTTGACAGGCTTGCTTATGTCGATTAGTATTAGAACATAACATCCGAACACAGTTTCGTTGAGGTAAGTAATGGCTGGCGCACAGGTGACGGAGATTCACTGCAAGACTTTGCTCAACCGGCTGGATGTGCCGTTCTTCCCGTTCCGTTGGACGCTCAACCCCTACCGGGGGTGCCGACACGCCTGCCGGTACTGCTATGCCAGGCCAACCCACGAGTTCTGGGGCATGGACGCCGGTCGGGACTTCGAGCAGCGGGTGTTCGCCAAGGTCAATGCGCCGCAGGTGCTGCGCAAGGAGCTGAAGCGGCCCAGTTGGCGGGGAGAGTCCATCGCAATCGGCACCGCGTCCGATCCCTATGAGCCCGCCGAAGCGGAGTACCAGCTGACCCGCGGGGTGCTGCAGGTGCTGCTGGACTTCTCGAATCCAGCATCGATAACCACAAAAGGAGTGCTGGTCCAGCGGGATGTGGACCTGCTGAAACAACTCAGTGAAGTGGCGGAGGTAAGCGTGAACTTCAGCGTCGGAACGGTGGACGACGAGGTCTGGAAGCTGACCGAACCAGGTGCGCCCCGTCCGCTGGCACGGCTGGAAGCCATGAAGCACCTGGTCGAGAACGGGGTCAATGCGGGCGTCATGATGGCGCCGCTCTTGCCAGGAATCAGCGACCACGAGGAGAACATCGCCGCCGTGGCGGAGGCGGCCCACGATCACGGAGCCCAGTTCCTAGGCTCAAACGTGCTGTTCCTCAAGCCGGGATCGAAGGAATGGTTCATGCCAATGCTTAAGGAGACCTACCCGCACCTGGAGCAGGCCTACGCCAAGATGTACCGCAAGACCTACGCGCCTGAGGAGTACACCAAGAGCGTCCTATCGATCGTGGACCGCGAGCGCCGTCGCTGGGGACTGGACCGGCGCCACCGGGATCCCGCACCCAAGCCCAAACGGGGACAGTTGACGCTCGCAATGACGCAGGAGCCACCAAAGCGGGCCAATGGCGCAAGGCCCCGCCACGGCCAACTGAAGCTCGCCCTGACCGCCTAGCCGGAGGAGCCCCCGTTTGCACCTCAGCAGCCTCCCGTCTTTGTGCGCGAGAGGCACATGATTCAGAGACCAGCCCAGCGCTTGCGGCTGGTTTCCTGACGGCCGCTCCCCACTACTCTTGCACCCTGGCCCACTCCCTCAAGGGGGAGGGAACTTATGGCTAACCCATTGACCACTTTGTAACCATCTCAAAACCTGCTAAAGTTCAAACCATCATTCCCGCAAAGGACCCGTCATTCCCGCGAAAGCGGGAATCCAGTGGTCCAGACGATGTATCTGGCCGTTGAGATCAAGGACATTACAGTTTTGAGATAGTCACTTTCTGTTGCCTTTAGAAAAGAACCGCCCGTCCTCGATTCCTGAGGACGGGCGGTTGTGCTCCCTTGACATCCTAGAGTTGGCTCACATCATCGAGAGTAGCTGTAAACGTCGCCTGACCGGTCGCAGTTCAGGCGCCGGCTCAGGTGCAGGCCCTCCAGGATGAACTCCACGGCTGCCGCGACGACTTCGGGCCGCTGGTCGCCCTCGGTCAGCCTGTTGACCGCAGCGTTCATGCCGTCGATCGAGGCCACCATTGCCGGGTAGTTTGCCGCCGGCATGTCGCTGCCGGTCAGCGCGGTACCCCCAAGATCAAATGCCATTATCACATCTTCCAGGTCCTCGAGGCTGAAGCTGCTGCCGAAGACGCGCAGCACCGCACGGCGGGTGAGTTCGTCGGTCACCCGGGACTCGCGACCCTCCTCGAAGGTCTCCAGTTCGATCTTGCCGGCGAATGACGCGACTATGTAGGGGAGGTCGCTGACACGGGGGCAGGCCCATTCCTCTCCGTTGATGATGCTGCGTCGCACGGAATTCGATAGCGCGGTCTCGAAGTTTGATATGGAGACTCGGACGCTCACCCCCGAACGCTGGTTGATCTCGCTGCTGAGCCGGGCCTGGGCGGTGATTTCGGCGAGAATGCGCTTCATGTAGTCGGGCACAACCAGCCGGTCCTCGTCGGGGAAGCGGTTGCGTTCCTGCTCCATGATGGCGATTTCGTCCCGCGGGTCACGGGGGTAGTGGGTGTGAATCTGCGAGCCATATCGGTCCTTGAGGGGAGTAACGATGCGACCTCGGTTGGTGTAGTCCTCGGGGTTGGCCGTCGACACGACATAGACATCAAGGGGCAGGCGGATGCGGTAGCCCTTGATCTGCACATCACGCTCTTCCATCAGGTTGAACAGGCCCACCTGGATGCGCTCGGCCAGGTCGGGCAGTTCGTTGATGCAGAAGATACCGCGGTTGGTGCGGGGCACCAGGCCGTAGTGGATGACCAGCTCGTCGGACAGGTAATGCCCCTCCGCCACCTTGATGGGATCGATCTCACCTATCAGGTCGGCAATGGAGATGTCGGGCGTGGCCAACTTTTCCGAGTAGCGCTCTTCACGCGGCAGCCACTCGATGGGAGTGTAGTCGCCTTCCTCCGCCACCCGGTTGCGGCAGGCTTGGCAGATGGGGTTGTAGGGGTTATCGTTAATTTCGCAGCCCGCGATCTTGGGAATATACTCGTCCAACAAAGCCACAAGACCGCGTATCAGCCGGGACTTGGCCTGCCCACGCTCTCCCAGCAGGATGACATCCTGCCCGGCCAGGATGGCGTTCTCGAGTTGCGGAATCACGGATTCCTCGAATCCGATAATCCCGGGGAACACCAGCTCCTCGGCCCGAATCCGTTCGATCAGGTTGCCTCGTATCTCCTCTCGGACCGTGCGGACCTCGTATCCGCTGTTTCGCAAATCGTCAATAGTCCGCAGGGAAGCGTAGTCGATCATGAGGAAAGGCTCCAATCCGCTGCTTAAAATGATTCCGTGGCGGGCCCGGGCGAAGCCGGTACAAACTTACCACAAGTTGCCCTATAATTGAACGCAGCGGCGAGACGCGGAGGGAATCGCAATGTTCATGCGGATAGCGGTGCCGTTACTGCCGTTCTTCGCCCCACGGTTGTTGCCTCACCTGATTCGCTTCGGGCGTTTGGTGTGGAGGCTCAGTTTCGACAAGCGCGTGCCGCTGGTGCTGCGTCTCCTTTTGCCGCTGGCGGTCCTCTATACCTTGTCCCCAATCGACCTGATCAGGGACAGAATCCCATACCTGGGGCGTTTCGACGACCTCATATTCATTGCACTGGCGCTTTTGTTCCTGGTCAAGCTGTCTCCCAAGGAAGTGGTGGACGAGCACAACGGTGTCGCTCCGAAGTCGGACCGTCCCGAGGAAAGCGACCCGGACAAGGTGGTCGACGGTACCGGCCGGGTCATAGACGACAAGTAGGCCCTTCGGCTTTCCTGGGTAACTGTGACCGCCCACCTCATGGCTTTCACCATTATTTCACCCAGACCCGGTGCGTGTCATCATGCCTTCCAATTCTGAACCCCTGGGCGTTTCCGGTTCCGTGACGCCGTCCCGTCCGGATAGAAACATTGTCCCCTCGGAGGGTATGGGGCTGTACATTCATGTGCCGTTCTGCAAGACCAAATGCCCGTACTGCGACTTCAACACCTACCAGGGCATCGAGTCGCAGATGGGCGCGTTCCTCGAGTCGGTCACCTCGGAGCTGCGGCTGTGGGGCAAGGCGCTGGGACGCCCGCGAGTGCGGACGGTGTTCTTCGGCGGAGGCACTCCATCCTATCTCCCCCAGGGCGATATAGCAGGAATCCTGTCGGCCGCCGACGAGGCTTTCGAGGTGGACCCGCAAGCTGAAGTCACCATCGAAGCCAACCCCGGCGACCTGACAGGCGATGCCTGCCGGGTCCTGTTGCGCCAGGGCGTAAACCGGCTGAGTATAGGGGTCCAGAGCTTGGACAACAGCCTTCTACAGCTCCTCGGGCGACGCCACAGCGCTGACGGAGCCATCGAGGCATTCCGCACGGCGCGGGAGGCGGGCTTCGGGAACATCAACCTGGACCTGATGTACGGACTGCCTCACCAGGACCTCGCCCAGTGGGAGGACACAATCACCAGGCTGGCGGACCTGGCTCCTGAGCACATTTCGCTGTACGCCCTTACCCTGGAAGAGGGAACGCCGATGCACCTCTGGGCGAAGCAGGGGAAGATCCCGGAGCAGGACCCCGATATAGCCGCCGACATGTACGCGACGGCCCGCCAGGTTCTGGCGGATGCCGGATTCCATCACTACGAGATTTCGAACTGGTCGCAGCCGGGCCTGGAGTCGCGACACAACCTCATCTACTGGCGGAACGAGGCGTACCTCGGCGTGGGACCTGGGGCGCACTCCCGGCTGGGGGAGTACCGGTTCTGGACGGCTCTCGCGCCCCGAGAGTACGCCGACCGGGCGTCGCGCTGGGCACAGGAGGACAGCACAGGATGGGACGAGTTCGGAGAAGACGAACTCGGAAGTGCGCATACGGTGGAGGGCTGGGAGCATATCGACTCCGACACTTCATGCGCCGAGGCGATGTTCCTGGGCCTCCGCCTGCTGGACGGCCTGGACCTGGGAAGGACCTCCGCTGTCGTTGGACAAGATTTGTCCCTGCGGTACGGGTCCGAGATCGAGGATCTCCTGGCGTTGCGCCTGCTTCGGAGTGAGCAGGGTGTCATCCGACTCGACGAATCGGCCTACCTCATAGCAAACCAGGTCTTTACCCGGTTCCTGTAAGCAGCCTGTCCCCGTCCTCACCGTATTGTGTTAATTTAGGCACACCGTGCGGCCCGGGGTCCGCAGTCTGAAGGGAAGTGCATCCCGAGGCTGCGACCACCCGATTGAGCCAACGGCAGGAAGGATCAGGCGGACCGGATATGTATGTAATCGGCACTGCAGGGCATGTAGACCACGGCAAGTCCACGCTGGTGAAAGCGCTGACGGACATCGACCCAGACCGGCTCCCAGAGGAGAAGGAACGGGAGATGACCGTGGACCTGGGCTTTGCGTGGATGACGCTGCCCAGCGGCCGGGAAGTCAGCATCGTCGATGTACCGGGCCACGAGCGGTTCATCAAGAACATGCTGGCAGGCGTCGGCGGCATCGACCTCGCCCTGCTGATCGTCGCTGCCGACGAGAGCGTGATGCCCCAGACCCGCGAGCACCTCGCGATCCTGGACATCTTGCGAGTCACCCGGGGCATGGTTGTAGTCACCAAGACCGACCTCGTGGACGAGGAGCTTGTGGAGCTGGTGAAGGCCGAGGTCGAGGACACCCTGCAGGGGACTTCGTTCGAGGGCTGCCCCATGGTGGGGGTATCAGCTTACACCGGCGAGGGCATGGCCGAGCTGAAGGAAATGATCGACGGCATCCTGGACGACACCGAGATGCGGCGAGACCTGGGACGCCCTCGTCTGCCCATCGACCGCTGCTTTACCATCTCGGGGTTCGGTACAGTGGTGACCGGTACCCTGATCGACGGGGCGCTGGCCGTGGGGCAGGAGATCGAGCTGGCAGGGTCGCACCAACGGGCCAGGATCAGGGGGCTGCAAAGCCACAAGACCCGAGTAAGCAGCGCAGAGCCCGGCGTGCGGCTGGCGGTCAACCTGTCCGGAATATCCCGCGACGACATACAGCGCGGCGAGATCCTTACTTCGCCGGGCTGGCTGAGGCCGGCCTGGCGACTGGATGCCCGGTTGCGGATGGTCAACGATGCCCCTCACCCGCTGAAGCACAACGAAGGGGTTACCTTTCACCTCTTCACCAGCGAGTCGCCCGCCCGGGTGCGGCTGCTGGACTCGGAGCGCCTCGAGGCCGGTGCAGAGGGATGGGTACAACTCCTTCTTTCGGAGCCTCTTCCTTTGGTGAAGGGCGACTACTTCGTCGTCCGCTCTTCGGAAAGCACCCTTGGCGGCGGTCAGGTCGTTGATCCCAACCCTCGACGGCGGCACCGCCGTTTCGACGTCGATGTGTCAGAGCGGCTGATGCTGCTGGACGAAGGGGCCGACGAGGATGTGATCGTCAGCGTGGCAGAGCAGTGGGGGCCATGCGACCTTGGCGAACTCTCCCGAAGGGCCAACCTGCCGAGGGATGAGGCCCTGCAACGAGCAATGGAGTTGGCGGAAGAGGGCGACCTGGTGGCTCTGGGCGACCTGGCCACGGATGGGGACGCAGTGGTCTACTCTGCCTTGGGCTGGGGCACCGTCAAGGGAAGGCTGGCTTCAGTGCTCCGCGCCCACCACGACCAGTATCCCCTCCGCAAAGGGGCGCCGGCGCAGGAAGTTCGCAGCCGCCTCGGACTGTCACAGCCGGTGTACCTGCGGGCGCTGGCGCGGCTGACTGCGGAAGGCTTCGTAACCGAAGACGGTCAGACGGTACGCCTTCCCGGACACGAGGTGCAGTTTACACCGCAGATGGAACAGCAGGCGGCAAGATACCTGCAGTCGCTGGAGCGAGAGCCCTACTCTCCTCCGACCGACGAGCCACTCGAAGCCGAGCTCTTGGGAGCGCTGGTGGAACAGGGAACGGTGGTGCGGGTCGGTGACTCGGTGGTATTCACCGCCAACGCCTACAAAGAAATGACCGGCAGGATCGTCGAGCACCTTCGCGCCAATGGCAGCATCACAGTCGCCGAGGCGCGCACGCTGTTTAACACCAGCCGCAAGTACATCCTACCCCTGCTGGAACGGATGGACCAGGATCAGGTGACGCGCCGCAACGGCGACGAGCGCGTGTTGCGGTAGACCATGCTAGCCGCGCCCGCTAGGCTCCCAAGAGGCCCATAAGGGCTCGAAGGATGCCGGTGCTATACTGGGGTGGTGGAGTGGCTGCGGGACAACTGGCTCAAGGTGCACTTGGTAATCTCGCCCCTGGGTACGCTGCTGGTGTCCTGGATTTTGGTATCAGCTTTTGGATCCGGGCAATGGTGGAGCGACCGCAGTTCACTGGAATTGACCGGGCAGATAGTACCGCTGGGAGGCGTCATCTACGGTTCGGGCATCCTGGTCTTGGAGGCAACGGGCAGAATGTTGTGGGCATTGGCGCAACTGGCGCAACACCGCAAAGAAATGACCAGAATCCGAGAGGAAAGCCGTGAGAAAGGACGGCAGGAAGGGCGTGAGGAGGGGCGACAGGAAGGAGTGGAGGAAATCATCAGAAGACTGTTGGAACGGGGCGTTGACCTTCCTCCCGATGTTGTGAACGACATAGAGAAGCACAAGTAGAAATAGTGGCGAAGCCGCCATGTCCGACTCTGGTGCCTTGCTGCCTTAGGGCAATTGCTCCAGGTAATCAAGAAACTCCCGGTAGGTCGAGAACTGGCCCATCGTGTTCAGGAAGTCCCCCAGCGTCTCGCTTCTCTCCCGCAGGTCGCGCAACTGGCCCTCGATGGGGCTGATTGACGCGGCGCTGGTGGCGTAAGAGCCGTAGAAGGCAAAGTAGGCCTGGTTGATCTTCCGAATCCGGTAACCCCGCTCCAGTAGACCCTGGCGGCGCTCCTCCATGTAGTTCTCAGCGTCGTCGATGCTTCCCTGCTCCAGCAGTTTTTCCGTATGCAGACGGGTTTCCCGCATGTAGTCGCTGAAGTCGAATGCGCTGGGGTCGCGCTCTGATGGTGGCGCGGGAGGCTTGCGGTCGAACCTGATACCGGTCATCGCCTCGTAGGCCCGGTCGCCGATTTCCCAGCCGCCCAGGGTGGCCGCCGTCTCGTTCAGGGCGATCATGTCCGGGTTGTCCCAGAAATGCTGGCCCAAGGGCTGGAAGAAGAACCAGTTGTGCAGCCATTCGTGGGCCACCACGGTCAGGGCGTGGTGCAGGCTGGTCCCGGATGAAATCACGGAGGGGAAAGTACCAATCCCACCTGTGTCGACCACGATGGCGGACAGGCCGCGCTCCTCCAGCGTGATGCTCTCCAGCAGCTCCCTGTCGTCAGGCAGAACGCCATGCTGGAGGAGTATGTTGTCCAGCCTGAGAATGCGGTCCCGAGGCGAGGTGACCAGCAGGGACGGTGAATGACTGAGCACCGTGTCCACCGGCGGTAGGATCGCCCCGATCCGCGAGGAGAATCCTTCCTCCACCAGTATGGAACTGACCTCCCTCTCGACCGTCTGCTCCACGGCGGCACGCATCCGGTTGTGAGTCCCATGGGTCTCCTCTATGCGGTCGCGGATGCTCTGCGCTTCAGGTGACGAAGCATCGAGGGTCAGCAACTCGCTCTCCAGCCGCCGCTCCTCCTGGGCCAAGCGGAAGAACTCCTCGGCCTGGGCAATTCGCTGGGCTCTGGGGAGGGGCGAGTTCCACGGGAGCAGGGCAACGAGTTCGTGGTACCACTTGTCGAAGGCGTTGCCCACCTCCCAGGCCAGGAGGTTGAAACGGTGGGAAGCGATGGCCACCTCGGACTCGCTGGGGCGGTAGTCCCTTCCGGCCCACAGCACGAGGGAGGCCAGCGCCAGGGCACCGAGGAATCGGGAGAAGCCGAGGAACACGGAGCGCAGGGTCTGCGGCCTTGGCGGCACGAGGCGGACTCCCAATCGGCGAGCTACGCCAGTCATCGCTTCGGCTCCCAGCGCGCGATCATGCCTGCATTCTCACCTTGTTCCGGAAGGTCGAGAGTCCTTGATCAGGCCAGGACCCGGTATCGGTAGCTGGACTCCATCAAATCCCCTTCCTCGAAACGGCTGAACCGCAGTGGAGAGATGTCGATGCTGGTCGAATGCCCCTGTGCCACCAGCTCCGCCACGGTCTGACCGATCATGGGTGACAACTTGAACCCGTGCCCGCTGAAACCCACGGCGCAGTACAGTCCATCGATTCCGGGAGCGCGGTCCAGGATTGGATGCCAGTCGGGCGTGGTGGTGAACAGGCCGGCCCAGCTGCCGCGGAAGTAGGCGTCGGACATCGCGGGGATGCGGCGGACCAGCTTCTCCTTTGCCGCGACCATGTCATCTACTCCCGCCAGCTGGTTGTAGGTCTCCACATCGGCTTCTTCGTCTTCACCGAACCCCATGACGGTCATGCGCGGACCGTCGGGACGGAAGGAGAAGTTCTGTGCGATGTCGCCGACCGCTGGGTGCAGGGGCAAGCGGTCCACGGGGCGGGCCAGCGACGCCACCTGGTGCCGGACGGTAACCAGGGGCACATCCACTCCCACCCTGGCCAGCTCGGCCTTGGACCAGGGCCCGGCCGCCATCACCACCGCCGGGGTCTCGATTCGGCCCTGGGGGGTGTTCACCGCGCTGACCCTGCCTCCTTCAACTTCTATGCCAGTGGACTGAACACCCAGGTTAATCTCGGCGCCCAGTTCCCTGGCTGCGTTGGCGTAGGAGGATGTTACGAGGTAGGGGTCTGCATACCCCGACTGGGGTTCCCATCCCATGGCCTCGTCTTCGGAAACCGACACCATCGGAGCAATGTCGTGCAGGTCGGCCTCATTTACGACCATCGTATCGATGCCCAGGCCCACCTGCATGGCGCAGTTGTGCTGGAGACCGGGCCGGTCCTCTTCCTTGACCACCACAAGGTAGCCAGTCTCGGTAAAGCCGGACGGTCCGCCAACAATCTCCTCGAAGTTGGTGAAGACCTTGAGGCTCTCCCAAGCCATGGTTGCCGTGACCGGGTTGGAGTAGTGCATGCGGCAGATGGACTGGCTGCGCCCGGTGGAGCCGGCGTTCAGTATGTCCTTCTCGAGGAGAACGGTGTTGGTGATACCCAGCTTGGCCAGGTTGAAGATGATGCTGCATCCCATCACTCCACCGCCTATGACCACCACATCCGCCGTAGACTTCATGGGTAACCCTCCTGCCGGATTTCCGGCCAGCGTAGCGCCGATAATCGCGGCAGTGATTATACTTGACGGCCCACCGGACTGTTTACGGGGGGCAAACGCATTCTAATTTTATGGAGCCCCATAAGTAACTATCTCAAAACCTGCTGAAGTTCAAACCGCCATTCCCGCAAAGGACCCGTCATTCCCGCGAAAGCGGGAATCCAGAGGGTTCCGTGCCGATACAGTCAGATTCGTGCAGGGAGGGGTGGATTCCCGCTTTCGCGGAAATGACGGGGGGCTGCACCGTGTATCAAGTTTAGAATGCGATTGCCTGGGCTGTTGACGGGGGTGGCTTTCCCTGACTACGCCGGGCTTGAGGTTCTGGACTCAGGTGGGGCACATTTCTGCGTTTTCATGAGTCCGGGACGCGTCGGCACCGCTCCATTCAAGCTACCCCGGGGAGGCCAGAAAATTCAGGGAGAAATTGTTGACCTGAGACATTGACAATTATTTCGCCGTAGATTAGATTGATGAACGTGAATAGTAACTGGCACGCAGTATTCTCCTGTTGCACCTGTCCGCCCACATAGGTGCGAAAGTTTGTTGCGTTAGCCTCAAAGCTCGTTCAGACCTAATCGCCCGCCAATTTTTTCAGAGTTGGCGGGTTTTATTTTGTCAAATTTTATTCAGGATAGTCGTGGAGGAGAGCTTGAGTACCCAGACCTCTAGCCAGCAGCGACCCCAGGAAGACATACACGAAGACAGCCTGGATCTTTCCAGATCGTCGGAGGCAATCATCCCGTTCATGGACGAAGAGGTGGTGAGGCTGGAGGAGGAATCAGCCCGCTTCGAATCGGGAGAGCTGGACAATGCAGTCTTTACACCATTCCGGTTGAGGCAAGGGGTGTACGGACAGCGACAGGCCGATGTGCAGATGATCCGGGTGAAGATCCCCGGCGGCATCCTGACTCCCGAAGCCATGGATGGACTGGGCGAGGTGTCCGATCGGTACGCCCCGCTGGGCAAAGGCCACATCACCACCCGGGAGAACTTTCAGTTCCACCACATCCCGCTGGCCGAGTGCCCCGAGGTCCTGCGGCTGCTGGGCACCGTTGGCCTGTCCACTCGCGAGGCATGCGGCAACACGGTCCGCAACGTGGTCGGCTCGCCATACGCCGGCGTGGACCCTGACGAAGTATTCGACCCGACGCCCTACCTGGCAGCGTATGTGCGCTTCGGAGTGCGGCATCCCATTACCCAGGGCTTCCCGCGCAAGTTCAAGTCGGCCTTCACCGGTACCGACGCCCGCGACCATGTATCTGCGGCAATACAGGACCTGACCTATGTATCGCAGACCCGCATGGTGAATGGCAGAGAGGTGCGGGGCTTCAAGGTCTTCTGCGGCGGCGGTACCTCGATCATGCCTAGGCTGGCCAAGCCTTTGTACGAGTTTGTGTCGGTGGACGATTATCTGCGGGTGGCGCTGGCAATCTGGACCGTGTTCAACAACGCCGACATGCTGCGCAAGAACCGCATGATGGCCCGGCTCAAGGTGCTGATCGATCGCATCGGCTTGGACGAGTTCCGCAGCATGGTGGACGCCGAGCTGGAGAAGATCGGCCCCATCGACCCCACGCCCTACATGGAGATCGACGACCTGCTGCGCGAGACTCCTCCCGTGGCCCCGGCACCCAATGGCGCAGGCGCGTCGGAGGAGTTCCGCAAGTGGCGTGAGACCAACGTGGAAGCGCAGCGACAGGACGGCTACTACGCAGTCATGGTCAAGCCCGAGCGAGGCAACCTCGACGGCAACCAGTTCCGGGCCATCGCCGACATCATGCGGCGCTACACTGGCGGCCGCGCCCGGGCGACGCAGGAGCAGAACCTGGTGTTGCGCTACATCCCGGAGGGCTACCTGCACCAAGTATGGGAGGCGCTGGACCACATCGGTCTGGCCGAGGCCGACGCCCGTGCCATCACCAACGTCGTGTCCTGCCCCGGCACCGACAGCTGCAAGCTGGGCATCACCTCCTCCATGGGTCTCGCCAAGGCACTGCGCGACGAGATGGAAGAGTGGAGCGGCGACCTGATCGACGACCAGGGAGTGAAGGACATCCGCATCAAGATGTCCGGCTGCCCCAACGGATGCGGGCTGCACCACATCGCCAACATCGGCTTCCACGGCGCCGCCCTCAAGGGTCCCGACGGCCAGCAGGTGCCGGCCTACGAGCTGTTCCTGGGCGGCAACTATGGCGACAACCGGGTCGAGGACTCCCGCATCGGCACTCGCATCCCCCGGGTCAAGGTGCCGGCCAAGGCGGCTCCCGGTGTCCTAAAGACCATCGTGACCTACTACAGGGACAACCGCGCCGATGAGACTGAGAAGTTCAACCAGTTCCTGGACCGCGTGGGGCTGGAGGCGCTGACCGAGGTCGCCATCAAGGCCGAGGAGTCGGCCCAGGCCGCCACCCCCGGCTCCGACATGTATTTGGACTGGGAGCGCACCAACATCTACAAGCTGGAGCGCGGCGAAGGCGAGTGCGCCGTTTAGGGAGTGTCTTCAGATTAAATTGCCTGGATTCAAGCCACCCCGTTTCCGTCGTTCCCGCGAAATGGGTCAGGTTCGGACAACGGAATGAACTGCCCTGGATTCCCGCTTTCGCGGGAATGACGGGTACTCCGCGGGGAATGACAGGAACGACGAAACCGTCTACTAAATAACCATCTCAAAACCCGCCACAGTCCAAAACCGTCATTCCCGCGAAAGCGGGAATCCAGTGGTCCAGACCGTGTATCTTGCCGTTGAGATCAAGGCCATGAAAGTTTTGAGATAGTTACTAACCCTCAATTGCGGGCAGTCCAATAACCCGCCGAATAATATCGAAGATCGTCAGGAGGCTGATTGGCAGCTACCCTAGCAGGCAAGGTCGTAGCCTACTTTGAGGCACGGATGCAGTCGGAGATGGGGGCGCTGGTGGAGCGGCACGGCGGTGTGCCCCTCGCCGCGCCGGTGTTGCAGGAGGTCTACAACACCGACACCCCCGAGGTCTCCGGGCTGATCGACGACATCTGCGCTGGCAGGGTGGACATTGCGGTGCTGCAGACCGGAGTGGGCACGCGGGCGCTGTTCGGGGCCGCCGACGAACTCGGACGCAGAGAGGAGCTACTGGCCGCGCTGGACAACCTGACGGTCATCGCCCGCAGCCCCAAGCCGGCCTCGGTCCTTCGCCGCAACAAGGTGCGCATCGACCTGATGCCACCTGAGCCGTTCACCTCCGAGGACCTGATCGCCTCCATCGCCGACATGGAGCTTGCCGGGCGCGAGGTCGCGGTGCAGGCCTACGGCGGGCCGAACAACCTGCTGACGCGGACGCTGAGGGAGCGCGGGGCGAACGTCCGGGAAGTCTCGCTGTACAGCTGGGGATTGCCCGACGACCTGACTCCGGTGCGAGAGTTGATCGCCAAGCTGGACGCGGGCCAAGTGGACGCCGTGGCCTTCACCAGCCAGCCCCAGGTGGCGAACCTGCTGGCCATCGCGGCGATGTCGGGGCAGGAAGGCACCGTGCGCCGCTGCTTGAACTCCGAGAGGGTTGCGGTCGCTTCGGTGGGCCCGGTCTCCACCCGGAGACTGGTACAGAACGGTCTGAAGGTGGATGTGGAGCCGGAACATCCCCACATGGGCAACTTGGTGCTGGCCCTGGCAGAGCACTTCGAGAGGCGGGCCCAACCCATCACCATTGACTAGCCGTCACGAGGCAGCGCCCTTTTATTTGTTCCCTCTCCCTCCGGGAGAGGGTTAGGGTGAGGGCGTTCCCTCATTCAGCGGCAAGCTGGTGAAATACCCGATTTCGCCCCTGACCATCCAACGTCACGGGCAGTGCCTTGCGGGGTCAGCAGTCGTCTGATTCAATGCGGCGTCCGCGCCACATCTTGGGTGCGGCAGGTCCCGCACCGCCGCTTGCGCTCCCGCCCCGCGGCGCACGGTAGTACATCACATAGCCTGCGATCAGCAGCGCCAAGCCGATCAGAAATACATACAGCTGGCCCCAGAACAAGGTGAGGAACAGCAGCGCGACCCCGGCCAGCAGTACGGGCTTGTAACCGATCGTCGCCCGGCGCAGCGAGAAACTGCGGGAGGGCCTGCGGTTGCGGCGCGGCTCCCTCGGCGGTTCGCCAGGCGCGGGCGCCCGCGGGGGAGGCTCTACCTGCGGCTGTTCCCCGGCCTGCTTCAGTATCTCTTCGATCTCTTTTTCGTAACGCTGTTGTTCCATGGCATCTGCCGTCTGCTTGTCGTTGGTGTGTTCACTCGGTGTGGCTTGATTGTACCCCACGGCGGGCCGCCGCGCAGAGTTGAAACCGTATCGTCGAAGGCAATTGCGCTTGCTGCTGCGTGAATCAATAGGTAAACATTCCGACAACAAATACCCGTCATTCCCGCAACCCCCGTCATTCCCGCGAAAGCGGGAATCCAGAGGGGTAACTCCGTACAGGGCCGAAAAGGGAACTTTTGCACTGGATTACCGTTTTCGCTGGAATGACGGGTTGATATGGTTCCGTCGCCCGCTTGGCTGTACAAATCGATTGCACTGCCGTGTTGTTCTATCGGAAAAACCCTCCCCTGTGGCTGGGAGAGGGTTCGTCGATAACGATTGGTCGTCGGCTAGCCGAAGCGGCCGGTGATGTAGTCCTCGGTGCGCTCGTCCTCGGGACTGGTGAATATCTTGTTGCTCTCGTCGTACTCGACGAGGAATCCTCCGGTGTTGCGCTCATCTGTGAGCATGAAGGCCGTCCTGTGGGAGACGCGGGCGGCCTGCTGCATGTTGTGAGTCACGATGATGATGGAGTACTGCTCACAGAGTTCGTGCATCAGCTGCTCGATGGCCAGGGTGGCGATGGGGTCCAGGGAGGAGCAGGGCTCGTCCATCAGGATTACGCTGGGCTCGACCGCCAGGGCCCGGGCTATGCACAGGCGCTGCTGCTGACCGCCGGAGAGGGCCAGTGCGCTCTGATTGATGCGGTCCTTGACCTCGTCCCACAACGCCGCACCAACCAGGGAGCGCTCGACCAGCTCGTCCATGTTGCCCCGGAAGCCGTTGATGCGGGGTCCGAAGGCCACATTGTCGTAGATGGACTTGGGGAAGGGATTGGGACGCTGGAACACCATGCCGATCAGGTATCGTATCTCGGTTGGGTCGACCGAGGCGTCATATATGTTGCGGCCCTCAAAGATGACCTGCCCGGTGACCGTGGCGGTGGGGACGAGGTCGTTCATGCGGTTGAAGCTGCGCAGCAGGGTGCTCTTGCCACATCCCGACGGACCGATGATGGCCGTGATCTGGTTGCGCGGCACGTCCATGGTCACACTGCTCACCGCGGGCTTGCTGCTGTAGAAAACGCTCAGGTCGACGGCCCTGATGATCGTTTCGGCGGCTACCTGCATGTCATCACCCTTCCAGCCGGTTTTGGAACTTGTTGCGAAGGAAGACCGCCAGGGCGTTCATCGCCAGCAGCACCACCAGCAGGACGATGATGCCCGCCGCCGCCGCCTCGTGGAATTCCTTCTGAGGGCGGGAAATCCAGTTGAAAATCTGGATGGGCATAACGGTGAACTTGTCGAGCGGACCGCCCGGCGTAAAGGGGACGAAGGTCAGGGCGCCCATGACGATGAGAGGTGCAGTTTCGCCGATGGCCCGGCTTACCGCAAGGATGACACCGGTAAGGATGCCGGGCATGGCTTGGGGAAGGACCAGGTGTCTGACCACCTGCCATCGCGTAGCCCCCAGCCCGAACCCGCCCTCGCGGAGGGAGCTGGGCACCGCGCGGATGGCCTCGCTGGAGGCCACGATGATGAGGGGCAGCACCAGCAGCGCCAGGGTGAAACCGCCCGCCAGCACGCTACGGCCCAGTTCCATCATCCGGACGAAAATCTCCACACCCAGCAGACCGTAGACGATGGAGGGCACGCCGGCCAGGTTGGCGATGTTGATCCGGATTGCCTGGGAAAACCCGCTGCGCTGGGCGTATTCCTCCAGGTAGACGGCCGCCGCCACTCCCAGCACAAAGGAAGTAATGCCCGCGATGCCCACCACGTATACGCTGCCAACCAACGCCACGCCGAAACCCGCCTCCTCCGGCTTCCTGGAGGGGCCCGCCCAATCGATGTGCAAGAACGGCCAGTTCCAGTCAATTCCGATATCTTTGACTATGAAGTCCCAGCTGAGCCGGGCGTAACCGTCGAGGCCAATCTTAAATAGTAGAACCCCCAGCATCCCCAGGGATATCATGACAGCCAGCAGACATAATCCGTAGAAAATCCTGCCCTTCATCACCCGTCGTTGCTTTCGGCGGGCGAACTCGCCTTGAGTCATCAACGCCATTATTCGTACTCCTCACGGAACCGGCGGACCACGTAGTGGCTGAGCAGGTTCATCGCCAGGGTCATGACGAAAAGGACGAGCGCGACGGCGAATATCGTTCTGGACTCCAAGGTCCCGGTGGGGGTATCGCCCAGGCTGACCTGCACGATGTAAGAGGTCATGGTCTGTATGGGCACAAAGGGGTTGAAGGTGAAGTTGGGAGACTGGCCGGCTGCAATGGTCACGATCATCGTCTCACCTATGGCCCGGGACACGGCCAGGATGAAGGATGCGACAATGCCGGAGAGGGCCGCCGGCACCACCACTTTGGTCGATACCTCCAGCCTGGTGGCGCCAAGGCCATAGGCAGCCTCTCGCAGGGACCGGGGCACGGCGCGCATTGCGTCCTCGCTGAGGCTGACCACCATGGGCAGGATCATCACGCCCATGACAATCGAGGCGCTCATTGCGTTGAAAACGAAGATGTCTTCCGAGATGGACTGCAGAATTGGAGTAACGAACAGCAGGGCGAAGTAGCCGTAGACCACTGTTGGGATGCCTGCCAGCACCTCCAGTACCGGCTTCACGATCCGCCGCACCTTTTCGGGAGCGTATTCGCTGAGGAAGATTGCGCTGAGCAGTCCCAAAGGCAAGGCCACGAACATGGACAAGAGGGCGATCAGGACGGTGGCGCTGACCAGGGCAAGTACGCCGAAGTGCTTGGATTGAAAGAGGGGGGTCCAGCGGGTGCCTGTGATGAACTCGATGAAGGACACTTCACCGAAAAATGGGAGCGACTGGAAGAGGAGAATCAGTACGATGCCGACGGTGGTGAGCACGGACATCATGGTGCAGAGGACCATGATGACCGTTATCACTCTTTCAGGCAGCACCTTCCGCCAGCTGGCTCGAAGGGCCCTTCCTTCAATGCTGGTAGCCGTACCCTCTAGAGGAACATCAGGTGCCACGGTGCAGCATTCTCCGGGAGTATCGGATTCGACTGTGGCGGCGCTTGAAAAAGACCAAAAAAAATCGCTCCCCGGAACTGAATGTCCGGCGAGCGGTACAGGAACACCACTGGGGCTTTCCTCTCATAACGGCCAAAAGTATATCCCGCCCACCTGCTCTCCGCAACCCACCTTCGCCAGTCTTCGCCGAACTGACAGGGCAATCGCATTTGACTCGGGAGCCCCGTCATTACCGATTTCGCGGGAGTGCGGGAGTGATGTATCTTTCGCGGGAATGACGGATTGTGGAATCCCGAATGCGATAGCCCTGGCTGGACTGACCTGCCCCCGCAGGACCAGCGGCTACTGCCCCGCTCAATGTGCGGCAGATTGGTGCAGCTTCGCCTACCGGCCGCCTGATTGAAGGTATACTAGAGAGGATACAGACCGCCGCTTGCGCGCAGGGAGGCGCCCGTTGAGCCAGTTGTTGTTGAGCGTGGTAGACCAGTCGCCGGTCAAATCCGGATCGTCGGCGGGCGACGCGTTGCGTGAGACCATCGAGCTGGCTGCGGCCGTTGAGGAGATGGGCTACCACAGGTACTGGGTGGCCGAGCATCACAGCCTCCCCAACTTCGCCGGTACCAGCCCCGAGGTGCTCATCGGGCATATCGCGGCCCGTACGAAGAAGATTCGCGTGGGCAGCGGCGGCGTGATGCTGTCCCACTACAGCGCCTTCAAGGTCGCCGAGAACTTCCGGATGCTGGACTCCCTTCACCCGGGCCGCATAGACCTGGGCATCGGACGAGCACCAGGGAGCGACCAGATAACCGCGGCTGCTCTCTCCTTCCCCAAGCACCCCAACGAGATCCGGCACTTCCCGAGGCAGGTGGTGGACCTGCTGGGATACCTGCAGGGCGAAATGGAAGACGGGCACATCTTCTCCCAGATCCAGGCGGGGCCCGACAGCGAGCCAGCCACCGCACCCGAGGTGTGGCTGCTGGGGTCGCGCTACGAGAGCGCCTACATGGCGGCCCAGCTGGGGCTGCCCTTTGCCTACGCCCACTTCTTCGGCATTTCGGTGGAGGAGGGGCCGGCCATCTGCGCCAACTACCGGGAGCACTTCAAGCCGTCCCAGTACCTTTCGGAGCCGAAGATCAATGTGGGAGTGCATGTGATCTGCGCGGAGACGGAAGAGGACGCGATGCGTCTGACCCAGCCGCGCAACCTGGCCCGGCTTCAGAACATCACGGGCAGGGCCAAGGGCATCCCCTCGGTGGAGGAAGCTCTGGCCTACCAGTACACGCCCGACGAGTTCCGCTTCGTGCAGCAATACGCGCAGGTCTGCGTCGACGGCGATCCGCAGCAGGTCAAAGCGGGGCTGGAAGACATCGCCGAGATGTACGGCACCAACGACCTGAGCGTAGTCACCATCTGCCACGACTACGCCGATCGTCGCCGCAGCTACGAGCTGCTGGCCGAGGCCTGCGGGTACTCAGGAGAGAGCGGTGGGGAGTGAGCGGTAAGGAGGTTTTCTCCGCTCCCTCGCATCCCTGTCCTTACGGTGCCATGGCGGTAATGGTCTGACGGTGGGACTCCTTGTTGTCTCCGATGGCGAAGGGGGCGACAACCGGCAGTTGCAGGCCGGCGGCGCGGCGGCGCTCCAGGGCCGCCTTGCACTCCTCGGGGCTGCCGACCACTGCCAACTGGTCCTGCATCTCCGGGGTGATCGCCTCTGACGCACGGGCCAGGTCGCCAGCGGCCAGGGCCTCGGCTGCCTCGGTCATCTCGTCGCCGAATCCGGTCTCGACGAAGAAATTGCGGTAGAAGGTGTTGCTGGCGTAGCGGGCCACCTGGCCTCGAAGGGAGGCGCGCACTGCATCTTCGTCGCCCCCGGCAGCGACCCGCACATACCCCGCGATATCGATCTCGGAAGGGTCCCGGCCGGCGTTCTCTGCACCGCGCTTCACATGCTGTACCGCGTCGGCAATGAAGCTCTCGGCGGTCCAGTTCATCAGCACCCCGTCGGCCATCTCACCGGCCATCTCCAGCATCTGCGGGCCGAGAGCGGCTATGTAGATGGGCACCCGGTCTTTCGGGGCGGCCCCGCCCAGGGACGCCGAGGAGATATTGAAGTGCCGGCCCTCGTGGGCCACATCCTCGCCGGCCAGCAGGGCGCGAACGATGGTGATGGTCTCCCGCAAGCGGGCCATCGGCTGGCGGAACGGCACGCCGTCCCGGCCCTCGACGCTGGGCTTGTGGCCGACGCCCAGGCCGAGGATGAACCGCCCGCCGGAGACTGCGGCCATGCCTGCGGCGCCCATGGCGGTGTTGGTGGCTGTGCGGGCGTAGATGGGCAGGATGCCGGTGCCCAGCATCACCCGCTCGGTCTTCATGGCAATGGTGGCCAGGGCGGTCAGCGAGTCCCGTCCGCCGCCCTCGGGGGCCCAGACGGTGTCATACCCCAGTTCCTCAGCCAGCATTCCCAGCTCCTGCAGGTCCTGGGGGGTCAGCGAAGGGTCGTTCTCGAAGCGCACTCCGTATCGTGGCATGGGTGTACCGTCCTTATGAAAAGTAGTTGGCCCTGGTTTTGTCCGGGGCCGAGTCAGATCTGTAGCTGCAGGTTGGAAAGGCTTACTTCCGGGGCCCGTTTGGATAAATTGAGTATTTCAATTCCCACCACCTGCTCGTCCTCGTTGTAGTCGAGCACAACGCCCGGAGCGACCTCCTCCGATTCGACGATGGGGGAGTCGTCCAGGCGCAGGTACAGGGCGTCCGCATCCTTGTCAATACTGAGCTTCAAAACACCAATCCAGCCTATGCCTACACTCCCATCTGCGCTGCCAGGTCGCGGAAGTCGGTGGCTACGATGTCGAAGGACGGGTCGGGCGTCGGGTCCGGCGTCCGGTCGGGGCCGAACTCCATGGGCCGGGGGACGAATGCAGTCTTGAGGCCCTGCGCTCCTGCTGCCAGCAAGTCGTTCTGGTGGGCCGCCACCATCATCACCTCCTCCGGGTACAGGCCCAGCAACTCCGCGCCGGTGAGATAGGTCTTCGGGTCGGGCTTGTAGGCCTGGGCCAACTCGGCGCCGAGGATCACATCCCAGGGCAGCCCGGCGTACTTGGCCATGTTGGTCATCAGCGCGATGTTGCCATTGGACATGGTGCCGATGATGTACTTCGCCTTCAGCCGGGACAGCCCCGCCGGGGAGTCGGGCCAAGGGTCGAGGTGGTGCCAAGCCAGGGTGAGCTCGTCGATGGCGTGCTCGCCGACATCGTTGATGCCGAAATCGCCCAGCAGCTCCACCAGCCCCATGCGGTGCAGCACATCCAGCTTGGTCCAGGGCAGCTCGCCGGTGCGGACCCTGTTCATGTAGGGCTGGTACTTGCCGCGCCATCCGTCGGCGAAGGCGGCCCAGTCGGCCTCGATGCCGTGGGCCTTGCCGAAAACCTCGCCGTGCTTGGTGATCGAGCTGCGCCAGTCCACGACCGTGCCAAAGACATCAAAGACCAGTGCCTTCACTCCATCCATAACTAACTCTCCTTAAAAACTCGCATTATCTGATTCAACCCAGAGACCACAGGGACTTAGAAACTATCTCAAAATCCGCCAAAATCCAAAACCGCCATTCCCGCGAAAACACCCGTCATTCCCGCGAAAGCGGGAATCCAGTGGTCCAGACCGTGTATCTGGCCGTTGAGATCAAGGTCATGACAGTTTTGAGATAGTTACTTGGCCTGAAATTTGCTTTGTGTCCTCTGTGGTCTCTGGGTTGAATCCCCTATTTGAATCTAAAATGACGCGCCGATGCCAAGCAGGATTTCGGCCAGTTCACGGGGGTGGCTGACCATGGGATCGTGGCCGGAATCGAGGTGATACATACCCCATCCGGCCTCGCGGGCTCTGTCGGCCACCGACTCGAAGCCCGCCTCAGCACCGCCGATGAAGCTGCGGGGAATGTCGCCTGCGGCTGGGTTGCTGATCCGCACCGGCCCGGCCATGGCAGCGGCGGGCTGCGGGGTGCACCTGACGAACATCCACTCCCGATCGGCGGCGTCGGTGATTCCCCAGCGGCGTCCGATCTCCTCGGGGCTGGCCGGCGGCGCCAGGTATCCCTCGCCACGCTGGATGTGGCCCTTGACCCAGTCGGCGAACTCCAGACCCCGCACCGGGATCAGCTGGTCGGCCATGGACTCGCCGTCCTTGGGGACCACTCCATTGACATATACGAGATGCGACAGGCGTCCCGGACACTCCTCCGCGACGCCGGTGATGACCATTCCGGCATAGGCATGGCCAACAAGGACCACCTGCCTGAGGTCTTCGTACTCGATCAGGCGGGTGATGTCCTTGATGTGCAGATCTAGGTCAACCTGTGCCGGGTCCAGCATCCCGGTCAGGTGCGCGGTCTCGCCCAGACCAGTCAAGGTGGGGGTGAACACCTCCGAGCCGGTCCTGCGTAGCTGCGGCGCGACCTTGCTCCAGCACCAGCCGCCGTGCCAGGCACCATGCACCAGTACGAATGTCGCCAAGCCAATCCTCCGTTGCGGGCAAGGGTTGCCCGGTTGTTGACATGGATGAACAGGATATACAGGATTTTGGTTGTATTCTAGCGTAGGCTCCAATCCAGTACATCCTGTCTATCCATGTTGGACCTTTCAATTGTTCCCTCTCCCTCTGGAGAGGGTTAGGGTGAGGGTGAAGATATGAAGCGCATAATCATCGACACGGACCCCGGCATCGACGACGCGGCGGCGATCCTGATGGCGCTGGCCAGCCCGGAACTGGAGGTTGTGGCGGTCACCACCATCTTCGGCAACGCATCGGTGGAGTCGTGCACCGCCAACGCCCAGCAGGTGCTGGCGGCGGCGGGCCGAAGCGACATTCCACTGTACATGGGCGCCGCCAAGCCGCTGCTGCGTCCGGCCAACGAAGGATGGGCGTCCCACATTCACGGCGGCGACGGGCTCGGAGGCGCGGCTCCATTCCTTCATGGTGAGCCTGTCGAACCACCGTCCACCCTGGGCGACAAGCACGCTGCGCTGGCAATCGTCGAAGCAGTGATGACGGCGCCCGGCGAGCTGACGGTACTGGCGCTGGGCCGGATGACCAACCTGGCCTTGGCTCTTTCGCTGGAGCCTCGAATGGCTAAGGCAGTGAGGGAGGTCGTGGTGATGGGCGGGGCCGTTACCGTGCCGGGCAATGTGTCGGGCGTGGCCACGGCCAACCTGCACGAGGATCCGGAGTCGGCGGCCATCGTGTACCGCTCGGGCGCGCCCATCGTGCAGGTGGGTCTTGATGTGTGCAACCGGGTGACGGTCAGCCCGAAGCAACTGGAAGCCATAGCCAAAGCGGGTTCAGCGGGGACGCGACTGCTGTCGGAGGCGACGGGCTACCTTCGCGAGGCCTATATCCGCACCGGCCGTATCGGGCCCGAAGATGGCGTGCGCTACAACGACATGCCCGCAGTAGGCTACGCCATCGACCCAAGCCTGTTCACCGCGAGGTCAGCGCAAGTCGAAATCGAAACCCATAGCGAGCTGACCAAGGGCCAGACGGTAGCCGACTGGAACTCAACAGAACCCAACGCCCGCATCTGCCTGGAGGTGGACTCCGACGCGTTGACAGCAATGTTCACCGAGCGGCTGTGCGGAGGGCTGGTGTAGTCAACGCTCGTTTTCAGGGCGACAAGAAGTAGGGGCGCACAGTTGTGCGCCCCTAAGCGTAAGCGAATGGTTTTTCCGCCGGGCACTGCTACCCACTGATGGCCGCCGCCTGCTGCTGGACCTCGTCGTAGTCCGGCTCGTTCAGGGGGGACTCACCCACCCACTTGTAGCGGATGACGCCCTGGCCGTCGATGATGAACACGGCGCGCTGGGAGGCCACATAGCCCTCCATCCCCGCGAGGTTGGGCAGCGCTACATCGTAGGCATTGACGGCTGTGCGGTTGAAGTCGCTGAGCAGGGTGAAGTTTAGGTTGTTCTGGTCGGCCCACGCCTTCTGGGAGAAGGGCGTGTCCACGCTGATGCCGTAGACCACGGCGTTCACATTGTTGAAAGCGTCGGCACGGTCTCGGAAGCTGCACATCTCGGTGGTGCAGACGCCGGTAAAAGCACCGGGAAAGAAGGCCAGGACCACGGTCTGGCCGCTATGGTCGGCCAGGTTACGGACCTGACGGTCGAAGTCATAGAGGCCGAGCTCCGGGGCAGGCTGTCCAACATCGGCTGCCATTGATTGTCCTCCAGAAGGATTGATTTCGGCGTCATCTTAACACAGGGGGCGCTCTCAAACCCCGTGTTAAACTGGGTGGCACAGCAGGGCGAAATGCGATTCTCCCTCCCTGAGAGTCTGACGATGACCAGTCCAAAAGCGAAGGCCAAGGACTACCTGGCGGGCCTCCCCGATGACTGGGAGGTACCTGACCCGCCGCCAAAAGAGCCCGATATGCAACAGGATCTGTGGATATTTGAGTTTCGAAAAATCCTGGATGTGCATTTGGGGCAGCGCGGCGATGTCTTGATCGCCGGTGGCGGGTTCTTGCGCAATGACCCCCGAAATGAGAGCGAGATTTTCGCCCCGGACTGCATTGTAGCCTTTGGCGTTGACCCACGGGCCATTGTGTCCCGCAACGGCTTTGTCATCCAGCACGCGGGCAAGCCGCCCGATTTTGTGCTGGAGGTTGCATCCCTCAGCACCTGCCGCCGGGACTACACGGTGAAGCGCGATGGCTACGCAGGTTACGGTGTGCGCGAGTACTGGCGGTTCGACCACACCGGCGGTCAATACCACGACGCCCCACTGGCCGGTGATGTGCTGACCGGCGAGGAGTACACGCCCGTCCCCATCAACCGCGACCCCGGCGGCCTCATCTGGGGACACAGCGAAGTGCTGGGCCTCGACCTCTGCTGGGATGAGGGTACGCTGCGGCTCCGAGACCCTGCGACAAGCCGCTTTCTTCCCACTCCGGCGGAGTTGCGGTCGCAACTGGACGCATCCCAAGAGCGGGCCGAATCTGCCGAAGCGCAGGCAGACTTGGACAGAGAACGTGCCGAATCCGCCGAAGCGCGGGCGGCAGAACTCGAAGCTGAACTCAAGCGGCTGCGCGGGCAGTAACGAGCGCATAACCGGGATGTAACTCCGCCTGTGCTACAATCGCGGCGGTTTCGGGCGTTGGCCCCGAGGCTACGGAAGCCCGTTCATCCTGAGTTGTAAGACTACGGAAGCCTGTTCATCCCGAGCCGTAAGACTACAGAAGCCTGTTCATCCCGAGCCGTAAGACTACGGAAGCCTGTTCATCCCGAGCTTCCCGTTCATCCCATTCATCCTGAGCTTGTCGAAGGGCGCGTATGTATTTCGACTCCCGCCGCAGCACCGTTCTGGCCACCAACGGCATGGTGGCCACCAGCCAGCCGCTGGCAGCCATGGCCGGGCTGCAGGTCCTGATGGACGGCGGCAACGCCACCGATGCCGCCATCACCGCCGCCGCCGCGCTGAACGTGGTCGAGCCCAACTCCACGGGCATTGGCGGCGACCTGTTCGCGCTGGTATGGAACGAGAAGGAGAAGTCGGTGCGGGCCATCAACGGCAGCGGCCGCGCCTGCAGCGCCTCCGACATCGAGGAACTGACGTCGCAGGGCTACCGCTCCATGCCCGGCGCCGGCCCCTACTCCGTGTGCGTACCTGGGACGGTCCACGGCTGGGAGACGTTGCGGGCCGAGTGCGGCACCATGCCCCTTTCGCGTCTGCTTGAACCGGCAATCCGCTACGCCGAGGACGGCTTCCCCGTCTCCGAGGTCATCGCGTTCCAGTGGGAGAACAACCTGCCCAAGCTGCGCATGTACCCGTCGGGCGAGGAAATGCTGGTAGACGGCAACGCGCCCAAGAAGGGCGACGTCATGCGCTTTCCCACGCTGGCGAAGACCCTGCGGGCCATCGCCGAGGGCGGCTGCGAGGCCTTCTACCACGGCCCCATCGCGGAGAAGATGGCGTCCTTCGTGCAGGAACACGGCGGCTGGCTGACCGTCGAGGACCTGGCGGCCCACACAACCGACTGGGACGAGCCGATCACCACCGACTACCGGGGCGTCACCTGCTGGGAGTGCCCGCCCAACGGTCAGGGCATCGCTGCGCTGGAGGCCCTGAACATCGTCGAGGGCTTCGACATCGCAGCCATGGGTGCGCAGTCCCCTGACGCCTACCACCACCTGATCGAGGCCATGCGCCTCGCCTTCGCCGACGCCTACCGTTATGTGGCCGACCCCCGCGTCGTGGATGTGCCGACGGAGCAGTTGGTGTCCAAGAACTACGCAGCCCAGCGGCGGGAGCTGATGGGCCCGCGGAAGGCTATGATAACCACCCCCTACGGCCAGCCCATCCCCGGCGGCAACACGGTCTACGTCAGCGCCGTCGACGGGCAGGGCAACGCCTGCTCGCTGATCAACAGCATCTTCTCCGACTTCGGCTCCGGCATGATCGCCCCCGGCACCGGCATCGTGTTGCACAACCGCGCCGGGCTGTTCTCGCTGGACCACGCGCACCCCAACGCCTTGGCGCCGGGCAAGCGTCCCTACCACACCATCATCCCCGGCCTCGCGACGAAGGACGGCGAGCTGCTGTACTGCTACGGCATGATGGGCGCGTTCATGCAGCCCCAGGGCCACCTGCAGCTCATCAGCAACATGGTGGACCACGGCATGGACCCGCAACAGGCCGTCAACGCCCTGCGGTTCATGGTGGGAAACGACCAGGCGCTGGTCGAGGAGGGCATCAGCCCCGACACCGCCCGCGAGCTGCAACAGCGCGGCCACAAGCTGGGCCTGATGGCCGGACGCTCCAGGGTATCCATCGGCGGCGCCCAGGTGATCTCCCGCGACCACCAGACCGGCGTGCTGCAGGGCGGCACCGAACCCCGCAAGGACGGCGCGGTCGTGGGCTGGTAGGCCCGGCACTACGGATAGCGCACAGAATTATCCCGTCATTCCCGCGAAAGCGGGAATCCATACATCCTTGCGACAGGAATTTTGGACCAGCAAAGTAGCTCTGGATTCCCGCTTTCGCGGGAGTGACGGTTGGATCTACCCACCGTTTCATGGGCTTCTGCTACTGAGGAGACGGACATGGCCGAAGCAAACAGCGACCGCAGCTTCTACCGCAACTACTACCGCGAGATCGACGTGCTCCACGGGCTGCAGTCTACGCCAGAGGAGCGCGACTGGCTGCTGACCACCCCAAAGGACGATGTGAAGCAGTCCGACATCGTGCTGTACCTCGGCTGCAACGTCATGCGCACCACCCACCTGGTGCGGACGGTTATGGATGTCTTCAAGCTTTTGGATGTGGACTTCGCGGCGGTCGGCGGCGCAGCCTACTGCTGCGGCATCCAGCACCACCAGCGCGGTGACGAGGCGTCGGCCAAGTCCGTCGCGGCGACCACGGCAGCCAACTTCCGCAAGTTCGACCCGGAGCAGGTGGTCATGTGGTGCCCGTCGTGCATCTTCTTCTATGACGACATCATGGACATGCGCGAGGACTTCCCCTTCCAGCATGTCACCGAGTATCTGGTGCAGAACTTGGACAAGCTGGACCTCCAGCCCCAGCCGGAGACCACGGTCTCGCTGCACTACCACGCTGGCCGTCCGCAGTCCGACTCCGAGGCCCAGAGCGCGCTGACGCTGCTACGCGCACTGCCGGGCGTAACGGTCGAGGACATCGGCGGCGACGAGCGCTTCGGGCGGCACTGCACCCCGGCGGTGCGGCAGCAGATGGGCCCGGAGGCGTGGGACGAGATGAGCAACCAGTGGGTGCAGAAGGCCGTTGACGCCGGAGCCGACACCTACGCCACGCTGTACCACGGCTGCCAGCGCCACATGTGCGGCCTGGAGGCTGACTACCCCGTCCGCGTCGAGCACTACCTGACGCTGGTGGGCCGCGCCCTCGGCATCGAGTACGAAGACCAGTACAAGAAGCACACCCTGTCCGGCAACCTCGACGCCATCATGGCCGAGACCGCCCCCTGCGCCGTAGCCAACAGCATCCCCCTCGAGGAGGCCCGCGAGGTCATCACCCGCACATTCCCCGCGCGGTAGGGGCGTCAGGGCTCCGAAGGCCCGGCTGGCATCCGTGCAACCGTCATTCCCGCGAAAGCGGGAATCCAGAAATCCAAGCCGCTGCTGGGTGGAGTTGAAGTAGCTTCGAGTCAGAGCACAGCCAGCGCGTCTTCGGGCGAAAGGACGTCCAAGCCGTAGCGGGCCTGGATGCTGCAGGCCGCGAGGTCGTCGCGTCGCGGGCGGTCCGTGGTTACGAGGGCCGTGCCCTTTCCCGACTCTTCGACTGCCAGCCTGACTATAAAGGTGTCATCCTGGCTACCGGCTGGAATGTCATTCTCCTCCGGAAAAGCCGGAGCGGTATGGCCGAGTCCATCAATCTTTCCTACCCTGCGCATCAATTCCCAAAGCCTGATCCTCACGAAAGGACCGCGCTCGGTCTCGAAATGGGCTGGGTTGTAGAGTTGGTCGTCGTACTTTCCCCAGAGCACATCATCAACCACCAAGGTGCGCCCGTCCTCATCCGCAATTCGATGGAACAGGTTTCTATAGTTTAAATTTGGTTCGTCGTACTCGTTCAGGCCTCTCTGAGCAAAGATAACCACGTTCTCGTCCAGAATGTACCTTTCGGTCATGTGTGCTTTCGCAGACCATCGGCGTATCGGCGCATCTCGTCCCGAGTTGCCTCATCGAAACCGGTCAGACCGCCTTTGGTCTGACCCCTTTCAGTGACCTCAATTTCGGTCGCGAAGCATTCGCCCCTCTCGTCCTTTTCGAAGGAATAGATCGCCAGATCATCGGTCGTCAGCCTCCCTTCCGCTACAAGGGTGAGCAACCGTCCTGCGATGTACTCACTGTGAGTGGTCATTATGATCTGCTTGTCCTCAGCCTTGGCCGTCTCTGCCAGCACCTCCGCCAGATCCGCCTGCGCCTTCGGGTGCAGGTGAATCTCCGGCTCCTCAATGAGTACGGTAGCGCCTCGGTAGGCTATGATCAGTTGATGGAGTAATTGAGTCAGCGCGTTTGCCCCGAACCCCTCGGATACGATGTTGATTGGGCCATACGGTGTAACTGACCTAACTGAAACTTGTTTGTCGGGAATCAACTCGACCTGCAGTCCAATGCCGGTGACTCTCTTAAGCATCTTGGAAAGTGCCTCCTCCGCATCCCTGCGATAGGCGAGATTCGTAGGCACTTTCTCTTCTTGATGCCCTAGTCCCTTTTGTGTTGGGATCTGCTCTAACACACGGTCATCTAGGGCATAAGATACCTTGGTCAATCCTCTGGCTGCCGGCACGCATCTGAGCATTTCGAGCGTTTCGGTAGTTTGTTGTTGATGGTCCGAATCGAAGGTGAGTTTCGCTTCCGGAGTTTCCTCAACAAAATTCGGAGCAACGGCCGCCGGGCCCACAAGATTGACGGACGATCCGTCGTATCTGAGTTCGTTTCCGCTGCCAGACTGCTTGAGCAGCAGCAGGGCCTGCAGGATGCTGGACTTGCCCGTCCCGTTCGGGCCGATCAGCACCGTCAGCAGCTTGGGGTTGATGCTGACCTGGCGGAAGCACTTGAAATTCTCGAGGGTGATGTTCGTTATCATGGCGGCACACTCCGAAAGTCCATTGTATCAGCAGGCATTCCGCGACCCGTCGGTGGGTACGCCCGACCAAGGACGATTGCAAAGCCGTTGTCGGAACTGTGATTAGTTTGATTTCAGAATTACTCCGGAAGGATCCCAATCCTGGGCATCCTTTAATCCTGTTAATCCTGATTCAAACAACATCGGGAGCGAACCGACTTCGCAATCGTCCTGCGCCCGACCTGCAACGCAAGCCCCTCTGGTGCCGGCCGATTTGGTGACAGTAGCTCCTTGCCAGTGCCAGTGATGCCCCTTTAACCTTGTTCCTATACCCCTTGACCGGCCCGAGCCGTCCGTTGCCCTTGTGGCCAGTCAGACCCAGGGCCCTTCGACTATCCCCTCCCTCTAGAGGGAGAAGGTTAGGGTGCGGATGAAATCCTCGCATCAACAATCTGGCTTACAGCGGATGATGGCAATTCCTGCTAATCCTTTAATCTGGTTAATCCTGATTCAGACAAATAATCGAAAGTCCCTGAGTCAGACCAGCCCTTACCTGCAAGAAAAGCGGGAAATGCAAGAAAATGAGAGAAAATAGGAGACTCTTTGAAAATCCTGCCCTGGGCTCCGGAAGAGCCCGCCCAGCTGGCCGTTCTCAGGGCGCGGCTGTCCGGTCGGAAGCAGCCACCACCGGCTCGGTGCGGACGACGGCGCCGTCGGTGAGCACCACGCCGTCGGCGCAGTAGGCCTCGACGCGGCCCTCGTTGTACTGCTCGGCGTACAGCCGAGTGTAGACGCCTCAACGGTCCAGCAGGTACTCGTGGGTGCCATACTCCTTGACCCTGCCCGCCTCGATCACATAGATGACATCGGCGGCCAGGATGGTGGACAGTCGGTGAGCGATGATCAGCGTCGTGCGGCCCCGGACCAGCGGCGCCATCGCCGACTGCAGCAGACGCTCGCTGGCCGCGTCCAACGCCGAGGTCGCCTCGTCCAGTATCAGGATGCGTGGCTCGTGCAGCAACGTCCGGGCGATGGAGAGCCGCTGGCGTTCGCCGATGGAGAGGCCAAAGCCGCGCTCGCCCACCAGCGTGGCGTAGCCGGCAGGCAGCTCCATGATGCGGTCGTGGATGTAGGCCGCCCGGGCCGCGGCCACGATCTCGTCGTGGGTGGCGTCGGGCTTTCCGTAGCGCATGTTGTCCTCGATGGTTGTCTGGAGCAGGTGAGTCTCCTGGGTCACGAAGCCCACCGACGCGGCCAGGTCCGCCAGCCGTATCTGGCGGACATCCATGCCGTCGATGGACACCGACCCTTCGGTCGCATCGTAGAGACGCGGCACCAGCGCGGCGATTGAGGTCTTGCCCGCCCCGCTGGGCCCTACGAATGCGGCAAGCTGTCCCGGCTCGATGCGGAGCGTGACGCCGTCCAGCGCCCACTGCCTCTGGTCAAACCCCTCCTCCTGAGGCGCAGGGTTGGGGTGCGGGTGAAGTCCGGCGGACGGACCTTGCCTTTGGCTGCTCACCCGAACCGAGTCGAACACGACCTCGCCCTTCACCTGGTCGCGTTCCAGAGGCTTGGCGCCGGGAGCGTCGGTTATCTCCTGTTCCAGGTCCAGGTATCCGAAAATCCGCTCGAACAGGGCCAGCGAAGTCTGCAGCTCCACCGACACCTGCAGCAGCCGCTCCACTGGCCGGTACAGCTGCGCCTGCAGCGCGGTGAAGGCGATGATGGTCCCTGCTGTGACCACCCCGGCGCCGCCCGTGTAGATCAAGTATCCGGCAAGCAGGTACACCAGCGCCGGGGAGAGCGTCAGGAAGGCGGTTGCAGCGGTGTAAAAGCCCTGGGCGATCATCTGCTGCCGCACGGCGAACCGGGCAAGCTCATCGTTGTGCCGCCGGAAGTGGTGCAGCTCATCGTGCTGCCGGCCGAACAGCTTGGCCAGCAGTATGCCGGGCAGGGATAGCGTCTCCTCGGTGATGGAGGTAACTTGGGCCATCGAGCCCTGGGCACTGGCCGCCAAGCGCTGCCTCATACCGCCCACCCAGCGGGTGAGCAGCAGGAACACCGGCAGCATCGCCATCGCCACAACGGTGAACTGCCACGAGAGGAACAGCATGGCGACCGCCACGGCGATGATGGAGACGACGCTGGACACCGAGTCTGCGAAGGTGCTGGCCACCACCGGCTCGACGCCGTTAACATCGTGGGACAGCCGGGACTGCATCTCGCCGGTGCGGGTGCGGGCCAGGAAGTTCAGCGACATCCCCAGCAGGTGGTCGTAGACGGCCTCCTGAAGGTCTCCGGTCACATCCTGCGCCACCCTGCTGGTCAGCCAGGTCTGGACGATGGAAAGCGCCGCCCCGGCAACGACCACGGCAGCAATCACGCCGGCCAGCACCCAGAGCAGCATCAGGTTGAGGGAGCCACCGGCGGGGAAGAGCGCGGAGTCGAAGATCTCCTTTACCAGCACCGGGTTGAGCACCCCCAGCCCGGCGTTGACCACGATGAGCAGACCGACGACGGCTACGGGCAGCTTGTATGGCCCGAACAGCCCGAGGATCCGGCGCACCAGGCCCCGGTGTTCGGGGTAGTCCAGCTGCCGGTGCAGGTGGGGTGGTCGCGGGTCTGCCATCGGCAGTCCTCTCAGGTCTGGGAGAGTGGGCAGTCGGCGGCAATCAGACGCGGCGGCTGGGGTTCACCTGTTCAGGGGCGCCCATGGGGACAATTCGGCCGTCGCTGTATATCACCCCGTCCTCACAGTACGCCTCGATTAGGCCGCCGCCGTACTGCTCCCGGTACAGGCGGGCATACAGGCCCTCCTGGGACAGCAGGTCGGCGTGGGTCCCCCACTCGAGGATCCTGCCCTTGTCCACCACATAAATCACATCGGCAGACAGAATGGTGGAGAGGCGATGGGCCACCACCATGGTCGTCCGACCGTGCATCAGCGGCTCCAGCGCCGCCTGCACATAGCGTTCGCTGGAGGTGTCGAGAGACGAAGTGGCCTCGTCCAGTATCAGGATGCGGGGCTGGTGCAGGATGACGCGGGCGATGGCCAGCCGCTGGCGCTCTCCGCCCGACAGCCGGAAGCCGCGTTCGCCGACCACGGTGTTGTAGCCGTCCGGCAGCTCCATGATGCGGTCATGGATATAGGCCGCCTTTGCCGCATCGACCAGTTCGTGGCAGGTCGCGTCGGGCCGGGCGTACAGCAGGTTCCGCTCCATGCTGGCATGGAACAAATAGCTCTCCTGCGTCACATACCCGATGTTTTCCGACAGGTCGGCCAGGCGTATTTCGCGTACATCGATGCCGTCTATGGACACCGAGCCTTCGGTGACATCGTAGAGGCGGGGCACCAGCGAAGCGATGGTCGTCTTGCCCGCCCCGCTTGGCCCGACGAATGCAGCCATCTGCCCCGGCGGGATTCGCAGGCTCACGCCGTCCAGCGCCCACTGCCGGTCCTGCCTTTCGTCATCCTGACCTTCCCGAAGGGCGTTGTCCTCCTCATCCTCGCCTCCTGGCCCTTTGCGGTAGTTGACCCGCACCGAGTCGAAGGCGATTTCCCCGGCAACCCCTTCGGGGGGCAGTGGGCGGGCGGTGGGCGAGTCCACGATTTCCTGCTTCATGTCCAGGTAGCCGAAGATCCGCTCGAACATCGCCAGCGACGACTGCATCTCGACGGACACCTGCAGCAACCGGCCCACGGGGAAGTACAGGCGGTTCTGCAAGACGGTGAAGGCGATCACATCGCCTGGGGTGACCACCGCCGCGCCACCTCCCGCCATCAGGTATCCGGCCAGCAGGTAGATCGCGACCGGGCTGGCCGACAGGAAGGCCATCACCACGGCGAAGAAGGCGTGTCCGATCATCTGCTGCCGGATGGTCAGGTCGGAGAGCTCCTGGTTGTGGTGGCGGAAGTTGGCCATCTCCTCGTGCTGCCGTCCGAACAGCTTGGCCAGCATGATTCCCGAGACCGACAGCGTCTCCTGTGTGATGACGGTCATCTCCGCCATGGACTTCTGGGTTTTGGAGGTTATCTCCCGGCGCTTCCGCCCCACCCACTGGGCCATGAAGAAATAGAGCGGCACGGATGCGACAGCCACCACCGTCAGCTGCCATGAAAGCAGGACCATGACGCCCAGGGTGCTGGCCAGGATGGCAATGTTCGCGATGGTGTCGCTCAGGGTGTTGGTCACCACCGACTGGATCCCGCCCACATCGTTTGACACCCGGGACTGGATCTCCCCGGTCCGGGTGCTGGTGAAAAACCGCAGCGACATCCCCTGGAGGTGGGAATACACAGCGTCGCGGAGGTCGCGCATCACATACTGCCCGACCTTGTTGGTCATGTAGGTCTGTATGATTCCCAGCCCGGCGTTGACCGCGGCGATGCCGATCATCACCCCGCCCAGGATCCAGAGCAGGCGAATGTTGGGTACGCCGCTCTCCGAGGCCAGTCCCAGGCCATCGTCGAACACCACCTGGATCAGCCTGGGGTTCACCACTCCCACCACGGAGGTCGTCAGGATGAGCAACACCACCACGGCCACCTGGGTACGGTACGGCAGGAAGAGGCGCACCACGCGGGGCACCAGCGACCTGCCGTCGCGCAGCGGGTCAGGGGGAGATGTCCCTCCCATCAGCCGGAGGCCGCGATGTGAGTACCGGTTGGTCATCTCAAAAACCCGTGGTGATACTCAGTCTAGGTCTAGGGGAGTGGTCCCCTTCAAGGTGTTCCATCACTAATATTTTATATCAATCGACAAGGGCGCCGAAAATTACGAATCCCTCCCCCATGAGGGGAGGGACTCTGCAAAACGGTGTTGTCGCGAGAGGGCTACCAGTCCTTGATTATCGGCAGTACCTCCTTGCCGAAAAGGCCGATGTTGGACATGGTGGACTCGTGGTCCATCTTGGACTCCTGGCCGTACATGATCAGGTGCTCCATGCCCAGCCGCTTGTGGATGTACTCCAGCTTCTCGAGGACCTGGTCGGGGGTGCCGCAGACGATGTGGTAGTTCTCCTTGAGCTCTTCGTAGGTCTGGTTGGCCAGCGGCTTGATGGTGCGGCGGGCGGCGATCGACGCACTGGCTTGCGAGCGGTAGCCGACCGGGTTCATGTACTCGCGGGGCGCCCGGGTGGTCGCTCCCATGCGCCAGACGAAGTGCTTCGCTTCCTCGTTGGCCTTCTCCTCCGTCTCCGCCACATAGCAGCACAGCAGGTAGCCGAAGTTGTCAGGAGAGGTCTCACGACCCTCCTCGGTAGCCGCCTCACGGTAGATCCCGAACAACTCCTCGGTAACATCAACATCCGTCAGGAAGGCAACATAGGTGTAGCCATGCCGCCCTGCCCACTGGGCGGTCTCGGGGCTGGAGGTGCCGGGCACCCACACCGGAGGGTGCGGCTTCTGGATGGGCACCATCCACGGGTTGACGGCCCGGTAGTTGAAGTGCTTGCCCTCCCAGCGGAAGGGGCCCGGCGTGGTCCAGGTCTTGATGACCAGATCGTGGCACTCCTCGAACCGGTCCCGGTTCTCCACCGGGTTCATGTTGGTGGAGACGGTCTCAACGCCAGTCCCTCGCACCATGCCGGAGATCACGCGCCCGCCGGAGATCACATCGATCATGGCGATCTCCTCGGCCAGGCGCACCGGGTTCTCGTGAATCGGCAGGATGTTGCCCAGCAGCAGGATCTTGGCGTTCTTCGTGGTGCGGGCCAGCACGGCGGCGGACAGGTTGCAGGACACATTCATGCACGACGGCGTGCTGTGGTGCTCGTTGACCATGATGCCGTCATAGCCCAGCTCGTCCACATACTGGCACTCGTCAAAGTACCGCTTGAACAGCTCGTTGGCCGTAGGCGGATCGAAGTAGCTGTTCGGAAAGGTGAGACGAATCGACGGGTGCTTCTCCGCCTCGTCGTCAGGGTACTCATGGTAGGGAAACTCGCTGAAGTAGTAGACCTTCATTTATGGCTCCTCGTTCTGATTGGCCCCGCCGGCGGGCCCGAGCAATTCATCAACCGAGAACTGCAGGTCTGGAAGAGCTTCGGGGGACAAAAGCTCCCCTCGATGGAAGCGCATTATCGTTTGGTATCCGTCAGTCCTGGGGCGACGGTGGACTTCGATCAAGTCTTCTGACAAGAGAAACAGCCAAGTCTCCGAAATTCCATTCAGAGCGTACAGTGGCACCTTGACGCCCCGGTCAAATCTGGCTGTCGTATCCGATACTTCGACTGCAAGAAGTATATCTGCGGGAACGGGAAGACCTGCTTGGTAAAAGTCCGAACGAGGTCGCAGCAGGGCGATATCCGGTTCAGGCTCGCCGCCATTCGGCAATCGCACCGGGTTCTGGTTCCATACCACCGCCCTGTCGCCAACAGCCAAGGTGAAGATCCTTGTCCCTCGAGCTGTACCAGAGGCATGCGGGCTACCGATCGGCGGCATCAGGACGATTTCTCCCTCGATCAATTCCACCCGGTCCTGGGACGACAGGATGCCTGCCTTGCCCATAACGTGATATTCCTCGGGCGTATACTTGTGAATCTGGGCATCAAACCCGCTGTCCAGTCCTGCCAGCTCATTAAGGAACCTTGTTACTCCGCCATTAAGGGCGGGATGGCAGCGATTCCGGACCAAGGGGGATCTGTCCCACACAACACCCTGAAGCAACTCCACACCAGGGTCCTGCGGCAAGATGCCTACCTCAGCCATCTTGGAATATTGCTCAATATTGAACCGGTATCGTTCGACGCCATTGGTAGCGATTTCTGCACTCATGGCTAACCTTTTCGCTTTAGCCTCGAGGGGCTCACACATGCCTTTTTCGTTCGGCCTTTTGCATTGTAAACCAATCTATATGCCCCTACGCCGCCAGGCTCTCCCCCGCCGCGAGTTCACAGCCCAAGATTTCCAGGGCTCCCGCCACCTCGTTTATGGAGGTCTTGTAGTCCAGACTGAGCAACTTTTTAGCATCAGTTTCCCGCACGTTCATGCGCGTCGCCAAGTCTGAAACGCTAACACCCTGTTCCCGCATGGCCACGAAGAGATCAAGCTGTGCGGCGATGAGGGGCTGGACGGTCAAGACTTCCTGACCCTTCTGCCAAGGACTGGGTGTCGGCAGTTCCTTTCGGCGGTCCACGTACGACGCCAAGGACACAACCAAGCAGTCCTCGGCCATAATGATGGCCGTTTTCCAGTCGCGCCCGCAGGTCAGGGCACCCGGAATGTCAGGAAAGGAGACGTTGTACCAGCCCTCGTACGCCTTGTCTTCCTCGGGTTCCAAGTTGCAGGGGTAGGTATATTTCATGCGTCAGAAATCCCTCCTGTCGATACCTAAATTTCTGAACATGGACATCAATGTGCCAGTGGCAATTTCGCCGTGCTGCACCTGTGTTTCGCGGTCTCCCAGGTACACCGTACCGTGGCTACCCTTACCCTTAGCCGGATCAAAGCCGAACTCCAACCCGTGGCGTCTGGCATACCGTCGCGCCCGGCGGACGAATTCCCTGCCGTTCATGTCCTGAACAGGTTACTCCAGGCATGACGGTCGATGAAGGGGGCCAAACCGTTCTTCAGAAGCTTCGACCTCCCCTCGTCCCAAGGTACATGGATATGCGGACATCGTCGCCCACGAATCCCCTATTGCTGCGCCGCCTTACAGCAGCACGAATACCCAGGGGACCTTCCGTGTATCGCCTTGCTTCATCGTTGTGCGGCGGTCTCTCCAGTTGAGTATCCCAGAACATTCCCCGCCGATCGCCCAGGCCAAAGTCCAAGTTCATCCGGAAGCGACCGGCGTTGCGCCACACCCTCTGGAGAAAATCAATGATGTTCATTTCGTAGCTGCCTTGTCCTTCAGACTGACAACCAAATTCCCCTACTCCTCCAGGGTGGTGATGTCTCCGGGGTCGAGGCCCAGCTCCTGGGCCTTCAGCAGGCGGCGCATGATCTTGCCACTGCGGGTCTTGGGCAGCGTGGGGGTGAAGTCGATCTCGGCGGGGACTGCAATGGGGCCCAGCTCGTTGCGAACATGCAGCTTGAGGGCGTTGACCATCTCCTCCGACGGGTCGTTGCCGACGCGCAGGGTCACGAAGCCCTTGATGCTCTCGCCGCGAAGCTCGTCGGGCTTGCCGATGACCGCCGCCTCCGCCACCGACGGGTGCGACACCAGCGCGCTTTCCACCTCCGCCGAGCCGATGCGGTGGCCGGCCACGTTCAGCACATCGTCAGCGCGGCCCACCACCATGTAGTAGCCATCGGCGTCGCGCAGGGCCACATCGCCGGTGAAGTACACGCCTGGGATGGTATTCCAGTCCCGGGCGTAGCGGTCGGGGTCGCCGAACACGGTGCGGAAAAAGTGAGGGAAGGGACGCTTGATGACCAGCAGCCCGCCCTTGTCCGGCTCGGTGATCGGTTGCCCCTCGCGGTCGACGATGTCCATCTCTGCGCCGGGCATGGGGCGTCCGACGCGGCCCGGCTTGACCGGCATGGTGGCGGTGGTGCCCAGGCAGGGGCCGCCGGTCTCAGTCTGCCACCAGTTGTCGACGATGTGGCCCCACTCGCCGTTGCCGCAGATGTGCTCGTAGCTCCAGCGCAGGGCCTCGGGGTTCAGCGGCTCCCCGGCGCAGGTCAGGAACCGCAGGGAGCGCAGGTCGTACTGCTTCGGGTACTCCTCCCCATAACGCATCAGCATCCGCAGGGCCGTGGGTGCGGTGAAGATGACATTGACGCCGTACTTCTCGATGATCTCGTAGAAAGCGCCGGGATGGGGGAAGTCCGGGGCGCCCTCCCGGAAGATGGTCGTGGCCCCGGCCACCAGCGGCGCGTAGACGATGTAACTGTGGCCGACCACCCAACCGATGTCGGAGGTACACCAGAAGACATCGTCGTCCTTTACATCCCAGAAGTTCTTGAAGTGGTAGTAGGTACCGACCATGTAGCCGCCGTGCACATGCTGCACGCCTTTCGGCTTGCCGGTGGTGCCGCTGGTGTAGAGGATGTACAGCGGGTCCTCGGAGTCCATCTCCTCGGCCGGGCAGTCGACGCCGCCGGACGCCATCAGCGCGTCGAAGTCCACCTCGCGGGCGCCCAGCGAGCTTGCCCCCTCTCCCTCAGGGGGAGGGTTAGGGTGGGGGTGAGCCTTGCGCCTCCAGACCACCACCTTCTCCACCAGGTCCAGGTTCGCGACGGCCCGCTCGGTGATGCCCAACAGGTCTACCTCGTTGCCTCGGCGGTAGCCCACATCGGCGGTTATGACCACCTTGGCCTGCGCGTCGATGATGCGGTCGCCCAGGGAGCCGGAACTGAACCCGGCGTAGACCACGCTGTGCACCGCGCCGATGCGGGCGCAGGCCAGCATGGCGATGGCCCCCTCGGGCGTCAGCGGCATGTAGATGACCACGCGGTCGCCCTTGCCCACGCCCAGCGAGCGCAGGCCGTTGGCGAAGCGGTTCACCAGTTGCGCCAGCCGCCCGTAGGTGAAGACCCGCTCCGAGCCGTCCTCGCCCAGCCAGATGAACGCCGCCTTGTTGCGGTTGCCGTTGGTCAGGTGGCGATCAAGGGCGTTCTGGGTGATGTTGCACTTGGCCCCCAGGAACCAGCGGAAGGTGGGGTAGTCCCACTGGAACACGCTGTCCCAGCGCCGCGTCCACTCCAGCTCCGAGGCCACGCCTTCCCAGAAGCCCTCGGGCGACTGCATGGAGTCGCGGTACTCCCCCTCGTAGTCCTGCAGGAACGCCTGCCGCACCACGAAGTCAGGGGGCTCAATCTGTCCGGTCTCCTGGAGCAGGTGGTCTATCTGTCCTTGCTGCACCATGTTGCGGCTCCTCTACTACCTGTTTTCTCTGCCGATTATAGGGATTGATAGGCGACGACATATCTCTCGGGCCGTGTGATTGCGGATTTCCGTGTGTCTGGGCACGTGTCCAAATCCGCCGGATGTTGGATTAGTCCATATTGAATGAGACCGGCCTTCACGGAGAAATTGACACCCATGTTCGTTAAGATGTTGAATCAGTTCGTTGCGCTTCATTGAATTACAATGACTTCTCGGATGGCATCAGATGGCACCTCCCGCAGGCTCTCTTCCCGGCCAAATTCCAGGGCCAGCAATATGCCCTCCGCTAGGTTCTCCAGCGCATCTTCTCTGGTTTTGCCTTGGCCGTTCGTCTCTGGCATCTCCAGACAGAAGGCGATATACCAATCTTCGTCCTGCGCGATGATTGCCGTGAATTCGTTTCGCACCACAGCCTCTGGCTTCTGGTAGAGAAATGTAGCCCGAGTGTCATCCGGCGTCGCATCTCTTTTGACTGGTGTCATTGACCACCCTCCCAAAGGCATTTAGTCAAGGCTACTCTGCAATAAGGGCAGGAACCCATTGTAGAGCGATGGTTTCCTGGACTGAGATGATTTCACTGGTATGGGGGAGCGACAATATCTCACACGAGAGCGTGCGCAATGATTCGGCGCGGCGTTGCTCCAACACAGACTTTATTGTTTTCGCCAGCATCTCTCGGGCTTCGTCCATCGTTTTGCCTTCCGCGTGGGCTCCGGGGATTTCCACACAATATGCAAGATATCGCGGTTCTTCCCCGCTGTCGTCCAACTCAAAGATTGCTGTGAATTCGTTTCGCACCGTATCCTCCTAAGGCGACTCTCCCTCAGAGGGAGGGTCCAAGTCGGGATGAGAGTACGCTACCGGAACGTCGGCATGACTTCCTTGGCGAAGAGCTCCATCGAGCGCATCACCTTCTCGTGCTCCATGGTGCCGAAGGACATGTTCGCGCCGAAGTAATGCACGTTGTGGTCGTCGCGCAGCCGCCGGATGCGCTCGATGCACTGCTCAGGGGTGCCGAAGACAGTGGTAGTCTTGAGGCGTGACTCGTAGCTGGGCGGGTCTTCCGGCCGATTCGTGATCCACTCGTTCAGATCGTAGTAGATCTCGCTGCCGCCCTTCAGCGTGCGGCGGTAGCCGTTCAAGTCGTACACCCAGGTCACCGCCTCCCGCGGGTCCTCAATGGCCGACACCTCGTCTTCGCCCACATAGACTTTGCGGAAGTAGGGCATGTCGTGCCACAGCGGCTCGACACCCTTCTCGGCGCAGACATCGGCGTACACATCGCGGATTTCCAGGGCCTCGGCATCTGGGATGTTTGCGCTGGTGAGCACTGGCAGGCCCCGGTCCACGGCCACCGACACGCTCTGAGGGGTGCGCGACACCGCCACGAACACCGGCGGATGGGGCTGCTGCACCGGCACCGGCGCGATGGTCATGTCATCCACGTCGTAGAAGTCTCCGTGGTAGCTGAAGCCAGGGTTCTTCCATAGCCCCATGATTACATCGAGGATCTCACTGAACCGTTCGCTGCGGGTGTTGTAGTCCACGTTCAGGTTGCCGTACTCGTACACCACCTGGCCCCGACCCACGCCGAAGTCCAAGCGGCCCTGGCTCAGCGCGTCCAACAGGGCAGTCTCCTCGGCGATGAACACCGGGTTCTGGAAGGTCAGGACGCTGACTCCCGTACCGATACGGATGCGCTTGGTGCGTGCTGCAGCGTAGAGACCCATGGCCACCGCCGAGGGGACGATGCCGTAGCGGGTGAAATGGTGTTCGGCCAGCCACACCGAGTCGTAGCCCAGCTCCTCGGCGAATTCCACCTGTTCCATCATCTCGCCGAGTATCCGGCTCTGGTGCCTGGGATCTGGTTCGGGCCACGAGGGCAGCATGAATAGGCCAAACTTCATGGGGAATGATCACTCCGGGACAAGAATAAAGCGGCCCGCCCCCAGCCCAAAGTCCGGGACGGGCCGACGGATTTGATACATTCTAGCTTTCGCTACAGGAGGCGGCAAGAAACCGCGGCCGTACAGAGTTTTGTGGCCATCTTGTTGCGAATTCCGACAAACTGCTCCAAGCTCGTATGCCCCGCGTTGACCCTGTTTGCGCAAGTAGCCTACAATTCCATCGCAATTGTCATAAAGGTTTGTCATAACCAAAGAAGTCGATCTACCCGTTGCCGCTCAGGTAACGCGGAACGGGAAAGCCGGGGAGGGGTCATGGCGACAGAAAACTACACGCATCCCGAATACCTTGTGGAGCCGGAATGGCTGGCCGCCCACAAGGACGACGCCAATGTGGTCGTGGTCGACTGCGATGTTGACGCGGCCTACAACCGCGGCCACATCCCCGGAGCCGTGGCGGTCCCCGACAACTTCGAAAAGGACCCGGACACCGGCCGCGTCCACCTGATGAACGCGGGCCAGTTCCAGGCCATGTGCCAGAGATTGGGGATCGGCGACGACACCCTCGTGATCACCTACGACAACTCCCAGAGTCTCTACGCCGCCCGGCTCTGGTGGGCCCTGAACACCTACGGGCACAGCAACGTCAAGGTGCTGAACGGCGGCTGGCGCGGCTGGATCGCCGCCGGCAACGGCGTGGGCCTGGAACGCCCCGGCCCCGCAACGGGAGTGACCTTCACTCCCAATCGCGACGAGTCGCTGATGGTCAAGGTGGACGAGCTCAAGGAGGCCTGCAACCTCGACGGCGCGGTCATCTGGGATGTGCGCAGCGACGAGGAGTGGGATGGCAGCGCGAGCCGGGGCAACAAGCGGGTCGGCCACATTCCCGGAGCGGTCCACCTGGAGTGGTTCAACGTGATGGACCGCCAGACCCACCGTTTCAGGCCTGCCAACGAGATCCGGCAGTTGCTTGCAGACAACGGCATCACACCCGACAAGAATGTCTATACCTATTGACAGGGCGGAATCCGTGCGGCGCACGGCGTGTTCGTCCTCCAGTTGGTGGGTTACAACAAGTCTACAAAGAACTACGATGCCTCGATGGGGGAATGGGCCAACCGGGATGACACTCCGCTGGAGGTCTAACGGGTCCGGGGCGACTGTCGGCTCAATCATGGCCTGGGGCCGGTCTAGTGGGGCCCATCTACCTACGGTGACGCAGTCGCGTCCATCTGATAGGAGATTGTGGTGTTGAATCGACGCGCCCTATTCATTCTGCTGGCGGCCTGCATTGCAGCTACAGCAGCCTGCGGCCTTATCGGCGGCTCGGCGCCCGAAGGGCCAACCGGACTGATTCCGGACAGTGTCCGGGAGGTGGTTTTGGTGGATGTCAGCCAGGCCGCCGTCAACCGGACGGACCTGCCAGCCGACCTGGAAGGCCAGGTCTCAAGCCTGGAGATCTATGGCGATGTTCGTCGCCAGGCAACCCTTGCCCTAGCTTCAGGCAAAGTGATGATCACAGGCGGGGACTTCGACCTCGAAGACATCCGTAGGGACCTGAGAGATGCCGGGTATTCCAGCACGATTTACCGAGGCTTCGATCTCTGGCAATCATCCAACAGGCGCACGGCTTCCGCCCTGCTCGAAGATGACGGTTACCTGATCAGTGGAGATTACGAGGCCGTAATCGACGTTCTTCGAGACGCAAACCGCGGTTCCGGGTTGTTGCACAACGATGACGATGGCGAACTCAAGCGGGCCCTCGACCTGGCTGGTGATGGATTGGTGACAACCGTATCAACGGATTGCCGTCTGAACATAGATGACGGCTGCATCGCGGCGGCCTGGGCGTTTTCACGAGGCGAGGAGCGCCGTACCGTCATCGAGGGCACCGCGGCGCTGCTGTTTAACAGCCCCTCCGCGGCGGCAGGAGCGGCGCCGTTGATCGAGCAAGCAGTGAACGCTAGCGACCTCCTCACCCTGGCCGAGATCCTGCGGGAAGAGGAGATCATAACCCTGAAGACGGACATCGACCGCGACGACTTCGCTCAGCTCGAGTTCCCCATCAGCCTGGGCAAGTAACGTAAAAAGGCGGCTCTTCAACAGAGCCGCCCCCGCAAGATAATTTCTCCATGACTAGTCTTGCCCTACTTCAACGATCCCCTTACGGCAATTAGGCGCCGCCCGTATGAGTCTACGGCCAGCCTGACTCGTTCCAGAGTGTATGAGCCAAGCAGTGCAGAGTCCGTCTCGTCTCCGAAAATAAACGCCGTAATAACCTCCCTCCCTTCGACTCGCGCCCGGCCATCCCCAAGTTGTCTTTCGATAATGCTGCCATCGGCCAGCTCGAATTCTACGGTTTCGGTAGGTTCAACTCCCAGTCTAAGCAAAGTGGAAGCCGGCAGGGAGCTGTAGGTGGCCCCTGTATCTACCAGCCCCTCAACCCACTCGAACGAATCACCATTCAGATTTCCGACCTCGAAAGGCCAAGAAAACAAGCCCATACTTACTCTTTGACCCAATTTTGAAGTAGCATCTGGAGTTGTGTATCACTCCCTAAAGCGGCAGCGACACCACCTGCCGGGTTTGGGAGCTGCGGGTAACCGCCTCCGTGAACTCCATGTAGTGGACGCCCACATCGAACGGCGTGCGGGTGATGCGCTCCTGTCCTCGTATGGCGCGGCAGAACTCCTCCTCCACGCGCCAGTAGGCCTGGCCCTCGGCGGGGTTGGGAATCTCCGCCATGGCACTGTCTCCACGCTGTCCGCCGAACACGTTCAGGCCAGAGTCGACCCGCAGAGTCCCCTGGCTGCCATAGATCCAGACCTCGTTGCCGGAACCGAATCCTGTGACGGCGCTGAAGCGCATGTTCGCCTGCGCCCCGCTGGCCAGGTCTGCCAGGATGTCCACATGGTCTGGGATGGTAACCGGCGCTAAGCTGCCGTCCTCGTCCCGGCGTTGCTTCACATTGACACTGGTGTTGGCCATGACCCGGGTGGCAGGTCCCACCCAGCGGATCATCGCCTCGTACCAGATGCCCATGTTGAGGATGTTGTAGCCGCTCAGGTCCCGGTCGTTGCGCCAGTGCATCGGCCCTCCGATGTCGGCGAAACCGGGCGTGTACGACTGAACCGACACCGCGAGCACATCGCCCACATATCCCTCGGCGATCTTCTGGCACAGCAGGTTGTCCACCCGGAAGGTCAGGGGCGACGGCACGATCTGGGTTATCAGACCGGGGTTAGCCCTGGAGGCTTCCAGCATCTCCCGCGCCTCGGCTGCGTTCGTCGCCATGCGGGCCTCGGTCAGGACGTGCTTGCCAGCCTCAAGCGCAGCGATGGTCAGCGTGCGGTGCATGTAGGGCCAGGTGCCGATGCAGACGGCGTTGATCGACTCGTCTTCCAGCAGCTCCTGCCAGCTGTCGTAGACCGTGGGTATGTTGAACTGGTCGGCGACCACCTGTCCCGAAGCGCGGGAGCGGTTGGCAACCGCCGCGATTTCCACGCCGCCGACCTCGTGGAAGCCAGGGATGTGCCGGTCGCGGGTGTTCCGCCCCGCCCCTATCAGCCCTATCCGTATGCCTTCGTCTGCCATGTTGTCATTCTCCTTTGTAGATGGTCCATCAATTCACTGGAATAGTCTGCACTTCACATACGCAATATGCGGGTAGGGATCAACTGTTGGCGTAACGGGTCGACTGCGAGCCTGACCCCCTCCAGCGCGTGAGCGCCCATCAGCGAGGCTACACCTTCGGGGCCGAACGTTACCCAGGTAAAAGTTTCCAGCCCGTCAATTCGAACCCGAATTTCCGCCACAGGGTCCTCCGCCACCCGGCAGTCGGCCAATTCAGCTCCTACCGTATCGGTCGGGAATATTCCCAGGCGTCGCAGTACGGAACCCGGAACCTGCGAGTACGAGGCGCCAGTGTCCATCAGCGCATCCACGCTCTCTACTCTGTCCCCGTCGGCACTGAATACCTGCATTTCGTGGTAGAAGGTTCCCATTAATGAGGGCACTCTCCAAAATACTAAAGCAACAGCGCGTCGGTAGGGACCAGCCGTTCCTCGACCGGGTCCACCACCAGCAGGATTCCTTGCAGGGTGTGCGCTCCCAAGAGCGGAGGTATATCTTCGTCGCCGAATACCACGATGCTGGTGGCCTCCAGCCCATTGACGCGAGTTTTTGTCTCCCCTATTTCTCGCTCAACCCGTCTGCCATCGCCGATTCGGTACAGAACGGTCCGAAACGGAACGACGCCCAGCCGCCGCAGCATACTCGCAGGCAACACGGAATGACTCGCTCCGGTGTCAACCAGTGCCTGAACCGTCTCCCACCTGGACCCGTCTGGGCTGGAAACCTCCATGGGCCAGAAAAATGTACCCATTGCGCTATGTGCCTCCGTTTTTTACAGCCTGCCCGTTCTCGACACCAGTTGCTCGCCCACAGGGTCAATCAGCAGCAGGAATTCCTGGAGAGCGTTTGAGCCAATCAGGGAGTCGGTGCCTTCGTCTCCGAAAATGACGCGCATGGTGCTCTCGTCGCCATTGATGACCAGGACGGCCCGGCCCACATCGCGGTTGACTACGCTGCCGTCGGCCTGCTCAAAAGGCAGCTCGAACCGCTTTTCGATGCCTAGCCGTTCCAGCATACTACGCGGAAACATCGAATAGGACGCGCCGGTGTCTACCAACGCATCCACTGTCTCCATTCGTTCCCCGTCAGCGCTCCAGACGCCGATGGGCCAAAAGAATTCGCCCATACCCAACTGTCCTTTCCCCAATCAAAGGAAGACAATCGTTCTCCGACCGCTCCGCCCCACCTTATCACCCTAACCCTCCCCCCGAGGGGGAGGGGATATTCTTAGAAGCCTCATAAGAGGGCGGGACTGTTGGGGTGATCAGTTACAGCGGCAGGGCAATCGCCTGCCCGGTCTGGGAGCTGCGGGTGACTGCCTCGGTGAATTCCATGTACTGCACTCCGATGTCGAAGGGCGTGTGGGTGATCGGCTCCAGCCCCCGGATGGCGTTGCAGAACTCCTCCTCCACCCGCCACTTGCCCCGCTTGACAATCGGCAGAGGCGCCAGGGCCTCGTCGCCACGCTTGCCGCCCAGCACCGTGTCGAACGGCGGCCCCTGCAGGCTGATGGTGCCGTCGGTGCCGAAAATCCAGAACTCGCTGCCCGTCTGCAGGCCGGTAACCGCGCTCCAGCTGAGGTCGGCGGCGGCTCCGCACCCCATCTCCGCCAGCACATTCACGTGGTCCGGCACCGTGACCGCCTGCATCACGCCTTTCTCATCGGGGCGCCGGTTGGTGAATGTGCGGGTCATGGCCGACACCTTGGTGGCCGGGCCCACATAACGCATCACCGTTTCATACCAGATACCCATGCCCAGGATGTTGTAGCCGCTCAGCGTACGGTCCTGGCGCCAGTGCAGCGGCGAGTCCGTATCAATGAATGTGTCGGCACGGTTGGACCGCCCGTGGTAATCGCAGACACGCAGCCTTACGGCCAGGATGTCGCCCAAGTAGCCGTTGCCCACATAGTCGATCACGGTGTTGTCCACCTGCAGCGTCTGAGGCGCCGGAACAATCTGCGTCACCAGGTCCGGGTGCAGGCGGCTCGCGTCCAGCATCTCGTGAGCCTCGTCGGCGTTCATCGCCATCCGCGCCTCGGTCAGCACGTGCTTGCCTGCCGACAGCGAGGCCAGCACCAGGTTGCGGTGCATGTAGGGCCAGGTTCCCACGCAGACGGCGTCTATGCTGTCGTCATTCAGCAGGTCGGCCCAGTTGTCGTATACCCTGGGGATCTCGTATTCACCGGCGATGCGCTGGCCCGATTGGCGGCTGCGATTTGCCACGGCAACGATTTCCACGTCGGGCTGTCCCCGGAATCCCGGGATGTGCCGCAGAGTGGTGTTGGCTCCGGCCCCGATGAGGCCGATGCGAATTGTTCCGTTATGCATCGGAAGACTCCTTGTGGCTGATGTGGGGCAATTCTATCACGGTGCAATCTCGTCACTTTAGGTCTGGAAAGAACCAAGAATGGGTGGGCGGCTCCGTATATAATTCCGGATGGAATCGTTCGATTTCGAGAGCAGAATGGCAACTCCTTACCTCATCCGTTCCGCCCTTCAGGGCATTTCCGACCTGTGGAATTCACAAACCAAAAGGGTGGAAGGCAACAGCATGGCTCCGACCCTGCCGGGCAGGCAGCTGACAGTCGTGTTGCCCCCACGGGAGATCAACCGCGGCGACGTCGTGTTCCTCGTGCGACCCTCTCCACCGTGGGACAGGATCATCAAGCGGGTGGTGGCGATGCCCGACGAGTCGGTGAAGATGTATGAAGGCCGGCTGTACGTGGACGACATGCTGGTCCACCCCGGTTTCATCCCGGCCGGACCTGAAGGAAAGATCGACGGCAGCTGGTGGAACGGCCCCGACGAGTATTTCGTCCTGGGCGACAACTCCGTTCAGAGCACCGACAGCCGCGCCTTCGGTCCCGTGTCCAGGGAGCGCATCATCGGCCGGGTCTGGCTGAGCATCTGGCCGCCCACCACCTGGGGGCGGGTCAAGTAGGTGCTGGAAAGCTAACGCCGTGGGGGGACGGCAGCCTGGGGCTATATCAAGACCCCGGTCACCGCCCCGGGTCGTCGCTCTTGAGCAGGGCCGGACGAATCCTCGTGTTCCAGTAGTCCTCGTCACCAGCCAGCCTCAGTTCCTCGACCAGTTGCGCCGTCTCCATTCCCACAGCTTCTGCCAACTGGGACGCACTGCGGTCCCCTGCCAGTTTGGTCACTGCCGATCGCAGCTTCATTACATATTCCGCGACTTCATAGGCGGCCTGGTCGGAAGCCGAACGGGCCTGAAGCGCCTCCAGCTTCTCCAGCCATTCCAGTCCCCTCCTGGCATCGTCAAACATGTCATCCAGCGCGTTCACAGTTGTCATCGCGTACCATCCATTCTCGCAGTAATCTGCCGGGGCCGAGACGAGGGTGTGTATTCCACTTTCCAATAATGTACTGCATCCGCTTCTCTCGTCTTGGCTGACAGTCTACTATCTGAACACTGCGCTGGCATCTGTTTCAAGATCGAGATGACCCAGTGCGTTCTCTTGATGTAGAGGCCAGTGTCCCTGCCAACCTTGGCAGGGTCTTGCGATTCCTCACCACTCAGCGCCCTTGGCTGTCCCCATGAACAGGGTGATTGCATTCGCAGCGAAAGGTGGCCGCCGCGAGCACAACAACCCGTCATTCCATGGCGGCCGCCGCGAGCACAACAACCCGTCATTCCTGCGAAAGCAGGAATCCAGTGGCCTGGACATCCCTCCTGTTTGTGTTGAACGAAGCCACTTCATCCCCGCCGGACAAAACCAACAGGAAACGCAAGGACCCTGGATTCCCGCTTTCGCGGGAATGACGGGGCTCGGCGAGTCAAATGCGAAAGACCCTGTCCCACGAAACAAGGCATTTAACTTATGCCCCGAAATGTAATATGATAGATAGTTGTGCTATTCGTCAGGCAGCGAGACAGGGTAGAGCCGTGAGCGAGACGGGAATACGGCCGGGGGCATTGGTTCGGCACGGTCGCGGCGTGGGAAAGGTCGTTTCGGCAGGAAGCACCGAGGTCGCCAGCGAACTTCTCGAAACTGCCGAAATCGAGTTCTGGGGCTCCGATAGCTCCAGGGTGCTGCAGCGGTCGATTGCACCCCTCCCCGGCGACAGCCCCGAAGCCCTCCTCTGGGAGGATCCCGCCGCTATCGCCCGGTGGGCTGAGGACGCGCCCCTGAAGCTTGTCGCCGCAGCGCTGTCCGTCGGCGGAGGTTCGGGAAAGGTTGCAGACATACGCGAAAAGCTGGACGGGCGCATCCCAGGCATGAAATGGGAAGGCTGGTGGAAGAAGGCCCCCCCAATGATGCGCAAGCTGCCGGAGCATTTCAGCATCACGCGGGTCGGCAAGGACAGCGAGTACCGTCTCCTCACCAGCGTCGACGCCGTCCCCTCCGCCGGCGAGGACTCCACAGGCTCGGCAGACAGCGGAGCGACCACCGTCGCCGAATGGAGAAAGTGGCTCCAGGCCCCTACCCACGAACCGGCTCCGGGCCGCTTCCCGACACGGCAGGTGGCAGGCTCTCTCGCCAAGTGGCCTGAAAAGGACATCGAACAGGCCATTCTGCGGCTCATCGTTACCGTCGAGGGTGCGCTGGCCGAGGGCGCCATTTCAGCCCAGGCCGCCGAGGGCTGGCTGAGGGCAGTGGCCCAGGGCACCATCAGGCTCCGGGAGACCGGCGGGCAGGACACCAGGGGCTACCTGGCGGCCAGGGCCGGCACCGTATTGGCCCAGCTGGCAAGTCTCGCCGGAGACCGGGCACCCCAGGACCTGCTCCTCCAGGCCGGTGCGCTGGACGGCGATACGGACGCCTGGCGGCGGGGCTTCCTGGCAGGAATGTGGGACGCCTTCGAGGGCGAGGACGCCCGGGAAATGTACCGCACGGCGTCGTCGGCACTGGGACGACAGGCCCGCGGAGACCTGGCCCGGCAAATCGTTCTGGCAGCCTTCGGTCCTGAGATGTCAGATCGCCGCCACTCCGAGCTCGACCGCCTTCTGGACGCACTGCCCGAAGCCGAGCGGCTTCACATCCTGGAGGAAGTCATCGCCCGGGCCACGACCGGCCAGCGGACGGAGGTGCTGGACTACATCGAAAGCAGCCGCCACACCGAGGGCGACGAACGACTGCCGCTCAGGATGGTCGCGGTACTGATGCTGTCGCAGGGACAAGGGAAACTGGCCGCCCGAACATCCTGGGAGTTGGCCGAGTCTCTCGCCGCCCCAAGCACATACGGCCCGGAGGTCGCGGCACTGTACGAGAATACGGCGGCCCGGATCCAGGCCATCATGGCCTTCAATGCCGGAAACCTGGAGGAATTGAAGGAGGCCCACGAAGCCCGGATCGAGCAGGAACGCCAGGATCAGGAGCGCCTCCGCCAGCAGGTCAGGGAGCGCAATGCCGAGCTGGCCGCCAACCGGGAGGAGTCACGCCTCGAAATCCGGCAGGATATGCTGCTTGCCATCGGCGAGGTTCTCCAGTCCGTCAATGGCAGCGACGCTCCGGGCGAACTGGCAGCAAGCGTGCAGGCCGGCCTTAACCTGGCTCTCAGGGCCGGCGGCGCGGAACCGCTGGAGTCCCCGGGAGAACGGGCTGAGTACGATCCCGAAATACACTTCCTGGTGAACGAAAACAACAAGAACGAGGATTCAGGAGGGTTGGCGAAATCCAGTCCGGTTACGGTCGTTGCTCCGGGGGTGATCGTGCGGGGCGAGACCAATGGCAACCGGGTACTTCTCAAAGCTCAAGTCAGGCACGAGGCAGGTCAATGGAATTCGTAGGCATCGACTTCGGCACCACCAATGTGCGCATCTCCACCTGGGACCCGGACGACCCCGGCACAGGTCTCCCGCAGTCTCGCCTGATCGGCCGGGCCGACACCTCCGTCATGCCGGTGGTGGTGGCGCTCCGGCGCCAGGAAGACGGCACCGTCTCCACCGTGGTAGGGGAGGACGCGGACTCCATGGAGGACGGGCCAAACACCCTGGTGATCCGCAACATCAAGCGATGGGCCCTGTCCAACGACGCCTATGTCAAGTGGCGCCTCGAGGTGAGCGAGACCGAATGGCCCGCTTGGTGGAACGCCGACGCCGCCTGCGTCGAGGCCTGGGACCAGCACTTCCAGCTGAGGGACCTGATCGCAGCAATCCTGAAGGAGGCCATCAGCCGCGCCGGACTGCCGGAGCGGTTCGAGTGGCGCGCCGGTTGCCCGGTCCAGGCCGGCCACGAATACCGTTCCATGCTGGCCAGGGTCCTGGAAGATATCGCCGGGCAGGGCCGGGTCGAATGGGTGGTCGACGAGCCGGTGCTCTTCCTCGCAGCGGCCCAGCGCAACATCGATCCCGATTCCGGGTTCAGGCTGGAGGGTTCGTACCTGGTCTACGACCTGGGCGGCGGCTCTTTCGACTGCGCCCTCGTGGAGGTGCGGGACACCGGCGAGATGATCGTCTACGGCGCCGACGGCGACCCGCTGCTCGGCGGCTCCAACATCGACCGCGAGCTGGCCGCAAGGTTCCACGGTGCTGAAAATCTGCTGCGACTGGCCAAGGAGCAGGTCTCTCCCGACAACCCCACCGTTCCCTTCGGCGGCGCCGTCGCACTCACCTGGGACGATGTGGAGTCCGAGCTCAAGGGCGGAAGGTTCGTCCAGCGCTCCCTGATGGCCATGCGCGACGCCTACATAAGCGCCCGCACTGTGATCGACGGCGAGTCGTCGGGCGCAGACGAAGACACCGGCAAGCTGAGCTTCGTCTGGCAGCTTGGCTACGAGGACATGGCCCGGGACATCGACGGCGTGATCATGTTCGGCGGACCCACCCGGTCGCCCTTCTTCTCCCAGGGCCTCGGCCGCTGGTTCGGCGAAGCGAAGGTCATGCGGGCCGGCGACCTCATCGGTGGTGTCGCCGAACCGGAGCTCACCGGCATCAGCATGGGCGCATGCTACTACCCGTCGGGCGAGAACTTCCATCAGGTCCCGGCCCGGCTTCCTTACAATGTGGCCCTCGAAAACACCACCACCGGCCGACAGGAAGACAGGGTCGAGTATCGCCCCCACGAGTACTTCGTCGACAACTTCCATCCCGCCGAGCAGTTCGAATCGCCTTGGCTGCAACAGCAGCGGGACAATCCCCAGGAGTACGAGCTGACCATAACCGACCCCGACGGCGTCGTCCTTGAGCGGCTGGCCGTCGACGGCTACCTGGAACCCAGCAACCGCCAGCCCGCCACCGAACTGCGGCTGGTCATCGACCGCCTCGGCCCCGTGTATGTGGAGAAAAAGTCAGAAGGCATCGGCCTGCCCTGGAGCAAGAAGTTCACCCTCGTGGAGAATCCCCCGTGGCAGACCGAGGAGCAGCGGGAGCGGCTGGAGGCCCTGCGGCTGCGGGAACGCCAGCGCGAGGGTCAGCGCCGCTACCAGGCCCAGGAGCAGCTGGAAGCCCAGTTACAGCACCCCGAGCCATAGCCTAATACTTGCTAAGACGGATCTATATCCTTGTGCTTTAGTTTGTATCGACGCAAAGTCGACAAAGGAGAAAGCTCAGTTGGGAATGATCGAAGTTCTGTACTCGGGTGAAAGGGAGGGTAAATTCCTGCTTTACTGCATTTCCCAAATTGAAAACGGGAAGTACATCGTCTTCACCGTAGAACCACATTCCCTCTTAGAGCCTAACGTGGAACCCGACCGTGAAACCGCCATTGAGACGGTGAAGAAATTCTTTTACGACACCGAATAACATCGGAAGATTTTCAGCGTCTGACCTTGCTAACCACGGTGTAAAATAAACAGTTGTAGTTCCAAGACAGTAGCGCTATCCTGAACCCCCTTCGTTAGCAACTGTTAGTGCAAATCCGTTGGCAACCCGATCGGTAGCTGATGAGCGAAGAAGCGGGCGCCTCGATCGAGGCGCCCGCAGTTCATTTCCGCAGTCTGTCGAAGTTGTTGGCGATTACACCCGCCACATGTCTCCCGTCTGGAAGATCAGGTCAACCTGGAAGACTTCCTCAGCCGGCCAACCCGCCATCTTCATCCAGTCCTCGAAGTGGGACTGCTCGACAGCCTCGCACTCGGTGAACAGCTTCCCCTGGGAAGTATCGGCGTAGACCTTCAGGATCGTGGTGCGCCGGTCCGGCCGCCACTTGCTTACACCGCCAGTGTAAGCGCCCAGCTTATCCCGCAACTGCTCCTCGGTCAGTCCCTCTATGGTATGCGTGGCTAGAAACCTGGCCATGCCGCTGTCACCTCTTCAGGCCGGATTGTGTTTGCGTCGGGTGCTGGGCAACGCCCTCACCCTGACCCTCTCCCGGGGGGAGAGGGAATCATAAAGCTTTCCCTGTGTAGTCAGTCCTGCGGCGGCACGAACGGATACGGGATCGGCGGGCCGTCGCGCAGGGGCAGGGCGACCGTGGCGGTGCCGGGCATGCTCTCGATGCCGTCCTGGGTCTTCATTCCAATCTCCAGGTCAACGAGGCCCATACCGCCCTTCTCTTTCTTCCCGGTGATCCGGCCCCACATGATCAGCACATCCCCTGGCACCAGCATGGCGCGGTGCTCGAACTGCGCCTTCCACGGCCAGCCGTTGGGGAGAGTCCAGTCCTTCAGGTACTGGGGCACCACGCTCTGCTTCCACGACCCGTGCACCAGCAGGCTGGGGTTCCTGTCGTGGTTCAGCCCGAAGTCCAGATCGTAATGGATCCGGTGGAAGTTCTCTATGGCCGCGCTCCACCGGAACAGGTGCGTCGGCGTGGGGGCGTAGATGTACTTGGGAAGTTCATCCCCCACCTCGACATCCTCGAAGTAGGTCTGCTTCTTGTTGCGCAACTGCTCGGCCGAGGGTTTCTCGTTGTGTTCGAGAATATTCTCCGCCGACATCTGGAGCAGGTCTTCCAGGCTCGCGCTCATGACTATGCCTCTCCCACCCGTCTATCCCGCGAAAGCGGGAATTCACAGGCCGCTTCGTTGATGTTTCCTGACAGCATCCCCAGAGTGCGTTGGCACCGGGTTCCCGCCTTCGCGGGAATGACGGGTAGCTGTCCTTTCCTGGTCCTCCCGCGCTGGGCGCACGATTGCGCGCCCCTATACGCGAAGGGCAACGCCTACCTGCGTATGGACGACTGCCTGGTGATGCAGAGCAGGTCGCCGTCCTGGTTCTTGTAACTCGTCTCAACCGTGATGATCAGGAACGCTCGCCCGTCCCGGCCCGAGCGCTCCCGGATATCCGAGTAGCGGTTCTGGAAGAAGACCTTGTCCCCGATGCTCGGATACTTGTAGATCTCCAGCTCATTGCCTGCGTTCAGCACCCGCACGAGGTTGGTAGGCACCGACGGCAGCGCGCCGGGCCGTTCAACGCTCCCGATGCCATCCGACTCCGGGTTCTCGTTGAAGGCGCGGGTTATGGGGTCCTCCTGCTCCGGTCGATGGCGGCCCACCATGTAGCTGACCATGATCGGGGGAGCTATGACACCGCCGAACTTGGTGTCCTCGGCGAATTCCCTGTCCCAGTACCGCGGGTCCGGGTCCATCACCGCCTGCGTGAAGCGGCGCAGGTACTCCTCGTCAACATAGCCCCACGATTCGACGACCTCGCCTTCCACGCCGATCATTGCGCGGACCTCCGGCGTGAGGGCCGATTCGGTTTCGTGCTGGGCCTCCCCAGTCGCACGAGGTTGGGTCATGGCCGCCTCCTTTCGAAGCTGCAGAAAAGGGATTACGGGCTAAGCCGCCTAACGGCAAAAGCCTACCCCAGCCCCCTCAATTCGTCAACAGAATCCGCCCTCGCTGACAGGGCTATCGCATTTGACTCGCAAAGCTCCGTCATTCCCGCGAAAGCGGGAATCCAGGGTCTCCACATTTCCTGTTGGTCTTGTCCGGCAGGGACGAAGTGGCTTCGTCCAACACAAATAGGAGCGATTTCCAGACCACTGGATTCCCGCTTTCGCGGGAATGACGGGTTGTTTTCCTCGCGGCGGCCGACTTTCGCTCCAAATGCAATCGCCCCACCCCCGCTGACAGTTGCCCCATTGCATAACAGCATCGTGTAGATTAGGATATAAAACATGTGTTCTATATACCTTGTCTGCAACCTCCATGCCCGGCAGGCAGGGACGACAGATCCGTCAAACTTGGAAGAGTGAGTGTTGAGTAAACCAGAATGCCGACGTTGTTCATCCGGAACGGTCCTGAGACTCGAAAAGCGAAGGGAGGGGGACAATTTCGTCTACCGATGCCTGGAATGCGGGTTCCTGTACAGTCCGCCGCAGTCGCTGGCGTCCCGAACGCGCCCCACAGCCGTGGATCAGCTCCCATCGCACGCCACCTCGCCCCCGGAACATGGGCAACCCAACGGCCTTCGCCCATCCTGAGTGTGTCGAAGGGCCTGAGCCCGCCGCCTGCCGAAGGGCAGCACCTTGATGCACAGCGCGAACCCGGCAGCGGCAACGATACCTCCCAACACGCATTGGTCCCATCGCCCGTTGCCTTCGCTCACGAGGTCCTCGGCGTGCGGCTGTGGGAAAAGCAGGAAGAGGTGCTGAACGCCCTCACCTCCAGCCGCCGCGTCGCGGTGAAGGCCGGAAACGGGCTGGGCAAGGGATTCTGCGCCGCCGTAGCCGTGCTCTGGTACATGCACACCCACCCGGACGCGGCCATCACCCTGACGACTGCACCCACCTTCAGGCAGGTGCGGCACATCCTGTGGCGGCAGATACACCGGCTGTACAACCCCGTGGCCGAGGCCCTCGGAGGCAGGATGTTCGACACCCGCTGGGAGCTGTCCGACGACCGTTACGCCCTGGGCCTGTCGGCCGACGGCGCCGACCAGTTCCAGGGATTCCACAGTCCCCACATGTTCATCGTGGTGGACGAGGCGGAGGGCGTCAGTGAAGAGATCTTCGAAGCCATCGAGTCCGTGATGACCTCGGCCAACCCGTCGCTCCTGCTGATCGGCAACCCGACGACCATGTCCGGAGCCTTCCGCCGCGCCTTTTACGAGGAACGGGCCATCTACCGGAACATCACCATCTCGGCCTTCGACAGCCCCAACGTCCGGGCCGGCCGCATCGTGGTGCCGGGGCTCACCACCTCGCAGTGGGTGGAAGAGCGCAGCCGGATCTGGGGCCCGGACAATCCCATATTCCATTCCCGGGTCCTCGGAGAATTTCCCGACCAGGGCCCTGACACTCTGTTCCGCCTCAGCGATTTACAGGCAGCGGTCAAGCACATCGTCGACGCGGAGTCCTGGACCGTTGGGGCCCAAACGGTTATCGGAGCGGAAAGGGCGGCCAGCGAGGGTGTAATCCTCGCCGTTGATGTGGCCCGCTTCGGCACGGACCGCAGCGTCATCCTCCGCCGCCGGGGCGAATGCGTGGAGGACATCCAGGTGCTGACCCAAATGGACACCATGCAACTGACCGGATGGGTCTCGGCCGCAATCCGCGAATGCCGTCCGGAGCAGGTCCGCATCGACGAGATCGGAGTGGGAGCAGGCGTGGTCGACCGCCTCCGGGAGCTGGGCCACGAGGTGCACGGCATCAATGTGGCCAACCGGGCCCGGGAGGACAAGCTGTTCGCCAACCTGCGGGCCGAGGGCTACTGGGGCCTGCGGGAGCGGTTCCGTTCGGGGCAAATCAGCATCCCCGCCGACCAGCAGCTGATCACCGAGCTCGCCGCCCTTCGCTACGGTTACGACAGCAGCGGACGCATCCGAATGGAGGGCAAGGACGACATGCGAAGGCGCGGCCATCCTTCGCCCGACAAGGCCGACGCGCTCATGCTGGCCTTCGTTGAGACCGGCGGCAGAACCAGGATATGGACCTGACCGACGCCGCCCAAATCCCTGACGGAAGAGGCGAGCTTGAAACCCGCCCGTCGAATAACCCACCCGCTCAGCCACCAACTCGGGATACCCAACGGAGCTCATGGGCCGAAATAACCGGGAATGTCCGGAATATTGAAAATTAGAGGTCAACCAGATGATCCAGAAACTCGCCCTGCGCCTGCCCTGGAGCAAGCCCCTCACCGCCACTGCAGGGAATCGACGCCCCCACGAACGCACAGGGCGCGTCAAGGCCGCAGGAGTTGCCGCCGCCGACATGGACGGCTTCTCCGCCCTTAACGGCGCCGGTGCCGGCTGGAACCGGTCCGAGTACGGCGAGTACTACGCCACCAGCACCTCGGTCTACGCCGCCATCCGTATCCGCGCCGACGCCCTCACGCGGCCCCCGGTGGTGGTCTACCGCCGCACCGGCTCCGAGTCGGGAGGCCAGCGCCTGCCCGTGGGCCCCGGCCACCCGGCCCAGCGGCTCCTCGAGCAAGTCAACCGCTGGTACACCCGAGCCGACCTGTGGCGCGCCACCGAGATCTACCTGAACCTGTGGGGTTCCGCCTACTGGATGCTGGACCGCGACGCCGAGGGCAACCGCGAGCTCTGGCCGCTTCGGCCGGACCGCGTATCCATCATCCCCGACCGGAACGAGTACATCCGGGGCTTCGTCTACCACGGACGCAGCCGGATGGTGGCGCTGACCCCCGAAGAGGTGGTCTGGTTCCGCTACTTCAACCCGCTTGAGGAGTACGCCGGCCTGTCCCCCATCGCACCATCCAGAATGGCGGTAGACATGGGACGGGACGGCCTCCGCTTCAACCGCAACTTCCTACGAAACTCGGCCCAGCCCGACTTCGTGATGCTCACCAATGAGTACATGAACGACAGCGAGGTCGAGGACTTCTACCGGCGCTGGGAGGCCCGCTACCGGGGTCCGGCCAACGCCCACCGTCCCGCCGTGGCCAGCTTCGTCCGCGACATCAAGACCCTCGGCCTCAGCCACCGGGATATGGACTTTATCCAGGGCCTCCGCTGGAGCCTGGAAGAGGTCAGCCGTGCCTTCGGCGTGCCCCGCCCGCTGCTCTCCGACCTCGAGCGCGCCACCTTCTCCAACGTCAACGCCGCCGAGCGCTTCTTCTGGCGCAACACCATGGTGCCGGAGATGACCTTCCTCGCCCAGCAGGTCAGCCGCCAGCTTCTCCCCCTCCTCGGCTACGACAACCTCGAGATGGAGTTCGACCTGACTGCAATCGAGGCCCTCGCCGAGGACGAAAACGCCCGCACCACCCGCGAGGCCCAGCTCCTCGACCGCGGCGTCCTCACCATCAACGAGGTCCGCCGCACCCGCAACCTCCCCGACGTCCCCTGGGGCAACGAGTGGGCGCGGGTAAGGGGGTAGATAAAAAGTACCCTCCCCATGAGGGGAGGGTCAGTGTCAGATGCTGTTGCTGGAAGTCTGCAGCCAGGAGTGTCGCAGACGCAACCTAGGTCCGGCCCCGCAGGCGCGGGTCCAGCACATCGCGCAGGGAGTCCCCCAGGACGCTGAAGGAGAACACCGCCAGCGTGATGAACACTCCGGGCACGATGGCAACCCCAGGCGCGAAGAACAGGTCCTCCACCGCCTTGGACAGCATCTCGCCCCAGGTCGGCGTGGGCGGAGGAATGCCCAGTCCCAGGAAGCCGAGGGCGCTCTCGGTGATGATCGCCACGCCCACCAACCCGGTGAGAACCACCATGTAGGGGGCCAGGCACCCAGGAGCGATGTGGCGAAGGATGACGCGCCAGTCGCTGGCCCCGATTGCCCGGGCAGCTTCCACATACTGGCTCTCATTGATCACCAGGGTGGTGGCGCGGACCACCCGCGCGCCATAGGGTATGAAAGGAACGGCGATGGCTATCAGCAGCGTGTTGAGCGACCGGTCCAGCGCGGCTATCAGCGCCATTGCCAGTATCAGCACCGGGAAGGCCATCAACACATCCACAATCCGCTGGAGGACCGCGTCGACTTTACCGCCCCAGTAGCCGCTGGCCAGTCCCATGAGGCCCCCGATCAGCGTTCCGGCGGTGGATGCCACCACCCCTACCATGAGGGAAATCCAGGCGCCATGGAGAACCCTGCTGAGCACATCCCGGCCCAGGCGGTCGGTGCCCAGGAAGAAGTCCCCGACGAAGGGGGACTGGTACTTGGGGCCGACACCGATTTCCTCGGGGTCATAGGGCGCAACATACGGCCCCACGACTGCCATGATGCACAGCGCGAAGATTATCCCAACCCCGACACTTCCCAGGGGCGACCGGCGGCAGAACCGGGCGAAGGAGCGCGGGTATCTGACCCAGGCACCTCTGGTCAGCGTTGGATCTGTCCTGTCGGACGTGCTAATTTCAGCGGCCAATGGTGTCCTCGATCATTACTGGTACCGGATCCTTGGGTCCAGCCAAGCGTAGAGCATATCCGTTATCAGGTTGCCCACGACTACGATTGCGGCGAATATGAAGACCAGGGTCTGGACCAAGGCGAAATCCCGGTTGAACACTCCGCTAACCAGCAGCGTGCCCCAGCCGGTCAGGTTGAACACCCGTTCCGTCACCACCACCCCGCCCAGCAGGGCAATAATTTGCAGGCCTCCCACGGTGACCACCGGGATCACCGCGTTCCGCAGGCCGTGCCGGATGGTGACCGTCCTCTCCCGTAGTCCCTTGGCCCGCGCCGTCCGCATGTAGTCTTCGTACAGGATGTCAAGCAGGGACGAGCGCGTCATCCGTGCGATAAAGGCCACCTGGAAGTACCCGAGGGTGATCGCGGGCCAGAACATCTGCTTCATGTTGGACCAGAAGTCTTCGAAGGGGCTCACCCATTGCACCTGCGGAGACCATCCGAACCAGGTCACCTGGGCCAGTATCAGCATGATCCCCAGCCAGAAGACCGGGACCGACAAACCTACGATGCTGAATATCCGGAGGAAGTAATCGACCCAGGAGTTGTGACGGACGGCGCTGATAGTCCCCAGGGGAACACCTAGCAGCGTCGCCACAATCATGGTGTAGACAGCCAGGTTCAGGGTTACGGGGAAGTGTTCCGCGATGAGGCTCCTTATGGTTATGCCCTGCCGGAACACGGACTCGCCCAGGTCGCCGAAGGTGATCATTTCCTTGACCCAACGGCCGTAGCGCTGATACCACGGGTCGTTGAGACCAAGCTGGTCCCGCACCATTTGCAGCGTCTCCGGGTTTGCCGCCTCGCCCAGGCGCGCCAAGGCCACATCGCCCGGCATTATCGCCATTATGACGAATATGATGAGCGAGACCCCAATCAGCGTGGGGACTGCCATTGCCAGCCGCCGGGCGATGTACTGTTTCATATTCCGCCGTCAGAGCCAGGGATGCCGCGCTTAAATCAAAATCGTTCAGAACCTGAGAGTCCTCCCACCTGTTATCGGTGGAAGGACTCTCTTCGTCCCTGTTATTTGCTGTCGCGATTCGCCTCGGGCAGGTCAAGCCAGGTGTATGTGAATCTGGCGTTGGTGGTACGGGCGCTGGCCGTGGAGGTCAGACCATTTACGAAGTCCCACTGCACCCGGTTGAACTGCCACCAGTGCAGTATCTGGAATGATGAGTCGTTTATCGCAATCTTGTCCATTTCCCAGACGAGTTCCCTGCGCTTCTCGAAATCGCTCTCCGACCTCTGTTGCGCAAACAGATCGTCCACCTCGGCAATCGAACGCCGCTGGTACCAGCGGCCGCCTTCGGTAATGAACAACTGCCCATAGGTGTCTATGGGGTCATCAAAGTCCAGTCCCGCTGCCAGTGTAGACATCAAGTAGTCGCCGGAAACCTCGTTGCCGCGGTGTGCCGTTACGTCCAGCGGTTCCAACTCCACCTCAATGCCGATCTTCTTTATGAGTTGCTGCACTATCTCGGCATTGGCACAGGACCAGGTGAGGTTGCTGGAGCACTGAAGGGTGATGCTCCCCCAGTCAATCTCTCCATTTTCGCTCTCGTAATCGGCGAGCAGCGCTTCGGCGTTGGCAATACGGGCGTCCATATCAGGCCCGTAGCCAATGAGAGACTCCTGTTCCTCCTTGGGAAGCGCCCACGGCCCCAGCGGAAAGTTCCCTGTGCCGACTGTGCCGGCCTGGGGGCCAAGATCGCCAATGGTCTCGCGCTTAATCGCCTCGCTGACCGCTTGCCGGACCCTCAAGTCGTCGAATGGCGCCTTGGTGGAGTTCAGAGCAAGATGCGAGATTGTGATGGTCGGAATCGGGCTGAAGACTATACCCGGGTCCTGATCCGCCACCGACTGCCCCAATTCCGGGCTGAAGTTAATGCCGCCAATGGAGTCGTTGAAATACACTTTCTTTGTCAGCAGAGCTGCCGCTTGGGCCTGTGGGTCCTGGATGATGTGGTATTCGATTTCGTCCACGTACGGCAGGCTTTCCTCGAAATAGTCCGGGTTCCTCTCGTAACGCCACAGTGTAGTCGTGGGCGGTTCCATCAGCCGGAAAGGGCCTGTCCCTACTACCTGGGTCATCATGGCGTTGACCGGGTCTATCTCAGATATATGCTTTGGTATGATGCCGTTCCATCCGTTGGAGAACAGAGGCACCAGGAGCGGAGAGAATCCGTCGCTGCTGACTTTCACGGTATTGGAGTCAATAACCTCGACGCTTTCCACAGTGCTCCGGAACACCCCCTGCCTCGGGCTTACCATCCCTTCAGGAGGATTCTTAATCCGCTCAATGGTCCACTTTACATCCTCAGCCGAGAAGGGCTCTCCATCATGAAAAGTCACCCCTTCAGCCAAGTGGAAAGTGACGGTTGTCCCTCCATCACCAATGTCCCAGGTTCGCGCCAGATCGGGAATGAGTTCAGCTGCGAGCGGGTCGTAGGGGCTGGTGGCCAGCAGGCCGTTATAGGCCGGCGCGGTTATCACATACACGCCGCCGAAAGATGTCTGGTGCATATCGTAGAAGGGAATAGGCTCCCAGTTGTTGGCGAGGAGCTTGCCGCCATATCGAGGCGACTCACCGTTGGCTTCGGCGAGCGCTCGCGGACCGCCTTCCATGAGCAGCGTTGCTGCGGCAGTGTACTGGGTGGCGGCTTCGCCCGATTCAGATTCGGGCGCCCTGGTTGCGGTTATGCCCGCGCCTCCGGAAGGCGCCGATGTGGCCTGTGGGGCTGGCGCCTCCGTGGCCTGTTGGGACGGGGCGCTGGTTGCCTGGGGCGCCGCAGTGGCCTGCGGTTGCTGGCCTTGAGCCGGCGCTTGAGTAGCCTCGGCCTGGCCCGCCGGAGCCTCTGTGGCAGCAGGCGCTTCGGTGGCCGTGTCGCCACCACAGGCGGCCAGTACGGCCAATGCGAGGATCGCTCCGATGGTCAGGATGATGTGAAATTTGAGTTTGCCGAACATTAAATGGATACCTCCGCTTCTTGACCGCCAAAGCACAACGGCAGCCGATGAGTGTTGAGGATGCTAAGTTAATACACCTGAATAGTCAATCTGTCTGCCGGGTTCTTGCACATATCAGGCCAAATACAATAGTAATTGGCTCATATTATTATGCATTTCGTAACAATTTACCCGATTCCTTCTCACCCCAGCCAGTCGTCGAACCAGTCGACCATGCGGGACAGGTACTCTTCGCGCATCTTGGGGTGGCCGTTGCGGGGGAAGGCGTGGTTGCTGTTGGGAAAGCGCACGAACTCCACCGTCTTCCCCAGCCGCTTTAGGGCCACGAAGTATTCCTCGCTCTGGGCGATGGGGCAGCGGAAGTCCGACTCGCCGTGAAGCAGCAGCGCCGGGGTGTGGACGTTCCTGGCGTAGCTGATTGGAGAGCGCGCCAGCAGCTTCTCCGGCGTGTCCATCACCGAACCACCCCACTGGTGCTCGCCGAAACTGACGCCGATGTCCGAAGTCCCGTACATGGTGTAGAGGTTGGTGCAAGGGGCGCCTATGACCGCCGCACCGAATCGCTGGGTGTGGCCGATGGCCCAGCTGGTCATGAAGCCTCCGTAGCTGTACCCGTGAATCCCCACTCGGCCCTCGTCGACATATTCCCGCTCGCAGACCAGGTCCAGGGCGGCCAACAGGTCCAGGTAGTCCTCACCGCCCCAGTCGTCCAGGACGGCACGCATGAACTCGTCGCCGTAGGTGGACGACCCCCGGGGGTTCACCGCCAGCACGAGATACCCCGAGCCCGCCAGCGCCTGCTGCCACGGTACAAAGGAGTCGTAGAAGGCACCGTTGGGGCCGCCGTGGATGTCGAGAACCAGTGGATAGATCCTCGAGGCGTCGAATGTCGGCGGGAACCACAGCCTGGCCTCGATATCAAACCCCTCCCTCCGGACCGTGAACTTCTCCAGTGGGGGAAGCGGTCCTCGAGCCAGGTAATCGGCATTGGGATCGGCCACCAGCTCTGCGTGAGAGCCGGAGAGGTCGGCCAGGTAAACTTCCGAGGGCGACGAGGGTGAGGAGGAAGAAACGGCCGCTTGTCGCGCTTTAGCGTCTAGTGACAGGCTGGAAACGAGGCGGGACCCGCCCCAGACCTGCCGGGCGTCGCCGCCCTCGGCTGTGGCCTGGTAGATATGGCTCTCACCGTGGCGCTCGGCCAGGAAGACTATCCGGCCGTCGTCCGTCCATCGAATCTCCGGCTGCCGGGCAGCGCCGGGTCCGCCTCCGAGGACGGGCCGCTGCCTGTCGTCCGTGATTCGTCGAGGCTCGCTGTTATGCTCGAGGATGTATATCCATCCCTGCCAAAGAACCATGCCCGCCGGGTCTTCGGACGCTACGGCTACGAGCCTTCGGGAGTCCGGCGACCAGGCAACTGCCCCCACGCTATACAACTCTCCCGACAGGCATTCAGCCACACCACCCTCGGCATTTACCACATAGGCTTCGGTGAGGGCCATCAGGTCCCGGTCTCCACGGCGACCGGAGATAAAGGCGATCTTCGTGCCATCAGGCGACCACACCGGCCCGTAATCGTCCCAGTCGCCTCTCGTAATCTGCAGCACCTCGCCGGACTCCACCTCCGCGACGAACAGATGGTAGTGGGCGTCACCCCGCCATCCCTGTAGATCGTGCCGGAAGCGGATGCGGTTGACCTCCACCACCCTCGGGCCGTTGGCCTGGGTTCCCGCCGCCGCTCCGGCCGCCGGCTCCGTGTCGGCGCAGAAGACGATGCGGGAGCAGTCCGGCGCCCAGACGAAGTCTTGCACCCCGAGGGGAGCGTTCGTGAGCTGCCTGGCTTCCCCACCGTCGGCGCCAATCACCCAGACCTGCCGCGGCTCTCCGGGCTGTCCCGCCCTCAGGAAACCGACCATTCCGCCGTCAGGAGAGAACCGGGGCGCACCGTCGGCCCGGCCTTGCGTGAACTCCCGGCCGCCATTCTGTCCCGGCCCGGTCATCACCAGCCGGGAGCGGTTCTCTGCCGACTCGCCGATTCCCTCCACCCAGGAAAGGGTATAGACCAGGCGTTTGCCGTCCGGCGAAATCACGGGGTCGGCAGTGCCCTTCAGCTGGTAGACCAAGTCGGCGGCGAGGCTCATTACATTCACCAGGAGAGGAAGAAGAGATTTAAGGGAATTCCGGTATTATAGGGGATAGCCGACGGGAATTTTCGGCGGGAGAGATGCGATGCAACGTGACTTGGTGGGCTATGGAAGGAACACTCCACGAATCGAGTGGCCCGGCGGTGCGCGAATCGCGGTCTCGCTGGTGGTGAACTACGAGGAAGGGGCGGAACGCAGTACCCTCGACGGCGACCCGCACCACGAGACCAACAACGAGGTTCCGTCGCCCGTCCCGGCAGGCGACCGCGACCTGAACAACGAGTCCTTCTTCGAGTACGGCAGCCGCGTCGGCGTGTGGCGGCTGATGGACATGTTCAAGCGCTACGAGGTGAAGTCGACCTTCTACTGCTGTGCCCTGGCACTGGAGCGCAACCTGGAAGTGGCCAGGGAGATCCCGAGGGAGGGCCACGAAGTCTGTGGCCACGGCTACCGGTGGGAGGAGTACCACCTGATGGAGCGGGAAGAGGAGCGGCAATCCATCGCCCACACCGTGGAGTCGCTGGAGCGCACCACCGGCGAGCGCTCCGTGGGTTGGTTCACTCGCTACGGACCCAGCCTCAACACGCGCCAGCTGGTAGTCGACCATGGCGGCTTCATCTACGACAGCATCGCCATGAACGACGACCTGCCGCATTATGTTACGGTCCAGGGTGCCGACGGCGGCAATATGCCCTGGCTGGTGGTTCCGTACAGCATGGAGACCAACGACGCCCGCTTCTGGCGGGGCGGGCTATCCAGCGTCAGTGCCTTCTACGAGTACCTGAAAGACACCTTCGATGTGCTGTACGAGGAGGGCCGCACCCACCCGAAGATGATGTCGATCGGTCTACACTGCCGCATCGCCGGGCGTCCGGCCCGGTCACGGGCAGTGGAACGCTTCCTGCAGTACGCACGTCAGATGCCCGGGGTCTGGTTCGCCCGCCGCGACGAAATCGCCCGCTGGTGGCTGGAAAAGTACCCGGCGGGGACACTGGGATAGGCAAATCTAGGTTACTCTCGCATTGGCCTACATTAGCAATATTCTGTCCAGCCGCATTGCGCTTCCGGTCGTCGGCTTGGTGCTGGCCTTGGCGGCTGCCTGCGGGGGTGCGGCGGAAGATACCTTCGATTCGGACTGTGCCGGGTTGGAGATGGTCCCGAATCACAGTGGCCTGATCAGCCGAAACGTGGCGGAAAAGCAGGCTATGGAGTACCTGGCATCGTCAGCCCCGGAAGTCACTGGAATGGAGATAGAAGGAGTGGTGGCAAGTTGCCTGACAACTTTGCGGTCTTATCATCAAGACCTGTTGGGGGGACGCGTTTGGACCAATCCCGAAGTGCAGTCCCCTGATATGTCAGTCTGGATCGTGGAAGTCAAGGGGATCTCGCGACCTGCGGGAATCTCAGCCGCCAATGCCAACGATCCCTATCGCTACGGTATGGTCGTCTACGACGCCAAGAGCGGCAATCCTATAGAGGGATCGCGCCGTCAAGAACCCATGCTGGGTCCAACGCAGGGACAGTGATCCCCTATCTTTGGCGACTCCGGAAGGCTAGGCCAACTCCGCCACCGCCCGGGCCAGGGCGTCCACTTCCTCCTCGGTGTTGAAAAAGTGGAGGGAGGCGCGAATAGACTCCGGGTAGTGAACTTGCCGAATAACGATCCGGTGGTCCTGCCAGATGCGGGCCACCACGGCATCGGCGGACTGCCCGCGCACGGCGAAGGATACCAGCCCCGCCGACTGGGCGTCGTTCATCGGCGAGAGAACATCGACGGCTGAAATCTCGGCGAGTTGCGCCTTGAATCGTGCCGCCAGCGAGACATTGCGAGCTTCGATTTCCGGCACCCCCACGCTCTCGATGAAGCGGGCGGCCTCCACGAACGCGGCCTGCAACGGCACGCTGCCGGAACCGCCCAGGAACTTGTCCATGGTGCTGGTGTTCAGACGGTAGCTGTCAGGTTCGCCCGGCTCCCCGACCTGTGTGACGCCTCGGCCCCCCGTGTGCGCCGGGTGAACGCTTTCGATGAGCTCCCGCCGGATGTACAGCGCCCCGACCCCCTCGTAGCCCAGTACCCACTTCTGGCCAGGGATGGAGTAGTAGTCGAAGCCGTCTCGGTGGACGTCGAGGGCTATGTGGCCCCCGGTCTGCGCGCCATCCAGCATGATCTGCGCACCCTTGGCGTGGGCAACTCGGCAGAGTTCCGCGGCAGGCATCCGCAGGCCGGTTGAGTACTCGATGTGGCTGACGAAAATGAGCCGCGTGCGGTCGGTGAGAGCAGCCTCGAACTTTCCAACGATGGCATCGGCCGTGGCATGGGGATCAATGTTCAGCACACGCACCTGCCCCCCGTACCTCTGGGCGATGTGCCAGCTGGGGGAAAGCACGGAGCCGTGCTCAAGGTTGCAGGTGAGGATCTCGTCGCCTTCCTTCCAGTCCAGGCCGCTGAGGACGATGTTCAGTCCCTCGGTGGTGTTGCGGGTTACCAGGGTCTCGTCGACATCGGCGCCCAAGAGACGGGCAGCGGCGCGGCGGGCCTCCTCTTGGATCTCACGGCCGCTCTCGTAGACACCAGGGGTGGTCGGCCCCTGCTCGGCCTCGAGTGTCACCCGCGCCTGCATGGCCTCAGCGGCGGCACGCGGAGGTGGACCGGACCAGCCGGTGTTCATGTAGGTCAGGTTTTGCAGGACTGGGATTTCAGCTCGCAGCTTCTGGACATCCATAGGACCCTACTTCTCGCCGGTGTCTTCAGATGCGCCCGGAGGCGGTTCGTCAAAGGGTTCGCCGCTGGCCTCAGCCGCCAAGCGCCGCTCGTTCCAGGCGATCCATTCGGCATGAGCCTTCTCTTCGCCCTCGGCACGGCCCCTGGCAAGAGCTTCCTCGCGTCGCTGTTCCGCCTCCTGTCGGCGGCGTTCTTCCAGTGGTTCTATCAGCTTTTTTCGGAGGTAATCGCCTACAACCATAACAGTGTTCGGTCCTTCTATTGTCAGGAGCGCCAATCCGGCGGCGCCCACCGTGTTGACGCCGATTCCCTGGATAATGGACAGGACAGTCTCTGCCCAATTGTCCGATCGTTGCTCAAATGCATGGTACCAAACCAGAAAGCCGATGCCGGCGAGAGCGTAGAGGGTAAACAGACCGAAATACAGGGCGCGGCGGGCGGGCGGGATGCTCCAAATCGATTCCCTATCTTCCTCCCGAGGCTGACTCCGCTCTAACTCCGGTCTGTCCTACCTCATTCAAGCCTGTCTAATACGCAGTCCGCCTCCTCCCTGAACCAGAAGGAGGCGGAACGGCGGTGGAAATGTTGCCTGCGTTAGCGCGGGGAGTAGGGCGTGGGACGGAGGATCGAATGGGTGGAAACGCGGACCAGTGATCCGTTCTCCTCGGAGGCGGCGCGAGCCTTCTGCCAGTCGGGGTCGTTCTGGAAGGCGGTCCAGCTCTTTTCGCGCCCACCGAGATCGGGGTAGCCCAGCATGTAGACCAGCCGGTTGCTGGTGCCCACATCCTCGGTCCAGTAGGCCACATTCTCGATGCCGTGCTTCTCGAAGAGGCCCATGGTGTGGTTCTTGAAGCGGTTGTGCAGGTCGGGCAGCTTGCCGGGCATCGCATCATAGATCCGCAGTTCCTGCACGGCGGTCTTGAATTTGGGCTGGGGAGAGTAGGGCGTCAGGCTCATCAAGGAGTTGAGCACCTGCGCCACGATGGGGCCGTTGGACTCGGTCTCGGCGCGCACTTCGGCCCAGGCCTTGTCCGCCTGGAACGCGGCCCACTTCTCGGCCCGGTCGGCCAGGCTGTCGAAACTCAGAATGTAGGTCAGCTGGTTGCTGGCGCCGATGTCATCGGTCCAGAAGCCCATCATTCCGATTTCGTACTGCTTGAAGAAGCCCATGGTGTGGTTGGCGAAACGGGCGTTGATGTCGGGAAGCCTGCCTGGGACGGCCTTGTAGATTCGATTCTCGTACAGCATCACGGTCTCCTTATTCCTCTGAATGTGTTCCTTCTCCCTCCGGGGGAGAGTCAGGGCGGGGGCGTACCCTTACTTTTTCTCGATGAACTCCAGCTGCACGCCTTCGGGACCCTCGAAGAAGACTACCCTGCGATCGCCGGAAACGGTAGCTTCCTCCAGGATCGTGGCGCCGTTGGCCTTGAGCATATCGATCATTCCCTGGATGTCGTCGGCGTCGATGGCGATGTGTTCCATACCGTATTTCTGGTCACGGGTCTGGGTCTCGATGTGCTTGGTCACATTGAGTGTCAGGCCGTGCAAATCCAGGCGCACGCCAATCTCACCGACATCGGCGATCTTGGTGGCGCCCAGGGTGTCGATGTAGAACTGGGCCGTCTTGTGCGGGTCCGGTGACTTCAAATGGACATGGTTCAGGCTGAGGGCCATGGGGGCCTCCTTAATAAGTGGGATATGGTCAACCGGGTGAGGGAAAGCTACGACTGGTCTGTTTCCGCAGAATAGTTTACCGGCCCAAGGGCGTCAAGGAGAGTCGGACTCGTGTGACAGCACCGGACTCCTGGGGTCATGGCACGAGGAATCCAAAGCCAATCATTCCGCTATAATGCGGCTGTCCATTTGCACTTAATTCAGGAGGGGATCATGCCCATCGAGCAACATGCCCCGGAGTTTGCGCGCCTCATTTCCGCCGACGCCGAGATCGCGCGGCACACCCCCGACGACTACGGCGGCGACAACGGCCCGGCCGAGGGGCCGGTGTGGTGGTCGGACGGCGGTTACCTGCTGTTCAGCGACATCCACAACAACCGGCGAATCAAGTTCGTGCCGGGCGGTGGCGCCAGCGTTGACCACGAGCCCACCAACCGCGCCAACGGCCTGACCCGCGACCTGCAGGGACGGCTCATCGCCTGCGAGCACGATAGCCGCCGGGTTACCCGCACCGAGCCCGACGGTAGCATCACCGTGATTGCCTCAAGTTTCCAGGGACGGCGCCTGAACCGGCCCAACGACGTGGTGGTGAAGTCGGACGGCTGCATCTATTTCACCGATCCATGGACGCTGCCCACACCCCCGGAACAGTGGGACCACCAGTACTCTGGTGTCTACCGGGTTACGCCCGACCTGGGCACCATCACGCTGCTGGTGGATGACTTCGTGATTCCCAACGGCCTGGCCTTCACTCCCGACGAGAGCGTGCTGTACATCAACGACTCCCGGCGGGGGCACATCCGGGCCTTCGATCTGAACCCCAACGGCTCGCTGGCCCGGCAGAGCGACCGGATTTTCGCCGACCTGACCGGCGACGCGCCGGGCGTGCCTGACGGGATGAAGGTGGATGTGGAGGGCAATGTTTACTGCGGCGGCTCGGGAGGCCTGTGGGTCATGGACTCCTCGGGCAAGAAGCTTGGCTGCGTGGTGCACGGGGCGTCCGCCACCACCAACCTGTGCTTTGGCGGCGCCGACTGGAAGACGCTCTACTTCACCAGCCGCAACCACCTGGGCTCGGTCCAGGCCAACATCGCCGGCATACCCGTGCCGGTCAAGTAGGACGCTTTCGTCTGAACTGTGATTAGCTTGATTTTGATGATTGCCGTGATTTTTGATTCGAATGTCATGGTAGTCAAATAAATCACACGAATCACAGTTCAGACACCCACGGCAAACAACAAGACTCGCTTGTTAGAGAGGAAGCAATATGCCACGCATATCACCGGTAACACGCGACCAGCTTTCAGAGGAAGACCAGCAGTACCACGACGCCATCGTCGGGACGCGCGGCAGCGTGCGGGGGCCCTTCGGCGTGCTGCTGAACAGCCCCAAGCTGGCGGCCCGCGTCGCCGACACGGGCGCCTTCGTACGCTTCGAGTTCGACCAGCCCGAGGGTCTGAAGGAGACCCTGATCATCGCCACAGCCAAGGAAATGAACCAGCAATACGAGTTCTCGGCCCACGCCCGCCTGGCGCGGCAGGCCGGCGTGTCGGAGGATACCATCAAGGCCATCGCCGACGGCACCGCCCCTGCGGGACTGCAGGGCGACGAGGCGCTGCTGGTCAACTATGTGCACGAGCTGCTGCGACAGAAGAAGGTCAGCGACGCCACCTTCAAGGCCATGACCGACCGTTTCGGCCAGCAGGACACGCTGCACTTCACCGTGCTCTGCGGCCACTACCTGCTGGTGGCCCAGGTCCTCACCGCCTTCGAGGTCGAACTCGGCGACGGCATGGTGGCTGAGATACCGGACTAGGCAGTACCGCACACCGTCATTCCTGCGGAAGCAGGAATCCAGTGGTTCCGCAGGAATGGCTTATCATGGAAAAACCCACCCGCCGCCCGAACGGAAAGCAGATGCTGACGATCTCGGTCAAAAACTTCGGCCCCATCGCAGAGGGATCAGTAGACCTGAAGCCCCTCACAATCTTCGTCGGCCCCAGCAACACCGGCAAGTCCTACATGGCCACGGCGGTGTACGCGGTGATGCAAGGGTTCGAGGGGCCTTATCATTGGATGCTTAAGTCTGATCCTAATTCAGAGGAAAGTGGCTTAGGTACACTTCAACTCAAGATGTCCTCCGGCAGGCTTGCAACGGCACGTAACGACGGACGTGACGCAGCAAATGCTGTCATTGAATGGGCTTCGCAATTGCGTGGTGAGGAGTTTGGGCCTCGGCAAGTTACTTTTTCCGGTCTGTCACCTGATTTGAAAGCAGAGATTGAGCACTCAATTAAGTCTATGGTTGGATGGCTAGCCCAAGACGTGGAGCGGAAAATTAGGGATGCTTGTGGAGAGTCTGCCAACTTCGTGAGGCGTGGTTGCGATCAAGGGGATTTCGTTCTGAACACGCATCGGATTGATCCGCTCTTAAATCTGGAAATCCAGGGTGACGGGACTTCAGAGCGGTCCTCGGCGTTTGATATTTCAAATGGTGTGATCAACCAACCATACCTTGAGACACTTTACGATTATGAAATTCTAGACAATGACATGGATCGAATTAGGCGACTAGCCGAGTACAGGTATCTTGAGATACTAGATTCTGCAGCTGAACCTATATTTTTGGGCTTTCCCAGGCAGAGCTATTTTCTGCCAGCTTCTCGCTCTGGGTTCACGCAGGGATACAAAGTCCTGTCCTCTTCGCTAGTTGGCCAATGGTCTTCGTTTCGGGGATACGGTTCATCTAGGGCAGATTTGCCCGGAACCATGACTGATTTTCTAAGCAATTTAATCAGCCTTGATCGCCAGATGCTACTTTGGGAGAGCGAAGAGGCCATTGGCCTCGCTACCCACTTCATTGAGACAAGTGTGTTGCAGGGGAAAATCGACTTCGATCAATCGAGCAGACTGCCCTTGCGTGAGATCGCTTACGAGACTTCCAATGCTAGTTTTCCAATAAGCAACACATCGTCCATGGTCTCCGAACTGGCCCCGCTAATCCTCTTCCTGAAATATCTTGTCCGCCCCGGCCACCTGCTCATCCTGGAAGAGCCGGAGTCGCACCTGCACCCAGCGGCGCAGCGGCAGCTGGCGCGGGGCATCGTGCGGCTGGTGAACGCGGGGGTGAAGGTGCTGATTACGACACACAGCGAGACCTTCGTCTCTCAGATCAACCATCTTCTACGCATCAGTTTCGCCAGCAAGCGGTGGCTGAGGGAGCACAATTTCGAGCCAGAGGACTGCATCGCCCACGACCAGGTAGGAGCCTACCAGTTCGCTTGGGACGAGGAACAGGGTGGCAGCGTCGTAAAGCAGTTGGAGGTACACAAGGACATCGGAATAGACGAATCTGAATTCATAGGCGTCATAGACTCGCTATATGAGGAATCGCTGTTGGTCCAGAGGATCCGCGTAAAAGAGTGATACAGGACGAAATTGTTGAGCATATTCGCAGCACCCACTCTCAATGCTGCTTGACGAGGAAATCCGGGGAGCGGAATTGCAATCTGAACACCAGGGGTTTTGATCCATCGTCGCTTGTTATGCTCGACGGGACTCGATACCAGAGGGCGCACACGTACAGCGATAAGTTGTGCGACCGAATCGCATTTGGCCGATGGGAGGACACCAATTTCGTTTGCGCCGCTGAGCTAAAGGGCGGAGGGAATCTGGACGTGAGTGAGGCCATTCAGCAGATTCAGAACGGGCTTTCAGTTGCGGCCAGTGCCTTGTACGACCACGAGATTGAAAACTGGTTTCCGGTTCTCCTCTTTGGAGGCGGACTGCGCGCCATTGGCACTACCAAGTTACGCACCCACCCGGTGACTTTACCCACAAGGCACAGGGGCCCGTTAGAGGTAATCAAGCGGGACTGCGGTAGTTCTCTCGCAGCCATTTTGCGAGAGAACGCACCACCCCAGTAATTGACAGCGCAAGGAGGCACCCCCGATGGTGCAGACACCGCATGGCGTCAACTTTGAATCCAACCGGCCGGTGGTCATGGGGCGGAACGGGATGGTGTGCGCTGGACATCCGCTGGCGGCGCAGGCCGGAATGGCCGTGCTGCAGCGGGGCGGCAACGCCATCGACGCCGCCATCGCCACCGCCGCCGCGCTGAACGTGGTGGAGCCCAACATGTCGGGCGCCGGCGGCGACGGGTTCATCATGATCTACAACCGGCAGGCAGGTACCCTCGAGGTGTGCAATGGCACCGGGGCAGCGCCCTACGCCACCGATGTGGACTGGTACCGGAAGAACGGAATCCCGGCCAAGGGCATCCTGTCGGTGTCGGTCCCCGGGCTGGTGGACGCCTGGATGGCAGCCCACGAGAGGTACGGCACACTGTCGCGGGCCGAGGTGTTCGACGCAGCCATCGACCTGTCGGAGAACGGCTTCCCCTGCACCCACGTGCTGTCCGGCGTAATCGCGGGCGATCGGCTGCTCTGCGAGTTCCCGGACTCCCAGGCCGTCTTCGCGCCCGGCGGCGTGCCCACGCGACCGGGGCTGATACTCAGGCAGCCAGGGCTGGCCAACACCTTCAAGGCAATCGTAGACGGCGGTCGGGACGCGTTTTACGAGGGCGAAACGGCCCGGGCCCTCGTGAAGTTCAGCGAGGCGCAGGGCGGTATTCTGTCGCTCAAGGACCTGGCCGACTGCCGGTCCCGATGGGAAGCGCCAATCTCGACCACCTACCACGGCCACACAGTGTACGAGGCGCCACCCAACTCCAGCGGCCATGTGTTGCTGCAGGAGCTCAACCTCGTGGAACAATTCGACCTTAAGGCCCTTGGCTGCAACACGCCGGAGAGCATCCACATGATGGTGGAGGCCAAGAAGCTGGCTTTCGCCGATCGCGAGGCCTACATGGCCGACCCCGACTGGGTGGATGTACCCGTCGACGGGATGCTGTCCAAGCAGTACGCCGCCGAGCGCGCCCGGCTCATCGACCCGGAGCGAGCCGCGGAGGTCGTGGCGCAGGGCGATCCCTGGAGCTACCAGCCAGCCAACTACGGGCGCCGCCCCAAGGCCCCAGCCACAGCGGGGGCGATGCAGGAAGAGGACACCACCTGCTTCGTGGTTGTGGACCGCTGGGGCAACGCGGTGTGTCAGCTCCAGAGCATCCAGAGCTCGCTGGGCTCCAGCATCGTCGCGGGCGAGACGGGCATCCTGCTGAACAACCGCATGACCTACTGGCACCTGGACCCCGACCATCCCGACTGCCTGCAGCCGGGCAAGCGGGTGCGCCACACTATGAACCCGATCATGGTTTTTCGCTCCCCAATTCCCTCTCCCTCTGGGGGAGGGGTAGGGTGGGGGCGTGCGGAGAGCGCCTCAAACGGCGCGTCGGACCACGGTAGCCTGGCGCTGGTCTGCGGCACGCCGGGGGCGGACACCCAGGTGCAGACGAATATGCAGGTCATCACCCACATCCTTGACTTCGGCATGACCGTCGCCGAGGCCGTCGAAGCTCCTCGCTGGCGCAACACGCACAGCCCGACGGAATCGAACATCCCCCACGAGTGCGATAACCTGTTGTATGTTGAGTCGCGGTTCCCAACCGGTACTCTGGACGGTCTCCGCCAACGGGGGCATACTCTGGAAGTGATGCACGGCTGGGGAGCTTCGGGAAGCGAAATGATGATCCAGGTGGACCAGGACACCGGGGCTCTGCACGGGGCGGCCGACCCGCGCCGGGACGGCTACGCCGTCGGCTGGTAGACTAGGTGATGCACCGTATGAGGCTCAAGCTGGTCTCGCCTTGAGGCGTCTCAAGGCCGGCGGTCGGAGCAGGCCGCAAGATCCGTTCATCCTTTCGACAGGCAGAGGACGAACCGGGTTCTCCCAACACTTTACCGGCTCGTCCAAGAGGTGGAATATGCCCATACCTGGCGAGAGGCGCAGCCCGTTCCCGGACGAATGTGGCAACCGGGCAGGAATATTTGCCGAGGCTGTCAGGGATGGAGACATGAACCTGGCTTGGTCCATGCTATCCAAGGAAACGCGCGGAATGCGGATGGGGGTCTGGGCCACCCGCTTCCGGGTCGATATGCAGGTCGCGTATCGAGCCGGGTACAATTCGGGCCATCCCATGCGGGCTGCAATGCTGGAGGACTTCCGCACCACGGTGCTGGGCCTGTGGCCGCTGGAGGACCTGACCGACCTGGGAATCTCGCCCACCAGTTACATCGATGACGAGCATGCCTTCGCATTCCTTCCCTTTGGCATCACCGAAGATAACACCGAGGTGCGCCGGGGCCGCGCGATGAACGGGCTCATCCTCCCGATGATCATGGAAGACGGAGAGTGGAAAGTGGACCTGCCGAGCTGGCGGTTTATGGAAAATCCCAAAGCGGACAATCCCGATGCCGAGCAGGCGGAGTAGGGGCATCAAGTGGCAGGGCGCAGGCGGGCAACGGCTGAACCGACGGAACAGCCTCGCTTCGACGAAGCGGCGCCAGCCTGCGAGTTGTGCCAGCGGGAATCAGTGCGCTTCACCGAGCATCACCTTGTACCACGCTCCAGGGGCGGTAAGTATGGCCCGAAGGCGCGCCTCTGCCCCACCTGCCACCGGCAACTGCATGCCATGTTCTCCGAGAAAACCCTGGCCAAGGAACTCAACTCAGTGGAGCGGTTGCGGTCGGACCCGGAATTCGCGGGGTACCTTAAGTGGGCCAGCAAGCAGAAGGACGGAGCATCATTTCGCGTCCGCCGCGCCAATACCCGCCGATAAAGTGCAGGAGCAGTCAGTGAACGACCAGGAGTTTGTTGATCGCATCCAGGAGAAGATCGAGCGTCTCACCGGGCGAGACATTGAGTTGCGCATCGATGAAGACGATGGCGGTCAACTCGGCGTGGACTTCGACCGCGAGGTGCCGGTCGTGGTCATGGGGCATAACGTCTTCGAGTACTCGGGATTTGCCCGGCTGTGCACCGAATACGCCGTCGCCTCCATCCGGCAACAGCGCGAGATACCGGAGATCGAATTCCAGATGCTGCTGGCCCGGAACTAGCTCCCGGGCACTGTATTATGGCTTCAACACCGATCAGGAATCTCTCGGAATACCCCCGTCCCTGGTTTTACCGCCCGGAAGTCTACTATGGCTTCTTCATCTTTCCGCCCGTCTGGTCCGTCCTCACGCTGCGCTCGCCATGGCATAACCGCACAGAGGGCTTTCGCGGCATACTCACTGGCGGTATCGCCTGGTTTCTCATCATTGCGGCGGTGGTGTTGTCAGTCCGCTGGGTGCAGGAGGGAGGCGTAGTCAACCTGTTCATATTCGTCCCAGGGCTGCTTCTCACGCTGGTGACACAGATACAGTGGACAGCGCACCGGGCACAATACGGCCCGCCCCCGTCAGAGGAAGACAAAGAACCACAGGCTGCTGCACCGGTTGCCACCGTTTCAACCGAGACCGACGATCCCCGAACTGGCGTTGGGCCCGGCGATGCCGACGAAGTTGATCCAGACGTTGATCCATCGGAAACATCTCCCGACTACACCCCGCGCCGACGGCGTCGGAGACGTCGGCGGCCGATCAGCCGGTCGGCGGATTCCCCGCCGCTCTGCTAGAATACATTTCGACGGATAGTCCCCTTTTTCAAACACCTCAGCCCTGCCGGAGGAGAAAACATGGCGCTTCATTACGACGGTGAAGTACGAATCGTCAAGGTAAACATGGGCCCTTACAACAACAACGGCTACATCGTGTCCTGCCCCGACACCAACGAGGGCATACTTATCGACACGCCCGCCGAGCCTGAACTGCTGCTCAACGAGGTGGGCGATGTCAGCATCAAGGCCATCCTGATCACCCACAACCACCAGGACCACCTGCTGGGGTTCAACGAGATCACGGGCAGCCTTGACGCTCCCGTGGGAATCACCACGGCCGACAAGGGCCCGTTGCCCAAGGCTCCAGAGATGGAGTTGGCCGACGGCGAGGTCATTAAATTCGGCAACCAGGAACTCAAGGTGCTGGTGACGCCCGGACATACCGACGGGGCCAGCTGCTTCCTGGTGGGCAACCACCTGTTCTCGGGCGACACGCTGTTCCCCGGCGGACCGGGCAAGAGCCGCAGCCCCGAAGCTCTGTCTACCATCCTGGAGAGCATCTCATCCAAGCTGCTGACCCTGCCCGACGATGTGCAGGTGTACCCCGGCCACGGCGACGACACCACCATCGCAGAGGCCAAGCGCCGCCACGCGGTCTATGCCTCCAAATCGCACCCGGCCGACATGTTCGGAGACGTCGACTGGCTTGAGAACTAGGGCTGCCACACTGCCCGATATCCTTGGGGGCGTACAGTTGTACGCCCCTACCTGTGACCAAGCAATCGTCCGGAGTCCGCCCGGAAAAGGAGGGCCTGCATGACGACCGCCAAGAGGCCACAGAAGTTCCGGCTGCCGGACCCTCCGGAACACCCTGAAGATCAGATGACCAACTTCGACCATATAGCGCTCAACGGTACCGCCTATCTACTGAAGATGCACTTGGGCAACCCTGCGACCACTCTCATCGCCGGAGAGCGCTTTTTGGTCGTCCGGCCCACTCGCGGCATGGCAGGAAGCAGGTATCCCGACTTTCTGATCGCCTTTGACGCCGACCCCGTTGCCTACAAGGAGAACAACGGCTACATCATCGATGAGCAGGGGAAACCGCCGGACTTTGCTCTCGAAATCGCCTCCCGTCGCACCGGGCGCATAGACGTTGAAGAAAAGCGGAACGGCTACGCTGCGCTGGGCATCCCGGAATACTGGCGCTTCAATGAAACAGGCGAATTTCACAAAACCAGGCTGGCCGGAGACCGCCTGGGGGACAACGGCGTGTACCAGGCTGTTGTTATCGAGGAAATATCGCAGGGCGTGCTGCAGGGATACAGCCAGGTCCTGAACCTGCACATCCGCTGGGAGAACGGCGAACTGTGCTGGCACGACCCGCAAACAGGCCGTCACATCTTGAGCCTCGAGGATGAGCGGGAAGCCCGCCTGCAGGCCGAGGCCCGCGTCCGCGAGTTGGAAGCAAAGCTCAAAAGCCTGGAAGGCCAGTAATTTATTGTCTCTCTAAAGTACGCCGCCTAATCATCTTACGCCGGAGTAGGAATGTTCCAACGCTCAGTGCTAGGCAACCAGTTGCGTGTGGCTACCTCGATGATGTCGCACACCCAGTCCGTATCCATTGCCATCTTCGTGGGAGCGGGATCCCGGTACGAGCCTCCCGAGCTTGCCGGAGTGTCGCACTTCATTGAACACCTTCCGTTCAAGGGCACGGAGAAATGGCCCACCGCCCGCGATGTGAGTGAAGCAGTCGAGGGCGTGGGCGGCATCATGAACGCCAGCACCGACCGCGAGGTGACCGTCTTCTGGTGCAAGGTGGCCCGGCCACACTTTCGCACCGCGTTTGCAGTGTTGCTGGACATGCTGATGAACCCGTTGCTCGACCCGGAAGAGGTCGAGAAGGAGCGGGAGGTAATCCAGGAAGAGCTCAGGATGACCTACGACAACCCGTCCTACCGCGTCGACCTGCTCATAGACGAGGCGATGTGGCCCGACCAGGCCATGGGCCGCGACGTGGGAGGCACACCGGAAACCGTGGCGGCGATCGAACAGGATGACATACGCGAGTACATGGCCCGCCAGTACAATCCGGCCAACACGGTCGTGGCAGTGGCAGGCAACGTGCAACATGATGAAGTAGTCGATCTGCTACAGAATGCCACCCACGACTGGAAGCCCCAGAGGTCGCTGGATTGGGAACCTGTGGCCGTCAATGGAACGACAGGGCCGATAGTGAAAATCGAGCGCCGCCGCTCGGACCAGTCCCACATGTGCCTTGCCCTGCCGGGCCTGTCGCTGAACGACCCCGACAGGTACGCCCTCTCGCTGCTGAACGTCATGCTGGGCGACGGCATGAGCAGTCGCCTGTTCCTGGACCTGCGGGAAGTCCACGGTCTGGCCTACGATGTGAGCAGTTCCATAAACCACTTCCGAGACTGCGGGTCAATGGTGGTCTACTGCGGCGTGGAGCCACGCAAGACCAACGACGCGGTCCGCGCCGTCATGCGGCAGCTGGACGGAATGCGCGAAGAAGCGGAGGAACGGGAACTGAACAAGGCCCGGGAGTATGCCACCGGACGGCTGCTGCTGCGCATGGAGGACAGCCGCGCTGTGGCCTCGTGGATGGGTTCGCAGGAACTGCTTCAGGACCAACTGTGTCCCGTCGAGGAGATCGTGGACCGCCTACAGGAGGTCACTCCCGCCGACATATCGGCCCTCGCTACCCGGCTCTTCCAACAGGAGGAGCTGCGCTTGGCGCTGGTGGGGCCGCAGGGCGGCCAGAAAACGCTGACCGGGCTGCTGAAATTGTAGACAGGAAGGCCCTCCGAACCGGAGGGCCTTTCGGTTTCTTCGCCACCAATCCCCGCTTGGGGGTCTACCGCACTCCCGCCAGCTCCTCGACCTCGGAAGCAGCATTCCGGACGGCGAAGGCGCGGGACTGTTCCAGGGCCGCCTTCAGGTAGGGGGCAGTGACGCTGCTGGGGTGCTCGGCGAGTTGCTCGGGGGTGCCAATGGCGATCAGCTCTCCGCCGCGGTCGCCGGCACCGGGGCCCAGGTCTATCAGCCAGTCGGCGTTCTTCATCACATCGATGTTGTGCTCGATGAGGATGACCGTGTTGCCCGTGTCCACCAACCGGTGCAGCACACCCAGCAGGGCGGCGCAGTCCTCGAAAGACAGGCCGGTGGTTGGCTCGTCCAACAGGTAGACGGTTTTGCCGGTAGCGCGCTTGGACAGCTCAGTGGCCAGCTTGACTCGCTGCGCCTCGCCTCCGGACAGCGTAGTTGCCGGCTGGCCCAGGCGGATGTAGCCTAAACCCACATCGCGCAGCGTCTTCAGCTTGGGGCTGATGCGCGGGAAGTTTCCGAAGAACTCCAGCGCCGTGTCCACCGTCATGTTCAGCACATCGGCGATGTGCTTGCCGCGCATGGTGACTTCAAGAGCCTCGCGGTTGTAGCGCAGGCCGTGGCAGATCTCGCAGGGGACGGTGACATCCGGCAGGAACTGCATCTCGATCTGGTTGTAGCCCTCGCCCTGACAGGCTTCGCAGCGCCCGCCCTTGACATTGAAGGAGAACCGGCCGGGCTTGTAGCCACGCACCCGCGACTCCGGCAGGTTGGCAAACAGCTCCCGAATGGGAGTGAACGCGCCGGTGTAGGTGGCCGGGTTGCTGCGCGGAGTGCGACCGATGGGCGACTGGTCGATTTTGACCACCTTGTCCACGCCTTCGACGCCCAGCAGCTCATCGTGCTTCCCGGGAAGATCACGGCCGCTGTTGATGCGCTGGTTCAGCTTCTTGTACAGGATCTCGTAGACCAGGCTGCTCTTGCCTGAGCCGGAAACGCCGGTGATGCAGACCAGTCGTCCGAGGGGGAACTCGACGTCGATGCCTTGCAGATTGTTCTCGCGGGCCCCGGTCACGGTGAGGGAGAGACCGTTGCCTTCGCGCCGCTCCTCGGGGATGGGCACCTGCTTGCGACCGCTGAGGTACTGCCCAGTCAGCGAGTCCTCAGATTCCTCGATCTCCTCGACAGTTCCGACCGCAACGACCTGCCCGCCATGCTCACCGGCGCGTGGTCCCAGGTCGGCGATGAAGTCGGCGGAGCGCATCATCGCCTCGTCGTGCTCCACCACCAGGACCGTGTTGCCCATGTCCCGCAGCCGGGTCAGGGTGTTGATCAGCCGCTGGTCGTCGTGGGGGTGCAGGCCGACAGTGGGTTCGTCGCAGACATACAGCACGCCAGTCAGCCCCGAGCCGATCTGTGTTGCCAGCCGCACCCGCTGCGCCTCACCGCCGGAGAGGGTCTGGGCGGTGCGGTCCATGGTGACATAATCCAGGCCGATGCCCATGAGGAACTTCAGGCGGCCGTCGATCTCCTTCAGCACCTGGTTGGCGATGGTCTTGTCCCGGGTCGATAGCACCTGCGGGGCCGCCGTCTTCCCGTTCTTCGAGGCTTTGCGGCCGTTCTTGGAGCCGTTGCGCCTCCCGTTCCGATGCCCGTTTGCACTGGCCGGTGCCGCGCTGTTAATTCCCTCTCCCTCCGGGAGAGGGTTAGGGTGAGGGCGCACCCCACCGTTCAGGTTGAACTCCGAGTCGGGATCTATCTGTTCGACCCACTCCGCGGCGGCGCCGATGTTCTTGGCGCAGACCTCCATAATGCCCAGGCCGCACACCCTGACCGCCAGGGCCTCGGGCCGCAGACGCCTGCCATCGCAGGACCGGCAGGGCCGGGCCGACATGTAGCGTTCGATCTGGGAGCGGGCGTAGTCGGACTCGGTGGTGCGATAGCGACGTTCCAGGTTGGGGATGACGCCCTCGAAGTTGGTGTCCCAGCTGTAGGTGCGGCCACGATGGGTGCGGTGGCTGACGGTGACCTTCTGCCCTCCGTTGCCGTAGAGGATCAGGTCGATCTGCTCCTGCTCCAGTTCCCGCACCGGGATCTTGGCGGAGAAGCCGTTGGCCTCCGCAACAGCCTGCATCAGGCTGATGTACCACGCGCCTGAGGTGCCGACCCTCACCCATGGCGTGATCGCGCCCTCGGACAGCGAGAGGTTCTTGTTGGGGATGATCAGCTCGGGGTCGACGGCCAGCTTGTAGCCCAGGCCAGTGCATTCGGAGCAGGCTCCGTGAGGGCTGTTGAAGCTGAAGGTGCGGGGCTCGATCTCGGGCAGGCTGACATTGCACTTGGCGCATGCGAACTGCTCGGAGAAGATGAGCGTCTCGCTGTCCCCGCCGTCCGCAGACTCGCGCAGGACCTCGACGACGCCTTCACCCTCGCGCAGGCAGGTCTCGACGGACTCGGCTACACGGGCGAGCTCGGTCTCCGGACGGACTATGATACGGTCGACAACCAACTCGATGTAGTGCCACTTCTGCTTGTTGAGGTTGAGGTTGTCGGTCTCCTCCAGCATCCGGATCTCGCCGTTGACCCGGATGCGTACGAAGCCGGCTTTGCGGGCGGCCTCGAAGACATCCTTGTGCTCGCCCTTCTTGCGCCGGATCTTGGGGGCAAGCAGGGTGATGCGGCTGCCCTCCTCCAGCGACATGATCGAGTCGACTATCTGGGAAACGGTCTGGCGAGCCACGGGGCTATCGCACTTGGGGCAGTGGGGAACGCCGACGCGGGCGAACAGCAGCCGCAGGTAGTCGTAAATCTCGGTGACCGTGCCAACTGTGGAGCGGGGATTGTGGGAGACGCCCTTCTGGTCAATGGAAATTGCGGGGGACAGGCCTTCGATGTAGTCCACATCGGGCTTGTCCATCCGGCCTAGGAACTGGCGGGCGTAGGCCGACAGCGACTCGACATACCGCCGCTGTCCCTCGGCGTAGATGGTGTCGAAGGCCAGGGAGCTCTTCCCGGAGCCGGACACACCTGTAATCACCACCAGTTGGTCGCGAGGTATAGTGATCTCTACGTTCTTGAGGTTATGTTCCCTGGCGCCTTTTACATGGATGAAATCCTGGGGCATTTGTCAGTGTCCCTCCCGCCCGTTCGTCGCCTCTAATTCTAACATTACGGCCAAGCAGCCGCCTCAAGAGGAGCGGCTGAAATCGCCACGTACCCTGCTTTGCTTTAGCCTGTTCAGCCGTGTGATATCATCGTGAATTATCCCCTCTTGAGACAAACACCGCCGGGGGTTACTCTGTCATTATGGAGCGAGGTGGTACGCTTGAAGTCGGGCTGAAGCCACTGTTCTCCTACCAGATCACGAGGTAGTCAGGAACAAGATTTTTAAGACTGGCGGATTGGTATATGGCGCGGGAATTGTTTGGGTCGGGAAAGATACTGATCGGCGTGGTCCACCTGCTTCCACTACCGGGCTCACCAAGATGGAACGGCAATCTGAAGTCGGTGATGAACCGGGCCAAAATGGAAGCCGGTTACCTCCAGGACGGCGGCGCTCAAGGCATCATAGTCGAGAACTTCGGTGATTCCCCCTTCAAGACCGGCCGGGTGGATCCCGAGACCGTCGCAGCCATGACCCTCGCGGTGGAGCACGTGCGCGGCTCGGTGTCGATCCCGGTAGGCATCAATATGCTGCGGAACGACGCGATCTCCGCGCTGGCCGTGGCGGTCGCGACGGGATGCGAGTTCATCCGGGTCAACGTGCATTACGGGGTCATGGCCACCGACGAGGGCATCGTAGAGGGTGAGGCCCACGAGACCACCCGCCGACGGCGGTCGCTGAACGCGGACGTGCAGATCCTGGCGGACGTGCTGGTCAAGCACGCCGAGCCGATGGGCCAGAAGGACATCGGCCTCGTGGCACAGGAGACGACGCGAAGAGCGCTGGCTGACGGGTTGATAGTCTCAGGCCCGGCCACCGGACAGCCGACCAACAGCTTCGATGTCTCGGTGGTGCGCCGCGCCGTCCCCGACGGGTTCATACTGGTCGGCAGCGGCATCAACGATCACAACGTATGGCGCATCCTCGAGCACGCCGACGGGGCCATAGTCGGTACCAGCCTGAAGAAGGAAGGCATAGTGACCAACCCCGTTGACCCCGAACGGGTAAGCAAGCTGGCAGAGATATTCGCATCGATGCAATAGAGCAAAGCCCAACATTTGGAGCGTCTAATGGAAATCGAACTCAACCGAGCTGTGGGCTTGCTGGACTATCTGGGACGGGTGGCTTGGATAGACGGCGAAGATGTCATCATCACGAGAAAGGGCAAGCCTTACCTTAAGATTGTCCCGCATCCTGAAGGCACTTCCAGCGAAGTGCGGAAGAAGAGTCGAGGGATTGGCTCAGAACCGAATCGAGCCTGGACCGCCCCCGACTTGCCGGAAACATCTGAAGAGATCATTGAGGCTTTTGAAGGCAAATGGTCCAACGACTCCTTCTAGACACACATGGTCTCTTATGGGTTTCAGAAGGTGGCCGGAAACTTGCCTCAGACACCTTTGACGCTTTGAACGATGTAGACAACGAAGTTTTCGTCAGCTCGGTGAGCATTTGGGAAATCGCAATCAAACTTGCGTCCGGGCGGCTAGACCCATCACCGGACTTGGGAATGGTGCTGTCTGCCGTGGAGAGATACGGTTTTTACGAGCTTAGCGTGAACTTTCGCCATGCGGAACTGGCCGGCAGCCTGCCCTTGCACCATCGCGACCCCTTCGACCGAATGCTGGTCGCACAGGCGCAGGCCGAGGGTCTGACTCTGGTTACCGACGATCCGCAGATTGCCCGCTATGAGGTCTCCACCATGCCCGCGCGATAGACAGTGGCGGAAGGGGACGCTACTCACGTTGACCCTCACCTCATGACATAGGTGGCAAGAAGAAAGGCCCGCTCCGTGCTGAAGCGGGCCCCTTTGCTGCAATGCACCAAACGAGGTTAGCCCAGGTCGCGGCCGACCTCGGTAAAGACCTTGTCCATGGCGGAGATGATCTCGTCGATCTCGCTGGAGGTCACGCAGAGGGGCGGCATGACGTTCATGTTGTCGCTGCCGCGCAGGTGGAGGCCGTTGGCCTGGAAGCCCGAGGTCAGGCGATTGCCCAGGTCGGCGCTGGCAGGGTAGGTCTCCTTGGTCTCGCGGTCCTTCACCAGCTCCATACCGCACATCAGCCCCAGACCCCGTACATCGCCGATCATCTGGTGCTTTTCCTGCAGCTCCTTCAGGCCGTCCAGCAGGTAGGCTCCCATGCGGGCCGAATTCCCGGGCAGGTCCTCGTCCTCCATGATCTGGATGTTGCGCAGGGCCGCAGCAGCAGCCACCGGGTGGCCACCGAAGGTGATGACATGGCGGAAGGAGACGCGTGAGCTCCCCACGAAGGCGTCGGCGATGTTCTTCCGGGTGATGCAGCCGCCCATCGGGATGTATCCGCTGGTGATTCCCTTGGCCACGGTCATCATGTCGGGAGTCACGCCCCAGTGATCGCAGGCGAACATCTTGCCGGTGCGTCCGAAGCCAGTGATAACCTCGTCGGCTATCAGCAGGACACCATACCTGTCGCATACCTCGCGAAGCAGGGGCCAGTAGTTGTCGGGAGGCACCACGGCGCCCATGGGACTGGAGATGGGCTCGGCAATCACGGCGGCAACGGTCTCCGGGCCCTGAAACTTGATGGTGTCCTCGATCGCCCTCACGGTCCGTTCGCCGCACTCCTCGGGAGTCGCGCTGTTGAACTCGCAGCGGTAGAAATTCGGTTGCGGTACATGGTAGGTGCCGGGCATCAGGGGTTCGTAGTCCGCTCGAGGGTAGAGATGATTTCCGCCGAGGGCCATGGCCCCGGCGGTGGCGCCGTGGTAGGAGTCCTTGCGGCTGATGAACTTGATCCGGCCAGGCTCGCCAATCCGCTTGAAGTAGGCGCGGGACAACTTGATGGACGTCTCTACGGACTCTGACCCACCGCTGGTAAAGAACGAGCGGGACAGGTCGCCGGGCGTGATCTCAGCCACCTTTTCGGCCAGCCGGATGGTCGGCTCGGTGGTGGTACCCAAGGGCATGTAGGTCAGCTTGAGCATCTGCTCGTAGGCCGCGTCAGCAACCTCCTTGCGCCCATAGCCGATGTTCTTCAACCACAGGCCGGACATTGCGTCGATGTAGGTGTTGCCATTCGAATCAGTGACCTTCACTCCCTCGCCGGATTCGAAAACGGTGGGCTCGCCCTTCTCGGCCATGTCGCTGGGTTCCCGCAGGTATACCCACAGGTGCTCAAGGGCGGAATCCTGAAGTTCTTTAAGTGTGGCGGCGCTGGTCATGCTGCCTCCCGTTGATTGTTGGTTTCTGAATTATGCAGGCTGATTGTACCCGGTGCCAAAGCAAAAACAAAATTGCCCCTGCCAATTTGGCGGGGGCAATGATGAAGGTTGTTACCGTACAGTTGTCGTGCTGACAAATACTGTAAATCCGGAATGCCTGCCTTCTTGTCTGACTAACCGATGGCCTGGAAGACGCTGAAGGGAGCCCCCTGAGGGTCGGCCATAGTCGCGAACCGGCCGATGGGAGGCTGGCCTTCGAAGGGCGTGATGTCGGTGCCCGGCACGAAGACGGTGGCGCCCAGCGACTGGGCTTTCTCCACCGCCGCATCCGTGTTTTCGACGCCGAAATACACGGACCAGTGGGGCGGGAATTCGCCCATTTCGGGCGTGATCTGCATTATGCCCGCCACCTCGGTGCCGCCGGCGTTCAGCATGGCGTACTCGTGAGGCTGCATAACCTGGCCGGGTTCCGTTCCGAGGGCCTTGCAGTAGAAGTCTACGGCAGCGCTGCGGTCGGAGGTCAGGAGCTCGTGCCAGAACATGGCGCCGGTCTCCTGCTTGATGCGGGCCCCGATGTGCTGCTTGGCCTGCCAGATGGCAAAGAACGCTCCCTGCGGATCTTGGCAGAAGGCCATGCGGCCGGCCTCGAAGACATCCGTCGGGCCGAATACCACCGTGCCGCCGTTTTCGCTCACTGACTCGGCGGTCTCGTCCGCGTTGGCTACGGTAAAGTAGATATTCCAATGGGGTGGAATCTCCGTGCCGCCTGTCTCCTCGGTCTGCTGATAGATGGCAGCGGTCTCCAGCCCGTTCAACCTCTGCATGTGGTAGTAGGCTCCCGGCCCCATCTCCTGCGGGTCGTCCTCCCAACCGAACAGGGCGGAATAGAAGGCTAGGGCGCCACTCTCGTCGGAGGTGGATAGATCGGCCCATGAGGGAGTGCCCGGGGCGTATGAAGTGACTTCCGGCATTTCTTGCGATATCTCCTCGATTAAGTCTATCTAGTCTATTTTTCGCTGTTTCCGTGGATTGCACTTTCCAGTCTATGGCACTGCCGGCCTTCCCAACAAGGAAGGGGTGTCATCAATTCCTGCCACTTACAGACGACACGGCCCACTGCCCTGTTGAATTATAGGTATCTATGTGGTAAAAGTACATATATGGAAGACACAGGAATCCCCGGCAGTTCCAGGCTGCCCAAGAATTTCATCACCCCGTGGGTGCTGCTGGTACTGAAGCAGTGGAACCTGCACGGCTACCTGATCCTGCAGCAACTGAACCGGATGGGATTCACCAACGTCGACCACGCAACCCTGTACCGGGAGTTGCGCCGACTGGAAGGGCAGGGACTGGTAGCCTCGGAGTGGGAGACCGGCGAGAGCGGACCGGCCCGCCGCGTCTACAGCATCACCGACGCCGGCGAGCAGATGCTGCTGGGCTGGACCGAGGTCGTCTCCGGATACCAGCGAATGATAAACGGGTTCTTCGACCTCTACGCGCAGGTCTTCGGATTCTCCCCTCCCACGAATGCGGCAGAGCAACCCGGACCAGAACCAGAAGAAGAAACCGGCAAGTAAACCGAATAGATTTTGGAGGACACCCCGATGGCAAGCACGGCTACCAAGAGCGCCGAGGAACTGGCGCAGGCTTACAACCAAGCGATATCCAGCAGTTTCGCAGTCGCCGATGCGGGCTTTGCCCAGTCGACGGCAACCGTGAAGATAGCCACTGACGCGGTCCAGACCGAACGGGACGAGTACGGCAAGGTGGTTGAGCAAGCGCTGGGACACGTTCGCTCCCGGGGCGAGAACATAACGGCCGTAATGCAGAGCTTCGCGGCCATCCCAATGAACGGCACGCCAGCATACACTCCCGAGGTCAAGGAATCGGTCAACAAGCTGATCGAAGGCGAGATGGCATTCTACCAAGCGTGGACCAAGAGCTGGATGGACTACCTGTCCGGGATCGAGCAGCGCCGAGGCGCCGCCGCCAAGGCGATGGTGGAAAGCAACGCCAAGGTTGTGGAGTGCAGCCAGGAAGCAGTGCGAAGCGCCGTCAAATACGGCGAGGCGTTCGTCGAGTGGTCCCAGGAATCGGCAAATGGAATGAAGAGCTAGGAGTTCTTTGTGGTCAACTCAACCGAGTTCGCTGCCAAATTCCAGGAAGAATCGCAGAAGAACATGGAACGGCTGCAGGCGCTCGCGGACGCCTTCGTAGTCAATCCCGCCGATCCGCCCATGGCGCTCACCCACCGGGAGATCATCTGGAAGCGGGGCAAGACCCGCCTCTACCGGTACCACTCCCTCGAGACACCGGTGGCCCATGCCACTCCCTACCTGATCGTTCCCTGGCTGGGCATCAGCCGGCCCTATGTGCTGGACCTGATGCCGGGCGCAAGCATGATCGAGTTCCTGGTCGACCACGGGCACGACGTGTACTTGCTGGACTGGGGCGAGATAGCTGAAGAGGACAAGGAGTTGGGGTTCGAAGAGGCCGCATTCAAGATACTGCCCCGGGCCATCGACCGGGCATTGGAGACCTCTGGCGCGACTGACATCACCCTGAACGGCCTGTGCCTCGGCGGGACGATCAGCGCCTCCTACCTGGCCCTGAATCCCGACGCGCCAGTCCGGAACTTTGTCGCGGTGGTCGCGCCGATCAACTTCGAGGAGGGCGGCCTGTTCCGCATCTGGCTCAATGACCCCCACTTCCCGGCAGAGCTGATCGTGCAGCGGTACAACGGGCTGCCGGCCAGCTTGATGAACACCGGATTCAAGATGTTGCGCCCCACGCTGGAGGCGCAAGCCCTTTCCGGTCTCTGGGCCAACATCAACCGCCCAGGCTACTCCGACGGCTACAAGGCCATGAGCCGGTGGGCCAACGACTTCATCGGCATGCCCGGCCGGTTCTTCCAGCAACTTTCGCAGGACCTGTATGCACGGAACAGCCTCTTTAACGGCGAACTGGTGCTGAACGGGCGCAGGGTCGACCTCTCGCGCATCACCCAGCCCATGCTGGTCGTTGCAGCCAACCAGGACTTCATCGTACCGGCCCCATGCGCCCGGGGCCTGATGGATGTCGTTTCCAGCGAGGACAAGGAGTACGTGGAACTCCCCGGCGGCCACATCTCGGTTTTCTCCGGTCGCCAAGCCCACCAGACACTCTGGCCCAAGATAGACGAATGGGTCTCGGCGCGTACCGGACAGTAGCAGTACCGACAGGAGCAACAGGTAATGACCACGCAAGACAACACCGCCAACCCGTTCGAATACTGGCGGGAGATGTTCCAGAAATCCACCGAGGCCTGGGCACAGGCTGCTTCGGCCGGTCCCGGCGCCGCTTTCTGGCCCCCGTTCTTCGGCGCGGCTCCGGGTGGCAACATGCCGGGAGCGGGCTTTCCCGGCTTCGGCCAGATGCCCGGTTTCGGCGGTGCGCCAGGTAGCAACCCCTTCGCCCAGTTCGTGCCGCCTTTCTCCGGCAATGACTTTCAGCAGATGTGGCAGCAGTACTACAACACATGGACCGAGCAGGTGCAGCAGGCGATGGCTTCGGGAGCACCGGGTCCGGAGGTCCTGCTAAACGCCCAGAAGCAGTGGTCCGAGAAGCTTGAGGAAATGGCCAAGACTTTTGCTGAGGTCATGGGCACGGAAGCCTTTGCCAACATGCTGGGCCGGTACATGGAGCAGACCCTCGTCTGGCAGAACCGAATGGCCAATTCGACGGAACCACAGCAGGACGCGATGCTGAAGTCCATGAACATGCCGTCCCGCGGGCAGATTGACCGCATGTTCGAGCGCGTAATCGGCCTGGAAGACCGCATCGACGACCTGGAGGACGAGAACCGCAAGCTCCGGACGCAGGTGGAGGCGGCCCTGAAGGCCCAGGCACCGCGCGGCCGCAGCCGGTCCGCGGAGGCGCCGAGCACTTCGGAGTAGGCTGGCGCTCCACATTTACCAGGGAACAAGAGCCGCCGGGTTGCCGATACCCGGCGGCTCTCACGTTTATATGGCACGGGGCACGGTCTGCTGAACAGCTAATGCTGGCCGCCGGATTGGTACCGTCGCAACTCCTCACGCATCATCTGCAGTTCCGACTCCGCCGCCTCCCGGGCCGCTGTCTCTGCTTCCAGCGCCGCCTCAGCCGCTTGCCGCGCCTCAGCCTCTTCGCCATGGGATCGGAGCCACTGACGGCTGACGGGATCGTAGAAGCGCAGATTCCCGTCCGGCAGCGCGCAGACGTCCAGCCCCATCACGGCGCTGTGTCCCCGCAAAATGCCGTCGCTGTTGGTGACCACCTCTATGGCTGTGTACTCGCCGTCCTCCAGCCGCTCACCGACCAACGGCGGGACAAAGTAGCCCATCGTCGGGTCGAACCGCCAGTATTCCGCCACTCCCATTTCGGCATAGATGGCCCGCTTTTCTACCATGTCCCTGCGCCATGTGCTGCCGGAGGCCAGCTCCATCACGATGTCGGGAGCCTTGCCCTCCCGCCATACGATCCAGGAGTTGCGCTTGTGCCTGCTTTCGACACCGAACACCACAAACACATCAGGAGCGACACGGGTCTCATTGTCGTTCATCTTGTAGTACATGAGCATGTCGCCGCCAGCGTAGACATCCTCTCGGTCGGCGTACCAAGTTCGCAACATCGAAATGGCATCCAGCATCGCCGTTAGCTGATGATCGTTTTCGGCCATGGGTTCGCCGTCCGAGTCGGGATATACGATGCTCAGGTCATCTTCATCCAGGTTGTACGGCGGATGCTTTGTGGAGGGAGGCGTACGCTCGGCGGTCATGGCGGTTCGCTCCGTGCTGCCTTTGGTATTAGAGTAGCACACGGCAGATACCGGCAGTTGTGTCGCGTGTCCGCCGGTAGTAATCTTTCCGAAACATCGCTTTGGAGCGCATCGAACCAGGAGGAGGGCCATGGCTGCCACCACCGTTAACCGCATCCGGGCATCGGAGCGGCGCGAGCTGGAACAGGAACTGCGCCGACGGGTGTCGGGCGAGGTGCGCTTCGACCCCTTCTCCCGCGTGCTCTATAGCACGGACGCGAGCATCTACCAGATGGAGCCGGTGGGCGTGGTCATCCCTCGCACCGCCGCCGATGTGCAGGCGACCATCAAGGTGGCACGAGAGAACGGGATTCCCGTGCTGCCTCGCGCCGGAGGCACCAGCCTGGCCGGCCAGACGGTCAATCACGCCATCGTGATGGACTTCAGCAAGTACATGAACCAGGTGGTGGAGGTCAACCAGGAAGCCTCGTGGGCGCGGGTGCAACCGGGCATCGTGCTGGACCAGCTCAACCGGGAGCTGTTGCCCTACGGCCTGATGTACGCCCCCGACCCAACCACCTCCAGCCGCGCCTGCGTGGGCGGCGGCATCGGCAACAACACCTGCGGGGCACACTCGGTCATCTACGGCAAGTCCCTGGACCACATCATGGAGCTGGACGTGCTGCTCTCCGACGCCAGCGCCACCCACTTCCGTCCGCTGGACAGTTCCGAGCTGGAGGCCAAGCTCAGCGGCGCGGGGTTGGAGTCAGAGATCTACCGGGGCGTTCGGCGGCTGGCCCAAGACAACGACGCTGAGATTCGCGCCCGCTACCCCAACATCATGCGACGGGTCAGCGGCTACAACCTGGACGAGTTCCTGACGGAATCAATCGGTCCCTATGCGGGCTCGGCCAACAGCCACGGCTTCAACCTGACTCGCATGGTGGTTGGCTCAGAGGGGACGCTGTGCGTCGCCACAGAGGCCAAGGTCAACCTCGTGCCCCGCCCGACCATGACAGCGCTGTCAGTGGCCCACTTCCACGACATCTTCCAGGCCAGCGAGGCGGTCAAGGAGATCCTGAACCACGGCCCGTCGTCCATCGAGATCATGGACAAGAATGTGCTGGACCGCTCGCGGCAGTCGCTGGGGCTAGGCAACGCCATGTCCATCATCGATGGCGACCCGGGCGCCATCCTGGCCATCGAGTTCTACGGTGAGTCGGAGGACGAGCTGACCTCGAAAATGGAGGGGCTGAAGCAGGACCTGGAGCGGCGGCGTATGGGCTACGCCTGCGTCAACCTGCTGGACCGGGCGGCACAGGCAAACATCTGGAACGTCCGCAAGAACGGCCTGGGCCTGCTGATGAGCATGCACGGCGACGCCAAGCCTCTGCCCTTCGTCGAGGACACGGCCGTCGACCCGGAGACCATGGGCGACTTCGTACGGCGGTTCGACGAGATCGTCCGCAACCACGGCACGGAGGCCGCCTACTACGGCCACGCCAGCGTCGGCTGCCTGCACATCCGCCCCGTCGTCAGCCTGAAGAACCAAGAGGGCGTCAACCGGATGTACGCCATCGCCGACGAGATCAGCGACCTCACCAAGGAGTTCGGTGGCGTTCTCAGCGGCGAGCACGGCGACGGTATCGTGCGCGGCGTCTGGACGGAGAAGATGTTTGGGACAGAGATGTACAACATCTTCCGGGAGTTGAAGTCAACATGGGACCCCGACGGCATCATGAATCCCGGCAAGATCATCGACTGCCCGCCCATGACCGAGAATCTGCGCTACGGACCGGACTACGGCGCCCAGTCACTTCCCTCCAGCCTTGACTTCTCAATCGACACGAACTTCGCCGGGGCGGTGGAGATGTGCAACGGCATGGGCGCCTGCCGCAAGCTGGAAGGGACCATGTGCCCGTCGTTCATGGCGACGCGTGAGGAGGAGCACTCCACGCGTGGCCGGGCCAACCTGCTGCGGGCGGCGATGTCGGGCAAGTTGCCCGAGGGCACCATGACCAGCGAGCGCCTGTACGAGGCTCTCGACCTGTGCCTGGAGTGCAAGGGCTGCCGCGCCGAGTGCGAGTCGGGCGTGGACATGGCCAAGCTGAAGTACGAGTTCCTCGACAACTACTACAAGACCAACGGCCTGCCCAGGCGCAACCGTATATTTGGCAACATCGCCAAGTACAGCCGTCTGGGTAGCCGCTTCGCTCCCTTTTCCAACTGGATGGCTTCAAACCCGCTGGGCAAGCTGCTGTCGAGCTCGTTGCTGGGAATACACCCCAACAGGACTGCGCCAAAGTTCACCAGCCAGACCTTCCCACAGTGGTTCCGCTCGCGCGCGAGCCGCCGCGAGGCTCCCAACGGCACCGTGGTGCTGCTCAATGACACCTACATGAACTACAACTACCCGGAGATCGGCAAGGCAGCTGTCGCACTGCTGGAAGCAGCGGGCTTCAAGGTGGAACTGGCCGATGCCCCCTGCTGCGGCCGGCCTATGATTTCGAAGGGCATGATGGACGCGGCCAAGGCCAACGCCCGGCACAACGTGGCCCTGCTACACGCCTACGCGGGCAACGGCGTGCCGATCATCGGCTGCGAGCCAAGCTGCCTGCTGACCCTGCGCGACGAGTACCCGCAGCTGGTACCCGGCGAGCAGTCCCGCACCGTGGCCAGCCAGTCGTTCCTGATAGACGAGTTCCTGGCCAAGCTGAAGGCGGAGGGCAAACTGGACATCGAGTTCCGCGACACGTCCAAGCAGGTGCTGTTCCATGCCCACTGCCACCAGCGCTCGCTGGCTGGCACCGCGTCGTCGCTCAACGCACTGCGGCTGGCACCCGGCTACAGCGTAGAGCTGACCAACGCGGGCTGTTGCGGGATGGCCGGCTCCTTCGGCTATGAGAAGGAGCACTACGACATCTCGATGGCCATCGGGGAGCAGGCCCTGTTCCCGCAGGTCAACGCCAAGGGCCCCGACTGGGAGGTTGCGGTGATGGGCGTTTCCTGCCGCCAGCAGATCGAGCACGGCACTGACCGTAGGGCCCGCCACCTGGCGGAGGTGCTGGCCGACGCGCTGGGGTGAGAGGCGGGTCAGCCGAATCCTTATCATCTGTCCGGCGCCGGCTAAAGGGTATGACTCAAGGCGCCGGAAATATTATCCAGATCGTTGAGACTGTGCAGTATCAGCGTTGGTTTGGGCGTCTTAGGGACAGACGAGCCCGGTCCAGAATCAACCAGAGATTGGAGAGAATCAGGCAGGGAAATTTCGGAGACGTTGATTCTGTAGGCGACGGCGTATCGGAGATTCGAGTTCACTACGGTCCGGGATATCGCCTATACTTTATGCGAGAGGATAATTCAATCGTCGTGCTTCTTTGCGGCGGTGATATAAGGCTCGCAGGATGCAGATGCCCGGACAGCAAGACGGCTAGCCCGTCAACGGAGGTCCCATATTGGCTGAGAATGACAGACTGTGGAATGTTACCAACTATCTGGATTCACCAAAGGACGCTTACCTGTTCCTCGAGGCCGCTGCTGAGGACGATACGGGCGACGGGGCACAGATCCGCAACGCCTGGAGCCACATCGAACGGGCCCTCACGGAAGGCAAAGTCTCAATCAAACAATCGATGACCGGCAAGGAAATGTCCGACGAACTACGTAATCACGGTGTATACGAATGGGCAATTTCAAGGATTTTGCAGGCACTGGGGCTGGCGGAGCCGGTGGCTGACTAGCTCGCATCTAGAAGATGCTCAAAGGGGCGGCCGTTAGGTCGCCCCTTTATTGTTTGGGAATTGAATATCAAGAGTCCGTAGCAGCTAAACCGCCGTGATGGTGATGTGGCTCATGTAGGACTCTGCGCGGGCGCCGTGCCAGTGGTTCTCTCCCTTGCGGATGTGGACCACATCGCCGACGGTGATCTCCTGCTCCTCGTTCTCGTTGGCCACGGTACCCACGCCGGAGGTCACCACCAGGATCTGGTCGCTCTCGTGAGTGTGCCAGCCAGTGGTAGCGCCGCGCTCGAAGTTGACCACGCTGCTGCTGAAGTTCTCGCTCGACCCTTCGGGGAGCAGCGGCTGCCGGGTGCGCCGGACCTCGCCGCCGGTCCAGCCGGGCACAGGCGTGGCAGTGTCGATGGGCACCGTTTCGACTTCCGCGATTCTTATAACACGCATTGTTGACCTCCTCTCTTTTGGAATTGAAGCGATAATACACCCGCATCAGTCCGGGAGGTAAATTCTCCATCCATCACTTCTCTGTCTATAATGGTATTTGTTCTCCGGAAGAATCGGCCCAAGGGAAACGGCGAGATGGCCACTCAAGGCGGCAGGCATCCCGAGTGGGTGCAGGACCACATCAGCAGGTACCGCGCTTCCGACGGTGAGGACGGCCACATCTGGCAGGGTCTCCCGACCTTGCTCCTCACCTGCACTGGGAGACAGTCGGGGGCCCGGTTCACCACGCCGCTGGTCTACGGCCGCAGCGGCGACAGCTACCTGGTGGTCGCCTCGAGAGGCGGTGCCGAAACACACCCACAGTGGTTTCTGAACCTCCGCGCCAATCCGGCTGTGGAAGTCCAGGTCGCGGCCAACAGGTTCAAAGCAACGGCCCGCATCGCCAGCCCGGAGGAGAAGGCAGAGCTCTGGCCCAAAATGACGGCTATTCTGCCCAGGTATGACGAATACCAGCAGAACACCGAGCGAGACATCCCGGTGGTGGTGCTGGAACGGCGATAGCCGAAAGATTACCGGGACAGACACTTACAATTTCGGCAATTTCGGGAGGAGAGAGGCGATGATAGGCAACGGTCTGGCATACGTGAGTGTGGTGGTGCGCGACGTGGAGGCGGTCGCGGAAATGCTGAACCGGGACTTCAAGCTGGAACCGTCGATGATGACCGTCGGCGCCAGCGGCAGCCGCGCCCCGGTCTTCCCCGTGGGAGAGACCGCCATCGCGCTCTTCGAGGTGGGGGACCCGTTCGTAGGCGGCGCGGAACGCACCGGGGTGCACCACCTGGCAGTGTCGGTGGACTTCCCGGTAAGCGCGGGGTTCGATGCGGCGGAGGCGGGAATGCCCATTCTTTCGGATGCGCTGGCGTGGGGTATCGGCGGCACCCAGCGCCTCCTGCTCGACCCCAGGCACACTGGTGGAGTGATCACCTATCTCTCGGAGCCGTTGAATGTTTCCAGGCCCGATCCTGAGGTGGTTGAGCGCATCGACCATATCGGTGTGGCGAGCCAGGACAACGACTCAATCCGCGACATTTTCACACGGCGCCTGGGCTGGGAGATGGAGAGCACCCAGACGGACGCTGAAGTTGCCCAGGTCGTCGAGTCATTCACTTCCGACAAGTATGGCGTGGTCTATCGTCCCAAAAGCGCGGAACTGGTGGGCGGTGTCCGGGTTGCATTCATCACCATCGGCGACTGCGAGCTGGAGTTCCTGCAGAACCTGAACCCGCAGGGCACAGGACCAGTCGTTGACGGCCCAGGCAGCACTCGACAGGACCAGGATGTCATCAGCCGGTTCATCCAGAGCCGCGGTCCCGGCCTGCACCACCTGGCCCTGAAGGTGCGGGACATCAACCAGCAGCTCGGCAAGCTGGAAGCCGCCGGATACACCATGATCGACACCGAGGGCCGCCCGGGAAGCCGGCTGGCCCAGATAGGCTTCATTCACCCGGCCAGCCTCGGGGGCCTGCTTATTCACCTGGTGGAGCGTGAAGAAATAGACTAGTCTCCAACAACCACCGCCCAGGGTATTACCTATGGGTTTCTGATTTCACGAATTGTTCACGCACCCCGAAGGAGAAGGATTCGGCTATGCGTTTTCTCATAGACAGATGGCGTGGCATCGGAACCCGCCTGTACCTGGTCTTGGCATTTGCAGTATTACTCACTCTCGTATCCGCCGGCGTCGGCGTGTTCTACTTCGAGCGATCGGGAGACCTCAACTTCCGTGCAGAATCGGAGGCCGTCCCGGTCCTCGAGGCGTCGTGGGAGGCAGCCCGCGAGGCGGAGCGGCTCCACAGCCTGGGGCTGGGACTGCTCACCTCTCCTGACTCGGACCAGGGGGAAGTCAGCCGTGAGGCGGTGGACGGGTCCCTCGACCAGCTGGAAAGCGCGCTGACCCAGTCCAGCGCGGTTCCAGACCTGGCTGGCCAGGCACAGGCTGTACAGGACTCGGCAGTAGCTGTCGCCGAATCCATCGACGGCCTCTCCCTGAACCGGGCGGCCCTGCAGGCAACCGAAGCGGAGGTGGCCGACCTGCGGGCCCGGATGGAAACCATCCCCGCGGACACGCCTACTTCCGTGGAGGGACTGAGGCTGCTGGGCCGGGCCCTTCGCGCGCAGAGCCAGGCCGAGTTGGATGGCATGTGGGACGAGTTCACGGCCCTCTCCCAACAGGGACTAGAGGCCCCCATAGCTGACGTGGGCGCCGGCGATGGCGTCTTTGCCGTTCAAGGCCAGAAGCTGGCGTTGCAGGACCAGAACCGCGAGCTGGCGGCGTCTTTCGAAGCAGCCAGCGCGGGCCTGGAAAGCACCACCGCCACCCTCCTGGAAGGAGCACGGCAGCACTCCTCGGAGACCCTGGCCCTGGCGGTTGCGAGCTTCGACCAGGGGCGGGTACTACTGGCGGTGATCAGCGTGGTCAGTGTGGTGGCGGCGACCCTCGCCGCGTGGCTCTGGGTCGGCAACGCGGTGGTGCGTCGCCTGTCGGCACTCTCGGAGCGGATGCGCCGAATGGCCACCGGGGACCTGGAAACGCCGGTGCCAGAGGTTGGCCGGGACGAGATCGGCCAGTTGGCCGACGCCCTGGAGCACTTCCGGCAGCAAGCCCTGGAGGTACAGCGCCTCAACCTGATCGAGCGGCTCTACGGCGAGTTGCAGGAGGCGAACCATGAACTGCAGCGGATGCAGGCCCGCCTGGTGGCGCAGGAGAAGCTGGCAGCGCTGGGCGAGCTGGTCTCAGGCGTGGCCCACGAGATCAGCAACCCCCTGAACTTCGTCAAGAACTTCTCGGAGGGCTCACTGGACCTCTACAACGAACTGTCCGAGATGCTGGAGACCTACAGGGACCAGCTTTCCGACGCCGACGCCTCGCTGCTGGATGAGCTCAGTGGCGAGATCACGGATAGCCTGGGCCGAGTCTCGTACAACGGCGGGCGGGCCCTCGCCATCGTCGAGCGGATGCGGGGACTCAGCGCCGACGGAGGGGCGCCCGTGTTGACCGACCTGAACGCCGTCCTCAGGCAGGCGGCTCAGCAGGGGCGCGACACTTTCGAGACCGAGTTCGAGGAGTTCCATGTGGAGCTGGCTTTCGAACTGGACGAGGCGGTCGGCGAGCAGATGCTGGCCGAGCGGGACTTCGGGGAGGCCGTGGTCAATCTGGTGTCCAACGCCTGCTTCGCGATGCAGACGAAGCGCGCCGAAGCAGGGGATGAGTACCAGCCGCTATTGACCGTGTCCAGCCACCTGGCCGACGACACGGTGGAGGTCCGGGTGAGGGACAATGGACCCGGGATCGCCGAGGACAACCTGGGCCGGATCTTCAATCCGTTCTTCTCAACCCGCGACGGCGCGCTGGGCGCGGGCCTGGGGCTGCCCATCGCGGCCGATGTGGCCCGCAGGCTGGGCGGCGACCTGGTGGCAGACACCGTATTTGGCGAGTTCGCCGAGTTCACGATGCACCTTCCGGCAGTGGTTGTCGGAGAGGAAGAATACCCCGACGATGACGCCTCCGACATGGCAGGCATCGTGGAGCGAATGTCCGCCCAGACCTAACGGGGACCCCTACTCACCGGCATGGCGAGAATGAAGTCCGCTCACCCCCCAGATACCCGGGATGAGCGGGCTTCTGCTGTTAACAACTGTCCCGCCTTGAGAAGTGCAGGATAAGTAACTACCCCCAAACCCGCTAAAGTCCAAAACCGTCATCCCCGCAGAGGACCCGTCATCCCGCAAAGGACCCGTCACTCCCGCAAAGGACCCGTCACTCCCGCAAAGGACCTGTCATTCCCGCGAAGGACCCGTCACTCCCGCAAAGGACCCGTCACTCCCACAAAGGACCCGTCATTCCCGCGAAAGCGGGAATCCACTGGTCCAGGCCGTGTATCTTGCTTTTGAGATCAAGGGCATAACGGTTTTGAGATAGTTACTAAGTCCCCTCTCCCTTTTGGGGGAGTTCAGGTTGGGGAGTTGCAGACAGCGCAGATAGCCCACGTTGGGCCCTCCAAGAGAACTTTCAACGTACATGGTGAGCCCGTGCCTAGCAGCCCGTCTGAGGATTATCTGGAGACCAGCAGCGTGGGAGGGTGCGGATTCGTGAATGCCGGGAGGGTCCGTGGGAACTGGCCGACGGCGAGCCGGGGAGACCTGAGGTTACTGCCTCTGCCTGGTGCATTGCCTGGGCGTCCGGCCCCGAACCGGAACAGCTTGAGCAGATTGTGGCCGGCGCAGATCAGCAGCCACTCCCGGTTCACCTTCTCCAAGCCCCGCAACAGGAACTGCCGGAAGCCACGGCCCTGCTTGATCTGACCGAACACCGGCTCCACCGTCTCCATCCGCAGGGCGTAGCGCTCACGGCCTCGTTTGGTTCGCAGCTTGCGTCTCATCCGCTCCCGGGCCGACAGTCCCTTGGGTATCCGTCCCCGGGGCGCGGGCTCCGGCCTCGTGCCGTGGCGGGTCTTCTCCGGCGCGATGTACGCGTCAACTCCCAGGGCCTCCAACTCGGCCACCGCTTGGGCCGAGTAGTAACCGGCGTCGGCGGACAGTTCCCTGGGCGTCTCTCCCGTGTTCAGTATGGTCTCCCGGGTCATGGCCACCGCCTGCCCCTTGTCCGAGACTTGGCCGGTGGCCCGGGCCGCCACGATCACCTGATGCTCATGGTCCACCACCGCCTGACAGTTGTACGACTGCTGGAAGTCCTGCCCTCCAGGACCGGGCATGATGCGTGAGTCGGGGTCGGTGAAGTTGCGCTGCGTCTTGTCATCGGGAACTCCGGGATGCTCCCTGCCCTCAACCTCGGCCTGCTCCGCCGCCGCCTGCGCCTCGGCCTCCAAGGCCGTCTTGGCCTCCCTTATCTTCCGCAGCCTCCCCTCACGGAAGGACAACTCCTCCGGCAGTTCGTCGCCCCGCTTGTCCCGGCCGTACCGGCGGTCCTCCTCCTCATCCACCTCCTGAGCCCGGCGCAGCAACTCGTCCACCTCGGCCTTCAACTGCGCCTCCTTCTCCTTCATACGACCGTAGCTCATGGCCTTGTGCTTCGATGCGTTGGCCCGCACCTTGGTGCTGTCCAAGGCCACATGGCCCAGTTTCACCAGACCAGCCTGCCGACACAGTTCCAGCACCTGGTGGAACAAATCGGCCAACGCCGCCAGATGGTCCTTGCGAAAGTCGGAGATGGTGCGGAAGTCCGGGGTGTTGTTGGCTGCCAGCACCCGGAAGGCGATGTCCTCGTGGAGACGCTGTGCGATGCGCCGCGACGATGCCACGCCGGTGCAGTAGCCGTAGAGCAGCACCTTGACCATCATCCTGGGATGGTAGGGAGGGCCGCCCCGCTCCTCACCCTGGTAGCGGGCGGTGATGGCCGAGAGGTCCAGATGCTCCACCAAGTCGGATATGAAGTAGGCCAGGTGGTCCTCGGGGAGCCACTCCTGGAGGGCCGCCGGCAGCAGCAATTGTTGCTCGGGGTCGTAGGGACGGAAAGTCTTGCTCATCGGCGTATCCCCATGCTGGAGGTTTCTCCCATCATAACCCCAGCACCATAGCATCGGAGTTTCTCGGACGGACTGCTAGGATCTGACGGTCAGAAGTAATCAACCGGTGCCCCTCGAGTACAGTGGCGACAATCAGACGGTCGGCTGGGTCTCCGTGCATATCGTCCAGCAAACCGGCTGAAGCGGCGATGAGCCCGGTTATTGGTATTTCCACGATCCCCTGGGCCAAGAGTTCGCGGCGCCACTGGAGAACGTCGACGGGAAACCTCAGCCGTCCCTTCTCTCTCAGCATCGCAATTTCCCAGAAGGTGATAGCCGAGATAGCTATTTGGTCGGAGTGCCATGCTCCTTCAATAGCCTGTGTCGCCAGTGGTCCCAGTTGAGGGTCACCCAGCCTGTGCCAAAAAATCGCTTGAGTATCCAGTATCAGCAAGGCAGGTCTTCCCAATTGCTGACGTTTTCGGCGTTCCATTCCACATCGGAAATAGCACCGTCGATGTCTCCAATTATCTCGTACCTGCCTCGGTCAATGCCGAATAGTGTTTTTGGGCGCTCGCGGTAGGCCGTGAGCTTGGCTACTGGCTTGCCGTTTTTGGTGATTATTATTTCCTCTCCGCTGTCGGCGACTTCGTCCATGAGTTTCAGGCACTTCGCTTTGAACTCGGACGCCGTGATAGTCCGCTGTGCGGAGGGCGGTCCCATGTCCGTCGACATACTTGTCTCCTAGCTGAAGTCCTGGCCGGGGCCGAAGAGCTTGGGAGTGGCCTCGACGGTGGCGGTGCCGGTGGGGGGAGATGCGACTTCAAGGGCCTGGCCTGGCGTGGCGGAGGCGGTGCGGACGAAGCCGAGGCCGCGGAGTTCGCCGCCGGGTGTGCGGTAGACGGAGGTGACCGTGCCTGCTTGGCGGCCCTCGAAGTACAGGGGCGTGCCGGTGCCTGCTTCACAGCCGTCGGAGAAGCTGAGGATTGACAGGTACCTCTGGACGCGCTCGTAGCTGTCGAGGCGGGCGATGACCTCCTGGCCGATGTAGCATCCCTTGGTGAAGTCGATGGCGCCGATAAGGCCGGCCTCGAGGGGGTTGTAGGGCTCGCCCATCTCCGGGCCGAAGGCGGGGGTGCCGCTGGCGACGCGGAGGGCCTCCCACGCATCATCGTCGGCTTCCACCGCGCCCGCGGCGGCGAGCGCCTCCGTGATGGCGGCGGCCCCGGACGGAGCAACCAGCAGGATGCACGGGGTGGCGCCCATGGGGCGGCTGACGGCGATGGCATCGCTGCCGCCGACGTTTACAGAGGGAGCGGGGTATTGCAGGCCGGGCAGGCGATCCCCTTCGAGCGGGTCCAGGCCCAGCGTGGCGTCCGCCTCGTCGCCGGCAAGGGCGACGATCATGGTGGAGGCTGATATGTCTTCGACTTCGAGGTCCTCCATGATGGTGTACTTGTCCAGCCACTCAATGACCGTCTGTTGCTGGCCGGGGCTGGTGAGCAGGTATACGAAGTCGCTGGCGTGGATGACGGTCAGGAGGTCGACGATGCGGCCACGGTCGCTGGTGAGCACGGTGGGGGCCCAGTTGCCGGGCTGCAGGTGGTCGACCTTGTTGGTGGAGAGGCGGTTGAGGAGGTCGAGGGTGTCATCGCCGGTGGCCTTGAGGCAGCCGTAGCCGGTGTCCTGCCGTAGGGACAGGGCGCCCGGCGTGAATGCCTCAGCTGCTGGCTGGGTGGTGGTGTGTTGCAGTGTCATGTGGCAGCCTCCGGGTCCGGGTTGTGTGGGCGGGGAAATGAGTAAGCGCCGCCTTCAGCCGGGGAAGACGGCGCTTGTGGTATCGGTGCGGATGGCTTCCGCGGGTCCGGCAGCGCCGGGGAAGCTAGACGCTGAAGGAGGTGCCGCAGCCGCAGGCCTTCTTGGCGTTGGGGTTTTCGAACACGAAGCCCTTGCCGTTGAGCCCGTCCGAGAAGTCTAGCTGAGTACCAACCAAGTAGATGTAGCTCTTCTTGTCGACGATCACCTTGACGCCGTATTGCTCGACGACCTTGTCGGTGTCGTTGTGCTCGCCGGAAATCTTCAGGTCATAGGTGAGGCCGGAGCATCCGCCGCCCTTGACGGCCACACGGACTCCGATGTTGTCTTCCTGGCCATCCTTTTCGGCGAAATACTTGATTTTCTCGGCGGCCTTTTCGGAGATTTCTACCGTAAGTTCCACACCGTTTCTGGTAACAGGCATATATCCCTCCCGGGGCTGTGTTTCAGGTTGCAACACAGCATCGCCGCCCCACTAGGGCGGACAAGGCTATTGTAGGGGGAGGGGTTGCCAGCGTCAAGGCGAGACGGCGGGTGGGCAGGGTCTTTTAGTAACTATCTCAAAACTGTCATGACCTTGATCTCAACGGCCAGATACACGTTCCGGACCACTGGATTCCCGCTTTCGCGGGAATGACGGGTCCTTTGCGGGAATGGCGGTTTTGGATTTTGGCGGATTTTGAGATAGTTACTCAATAGTTCCGCATTCTGGAGTTTAAGGGGAGTTTTGGAAGACACCCGCACTCCCCTGGCGCGGGCTTGCGGAGGCGCTGTAGCTGGTGTTAAAAGTGCCGGACTGCAGTGGGTCTGGACAAAGGTGAAGCGATTTCTATGCGGGTTCTGTTCCGGCATGGTGTGGGACGAAGAGTCCCGAACCTGGCAGGGGCGGCGGCGGCCGGACTGCTGGCGCTGGCTGTTGCCGTGTCATTGGCTGCGTGCGGCCAATATGTTGCGCCGACCTCCGCCGAGACCGAGATTGTTGAAGCCGAGCGAGTGCCGGGTCAGGTTCCGACGGCCACGACAGCGGCTTTCCCAACGGCCACGCCCGCGCTCATCCCCACGCCCACGAAGGCATTCACGAGCACACCAGTACCAACGGACATGTGGCCAATGCCGCCGACTCCTACAGCCATTCCGGCGGGTTTCACAAAATTCATCCTGGACCCGTGTACGAGGCCGCCTGGCACCTCGGACACCGAGCTCCGGGCGAAACTCGAGGCCTTGGAATGGTTCGGCGACAACCCGAGTTCCGGGGACCAGAGTCTAGACGAGGATGTTGCGGTATGGGAGGAGGACACGATTGAAGTGCTGGAAAGGATGCTGGCCCAGTGCCCCAAGGTTTTCAGAGCGGTCGTGGCCAGCGAGTGGATGCGGAATGACGAGCTGGACACCACCTGGGCCCGAATGGTCTCAGCGAACTACATCCTGCAGATAGCCAGGGTGGACGAGCAGTCGGCAGTCGCGATTCTGGAGCTACCGTTCCTTCGGGCTATGGAGCCGCTCGACGGTTTCACCCTGGAGTTTCTCCGCGATGTCTTCAGGACCGATCCCTACGAAGGGCGACGATTGATAGCCGACCCGACAATAGGGGATCCCGCCACCGCAAGTCTGCCAACCGACTTCTACCTGTCGTACCTGCGGTTGGAGGGACCGGCCGTTTCCCAGGCCCTGGATTCGATCCGGTGGATTGGCGATGGAGTCGACCCTTTCTGGGATCCCATGAAAAACTACCGGGATATCAATAGCAGCTACGAGGCAGACGCGCTCCAAAACCTCACCATCCTTTACCTGAAGTCTCCGGAGGCTTTCCTATCCTTGGCGCGGCGTCCCTGGCTGCAGGAGTCCATCAGCCCCGATAACTACACTGCTCTCTCAAATGTCCTCGACTTTGCCTATGACTCCCCGGAGATATCCGCCCGAGTAGCGGAAATGGCCTTCCTGGACACTTTCGAGGAGGGCGACCTGATGATAGTGCAGACAATGCTGGAGATCGCTGATAACGATCCCGGACGCCTGGAAGAAATACTGGCGAACCCCGAACTGGCGGATGGGCTCGTCCACGGCCGCAGGTGAGACCGGGGGTGAAGTTTCACCCATGCCCCATGCCTCCCAGCTTTGGACCACTGGATTCCCGCTTTCGCGGGAATGACGGGTCCTTTGCGGGAATGGCGGTTTTGGATTTTGGCGGATTTTTAGATAGTTTCTTAGAGCTCGATGTTTTCGGCCTCTGCGACTATGCCGATGTCCTTGTCGCCTCGGCCGCTGAGGCAGACGAGGATTATGCTGTCCTGCGGCAGCGTGGGAGCGAGCGCGGCGGCGCCGTAGATGGCGTGGGCCGATTCTAGGGCGGGGATGATGCCCTCCGTGCGGCAGAGCAGGTGGAAGCCCTCCAGGGCCTGGGGGTCGGTGACTTCCCTATATATGGCGCGTTCCGAGTCTTTGAGGTAGCTGTGCTCAGGGCCGACGCCCGGGTAGTCGAGACCGGCGGAGATGCTGTGGGCCGGGGCGACCTGCCCGTCTTCGTCCTGAAGCAGGTAGGTCATGGCACCGTGGAGCACACCGGGGCGCCCGGCGGTGAGGGTGGCCGAGTGCTCGCCTGAGTCGAGGCCCCTGCCGCCGGCCTCGAGGCCCACGAGGCGTACCTCCTCGTCGGGAAGGAACGGGTGGAAGGTGCCCATGGCGTTGCTGCCGCCGCCGACGCAGGCCATGACATAGTCGGGCAGGCGGCCTCCGGCTTCCAGGACCTGGGCCCGGGCCTCGAGACCAATGACGCACTGGAAGTCGCGGACCATCACCGGGTAGGGGTGGGGGCCGACGACGCTGCCGATGAGGTAATGGGTGGTCTCGACATTGGTCACCCAGTCGCGGATGGCCTCGTTGATGGCGTCCTTCAGGGTGCGGGTGCCCGACTCAACGCTGATGACCTCGGCCTCCAGAAGGCGCATACGGAAGACATTCAGGGACTGGCGGCGGATGTCTTCCTCGCCCATGTAGACGATGCACTGCAGGCCGAGCATGGCGCAGGCGGTGGCGGCGGCGACGCCGTGCTGGCCGGCGCCGGTCTCGGCGATGATGCGCCGCTTGCCCATGTGCTGGGCGAGGAGGGCCTGGCCGAGGGCGTTGTTGATCTTGTGGGCGCCGGTGTGGGCGAGGTCCTCGCGCTTCAGGTAGATCTTTGCGCCGCCAAGGTGGCGGGAGAGGTTCTCGGCGTAGTAGAGGGGCGTGGGACGGCCGACATAGCTGTTGAGGAGATTGGCGAGACGTGCCTGGAAGTCGGCATCGGCCTTGACGGTGTTGTAGGCGTCCTCGAGCTCGGCGACGGCGGCCATGAGGGTCTCGGGGATGAACTTGCCGCCGAAGTCGCCGAAGCGTCCGCGGTCGTCGGGGAAAATTGGCTGGGTGGTCATTGGTTCTCCGTTGTTCTCTGGTTTCTGGCTGATGTGGGCGGATGGGTCTGGTGGCCAGCAAATGGCTACAGTCTTTTCACCCCAGGCAATGCTGCCATTCTCCGGTCGAGGGTGAGCGTTTCCGAGACCGTGCGGGAGTAGCCGTCGGCGATGAGGCGGTCCATCAGGCCGGCGCCGCCAGTCTCTTGAAGGGTCCTCAATACCGGTTGTCCATGCAGGGGGGCGATTAGTCCCGATGTGAGTATGGTCAGCAAGCCTGCTCTAGCCCCGGATTTGCTGATGCCGTAGTGGTGCTGCACTGCGACGTAAGCTTCTCCGATGACCTGGTTAGAGGCATATATTTCTGCGTTGTCTTCGTCCACCAACCTGGTCAGTTCCTGTCGGCATCTCTGATATTCCGGTGCTGGCAGTCCGGTGAGGAATCTGACAAGGACCGTGGTGTCAATCCCGTAGCGAAGGGTCATAGGTCCCGTCCCGGAATTTTCTGATGTCGAAAGGCGGGTGGTCATCCGGTATCAGGTGCCTGAGGGGCGCCAACTTGGAGTAGTCTATTCGCTTGGGCTTCAGAAGGAATCCGTCAGGAGTCTCCTGGATTTCTAGGCGGTCGCCCGGACCGACGCCCATGGCCTCCAGCACTTCGGCTGGGATGGTCACCTGGCGCTTGGCAGTTATCTTGACGATCATAGGTCTCCTTGGCTGTAGACGATTAATAGTAAGGCAACGGGTTAATCCGTCCAATCGGGCGAAGTCACGCGGAGCCGGTAAGGGCGGCGTCGGCGTGGCGGGCGTTTTCCACGAAGCGCTGTATTTTGCGGCGGTCCTTTCTGCCGAGGGTCTCGATGCCGCTGGAGACATCAACGCCCCACGGGCGGACCGCGCTGATGACGCGGCCTACATTCGCGGGGGTTAGGCCGCCGGCCAGCAGGAACTCGCTGCCGCGGTGTGCGAGGGAGGCGGCGACATCGAGGTTGAAGCTCTGTCCCGTTCCGCCCTGGATTCCCTCCACCAAGCGGTCGAGGGTTACGAGGCACCCGGCGTCGGTGTACTCCCGGACCCTTTCGGCCACCACGGGAACATCATCGGGAGCACGGTACGAGGCCGGGATGTGCACGACCTTGATTACCTGGCAGTCGACGGACGCCGAGTACTCGACTGTCTCCCTGCTGCAGAGCTGCACGGCGTCGAGGGCGCAGTGGGCGATGGTGTCGTTTACCTCCTCGAGGGGCTGGTCGGCGAAGAGGCCGACCATGCGTGGCGTTGCACCGTCCAGGGATCGCACAGCGTCTACTATCTCGCGGGCGTCGTCGGGGGTGATGCGGCGGTGCCGCTCGGGAACGAAGACCATGCCAATGAAGTCGGCCCCGGCTTGGGCGGCGACGCAGGCGTCGTCGGGTGTGCCGATGCCGCAGATCTTGACGCGTATCATGACTGGGACGCCCCTACCCTAATCCTCCCCCGCAGGGAGAGGGGAAATGAGAGAACTCTCCCCCGCAGGGAGGGAGGACTTCGAGAGTTCGTGCTGGCCAGAGAGCTCGCGGACCTTGGCGGCGATGTCGGGAGCGGTGACGATGGCCTCCCCGACCAGCACGGCGTTGACTCGGACGGCTTCCAGCAGGCGCAGGTCGTCGGGGGTGAAGATGCCGCTCTCGCTGACCAGCACCCTGTCGCGGGGTACCTGCGGGGCCAGACGCTGGGTTACCGCGAGGTCGGTGGTGAAGGTGTGCAGGTCCCGGTTGTTGATGCCTATGACTTCGGCGCCCGCAGCGACGGCGGTCTCGAGCTCGGCTTCGTCGTGGACCTCGACCAGGCACTGCATGCCTAGGGACCGGGCGGTCCACAGCAACTCAGATAGTTGGGCGGGTTCGAGGATGGCGACGATGAGCAGGATCGCGTCGGCACCGGCGGCGCGGGCCTCGTGGACCTGGTAGAGGTCGAAGATGAAGTCCTTGCGCAGCACGGGGGCTTGCCCGGATGCGCCGCTCCGCTTGATGGCGGACAGGTGAGGCAGCTCGCCCTGGAAGCGTGGGTCGGTGAGGCAGGAGACGGCGGCGGCGCCGTTGGCGACATAGGTCCGGGCCAGGCGCACCGGGTCGAAGTCTGGGGACAGCAGGCCGCGGGAGGGCGAGGCCTTCTTGACCTCGGCGATCAGGCGGATGCCGCCGTCGTTGAGGGCGCCGGCGAGGTCGAGGGGGCGTGGCTGCGCGGCCGCCTGTTGCCGGACTTCGGCGAGGGGCGCGGCCAGCTTGGCTGCGGCCAGCTCTTCGCGCTTGGAGGCTACGATCTTGTCGAGGATGCTGGGCATGTCAGGCAACGGTCACCTCTTCGTGAAGCAGGACGCTCTGCATTATTCCAAGCACGAATTCTTGAGCGTTTTCAATTTTCATACCGGAGGGAAGTTCTTTCTGGTCGTAATAGACGGCTAGTTCGTTATTGCGGCGGCGGGAATTGGAATCGCCGGAGCCAAACTTCACCGTGAGAGTGTCGCTGCCCGCGTTGTAGTTGAAGCGCAGGTCGGCGTCCCCCTTCGGAATCGCCCGCAGCGGAACCTCCCGCTCCTTGGTGTATGGAGCACCGGATACAGCCGGATTTGTGACTTCCTTGCCTGTTACCAGGCTGGCGTTGGCAAACAGCACAAACTGGCTGGCGTCCAGAACTTCGAGAGCCACTGGCGAACCTGCCACGTTGTGATGGACGATTATCCCCTCGTTGTCTTCTCCATGATCGTGGGGCTCCTCCGACACAAACACCATCAGGATGTCAACATCAGGGCTGTATCTAAGTCTCATACTGCCGCCTGGCACCAACGTATACCGTGATTATAACCAATCCCCCGTTCTCTTCCTCGAAAAGTACCCGCAAGAGATGGCGGTCGTCTATCGGCGACTGGGCAAAGCTCCTGCCCGACCTGCCGGGCACCACCTGGTTTGGTTGCATCAGAATAGCCCTTGCGAGGTTTTCGTCCACGTCGAAACCACGCTCCCTTTCCTCCTGTAGCTCTCTGAGAGCATGGTCAGTGATTCTGATGGGGCGGTCGTTCACTCCGCGTTGCTGAGGTCCACCAGGGCCTCCAGCCGCTCTCGTGCCGCGCCGGTGTCGATGGATTGGGCGGCCTGCTGGATGCCGCCGGGGATGGTGCTGGCCGATCCGCCGGCGAGGAGGACGCCGGCGGTGTTGAGCAGCACGGCATCGCGGATGGGGCCGCCCTCGCCGTCGAGCAGGCGGCGCATCATGGCCGCGCTGGCCGGGGGGTCTCCGCCTTGCAGGTCGTCGATGCTCCAGCGGCCGAGGCCGAGGCCATCGGGGCTGAAGGTCCAGCTTTCGACTTGGCCGTCGCGGAGTTCCCAGACGGAGGTGTCGCCGTCGAGGGCGATCTCGTCGAGGCCGCCTGCGCCGTGGACCACGAGACTGCGCTCGGAGCCGAGGAGCTTCAGAACCTCGGCCATCTTCTCGCCGAGCTGGGGGAAGGCGACGCCGATGAGCTGGCGCTGTGCGGCTGCCGGGTTGGTCAGGGGGCCCAGGATGTTGAAGACGGTGCGGATGCCGATCTCGCGGCGGACCGGGCCGGCGTGGCGCATGGAGGGGTGGAAGGCCTGGGCGAACATGAAGCCGATGCCGGCCTCGTTGATGCAACGTTCGACGCCTTCGGGCGGCAGCTCGATGCGCACGCCGAGGGCCTCCAGCACGTCGGCGGCGCCGCAGCTCCCGGAGGCGGCGCGGTTGCCGTGCTTGGCGATGCGCACGCCTGCTCCGGCGGCGACAAGCGCGGCGGCGGTGGAGATGTTGAAGGTGTTGGAGCCGTCGCCGCCGGTGCCCACCGAGTCCACGAGGTTGCCGTCGACGCGCACCTTGAGGGAGAACTCGCGCATGACGGTTGCCATGCCAGCAATCTCCTCGGTGGACTCGCCCCTGAGCCGCAGGGCGGTGAGGAAGGAGCCGAGCTGAGCCGGTGTGGCCTCGCCCTGCATGATCTGACGCATGACGGCGGCCGCCTCGTCCATGCTCAGGGAGCGGCCTGTTACGACTGCGTTTATCGCTTCGCGAATGTCCATGGTTGATTGCTCCGTAAAGACTACAATTCGTAAGCGAGTTATAGGGGCAAATCAGAAGGTCCAATTCGGCGGGCCCCATGAATAATTCTGGCTATCTCAACATCATCATCCTGAACCCGGTAAATCAGTCGATGGCCGCGAACCATCAGCCAGCGGAGATCTTCTCGGTTACCGAAAGAGAAGATACGCCCCAAAAGAGGATATTCGATGAGCAGATCCGACATCCCGATCGCGCTTTCAGCGAGATCTGCCGCCGCTTGCGGGGACTGAAGGGTTAGGTCCCGAACTATTGCCTCGAGATCGTCTAGGCTGCGGGGCGACCAGGTTACTGTAGCCACTGGCGAATTCGCCTCTTGGCTTCCTCGTGGGGTATGCCTTCTCCATTGTCAAGTTGCTCCAGACCTTGCTGAATCTTGAATGCGACATATAGCTCATAGATCGCATCCTCGAAAGTCACATCGTCGGGCAAGTCCTGCATGATTTCGACGATTCTGTCCTTCGCGGTCATTGCTGCTTACTCCTCAAATTCGTCGAGATCGGAAAGCCGTGCGCCGTGCCGCACTGAAACGATGAGCACTTCGTCCTCCGTGCCGAGATGGTAGTTCAACCTGTAGTTTCCCACCATGATTTGCCTAACATCCCTGCGCCCGGGCAGGGGAACAATTCGGCCCAAACGCGGGAAGTCCACAAGCCTGTCAGCCATGTCTTCAATGCGCTGGACCACGGCACTCATGTTTTCCGGTGATTCCACGGTTAGGTAGAGCCGAATTTCGTTGAGATGGTTCAGGCTTCGTCTGGTCCACCTTACCTCAGCCATGTATCAATTATCTGCTTGGCTTCTTCATGGGAGACCGTCTCGCCCAGTTCAGCTTCTTCCAGGCCTTTCTGAACATCGTAGAGCAGTTGCAATCTCTCCAACGCTTCATCAACAGTCAGGCCGTCCGGGATTTGCTTCATCAGCTCCAGTATCTCGTCCTTCGCTGTCATCACGCCTCCGGTTTGGTGTGGGCGGCTACCTGGTTGAGGTAGTTCTGGAGGAGGGCCTTGCCGTCGGGGGTCATTATGGACTCCGGGTGGAACTGGATGCCCTCGACGGGATGCTCCCTGTGGCGGATGCCCATGATCAGGCCGTTCTCGCTTTGTGCGGTCACCTCGAGGGTGTCGGGCACTGTCTCAGGGTAGACGACGAGTGAGTGGTAGCGGATGGCTTCGAAGGGGTTGGGCAGGCCAGCAAGCACGCCCGCGCCGTTGTGAGTGATAAGCGAGGTCTTGCCGTGGCGGATCTCACCGGCCCGGTCGACCCGCGCACCGTAGACGTAGGCCATGCACTGGTGGCCGAGGCAGACGCCCAGCGTCGGGATGCGCGGCCCGAAGCGGCGGATGACGTCGTTGGAGACGCCCGCCTCCATCGGCGTGCAGGGGCCGGGGGAGATCACGATGCCGTCGGGGGCCATGTCCTCGATCTCGTCGAGGGTGATCTTGTCATTGCGGTGGGTGTCTACCTCGGCGCCCAGTTCCCGGAGGTACTGGTACAGGTTGTAGGTGAAGCTGTCGTAGTTGTCGATAAGCAGCAGCATGGCGGCGTCTCTCGTCCTTTGGCGGGTTAGGCAGGCGGGGATTCACCCCCACCCTAGCCCTCCCCCTGAGGGGGAGGGGATTTTAGGGCGTCTCTCGTCCTTCGGCGGGTTAGGCAGGTGAGGTTATCACCCCCACCCTAGCCCTCCCCCTCAGGGGGAGGGGTTCGGGGCGGGGGAATTCAGCTAGAACAGTTCGACGAACTCGAGCCAGTTGCCGTCGGGGTCGCGGGCGTAGCAGGCTTTGCGGGACAGGTTGCCGTTATCGTCGTACATGGAGGCGGGCGGGTTGTTGTACTGCAAGCCTTTCTCGCGGGTATCGTCGTAGAACCGGTCCAGGTCTTCGACGAAGAAGGCGAGGTGTGCAGCGCCCAGGTCGTTTCGCTGGACGGTGTTGGGGCCGCTCTGTGGCGCGAGGTACTGGATCAGCTCCAGCTGGTGTCCCTCACCCATGTCCACAAAGCCCCCCTTGATGTGGGCGTCGGGGAAGGCCAGCACCTGCTCCACGAACTCGCCATGCCGCTCGGTGCGGCCGGCTATGCGCATCCCGAGGATGTCTGAGTAGAACTTGACCGACTCCTCGATGTCGCGGACAACGAAGCCGGTATGGAAGAATGATTTGAGCATGGTCAGTTGCTCCTTTCGGCTGTGGTCCCAGCAGGTAAAGTTGGGCGGGAGGCGACGGTTCTGAGTCCCGCCTCGGCCATGTCTATGGCCCGCATGAGGGCACCTGACTTGTGGCGGGTCTCCTGGTACTCATCTTCGGCCACGCTGTCGGCGACGATGCCGCCGCCAGCCTGCACATACATGGTGCCGTCCTTGTAGATGCCGGTGCGGAGGACGAGGGCGGTGTCCATGTTGCCGGAGTAGCTGAAGTAGCCCACGGCGCCTCCGTAGGGGCCGCGTTTCTCGCCCTCGATCTCGGCGATTATCTCCATGGCGCGAATTTTGGGCGCGCCGGAGACGGTGCCGGCGGGGAAGCAGGAACGGAGGGCGTCGTAGGGGGTCAGGTCCTGGCGGAGCTTGCCCTCGACATGGGAGACCAGGTGCATGACATGGGAGAAGCGATCCACCTCCATCATCTTGGTGACCTCGACGGTGCCGGGGTCGCTGACCCGGCCGATGTCGTTTCGGCCGAGGTCCAGCAGCATGACGTGCTCGGCGCGCTGCTTTTCGCTGCCCTTGAGCTCCGCCTCGTTGGCGTCGTCCTCGCCGGGAGTTTGGCCCCGAGGGCGGGTGCCGGCGATGGGGTGGGTGGAGGCGATGCCGTCCTCCACCTTGACTACCGACTCGATGGCCGCGCCGACTATCTGGAACCCGTCCAGGTCGAGATAGTACATGTAGGGAGATGGGTTGACGCTGCGCAGGGCGCGGTATATCTGGAAGGGATGGGCGCCCGTCTGCCTCGAGAAGCGCTGGGAGTTGACCACCTGGATCACGTCGCCGGCGTAGACGTACTCGACGCACTTGTCGATGGCGTCGGAGTAGCGGTCCGGGGTGAAGTTGGACTCAATGGGGCTGGGCGGCACAGCAACACCCTGCTGAAACTCCGCGGGAAGCGCGAGATGGCCCGCTAGGCGCTCGACCATTTCCTCGATGCGTTCAACGGCTTCGGCGTAGGCCCGCTCGACCTCGCGGGGTTCGTGTCCCTGGAGGCGGGCATGAGAGACGACCTGGATGTCGTGGCGCAGGTGGTCGAAGACCAGGATGGTCTCGCCGAACATGAACACGGACTCGGGCAGGTCCTGTGGGTCCTCCGGCATTTCGGGTATGCGCGGCTCGAAGTAGCGGATGGCGTCGTAGGCCACATAGCCGACCGCGCCGCCGTGGAAGCTGGGCAGGCCGTCGACAGGGATGAGCTTGTGGCGGGACATCTCCTCTTCCACCAGGGTCAGCGGGTCCACCTGGCCGTACTCCTGGCCGGGGCCGGTGGTGATGATCCGGTAGGGGTCGGTGCCGATGAAGCTGTAGCGGCCCAGTCGCTCACCACCCTCCACGCTCTCCAGCAGGTAGGAGTAGGGGCCGCGGGCGACCTTGAGGTAGGCTGAAACTGGCGTCTCCAGGTCGGCGTGGATCGAGCGGTAAACCGGCACGGTGTTGCCCTCCCGTGCCCGTGCCTTGACCTGTTCCAGGGTTGGATAGTACATATCGCCTCGCGTGAGCAAAATTGGACTAGAAAAACAAAAAGACCCGTCCATCAAGGGACGAGTCTGCATCGTGTTGCCACCCTTCTTCTCCGGTACTGGCCCAAAGTAGACGGCCATAACCGGAATCTCAACCGGCGGGGGGACCTACAGCCTCGGTCCCATGCCGCGGGCCTTTAACGGTGCCCTAACCGGCTCAACCTAGCTCCCTGACATCGGACGGCGGTGGGAGATCGGCCTGCGGCTCCGGGGTCCATTCGGTCTTCTGCGCTGGGCGCCGGCTTTCACCATACCCGGCTCGCTTGTTGCCCTGCTGGAAGCCTACTACTCCCCTTCACAGCCTTTGGAGATATTCAATTGTCGTTTGTCGTTGGATAACAGGGTAAGACCCTGTCTTCAAGTGTGTCAAGCGGGGTATGAGCTAGAGGGAAGGGAATCCTTGTTGCCTACCTTGACGTGCGAAGCAAGCCAAGCAAGGGCACTCTGAGTCGGTAGTCAAGTGAGACAGTCCGTGAATAACTCCTCCTTCTCGATCGAACTTGAGGGCTATTCTGTCGAAGTCTCCCGTTAGCTTGCTGTTGTATCTCCCGTAGATGGCATTGGCGCAGAAATCGGCGTATTGCAGCATTCTCGTATCTTTCGCGGGAGCAAAGTACGGAATGTCTGTTACGTTGCGCAGGAGGCGCCATCGGGTTCCAATTTCCCGCATTCTCCTGGCCAGCAACGAAATCGTTTTTTCGTAGTTGGAAGTAGACCCTGCCAGAACGACCAAGCCTCGCTGTTCTTCCCGGCTTTCTTGAGAAGCCGATCGATTGACTCGACTAAGGTACAGGTCGAACCTGTTGGTTAGTTCTTCGAAGGCACGGTCCGAAGGATCTTCACCTCTGAGAATCGCATAATTCTTCTCTACTGCGCAGCCAAAGAGGACTGCCCTTCGATCTCGGATAATCTCAAATACTTTATCCTTTATTTCCAGTCGCTGCTGCCTGCTTAGCTGATTCCATGGAGGAGGGAGTTGCTGCCCCTGCGGTGCTCTGAGTTGGCTGACATGGAAGAATACGGGCTCAGTTTCGTTAGGGAAGTATTCCCGTTGAAGTTTTTCCATATCCTGAGTGAACCAGTAAATTTCCCTTTCAAAAACGGCAAGGCCAGCTAACACAAAGTAGCTGGCCTGCTCGTGGGCACCAGACTCGTCCAAGTAAAGAACGTACATGTAAAGAGAAACAAAAGCAGTCGACCGGGAGAACCCGACGGGCTTAGCTAGCAGCCCTGCCTAGCGGCGCCGACTGAACTTAAGTGTATCGACTAGGTGGTCGTTGGTCAACGGCCTATCGTTTGCGGAATAACATCCGCGCTTGCCTAGAATGGGGGCAGGGGCTATCATCAAATTCTGGGAAGGGTTGGCAGATGTGTGCCACTTTTCGACTCTGTTTCACTCTCATGCGCAGGGATTCAGTTGACTACTGTCAGTAACGCGGGCGTTGCCAGGGGCGGCGGGATTGCTGCCTACGGCGTTGAAGGGTTCGTTGACCGGCTCCGGCAGATCGTCGGGACCGGCAATGTCGTATGGCACCCCGACGACCTGCTGGTCTTCGAGTACGACGGGTCGATAGACCGGGGAATGCCCAGCGCCGTGGTGTTTCCGCTGAACACCCACGAGGTGAGCAGGGTTATGGCTCTGGCGTGGGAGGCCGGCGTGCCGGTGGTGGGACGCGGCTCGGGGACCGGGCTGAGCGGCGGCGCCATCTCACATCCCGACGGCATTCAGATCGCCTTCACCCGTATGAACCGCATTCTCGAGGTGAACACCGAGAACCGGCATGCGATCGTCGAGCCGGGGGTCATCAACCTGGACCTGGACACCTTCGTGCGGCGGTCCGGCATGCGGTATGCGCCGGACCCCTCGAGCCAGCGGGCCTGCAGCCTGGGCGGCAACATTGCCGAGAACGCGGGCGGGCCGCATTGCCTGGCATACGGGACCACCACCAACCACGTGCTGGGCATGGAGGTAGTGCTGGAAGATGGCGCCGTGGTGACGCTGGGTGGCCTCGCCCGGGAGAATCCGGGGTACGACCTGCGGGGGGTGTTCACCGGGTCGGAGGGCACATTCGGCATCGCGACGCGCATCATGGTGCGGCTGCTGCCGGTGCCGGAGGCAGTGAAGACCTACCTGGGCATTTTCCAGGATGTGGAGACGGCGTGCACCGCTGTGTCGGCCGTCATCGGCCACGGGATCGTTCCCGCCGCACTGGAAATGATCGACGCCCTGAGCATACGGGCGGTGCAGAATGTGTCGGATGCCGGATACCCCGACGACGCCGGTGCGGTGCTTCTCATTGAGCTGGAAGGTCTGACCGAGGAAGTGGACGAGATCGGGCGGGAGGTGGAGGCGGCACTGTGGGATACGGGGGCCAGCCAGGTCAGGTTCGCCGCAGAGGCGGCTGAGAGGGAGCAGCTCTGGAAGGGCCGCAAGGGAGCGCTGGGTGCCCTTGGCAGCTTGGCCCCCAACTACTACCTGGTCGACGGCGTGGTGCCGCGGACGCAGCTTGCCACGGTGCTGCAACAGGTGGCCGAGGTGGGCCGCAAGCACGGGGTCCCCATCGCCAACGTGTTCCACGCCGGCGATGGCAACCTGCACCCATGCCTGCTTTTTGACGAGCGGAAGCCGGGGGAGCTGGAGAATATCACCGTGGCGGGCGCCGAGGTGCTGGAGGTGTGCGTCGCGGCCGGCGGCACCCTCACCGGCGAGCACGGGGTGGGCCTGGAGAAGAAGGAACAGATGCCGCTGGTGTATTCGCCGGAGGACATGCTGGCCATGCGCCGGGTTCGGGACGCCTTTGCCCCGCACAACAACATCAATCCCGGCAAGATCTTCCCGGACGGCCACCGCCACCACGCCTCATCGCACCGCCCCGCACCGGGCATGTACGCCTAGCAGAAGTTCAGGCTCTTCCCCGCAAAACCTCCGGGGAAGCTACAATAGAACTGCTGCCGGGGGAGACCACCGATGACTACCGTCAACAATTTTGTGGACATTCTGCGCATCATCCGGGAACAGCCCGAATGGCGCGAGGCGCTGCGCTCCGCTCTTTTGAGTGAGGACGTGTTGGAAATGCCTCAGAGACTAGCCGAGCTGGCTGCTACCGTCCGGGAGTTTTCGGCGGCCACGGAGAAACGACTCGCCGCGCTGGAGACTGACGTTACCGACCTGAAGGACGGTCAGGCGCGCTTGGAAAGCAAAGTGTCCAACCTTGAGGACGGTCAGGCACGCCTGGAAGGCAAGGTGTCCAACCTTGAGGACGGTCAGGCACGCCTGGAAAGCAAAGTGTCCAACCTTGAGGACGGTCAGGCACGCCTGGAAAGATCTTTTTCCCGATTGGAAGGTGAAGTCGGCAACCTGAAGGGGGACGCCTACGAGCTGAAAGTTGGGAACCACATCTACAGCCTGATAGGACAGCACACGGATGTCATGCCTGTCAGGGTCCTCAAGGGTTCCAGGGCGCCGAACGACATGGCGTTTCTCAACCCAATTTACGAGGCCAAAAACAAAGGCATCATAACCGAACAGGATCGGGTGGCCGCCTTCGCGGTCGACATAGTGGTGGAGGGACGCAGAGCGTCAGAACAGTCAACCCTGTATGTCGTGCTGGAAATCTCCAGAACGATAGGTGATAGCGATATCAACCGCGCCGCAGCAAGGGCAGACATTGTGCATAGGGCCACAGGCAAACAGGCCGTACCCGCAGTGATCGGCGTTCTCGCAGATGATGTACGGAGGCGGCACGCCGACGAACGCGGAGTTACCCTCATCGTTTATGGATAATATCGCCGGAGAGCTAGTTGACCACCTCTTACGCGTATGAGCTGAGCCTGATTGTGCCGCCGGGGGCGTTGCCTCCGGCCTATGTGCATTCGGAGTACGCAATCGACGGGCTGAGTCCGATGGCGGTGGTGGTGCCCGAGGACCGCAGCCAGGTGATCGACGTGATGCGGTGGGCGTCGGAAAACGGGGTCACGGTGTTCCCGAGGGGCGGCGGTACCAAGACAGCCCTGGGCAATCCTCCGGACAGCGTCGGCGTGGTGGTGGACCTGTCCCGCCTGAACCGGGTGATTGACTACCAGCCGGGGGACATGACAGCCACGGTCGAGGCGGGGATGACGATGGATGTGCTACAGCGAGAACTGGGCGTGTCGCGCCAGTTCGTGCCTCTGGAGTCGCCGCTGCCGGGCCGGGCCACGGTCGGAGGCACGCTGTCGACCGCCTGCACCGGGCCGATGGCCCATGCCTACGGGCCGCCGCGGGACTGGCTCATCGGGGTCGGCGTGGTGGGTGCGGACGGCGTGTTCACCAAGGCCGGGGGACAGGTGGTCAAGAACGTCACCGGATACGACCTGAACAAGCTGTACACCGGCTCGCTGGGAACTCTCGGGGTCATCGTGGAGGCCTCGTTCAAGGTGTCTCCCATCCAGCCGGAAAACTACGCCCTGGTGGCTCCGTTCGACTCGATGGAAGAGGCCGTGGTGGCCGGAAGGGAGGCCCTTAGCCTGGCTGCGGGGCCGATGAGCTACCTGGCGGCGACCGGCGGACTGGCGCGGCACTTCCTGGCAACTCACCCCGGGTCGCCACTGAGCCAGGCCCTGAGCGAGAGGCTGGGCGGGCTGGGACTCTGTTTCTTTTCGGGAAGGGCCGGGGCGGTGCAGCGGCGGATCGAGGACACCTCGGCGGCGTTGCTAAACTCGGGGGCCGTGGACGCGGTTGCGTTTGACGGCGAAGGCCCGCTCGCCGCTCGGCAGTGGGCCACGGACCTGGGATGGCAGGAGGACTCCCTGCCTGCGCTGGCGATCCGGATCGCGGCGCCCCGCAGGATCATCCCGGCCATGACCGAGACCTGCCTGGGCATCGGTCTGGGGGAATCGCCGTCGGAGGTTCTGGCTGACCCGGGCTTCGGGACGGTGCGGGTGCTGTTCTGGGGAGAGGCTGAAGAGGAAGCCATTCTGACCACCATCGGGTACGTGCGGCAGGCCGCCAGGCAACACGGAGGCACGGCGGTCATCGAAATCTGCCATCCCTCGATCAAAGTAAAGCTGGACGTGTGGGGAGAGGAGCCGTCGGGCATGGAGATTATGCGCCGAGTCAAGGAACAGTTCGATCCTCAGGGCCTCTTGAATCGTGGGCGTTTTCTGGGGCGCCTCTAATGGCGACGCCGGAACGGGCAGGACAGGACGCCGATGCCGTTGATGCCCTGATCGAAGCGCCAGAGCTCGAAGGGACAGGGACTATCGCCGCTGCGGACGCGTCCACAGCGACCCGCTCGCAGCTTCCGCCGGCGGCGCTGTTCGCCGGCTTCACGGACACCGACGCGCCGGCCGAGGCCGACATGTACCGTTGCGTGCACTGCGGGCTGTGCCTGAGCGCATGTCCTACCTACGGTGTAACGGGGCTGGAGATGGAGTCGCCCCGGGGCCGCATCGCCCTGATGAAGGCGGTCAACGAGGGGCGGGTCGGGATCAGCGACCGCATCGTCTCCCACTGGGAGGCCTGCCTGAACTGCCGGGCCTGCGAGGCGGTGTGTCCTTCGGGGGTTCCCTACGGGCGAATGATGGAGCGGACCCGGGCCCAGGTGCGGTTCCGGGGCCGTCAGTCGGAAGGCATGAAGCGCATGAACCGCTGGTTCCTGAGGGCGGCGCTGCCGCGGCCGGGCCTGATGCGTTTCGGGGCTTCGTTGCTGCGGCTGTATCAGCACCTGGGCGTGCAGCGGATGGTGCGCCGGACGAGGCTGATCAGGCTGCTGCCGCGTGCTCTGCAGCAGTTGGAGGGCCAGCTGCCACGCATGAGCGGCCGCTTCTTCGGCCCCTCCCGCCGCAGGTACCTCCCCGCCGAGGGCGAGGTTCGGATGAAGGTGGCCCTGCTCTCGGGTTGCGTCATGCCGCTGATGCAGGCGGAGACGATGAACGCCACGGTGCGCACCCTGACGCGAAACGGGTGCGAGGTGGCAGTGCCGCCGCGGCAGGGGTGTTGTGGCGCCCTCAACAGCCACGCCGGGGACCTGCAGACAGCGCGGGCGATGGCGAAAAGGAACATCGACGCGCTGCTGTCCACCGGCCCCGACCGAATCGTCACCAGCTCCGCCGGGTGCGGCTCGACGATGAAGGAGTATCACGACCTGCTGAAGGACGACCCGGACTACGCGGAGAAGGCACGGCAGGCTGTCGAAATCACCCGGGACATCACCGAGCTGCTTTTGGAGCTGCCCTTCCGGCGTCCCCTGGCGCACCTTGAGCGCATGGTCACCTACCAGGACCCCTGCCACCTGGCCCACGCGCAGCGCATCACGGCGGCGCCCCGGACGATCCTCCAGTCCCTGCCCGGGGTGCAGCTCCAGGAGATGGAGAACCCGTCGATGTGCTGTGGAGGCGCAGGCATCTACTCGGCGGTGCAGCCCATGCTGTCGCGCCGGATTCTCAGCCGCAAGGTGGAGATGATCATCGAGAGCGGGGCGTCCGAGGCGATTACGGCCAACCCCGGCTGCATGCTGCAACTGGAGCAGGGCCTGCGGGGCGCCGGACAAGACACCCCGGTGCGGCACATCGTCGACATTCTGGACGAGGCGTATCGCAGGGAGGAGCCAGAGCCGGTGCGGACCCGCCAGGAGAGGGCGACTCGCGGCGGGACGCGGCTACTGCAGATGGACCTCGAAGAGGCCCAGGCCGACCAGTTCCGGGGCCGGACCCGACGAGGGCTCTTTGGGCTGCTCCCAGGCTCCGGCAGAGGCCGCCGCACCGGACGCCCCCTCTAGTAGCCATCACATTTGTAATTAGTAACTATCTCAAAATCTGCCAAAATTCAAAACCGCCATTCCCGCAAAGGACCCGTCATTCCCGCGAAAGCGGGAATCCAATGGTCCAGACCGTGTATCTGGCCGTTGAGATCAAGGTCATGACAGTTTTGAGATAGTTACTTAGTTGGACTACTGGGTCTGGGGATGCTGCCTGGCTATTCCCAGGCCGGTAAAGGGTTGATGGAACCACAGCAGGCCCGTGCTTCGGGGACTGTGGCCGGAAGGCAGTGCTGGTGATGCCCAGGCCCTGACAGTGGGCGCAGGGAATCTGGGGGAGCGCAAAACCGGAGGCACGGGGAATTGGCTGGGCGAAATTGCTCGGGTCCGGTCTGTTACAGCGGAGATGCGGGTGACATGTCGGAAGCCGCCTGAGTGGCCGTCATCTCCTGGGTCAGCCGGGCAAACAGGAAGAAAATCTCGCCGGTGGTGTTGGTGACCTTGAGGATCGTAACCTGCACGGCTTCATCGGGCGGGGGCTCGCTAGACAAGTAGCTGCTTCTGATCTCACGAAGCAGTTCAGAACGGTCGCGGGTAAGCTGCCTGATCGTTGCCCAGCTCTCGGGGTCCGGGCTGGTCAAGCCATCGATGATGACCAGAACCACGGCATCTATGCCCTCTACGAAAACAGACCGCAACTGACTAGTGGCCGTGTCGCCGGGCAACCGGTTGAGTTCGTCGCACAGTTCCCCGAATTGTTCTTCCAGCCAGATGATCAGGCGCTGCTGCGCCAGCGCCGAATTGACTTCATCAATGCCATAGCCAGGGTGGTGAATGCGCACCTCGGTAAGGAACTCTTCAATTTCCCTGATCAGAGCTCTGACCGATGCCCTCAGTGGGTCGACCTCGGTCCCTTGGCGAACGGCATCCAGGTAGGACGAAAAGCCAGACAGGACACGACGCTGCTCCAAAGCGATGAGTTCCAGCGCGGCGGCCACATTGTCGTAGCTGCGGCCGCGGATGTACTGCGCCCTCGACAGGGCTTCCTCGGCAGTCGATGGCCAGAGGCGGACAAACAGCCAGGCTACCGGAGGCAGAATGAGGATGAACAGTATGACGCCGAAAACATCGGACGTGAGGCTGAGCAACGCCAAAGGCTGCTCCAGAGGCACGGACAGGACCAGGGACTTCATCAGAGGCAGGCCGGTCCATATTTCAATGTACAGCAGGGGAACGAAAATCACGATCAGCACAAAGCTGTAGGCAACCTGGAACATCGCCACCCTTCGCGACTCGCCTGTCAGCGTCCATGAGAGCAACAACAGGGTTCCCGATGTTCCGAGGAAGGAGCCATAGATGGCCATGTAAACCTGATCGTTGCTGAGGACACCGATGGATCCCATGCTGACGGCGAACACCATAACCGCTACCGTTGACTGGACGAGAAGGGAAAGCACCACGGCGCCGGCGAAGGCGATGAGGGTTGAGCCACCTACGACACCCAGAAACCCATCGAACAGCGGCTGCGTCGCCAGGGTTGCGGCGGACACCTTCACGAGGCCGAGTCCGACGAACATGAGGGCGGCCCCGAAGAGCACCGTTCCGACGTTTCGGAGCTTGATTGCTCTCTCGCTGACCATGAGCACGCTGGCTACGCCGAGGATATAGAGGGCGGCCACCTGAATGTCCAGCGAGACCAGTAACACCAGCAGGCTGGCGCCAAGGTTGCCGCCCAGGATAAAGGCCAAGGCGCGTTCCGTAGATACGAGGTTGGCGCGCATCAGGCTGACGGCAATGAAGGTCATCGCCGCCATGCTCTGGATAACGCCGCCGGCGAGGGCACCCCAACCGAGGGCGGCGTAACGGTTGGGGGCCCAGTAGGCTGCAATCGTGCGAAGGCGGCGGGTGGCCAGACGCTTGAGGCTCTCGGAGAGCAGCCACATGCCCACGAAGAACATGCCAAGCCCGCCGACGAGACCTCCGAGGGCTTCAATCATCTTTCAACGGGCGGGCCTGGAGGGGCGCTAACCGGAGTATGTGGCAAGCGTTCGCTGGGCTGCTGCCAGGCTGGAGCCGAAGGCGACCTCGTAGCCATTCTCGTTGAGGATCTGCTCAAGGGCTGAGAGCAGGGCCAGCACGTTGCGGTCGCGGGCCGAGTCGCCCATCAGGCCGATGCGCCAGGCTTTGCCACGGAACTCGCCAAGCCCGCCGCCGATCTCGATGGAGTAGTCGTTGAGCAGGGTGCCCCGCACCTGGGCGTCGTCGATGCCTTCGGGGATCCTGACGGTGGTCAGGGGATTGAGCCGGTAGTCTGGGTCGGCCAGCAACTCCAGGCCCAGGGCTTCGAGACCAGCCCGGAGGGCGGCTGCCGCCTTGGCGTGGCGGTCTATACGGTTCTCGATGCCCTCTTCCATCATCATCCGCAGGGCCTCGCGCAGGGCGTAGGTCATGGAGATCGGTGCCGTGTGGTGGTAGGCGCGGCTCTGTCCCCAGTAGCTTTCCAGTTCCTGCAGGTTGAAGTAGAAACTCTGAACCGGCGTCTCCCGGGTCCTGAGAACCTGCATGGCGCTTTCGTTCAGGGTGATGGGCGCCAAGCCCGGAGGGGCCCCCAGGCATTTCTGGGTGCCGCTGTAGCAAATGTCGACGCCCCACTCGTCGACGCGCATGTCGTGGCCACCGAGTGAGGTGACAGCGTCGACGATGGCCAGAGCCCCGTGGCGGTGGATGACATCGATGATGTCGGGCAAGGGCGTCAGCACTCCCGTGGAGGTCTCGGCGTGGACCACGCCGACGGCCTTTACCTTCGGGTGCTTCTTAAGCTCGTCTTCAAGATGCTGTGGGTCGACGGGCCGGCCCCAGGGAGAGTCGACCTCGTGGACCTCGGCGCCGCAACGCTCGGCAATGTTGCCGAGACGAATGCCGAAGTAGCCGTTGCGGCAGACGACCATGGTGTCGCCGCGCTCGAGGATGTTGGCGCAGGCGGTCTCCATGGCGCCGGTGCCGGTGGCGGAGACGGGCATGGTCATGACGTTGGAGGTGTGGTAGACCTCGCGCAGCATGTCGCCGATGTCGTTCATGACCTGGAAGAAGTCCGGGTCCAGGTGGCCCATCACCGGCAGGGTCATGGCCTGCAACACACGGGGATGCACCGAGCTGGGTCCCGGGCCCAGCAGCAGCCGCGCGTTCGGCTGCAGTTCGTTAAGGTATGAAGCGGTCACGGTTGTCCTCCAGATACTACGCTGCGGCAAACCGCAAGCGTGGCGGTGGTTGAATTTCTACTGGGATATTCTCATTCGAACCGTAGGGGCGCACTGCTGTGCGCCCCTACGGTTCGGGTTCAGCCTCTATATGTCCTCATCCGCATTTGTTCCTATGCAGGTTGACGGCGGGACTGCTCACGCACAATTCTTCGGGTCTAGACGACGGCGGAAGCTCCTCCGTCGAGGTTGACGGCGATGCCGGTGAGGTAGCTGGCGCGCTCGGAGGCCAGGAAGGCGATGACGTCGCCGGCTTCCTCGGGCTCGCCCACGCGGCCCAGCGGCACGTCGCGACCGGCAGCGAGCTGGTCGTAGAAGGTGTCGATGTTGAGGCTGGGGTCGGACTGTATGCGGGCGTCGTAGCGCTTCTGGTGCTGGCCGCTCTTGATGAGGCCGATACAGACGGTGGATACGAGGATGTTGTCCTTTGCGAGGTCCTTGGACAGACCCTTGGTGATGGCGATGCCGGCGGCGCGGGAAATGGAGGTGGGCATGGAAGAGGGACCGGGGGTGCGCCCGCCGAGGTTGGTGACATTGATGATGCGCCCGCCACCGACCTTGCGCATCTCGGGGAGCGACTCCTGGATCAGGCGGACGGCGCCCCAGACCTTCAGCTCGAAGTCGAACTCCCAGTCTTCGTGAGACACATCCTCGAAGGGCTTGGCCATGGAAGTGCCGGCGTTGTTGACCAGGATGTCGACGCGCCCGTACTTGTTCACGGTGCTTTCGACGATGCTCTTGGCGGAGCCGGGCTCCATGACATCGGCGGAGATGGACATGACCTGGCCCTCGGTGGCTGCCAGGATTTCCTGCTCGGCCTGGTCGAGGACTTCCTGCCTGCGGGCGACGATGACGACCGCTGCGCCTTCCTTGGCCATGCTGAGGGCGGCTGCCTTGCCGATGCCGTCGCTGCCGCCGGTGATGATGGCGACCTTATCCTGGAGTCCCAAGTCCATGACGCGCTCCCTGCCGTTGCGAATGCGAATAGTGCGGTGCGGATTATATCACAACGCACCCATGAATTTGCTTTGCGTTGGCTTTGCGCTGGACGACTGCAGAGTCGCCGTCTGAACTGTGATTTGTTTGATTCCGGGATTTCGCTGATGGGCTTCAATCTTACTCATCTTGTAGCCCCTTTGTAGCCCCTCGAATATCGGTTCAGACAAATTCGGGGGCGATCCGTCTTTGCAATCGGCCAGGGGCGCCGGTGGAGATGGGATTTGGCCGCTGGGTGAGGCGGGAGCCTGGATTACTGCGAATGGGGGAATGGCCGGCCAGCGAACTGGGGTGCAGGAAGAATTTTTCGGTGCCGGGGAACGAGGCCGGGAAGTCGGCGGGCTGACCGGGCTACTGCATCCAGCCGTCCAGCGTCTCTGCGCTGGCGTGCTGTTGCAGCAGGGCGGCGTAGTGGCGGGCTTTGGCCAGGCTGTGCGGGGTGGAGGCTTCGATGATGCGGTCGAGGGCGTCGGCGGTCTCGATGGTGGAGGAGAAGACCTGGAGCAGGGGGATGTCGCGCTCCATGGCCTCGGCTTTCACGTACTCGGTCGGCTCGCCGGGGCCGGTGAGGACGAGGCACCGGGTCTGGGGCAACATGCTGGCCAGCTGGATGTCGGGGCGCTGGGTGCGGGTGATGACGGCCTGGTTGGCATAGCGGCCGTAGTAGGTGGGGCCGTTGTCCATGATGTTGCCGCCGATCAGAAAGCGCTCGACCGGAGCGTCGGCGTTGATCGGGTCGAGAGTCCAGACGGCGTCGAGGTGTTCGGCGACCTGAGCCACTGTGGGGGCCAGCATGACGCGGCTCTCGGGGATGACTGCTGCGTCTACCTCGGCGGAAGACTGGGCGACCGATGCTGCGACGGTTTCCTGCTGGTAGAGGGGCACGGCGTTGACGACGAGGCAGGTGAGGCGGGTTCCCCAGCGTCCGGCGGCCTGGTCGGCTGTGGCGGCCCAGTCGGTTTCCGGAGCGTAGGAGTGGACCTCCAGCACGCGGGCGTCGACGGTGGCCAGGTCATCGACGGTGGCTCCAGCGGCGAGTTCGACGATGACGAGGTCGGAGTTGCCGCGCAGCTGTGCGATTGTGCTTGCGGCTCCCTCTGTGGCTGAGGCTTGGGCTGCCGGGAGTGGCGCAGGGCCGACGGTGATGCCCAGTGTCTCCGCCAGGATTTCGGAGGCGAAGGCGTGGTCGGCGTCGTCGGCTTCGTCCGCCGAGAACGGCTTGAAGTAGGCGGCAGTGAGGCCAGCGTCCCGGGCGAGGGTCAGCAGGCCAGCGGCGACGCTGGTCTTACCTGAGCGGGCGGGGCCGGTTACGAGGAGGTTACCCAATCCAATGAGTCTCCTCGGTGAAGTTTCCCGTAGTAACCCAATCGCTGTGATTAAATTCGTTAAGGGCCCTGTTTAACTCAGTATCGTGAATCGGATGCACAATTGTTATAAAGAAGCGTTTCTGCCACCAGAATACCCTGAGCCTATCGCGGGGAATACAAACTTCATGCAATCGGGCAGCTAAGGATCTTATTTGCAAAGGGGGTGGAGGTTGGTTTGGCCCCATAAGTTCGTGTTGGTAGACAATGAGGGACTGTTTTCTATTAAAGAAGCGTTGGATTTCATCGACGTATATGTGCTTAGGGCTATTATTAGGACGGTCTTCCATTGACTGCGTAGCTATGCCGGTGTCTGGGTCTATGAATACAACCGCCGCCCCATTTGTTCTTTCAAAGGCCCCTGTCAGCCACCCACACCGTCGTCTAGCTCTTGTTAGACCAGACAAGGGCGTATAGTGAAACTGTTTAGTAGGGAGGATCGCCAATTCTCGAATCGTAAGTAGACAGCGATCGTTTTCGCACATCCCAGCTAGAGCATCATACAGATTGGCATCAAGTGGCCGAAGTTGCTCTGGCACCCTAACGTACCCTGAGCCTTGGATAGACGTGTTCCTACACCATTCAACGGCCATAGTCAGGCCTGAACCCTTGCAGTCTTCCGGTCTGCCAAATATCGTTCTCAACAGTCCATATTTGCCGAAATCCCCAATATCACCGCACCATCTACATCGCATTGATCCCCACCTAAACGCCGACGTCAAGGAATTCGATGTTGTTGGGGTCGAAGCCTTTGGGGAAGGTGGTGGTGTTGTCCCACTTGGCCAGGGTGAAGTCGGAGCGGTGCAGGCTGGCCTGGTCGAAGTTGGCGCCGGTCATGTTGGTGGCGATCCACATGGAGTCGCGGATCATGGCGCGGGTGAAGTCGGCACCCTGCATGCTACAGCGGGAGAGGTCGGCGCCGTTCATGTTGGTGGAGACGAATTGGGCGCCGGTCAGGTCGGCGTTGCGCAGGTCGGCCTCGATCATGTTGGACTGGCCGAAGTCGGTGTCCTTCAGGTTGGCTCCGATGAGGGAGACACGGTTCATGCGGCAGTGCTGGACGATGGCTCTCTCGAGGTTCGCACCCTTCAGGTCGGCCCAGAACAGGTTGACGTTGGTCAGGTTTGCGCCTGACAGGTTTGCGCCGGAGAGGGAGGCGCGGCCGAGGTCGGCCCGCTCCAGGTTTGCCCCGGACAGGTCCGCCGACGGGAGCCCGACCTGGGTGAGACGGGCGTCGGCGAGGTTGGCTCCGGACAGGTTGACCCCTTCGAGCTTGATGCCCGACAGGTCAACGCCATGCAGGTCCGCCCCACTGAGGTCTAGGTCCGCGTCCGGGTTATCGGCGCGCCACCGGGCGAGGGCTTCCGGCCCTGCCCGCACGAGGTCGACATGCTCCTGGTTAGCCACGACTGCACCTATAGGAGGGCAACGCCCCCACCCTGGCCCTCCCCCGGAGGGAGAGGGGATTAGTCTCAAGTCCGCTAAGCATCTTCTAGGTCAAAGAGTTTTTCGGCGATGGTCATCTTGAGCTCGTTGACCTTGCCGAGGTCTGGGAAGCCGCCGTCAGTCTTGCGGTCGAAGATGACATCACCGTCGAGGTAGACCTCGAGACGGCCCCGGTCGGAGGGGGTCATCTTTATGGCGACATCGCCGGGTGCGTCGGACTTGAAGAACTCCGTCGCCAGCCACGTGGCGACCGGGAAGTAGCCTCAAGCCACACAGTAGACGATTTCAGCTTCGACCTTGCCGTGTTCGGAACCTGGCATGTTTCTCTTCTCTCGCTTTTGAATGGGGACAGGAGCTTGATTGCTAAGGTGAGGAAGCCAGATTCCTGGCTTCCTGGATGAAGGAGTCAGTGGCCCGGATGAGGGCTGTCATCTCCTCTTCCGGTTCACAGTTGCCGTCGCATACGCAGTTAAGATACAGCAACTGGGCCCTAGTACTGTATTGCCCATGAAAGATACCGATAGCCGGTGCCCGGCCTCCCAGTCCCAGCAAAACGCTTCCCAATCTTCCCCTAGACTGCGGCTCTGCGCCGGTGCGCGCGAGCACCATGGCGTCTGTCGAGCGCTTGGTGGCGCCCCATGCCTTTTCGGCGGCGTTGCGAAGCTTGCCTTGGTCAAGTATTTCCAGGGCGTCGCCGTACAGTACATGCGCGTCAGCAAAGAGTTCGCTCACCCGGTCGGTGGTGGTTGTCATTGCGATGCGTATGCCCTCACCCTAACCCTCTCCCGGAGGGAGAGGGAACAAATGGTGTGGAGCTTCCATTTCCTACCTGATAACGGCGGTGCCGATGCCAACGGCGGTGCGGTCGCCGTCCTGGTTCTGGCAGAACAGGTTGACGATTATTTGGTCGCCGTCGTCGGTCTCCTCACGGGTGGAGACCTCGCCGGTGACGGTGATGGTGTCGCCGCCCTTGACCGGGCGCAGGAACTTCAGGTTGACGCTGCCGGTGTGGTTGAAGACTTCGGGGCCGAAGAAGCGCCGCAGGCTCTCGGCGGCGAAGGCGACGGACATGCGGCCCGAGGCGATGGGGTAGGTCGTGCCGAGGCGCTGCTGGGCCAGCTCGGGGTTGTTGTGGATGTTCTGGCGGTCCAGGATGCCGCAATCCTCGAACTGGTTGATGGTGTGCTGGGTCACTGCCTTGGTGACCGAGGGGATCTGCTGGCCGGGTTCTATGTCTGCGGATGCCATTTCTTGCCCACCTCGTCAGGCTTCTTCATCTGGTAGGTGCGGAGCTTCTCCAGAAGGCGGCCGTCCTCGTCGACGGCAGTGGCCTCAATGACCATGTAGGGCTTGTCGCGGCGCAGGTACTTGTCGGCGATGCGGCCCGTCACGCGAATCTTCTTGCCCGGAATCGGGGGGTTGAAGAATTCGACCTCGTTGCCGGCGTTCACGCCTCCGGTCTGGTCGTCGTAGACCATGGCGAGTGCGGTGGCGTCGTGCTTGACCGCCAGCGTGGGGAAAACGGCGTCGGGGTCGCTGATGGAGGCGCGGAAGTTGTCCAGCATCTCCTGGGTGAGGGTGTACTCGTAGGAGCCGAGCTCCTCGCCGATTTCTATCTTGTCGTAGTCGAAGATTTTGACTTCCGGATCGGGCATATCCCGCTCCTTGGCGGACGGCCGACCGGGCATATAGCCGGTGCCGTCCCTGATTGGATATACGATACTTTCTTTGCCCGAAGCAGTCAACGACAGCTACGGAGCCAACCGGCGGGGTAATCGCACTCGATTCGAGGAGCCTAGTCATCCCCACGAAGGCGGGATTCCAGGGGTATCGAAATTCTCGCTGCCCCAGTCCTCCGAGCTCATAGCGTGCCCAACAGGTGGCACTTGCGTGCGATGCAGGTCACTGGATTCCCGCGAAAGCGGGAATGACGGATTGCGGAATTCCAGATGCGATGGCTCTGGGCGGCCGTGCAAGCCGTGCAGAGCCGCGATGCTATAATCGGAAATTGACTGATAATAGAAATCAAAGAGCGTAAGCAGGGCGGATTCTGTCCGCCCATAGGCGGGTGACAGCGAGCGATGGACCTTTACTTCGACCGAGGGGACCGGGACAATCCGGCAGGGCACGCGCTGGTGTACTTCAGAGTGGACACCGAACCGGACAAGGTCTACGCCAGCTATGTGGTGACCCTGCCCATCAAGTCGGACCTGACCAAATTCCTGCCGCCGTTCCTGGCCTCGCACCTGGGAGCGCTGCCGCTGAACGACCTGTCGTCGTTCGCCATGCCGCCGGTGCCGGAGCCTGTCGACGGCTTAGGGGAACTGGAACGTCTGAGCATGCAGCGGGGCGACGACCTGGTGTATGCGGGCAGCATGTTCTCCTACGATCTGCCACGGATGATGGAGTCGGTGACGGAGGCGGTGCAGAGCTATGGGGAGCTGTACTCGGCCTCAGGAAAGAGCGCCACGGTCGTGGGCGAGGCCGCGGTTGTGGAAGGGGAGAGCCTTCCCGTCGCCGAGGAGCCCGAGGAGGAGGCGGACGGCTCGCTCAATGTGAACGAAGTCCTGTTCAGCTTCATGAGCGAGAGTGACAAGCTGGGGGAGCTATCGCGCCTGCTGGGGCGGCTGCGTTTTGCAGTGGAGGGGGCGGACAGCGGGGCGGCGGCCGAGGTCGGCGACGAAATCCGGGCGCTGGCACGGCACCTGCCGGAGGAATTCCAGGTCGCGAACCTGCTGGCGGTGTCGCAGGACACATCGGAGCGCAGCTCGCAGCTGGCCAAGCTCTACCTGGACCGGTGCTTCCGGCTGTCGGCGGGGGAGACGACGCAGGCCGCGGAGCTGGAGGAGGAGATACGGCGGCTCCGGGGGGAGTAGCGGGCTTTAAAGTCGACTGTGAGTTTCCCGATGATTCTGCTGGACATACCGCAGGGGGCCATTACCATCGCTTCGGCGATACTGGTAGTAGCCGGTGGGGCGCTGGTAACTTTCGCGGTATTCTTGATCCGCGAGTTGTTCTCAGTCAAAGAGCGACTGAAAGGTTTGGAAACACTGGTTACACCCCATGACGTAGATCGAATGAAGACTACGAATGCCAGAATGGAAATCGTATGGGAGTGGTATATACAGTGGGCGAGAAATTTGAGAGCGATGGGTGCGCCGGAGAATCCTATGAAACAGGAGCGATGGAACGAATTAGCTGACAAGCTACACAGGGAAGAACTCTCGGACCAGGAAGCCGAGGAGTTTCTGGCCGCCCTTCTGAAGCGTGAGGAACAAGCTAGGGACGAAAAAGACATTGCCGCGCTGGCCATTCTTGGACCGGGTATTATCCTGACCAAGTGGCAGATGAAGCAAAAGGAACTGCGGGAACAGAAGTAGGTGCCGCTTTCCCGTCTTCACCTCAGCAACTTTCGGAACCTCGTTGAAGTGGACCTGGAGATACCGGCGGGTGTCTCGGTCTACTACGGGGCGAACGCTCAGGGGAAGACGGCGCTGGTGGAGGCCGTGTACACCCTGGCGATTGCGAGATCGTTCAGAGCGGAGAATGAGCGCGAGCTGGTCAACTTCGACGCGGCAAAAGACGGGGAACTTGCAATCGTCGAAGGGGTTGTCGAAGACCCGAATGATGAAGCGGCGCGGCTGCGGGTGATAGTCGGCTACCGGGTCTCGGAGTCTACCGCTGCTACTGGCCCCGGTTACCGTGTGAGCAAGGAGATCCGGGTCAATCGGATCCGCAGGACGGCAGGCGAGCTGGTGGGGCTCTTTCACGCCGTCCTTTTCAGTGCCTTGGACATTGAACTGGTGCAGGGGCCGCCGTCAGCGCGCCGTCGTTTCCTGGACATCCTCATTTCTCAAGCGGACTCCGTGTACCTGAAGTCGCTGCAGCGCTACCAGCAGGTGCTGCGGCAGCGCAATCGCCTGCTGAGGATTCGGCGGGAAGGGCGAGCCGGAGCCGACGAGATGGAGTACTGGGACGGGGAGCTGGTGAAGGAGGGGGCCTGGCTGACCTTGCGACGGAACGAGGTGATGGAGTCGCTGACGCCAGCCTTCGTTGGGCATCATCAAGACCTCAGCGTTCCAGGGGAAAATCCGCAGCTGCGCTATCGTCCGAGCGTACCCCTGCCTTCGGAACCCCAAGGGATTGAAGACAATTACAGGGAGGCACTCAGGGAGACGGCGGGAAGGGAGCAAGCCACGGCCGCCACCGCCATCGGCCCTCACCGGGACGATTTCGACATCTCGGTCAATGGCGTAGACATGCGGGCGTTTGCCTCTCGCGGACAGGCGCGGACGCTGGCGTTGTCCCTGAGGCTGGCCGAGGCCGAGGCGCTGTCGGCGGCGCGAGGGACCGGGCCGCTCCTGCTGCTGGACGACGCGCTTTCTGAGATGGACGCCTCGCGGCGCGCCCGGGTGTTGGAAAAAGCCAGCCTGTACCCGCAGGTGATGATCACCACCACCGACCCGGAGCAGGTGTCGGGGTTTTTCGGCGAGAGCGCGTTCTATTTCGAGGTCAGCGGGGGCCAGATAACTCCGGTGGTGGGCATTCCAACTGCCTGACAGGAAAGCTGAGGCGGCGGTGGATTCGTACGCCTCAGCAATTTACCGGCTTGGAAGGCGTACGCCCTCACCCCTTCGGCAAGCTCAGGACAGGCCAACCCTTTCCCGGAGATAGAGGGAACTATCAAGTAACTATCTCAAACTCAAAACTGTCATGTCCTTGATCTCAACGGCCAGATACACCGTCTGGACCACTGGATTCCCGCTTTCGCGGGAATGACGGGTCCTTTGCGGGAGTGGCGGTTCGAACTTTAGCAGGTTTTGAGATAGTTACTAAAGGCCCCAAGGTTTAGCGTCAGGGCCTTTTAATTGTCGCTCTACCTAGTACTGAGTCAAGGCTGAAGTGTCAGGATAGAGACGACGGAGTTTTGATCTGGCGTCTTTGGCGGTGAAACGCCAGTTGATGGTAGCTGCCGCAGCGTTGCGCTCCGCCTCGTAGACGCTGATGTTCCTCTGCAGCGCCTCCTGGTGAGGGTTTCGCCCCTTGAGGCAGGTCCTGGCCAGCACGCTGAACTCGATCTCCGCCATATTCAGCCAACTCCCGTGCTTGGGCGTGTGATGGAACTCCAGCCGCTTGGCGATACGCCTGGCCTCTGCCGGTGAGTAGCTCTCATACAGAGACGCCATTCTGTGGGTGTTCAAATTGTCCAAGACCACCCGGATCACGGGGACCTCGGGATAAGCCTCGTCCACCAGCCAGCGCATCTGGTGGGCAAAGTCCTGCATGGTGCGCCGCTGGGTTATCTCTACATGGCGCCAGCCCCTAAGGGGCTCGCAGGTGAGAAACAGGTTGCGGGTTCCATTCCTCAGGTATTCGTAGTCCTCCCGCTTGGGACGTCCTGGGGCTGGCGGAATGGATGGACGTACGTTGGCCAGCAACTGGGTGGAGGTCTCATCGAAACAGACCACTGGTCTCTGAGGGTCATAGGGCTCGGCGTAAAGTTCCAGCACATCCTCCATGTGGGCCACGAAGTCGGCGCTCACCTTTGGGATGCACCACTGCTTCTTGCGCCACGGCTTGAGAGCCTTTTTTTCAGCCGCAGCCTCACCGTCTCGTGGGACAACGACTCCACCAGACCCAGTTCAACCGTCTTGCCCGCCAGGGCGCGCAAAGTCCAGTGGTCGTGGCCCTCGGGAGCCGGGGTGCAGGCCAAGGCTATCAGGTGCGCCTCGGCCCGGTCATCCAGCTTCCGGTAACGGTTGACCTGGTTGCGGCGCCGCAGCACCTCGTTCAATCCTTCCTCGGCATACCGCCGCTTGGCTCGCAACACTGTGCGCTCCGAGACGTCCAGAGCGGCCGCTACCCGGGCGGCTCCTGAGCCTGTCGAAGGGCCAGCCCTCGTCTATCTTGAGCAGAATGCGGGCCCGGGTGATGGCCTGGGCCGAACTCCTTCCCGACCGGATCATCCTCCGTAACTGCCCCCTCTCCTGCGAGGATAGCTGAACCTCATACTTTTCCTGAACCATGACCGCCACACCTCACCCAACACTGTTTCCCTTCCAACGATAGCATCACCCTTTAACAAAAATACCTGTCTGACATTACTAGTTTGACTCGGTACTAGCAGCCCGTCCGAGAAACGCCGATGCTATGGTGCTGAGGTATGATGGGAGAGATCTCCGTCATGGGGATACGGCGATGAGCAAGACCTTCCGTCCCTACGACCCCGAGCACCAGTTGCTGCTGCCTGCGGCGCTGCAGGAATGGCTGCCCGAGGACCACCTGGCCTACTTCATAGCCGACTTGGTGGAGCATCTGGACCTCCCGGCCATCACCGCCCGCTACCAGGGCTAGGAGCGTGGCGGCCCTCCCTACCATCCCAAGATGATGGTGAAGGTGCTGCTCTACGGGTACTGCACCGGCGTGGCATCGTCGCGGGCATCGCCCAAAGGCTTCACGAGGACATCGCCTTCCGGGTGCTGGCGGCCAACAACACCCCCGACTTCCGCACCATCTCCGACTTTCGCAAGGACCATCTGGCGGCGTTGGCCGGTTTGTTCCACCAGGTGCTGGGACTGTGTCGGCAGGCTGGCCTGGTGAAGCTGGGGCATGTGGCCCTGGACAGCACCAAGGTCCGGGCCAACGCGTCGAGGCACAAGGCCATGAGCTACGGTCGTATGAAGGAGAAGGAGGCGCAGCTGAAGGCCGAGGTGGACGAGTTGCTGCGCCGGGCCGGAGAGGTGGACGAGGAGGAGGACCGCCGGTACGGCCGGGACAAGCGGGGAGACGAGTTGCCGGAGGAGTTGTCCTTTCGGGAGGGGAGGCTGCGGAAGATAAGGGAGGCCAAGGCGGCCTTGGAGGCCGAGGCTCAGGCGGCGGCTGAGCAGGCCGAGGCTGAGGGCAAGGAGCATCCCGGAGTTCCCGATGACAAGGCGCAGCGCAACTTCACCGACCCCGGCTCCCGCATCATGCCCGGTCCTGGAGGGCGGGACTTCCAGCAGTCGTACAACTGCCAGGCGGTGGTGGACCATGAGCATCAGGTGATCGTGGCGGCCCGGGCCACCGACCAAGTCTCGGACAAGGGGCAGGCGGTGGCCATGACCCGGGAGACCGTACTGAACACGGGAGAGACGCCCAGAGAACTGTCCGCCGACGCCGGTTACTACTCGGACCAAGCCGTTGCCCAGCTGGAGGCCCTCGGAGTGGACTCGTACATCGCGCCGGAGAAGACCCGCCACGGCACGAGGCCGGAACCCGCGCCCCGGGAACGGAAACCCAAGGGACTGTCGGCCCGGCAGCGGATGAGACGCAAGCTGCGAACCAAACGGGGTCGTGAGCGCTACGCCCTGCGGATGGAGACGGTGGAGCCGGTGTTCGGTCAGATCAAGCAGGGCCGTGGCTTCCGGCAGTTCCTGTTGCGGGGCCTGGAGAAGGTGAACCGGGAGTGGCTGCTGATCTGCGCCGGCCACAATCTGCTGAAGCTGTTCCGGTTCGGGGCCGGGCGCCCAGGCAATGCACCAGGCAGAGGCAGTAACCGCAGGTCTCCCCGGCTCACAATCGGCAAGTTCCCACGGGCCCTCTCGGTCCCCACCCTCCCACCCCACTGGTCTCCAGCTAATCCTCAGACGGGCTGCTAGAGGGACGAGGGCCAGGTCGGCTATTTTGCCACCTTGCAGCTGAAAGAGAGAACGCTCTCACCCTAACCCTCTCCCGGAGGGAGAGGGAACAATTAAAAGGCCCTGAGGTTTAGCGTGGTCAGCATTCCGAACGGGGACTGGCGGTGGTAGTATTGCCGGAGAGCCCAATTCCGTCCCTGTGGTGAACCATGCCCGTCAGCCAGGAAGTTCTGGACGAGATTGCCCTCACGCGCACGGAGTACGACCTGATCGTGGAGCGGCTTGGCCGTGAGCCAAACTCTGTCGAACTGGGGATGTTCGGTGCGCTGTGGAGCGAACACTGCGGCTACAAGCACTCGCGGCCGCTGCTGCGGATGTTCAGTCGCCCGCACACCAACCCTCCCTTGGAAGGCAAGGAAAGGGTTGGAGCGGTGCTGTCGGAGACAGGCGCGGAGAACGCGGGGGCGGTGGACATCGGCGACGGGCTGGCGGTGGTGTTCAAGGTAGAGTCGCACAACCATCCATCGGCGGTGGAGCCGTTCCAGGGTGCGGCGACGGGCGTGGGCGGCATTGTGCGGGACATCCTGGCCATGGGGGCGCGGCCGATCGCTCTGCTGAACTCGTTGAGGTTCGGGCCGCTGGACGACACAGGCTTTCCCTCGGCAAGCCCCGGCCCTTCACCCCAATCCTCATCCTCCAGGGAGAGGGAGATAGCCACCAACCGGCACCTGTTCGGCGGGGTAGTCCAGGGCATCTCGTGGTACGGGAACTGCATCGGGGTGCCGGATGTGGGCGGCGAGATTTACTTCGATCCCTCGTATTCTCACAATCCGCTGGTCAACGCGATGTGCGTTGGCCTGATCAGCAAGGACCGGCTGGCGTCGGCGGCGGCGCGGGTGCCGGGGAGCGTGCTGCTGCTCGCCGGGGCCGACACCGGGCGCGACGGTATCCACGGTGCGTCGGGGCTGGCGTCGCGTACCTTCGAGGAGGAGGCGGAGCTGCGGCCCACGGTGCAGGTGGGCAATCCGTTCCTGGAGAAGGTGCTGATCGAGGCGTGCCTGGAGGCGCTGGATACGGGGGCCGTGCTGGCGATCCAGGACCTGGGGGCTGCGGGACTGACCAGCGCGGCCATCGAGTCGGCGGCACGGGCAGGCCGGGGCATCCGGCTGGACCTGGCCGAGGTACACCGGCGCGAGACGGGCATGAATGCCTACGAGGTGATGCTGTCGGAGTCGCAGGAGCGGATGCTGCTGGTCGCGCTGCCGGAGAGGGTGGACGAAGTGAAGGCGGTGTTCGACCGGTGGGACGTGGACTGCCGAGAGATTGGGCGGGTCATTCCAGAGCCCGAGGCGCGCATCTTTGACGGCTCGGAAAGTGTAGCGGACCTGCCCATACAGCCCCTGTCTGAAGCGCCTGCATACCGGCTGGAGGGCAAACCCTCGGCTGAGGACCTGGCGCGGCGGGATATGTCGCTGGTCGGCCTGCCGCTGCCGGAGTGCGGGCCGAGAGAGACGCTGCTTCGCCTGCTGGCGTCGCCCAACATCGCCAGCAAGAGATCGGTGTACCGGCAGTATGACCACCAGGTGCAGACCAACACCATGCTGGGGCCGGGTGGGAGCGATGCGGCGGTGCTCCGGGTCAAGGGCACCGCTAAGGCGATAGCGGTGGCCGTGGACGGAAACGGCCGGCACTGCTTCCTCGACCCGTTCGTGGGAGGCCAGATCGCTGTGGCCGAGGTGTGCAGGAACATCAGCTGTACCGGAGCGCGTCCGTTGGCTCTGACCGACTGCCTTAACTTCGGGAACCCGCTGCGTCCCGACATCTACTTCCAGCTTGAGGAGTGCATCCGGGGAATGGCCCTGGCCAGCGAAACATTTGACGCGCCGGTGGTCAGCGGGAATGTGAGCCTGTTCAACGAGACGCAGGGGCAGGCAGTGCATCCCACGCCGGTGGTGGGTGCCCTGGGACTGCTGGACGATGCTTCCAAGGCCGTGGGCGCCGGCTTCCCGAGGGATGGGTTGGCGGTGATGCTGCTGGGACCGGGCCCCGGGTCTGCTGCGCCGCTGGACCTGGCGGGGAGCGAGTACCTGAGCGTGATGCACGGGCTGACGGCAGGGCAGCCCAGCATCGACCTGGACCTGGAGCGAAGGGTGCAGGAGGTCTGCCGGGAGGGGATCAAGCAGGGCTTGGTGCTGTCGGCCCACGACTGCTCGGACGGAGGGTTGGCGGTCGCGCTGTCGGAGAGCTGCATCCTGGGCGGCGTGGGACTTCGCGGCATTCTGGACGCCACCCGCTGGGACGCGGCGCTGTTCGGCGAAAAGCAGTCCCGCATCGTCATTTCGTTGAATCCCCGCGACCTGCCGGCGCTGGCGGACCTGGCCCGCTCGCGTGGCCTGCCGCTGCTGTCGCTGGGGCGCACAAGCGGCGACCGGCTCGTCCTTCGCATCGGGGACGAGGCCACCAACGACGGCTCCAACGGCGGTCCGCCTGCCATCGACCTGCCGGTGGCCGAGATGGCGTCTGTCTGGATGAACGCCCTGGAGGAAGCCAGTGGGTAGCGCGCCGCTGCGCGTGCTGTATCTCACCCCTTACTACAGGCCCTACCTGGGGGGCATAGAGCGCGCCATAGAGGAGCTCTCCCACCAAATACAGGGGTCGCCCGAGGTCGAGGCGGTGGGAGTGCTCACGACGAAGTATTCCTTCCCCCGCGTGGCGCAACCCGACTGGCGGGACCGCGAGACACTGGACGACGGGGTACAGGTCTTCCGCCTTCCCGGTTTTCCCCACCGGTCGCTTCCCATCTACTCGGTGCCGCTGGTGTGGTTCTCCCCCCGGAGGGTGAAGGAGTACCTGAACGAGTTTCGGCCCAACGTCATTCACTTCGTGGGCGACGGGTGGTTCTGGGGACACTACTGGGCAAGGTTGTGCTGGGGAAGCCGGGCGAGGTTCGTATTCACGCCGTCGTTTCACACGCTGCCGCTGGTGCGGTGGTGGCTGGCGCCGCTGAACGCCGCCCTGTGCCGCATGGTGGACGACATCGTGCCTCTGACGCAGCAGGAGTCGAGAGGACTCGGCCGAGCGTACCTGGCGCCGCGCAGCAAGCAGAGCATCATCGGTTGGGGAGCGCCGCCTCCGAACGAAGGGGTGTTGGAGCGCGTTGCCGGTGAGCGGGGTGGAGAAGCAGTCGAGAGCGGGAGCCCGCTCCCGCTTACGATTCTCTGTGTGGGACGCCTGGGAAGGCACAAGGCGCAGTTGTGGCTGCTGGAGGTGTACCTGCAGGCGCGGGCCAGGTTCAACAAGGCGGTCAGGCTGGTGCTGGTGGGGCGTGACGAGGGAGACTCCGACGCAATCGCCGCCTTCGTGCGGCAGCACGGTCTTGAGGCTGAGGTGGTGGTCACCGGGGAGGTTTCCGACGAGGAGCTGGCGGCGTGGTACGCCCGGGCGGACCTGTTCGTGCTGTTCTCCCACTACGAGGCCTTCGGGCTGGTGTACTTCGAGGCCATGGCCTACGGCGCGCCGGTGCTGACCCACGATGTGGGCTCGAACCGTGAGCTGCTGCACCGGGGCGCGGTGGTGACGGCGCGTTTCGACCGGGAAGGCGCGGCAACCAGCCTGGCCGAGCTGGTCAACGACAACGATGCACGGCGGCGGCTGGGAGAGGAAGCGCGGGAGTACGCGCTGTCGGAGTTCACTTGGCCGGCGGTGGCGGAGAAGTACCTGGAGGTCTACAGGGGCGGGAAATAGGTCAGGAAACAAGGCGTAGCCACCGTGTAATGTGGCTGGGCTGATATAGCCTATAATAGGGCTCACTCCACTCGTCCCACGGCCCAGCGAGGACGGCATGACCAGTAAGCTGACACGGCAAAGAGACGCCGCCAGGGCGGTCGAAATATTCCCGGATTTCCCTCCAAGGGACGACATGGAAAACTACATTCACATGTACCGGCCCGGGCACCCAGGCGCCCTGCACCGCCACCTGGGCATGTCGAACACCATAGTGGTCCTGGGCGAGGCACCTCTGAGGTGGACGCCCGGCCAGCAACAGGGGCACCGTATCCCCGACCTCACAGTCTCTTTCAACGCCGATATGGACCTGGCTGCGAGACAGAAGGGCTATTCATTAGCTGACCAAGGTAAACCGCCCGATTTTGTCCTCGAGATAGCCTCAGCAACCACCGGTAGGCAGGACTACACGGACAAGAGGGTAGATTACGCTGCCTTTGGAGTTGCCGAATACTGGAGGTTTGACTCCTCGGGCGGACAGTATTACGACGCTCCGCTGGCTGGCGACCGGCTTGTGGAAGGCGCCTACCAGCCAATCGAGATCAACGAGACTGAATCGTCGCGCCTCTGGGGACACAGCGACATTCTCTACCTGGACCTGTGCTGGGAAGATGGCGTACTCCGCTGGTGGGACCCTGTGTCCCGGCGCTACCTGCTGACCTACGATGAGACAGACGACCAACGCTTGGCTGCCGAGGCCCGGGCAGAGTCCGCTGAAGCACGCGCTGATTCTGCAGAGGCCCGGGTTCGGGAACTCGAGGCTGAACTGGAACGTCGGCGACAATCGTAAACAAGTCGGGGGACTGGCATCTTGACCTGATGATGCAGACGGAGGGTTTCACATGACAAGCGCGATAACTCGGGAGGAACTGGAGGAGGGGGCGCGGCGTATCCTGCTGTCGAACCTGCGGGAGGGAGTGGCCGACTGGAACGGGAAGGAGTTCAGCTTCGTCTGTCCCTCGCTGACGGGTTATCCCTTCCAATGGTTCTGGGACTCCTGCTTCCATGCCCTCGCGCTGTTGCACCTGGACCCGGAGCAGGCCAAGAAGGAGATGCGCACTCTGATGAGTGGTGCGCAGCCCAGCGGGTTCATCCCTCACATCACCTTCTGGGAGATGGAGAAGCAGCCGGACTTCCTGAACCGGAACATCGTGGGGATGACGGAGCCGTACCACAGCGCGACAATCCAGCCGCCGATCATCGCCTACACGGTGGCGAGGGTCTACCGGATGACCGGTGACGAGGAGTTCCTGCGGGAGTCGCTGCCCATCCTGACCCGTTTCTACCGCTACCTGCGGGAGGCGCGTGATCCGGACAACGACGGCCTCATTGCCGTGATCCAGCCGGAGGAGGCGGGGACGGACTGCTCGCCCAAGTACGATGAGATACTGGGGCTGGAGGAGCTGTCGAACCGGGGCTTCATCACCGCGCTGCGAAAGGTGTACGAGGCCTACGAGCCGTTGCGGTACGACGACCATGCGGTGTTGGCGGCGGACATCTTCCACGTCGAGGACGTGCTGGTCAACTCGATTTACTGCTTCTGCCTGCGGGCCTTGGCGCGGCTCCATGTCGAGGTCGGCGGTGAGGACTCGCCCGAGGCCGCCGAGTTCAACCGTGAGGCCGACAAGGTGCTGAACGCGCTGGTGGAGAAGTGCTGGGATGAGGAGGCCGGGGCGTTCTTCGACCTGTCGGGGGTGGACGAGAAACCGCTGAAGACGGTGACCATCAGCTCGCTGATGCCGCTGATCCTGGCCGACCTGCCCCGGCACCAGGTGGAGACGCTGGTCGAAAGGTGGGTGCGCCCGCCGGAGCACTTCTGGACGCCCTATCCACTGCCCTCGGTGCCGGCCTCGGACCCGAAGTTCATGCCGGGTAATCCGGGCGGGTTCATCTGGCGCGGGCCGTCGTGGATGAACACCAACTACTTCCTGTCGCACTCCCTTCGCGGCCACGGCTACCCGGAGCTGAGCGAGCCGCTGGTCGAGAAGAGCAAGGAGTGCATCGCCAAGTCGGGCTTCCGGGAGTACTACAACCCCTACACCGCCGAGGGGCTGGGTGCGCCGGACTTCGGGTGGTCGACGCTGATCCTGGACTTCTAGAAGCACATGGGCATTTTGGCGGATGATTCTTCTTCATTCGCCCTGAGTATAAAATCTGTGGAAACATGTATCAAAGGTCATTTACACCAAGATTTCTTAACATCTGAGTTAAGGAAACAGTATTCGCTCCAAAAGCGCGGGCCACATTTGGTATCTTAACTTTAGTGTCGATCAATCCAGTGCTTCTGCTGGGGTTAGGTTCCTGTGATGGGACTTCATTAGTTACGATGAGTCCGCCTTCTTCAACTGAGTGCGCAACTAGCCACGGGTCTGCTCCGCGAAGGAATTCTTGTGCCTGGTAAGGGGTATATCTCGCTACTAAGTAATCAGCTATTTGAGAAAATTGCTCTTGAACATTCGGAGTCGGAATCTTTAAATAAGTATCTTCTCGAGCCCGTAACCAAACAATTAAATCGTCTTGAGGACCAAAATGACGTTGCAATTCAACATAGACTTCCCTAGGACTGGCTACACGCCCACGTAGCCCAAACTCATGCAAGTAATTCCAAAATCTTGGGGCTATGTCGAATGCAAGGATTCCACGCCGAGACGAGACGTAAACGCTAGAGTCAATCCAATAGTCAGGCATTGGCAAGTTCAATTCCGTAAAGAGTCCTTGATACTGATTCGACGGTCTTGGCTCTTATGTTCAGCAATCTGGCAGCATCAAGTTGACTAAGCCGGTCTTCTGCAGTAGCCGAGATAACCGCCGAAACGAAGCGGCGACTGTTTCGGGCAGCTAGGGAATTGTGAAAATTCCCACCTGGAGAAATGTTTGTCTGCTTAGAAACTGCCAGTCCGTACGCTTCACGGTAGGAATGAACATCTACCTTGCCAATTTCCAACGCTTGACGAAGAACTGCAACTGAACTGACTCGGAAATTTCGGGCGAGTTTATCTATGTTGCTTATGACAGTGTCCGAGTCAATCCAAATGCGAACAAAATCCTCTTCTGGGAGCAATACTTCGGCAGCTGCCCTATTGCACAACCTCTCGATTTGATTGTTCTGGTGACTAGAAATAACGGTGAAATCTGGGTTGGAAACTCCAGATTCATTTATCCAAATATGTGCCAATTCGTGTGCAAGTGTGAAAATTTGTGCGGCCTTTGAATCTTGGCCGTTGATGAAAACGAGCGGAGCAATAGAATCAACTAATGCGAACCCTCGAAACTCGGCTACGTCGAGCTTTCTAAGGTTGTTGTTCTCAACAACCCCAGAGCGTAAAACTAGGATGCCCTGACTCTCGGATCTCTCAATAAAATGCCTGAGAAACTCTTCCCACGACGCAGAAGCCCGACGCATACTTTCGTCGATGCCGATCGTTTCTCTGACTTCTTGTGCTATTTCTCTATATGAACTGGATGAATCAAAGCTACCTACAAACGCCAACTCCGATATACCCTCAGCAATCAAGTCCTCCCTATACCAAGCCTGTTTGCGCTGTGCATCATGAACTACTTCTAGGAAATCAGGGCTTGGAGGCTGCGACGGTGTTCCTTCGACCGTGCGTAGGTCAGGGAGAGGCAGGGGGAGATCTGGTGGCGGATTACTGAGGAACAGGTATCCAAAAGGGATGAACAGGCGACCGGCAATGTCCCGGGCCTGATTGAAGGTTGGACTTACTTGCCCGGATTCCCATTGTTCTAACCGCTCAGTTGATATGCCTAGGCGTTCCGAAGCCTCCTCTTTCGTTGAAAAAAGACGCTGTCTCGCCCAAATGAGCATTTCGGGGGTTATGTTCGCTCTGGGGGTTGGCATATTCCCAACGGATTCAACGGCAGGATTTGATCCTACGTACTGTTGTGGATCGGTAAGTACCCTCCGTGGTTAAGTGCGTATGATATCACGCCCTTAATTGTTCGCGTCGTTTGGAGCTTGATAGATATAGCTGGTCAGCTGCGGAGGAGTCGGCTGGTGAAGGGGCGACGACGGCGGGTGCTGCGGGGCTGAGGTTCGTCGTCGTAGTCTTCAGCGGCCGCTTGGCCAGCGGCTGGCGGCTGGGGTTCGTCCTCGGCCGTGGGCTGGGGTTCGTCTACGGCGACAGGCTGTGGTTCCGGTTCTTGTTCCGGCTCGGATTCCGGCTCGGATTCCGGTTCGGGTGAGGCGTCGCCGTCGCCGTCGACGAGGGCGAGCTGCTCGATGACGGGCTGAGTCTCGGTGGACGGCTGATGTTCGGTTTCGCCTTCCGGGTCGTCCGTTGGGGAGGCGCCGTCGATGGAGGGTTCGGCCGGCGGGGCGGCGACTGCGCCGGGGCCGAGGCGGGCTATCAGCATACGGCCGACGAGCTCGTTATCACGCTCCAGGTTGAAGGTCTGGCGCTGGCGGCGGCGCCCGGTCTCCTCGTCGCGGAAGGAGTACCTGGCGCGGCGGAATAATCCGCCTTCGGAGAGGGCACGAAGAGCCTTGCCGATGTAGTCGCGGGTGGCGGTGCCGGTCCAGCGCTGGGCGATCTGCTCGTTGCCGGCTTCCAAGCCCTGCTCGAGGGCGGTGCAGACCTCGGCGACCAGGAAGTTGAAGGACACGTGGCTCATGCCTTGGCGGTGCTCCAGGTGGTCAGCCATGACGATGAGGTCGGACACGCGCTCAGGGTTCTGGCCGTCTTCCGATTCGTCGGGCAGGGATATGGCGGCCAGGGCAGCCTGCACGGCGTCGGCGAGCTCGGCGTCGTCCCCGAAGACATTCTCCTCGGGCTGGGCTTCCACTTCGGCCTCAGCGACCGGCTCGACGGCGGGTTCCTCTTCCTCAGGCTCCGCGTCGGCTTCGTCTGAGACGGAGTCGGGCACGGTGTTGGGATCGTTCAGAATCAGGGTGCCCGCGTGGTCAGGCTCTTCCACCACTGGGAGGTCGAAGTCGGTGGCGGCAGTTTCCTCCAGCGCCTCCACGAAGTCGGCACCGATGGAGGCTTCTGCGGCGACGGCGGCCTGCTCGTCGGCTTCCTCTTCGTCTTCGCCCTCGCCCTCGGCGTCAGCGTCGTCGGAGTCCTTCTGTCCACCGTGGCGCCTACGCCCGCCGCGGCGGCGTGTGGGCCGGGCAGCCACGCCGGAGGGGCTCTCCTCGGTGGTGCCCTCGGGGGTCTCCTCGTCGCCCATGATGGCCCAGTCGACCAAGCCGGCGTGGATCAGCTTGATGTTGCCGTCCTCGGCGGCGCGGGCCATGAGCTTCTTGAAGCCCGAGAAGCCCAGCTTCTTCTCGTCGAAGCTGGGGTAGCGCCGCATGAGGCGCTGCTTGATGGAGGTGAGCAGCGGGTTGCTGCCTACGGCGCGTTCTTCGCGGATGATGTCCTCGATGGCGCGGATGACATCCGCCAATTCGGGGACATCGTTCTGGGCCTCGCGCTGGGGCACGTGCTGTGGCAGCACGGCCGGCTGCGGGGCTATCGGATCGACGTCCTTGTCGTAGAGCAGCAGGGAGTCGACCTGGTCGGCGAGGCGGCGGGAGGTGCTCCAGGAGACGCCGATGATGACCACATGCTTGCCCATGGTGCGGAGGGCGTTGACCACATGGAGGAAGTCGGAGTCGCCGGACACCAGCACGAAGGTGTTGATGTTGGGGTAGGAGTGGGCGCACTCGATGCAGTCGGCGGTCATCTTGACATCGACGCTGTTCTTGACCCGGTAGGTGCGCATCCCGTTTGCGCTGGAAGCCTGTGTGGAGGGGATGCGGGTGGGTACGAAGACGGGCTCGATGCCGGCGGCGTAGAGGGAGGGCGGGTCGTTGAAGAACTGGCTGGCGCCCCGGAGCTCCGGGGCCCGGGAGACCCAGTCGGCGTAGGCCTTGGCGACCACGACGCGGCCTTGGTTGGAGACTTCCTCTTTGAGAGCCGAGAGGTTGGGGGTGCGGTTGCCGGCGGCGAGGCTGATCTTGAAATTTTCCCAGTCGATGAACAGCGCGACATCGCCGCCGCGGAATGTTGATTCTACCATGCGTTTGAAACTTCCGGCCTGGATGGTTCCGGCCTCGAATCTTCCGGCCCTGGGGCCGACGGGGAGGTACGGGAGTGGAATTGTTTCCAGAATCCACTGGCGTCAGTCTAGGGTATGGGCAGAGGGGGCGTCAAGGAAGGGGCTTGCGCCGGTTGGGTGGGAATGGGGGGTGGGGGTGGGGAGCGCCGATGGGGAGTTTTTTGTTTTCCCGGTCGTTTGCGGACATTTCCGGTCAGCGGTCAATGGGCCGCTGGCCGATGCGGGAGGGGCGGATTGAGGTTGCACGGTAAGTTTATGGGGGATTGTCTTTCTGGCATGACATTATGTGATATTGCGTGACTGCTGCGGTAGGAAGGGATGCGCAGGCGTTTGATGGGGGATATTGGATTCCGGATTCGGAAGGTCGGACATGTTTCACTGGTGTGGCCGTGGGTTGCCGCGCGGATTAAGCGAGCGTTAAGAGAATGTGCGTTCGTATGTATCGTCGCCTAATTATATGTGGACGGTGGGGGCTTGGCAAGGGGCGGGTGTCAGTGGTGGAATATAAGCAACCCCCGATATCACAACGCGTGGCTTGATTCGATATCATCCGAAAGACGAAGACAGTGTCAATCAACACCAAAAATCACGTCTTGGATTGTTAGATTTCGCGGTATAACGCAATTGGGTCGATTATAATCTCGTTTGTCAGTCTACCAGAAAAGTAAGATTCGACCTCTGCCAATGAGCCAACTAATGACATGATGACTTCCTTCAGATACGAGTCATCGGAAACGCTTCCCACTCCAACATAATCATTTTCGGGCGGGTCCGAACTTTGAGCGACAGTGCCGAACAGGACGAAGTCCTTTTCAGAGAATCTCGAATATTTTCTGACGATCAACTGTTCACTTTCTCTGAAGCATTCTCTCTTGAGAGATGCAGAAAATAAGTACTCCGCAATAAGCATTCGCACCTCAAAGAGATCTTGAAACCCATAGTCCAACAAAAATCCTAGATGCTCAATAACTGTCGGACTAACATGCAATCCCCTGGAACGTGCAGTTTGCTTGATCAATTCATCGAGCTCTCTTTGTTGAAGCCGGATTCTTGCTTGTCTGTTTCGGTCTCTATTTGATGCGGATGAATCATTTAGCTCTTGTTGTCTTTGCTCTATTTCCTCGCTATTGCCCAAATAGGTGATAGCCTCCCCTATTTGATTATATGATGCGATAGTTGACTTGATGACGTTTAAATCATTAAAGGCTGCCCTTGCTTTAATGGATACAAAAGTAGCATCCCGAATAGACTCCATACTACTCGCAAGAGAGTCAAGTGAAATCGAAAGGACTCTACCTTCATCTTTTAATCGACTCTCGAAGAGATTGTAAGAGTAGTCATGAAGGAATTTTCTTTCTTGTAAACCTGACTCAGTTCTCAAAATATCGGCTATCGTACGGCCGCTCACAAATGGACCCCGCTGCTCCTCGGTCTCCTCTTTGGTGGTTATTTTGGAGTCAGTTAGGGATTCTGTTATACCTTCAAAAATCTGAGACGAGATTGAGTACATTTTGTACTCGTCGAGATAAATGAAGTGTTTAATTTCCTGCATCTCGTTTTCTCCTAGAGAGATATTCTTGGTGGTACCGTTTCCTCGTATCAAACAACGACCAGACGAATACAACAAAGCCGCCGACGAGAATTCCTACTGACGATACGATTAAAATCTCTGTCATGTTCTCATCCGGTTCCCAATCTCGATACTCTAAAATAAACAGAGAAGCTCAGCAAAAAAGAGAGAATACTTAACAGTATGACGAAAGCCGTAAGAGCTCCAAAATCAATCGTGCCAGCGTTTGATTGACCGAATAGGAAACACGCAAAGAGAACAGCATAGAACGCAATGAATACAATTGATATTCCATTATGGACAGTCTTCCAACGGTTATTCGAGGAGTTGATATTCTGAATTGCGTTGATGTTAGATGAGTGAAGGATTAGCCCGAATACCACAAAGTCTAGGGCATTGAATATGTCTAAACTCCTATTCACGGAAACTCTCCAGATAATAAGCCGACACAGAGCAGGAATAAGTCCAATCAATACAGTGTAAACTAGCCACTGAAGGGTTCTATCTGGCATCATGTGTATCAAGCCATTAACAGATTATCAGAAATTTACAGAATAAGGAGGCGTTGGTCAAGAGGGTTGGATTACCTCTCTTGGGTGTTCGGGCGTTGGCAGCCGACTCAGTTTAGGAGATCGTCCAGTCGGTGACCATCGAGTGGAACGGGTCGGTCGCAGAATTGCGTGATACGCTGGGCATTTGATTTGACGCCTTGACAACCTGCGGCACAATCCGCGATGGTAACCTCAACGTGCGGCGGCATTGAACTGCGAGAACTAGCAGCCTGTCCGAGAAACAGAGGCGGCCTGCAGTTTTGGGTATGATGGGATGAGCACTCAGCCAACGGAGCCGACTGATGAGCAAGACCTATCTTCCCTACGATCCCGGCCAGCAGTTGCTGCTGCCACAGGCTCTGCAGGAATGGCTGCCTGAGGATCACCTGGCCTATTTCATCTCCGACATCGTGGATCAGTTGGACATCTCGGAGATCACGGCCCGCTACGAGCAGGAGCGGCGGGGCGGGCCGCCCTACAATCCCCGGATGATGGTGAAGGTGCTGCTCTATGGCTATTGCATCGGGGTGGCGTCGTCGCGCCGCATAGCCACCAGGCTCCATGAAGACATCGCCTTCCGGGTGCTGGCGGCCAACAACACGCCGGACTTCCGCACCATCTCGGACTTTCGCAAGGATCACCTGGCGGCGTTGTCGGGGCTGTTCTTGCAGGTGCTGATGCTGTGCTCTCAGGCGGGGCTGGTGAAGCTGGGCCATGTGGCGCTGGACGGCACCAAGGTCAGGGCCAACGCATCGAAGCACAAGGCGATGAGTTACAAGAGGATGAAAGAGAGGGAAGGGCAACTGTCGGCGGAGGTGGCGGAGTTGCTGCGCCAAGCCCAGGAGGTGGATGAGGAAGAGGACCGCAGGTATGGCAAGGACAAGCGCGGTGATGAGTTGCCGGAGGAGTTGTCCTTCCGGGAGGGCCGGTTGGAGAAGATCCGGGAGGCCATGGCGGCGCTGGAAGCCGAGGCCCAGGCTCAGGCGGAAGCAGCCGAGGCAGCGGGCAAGGCGCATCCTGGAGTGCCTGGGGACAAGGCCCAGCGCAACTTCACCGACCCGGAGTCCCGCATCATGCCCGGGCCGGGCGGCAAGGACTTCTTGCAAGCCTACAACTGTCAGGCGGTGGTGGACCATGAGCATCAGGTGATTGTGGCAACCCGCGCCACCAATGTCGCATCGGACAAGGGGCAGGCGGTGGTGATGATCGAGGAGGCCATTGCCAACACCGGCAGGGTGCCAAAGGAAGTGTCCGCCGACGCCGGTTACTACTCTGCCCCGGCCGTGGCCGATTTACAGGCCTTGGGCACCGACCCGTACGTCGCGCCGGAAAAGACCCGCCACGGCTACCAACCGCCGCCCGCGCCCCGGGGACGCATCCCCAAGGCTCTCTCGCCCAGAGACCGGATGCGCCGCAAGTTGCAGACCAAGCGGGGTCGGCAACGTTACGCGTTGCGCATGGAGACGGTGGAGCCGGTCTTCGGGCAGATCAAGCAGGGCCGGGGGTTCCGGCAGTTCCTGCTGCGGGGATTGGAGAAGGTGCAGGGCGAGTGGTCGCTGATCTGCACCGGGCACAACCTGCTGAAGCTGTTCCGCTTCGGTGGGCTGGCTCACGGCAAAGGGTCGCCAACCCCACACCCCCGCCACCGTGTTTTTGCCGCGGCAACATTCAAGCAGAGGGACAGCGTGATCAGTCTTTTATCCACGTTGGTATCAAGCCCCGTCAGCATTCCTCGGACGGGCTGCTAGCAGGAGAAACACCCATGACGCAACGACCCCCCAGGCTTGAGGGTAAGGTGGCGATTATTACGGGGGCTGGGTCCTCCGGGGAGGGGATCGGGAACGGGAAGGCGGCGGCGATCCTCATGGCCCGCGAGGGCGCGAGGGTGCTGCTGGTTGACCAGGTCGAGGACCGGGCCAGGGAGACGCTTCAGATCATCGAGTCGGAGGGCGGCGAGGCTTCGACCTTCCAGGGCGACATGACGAAGCTGGACGACTGCGAGGGCATGGCGCAGGCGGCCATGGACCGCTACGGCCGGGTGGACATCCTGGACAACAACGTGGGGGTGTCGCAGCGGGGCACGGTCGTCGAGGTCAGCGAGGCCGACTGGGACCGGGTGATGAACATCAACCTCAAGACCATGGTGCTGGCGGCCAAGGCGGTGATTCCCCGGATGATGCAGACCGGCGGCGGGTCGATCATCAACATCTCGTCCATCGCCGGGCTGCGGGCCCACATGAGCACCCCGTATACGGCGTCGAAGGCGGGAGTGATCGGGCTGACCATCTCCATGGCCGCCGACCACGCGCAGGACAACATCCGGGTGAACGCCATCGCGCCGGGGCTGGTGTACACGCCGATGGTGGCGCCGCGGATGGACGACGACCTGCGGCAGTACCGGCGGAACTCGGCTCCGATGCAGGTGGAGGGCACCGGCTGGGACATCGGCTACGCGGCGCTGTTCCTGGCCAGCGACGAGGCGCGGTGGATCACGGGGATCGTGTTGCCGGTGGACGCCGGCCTGTGCGCGGTGCACCCGGGGACCTACTCGCCGATGAGCCAGCAGACGCGGTATTAGGGCGATGGGAAAGAGGGCGCCCTCTCCCTGACCCTCTCCGGTGGCAAGGGATTTAGAAACTATCTCAAAACGAGCATGTCCTGTGCGTATCGGCCGGCTTCAAGCTTTGGACCACTGGATTCCCGCTTTCGCGGGAATGACGGTCTTGGCCTGTAACGGATTTTGAGATGGTTTCTTAGCTGCTTGTTTGCGACCCTCTTCCGAGTTGGTGAAGAATTCAGCCGCTGCCCGGGCGCAGGTGTTTGGCGAACAGTACCGCCCCGAGGACGCTGATGGCCGTGGCGCCTATGCAGAGGTAGGCTATGCCCTGGTAGCCGGTTGTAGCCAGGATTCCGCCGGCAATCGCAGCGCCGAATACGCCCCCCAACTGGTTGCTGAGGCCCATCATGCCCACCCCGGTGGACTTTGATTCTCCCGAGTGCTCTGTGCTGGCAGCCACCAGTGTGGGGAAACTAACGCTCAACAGACTCGCTGCCAGGGTTGCCACAGCGACAGCCACCCAGAGCTGGAAGTCGACAGCGAAGAGCAGGAAACCGCACACGCCTCCGGCGGCGCAGACGGCGGCGATGAGGACGGGGCGGTGCCTGCTCCCTGTCACAACGCCGCCTGCGTAGGTTCCCACCACCTGGCCTATGGCTAGTATTACCAAGGGCAGAGCCACGAACCGCAGGCTCACGCCGTAAGTATGAATCATGTATGCGGCGAAGAAGCTGACGATGGCCCAGAATGCAATGCGGTGGGCGAGATTGACCGTCAGAGCCACTTGGAAGAAACCCTTGGATATGAGGGTCCGGTACCTGGAGAAAACGACCAAGTCGCGAGCGCGCTCCCCGCTGTCTTTTGGTATCCACAACCAGCAGGCAACGAGGCCTGCGGCACTCAGCAAACCCGAGACGATGAAAGCGAATTGCCAACCGCTCCAGTCAGCGGACAGGGCAATGACCGGCACGCCGACCACCGTTGCCATCATCCCAACGGCCAGCAGTGCGCCGATCGCCCGAGCCCGCCGTTCCGGGGAAATAACATCGGATATGGCGCCGACCAAGGAGGGAGGCATCATTCCTCCGCCCAGCCCGGTGAGGACCCTGAGCACCAGAAGCGTCTCGAAATTCGGGGCGAACGCACCTCCGATCAGGGAGCCGGTGACCAAGAGCAAGCCCGCGAGGGCAATGGGGCGACGACCGAAGGAGTCGGACAAAGGGCCGACGGAGATGACGGATACCCCCCAGGCCGCATAGGTAGCGGTGGCCAACTGCCCGGCGGCCGCCACCGAGACCTGCATATCGTCCGATATCTCCACCAGTAGAGCGGTGATCATCAGGGTCGAGTTCATGACCGCAAAGACGGCCACGAACAGGCCCGCCAGAAACAGCACTTTGTTTACTTCACTTCGGCCTGCCTGTGTCGCGGTACTCAGCAAGTGGTTTTCTCCCATTCAAAAAGAGACTGCCTTCGTTTCAGGCAATTCGTAGCGTTGGATCCGGGCGCTCCCCGGTCATGCGGCCGGCCGGAGCGTTGGGGGACAGAAATTAGTGGTCTGGAAGCGGATGCACCGACTGGGGCAATCCCCTTCCGGTGGGTGAAGTCATGTGATTCATGGGCCAGGGCAACCGCATGCTCACTTGATATGCGGTGCAGCGCCCCGTCATTCACGCGAAAACGGGAATCCAGAGGGTACCGCGCCGATACGATCAGCTTCGGGCAGGGAGGCGTGGATTCCCGCTCCCGGATCAAGTCAGGGACAAGCTTCGCGGGAATGACGATTTATTGGGCTTCATAAAATTAGAATGCGTTTGCCCTGGTACACGGGCCGGGTGTCCTTGAAAACGGCTGGTGATTACTTGTAATATACAAGCAATGATACGCCATTACTTGTCAAACGCAAGTGATTTGCGAGGGAATTTCAAACTCCGTATGCTGGGCACATGATTTACGAACCCAACCAATGCCCGATTCGCTTTGGGCTGGGTGTATTCGGCGACCGGTGGTCGCTGTTGATCATACGCGACATGATGTTTCGCGGCTCTACCCGCTTTCAGGACTTCCTGCGCGCCGCGGAGGGCATATCGACCAATGTGTTGTCCGACAGGCTCAGTCGCCTTGAGTCGCAGCAGATCATCAGCCGCCAGAGGGATCCGGCCAACGGGCGTCAGGTCCTGTACGAACTGACGGAAAAGGGAAAGGACCTGCTGCCGATCATGCTGGCCGTGATTGGCTGGGCCGAAAAGTATGACCCGGAGACCAGGATTTCCGGCGAGATGGGCGAGCGAATACGGACCGATCTATCGGAAGTCAAGGATGAAATACTGGCAGCCATGGTGCACGCCGACTCCAGCCCGGTCCTGCCACTCCTGCTTGGCGAGAGCTCGGAAACGCGAGGATAGTGTCGCTCCGGTCGATTGAGCCGGAGGTGTCCGGCTGCTTCCTCAATCGGCTCGTCGTCTTTCAGTAGCCCTTTGACTTTGCTGGCCGCCCCGGCGCCCTTTCGTTGGTTAGCCGGTAAGGCAGGTCCCATGGGGAGCTTACGCCCCACCATCTGCTCTCGCGTGGGCAGGGTCTAGCCTTCTCCGGTCGAGAGAGGGAACTGCAAGGAGGTTCGCCATGCGTCTTGAAGGCAAGGTTGCGCTGATCAGCGGGGGGGCCCGCGGTATGGGGGCCGAGGAAGCCGTGCTGTTCGCCCAGGAGGGCGCGAAGGTGGTCATCGGGGATGTTCTGGATGCCGAAGGCGCCGCCACCGCCGGGACCATCCCCGACGGAGCGTGCTCGTACATCCGGCTCGATGTCACCAGCGAGGATGACTGGCGGAAGGCGGTGGCCTTGGCGGAGGAACGGTACGGCCGGCTGGACATCCTGGTGAACAACGCCGGGGTCAGCGCCGTGGGCGGTATCGAGGACACTACCGAGGAGGAGTGGGACCGCGTGATGGACGTGAACGCCAAGGGGGTGTTCCTGGGCACGAAACACGCCATCCCGGCCATGCAGCGGTCCGGCGGCGGTTCGATCATCAACATCTCGTCGCAGCTGGGTATCGTGGCGATGAACGAGTCGAGCCCGCAGTACATCGCGTCAAAGGGCGCGGTGCGGCTGCTGACCAAGTCCACGGCGATCCAGTACGCGGCGGACGCCATACGCTGCAACTCGGTGCACCCTGGGCCGATCGTGACGCCGATGACCGAGGGGCGGCGGTCGGACGCGGCGGTGCGGGAGCTCATGACCTCGCGAATCCCCCTGGGGCGGTACGGCGAGGCCATTGATGTGGCCTACGGGGTGCTGTACCTGGCGTCGGACGAGGCGTCGTTCGTAACGGGAAGCGAGCTGGTGATCGACGGCGGCTGGGTGGCGCAGTAGGGGGGTGGGCAACTAACGCAACGGGTCAACAACCTTGAGGAACGGAAAGCGAAGGAAGTCCCGGTCTAATGTGCAGATCTCTGCGACATCGTTCTCTCGCATCAGCACCGCGGTATGCAGGTCGTGCATCACGTTGCCGTGTAGGTTCGGCACCTCTGCCAATGTCTGCGCCAGCACTGTTTGGTGGCTTTGAGTGGGACGCAACAGACTGAAACTAGGCGAATCGAGCAATTCGCTCAGGAACTGCAAAGCCCTGTCAGGCGCCAGGGGAGACTGGAAGGCGTTGAGGTGTGTACTCACCCTCAGAAACTCGTAGCAAATGCTCCAAGTCAAATAAGAGGAACCCTCAGATCGAGCTTCCGCCAATCGTGCCAAGCAGATGGGCTGCATATCGGAATTATCGTTTACCGAGTGAATTAAGACGTTGGAGTCAAAAACCACCGCTTATTCCTTGGGCGGGTCGCCATATAGCTGACGAAATTTGTCCCAATCTTCCAGTTTATCGAACAACTCTTCGCGATTGGAAATATCCACCAGAGCCTTGCCCATCGGCCATGTAGGCAGCGGCCGGAGGCTGGATTCGGGGGGGAAACCAACTCCAAGTATGTCCTTGATAGCCGCCTCCACCAAGGCGGATACGGTTGTTTCCTTGCGCGTTGCAACTTCCTGCAACCGCCGCATGACTCTTTCGTCAATGTCGAAAGTCGCTTTCATATATTCAACCTTACGCAGGGAGTCACCGACTGTCAAACGGATGAGTGTTGGACAGCCGGCAAGCATTTTGCGGCAGCATCCCGGCGTTTATGGCGTGAGCAGGATCTTGCCGGTGGTCTCGCGGCCCTCCATTCGGCGGTGCGCCTCCTTTGCCTCCGAGAGGGGGAGCTCGAGGCCCACGTAGAGCTTGACCTCTCCGCTCTGGACCCAGTTGAGGACGTCAGTGGCGCGTTGGACGAGCTCGTCGCGGGTGGCGGTGTAGTCGCCGAGGCTGGGGCGGACGAGAGAAAGCGAGCCGTTGCGCAACACGCCGCTGTCGACCTGTCCAACGGCACCGCCGGCCTGGCCGTAGAGGGCCATGTAGCCCCGGCGCCCCAGGAGACGCATGCCCTTGTCGAAGGTGGTGGCGCCAACGGCGTCCATTACCATCTTGAGGCCCTGGCCGTTGGCGTTCTTGCGGACCTCGTTCTCGAAGTCCTGCTGCGTGTAGTTGATGACATGGTCGGCGCCTGCTCCGCTGGCAAGTGCGGCCTTCTCGTCGGTGGAGACGGTGGTGTGGACATAGACGCCGATGTTCTTCAGCATCTGGATGAGCCAGAGGCCCATACCGCCGGCTCCGGCGTGGACCAGGACGCGGTCGCCCTCCTGCAGGTGGGCGATGCCGTAGACGAGGAAGTGGGCGGTCATGCCCTGGAGCATGGTGGCCGCTGCGGTGGCGAAGTCCATGCCGTCGGGGATCTTCACCAGCAGCCAGGCAGGGACGGAGTGGACCTGCGAGTAGGTGCCGGTGTGCATGGCGTAGGCCACGCGGTCGCCGACGGCCACTTCGGTCACGCCCTCGCCGACGGCGGTGACGACGCCCGCTGCCTCGCGGCCTGGAGTCCAGGGGAAGGCGTCGGGCGGGTTGGTGCCCTTGCGGCTGGACACATCGGTGTAGTTGACGCCGATGGACCTGATCTCGACGAGGGCCTGGCCGGGGGCGGGCGACGGCTCGGGGGCGTCCTCGTAGTTCAGGACCTCGGGCCCGCCGGTCTGGTAGATGCGGACGGTTTTCATGGTGTGCGCTCCTTGGGGTTGGGGTTGTCTGAACTGTGATTTGTTTGATTCAGGGATTTGCATGATTTTCGGAATCAGGCGCGCTCTGACATCTGGGTAATCATCTAATCACAAAAATCACAGTTCAGACAGATGGCGGGTAGTGCTCCTTCCACCAGCGGGCTATGTCGAGGCGGCGGGCGAACCAAACTCCTTCCTTCTCTGAAGCGTATTTGAGGAACTGGTCCAGGGCGTGGGCGCGGCTGGGCTTGCCGATGATGCGGCAGTGCAGGCCGACGGACATCATCTTCGGGTGGGTGGCGCCCTCCTCGTAGAGCTGGTCGAAGCTGGCCTTGGCCACCTGGAAGAAGTGCTCCGGGGTGAGCAGGTCGCCGCGCCAGTACTTGTAGTCGTTGACTTCCAAGGAGTAGGGCACGACCAGCCACGGGTTGTCGTGCACCTGGGTCCAGTAGGGGAGGTCGTCGTTGTAGGCGTTGCAGTCGTACTCGAATCCGCCCTCCTCGATCACCAGCTCGCGGGTGTTGACGCTGGGGCCGTAGCGGGTGTACCAGCCGAGGGGCCGCTGGCCGCAGATGCGCTCGATGGTGTCGACGGCCTCGCGGATGGCCTGGCGCTCGGCGTCGCGGTCCATGCGGTAGTACTCCTCCCAGCGGTTGCCGTGGCCCATGACCTCGTGGCCGCGGCGGATGGCCTCGGGGCCGACCTCCGGGTTGCGCTCGAGAGCGAGGGCGCAGGCGTAGAAGGTGGAGGGCACGCTGTTGCGCTCGAGGATGTCCATGATGCGCCAGACGCCGACGCGGCTGCCGTACTCGAAGAAGGACTCGTTGGCCAGGTCGCGCTCGCCGGGTCCGAGGGGCGAGGGCGACTCGCCGGAGGTCTCGCCCGCGGGGTCGCCGTCGAGGGTGGAGTACTCGGAGCCCTCCTCGTAGTTGACGACCACGGAGACGGCGATGCGAGCGTCATTGGGCCAGCGGACGCCGGGCGGGTTGGGGCCGTAGCCGACGAAGTCGCGTTGCTGCATGGGTGCCTCCTGGGGGCTGGTTCGGTTTGCTGGTGGTCGAGGTGTACATTGTACCGGCTATGTTGTTAGGCTTGATTCAATCACAATCGGGCAATGAATCAAAGCGGCTTTTGAGAGAGCAGAGCCGGTGCAGGGGATGCTGGATATGAGCAGCAGCCAGTCGGTCCACCAGTCGTTCCGGGATTTCGGCAAGAGGCCTACAACCAAGCAGGAAGTTATCGACAAAGTTGAGGAACTGGTCAGGAAGGACCTTGAGGGGCGGTTCCAGGATGAGTTTGTCTTCGATCCGATAATCGTCAACCCCGAACTGGACCACTACGGCGACGAATTCCTGCACATATACATAATTTTCGACGGGGACCAGAGGAAGCTTGATCCCAAGTGGACGGGCCGTCTGGAAGGGAGGTTGCTGGACCACCTGGCTGAGGGAGAACTCCCCCATACACCGGGACATTCGTTCATCGAAAAGAGCGAGTGGAAAGAAATTCACGAAGAGCAGGTCCCCTCTTGAACCCTCGAGACCTGATCAGAATAGCGAGACAACTGGCATCAGGGGCAGTGGGCGGAAACAGGGGCCGTCCGCGCCAAGCTGAGTTGCGACGGGCAATAAGCGCCGCTTACTACGCACTTTTTCACGCCCTCGCATTTTGTTGCGCCGACCGGCTTGCCGGATCAACCCGATCCAACCGCAGCGAGTCAGCGTGGCGTCAGGCCTACCGGGCACTGGAGCATGGACACGCCAGGAATCAGTGCGATAGCCAGTCGGCTATGAGCGTGTTCCCTCCGGAGATCCAATATTTCGGACGTAGATTTGTATTCATGCAGGGGCAACGCCAACTTGCGGAATACTCTCCCAGCGCCTCGTTTTCCCGTGGCTGGGTGGTGCAGGCCATTAACGAAACCGAGGACGCAATCGATGCATTTGAGAGCGCACCCAACTCCGACAGGAGGGCCTTTGCGATTCATGTGCTGTTCAGGCCCCGAAGGGACTGAGTTGTCTTCACGGAACCGGGTCAATTCTCGACTTCCTGCACTGTAGATAAGTGTTCAGTCTGAGCGTTTGCATTGCGCTGGTGGTTGTGCTTTATTTATGAGGTTGTCTGTGGCAGTGCACTGCGACGCTGTGAATGAGTAAAACATGCCGCGCCCTTTCCTGCGGGCGGCTGAGGAGTCTGGGCTGATATGGCTTTTGAGGTTATTTCGACCGACCAGGTAGACCGGGTTGCGATCGTTACCCTGAACCGGCCGGAGGTGCTGAACGCGCTGAACCTGAAGCTGGTGCGGGAGCTGGACGAGTTCCTGACCGAGGCGGAGGCGGACGACGGCATCGGCGCGGTGGTCATCACCGGGGCCGGGGAGCGGGCGTTCTCCGCAGGGGCGGACATCCACGAGAACCGCGAGTTTTCCCAGGAGCAGAGGGACGCCGGCGCCGCCGAGCGAGCCAATTACACCTGGCACATGGCCACCTGCAGCAAGCCACTGATCGGCGCGGTCAACGGGCTGTGCTACGGCGGCGGCACGGTCATGGCGACAAGCCTGGACTTCCTGATCGGCTGCGAGAAGAGCAGCTTCCGCTTCCTCGCCGTCAACTACGGGCAGCTGAACGCAACCTGGAGCCTCCCGACACTGGTGGGCTGGGGCAAGGCCAAGGAGCTGCTGTACAGCGGCCGGGAAGTGTTTGCCGACGAGGCGTACCACATCGGGCTGATCAACCACCTGGTGCCGTCTGAGAACCTGATGGAGAAAACCGTCGAGGTGGCGGCAGGGATCGCCAAGAACCGTCCCGAGGGCGTGAACAACATCAAGCAATTGCTGATCGAGCACACCGGCAACTCGCTGGAGGAGCAGTTCCGGACGGAGATCGAGGGACGGCAGGGCCGCTTCCGGGGCCTGACCGTGGAGGAAGGGTTCAGCGACTTCCTCAGCCGCAAGGGACGGAAGCCCGCGGTTTCCTGACCGTCGCCGAAGCCGCAAGCACAGGCAGGACCCCCGGGGCGGCCTCCGGGGGTCTTGCCATTTGGCGGGACATGTCGAACAGAGTGGCTGTCGGGGGCTTTCGCTACGGTCACCACCGTGGGGGCCATCGGCGCTCGGCTCCGAACTCAGGAGAGGGCGGGGTTGCTCATCAGGTGGTCGAGTCTGAGGACGCTGCACCAATTTGTCGCCAATGACAGGTGCAGGGAAAGGAAGAAGTTTGGGTTCCGGGGATTCGTTGGTAGCCAGGCGGGACAGGAGCTCCGGATTCCTGCGATAGCAGGAATGACGGTTCGGGGAATCCTGTGATGGATCGACGGCCTTGCCTCTGACGGGGGCTCCGTAGTTGGAATTGTTCGGCGGGACGAAGCATAGTCTGGGATGACAGTGTACGAGCGTACAGGCTTATCGAAGGCCCTTGGCGACCGGCCGGGCGTTGTGGCGGTGAAGTTCGGGCTGCCGCTGCTGGCCTCAGTGGCGGTGCTGTTTGCCGCAGCGCCGGAGGGGCTGTCCGGCGAGGGGCAGCGGGCCCTGGCTGTCATGGCGCTGGCCGTGGGGTTCTGGGCCACGGGGGCGCTGCCGCTGGCAGTCACGGGTGTAGTGGGCGTCATCCTGCTGACGCTGCTGAGGGCGGTGCCGGACATCGAAGCGGCATTGTACGGGTTTTCACAGCCGGTCCCCTACTTCCTGGTGGGGGTGCTGACGCTGGGCCTGGGGGTGCAGCAGTCAGGGCTGGCGAACCGGCTGGCTGGGTACCTGGCCCGGCTGGCAAGAGGTAGCCCACGGGCGCTCTATGTCCAGATGCTGGTTTCCTTCGCGGCCTTCACCTTCGCATTGCCGTCGGCTTCGACGCGGGGCGCGATTCTCGTGCATGTCTACGAAGAGGTGATGGGGCGGTGGAACATCAAGAGAGAGCACCCGCTGAACAAGGGTGTGATGATGGCGATGGGGTCGCTCAACCGGCTGGGCTCCACCGCTCTTCTGGCCGGAGGGATCACTCCCATCGTGGCGTCCGCTCTCATTGGCGACTTCTCCTGGACCAGCTGGTTCGTGCTGATGGCGCTGCCCTTCTGGCTGATCCTGGTGGTGGGAGGGGTGGCGGTTTTCCTGATGTACCGATCGGGATTCTCTGCGCTTCCGAGACCCGTGGAAAGCGACGAGGCAGAACAGAGCGCCGGGGCCTTCACCGCTCCGGAAGTGAAGGCGGGGCTGATCGCGTCGGGTGTGGCGCTGCTGTGGTTCACGGACTTTGCCCACGGACTGTCGCCGGCAGTGCCGGCGCTGATCGCAATGGTGGCCATCCTCCTGCCCGGAGTCGGGCTGCTTTCGTGGCGGGTGTTCGAGCAGAACCTGGGTTGGAGCAACTTCTTCATCATCGCCACCTCGCTTTCGCTGTCCAGCGCGCTGGTGGAGAGCGGGGCGGCTGCGTGGTTCGCAGGCACGCTGGTTTCAGCGGCCGGAGGCATAGGGGACTCGCCGTGGCTCCTGCTGCTGTCGATGGCGGGGGCGGCCGCGGCGGTCCGGTTCGTGATGCCCAACATCGCCGGGTACCTAGCGTTCATCATACCGGTGGCGATGTCTACCGGGGCGTCGCTGGGCCTCAACCCGATGGTGTGCGGGCTGGCGGTTGTGATCATCGGGGACTCGGTGGTGTACTACCCTGCGGCTGCTGCAGGAAGTGTGTTCATCTACCAGCGCGCGGACATCTCGTCTCCTGAAGTCCTGCGCACCGGTATTGTCATGACCATCGTGGCAGTGGTTGTGCTGATGGTGTTTGCGGTGCCCTACTGGAATGTACTGGGAGAAGGGCTGACGGCGACGGGGTGAATCGAAAGTTCCCTCTCCCTTGAGGGGGAGGGTTAGGCCTGTCCTGAGCCTGTCGAAGGGGTGGGGGAGAAAGGGTAGTGCGAAGTACACTTCAAAAAACAGTCCGCCGTATTCGATATAGGGTCGTATTGGTAAATTAAGGTAAATTATTGAAGTTAGGTAGATGTAATAAATGTCCTATGAATCACTAATTCCCCTTGTTCGCCGGCGGCCACGGGAGCCGGATGTGTACGCTCCGGACGGGTCGGCGATACGGCTGCTGGCCGACGAGAGGACCGGCGCCACGAAGAGCAGCACGGTTGAGGTGGCGCTACCGGCCGGGCAGGTGTCGCGGCCGGTGTACCACCGAACGGTCGAGGAGACCTGGTATATCCTCGAGGGCCGTGGGCGGGTCTGGCGTTGCCCGCCGGACGCCGACGCGGCTTCCGCTCCTGCGGTGGAGGTGTCGGCAGGCGACGTGCTGGTGATCCCGACGGGGTGGCGCTTCCAGTTCGCCGCGGGGCCGGACGGGGAGCTGCGGTTCCTGTGCCACACGACGCCGCCTTGGCCTGGGGAGGACGAGGCCGTGCCCATCGAGCGTGGCGGGATCGGAGAGCCGACGGTGTAGTCCGGCGCTGTAGCGTGCTCCCCGGTTAGTTTTCGGCCACGATGGCCTCTTGGGTTCCCCTGGCTCGCTTGGTACCACTGCGTCCTTTTTGGATACTGTCTCAGGGTCGGCGGGAACTGTTCGGGCGGCGTCTCTGCCCGACCTGTTCACCCCCCCTCCCCCTCTGGGTTAGGGGACTCTTGAGATAGTTTCCTGGTCCCTCGTTGTGGCTGGTCGTTCCCCTCCTTTCCCTCTTCTTCCGCGTTTTCGTAGTTGAGTTGTGGGAATGTGAAGAATTCATAAAGGAAATATATATTATCTACAATCTTATTGATATGCTATTTGTCAATGATATATATTTGATATTGAGCAATATAGATATACGCCCCGTGAGGGACGGGAGGTGGGGCAATGAATTGGACGATTACCGAAAGCGACATTCTGCTTCGAGACTTCAGTGGAGTCGAGGGGCTGATCGAGCGGATGGACAAGGAGCTGCGGGCGGGTGGCACCCCGGTCGAGGGGTTCCGGTTTCTCAGCGACGCCGCTGAGATGCTGGACTTCAGTCGCGAGATCGAGCGTGAAATCAGGGATGATCCCAGGGGCGCCGACCTGTATGTGGGATTCCAGACGGCGGACAAGCTGTTTGGCGAGGCCAAGCAGTACCGGCGGCTGGCGCGGGCGGGTGTGAAAGTACTGGCGTTCGGGCAGTGCCCGATTGAAGAGGCGCCGGAGGGGTTGAAGGGTGTCTGGACGCCGTTGCCGCGGGACACGCGGCCCCTGGAGAACCAGTGGTTCCTGGTGTCGTCCCATCCCACGCCCATCGCGTTCGTGGGATGGGAGACCTCGCCGGAGAAGATGTTCGGGGTGGGTGGAATCTCCGCCCCCGGAAAGCAGTTCCGGGGCTTCATCACCAACGACTGCCGGGTGGTGCACGGCATCATCGCGCACCTGGAGTCGGTGCGGGCACGGGTGGCGAGATCCTGCGATCTGGAGGCGGAAGGTGTGGTGCGGAAGGTGCTGGCGGTGACCAGCCTGGACGATACTCCGGAGTACGCTGCAGTGCGCACCTGCGCGTCAGGGCTGGCGGCCGCCGACGGAGGTGAGGTGGTGCTGTTCGAGAGTTCGGCGGCGTCGTTCCTGGTCAGCCCGTACCCGGAGGAGAACCGGCGGCAGTGGATCCGGACGCTCGGCGAGCCGGAGCTGCGGCGGCTGGGACGCTCGCCGGTGGCCAAGCAGATGGAGGTCATAAGGGCGCGGGGTGCGGGGGCACAGGCCATTCTGCCGACGGCCCACGGGTTCAGGCACCTGGCGGAGTGGGCGGAGCGTGAGGACGCGGACCTGATCCTGATTCCGGCGACGCTGGTGAACCCGGGACTGTTCGATCGGCTGAGGGGCTACAGCCTCAAGACGCTGCTGGAGCACACCAAGCGGCCGGTGCTGGTGGTGTACCCGGACGGGTCTACCTGGAGGGCCAACCCGGACGGCCCCGGCGGCGACAGGGAGCGGATGCCGGTGGCGCTGGCGGCGTAAAGGGCGGATGTGTGGATGTGGTGAGGAGGCCCGCGACGGGCTTCCTTCGGCTCCCCCTCCAGTGCGCGGGAGGGGGAGCATTTTCTTTGAGAGGGATGCCCCCCCGGTGAGAGGGATGCCAGGTACAGAACCGGCTACGCGGTGGGGGTATAGCGGTCTTCCAGTTCGTACCAGTAGACGGTGCCGGAGTCTACCAGGGCTGACACTTCGTTGATATTGCGGACGCTGGCGACGACGGGTATGGCTCGGTGGCCGGTGAACTCGGTGAGGAATCGGGCGTTCCGTTGGGCGCGGCCGGAATCGCGCAGGTCGCCGGTGTACGAGGCCTCCATGGCAATGTAGACAGTGCCGGACTCGTCCTTCGCCTCTACAACCAAATCCGCCCTGCAGAAACTCCGTCTTTCGTTCAGGGGCAGGTCAGGGCGAGCGACCCTGATCATGCGGTCCAGTTCGTTCCCAGTGAGGGTGCGAACATAATCGAGACCCAGGTCGAGAGGGAATAGTTCTGCAGACCTTCGGACTTCGAAGCTGATGAAAAGGTTCTTCAAGGTCGAGTTGTCGTATTCCTGCCGGTCCATTCGAGTCTCAATCCTTTGCTGGCCTGCCTCGAGTTGCGCCTGGCCTGCCTTCAACTCCTTCACATCAGTCTTGAGGTCCGAGATGTCGGATTCGATGCGCTTGTTGGCCTGCCGCTGCTCGTCGACGAAGGCGTTGAACCTGGCCGGAAGCTGCAGCAACTCCTCACCCAGGATCAGGGCGCGCACGGCCTCCTTCCACTCCGGGTTCTCCCGGAGCGCGCGGAGCAAGTCTTCCTGGCTGTTGATGGTGGTCATGGGTGTTTACCTTGACCCTATTCTATGGGCGGCTGGTATGGATGGCAATTTGGACTGATTGACATGGAGGTCCGGTAAGGCTGCGAGTTGGGCCTGAACGGGAAACGAACCGGAAATGAAACGGAAACGAAAGATCGCCGACGCCGTGAAATAGATACGAAAATATGAAATGGCCCGGAAATGAGCTTGAAATGACCAATGCTCAAATCTCTCGATGCCCTACTCATTCGCGGACAAGGTTAAGGTAACTGTTTACTCTGATAGAATGGTGGTGCCGAGGGCGGGACTCGAACCCGCAAAGCGATTTCGCCGGGGGATTGCGAATCCCCTGCGTTTGCCATTTTCGCCACCTCGGCACAAAAATAGGCGTAGGCAGTGAGATGCCTGCGCCTATTCCCTTAAAAGGGCAAATCAGCCGTTTCATCGTACGGAGGCGGACTTAACCTTTCCTCCTGATGAAACTGAAAAGTATTCCTTGCGATACGATGAAATCCGTCCGCACTAGAAAGGACAGTTCCGATTACTGCTAGGGGTTGTTGAACTCCTAGATCTAGTCCTCTTCTCCTTAGCAGGTCAAGGACGTCCTGTGCCCTAATGAAAGCTGGCTCGGCTCCCCTGAAATTGTCGTTTAGATTATCTTCGTAAATCTCGGCCGCTGCCTCAATGATGAACCGGGACCTCTCAGACGGCTCAATTGGCTCAAGGCCGTCAGGAACATCTATGGGGTCGGCTGAAGCGTCTACGTCTGGGTGGTCGCGAAGCACTTGCCCCAGTGCTTGGATTGCCTCTTCTTGTTTTCGGAGACGGACGACGTCATTTCGGACTTCGTGAAGCAGTTCCCGGATACGAGAATAAGCCGTTTGCTCTCCGTGGTTGGTCCAGGTCTCCATAAGTTCCTTTACGTAGTCTTTCATCGGTATGGCCTCAGTAGTGTAGTATCATACTGGCCTGTCTACTGTAGTTGCTTACCACTCTTGCCAAAATCTGACGGTTAGATATTCAGTTGTCACTGCGCTAATTCTACCACAGGATTCATAGTTCTTCCAAATAGGGATGCGTACAGTTCGCCCTTGCGCGAATATTTCCGAAAGCGGCCAGACTCGGTTAGTGGGATTTCCGGACGATTGATTCCTGATGGCATATCCATGACGCAGACCCAAGCCCCCCCACCCCCTCCCCTGACTTGGTATACTGTTGCCGGTTTTTGCTTTGGGAGGATTGGCCTTGGAGTTCAAGATTGCGGTCATGGGCGGCGATGGGATCGGGCCGGAGGTTACGGACCAGGGCGTCCGGGCGATGGAGGCCGTCGGGTCGGCGTTCGGGCACTCGTTCGAGCTTTCTTACGGCGACATCGGCGGGATATCCATCGACAAGCACGGCATCCCCTTCACCGACGAGGTGCGGGCGATGGCCAGCGATAACGACGCGGTGCTGTTCGGCGCAGTGGGCGGTCCCAAGTGGGACGACCCCAACGCCACGGTGCGCCCGGAGCAGGGCCTGCTGGACATCCGGGCCCACATGGGCGTCTTCGCCAATATCAGGCCGGTGAAGGTCTACCCCTGGCTGGCCGACGCCAGTCCGCTGAAGGCCTCGGCCCTCGAGGGCGTGGACATGGTGGTGGTGCGGGAGCTCACCGGGGGGCTGTACTACGCCGAGCCCCGGGGACGGCGGGAGACGCCCGGCGGCATCATCGCCGAGGACACCATGCGCTACACCGAGGGCGAGATAGAGCGGGTGCTGCGTGTCGGGTTCGAACTGGCCCGGGGACGCCGCAACAAGCTGACCTCGGTGGACAAGGCCAATGTGCTGGAATGCTCGCGGCTGTGGCGCACGGTGGCGACGCGGCTGGGCGAGGAGTACCCGGATGTGGAGCTGGAGCATGTGCTGGTGGACGCCTGCGCCATGCAGCTGATCCAGGTACCGTCCCGGTTTGATGTGATTGTGGCCGAGAACACCTTCGGCGACATTCTGACCGACGAGGCGTCGGTGCTGGGGGCGTCAATGGGTATGCTGCCCTCGGCCAGCCTGGCCGGTGTGCCGGTGGAGGGCCAGCCGTCGGTGGGAATGTACGAGCCGATTCACGGTACGGCCCCGGACATCGCGGGCAAGGGCATCGCCAACCCCATCGGCTCCATCCTGAGCATGGCCATGATGCTGCGCTACTCGCTGGGGCTGACCGAGGAGGCCGCCGCAGTGGAGCTGGCAGTGGAGCAGACGCTGGAGGGCGGCATGCGCACCGCCGACATCGCGGGCGGCGGCAGCTCGGTTGGCACGGTGGAGATTGGCGACCGGATCGTCGCGGCCATCGGCGGTTAGGCGTGAAATCGCGAATGTCGAATCCCGGTCTTGAGGTCAACAGACCAACTCGTATCACGCCAAGACGGGTGCCAGCCACCAATGGGTGGGCAAGCCCACTGGATTCCTGCTTTCGCAGGAATGACGGGTTTGGGCCCGCTACAGGTCTTCGGACAAATACCCAGACCATCCAGCCTGTGGGCCGGAGTGAACAGGACTTGTAATGGAAGCAATTCCCCTTCCCGTTCTGTGGCTCATGCTCGCCGGTGCAGCCATCGTCATCCTGGGAGCATCCAACTTCCTGGCCAAGTCGGCGGACGTCATCGCCTTCAAGACCGGTCTCGGCCGGGCCTTCATCGGCGTCGTGCTGCTGGCCACAGCCACATCTCTGCCAGAGTTGGGCGTCGGAGTCAGCTCCATCACCTTGGCGGACAATCCCGACCTGGCCGTGGGCGACGCCTTCGGCAGCAACCTGTTCAACCTGCTGATAATCGGACTGTTGGACCTCTACTGGCGTAACGGGCCTATCCTGGGCAGTGTCAGCATCGCCGCCGTGCTTGTTGGGTCCCTGGGCATACTGGTCATCGCCCTAGCCGCCACCGCCATGCTGATCCATGGGCAAACGACCGCCATGGATTCATGGAGCGTCAGCCCGGCGAGCGGCGTCATCCTGGTGGTGTTTCTGTTCGCCATGTTCATGCTTTACAGATTCGAGCAGAGAGAATCTGACGACGGAGACTATGTCGCGTCAGGCGTCGCTGAGGAAGGGGACGAGGGAGAGGACTACGCCAAAGAGAGCATGGCCAAGACGCTGGTCATCTATGCCATATCTGCGGTACTGATCATAGGCGCGGCCATCTGGCTGTCCATAGTCGCTGAAACTACAACCGAAAAAATGGGCTGGAATGCCAGCTTCTTCGGCACCCAGTTCCTGGCCTTCAGCACCTCACTGCCAGAACTGGCGGCGTCATTTGCCGCCATACGCATCAACGCCCCGGAGCTGGCTATCACCGGCGTGCTGGGAAGCAATCTGTTCAATATGGGGTTCATCCTGTTCATGGATGATGTGGCGCTCGTGGGCGCACCCCTGTGGTCTCCGGCCGCCATCTCTCCCATACACACGCTAACGGCGGCCATAGCGATACTGATGACGGCGGTGGTGCTGGTCTCGGTACTCCGGCGGGGGCGAGGGCGGCCCAACAGGTTCTTTACCTGGGAGGCACTGGCGATCATCGGTCTGTATGTCGGGGCCAGCGTGCTGGTGTTCTTACTGGGGGATAGCGCGCATTAGCGGGTAGGTAGGACCGGGCGCATTGCACCCCCTCTGCCGAGGGAGGTACAGCCCGGCCAGGAGTCAAACCTGAGACTCCCAAGCGTTGCCGCGGGCTACTTGGGCGAGTTGCCACTACTCCACCGGGCGGCGGCGATGAGGACTATAACTGAAAGCGCCGGCGAGTCAGAGAGGGCGTGAACCGTATGGCCGACCCCGACGCGGGATCAGTCGCACCGATGAGATAGAATTGACTGAATCGGTTCCATTCTTTGGGTGAGGGGCTGTACGCTTTGGTAGCGACCGACCAGGCAAGAGAGATTTTCGCAGATGCCTACGTGATGTACGACAGTGCTCTGGAGCGTTGGGACGAAGGAGACATCCGGGACGCCGCGGAGAAGGCTTGGTGCGCTACGCTGAGGGCGACCAACGCGCTGATCCTTGCCAAGACAGGCGAAGAGCCGGCAAAAACCCCGGAGACGTCAGGTCGCCTGGATGCCCTTGCCCGTGAAGAACCCGAAGCTAAGAGCCTGGTAGGAAGATACTATTCTCGCCAGTCCCGTTTGCATGGCGACTGCTTTTACTCGGGAATTCTCACTTATCAGGAAGAAATTGAGAGCCGCATCCGAGAGACCATCGACTACATCACCGACGCCGAGGCCCTCGCGTTCGGCGGCGACGGCCGATAGCCCCTAGACCAGGCTGGCTCACTTGCTGGATAGCACGGCCCCAGCAATATATGTATTATAAATCTCTATGTTGGTGAGGATCGCCCGTGGGAACACAATCGCATATAGCCCAGTGGGGTACCAGCCTGGCAGTCCGGATACCAAAGCCCTTGGCAGAAGAGTGGGGCGTTCAGGCGGGATCGGCGATAGAGATGGCCACTGACGGTGAACGCCTGACGCTAACCAAAAAGGCCTACGACCTGGATGAACTACTGTCCCGAGTCACCGCAGAAAACCTGCATTCCGAATGGGACACTGGCTCAGCTCAAGGCAAGGAACTTTGGTGACCTCGTCCTATGTTCCCGGCAGGGGCGACATCGTCTGGATGAACTTCAGTCCGCAGGCTGGGCACGAGCAAGCAGGCCGCCGCCCTGCCCTGGTCCTCAGTCCCAGAAGCTACAACGACAGGACGGGCCTGGCCCTTTTCTGCCCGGTAACCACGGCAGCAAAGGGTTACCCCTTTGAGGTTCCTCTTCCCCAGGGAGGCGAAATCACGGGCGTGGTGCTGTCTGACCACGTAAAGAGCATGGACTGGCGCGCGAGGCAGGCAGGACTGGCTACCCAAACGACGCCCCGAGTGGTGGAACAGGTTTTGGAGATGATAGTTACCCTCCTGCGGTGAAGGCGAACCAAACCCGATGCGCCTCCCCGGATACCGAGCGCCGCATCCGTGAGATCATCGACTACATCAGCGATGCAGAGGCCCTCGCATTAGGCGGCGACGGCCGATAGCCACTACACCGCCGCGCCCTTGTAGCTGGCTATCTGCACGAAACCCTCCTCCTCGTCGGACCATGCGAACAGCGCCGCCTCGACCACCTGGGTTTCCGTTATGCCCACCACGAGTTGCTGCACCGGGTAGGCTGGGCCGTCGCCCCAGGGGCTGGTGGCGACCTCGCGGTCGGTGGGTGAGAAGTAGGCCCGGCCGTTGGGGTGGGAGTGGAAGATTACCTTGGCGGGCGTGTCGCTATCGATGCTCTGGTTCAGGGACAGCAGGTCGTTGCCGGTTATGACATAGGCCGTCTCGGCGCCGCGGGCCGCTTGGGTCGGGTGAGTCCCCGAGTCCTGGGCGTTCTCGCAGGGCCGGACCGTGTCGACCGCCGGGTCTCCAGCGGGGCCGGCGAGCCAGCCGCAGCACTCGAAGGGGAACGACCTGCGTGCCTCTCGGTAAATCTCCGCAAGAATCTCCGCGGGTATTTCGAGGGGTGTCGGCGAATCGGCCATGGGGAACTCCTTACAGGGGTGTCAGGCGGAGTGGGGGAAGTGTGGTCAGCTAACCGGAGTCTCCTGCGTTGTGGCGCCGGGCATACTCGAAGACGGCGGCCTCCTGCTCCGGGGTCTGGATGGAGCCGGGGCGGCGACGGCGAACCTCGATGATGGCGTCGGCGGGTGTGGAGCCGCAACTGACGAGATAGCAGGCCAGCACGGTGCCGGTGCGGCCGATGCCGGCGTAGCAGGACACGACGACCGGCCGGTCGTTCCAGACCGCCTGCTCGTCGATGAACTTGACCATCTGGTCGATCTGCTCCTGGGCCGGGGCAGTGAAGTCGGTTACCGGCATGAACATGTCGATTATGTCGACATGGCCGCCAGTGTCGGCAGGTATGGTGCGCTCCTCCATGCGGATCACGGCCCGGATGCCCTGCTCGTAGAGGAAGAACAGGTCCTGTACGCTGACCGGCCCCTGCGACCCGGCCACCTCGTTGTCAAGCACCCACCCGAAGTTCATGTACTGCATATGCGAATCTCGCTCCCACAATCCCCTCTTCCCCAAGGGAGAGGGTCAGGGTGAGGGTGCAATCCCCGGCGATTGTGCGCCGATGCCCAGCCGCTGCATAATTTCATTTGCCGTCAGGCCCTCTACGGCGATCACCTTGTCACGGGACGCGTGGCCGCGAACGATGCTGATGCGGGACTTTGCTACGCCCAGTGTGTCGGCCATCACCTCCAGCACGGCGGCGTTGGCCCGGCCATCCTGCGGAGGCGCGGTTACGCTGACCCGCAGCGCGCCGTCCCGGTACTCGCCGATGCGATTGCGCGACGCGCGGGGCTGTACGCGGACACCCAGGGTGAAACTGCCGGAGCCCTCGATGAGTCCCTCATTCAGCGCAGAGTGCACCAAGTCGGGTATAGTATAAGGCATATCAAGATATCACTGGAGTTGTTTTGGACTACGCCAATGTGAAGCTGTCAATAGAGGATGGCATCGCGACCGTCCTCATGAACCGCCCCGACGCCATGAATGCGCTGGGCCGCGAACTGGTAACCGATCTGTCGGCGGCGCTGACGGATGTCGCCGGAGACGATTCGGTGAAGGCCATGGTGCTGCGGGGAGAGGGCCGGTGCTTCTGCGCCGGTGCGGACCTGAAGTATTTCCAGGATGCCTTCCAGAGCCCGGAGTCGCTGCGGCATTACCTGACCGAGATCAACGAAGTCATCTTCCAAGTGGAGGACATGCCCATCCCGGTGATCGCCGTGGTGCATGGGTTCGCGTTGGCTGGAGGGCTGGAGCTGATGATGGCCTGCGACATGGCCCTGGTGGCCGACAACGCACGCATCGGCGACCAGCATGTGAACTTCGGCCTGATGCCCGGGGGCGGCTCGACCATCCGGCTGCCTCGTCTGGTGGGACCGCAGCGGGCGATGGAACTGCTGACCACGGGCCGTTGGCTGAGCGGTCCCGAGGCCGTCGAGTGGGGCCTGGCCCTGCGCTCGGCGCCGCTGGAGGAAATGGACGAAGAGCTGGAGAAACTGGTGGCCCCGCTGCGAGGCAAGAGCCGCCCCGGCCTCGGCTGGATCAAGCAGGTGACGCACCAGGGCCGCGACCTGACGGTGCGCGACGGCTCGGCCGTCGAGCAGATGGCCTTCGCGCAGTATGTCGCCACCTCGGGCCACCCGGCCGAGGGAGTGCAGGCGTTCGTGGAGAAACGCACGCCTCAGTTCTGAAAGGGCGCCCCCGATTTCCCTCTCCCGCTGGGAGAGGGTAGTGGTGTGGGCGTTCCGCCTTGACGTTTGTGCGAGTGGATGGGGGTGAATAGAAAAACGGAGGAACAATTTACAGGTTTTGAAGATACGCGAAATGCTCCAGAAGGGGCGCACCATATCATTTGAATTCTTTCCGCCACGAAATGCAGACGGTATTCCCGCCGTGCTCGACACCGTTGCGGAATTGACCGCCGGATACAGCCCGGACTTCATCTCGGTGACCTACGGCGCGGGCGGTTCGACCCGGCAGTTCACCGAGGACATCACCATCAGTGCCAAGGAGTCGGCGGGCGTCGAGGTGATGGCGCACCTCACCTGCGCCGGTCAGACCGTAGACGAGCTGGACGAAGTACTGCGGAGGCTGGAAGGAGCGGGCATCGAGAATGTGATCGCACTCCGCGGGGATCCCCCACGGGGAGAGCAGGAGTTCACGGTCACAGAAGGGGGACTCAGCCACGCCTCGGAGCTGGTGAGCCACATCAGGGCCAACTACGAGTTCGGCATCGCCGCCGCCTGTTACCCCGAGGGCCATACCGAGGCGGTGAGCCTGGATGATGATCTGGAGTACGCCAAGCTGAAGGTGGACAACGGGGCCGACTTCCTTATCACCCAGCTCTTCTTCGACAACAACGACTACTTTGACTTCGCCGACCGGGCTGCTGCCGCCGGAATCGGCGTTCCCGTGGTGCCTGGCATCCTGCCGGTGCTGAGCGGCCCCCAGATCCGGCGCTTCACCTCGCTGTGCGGTTCGAAGATTCCGGAGGACCTCGACGCCGAGCTGGACCGCCTGGGCGATGACGACGAAAGCGTGCGCGAGCTGGGCATCGATTACGCGGCACGGCAGGTGCAGGGATTGTGGGAGGCCGGAGTCCCGGGCGTCCACTTCTATGTGCTGAACCGCAGCTACTCGGTTTCGAGGATCCTGGACCGGCTGGGCATCGCCGGGCACATACCGGACTAGGCAGAAGTCAGGCCGGTCCCGCCACCACCGGGGGCCACACAGCCGGGACGCCCTCACCCTGACCCTCTCCCTCTGGGAGAGGGAAGTATTCGAGTGCGCAGGGAACTACGGAGTTCCGCCAACAGCCATGCTTTCCACCGGCGTTGACATCATTGAGATCGACCGGATAGCCGGAGTGCTGGAGCGCTTCGGCGAGCGGTTCCTGCATCGCATCTTCACGGCCGGCGAGCTGGAGTATTGCCGCCGTCGCCCTTCCAAGCTGGCGTCCCGTTTCGCCGCCAAGGAAGCGACGATGAAGGCGCTGGGCACCGGCGTCCGGGGCGTGGGCTGGAAGGACATCGAGGTGGCCCGGGCCCCCAGCGGCGCCCCCAGCATCCTGCTGCACGGCCGCGCCAAGGCCCGCGCCGAGCGACTGGGCGTGGTGGAGATCTCGGTCAGCATGTCGGACGGTCGCGAGCAGTCCGTCGCCTTCGTGGTAGCCCGCAGCGAGGAACCGGGGTAGGTCCATGAAAGTATAATGAGGGAACAGGGTTCTCAAGTGCCGGAAGCATTCGTAAACCGTGGTGTTGGATGGCAGGCAGCCGGCTTCACTTTGACGGGCATCGTCTGCCTCGTAATACTCAAACGGTTCGAAGGAAACGAATTCTGGCCGTACCAGTGGTTCGAGACGGCAACCGTTGACCTCTACTGGTCTACCATCGTACCTTTGGCATTCCTGTTCGATGGGGTGAGAAAAATGTTTGAGAGCGCAAAGGCCATTCGCGAAGCGCAGAAGGTGAAGATGCTTGAAAGAGAGCGCAAGCGGATAAAGAAAGTTCTGGAGAAGCACGGCGTTGCTCTTTCTCCGGAGGTAGCTAAAGCTGTCTTTGGAGACAAATCAGAAAGCGACGCCTGACCGGCGCATTAGATTAGAGTGGTGGTCCGTCGCCTTTGTGGTCGCCCGCAGCGAGGAACCGGGATAGGTCCATGAAAGTATAATGAGAGAAACGGGTTCTCAGGTGCCGGAAGCATTCGTAAACCGCGGTGTTGGATGGCAGGCAGCCGGCTTCACTTTGACGGGCATCGTCTGCCTCGTAATACTCAAACGGTTCGAAGGAAGCGAATTCTGGCCGTACCAGTGGTTCGAGACGGCAACCGTTGACCTCTACTGGTCTACCATCGTACCTTTGGCATTCCTGTTCGATGGGGTGAGGAAAATGTTTGAGACCGCAAAGGCAATTCGAGAAGCGCAGAAGGCCCGGATGGTCAAACGAGCGAGGGAAAAAGAACAGGAACGAATACAAAAAGTTCTAAAGAAACATGGAGTAGTTCTTCCCCCCGAAGTGGTCGAAGCCGCATTTGGAAATGGGCTGGAGGACGATTTCTGAACGGGACGTGCCGAGGCACTCCATGAAAGTCGTAACCGCGGCGCAGATGGCGGCCATAGAGCAGGCTTCGGAGGGGGCCGGGGTCAGCACCGACACGCTGATGGAGAACGCCGGGCTGGCAGTGGCCCGGGCGGCGCGGGATGAACTGGGCGGCGTCGCCGGAGCCCGCATCGTCGTGCTGGCGGGGCCGGGCAACAACGGCGCCGACGGGCTGGTGGCGGCGCGGCATCTGCAGCGCTGGGGCGCAGAGGTTGTCTGCTGCCTGCTGACGCGGCGGCCCGAGGTTGATCCCAAGCTGGATATGGCGCGGCGCTACGATGTCGAAATCGTCGCTGGGCCTGATTGCGACACGCTGGAGCGGCTGATCGGCCGATCGCGTATGGTCATTGACGCGGTGCTGGGTACCGGGCGCTCACGGCCGCTGACCGGGCCGGTCGGGGATGCGATGTTGCTTCTCCAGAAGACTCGCGAATCGCGGAATCCGCCCTTGCTGATGGCCCTCGACCTTCCCACCGGGCTGAATGCCGATACCGGCGAGGTTGATCCGGCGTGTCCCCGGTTCGATGTCACGCTGGCGCTGGGCTATCCGAAGGTCGGACTGTTGACCTTCCCCGGTGTCGAGCGTGTGGGACGCCTGCGGGTCCTGGACATCGGAGTGCCGCCGGGTCTGGCTGAGGAACGCGCCGTGGGTGTGGAGATGCTGACGCCGGACTGGGTGGCGTCGCGACTTCCTGTCCGCACCCTGAACTCGCACAAGGGCACCTATGGCCATGCGCTGGTCATCGCCGGTTCGCGCCACTATGTTGGAGCGGCGTGGCTGGCGTCGCAGGCGTCCGTGCGCACGGGCGTCGGGCTGACTACGCTGGCGAGTCCCCTGGGCGTGTACCCAATCGCGGCGGCGAAAGGAGCCGAGGCTATACACCTGCCTCTCCCGGAAGATGCGGACGGGCGAATCGATCCGTCGGCGGCTGAGGTCGTTGGGAAGTCCGACCGGCGATTCACTGCTGTGCTTGCCGGGTGCGGCATGGGCTGGTCCGATGGGACGACGGAGTTTCTGAGAGAGCTGCTTTCCGGCGCCCTTCGACAGGCTCAGGATGAGCGGGGTGTGTCGGCTCAGGATGAGCGGGGTGTGTCGGCTCAGGATGAGCGGAGTGTGACCGCGCAAGCCGAGCGGGGTGCGGTTCCGCCCGGAATTCCGGTCTTGATTGACGCCGACGGGTTGAACAACCTTTCCGGTATCGAGGGATGGCACGAGCTGGTCGAGTTTCCTCTGGTGCTGACGCCCCATCCGGGGGAGATGTCGACGCTTACGGGGTTGCCGGTTTCGGAGATACAGGCGGACCGTTTGGGAGTCGCCCGTGAGTGGGCGGAACGATGGGGAGCAACGGTGGTGCTGAAGGGGGCGCACACGGTGATCGCCAGTCCCAGCGAGCCGGTGCGGATCGCTCCCTTCGCCAATCCCGGCCTGGCCACGGGAGGCACTGGCGATGTGCTGAGCGGGGTCATCGTGTCGCTGCTGGCGCAGGGGCTGCCGCCCGCTGATGCCGCCGCGGTCGGGGTGTACCTGCACGCCGCCGCCGGGGAGGCGGTCACCAATCGCATCGGCCAAGCAGGTCTCGCGGCTTCCGACTTGCTGGAGGAACTGCCCCCGGCCATGGCCTCATTGCGCCGTGCTACACTTGGTTAGACATGGCCATTGATGTGTTCATAAAAGCCGTTGCCGATGAGTCGGAGCCCCTTTCGGACGCTCCCTTCCACGAGGCATCGGACCCCTCTCCCTCGGAAGTGGCGGAGTTCGACCGCTTCCTCTCCACGCTGGGGGACGAAGAGAGGCGCGAAGTGCTGACCGCAATGGTGGAGCAGGCCGAGGAGAACCTCGAGCTGGACTTCACCTCGATTTTCCGGAATTGCCTGAGGGATGAAGATGACCGGCTGGCGCAGCTGGGAATAGAAGGGCTGTGGGAGCAGGAAGACCGCTGGCTCATCACGGAACTGGTGGAGTTGCTGCGGTCGGAACGGGGCCCACGGGTCAGGGCCGCCGCCGCGCTGGCCCTCGGTAAGTTCCCGGTGCTGGCGCTGGAGGGAAAGGTCCAGACCCAGGACCGAGCACTGATCTACCGTGTGCTGATGGACTTTCTCGAGGACGAGATCGAGGACCTGGAAGTGCGTCGAAGGTGCCTGGAGGCGATCGCGCCTTTCAACACCGAGGAAGTGCGGGACTACATCCGGTGGGCACACGACAACGATGACGACGACCTCCGTTCCAGCTCGGTGTACGCCATGGGCCGCACCGGAGATACGATCTGGCTGCCCACGCTTCTGCGGGAGCTCGAGAGCTACGACCCGGCGGTGCGCTACGAGACAGCCCACGCCTGCGGCGACCTGGGCGAGCAGGAGGCGACGCCGTACCTGGTCGATTTGCTACAGGACGACGATCCCGAGGTGCGGTTGGCTGCCATCTCCGCACTGGGCAAGGTCGGCGGGGCCCACGCGCGCAGGGCGCTGATCGACTGCGTCAGGGACGGCGACGCGGCGATGTCGGAGGCGGCGCACGCGGAGCTGGAGAACCTGGAGTTCCTCGACGACCCCATGCGCATCCTGCCCGGCGACACATAGGCTGGGGTAATCTTTGCCTCCTCTGACCGAGTTGCAGGCGCGATTCCTTGCCGATGCACGGGTGGGCCGGCTGGCCACCGCGGACTCCTCAGGGCGCCCATATGCCATCCCGGTGTGCTTCGTCTTCGACGGTGAATCGGTCTATATCGTCCTGGACCAGAAGCCCAAGTCAGTCGAGCCGACCCGGCTGAGGCGCGTCCGCAACATCCTGGAGAACCCGCAGGCCGCGCTGGTCGTGGACTACTGGGACGAAGACTGGGAGGCCCTCCGGTATGTGCTGGTGTCATGCCGTGCCGAGCTGCTGGACGGTGATGGCGAGGAGGAGGTGCGAGCCGTCTCCATGCTGCGGGAGAAGTATCGCCAGTACCGGGATATGGACCTGGATGGCAACCCCGTCATCAAGCTGACGCCGCAGCGGTACACCGCGTGGAGCTTCAGCGGGGAGTAGCCTGGGGAAGCGCATTTGGGGGCACGCGGCCGGTCATTCCAGCGAAAGCGGGAGTCCATGCCACCTTGCCCGTAGCGATTCTTACCGGTATGGAACTCTCTGGATTCCCGTTTTCGCGGGAATGACGGGTGCCTGCACCGCCGATAGAATGACGGGTGCCTGCACCGCCGATAGAATTGAATGCGTTTACCCTGATAAATGGAACTGGCTGCGTTTTGACGGTTGCGACCGACGGCGCGGATTGGGCGCTAGCAGCCTGTCCGAAGATTAGATTTTGGAGACGAAAAGCGCCACTGTCTAATCTGATAGGGGATTAATGGGCTCTAATTATACAGTATTCGGAGTATTTTGCTTAGTCAAAGACGAATATAGTTTAGAACATTGTTTCTCGGACAGACTGCTAGAAGCGGGGAATAGCCGAGAATGGCAGCGGCACCCCGGCAGCAACAGGAATTGACGACTTCATGACCACGCAAGCGGCGCAGGCAGAGGGCAAAGAGATAAACAAGGCCTGGTTCTACTTCGTCCTCTCCCTCGCCATCCTCAGCACCCAGACCGCGATCGTGATGGTCCCGGCGCTCCTGGTCGAGATCGCAACCGAGCTCGAAGTCTCGGTGGCGGTCTCCGGGCAGTTGAACACGGCGTCATTCGCGGCATTGGCCGTCTCCATCGTCGCCGTGGGGCCGCTGGCCGATTCCTTCGGCCGCCGTCCGGTGGCACTTGTTGGAATTCTGATGGTCCTGATCTCAATGCTGGGGTCGGCATTCGCGCCGAATATGGAAGTGTTCCTGGCCCTCAGAGTTCTGGGCGGGCTGGGAGGCGGAACCATACCGCCCACATCGGTGGGGGTGGTGTCCGATGTCATTTCCCCGGCCAGGAGGGCCCAGGCCGTGGGCGGGATCATGGGAACGGTAGTGTTGACCTCGGCCATCACCGTTCCGCTGGTGGCCCTGTTCGCCGACCTGTGGGGCTGGCGGGTTACCTTCGTGCTGGCGAGCATCCTGCTGGCGACGGCGCTTCTCTTGAGCTGGTTCTGGTATCCCCGGGACAGGGGGGAGCGCACCCGGAACCTGGTGTTCTTCGCCAGGTACTGGTCATTGCTTTCCATGGGTTTCTTCCGGGTCGCCCTGTCGGTGATCGTGACCCAACGCCTGGCCTACTGGGGCTTGATCAGCTTCTTCGCCGCGTATTTGATTCAGGCCTACGACCTGAGCGTGGGGTTCGTGGCCCTGCCCCTGCTGATTGCCGCTGCGGCCCAGGTGATAGGGAGCTACGCCGCCGGTTTCGTGGCCACGAAGAGCTACCGGGTCGCCCTGATGGCCGTCACCACTGCCGCAGGGGGAGTGTGCGTGTTCCTCTTCTTCACCGTCGACTTCGGGCTATGGCCTGCGGTGGCGCTGGCGACGGCAGGGTCGGGGTTGTTGGCCGTCCTCGCGCCGGTGATGGTCGCCGCCACGACGGAGTACTCGGGTGAATCCAAGGCCACGGGGGCCAGCACCATCGGCGTCGGCAACTTCGTGGGCGGAGTGCTGGGTGCTGGGCTTTCCGGCGCCCTGCTGGCGAGCGTGGGCTACGAGGGAATCGGCTACCTGTGCCTCGCCCTCACGATCGGCAGCACGCTGCTGCTGGCGGTGTTCGCCAGGCAGTTGCGGGTTAACACCGGCTGAGGAGCAGTCACCGGCAGACAGTCCCCCTCGCGGCCAGCGGTCTCCAGGCCGGTAACGATTGACTGTGGCGGTTCTACCCACTGCAAAACCGGTCCCGGAGCGCCTGGGGTGGCCTTTTCCGGGGCGGGTTTGATCTCGGCTCACATCCCCTGGATTCCGGTCTTCCTTGACACCCTTCTGGGCGCTCCATAGACTTTCCATCAGTTTGAGTTCCGGGAACTGGAGAGGCTGACAAATGGACGGAGTTACCGCTATTGCCAACATACTGCGCATGGAAGGCGTGGAATTCATCGGCTGTGTGCCGTACCAGCCATTGCTGGAGGCGGCGGCCATCGCCGGGATCCGACCGATTATCTTCCGGCAGGAAGTGACTGGAGTCCACATGGTGGACGGGTACTCCCGGGCGACCAACGGGAAGAAGATCGGAGTCTTCATGATGCAGAATGGGCCGGGTGCGGAGAATGGCTTCGGCGGTGTGGCCCAGGCCTACTCCGAGTCGGTGCCCATCCTGCTGCTACCCGCCGGGATGGCACGGGACAAGCGGGGCGTCCATCCTAACTTCTACCCCACCCGCAGCTACGAGACCATCACCAAGTGGTCCGACGAGTTCAACATGGTTGAGCGCATTCCATCGATGATGCGCCGGGCCTTCACCAAGCTGCGCAGCGGGCGTCCCGGCCCGGTGCTGCTGGAGATTCCTGCCGATGTGGCCACCGCCGAGCTTCCGGAGGAGCTCTTTGACTACGAGTCGCCCCGCGAGGTGCTGCAGCAGGCCGACCCGCGGGATGTGAGCCGCGCCGCCGCCGCGCTGCTGGCCGCCGAGCGTCCGGTGATCCAGGCCGGGCAGGGCGTGCTGTACGCCGAGGCCACCGACGAGCTGGTGGAGCTGGCAGAGTTCCTGCAGGCGCCGGTGATGACGACCCTGCCGGGTAAGAGCGCCTTCCCGGAGAACCATCCGCTGGCCCTCGGCGCCGGCGGCCCGAGCACCACGGCGATGGTAAACAAGTACCTGCACGGCGCCGATACGGTGTTCGGCGTGGGCGCCAGCCTGACCAAGAGCTTCTTCGCAGTTCCCATCGCAGATAACAAGACCTTCGTTCACCTCACCAACGACGAGGACGCCATTGGCCGTGAGTACAAGTGCAACTATCCGCTGCTGGGCGACGCCAAGCTGGTGCTGAGGCAGTTGCTGGACGAGCTGAAGGAGCGGGCGGGCAGTCCGCGCCCGGCCAATCACGCGCTGCAGGCCGACATACGGTCGGTGAAGGAGGCGTGGCTGGCCCAGTGGTTGCCGAAGCTCACCTCCGACGAGAAGCCGATGAACCCCTACCGCGTGGTGTGGGATCTGCTGCACACCGTTGACCTGGACAACACCATCGTGACCCACGAGTCGGGCAGCGCGCGGGAGTACATGTCGCCCTTCTGGGAGGCCCGCAAGCCGCGCAGCTTCATCGGCTGGGGCAAGTCGACGCAGCTGGGCTACAGCCTGGGCCTGGCCATGGGCGCCAAGATGGCCCACCCGGACAAGCAGGTCATCAACGTGATGGGGGACCTGGCGTTCAGCACCGTGGGTCTGGATGTGGAGACGGCGGTGCGCTGCAACATACCGACCCTGACGGTGGTCATCAACAACTCCTACATGTCGATCTACGACGACAGCCGCTTCCCGGTGGCAATCCAGAAGTACAACGTCAAGACCCTGGGCGGGCAGTTCGCCGAGGTGGCCGCCGCTATGGGCGCGTACGCTGAGAAGATCACGGAGCCGGACGAGATAGTTGCCGCCATCAAGCGGGGGCTGACCGCCACGGCTTCGGGAGAGCCGGCGGTGCTGGAGTTCATAACCCGCGACGAGGGGTCGTTCTCCAAGTACTAGCCGCAAAATACTGACCCGGTAGCACTCAAATGGGGCGCACGGCCGTGCGCCCCTACTTTTTCTGTCATCTGACGGTCGCAATGGTGACATTTGATGACAGTTGTCCATTGCGCTTTACCCGTGACTTCCGTTGAAATGTCCTCATCGAACAAGTGTACGGGAGAGGCGACATGGCAACGACGACGGTCAGCGAAGAACTGGCGGGCAGAAACGGCGCAGGCGCAGGACCCACGGTGCGGGAGATGCCCAGCGAGGAGCGTCCCCGTGAGAGGTTGGCTGCCTACGGAGCACGCCACCTCAGCAACACCGAGCTGATCGCGATCCTGCTGCGGGCCGGGTCGGCGGGGGACAACGTCATTGCCCAGTCGTCGCGGCTGCTGTCGCAGTTTGACGGGCTGCGGGGGCTGGGGAAGGCCACCTACACCGAGTTGTGCTCCGTAAAGGGCGTCAGCGAGGCCAAGGCGTGCCAGGTGCTGGCGGCGCTGGAGCTGGGACGGCGGTTCGTGTCGCTGGCGCCCGAGGAGCGGGCGACGATCAACTGCCCGGAGGATGTGGTCAACCTGCTGTCGGCGGAGATGTCGGTCCTCGAGCAGGAACACCTGCGCGTCCTGCTGCTGAATACTCGCAACGAGGTGATGGGCGTCGAGGAGATCTACATCGGCAATGTGAACAGCTCGGTGGTCCGGCCCGCCGAGGTGTTCCGGCCGGGCGTACGGGCGAACGCGACCTCCATCGTGGCAGTCCACAACCACCCGTCGGGGGACCCTACGCCTAGCGGCGCCGATGTCTCCATCACCCGTGACCTGGTGCAGGCCGGGGAGCTGCTGGGCATGGAGTTGCTGGACCACCTGGTCATCGGCACCGGACAGCGATTCGTCAGCATGAAGGAAGCGCGGCTGGGGTTTGCGTAAATCTATGGTACTTTTCAGTTTCCTGTTCCGGATTCTTCAAAAAGTGCCCGGGCATGATGCACAGCACAGTTGGGGGTCCGAGTAATGCCATCAGCATCGAGAGTACCGCTGTTCCTGTTCGTGTTCACGGCACTATTCGTCTTTGCTCTGGCAGTAACAATCGCCTCCGAGTTCTCTGATGTAAAATGGGTATCGACAATCGTGAAAGTGGGAGAAGGTCTGGGACGGCTCACCTTCGTCTCCATCGCCATTACATTCATCTTGGTGGAGGGCATTCCCATGCTTGCCGCGTGGTACAAGAAGCAGATGGAAGTCAAGGCTCGTGAAGAAGGTCGCGAAGAGGGCCGTGAGGAAGGTCGTGAAGAGGGCCGTAAATCGGAACGAAAGGCCTGGCAGGAATGGCGCAAGGAACTGGAGGCATGGGAGCGCCGCAGGGCGGAGGCGGAGCGAGTGGGCATAGCCTTTACCGAATCACCCCCGGCCGCTCCCGACGCCGATCAAGTCAGCGCGGTCTGAGGGCACTTGAGTACATGTAACGGTGGTCCATACCGTTCACAAAAGAACAGGCGGCGAATGATCTCGCCGCCTGTTTCGTCGTCGATGGCGCTGCTGGTTTACTGCTGCGTGGCGAGCCAGCGCTCGTTGGCCTCGGCGAAGGTGCGCATGGCGCCCTCGACGCTGTACGGAGCCTCGGGTGAGGACTCGTCGGCCCACTCACTTCGGGGCTTGGCGAAGAAGTCGCCGCCGTAGATGTGAATGGCGCCGGTGTACATCTGCCGGGGGTTGTGGACGGCGTGAATGGCGTCGCGGCCCAGGTTGATTGCGTCCTGGGTCTGCAGCTCGCGGAAGCCGGCGCGCTCGAGGCCTTCGCCGCTGGGGTTGCGACGGAAGAAGGTGTTGTCCTCCTGGCCGCCGTAGAGGCCGATTACCGCCCAGAGCTGGTGGTCGTGAGGGTAGATGGCCATTCCCGGGGGCCAGATCACGTTGATGATGGTGAGCTCGTCGGAGCGAAGCAGCGTGGTGATGCCGCCCTCCTCGGGAGTGCCTAGGGCGGCCTCGATCTCGCCGGGCTTGGCGATGACTTCGCTCAGTAGCTCCTTCACCGCCAGCTCCGGGGTGTGATCCTTCAGCGCTCCCTGGCAGGAGGCGACGAACTCTTCTACATCAAACATGGTGGTCATTCCTCGTTATTTCAGGGTTTCGGCCCAAGCCGGTGTGCTCTCAAACGGCTGCGTAAAGCTACAGCAGGTCGGCCAGCCGTTCGAACTGGTCCATGTCGGCAACGCTGGGGAGGAATACGACCTCGTCCATGCCGATGCCTTCCATGTCCCTGATGGTGTCCTTGATGGCCTCGGGGCTGGACATGGCGTTCTGCGCCATCGTTTCTGCGGACTCGCCCAGGAAGGAATAGTAGTGGCGGATGTAGTCCCCCACCTTGTCGGCTGCTCCCGGCCCCAGGGCGTAGGAGGCGACTCCAGCGAGCCTGGGAGTGCCCTCGCGCTTGTGCAGGTTCCAGGACTCGACGGCCTGCTTGTAGAGGTCGTCGACCGCGGCAGGGTTGCCCGCGGCTGCGATGAAGCCGTCGGCGTATCTGCCGACGCGCCTTATGGCCTGCGGGGTGCCAGCGCCGATCAGCACCTCCGGACCACCGGCCTGCACCGGCGCCGGGCCCATCGGCCCCACGCCGTCGGCTGCGGCCCCGCCCCGCCAGATACCCCGCATGGTGGCGAGGGAGCGGCTCATCTGCCTACCCCGCTGTTCAAACTGGGCCGGGGCAGCCCGGTAGTCGTCCGCCCGTCGCCCAACGCCGACTCCCAGCGTGAGGCGGCCGTTGGACAAGGCGTCGAGGCTGGCGGCCTGCTTGGCCAAAACGCCTGGGTTGTGCAGAGGGGCCAGCAGCACACAGGTCAGAAGCCGCACATTGCTGGTTGCACCGGCGGCAGCGGCCAGGGTAATTAAGGGGTCGTAGTTGTCGTAGACCAGCCGGTCGATGGTCCCGAGGCTGGAGAACGGCCCCTCGTCGGCCCGCTGGGCCCATTCCAGTATGAAGTCACCCTTCGTGCCCGGTATGTTACCGGGTAGTCCTATGCCTACTTTCACTTCCCCACTCCACTTCTGGTTGGATTTGGCAGTCCCTCACCGGTGGTTCAGCGTCCGGCGACGAAGTCCAGCTGCTCGAAGTTGCCGCCGACTATGGGCTGGGCGTCGAGGCCGAGCCACTGCTCAAGGGCGGTGGAGTAGACTCCGCGGAAGTCGACCTGGAAGTGCAGGTCGCCGTCCAGCAGGTCCTCTTCCTTAAGGGACGGGTAGACCCCGTGCATGCCGCCGGCCACGGCGTCGCCGATGACGAAGGCAGCGCCTCCGGACCCGTGGTCGGTGCCCGAGCCGTTGTCCTTGACTCGGCGGCCGAACTCGGTGAAGACCAGCATGAGGGCTTCGGATGAGGAGTCGTGCTCGCGCAGGTCGGCAAAGAAATCGCCGATGCCCTGGGCCAGCTCGCTCAGCAGCTGGGTCTGGACCGGCATCTGGCCGGAATGGGTGTCATAGCCGGCCTGGGCGGTGTAGAAGATGCGGGTGCCGAGCCCGGCCAGGTGGGTCTTGGCGATGCCCTTCAGGTTCTGGGCGATGGGGGTCTCGGCGTATTCGACAGTGGAAGTGTAGTCCTGGGTGGCCGTACGCAGGATGTCGGCGCCCCGGAGGGCGTCCGTGCCGGTGCGGCCGAGGTAGTCGAGTGCCGCGCCGGAGCCGATGGCGGGCGAGTACATGCGGGCGAAGACGTCGAGGGCCCGGGTGCGGCGTTCCTCGTCGGGGATGGCCGTCAGGAAGCCGTGATTTTCCAGGTTTCCCACGGAGGCCACCGGCACTCCGGACAATGCCATTGCCCGGGGAAGGCCGCGGCCAAAGTTAACGCCGGTGAGGACATTCTCGGAGTGGGGGTCAAGGTCGCGGATGGCGCGCCCCAGCCAGCCCTCGGTGGCGACACGCTCCGGCTCGCAGGTGTGCCAGATGTCCATGGCACGGAAGTGAGAGCGGTTGGGATTGGGATAGCCGATGCCGTTGATCACGGCCACACGTCCATCGTCGTAGAGCTCCTTCAGGGGAGCGAGGACGGGGTTGAACCCGAAGTGGTTGTCGATGTGCAGGACGTCCTCCTCCGCCACGCCGACGGTGGAGCGGTTGTCGCGGTACAGGGGGTCGGCGAAGGGCACGACGGTGTTCATGTAGTCGTTGCCGCCGGTCAGCTGGACGACGATGAGGACGGGGTCGCGGTGCACGCTGGTCATTGCACCCTCCAATCTGGGCCGCGTCGGGGCCCAGTGTTCACTCTGGTCTCAATCGAGGCCATTGTAGTAGGTGAGAAAACAGGATTCAAATGCGCAGCATATCTGCAAATGTGAGCAAAAAGTGAAAGACCCCGGACATTTCCGGGGCCCGTTGGCTTGCTGAAGATGGCAGGAGCGGCAGGATTCGAACCCGCGACCACTGGTTTTGGAGACCAGCGCTCTGGCCAGACTGAGCTACGCTCCTGCGTCAACTCGATTGTATCGCATGCGGCGGGGGATTTTCAACGCGGTTTGAGTCTCGGCGAGGGCCCGTTGCCTGGACGGGAAGTACCCTGCACTGGGAGGGCCCGTATGGTTTCTACTCCTCCTGGCAAATCCATGCAGTGTGGCTGAGCGTAATCTATATATCGACATACAATAATCAATATCTGAAATAAGGATGTACGCTAGGCGGGGAATTTCCCGCGTGCGCCGAGAGGGGGAGGGAGGCATGGCGAAGGGGAATACGGAAGGCGAGGAAACACGCAAAGAAGATATACGCGAGAGGCGGACATCCCTGATAGTGCTGTCAATTGCGATAGTCGTGCTGCTGGCCTTGGGCATCGTACTGCACCTGGGGACAGCCCGAGCGGATACGACGATGTGGTCGGCTCGCATGACCGTGGGGTTCGGCGATACGCTGGACTTTCCCTTTCAGGCCGGTTACTACGACGTTCCCGAATTCCTGGATGATTCTCATTGGGAGGATATGGGAAGCCTGGACAACCCCAACTTCACACGTGGCGGCGTCGAATACACGGTAGCCGGCATTTACTACGCTGATTTGGACAGCGGCATTTACAACCCCAAATTCGATTGCGGCAGGCATTGCCTGTTTCTCCATGTTGACCGGCCCCTGCCCGAGAGCTCGACACTCCAGGTGGGGGACTTCCAGTACGATTTACTGGATGCTGACGAGAAAGATTGGGTCGAGGCCGTCTACATTTGGCCGCTAGAGGGCTTCCCCGGTTGGTCTGAAGGTGACGAGGTGCAGGTATCCCTCATAGCCGAGGGGCAGTCGGAAGAATAACCCACCCTCTGATCCTCGGCCCCGGTGAGCCGAATCGACACAGGGCGGGGCAGAAAATCACTGCCCTGGCGGGCGTTCCTGGATGGGGTACTCGAAGTAGGCGGCGGTTACGAGGTAGTGGAGCTCGCCGCAGAACTCCGAGACCTCCCGGAGCATGTCGATGTGGTCATCCCGGTCGGGCCACTCGTTGTTGATCATGGACGAGAGGCGGCCGGTGAGGCGCTGCACGGCGCGGCTGGAGTGGCGGCGCGGTCCGCGGCCGATCACGTCGATCTCCGACGCGGCCAGGTTGATGGAGCGGCTCAGGGACTCGGGCAGGAGGGGGTCGCTGACCAACAGATCCAGCACCTGCCCGGGCACCACTTCGGCGCTGTGGATGTGGTTGTAGACCTCGAGGGCATGGTAGACCCGGAGGAGGGAAATCCAGTCGGCCTCGTAGAATTCCTGGCTTTCGCTGGACTCGCCGGTGTCGATGTGAGAGAGGAGCAGGCCAACCGAGGCTTGGGCGCGCTCAATGTAGCGGCCAAGTTGCAGGAAACTCCAGCCCTCGTCGTGGTACATGGTGGTCTCGGTGAGCCCGCCAAAAGTGTTGATCACGGACACAGTGTCGTTGTAGAAGGCCCGTGGGTCACTCCTCCAGACCGCGGCCATGTCCTGCTGCTGCAGGTCGAGGTAGGAGGTGTTGAGGCAGGTCCAGACCTCGGGGCTGATGCAGTGGCGGGTGTGCCGGGCGTTCTCCCTTCCCTCGGAGAAGCAACTGAACACCGACGACGGGTTGCCGCGCTCGAAGGTGAGGTCGTCGGCCAGGGTGAAGGAGTCGGCAAGGGCGAACTCCTCGTCGCCGAAGAGGTCGGCCTGGCCCCCCATGGGCTGGGTTCCGATGCTGTTGTAGATGCGGTTCCAGCCGAAGTGAATCTCGCGGACCGGACGGTCGACCAAGGCCTCGGACTGCAAGCGAAGCAGACGGCAGATATGCCCGGCGCGCTCCAGGTAGCGTCCGATCCAGTAGAGACTCTGTGCGTGGCGGGAAAGCATGGCTACCTCCTGCCGTGGGATTGGGGGCGTAGCGGCGGCCCAATCGGGGCCGCAGCCTCGCCAAGTCGCCCAGGGGCGGCTGTTCTATGACCCTGCGTTCTGTGCCTGATCGGGGTCTTCGAGCACCCAGACATCCTTGCCGCCGCCGCCCTGGCTGGAGTTGACGACGATGCTGCCGCGGCGCAGGGCCACGCGGCAGAAGGCGCCCGGTACGATGCGGGTCTGTCGGCCCGTCAGGATGAAGGGCCGCAGGTCGACATGGCGGGGCTCAAACTTGCCGTCGATGAGACAGGGTGAGCTGGAGAGGTCCAGCACCGGTTGGGAAATGAACCCCGCCGGGTCCGCCCGCAGCACCTTTGCGTAGTCGTCCCGTTCCTCCTGGGTGGAGTGTGGCCCGATGATCATGCCGTAGCCGCCGGACTCTCCGACTCGCTTGACCACGAGGTTGGCCATGTTGTCGAGGGTGTACTCCAGGTCCTCCGGGCGGCGGCAGAGGAAAGTCTCCACGTTCGCGAGGATGGGTTCCTGGCCGAGGTAGTAGCGGACCATGTCGGGAACATAGGCGTAGACGCTCTTGTCGTCGGCCACCCCTGTGCCGGGGGCGTTGGCAAGGGTTACATTGCCAAGCTGGGCGGCATCGATCAGCCCGGGAACGCCGAGCAGGGAGTCGGGCCGGAAGACCAGCGGATCGATGAAGTCGTCGTCAACGCGGCGGTAGATGACATCCACCCGCTCGAGACCGCCGGTGGTGCGCATGTAGACGACGCCGTTGCGGACGGCGAGATCGCGGCCCTCGACCAGCTCTGCGCCGATTTCACGGGCGAGGAACATGTGCTCGTAGTAGGCGGAGTTGTAGACGCCGGGAGTCAGCAACGCGATGACGGGATTGCTTTTGCCTCCGGGGGCCAGCTCGGCGAGAGTGGTGTGCAGGGTGGCGCCGTATTGCTCCACCTCCTGGACGCGGGAGCTGCGATAGAGACGGGGCAGGCTGGCTTTGGCCGACTTGCGGTTGGCGATCATGTAGGAGACGCCGGAGGGCACCCGCAGGTTGTCTTCAAGGACTTGGAAACCGTCGTTGGTGCGGACCACATCGCTGCCGCACACCGCGACCCAGGTGCCGTTGGGCGGAGCGAAGTCGCGCATCTCAGGGCGGTATTGAGGGCAGCCCCGGACCATGTCCTCGGGGATTACGCCGTCGTCGATGATGCGGCCCTCGCTGTACACATCTTCCAGGAAGTAGTTGAGGGCCCGGACCCGTTGCTTCAGCCCGTCGGAGACTCCCTGCCAGTCGGCGGCGGTGAGCACCCGAGGGATCGGGTCGACGGGAATGATGCGCTCCTCGGCCTCGGCGTCGCCGTAGACGGTGAAGGAGATGCTCTCGCTGGAGAAGGTGCGGTTGACGCGGCCCTGGACCGTGGTCAGCTCCTCGGCGGACATGCGGATCAGGGCGTCGTACACATGGCGAGCGTGCTCGCGTGGAGCGCCGTCCGTCAGGAACATCTCGTCGTAGACGGCGGGGTCAAGGTTGTAACCCTCAAAGTCCATCGCACCCCCCTCGTCGTCCGGGACGCCGGACGGCCCTTGGCTACGCTGCGTGCAGCCCCCGAATTTACGAGGTCTTCACGCTGCGATTATACAGGGATGCGGGAGTCCCCACACGGTACATGCGGCCGAGTGGCGGGGATATCGCCTCGTGATCACGCTATCCGCCATTCCTGCGAAACACTTCCTCTGCTGGATGGGGAGGGACAATGACGGATTTCACGGTGCCGACTAGCGGCCAGATACATGGTCTGGACCACTGGATTCCCGCTTTCGCGGGAATGACGGGGGGTAGCGGGAATGGCGGGTCCATTGAGGGAATGACGGGTCCTTAGCGGGAGTGGCGGTTTTGGGTTTTGGCGGATTTTGAGATAGTTACCAATATGGGGAGGAGATTATTTCCCAGCTTTCTCGCGGAGGGTTGCCGGATTCGTACCAGACCCTCCTGACAATTTCTTCAAATTGCTGTGATACGATTCCAAGAGCAGCCACGGGTTTCGCCTGACCGAATCGCTGTCCAGGCGCCAACACCGGGCAATCGTCTAGCAGAACGGAGGCAGGTTTCGCGGGTCAGAACGATCCCACCCGACGGCCCCAGAGGGGACGGCCAGCCTGCGGAGGCGTCGGCCGCTTCGCCAATCGCCCGGCCGCCAGCGTGGAGAAGAGGCCTGCGTGCGCTCCGGGAGCGGCCCGCAGTGCCAGTGGTGGCTGCGCTGGTCGTGGTGGCGGTGCTGATTGCCATCCTGCTCTGGCGGTCCTTCAGTACAGACAGCGCAGAGGCGCCGCCCGTGGACGTGGCGGGAACCGTCGCGGAGGCCCTGGAATCGCTGCCACCCTCACCGCCCATCGCTCCGCTGGTATACCAGGCGATCCTGCCGTCGCTGGTCGTGGTGCAGACCGACCGGGACCCGGAGAGCGACCTCGTGGGACTTGGAAGCGGAGTGGTAGTCAACAGCGACGCATTGGTCCTCACGGCGCTGCATGTGATCGAAGGCGCCGGGGAGATACAACTGGGCTTCGTGGACGGCACAAGCACGACGGCCACAGTGGTAAACGTAGACCCGGAGAAGGACATCGCAGTGCTGGCGCCGGCAGCACTGCCCAGCCTGGTCGTGCCTGCCACAATCGGCAGTGCCGACGCAATGCGGGTGGGCGACGAAGTGTTTGCAGTGGGGCACCCGCTGGGGCTGGCAGGGTCACTCACAGCGGGAGTGGCATCCGGCTTCGACCGGCAGTTCAAGCCATCGGACGGCGGGGAGCCCCTACAGGGACTGATCCAGTTCGACGCGGCGGTGAACCCGGGCAATTCGGGCGGGCCGCTGCTGAACCGCGGAGGCCAGGTGGTGGGCATCGTGATCGGCCTCACCAACCCGACGGACCACGATGTGTTCATAGGCATAGGATTCGCGGTGCCCATTGATGTTGCCGCCCAGGGCGCCGGAGGGCCCGGGCAATAGTCCACCGGGAGGTAGATTTCCCAGATGGTCAACAACACAGACAGCCAGCCGATGGAACGGCTGCTGTACGAGGTCAAGAAGGTCATCGTGGGCCAGGACCACCTGCTGGAACGCATGGTGGTGGCATTGCTGGGGAGAGGGCATGTGCTGGTGGAGGGAGTGCCTGGGCTGGCGAAGACGATGGCGGTGAAGACCCTCGCGCAGGCGATCAACGGGCAGTTCCAGCGGATCCAGTTCACGCCGGACCTGATGCCCGCCGACCTGGTGGGCACCCGCATCTACAACCAGAGGACCGGCGAGTTCAACACCTCGCTGGGGCCGGTGTTCACCAACCTGCTGCTGGCCGACGAGATCAACCGCGCCCCGGCCAAGGTGCAGAGCGCGCTGCTGGAGGTCATGCAGGAGCGCCAGGTGACCATCGGCCGTGAGAGCCTTGCGGTGCCGCGGCCGTTCCTGGTGATGGCGACACAGAACCCCATCGAGTCGGAGGGCACCTACCCGCTGCCCGACGCGCAGGTGGACCGCTTCATGCTGAAGGTGGTGGTGGGCTACCCCACGGCCACCGAGGAGTTCGTGATCGTGGAGCGCATGACGGGGGCGCTGCAGGAGGTGCAGGCGGTCCTGGAAACGGACGACCTGGCCGCCCTGCAACGGCGCGCCGACGCCGTCTATGTGGACCCGTCGCTGATCGAGTACTCGGTGAAGCTGGTTACGGCCACGCGGCAGCCCGAAACGGTCGGGCTGGGGAGCCTGAAGCGCTACATACTGTATGGGGCGAGTCCCCGGGCGTCGATCAACATGGTGGTCGCGGGGCGGGCCCTCGCCTTCATGCGCGGCCGCGACTACGCGCTGCCCCAGGACCTGAGGGATGTGGCGCTGGATGTGATGCGGCACCGGCTCGTGCTGTCCTACGAGGCCCTCTCGGATGATGTGCAGAGCGACGAGATATTGGAAAGGGTGATGGAGGCGGTCCCAATGCCAGAGGTACCACTGCGTGAGCACGCAAACACCAGCTCCGCCCACTGACCGCGAGACGCCCCAGCGTCTGCTGCACCGCCTGGACTGGCAGGTGCTGCGTCGTCTCGACGGGATGCTGCAAGGGGACTACCGCAGCCTGTTCATGGGCGGGGGCCTGGACTTCGCCGAGCTGCGGGAATACCAGCCGCCGGACGACATCCGCCACATCGACTGGAATGTCACGGCGCGGATGGACAGCCCCTATGTGCGCCGGTTCCTGGAGGACCGGGAGGTGACTGCGTGGTTCCTGGTGGACCTGAGCCCCTCCATGGCTTTCGGGGCCGTGGAGCGGCAGAAGGAATCGGTCATCGTGGACCTCGTTGGGTTGCTGGCGCGGCTGCTGACGCGCAACGGCAACCGGGTCGGCGCCATCCTCTACGACAACAGCGTCGCGCTCACGATTCCCCCTCGCAGCGGGCGCTCGCAGGTGCTCCGGCTGATCAACGACATCCAGCGGCAGCAGTCGTCGCCGTCCCTTCGACAAGGTCGGGGTGGGATGACGGACCTGGCGGGGCTGCTGGAGTCGACCCACAACAGCGTCAAGCGGCGGTCCCTGGTTTTCGTGGTCTCCGATTTCATCTGCCTGCCCGGATGGGATGGAGCCCTGGACCGGCTGAACCGGAAGCACGAGCTGCTGGCGGTGCGGGTCTGGGACCCGCGGGAGACGGAGCTTCCCGATGTGGGCGTGGTGGTCGTGGAGGACTCGGAGACAGGCGCCCAGATGACCGTGGACACCAGCGACCGGGGATTCCGGCAGCGGTTCCACGAAGCGGCGCAACAGCGGGAGGAGGAGCTGGCACAAACCTTCAAGCACGCCGGCGTCGACGAGCTGACGCTCTCGACGGAGGAGGACATCGTCCTGGCCATCCTGCGTTTCGCCTCGCTGCGGAGCCGGTCCTTCGGCAAGCTCAGGAGACGGTAGGAGGCGAGGGGTGTCGTTCGTCTGGCCGCTGGTCCTGCTGTCCCTGTTGGCCCTGCCCGTGTGCGCCTGGGGTTACATGAGGCTGCAGAACAGACGGAGGGTGGCCGCGGCCGGGCTGGGCAGCATGGGCGCGGCTCCGGGAGGGACCGCCGCGCTGGCGGGGAGGCGGCGGCATGTCCCGCCCATCATCCTGCTGGCCGGCGTTGCGCTCCTGGTGGTCGCCACGGCACGCCCGCAGCTCACGCTGCCGCTGCCCCGCATGGAGGGCACGGTGGTGCTGGCGATGGATGTGTCGGCCAGCATGGCGGCGGATGATGTGGAGCCGACCCGGATGGAGGCGGCCAAGCTGCTGGCAAAGTCGCTGGCGGAGCGGCGTCCGGACAGCGCCATGATGGGCGTGGTGGCCTTCGGGGAGGGCGGGCTGATCGTGCAGCCGCCAACGGACGACGACGACGCGCTGGACGCCACCATCGACCGGCTGGTGCCGCAGAGCGGGACTTCGCTGGGGCGCGGGATGCTGACGGCGCTGAACCTCGTGGCTCCGGAGTCTGGGCCTGGCGCCGGTCCGCCCTCGGGGACGGACGGAACGGCGTCGCGGGGGGCCTTCGCGCCGGCGATCATCGTGATGCTCACGGACGGTGAGAGTACCGATCCCCCCGACCCGCTGGAGGTGGCACAGATGGCCATCGAGCGTGGAGTGCGGGTCCATACGGTGGGAGTCGGCACGGAGCAGGGGACGGCCGTGGAGGTCGACGGGTTCAGCCTCTTTACGCAACTGAACGAGCCGCTGCTGCAACAGGTCTCGCTCCTGGCGGAAGGGGACTACTTCCGGCTGGAGGACAGGGACGACATCCCGTCGGTGTACGAGGGGCTCGAGACGGAATTCGTAGTCGAGTCACGGGAGGTCGAGGTGACCTCGGCCGTGGGCGGCATCGGCGGGCTGCTGCTCCTGGCCAGCGGAGCGCTCTCGCTATTCTGGTTCGGAAGGGTCCCTTAGGGGGAGGTCTGAATGGGAGTGCTCTGGCCGACCTTTCTAGTTCTCCTGGCCGCGATGCCGCTGATAGTGCTGGCTTATGTGCTGGTGCTGCGGCGGAGGAGGCGGTTTGCCGTCCACTACTCCAGCCTGTCCCTGATCACGCGGGCGATGCCTGGGGGAATTCGGTGGCGCAGGCATCTGCCGTTCGTGCTGGCCCTGCTGGCCATCGGGCTGCTGATCCTGGCGCTCTCCCGGCCCTACGCGAACGTTTCCGTGGCCTCCAGCCGGACCACGGTGATCCTTGCCCTGGATGTGTCCCTGAGCATGTGCGCCGACGACATCGACCCGAACCGGCTGACAGTGGCCCAGGAGGCTGCCATCAGGTTCATCGAAGGCCAGGAAGCGGACACCCGCGTCGGGATTGTGGCCTTTGCCGGCTTCGCCCAGTTGATCGTGCCACCCACGACGGACAGGGAGGCCCTGACCGAGGCGGTGGCGAACCTGACGACGGCGCGGCGCACGGCGGTGGGCAGCGCCATAGTCCGGTCGCTGGAGGCGCTGTCCGAGGTGAACCCGGCCATCGCGTCCGTCAGCGTGAATGTACCCGCCCGGAGCGAGGCGGAGCCCATCCCTGAGGAAAGCCTGCAGCCGGATGTGGTCGTATTGCTCACCGACGGCGCCAACACCCGGGGAGTGCGGCCGCTGGACGCGGCCCGCGCCGCGCGGGACCGGGGGGTGCAGGTGTACACCATCGGCTTCGGCACCGCCAGCCCGGCGGTGCTGAGATGCACGCCGGAGCAGCTGGGCGGGGAGGATCTGCCCTTCCAGCTTCGCCCGGGCGGATTCGGCGGGCGCGGAGGCGGGCGGATCGGCGGGAACTTCCTGAGCCTGGACGAGCGGACACTGAGCCGTGTCGCCGAGATCACGGAGGCCGAGTACTACCTGGCGGGCAGCGCGGATGAGCTCTTCGAGGTCTTCTCGGAGATTCCGGTTCAGATCGAGAAGAAGAAGGTGCGCATGGAGGTGTCGGCCGTGCTGACGGCCATCAGCGCGGTCCTGGCGCTTGCCGCGGGTGCGCTTGGCCTCCGCTGGAGTCCGCTGCCCTGAGCTGACCGGCCCCTTGTACTGCGCAGGGGTACCGCGCAGAGTCCGAAGGGCCGCGGTTGCTGGTTGGCGGCCCTTGATTCCCCCCACGCAACTCTTTGCCTCCCCCCATGCTGGCGGCGGCAGCCCGTTGTCCCTGCAGCTCCGTCCGCCGGATCCTGCTTCACGATGTTTGCGATGCGATGAAGGGATTTCGGCAATTTATATCAATATTCGATGAATAGAGGTATATATACTACGAAAATCGATACAGTCATGGAAAATACGGTTTGACTTCAATATGAGCACAAGCTAGAATGCCCGAATACATTTTTGTGGATCTACCCGAATAGTTCGCATCAACGGAGAAAGCTAATATGTTTCTGAACTCAACGCGAAACACTTTCATTCGATTATTTGTCATCTGTCTCACATTAGCTACGATTTTCGCTATCAGCTGCGGAGGAGACACGACAGACGACGGGGCCGAACCGACGACCGCTGCGGCGCAGCCGGCGGCCACCACCGCGCCAGCTCCCCAGGCGACGCAAGCGCCGCAGGCCACTGAGGCGCCTGGCCAGCCTGCGGCGACGCAGGCGCCAGCGGCCACCGCAGCACCCGGCCAGCCACAGGCCACATCGGCGCCCGCCCCGCAGGCCACCGATGCGCCCCCGGCCGCAGTGACGGAAGTCCATCCCGGCAAGGTTACGGTCCTGAACACCGTCTGGGGCCCGGAATTGTTCACCAACTGGGCCTGGGGCGAGGTAATGGGCTACAACCGACAGCTCCATTCCTACTGGATGATCGGCAGCAAGGACATCGAGATTCTGCCCGCCGCCGCCACCGCGTGGGAGGTGGCGCCCGACGGTCTCAGCTGGATATTCACCATCAGGGACGGAATAAAGTTCCACAACGGCCACGAGTTCAACATCGATGACGCCGTCTTCACCATGAACGCCACTTATGGCACGATTACGCTGCCGGATGGGACCGTATGGGAAGCCAAGGAGCAAGGCGGCCAGAATGTTCTGACCATAGCAGCAGGCACAGTAAGCATCGATGCCGTCGGCCCCAACAGTTTCGAAATCGTCCATACCGAGCCCTTCGCATATTTGCCCTTCGTCCTGACCGACATGGCTACCAACAATAATGGCGCCCTCATGCCCAAGGATTATTTCGAAGAGGTGGGCCGCGACGGTTATGACGGTGCCCCCATAGGCGCCGGCCCGTTCCGGCTCTTGAGCCACACTTTCAATGATGAGATGGTTCTGGAGCGCTTCGACGATTACTGGAATCCATCGCGGCTCTCCAACTTCACCACGCTGCACATGCGGCTGGTACCTGAAGCGAGCACTCGGGTATCTGCCCTGATCGCGGGGCAGGCCGATATAGTCGATGCCAACCTGCTGGTTAGGGACCAGATTGAAAACTCCGGAAACCGGTTGGTCATCTCGAAAGAGGCGGCCTACATGTGGATGTTCATGCCAGGCTGCGACGACCCCGCCCTGCCTTGCAACAAGAAGGAATTCCGCCAAGCCATGGACTACGCAGTCGACAAGCAGTTGATCGTGGACCAGCTCTACGGCCCGGATGTGGCAGAGGTGAAGGGGTTCAGCTTCGTGTTCCCCAGCAGCCTGGGTTACTCGCCCGGCCTCGACCCATTCCCCTATGACCCGGAAAAGGCCCGGGAGCTACTGGCCCAGGCGGGTTACCCAGGAGGCGAGGGACTGCCCAAGCAGATCATCAACACCTGGGTGGCGGGCGATGTGCCCTTCCTGCCGGAACAGGCCCAGTTGATCGCCCAGATGTGGCGGGAGAACCTGGGTATCGAGGCGGAGGTCAAGGTCGGCGAGGAGGTGGCGACCCGCGAGCGGTGGTTCGGCGGCCAGCTCGGCGGCGAGTACCTGCTGCGCCCCAACGAGAGCCGCTGGGATACCGCGGGCGGCATGCTGGCTCTCTACGGCCACTTTGACCGGGCGGCACATATAGCCGGCAAGCGCCAGGATATCCTGGACAAGGTGCTCGCTGCCACGGCGGTGGTGGACCCGGCGCTGCGGCAGGATGTTCTGGCGGATGCCTGGATGTTCCTGCGGGAGGAACACTACGAATGGACCACGGGTATCACCCACTCTCTCTACGGAGTGTCGCCACGCATAGAGACCTGGGAGCCGTGGCCGCTGGTGGCGTATCTCACAGGCGTGTGGACCATCCAGATCGCCGAGTAACCTGACCAGAGCAGCGGTTCAATGCACAGGGGCGAGGAAGAGTCCTCGCCCCTTCCCCTAACTCCGAACAGGGCTTCTCTCCCAGACGAGCTGGTATTTCTCTCCGGGGCCTTCCTCTTCAACCATGCAGAAGTACATCATAACCAGGGTTGGTCAGGGCATATTCACCCTCTGGGCGCTCACCGCGATAGTGTTCGTCAGCGTGCACCTGACCGGCGATCCGGCCATCTATCTGATGCCCATAGATGCTTCGAGCAAGGCGGACTACGAAGCACTGCAGAGGCAGCTTGGCCTGGACAAACCCCTCATCGTGCAGTACGGCATATTCCTGAAGAACGCCCTGCAGGGAGACTTCGGCACCTCCATCACCGACCGTCGGCCCGCGATGGATATCCTGGCGTCGCGGCTGCCGGCCACGCTCCAGCTGGCCGCTGCCGGGATGGGGCTGGCCATACTCGTAGGGGTGCCACTGGGAATACTGTCGGCCATCAAACGGGATTCGATCTTTGACAAGGTGGCCAAGATATTTGCGGTGGTTGGCATGGCTGCTCCCCAGTTCTGGGTGGCAATCATGTTCATCCTGGTGTTTGGCGCAATTTTCAAAGTGCTGCCCACCTTCGGGCGCGGCGGCCCGGACTCCTTCGTTCTGCCGGCGTTCGTGCTGGCGTGGTCGATCATGGCTGGCATGATGCGGCTGGGCCGCTCCAGCATGCTGGAGATCCTGGACAGCGAGTTCATCCGGTTTGCCAGGGTGAAGGGGCTCCACGAGCGGCTGGTACTGTGGAAGCACGCCCTGAGAAACTCCCTGGTGCCCATGCTGACCTTCGGAGGTATCAGCTTGGCAGGGCTGCTGAACGGCGCCATCGTGGTGGAGGTCGTTTTTGCCTGGCCCGGCATCGGCCGCATGTTGCTGGACGGTGTCCAGGCCAGGAACTTCCCGGTGGTCCAGGCCGCTGTTCTGGCCTCAGGGTTCTTCTATATAGCGGTCTCCCTGGTAATTGATATCCTGTACGCCTATGTGGATCCCAGAATCCGGTATAGCGAGTAGTTCAGGGAATGGTCTCCACGACAACAAACGCACTGGAAACCGGGACCTCCGGAATCCGGCGATTGCCGGGTCAGTTGCTGAGGGCCCGTTTGCCTTGGGTCCCCATACTGATCCTGGGGCTGATACTCGTCTGCGCGGCTTTCGCAGAGCTCATTGCGCCCCACGACCCCCTGGCAATCAATGTACTGAACAGGCACATGGCCCCGGGCGAGTCCGCTTCCCACCTCCTGGGTACCGACAGCCTGGGCAGGGACATTCTCAGCAGGCTCATCCACGGAGCCCGCACGACGGTGATAATATCCTTCGTCTCGCTGCTTGCCGGGGCGGTGGTGGGGACCGTGCTGGGCCTGATCTCGGGATATTTCGGAGGCTGGGTCGACGCCATTATCATGCGGTGCGTCGATGCCGCCCTGGGGTTCCCGACGGTGCTCCTGGCAATGATCATCGTGGTCTTCCTTGGTACAGGTACGATCAACATCATACTGGCAGTGGCCCTGACTTTCTGGGCCCGCTTCGCGCGGATGGCTCGCGGGGATGTCCTCGCGGTCAAGACCCAGGACTACGTAACCCTGGCCAGGATTACAGGGGTGAGTACACCGGTGGTGATCTGGCGGCATATCTTTCCCAATGTGGTGAACACGCTGACGGTGATCTCCAGCCTGCTGGTCGGCCAGATCATTCTGCTGGAGGCCGCCCTGAGCTTCCTGGGCCTCGGGCTCGCTCCCGGTGCCCCGGCCTGGGGCATCATGGTCGCCGAGGGCCGGGACATACTGATCGATGTCTGGTGGCTCTCCCTCTTCCCCGGTCTCGCCATTACCATAGTGGTGCTGGCTTTCAATTTCTTCGGCGACTGGCTGCGGGACACTTTGGATCCCAAGATGCGGCAGGCACAGTAAACAACGAGGCGGACTGCGTTGGCGAATAACCAAACAATCCTCAAGGTCGAAGACCTGCGAACCCACTTCTTCACCCGTTCCGGCGTGGTGAAGGCTGTGGACGGGATCAGCTTCGACCTGCACCAGGGGGAGACCCTGGGCATAGTTGGCGAGTCCGGGTCGGGCAAGAGCATGACCGCGTGGTCCATACTCGGCTTGGTCCCCAAGCCCGCTGGGCGCATCGTCGGAGGAAGGATCCTCTACCAAGGCGAAGACCTGCTGGAAAAGAGCGCCGCCGAGATGAGGGAAATCCGAGGCAGCGGCATCTGCATGGTGATGCAGGACCCATCAACTTCCCTGAACCCGGTGTTCACCATTGGCAATCAAGTCTACGAGACCCTGAGGATGGACAGCCGGCAATCACGGTCGAGCCTGAGGCAGAAGGCCGTGGAGATCCTGAGCAGTGTCCGGATACCCGCACCGGAGCGAAGGCTTGCCTCCTTCCCGCACCAGATGAGCGGCGGGATGCGACAGCGGGTCGTCGGCGCCATCGCCATGGCCCGTGACCCCAACGTTCTCATTGCGGACGAGCCCACCACCTCCCTCGATGCCACAATTCAGCTTCAATACCTGACCCTGCTGAAGGAAATCCAGGCCGCAACGGGTGCCGCGATCATTTTCATCACCCACGATTTCGGTATCGTCGCGCGGATGTGCGACCGCGTGGCTGTCATGTATGCCGGCAAGATAGTCGAGCAGGCCGACGTGCTCCAACTCTTCGACAGTCCATCTCACCCCTATACGGAGGCCCTCCTCCGCTCTGTCCCCGACCTGGACGATCAGACCGACTATCTGCCTTCTATCGACGGGCAGCCGCCTACCCTGGACAACCTGCCCATAGGCTGTAGCTTCGCTCCTCGGTGCCCCCACGTCTTCGCAAGGTGCGAAGAATTCCCTCCGGAGTTCGAGATCGAACCCGGCCACCAGGCAAGGTGCTGGATACGATATGGTGGCAACTAACGGCGCCGGAAACGGCGACGCCCTGGTCCGGCTGGACGGGGTAAAGAAGCACTACGCCGTGACTTCCGGCCTTGTGTTGCAACGCAACATTGGTGCGGTCAAGGCGGTGGACGGCATCTCCCTAACAATCTTCCCCGGGGAGACCTACAGCCTGGTGGGCGAGTCAGGGTGTGGCAAAACTACGACTTCCCGCATGGTCCTGCTGGTGGAGCCGACCACGGAGGGGGACATCTACTACGAAGGCCGCCCCTTGTCCGACATCAACCGCGACGAGCGAAAGTCGTTTCACGCCTCGGTTCAGGCTGTGTTCCAGGACCCGTGGAGCTCGCTCAACCCCCGGATGCGAGTACAGTCGATTATCTCGGAGCCACTGACCACACACCAGCGGGTGACCAAGCAGGAGGTCAGGACACGGGTCGGTGAGTTGCTGGAAACGGTGGGCCTCAACTCCTTCCACGCGACGCGGTATCCGCATGAGTTCAGCGGGGGGCAGCGGCAGCGCATCGCCATCGCGCGGGCGCTTTCGACGCAGCCCAAGCTGATCGTGCTGGACGAGCCGGTGTCGGCGCTGGATGTGTCCATCAGGGCACAGATTCTGAACCTGCTGAAGGAGCTCCAGTCGTCGCAGGGGCTTAGCTACCTGCTCATCGCCCACAACCTGGCCACGGTGCGCTACATGAGCCACCGTGTGGGGGTGATGTACCTGGGCAAGATCGTGGAGGAGAGCGACCCGGAGACTCTCTTCTCCAACCCGATGCACCCATACACCCGGGCGCTGATCTCGGCGTCGCTGCCCGCAGACCCCCGGCGACAGCGGGAGGAGATGGTGCTGACCGGGGAGGTCCCGTCGCCCCTCAACCCTCCGTCGGGCTGCACCTTCCACACGCGGTGCCCTTTCGCGACCGAAGAGTGCCGCACCGACATCCCGGAGTACCGGGAGCTGGAGGCGGGCCACAATGTAGCCTGCCACCTCTACTGACGACGGCCGGGCCGAACGGGCGGATACGATCGAAGTGCCGGCTCCGGCTCTCAACAGCCCGATGCCATCCCGCGACATTTCGGTCGGGTGAGCGAGCCTCGGGAACATGGCCATGCAGAGGTGGAGCCGCAAGGCCGAACCACACCACAGCATCAGCCCGGCGGCCCAACTGCGACCCCACCTGGGCACGATAATAACCGCGACAATTATGTCTGTCTGTGCCAATCATCCGCAGCGCGATTTTCGGTCGATATCGTACTTGAGATGTGCGGAAAATTGGCTGCCGAAGGACCCATGTGCATGCCAACTGCGCCAGGATGGGCAGGATGTACGACGGTCAATTCACTGAACTATTGGCCTCACGCTCGAAATTCAGGCAGGTCTTGTCACCGCAAATCGAAAATCGGAGGAGCCACTGGCAAGGTCATTCCTGAATTAAGAAAACATCCGACATCTGCTCTACGGGCGTGGGCACAAACCGTTAACCACTGGATTCCCGCTTTCGCGGGAATGACGGGGGGCTGTCCACGGATCAAGTTTATAAAGCGGTTGCCCTGGGTTCCGCGGTTCGGCCCTTGACAGCCATCCAGCCTTTTGGGATGCTTCTAGGTACGGGAAATGCAGGGACAGCGGCTCCGAGCGCGGAGCGGACACCTGCTCTCGCCCAGTGAACCGGTTAGCCTGCCCCTGTAGCTCAGAGGATAGAGCGGCAGCGTCCTAAGTTGCGCGTCGGGGGTTCGAGTCCCTCCAGGGGTACCATTTTCCTCTCCTTCCACGCATGGGCAGCGGCATGAGCTGTTGCCTCTTGCGGTTGGTGCTGCGGTCAGGGGCGCAGCACCCTCCCCACGAACAGGACCGCTCCCGTTTCCTGGTGTCGGATGACGAACAGGAAGGGACGGTCGATTATCATCTCTACGGGCTCGGCCGGTTCCGCCCGGGTGATGCCGATGATCACCGCCGTGGCCGCCGCCGCCTCTGTGCCCTTCTCATCCACTGACACGAATGCCTTGTGCAGCACGTCTGAGATCAGCAGGCAGATGTCGCCGCGCATCCTGCAGAGCCTGCCGTCCATGCCGGAGAAGTTGGCCGACTCATCATCGAAGGCGTCGGTCATACCCATGGCCTGCAGCGTATCGGTCAGGCTGAAGGACGACTCCATCTCGAACCGCGGCATGGACAGGATGACCTGCTTGGAGTCGAGGCTGTCGACGATTAGGTGGAACTTCGGTCCGTCGAGTGAATCCTGGAACTCCAAGAACCTGCCGGAGCCAGGCACCAGGATGGTCATCGCCACCTGTCCGCCCTCGTAGGGCAACTCCACTGCCTGGAAGCCGTCGCCGGCGGCGTAGCGTAGCCTGGACTGCTGCCGCATCATGGGCACTTCGCGCTCGGTGCCGTCCAGCAGGTGGAAGGGCCGGTCCCTGGTGTATTGGTCGTCGAAGGGATTGCCCCAGGCGGCCTTGAAGTAGATGGCGTTGGCCAGCACCAGCCGCGTGAGGTCGTCGATGGCGCCCTGCGGGATGAGGTCCTTGATCCGCTCTTCGGTCTCGTCGGCGACCCAGTCGTTGACCCGGACTCTGGCATCTTCAGGGTCGTGGCGGAAGTCCACCGGCCTCACTTCCTCCCCGTAGTTCATGGCCAGCCCGTCGAGGAACTCCGGCAGGAAGCCGTAGTTCTCCTGCCCCCAGACCGAGTTGGCCACGCTCAGCCGGAAGCTCTCGCTGTCTCCGTTCATATCTCCCGGCTCGAGCATGAGGTCGAGGGCGTTGAACGCCGGGTGCAGCCGGTCCTGTGGCAGGTCGAATCTGAGGGTGTCCGCCATCTGCTGTTCCGTCTCGCCTCCGGCTCCGGAGTAGGCCATGGCCAGCGCGAGAGAGATGCTGTGGGGCGAGAAGAACAGGTTCTCGTCGGAGTGGTTTAGAACGCGGTACAGGTCGAAGGCGAAGGCGCTGTTTCCGGCAACGAGGGCTGCGACATCGAACCCGGACGCGGCGGGCGCGGTGTCGCGGGTCATCGACGATCTGGATACCCGCATGACCTCGGGCGTCGGTTCCGCCGTTGCGGTGGGAGTGGGCACGGCCGTGGGACTGCCGGCGCGCGTGGGGTCTGGCTCCGGAGCCGGCGTGGGGGACCTTTCCGGGGAAGCGGGCGTTGCAGATGCAGGAATCATGGCCGTTGGCGACGGCATCGGCGTCGGAGCCGCCTCACTTGCTGAGGCAGGTGTCGCCACGGCTGTCGGTGTGGCTTCTGATTCTCCGCCGCAGGCCGCCAGTCCGGCCAGGATAACGATAGATACGATCAGTGCGATAAAGGGTTTCATTAGTCCTGACCATTGCCTGTTAGTCTGCCGCTGCCTCGCGCAAGCGGACGGGAGTACGGCTCCAAGGGATATACTAAGCATACATAGTTAAGGGATTTGGAAGCTATCTCAAGACTGTCCCGCCCCGATGGTGCCAATCCGGGCTTACGACATTGGCCACTGGATTACCGCTCCCCGATCGGTTCGGGGACAGGCTTCGCGGGAATGACGGTTCTTGGCTCGCATACGTATGAATTTTACTTTTGCGGGAGTTCAGCAAGGATTTCACCCCCACCCTAGCCCTCTCCCTCAGGGAGAGGGGACTGGTCTTCGATGGCCAATTCTCGTAACAGTGATGGGCTACAGTTGGACAGGGTAAATCAAGGTGGCGCTGCCTTTCAGAACATCCTGGGCGAGTGTTTTGCTGTCACCACCGGCCACCTTGCCTCTCGCTAAGTCTCGCCCTTCCAGCCGTTGTCGGGCATGATGCGGCGCATGAACTCGTCGAACATGGGGACAGTGAAGGCGGTGTCGCCGTGGGCGGGGCTCCAGATCATCCCCTTGTCGATCAGCTGGCCGCGGTAGGGGGCCACGGAGCTGACCCTCCGGCCCAGCGCCTTCGCGATGTCGCCGGAGCGGTGCGGCCCCGCTCCGAGCTCTGCCATCCCGCGGAGGTACAGCCTTTCCACCGGCGTCAGGCGGTCGTAGCGGACCCGGAAGAAGCCCTCGTCCAGCCCCGCCACCGCCTGCCGGGAGGCCGCTTCCACATCGGCGGTGGTGACCGGCGACTCCTCGGCCACATCCCACAGGTGCTTGCCCCACTCCTGCACGAAGTAGGGGTAGCCCATCGTCTGTACAACGACGGAATCCAGGGCGTCGGCCTCTATTTCCACCCCCTCCGCGCGAAGGGGCAGTGCGATCGCTGCGCCGGCGTCTTCCACAGACAGCGCCCCCAGCTCAGGGAACTCGAAGAGCCTCTCCGCGTAGGACCTGGCCCCGCCGGTTCGCGCCCGCAACTGGGGTAGCCCGGCGCCCACCAGCACGACCGGCAGCTGGCGTTGGGACGTGCGGTGCAGGGCGATGATCAGGGCCCCAAGCTCCTCCTCGCTGACATACTGAAGCTCGTCCACGAAGAGGGCGATGCAGCTCTCGCCGGCTTGGGCGGCGCGACCGGCGGCCTCCAACAGGTCCTGCAGGTCCAGCTCCAGATCGCCGTTATCGGCGAGGCCCGGTTCCGGTTCGAAGTCCAGCCCAACCTCGATGTCCTGGAACTTGACCTTCAGGGCGCTGACGAACCCGGCCAGACCGGCCAGGGCCCGTTGCGCCAGGTCCTTCGCAGCCGCCGACCGGGACATCCTGAGCAGCGCAAGCCGCAGCTGGGGCGCCAGCACCGCGGGCAGGGACCGTGTCTCGCGCGCCTCGATCTCCAGGGTGTGGGCGCCGGAGCCCTCGGCGTCCATCCGCATCCGGTCCAGCAGGACGGTCTTACCCACGCCCCGGAGTCCGACCATCATCAGGCTCTTGCTGGAGCGGCCCACCATGCTGCGCTCCAGGGCCACTCGCACCATCTCGCGCAGGTCGTCCCGGCCGGCCAGCTCCGGGGGCGGCGTGCCTGCTCCGGGGGCAAACGGGTTGCGGATTGGGTCCATGCGCTCCGTATATTGGGAGATTAGGATTCTTAGATTATATCCCTAAAAAGCCAAACCAGCTCATAGATCGCGTTCAAAGGCGGGGCAAACGCATTCTACTTTTATGGAGCTCGATAAACCGTCATTCCCGCGAAAGCGGGAATCCAAGCCTCCCTGCCTGAAGCTGATTGTATCGTCGCGGAACTCTCTGGATTCCCGCTTTCGCGGGAATGACGGTGGGCTGGAAATCGCTCGTATTGTGTGGGACGAAGCCACTTCGCCCCTGCCATACAAGGCCGACTGGAAACGCGAAGACCCTGGATTCCCGCTTTCGCGGGAATGACGGAGCTCTGCGAATCAAATGCGATAGCCCTGAGGTTGTGCGGCTGACGGGGCGAATTATCGGAATATTTGGATTGTTATGAGATGTTCTTAACATCACAAATGTACCCATAGCTCCCGAAAACACCTCCAACACCCTTGAGACCCATCATTATTGCAATGGCAGGAATTACCCAAGGCCGGCTGCCACGCATGTGTATGAAATTTACCTCCACGGGATTTCAGCAAGGATTTCCCCCCTCCCTAACCTTCCCCCTCAGGGGGAGGGGACTTTGGGGACCGGTTTTCTATGGTGGCGCCCGCACCTTGATGGCCTCGAATCTGGTATATTCGCGGTCTGTTCTGGTATACCGGCACACAGTTGCACCAACCAGGTCGCCACCCTGCCCAGGCCAGAGGAGGCATCATGCAGACCGGAGTGTTCCTCGAGTTCCCGGCCCTCGGAGATGTGACCGACCAGCAGGCCTTCCAGCAAGGGTTCCAGATGGCGGTTGAGGCGGAGCAGATGGGCGCGGAGTCGGTGTGGCTGGCCGAGTACCATTTCATCCCTTTCAGCGTGCTTTCGGCGCCGCCGATGGTGGCCACCGCCATCGCCGCCCGCACCGAGCGGGTGCGCATCGGCCTCGGGGTGCTGCTGCTGCCGCTGGGCAACCCCATCCGCATCGCCGAGGAGATCGCCACCCTGGACCACATCTGCCAGGGACGGCTGGACTTCGGCATCGGGCGCGGCACCTTCCCCGAGCACCACGACGCCTTCCTGTCGCCCTACCCCGAGAGCCGGGGCCGATTTGAGGAGTACCTGGAGATCATCCTGAAGGCCTGGACCACCGAGCAGTTCTCCTTCGAGGGCGACCACTACAAATGCCACGACCTGGCGGTGCGACCCAAGCCCTACCAGAAGCCCCATCCGCCAATCCGCATCGGCGTGACCTCGGCGGAGACCTTCCCCATCATCGGGCGGATGGGATACCCGCTCTTCGTCAATCCGTCTCGGGTCTTCGCCCTCTCCGACCTGGCCGAGTGCGTGGAGGCCTACCGGAAGGCGTGGAAGGACGCGGGCCACGAGGGGCAGGGCAGCGTCGGAATCCGCCTGCCGGTGTACCTGGCGGACACCAAGGAGCAGGCCCACGAGCAACCCAAGGAGAGCATGACGACCCAGATGGCGGGTCTGTGGCAGCGCGTAGCCGCCAGCGCCGACCGCACCGGCACAACCGGCAACTGGCAGGCCGAGTCCGACCTCATCAAGGGCATGACCTACGAAGACTGGCTGCGGGACAAGGTTGTCTTCGGCACTCCCGATTCCGTGCTCGACCGCCTGCTCCAGCTGACGGAGGAGCTGCACCTCGAGCACATCGTCTTCGAGCACAACCCTGGGCGGCTCATTCCCCACGAACTGCAGATGAAGTCCATGGGCTTGCTGATGGACAAGGTCGTCCCTCACCTGCCCTGACGCCGGGGTCGCCGTGGCGCGATTGTCCTGCCCAGGCTGGGTCCTGTTCCACCCGTCTTCCGCCGATGGGTTAACATTAAGGGAATTCTTGAAGCGGGGGATGAATGGCAGGCAGGCAGGAAGACTCGCGCGACGACCCTGAGAGGCTTGGCGCGGAGGGGCACGGCACCGAGGGCACTGAATCGTCAGGGGGCTCCCCGACCTCGGGCTTCGCGGTACCGGAGTGGGCGCGCGCGGACGGCGGCGAGGGCGGACGGGATTCCCGCTCCTCCGGGTTCTCGATTCCCCGGTGGGCCCGCTCCTCGGACGGCTCGATGGGCGGCAGGGGATGGCGAGGGTGGCGCACCACCCTGCGACGCCGGCTGACCTGGCCGGTAGTGATTCTGCTGGTCCTCTTTGCCGTGTGGTCCAACTACCCGTTCATCCCGAACCCCTGGGCTGTGCTGTTCCGCCAGCCCGACGGCGACGCGACCGCCGTCTCCACCCCGCAGCGGTGGGCCGCGTACGGAGCCAACGCACAGGCTACCAACTTCATTCCCGGCGCGGCCGCGCCGGAGGGTGTAGTCGCCTACTCCATCGAGGTGGACGGCAGCGTACGGTCCGCCCCTGCGGTGGACGGCGGCACGCTGTACATCGGCGGGCAGTCCCGCATCGCCGCCTACAACGCGGCGACTGGCGAGCCGGTCTGGGAGCTGCCGGTCAACGGTCCGGCCCACGGCACACCGGCGATCGCCGACGGTCTGCTCTACCTGGGGATGCTGGGCAAGCAGGTGCTGGCCGTTGATGCAGCCTCCGGGGGGATGGCGTGGGAGTACAAGGGAGACTCCCCCTTCCCTGGGTCTATGGGAGTGATGGACGGCATTGTCTACGCCGCGTCCCGTGGCGGGGATGTTCACGCCCTGGACGCCGAGTCGGGCGACCTGCTCTGGAAGGTCGGCACCGGAAGCCCGGTGGCGGCCCCGGTGGCCGCGTCCGAAGGCAAGATGTTCGCAGCCTCCACGGAAGGCGTACTGTACATTCGCAACTCCGGGACCGGCGACAAGCGGGCCAGGATACGCACCGGTGCCGTGCTGGTGGCGCCGCCGGTGCTGGACGGCGACCGGGTCTACCTGCTGTCCAACGGCGACCTGCTGGCCTTCGACGCCAACGGCCGCGAGATGCCGGGCCGCTACCCCACCGAGCTCATCTGGGCGCAACTCTGGGTCTGGGGCTTCCCCCTGCCGGCGCCGCCTGAACATGCGGGACTGCAGTGGCGCGTCTCACCGGCGGGATGCGATGGAGACTTCATCCACCCACCGTCCGTCACTCCCGAGGCCTTGTATCTCGGTACCGACGATGGATGCGTCCTGGCCCTCGACCCGGAGGACGGGCGGGAGCTCTGGCAGATTCCGCCCACCTCAGAGCTGCGTCGGGTGGACGGCAACCTGTCGTGGCGCATGTCGACCGAGACGGATGTCGCCGCCCCGGTGCTGGTGGCGGGCGACCTGCTGGTCGTTATACACGAGAACGGTACCGTCCGGGCCATCGACCGCTTCACCCGTGAGGAGGCCTGGGCCCTCTCGCTGGAGTCGCCGCCGGTTGCTCCGCTCAGCTACGCGGACGGGATGGTCTACGCTCACACCGAGGACGGCAGGCTGCACGCAATCAAATAGGGAGACGGAAGGCTGCTTCCCTCGCGGGATAGGAGGCGGTTGCCAGGATTTCTCCCCCACCCTGATCCTCCTCCGCTGGGGGAGGGAATTTCGAGACTCGGGAAGGGATGTCATGCAAGATCGGAGTCGGAACGAGGCCGTGCGGCAGGCGACTGCGATGTTCAAGCAGGGGATTTTCCCCGGCGCAGTAGCCGGGGCCGTGCTGGGACTGGCTCCCGGCATCCTGCTGATCCTGGTACTGACGGGAGACACCTACCACATTGGCGGGGCCGAGGTCCTGGGCTTCATCATCATGTGCATAGCCGTGGGCGCACTGGTCGGTGCCGTAATCGGCGGCTACCTGGCCGTGGTGGCCGGTACGGTAAAGAGAAGCCTGGTGTCCCGGAGAATCCTGCGGGGCTAGGCGGTCTCGGCCGCCGTCGCCGCCGCGGCTGACAGTGGCACCGCGTCGTTCCACTCCCGGTGCAACATCCAGCAATGGGCCGTGTGCTCCGTTTCGGCGTTGCCCAGCGGAGGGTATTCCCGCTTGCAGATATCCCGGGCGTGGCTGCAGCGGTCGGCAAAGCGGCAGCCCTCGGGCAGGGCGTACAGCGCCGGAGGCTGGCCTTCGATGGCGAAGAGCCGGTCGGTGCGTTCCATCTGCGGAACCGACGACATCAGCGCCTGGGTGTAAGGGTGGCTGGGATTGTTGAAGATCGGGCGCACCTCGCCACGCTCAACCACGCGCCCGGCGTACATCACCGCCACGGTGTCGCACATCCTGGCCACGATGCCGAAGTCGTGGGTGATGAAGATGATCGCCATCCCGGTCGCTTCCTGGATCTCCTTGAGGAGGCGCAGGTACTGGAGCTGGATGGTGGCGTCGAGGGCGGTGGTGGGCTCGTCGGCGATGATGACCTTGGGAGCGCTGGAGATGGCGATAGCGCCCAGCACGCGCTGCTTCATCCCCCCGCTCATCTGGTGGGGAAAGTCGCGCATCCGCTGCTCCGGGGCAGCCACCCGCACGCTCCTCAGCGCGTCCACCGCCCGGTCCCACAGGTTCCGGCTCCGGCCGCCCTCGTGGGTGCCCAGCGCTTCCACGACCTGGTTGCCGATGGTGAACACGGGGTTCAGCGAGGTCTGGGGGTCCTGGAAGATCATGGCGATCTTCTTTCCCCGCACATGCCGCATCTCTTCGTCGGACAGCTTGGTCAGGTCTTCGCCTTCCAACATCACCTCGCCGGAGACGATGCGGGCGGCAGGCCTCGGGATGATGCGCAGCAGGGAGCGGGCGGTCATGGTCTTGCCGCAGCCCGACTCGCCCACGATTCCCAGCGTCTCGCCCTCATGGAGCTGAAAGCTGACGCCGTCGACGGCTTTGGTGACGCCGCGCCGGTTGAAGAAGTAGGTGTGGAGGTCTCGGACGTCCAGAATTACATCACCGGGCATACCTGTTACTCTCCTACACCTGCCTCTGCCTGGGGTCCAGCTTGTCACGCAGCCAGTCGCCCATCAGGTTCATTGAAAGCACCACCAGCATGATGGTGAGGCCTGGGAAGAATGACACCCACCAGCCGGAGGTGGTCGCGATCAGGTCCCGGCCATCGGCCACCATCAGGCCCCACGCCGGATTGGGCTTGGGAATGCCCGCCCCGAGGAAGCTGAGGGTCGACTCGATCACGATCACGAATCCCACCTGCAGCGTGGCCAGCACGACGAGGCTGTTGAACACGTTGGGCAGGATGTGCTTGATCATGATACGGATGTCGGACGACCCGGCCACCCTGGCCCGTGAGATGAAGTCCGCCGAGCGCACCGACAGGGTTACGCCCCTCGCCATGCGGGCGTAATGCGCCCACAGCAGCAGCACCAGAACCGCCACCACCGTGGCGAAGCTGGCCCCCAGGGCCGCCACCAGCGCCAGCGCCAGCAGGATGATGGGGATGGACAGGGAAACATCCACCGCCCTCATGATCACCGCATCCAGCCACTTGCCAAAGAAACCAGCGCTGATTCCCAGCGAGGTGCCAATTGCCCCCGCAATGAAGATGGCTATGCCCGCGACCACGATGGAAATGCGGGAGCCGTAGATGATCCGGCTGAGGATGTCCCGGCCAACCTTGTCGGTGCCCAGGAGATGGCTTGCGGAGCCCCCGCGGGAAATGATCTCTTCGACCTGCTGGCCTTCCGAGACCGCCATCTTGCTGCTTTCCTTGACTGTTTCAACCCCGACGATGCGCATCTTGCCGCGCTCGACAAATGACTGCGCGTCTTCCAGGGAGATTTCGTACTGGGTGCCGCCGCCGGGCGGGGTTTCAGCCACGACGGTCTTGAGCTTGAGGATCCTGTCCCCGGGCTCAACGATCTCACCGCCGCCTTCAATCCTGGCGTTTCCGGCGGCCATCAGTGCCTGGGCGTCCGCAACGGTGATCTGGGGAGTCAGGTCCGACCGGATTATCTCGGTCTCGGCCCTGAGGGTCAGGGCGTTGTCGCCGATCCAGAAGGGAGGCACAAGCCGGGCCTCCTTGAGGTCTCCTCTTTTCGGAGGATGAGGGGCGATCAACGGCGCGAATATGGCCGGGATGATCATCACCACCATCACGATGGCGAGGGGAATAACAGGGAAGCGGCGCAGGAACCCCCAGATGCCGAACAGCCTCCGCAGGGGCGGGGGCGTGATCGCAGCCGCAAAACCGGGCAGAGATTCAATCCGTGGTAACGCCAACGGGAGTACCTCCTGGCAGCAAAACTCCCGCCCCTCCAGCGCCGGGGAGGGCATTCAGAAGCGGCGAAAGTCACTGCGGGCACTGTATATACACCACGACTGAGTGTCAAGGAAGATTCCATATTCCGTAACTAAATTTACGACATTCGACGAGAAGGGCCCAAATGTCTACTGCCTCCAAATCCGGAAGCTATTGACTTATGGCAGTCCCGTTTGCTATACAGGGGGGTTAACGGCGCCATGTATAGTCGCGCGCTGAAGGAGGAATTCGCCCATGGCATTTATCCAACTGTGTAGGAGGCCCGTCGCCCTCCTGGTAATTCTGCTGGTGGCCTTCGCCGTGGCCTGCGGGGCCTCTGCCACCGCGACGCCGGAACCTGCGCCGACAGATACACCGGCTCCGGCGGCCACCGAGGCCCCGGCGGCCACCGAGGCTCCGGCACCGACGGAAGCAGAGGCTGGAGCTACTTCCGCGCCCGAGGCGGAACCAGAGGTGATCAGGCTGCAATTGATCCGCGAGCAGCCCGGAAACCGGCAGGAAGGCGAGGCCAAGGTCGACAGGCTCATCATGGGCCTGATCTCACCCACCCGCGACTACTTCCGCGTCTGGATCCGCGGCAGCGCCGACCAGCTGATCAAGCAGGACCCGATGCAGGAGTGGCTGTTTGAGATCAGCCCGGTGACCAACACCATGAGCGGCTGGCTGGCCGTCGATGCCATCATGGCCAGCGACTCCATGTCCTGGAACATCAAGCTGGCTGAGAATGTGCCGTGGAACAACATGAACGGCACTGATTTCGGAATGTTCACTGCCGCCGATGTGGCCCACAGCCACGACATCTGGTGCAACCCCACCTACGAGGGCCGGGAAGATGATCCCAGCTCCGGTTACCGGGTGGGCATGTGCCAGGTCGAGGATGTGGAAATCGTCAGCGACCACGAAGTGAACATGCTCTGTAACGTGCCCTGCCCCGACCTGCCCTTCTACTACTCCGAGGCCACCGACATGGTGCAGTTCAGCAAGGAGCAGTGGGATGCCGAGGGCGAAATGGCCTACGAGTCCCAGGTCGCCGGCACTGGCCCCTATGTGTTCAAGGAGCACAAGCTGGGCGAGTCGGTCCTGTACGAGAAGGCCCCCGGAGAGCACTGGGTACACCCCGTGGACTGGAACGAGCTGATCATGACCTGGACGCTGGAAGAGGCGACCAGGCTGGCACAGTTCGAGGCTGCTGAGACCCACCTGACCGAGGTCAACAAGGACCTCACCGACCAGTTGGTGAACAAGGGCTACAGCCTGGTGAAGAGCACCGGCCCGGCCCAGCAGGTGCAGATCAACTTCACCGGTCTGTACTTCGGCACCGAGGACGAGTCCCGGGACAAGTACGTCGGCACGACCGGCAAGCTGGACCCGGACCTGCCCTTCACCGACGTCCGCGTACGGCAGGCCATCAACCGGGCCATCGACCGTGATACCCTGCGGCTGGAGCTGTACAAGGGCCGTGTGACCCCGTCCTATGTACACGGCTTCTACGAAGGTCTGCCCGGCTGGGATGAGACCTGGGCCGACCGCTTCGACGACCTGTACGGCTACGATGTGGAAGCTGCCAAGGCCCTGATGGCTGAGGCGGGCTATGCAGACGGCTTCTCGGCCGAAGCCTGGCTGTTCCCCTTCCCCGGCGCCCCCGAGCTGATACCCGTGATGGAACAGGTGCAGATCTACCTGCAGGAAATCGGAATCGACATTACCCTGACGGAGACCGACTGGGCCGGAACGGTCATCCCCGCGCTGGGTAGCCGCGACCACCCCGGTGTCTTGTGGGCCATCCCACCGTCCAAGAAGGTGGTGGAGACCCAGATCGCCGGCTTCAACGCTGGATACAACGTGACCCACCAGTACGAGACGGACGAGTTGTTCGAACTGTGGGACACGCTCCGCAACACGGCGCCCCTCGACGAACGTTCCGAGTTGCTCAAACAGATCGGCAACATCAAGTTCGAGCAGTTTGAGAACATACCGCTATTTGAGGTGTTCATCGAGGTTATCTTCGACCCGAACATCGTCCAGACCTGGATCTTCCCCGGTTGGGACGGCGGCGATGTCGGCCACACCTGGCTGGTCTACGCCTGCAAGACCGTGGACCCCTGCAACTAGCCGGGACACTGTCTCGTCGGCCTGAAAGGCCGGTACGGCAAACCAGGGGCGGCCCAGATGGGCCGCCCCTTCCTCGTTCGGCACGAGGGCGTGTTACAAGTCCCCTCCCCTCCCTCTCCATCGGGGCTGAACACGCCCTGACTTGGGAGAGGCCAAGGGAAGAGACCCCGTGTCGCTTCAGACGATGCCCGTTGGTCCAACGGGGAAATTCAGGGACAGCAGACCAAGCCCTCCAACGAGGGACAGGCTGAAAACCGCTAAAGGCCGCTAAAGTGAATCTTGCACACAGCGAAACGGAACTGCGTTGAGTGATTTGGTGTCGAAGGCGCGTTCGCTCCAGCCTTTTCCTGGCAACCCTTGTAAAATCTCGGCTCATATAGTTACGTAATACGTTAGTAAGTTATTCAATAATCCACGAGTTGCAATAGAGTTTATTAAATTGCTGAATCTTCCCGAAATTCAACCAAAATGGATTGACACGGGAAATGCCGCAAGGTTTAATTTACATAAATCGTGTAGTTGTTGTGAATTCCCGTGAAGGCGGGGGTCCAGAGCAGGCAAGAGCAGTATTTCCAAGGACTGCATTTCTTGGGAAAGGGTGTGGGGGCTCTGGATTCCCGCTTTCGCGGGAATTTTCCTTTTGGCGGGCTTTCGCGACCGATTCGCGGCAATCGCGCAGCGCCTGACCACCGTCGTCTACACCCGGCTGGGAGCCCGGAATCCTTGGATTCCCGCTTTCGCGGGAATGACGGGTTGAGGTTTGGACGATTCAGGTTCAGGTAGGTAGCGATTGCCCGTCCCAGCGCCGCCTGACTAAGAAACTATCTGAAAACTGTCATGCCCTTGATCCCAACGGCAAGGTACACGGTCTGGACCACTGGATTCCAGCTTTCGCGGGAAAGACGGGGGGCTGCGCCGCGTATCAAGTAAAATGCGGTTGCCCTGCTGACCTCCTCCGCCTGCACCGGCCCGCCGACTATGGCGGGTATACTGTGGGTATATGTTCGCGACTTCTCGCAGGAAACAGCTCGCCCTCGGCTTCCTCTTTCTGGCGGTCCTCCTGGGGCTCTTTCTCTGGTTCAATCGCATTCCCAAGCTGGACATCGTCGAGGCTGACCTGGCCGGGGCGACCGCCGCCCAGGTCGAGTGCTTCCAGGGTTTCTGCCTCGAGAGTGAGCCGGACTCCACGCTCTTCTCCCGCTGGTGGGACTTCTCCCTCGCCTACCTGAAGCTGATTTCCCTCGGCATGACTTTCGCCTTCCTGATGGCGGGCCTGACCGAGACCTTCCTGCTGCCCGCCGGCAGCGTCTACGGTGCCTGGACCCGGCGGGGCGTGCGCGGCTCCCTCGGCGGCCTGCTGGTCGGGCCGGCCATGAACCTCTGCTCCGCCTGCATTGTCCCCATCGCCAACGCCTTCCGGCAGCGCGGCGCGGGGACCGAAGCGGCCATCGCCATCGTGCACGGTTCCAGCACCATGAATGTACCGGCGCTTCTCATGGCCGCGCTGGTATTCACCCCCATGCTGGCAGGCAGCCGGGTGGGAGTCAGCATCGTTGCCGCGCTGTTGCTCGGACCCCTGGTGGCCTGGCTGGTGAGGCGAAGCGGGGGGTCTGACGATCAGGCGGTTGCACCCCCGGACTTGGGGGAGATGGCATCGGCCTCTGCTCTCCCTGACTCGTCCTCGTGGCTCTCCGTACTGGCAGAGGGGTTGAAGGCGTGGGCAATGTCCAGCCTGCGCTACTTCATCCGCCTCGCCCCGGTGATGGTGTTGGCTGGCTTTGCCAGCGCCCTGGCGATCCAGTGGGTCAGCCCCGATGTCGTTGGCGAGTACCTTGGCAACAACCCCCAGGGCGTGGCTATCGCCGCCACGCTGGGCCTGCTGATAAATGTTCCCCTGATGTTCGAGATTCCCCTCGTCGCCGCGCTGCTGCTGGTGGGGATGGGCGAGGCCCCGGCCGCCACCCTGCTCTTCGCCGCCGCCGCCGGAGGGCCGGTCACCTTCTGGGGCCTGGCCCGCGCCATGCCCCGCCGGGCCGTCGTCGCTCTGGCGGGCAGCACCTGGGTGCTCGGCCTTGTCGTCGGCCTGAGCCTGCTGGTCATCGCCCCGCTGGTGGGCGGACAGGGCATCGGCATCCGCGCCTCCGTGACCGGCGTGGAGGCGGAGGACGAGCTGCTGGAGGTCATACCCGACGACGGCGTGCTGCGCCTCAGGCGCCTGGAGCCGCCGGTGGTGGGCACCAACGGCGATGTGCTGGTAACCGTCCACGGCACCAGCTTCGATGACGGGGCGGGAGTGACCATCGACGGCATCGAGTCCGGGTGGGCCTTCCTGGGCCACGACCGGCTGGTGGCGCTGGTTCCCGCCCACGCCGAGGGAACGGTCGAAGTGGTGGTCACCAACCTCGACGGCTCCTCCGTTTCCCTGCCGGACGCCCTCACCTACCGGGCGCCGGTGTTCGAGGATGTCAGCGAGCAGGCCGGGGTGGAGTTCACGCACTACCGCGACATCCTGGACATCATCCCCCTCAGCGCGGGGGTGGTGGTGTTCGACTACAACGGCGACGGCTGGCAGGACGCCTACATCCCCGCCGGCCCCGATATCGCCGGACTGGCCCCCCAGGACAACCACGAAAACGCCCTGTTCCGCAACAACGGCGACGGCACCTTCTCCGATGTGGCGGCCGAAGCCGGCGTTACCGACGGCGAGTCCAAGGGCAACGGCGGTTGCGCCGCGGACTACGACAACGACGGCGACCAGGACCTGTTCGTCGCCAGCTGGGGCGCCAGCAAGCTCTTCCGCAACGAGGGCGACGGCACCTTCGTCGACATGGCAGAAACCGCCGGCCTAACCGACCCCGACGGCACCTACCGCTCCATGGGCTGCGCCTGGGGCGACTTTGACCGCGACGGCTGGCTGGACTTCATCGTGGTGCGGCACATAGACGAGTCCAACCCCGACGCCTTCACCCAACGCCTTTACTATCTCGATGTGCGGCCCCTGGCCCTGTTCCACAACGACGGCGACGGCACCTTCACCGAGGTTACGCACCTGCTGGGAGCCACGCCACAACCGGCCCGGGAGGCAGGGGCGTTCGGGCGCGTCTGGGGCGCGGGCTTCCAGCCTGCGTGGGTGGACTTCGACAACGACGGCGACCCGGACCTGTATGTGGTCAACGACTTCGGGGAGTACGTGCATCCCAACGTGCTGTGGCGCAACGACGGGCCCGCACCCGGAGGCTCCGGCGCCGGGGCTGAGTGGAACTTCACCGACATTTCACAAGACTCGGACGCAGGTACTGCCATGTTCGGTATGGGCCTGGCCGTAGCCGACTACAACTCCGACGGCTTCCTGGATATGTTCGTCACAAACATCGGCAACAACGTGCTGCTGACCAACGACGGCGGCGCCGGTTTCCGGAACGACGCAGCCGCACTCGGCTTGGCCTACGGCGAGTTCCGCCGACAGCAGCGAGTCACCTGGGGCACCGTGTTCTTCGACTACGACAACGACGGCTACGAGGACCTGTATGTGGCCAGTGGCTACCTGGACACCGACGACATCAATCGCCGCGAGCAGCCCAACCTGCTGTTCCGCAACGACGGCGACGGCGGGTTCGACGATGTCTCCGGCGTCAGCGGCGCCGCCGACTGGGGCACCGGTCGCGGCGTCGCCTACGCAGACTTCGACGGCGACGGGTGCCTCGACCTCTTCCTGGTCAACATGGGCCGCTCGGCCTCTCGAGGCGAGCCGGCGCGGGTGTATCACAACCGCTGCGACTGGGACAACAACTGGCTCATCGTCAAAACCGTCGGCACGGGCAGCAACCGCGACGGCATCGGCGCCCGCATCGAGGTGGCCGCCGGTGACCGCACCCAGATCCGCGAGGTGACCGCCGGGGCCAGCAACTCCTCCCAGAACATGCTGCCGGTCCACTTCGGCCTCGGCGATGCCGACACCGCTGACGAGATCACCATCCGTTGGCCCAGCGGCACCGTGCAGACCCTCGAGGACGTGGCCGCCAACCAGGTGCTGACCGTGACCGAGCCGTAGGGGATCCGCGGCAAGTCTTTACGCAAGCGAATTCGTCAGTCCTGCGAAAGCGGGAATCCAGTGACCAGAAAATTGAGCCCGTCGTGTTGGACGAAGCTACTTCGCCTCTGCCAGAGAAGACCAGCAGGAAACGCCGAGACTCTGGATTCCCGCTTTCGCGGGAATGACGAAACTGGCGGGAATGACGAAACTGGCGGGAATGACGAAACTGGCGGGAATGACGAAACTGGCGGGAATGACGAAACTGGCGGGAATGACGAAACTGGCGGGAATGACGAAACTGAGGCGATTTAATACCAGGCAACTCAAATTGACGACATACACCTTGGGTGCACCGCCGCAGGTCCGCTTGGAGATTCAGAAATCGTCCCAAACAAAAATCCCTCTCCGGAATGGAGAGGGATTTTTCCTTCAGCGATGTTCTTTCTAGCTTATGAGTAGCGGATGCGCGGGTCCAGGTAGGCGTAGAGGACATCGATGACCAGGTTGGTGAGGACGTAGACACCGGCGAAGAAGACCACGATGGCCTGCATCAGCGGGAAGTCGCGAGCCAGCACGGCCTCAAAGGCCAACAGCCCGATGCCCTTGCAGTTGAAGACCGTCTCCGCCGAGACAGACCCCACCAGCAGGCCGCCGAAGATGATGCCGAAATAGGTCAGCGGAGCGATCGCGGCGTTGCGCACAGCGTGTTTCCAGACGACCTTCGACTCCCGCAACCCCTTGGTCCGGGCCAGGTTGATGAACTCGCTGTCCAGTATTTCCAGCATCGACGAGCGCATCAGGCGCATCAGCGCCGCCACCAAGAACCACCCGATGGTGATGGCCGGCAGGATGTACGAGGTCGTTCCCTGGCACTGGGATGTGGGCACCAGCTCCAGCTGGACGGCGAAAATCCACATCATGATCAGGCCAAGCCAGAACGGCGGGAACGACTGCCCCAACAGGGCGATGGTCTTGCCCGTCCAGTCGAAGATCGAGTCCCTCTTGACTGCGGACAGCACCCCGATGGGAATGGCCACCAGTATCGAGAAGATGATGGCCACCACGGCCAGCTTGATGGTGGTTGGGAACCGGGTGATCACCAGCCCCATCGCCTCGTAGTCCGGGTACTTGATCGACTCGCCGAACTCACCCCGGAAGCTGTTGCGCATGTAGTTGGCGTACTGGGACCAGATCGGGTTGTTGAAGCCCAACTCCTCCCGGAGTTGCTCCCGCTCGTCGTGAGTGGCGTCGATCGGGAGCAGCACATCCACCGGGTCGCCGGTGACGCGCCCGAGGCCGAACACGATGATGCTCACCACCCAGAGGGAGAGAATCGCCTGGCCGATTCTTAACAGGATAAAGCGTTGGATATCTACATCTCCTGAGTCGCCGGATTCTGACTCTCGGGCCAAGGCCAGGAGCAGGTTAACAAAACCCTGCCGCCTTCTGAAACCAGAGGCGGATTGCCCGCGACATTACATCAAGCAACTGTCGATTGCAATAGCAGTGTTCCTGTCGCCAGGGTCTTGTCGCCAGGACGATCGCAGTGTCCGCCAAATGCCCGAAGCGTTGGTCCAGAGTTTGCCGAAGGAAGGGTCACCGGAATCCGTTGGTGGTGAGCTCGTCGAACCGCCAACGGATTCCCAGCCGCGTTGCAAGGGTCCTGCCCTGTAGCCAGGTTCCCAATCTTGGTGAATATCCATTCACGGACCAGACCACTTTTGGTCGCAGCGGGGCGACCAGTATGTGTATAGGCCTCTGAAATATTGTATTATACTGACAAAAAAGCCTGGCCCAGTAAGCATTGGGTGCCGCCCGGCTGCGTGGAGGGGAGCAGGCTTTTAAGCAATCTGAGTATTCGGGCCGATATGCCCGAAGGGGATGTGCGCATTATGGAAATCAACACCGAAAGGGATAGTGGAACTCTGATCGCCAAGACGGGTGGGCGCGTCGACGGCACCAACGCCTCGGAGTTCCAAGACGCACTCAAGGGAGCCATCGCTCCTGACGACAAGGCCGTTATCCTGGACTTCGAAGAACTCTCCTACATCAGCAGCGCGGGACTAAGGGTGATCCTGCTCACCGCCAAGGACATGCGGACTGCCAATGTCAAGTTCGCTGTCTGCTCTCTCTCCCAGTCGGTTCGAGATGTCTTCACGATCAGCGGATTCGACCAGATTATTGACATCCACGACGACCAGCAGGCGGCTCGTTCGGCTGTCAGCAGCTAGGTGCGGCGAATACGCGGCAACTATGCTGCCGCGCCGAAATCAGTCCGCACAAATCTTCATTGAGAGCCGCATCAAATGGTGACGCAGGACGCGCAGACCTACGCTTACAAAATCTTGGTGGTTGACGACGAGCCTGACCTGGAACCCCTGATCCTCCAGCGGATGCGGCGCAACATCCGTTCCGGCCGTTACGCCTTCGTATTTGCCCATAACGGGGTCGAAGCCCTGGAAGTGCTCCAGCGAGACACCGACATCGACATGGTGGTCTCCGACATCAACATGCCCCAGATGGATGGCCTGACCCTCCTGGAGCAGATTCCCAAGGTCGACCCCAATATCCGTTCCGTCATAGTCTCCGCCTATGGAGACATGCGCAACATACGCACGGCAATGAACCGGGGCGCCTTCGACTTCGTCACCAAGCCACTGGATTTCGAGGACTTGCAGATCACCATCGAGCGCACCCTGACTCACATGGCCGAGTGGAAGGAGGCTCTCCAGTCCAGGGACAAGCTGGTCGCCATTCAGAACGAACTCGATGTCGCCAGCAAGATCCAGCAGTCCATCCTCCCCACCAGCTTTCCTGAGGGAGATGGCTACGAGGTCTACGGCAACATGCTCCCGGCCCGCAATGTGGGCGGCGATTTCTTCGATGTGGTCCTCCTGGAGAATGACAAGATCGGACTCGCCGTGGCCGATGTGTCCGACAAGGGGGTCCCGGCAGCGCTGTTCATGATGTCCAGCCGCACCCTCCTGAAGGGATCGGCCATAGGGCACGGTGCGCCGGGGGATGTGCTGTCGGAGGTCAACGACCTCCTCAACGAAGACAACGAGACATTCATGTTCGTCACCGTGATATACGCGGTCTTCGACCCGCAGACCGGTGATGTGACCTACGCCAATGGTGGGCACAACAACCCCTTGCTGGTGCGCCCCGACGGTAGCTCCGAGGAGTTGCCCATGACCGGCGGCATTGCCCTCGGCGTCATGCCGGACCTGGAGTACCGGCAGAACAGCGTTACCCTGCATGCGGACGAAACCCTGGTCCTCTACACGGACGGTGTGTCTGAGGCCATGAACTCGGTGGGCGAGGAGTTCGGAGTCGAGCGCCTGCAGCAGATTTTCCTCGAACACCCGCCCACTACCGCGCGCGCGGCCAACGAAGCGATCTTGAAGGCAGTCTCCGACTTTGCCGGAGGGACTCCGCAGTCCGACGACGTCACCTGTCTCGTTCTGCGCCGTACCGGAGTGTAGGACTTGAGCGAAACGATTCGGCTCAGAATCGAACCCGGCCCCAATGCCAGCCACGCCGACAGCCTGTATTTCATCCAGGGGTCAGTTGAGGAGTTGGGCCAGCGTGAATCCTGGCCAGACAGCCTGACCTTCAAGGTGAACCTGGTCCTCGAAGAGCTTGGCCTGAACATCCTCAGCTACGGCGGGCCGGAGGAGAACCAGAGCCCCGGGGTCGAGATCGTCCTCATTTCTGAAGACGACTCGTTGACCATCGAGGTACTCGACGACGGGCTGCCTTTCAATCCCCTCCAGGACACGGAAACCCCGGATGTCGACGCCATTCTTGGCGACCGTCCCATCGGCGGCCTGGGGGTCCACTTGGTCAAGACACTGATGGACGAACTGTCCTACGAACGCACCGCTGGCAAGAATCACCTGAAAATGTCCACCAAGAGGGAGTGAGGGGCCGTCCGGAGGTAGGACGGTTCAGTGGAAGCGCCCCTGTTGGCCTTGCCCGGACGGTGAAGGGGCCGAGCGGGGGGCGTTTTCTGGTTTTAGGGTCTGCGCAAGGAGCGGAGCAGGAGATTCGTGTCTCTTGGAGAGACAGACTTGGATGAACCCTATGAACGGACCTGACCGCGCACTGGCGCTGGTGCGCAATATCCGCGGAGTCTGCTGCTTCGGCATTGCTGCTCTGGTCATGGCCGCGGTGGCCTGCACAGGCGGCGGCGGCGAGACCACCTCTCCGCCCCAGGCTCCCACGGAAGCTCCCTCTCCCACAGCCGTTTCGGCCGCCTCCCAGGACGGGGTGCCCGGCGTCACCGGGGACACCGTTTTGTTCGGGCAGTCAGCAGCCTTCAGCGGCCCCGCGCAGGAACTGGGTACCAACATGCGCCTCGGCATCGAAGCCGCCTTCGCCGAGGTCAACCGCAACGGGGGAGTGCATGGTAGGCAGCTGAGACTCACCTCCCTCGACGATACCTACGAGCCGGAAGCCGCAGCCCTCAACACCCGCAGCCTCATCGAGGACCAGCTGGTGTTCGCCCTCATCGGCGAGGTGGGCACTCCCACCTCCCGCTCCGCTACACCTGTCGCGGCCAGTGCCGGCGTCCCCTTCATCGCCCCGTTTACGGGAGCGGCCTTCCTGCGGGACACGAGCCTGTTCACGAACATCATAAACCTGCGGGCTTCGTACAACGATGAGACCGAGGAGATGGTGGAGAGGTTCACCACCGACCTCGGGCTTGAGCGCATAGCCGTGCTCTACCAGGACGACTCCTTTGGGCGCGCGGGTTACAACGGCGCGCTGGCTGCCCTGAAGAGCCGAGGCATGGACCCTGTCTCCGTCGGGCTGTACCCCCGCAACACCACCGCCGTCAAGACCGCCCTTCTGGACCTGGCGAAGGGCAGCCCCGAAGGCATCATCATGGTCGGGGCCTACGAGCCCATCGGCACCTTCATCCAGTGGGCGCGGCTGACCAAGCTGGTGGATGCCCACTTTATCGTCATCTCCTTCGTTGGCTCAAACGCGCTGGCCGAGATGCTGGGCCCTGACGGCCAGGGCGTCTATGTGACCCAGGTCGTCCCGTTCCCCACCGATGACTCCATACCCGTCGTGGCTTCCTACCTGGAGGCTCTTTCCGAATTCGACTCCGGCGCAGAGCCTGGCTTCGTGTCCTTCGAAGGCTACCTGGCGGGCCGGCTGGCAATCGCGGGGCTCGAGTTCTGCGGCCGGGATGTCACTCGTGAGTGTTTCGTCGACAATGTCCTTCACGCCGGCGACCTCGACCTCGACGGCTTTGGGCTCAGCTACACCGGTGCCTCAGACAACCAGGGGTCCGACACCGTGTTCCTCACGGTCATCGGCCCCGACGGCAGGTACAAGCCCATCGACACCCTGCAGGACCCCTTGAACTGACGGGGAACTGACGGGCCCGCCCGTTCTTATCATTCAATCTCGCGGGACGCTGACGAAAATGGACACTTTGAAACGCCTGATCGCCCTCCGCTTCCGCATCTCGACCCAACTGTTCGCAGCCTTCGGCGTAGCCGTGGCTCTGACCGTGGCTGCGAGTCTCATCGGCTGGTTCAGCTTCCAGCGGGTCGACGAAGCCCAGGCCAAGGTCAACGAGGGCAGTGTGCCCGAAATCGAGGCCGCCTTCGGTGTCGCGGAACACAGCAGCTCACTTGTCGCCGCGGCACCCCGCCTGACCACGGCCGCCAATGAAGAGGCGGTCGCCGAGGTCTGGTCGGAGATCCTGGCCGCCTCGGAACTCATTGAGGCCCGTCTGCAGGACCTCGAGGAGGCCAACCCGTTGAGCGCCCAGCGCATCCGCGGCTACTCGGATGGCCTGCAGACCTACATTGAGACCATTCGGGCAAACATGGGCCGGGCCTTTGACCTCAACCAGCAGTCGGATGTCCTCCTGGAGGACATGGTCCAGCTGCGAGCCGAGCTCGAGCAGACCCTTACGCCCGCCGCCGACGACCAGCTCTTCTACATTTTCACCGGACGGAGCGAAATAGACGACTTCGTTGCCCCCTACCCGGTGCATTTCTCGGAAGACGAATTCGGGACCTTTCGTCACCTGTCGGCCCTGCAGGCCGACACAAACATCGCGCTACAGCAGCTCTCCTCCGTCTTCAGCATTTTTGACCCCGACCTGGTAGAGGCACAACAGGAACGGTTCGAGTCCAGCATGGGCAGCATCAAGCGCAACCTCGCCTCCCTTGACGACCCCGAGCTGGAGGCCAGGCTGGAGCCGCTCTACACCCGCCTGGAACGCCTGGGTCTCAACAGCGACGGCGTCTTCGTGGTGCTGCGCTCCCGCCTGCAGCTGAACGAGGAGCAGGTCGTGCTACTCGGCCTCAGTCGCGGCCAGTCCGCCAGCCTGGCGGCCGAGGTCGACAGCCTGGTAACCGGCGCCGTCGCCTCAGCCGAGGAAGCCACCGAGGCATCGGACCAGGCCATCTCCACCGGCGGCAGCCTGCTTATTGCCATCAGCGTCATCAGCGTCGGCAGCGCCCTGCTCATCAGCTGGCTCTTCGTAGGCCGCGTCCTGCTGCATCGCATCAACATGCTGTCGGCCAGGATGCGCCGCATGGCCGCCGGTCAGCTGGAAGAGGAGGTTGAAGTCAGCGGACACGACGAGCTTGCCGATATGGCTGCCGCACTCGAGGTCTTCCGCCACAACTCCCTCGAGGCGCTGCGCCTGAACCTGGTGGAGGAACTCAACAAGGAGCTCGAGGGCAAAAACACCGAGCTGGAAGTGGTGCTGGGCGAGCTCGACGGCAAGAACAACGAGCTGGAAGGCAAGAACAACGAGCTGGAAGTGGTGCTGACCGACCTGCAGACTGCCCAGGACCAGATCGTGATGCGGGAGAAGCTGGCCGCCCTGGGTGAGGTAACCGCCGGCGTGGCGCACGAAATCCGCAATCCATTGAACTTCGTCAAGAACTTCTCCGAGGCCTCCGAAGAACTGCTCACGGAGATGAGCGAAGTCCTGGAAGAAGGCGGGGACTCTCCCGATGTTTCCCTGATCTCAGACATCTCCAAGGACCTGGTCGAGAACCTGGTACGAATCCGGCATCACGGCGACCGCGCCAACCGGATCGTCAACGACATGCTGCTCATGGGTCGCGGCTCCAACAATTGGCAGCCCATCGACCTGAACACCCTGCTGGTGGAGCACGCCATGCTCGCCTACCACAGCGCCCGCGCCACCGATACCGAGTTCCAGCTCACCGTGGAGCAGGACTTGGACGAGGATGTGGGATATGTGGAAGCCATCCCCCAGGACCTGGGCCGCACCTTCCTCAACATCGTGGGCAACGCTTGCCAGGCCACCGACGAGAGGCGCAGGAAGCTCGCCGCCGAGGGAATCGGCTTCGAGGGCTACACCCCGACAGTCTCGTTGGCAACCCGCGGGCATGAAAACGAGGTGGAGATCCGTATCCGGGACAACGGCCCCGGCATCCCCGAGGAAATCGTGGAGAAGATATTCAACCCCTTCTTCACCACCAAGCCCACCAACCAGGGCACCGGCCTGGGACTGGCTATCACGAGCGACATCGTCCGGCAGCACGGCGGCAACATACAGGTGGAGTCCAAACCCAATGATTACACGGAGATGCGAATCACCATTCCCAGGACGCCTCCGCCCGAGGTGGCGCAGGCTGCAGCCGACGGGGGGCCCCCTGCCGACGCCTAGTGCCTGGCATCTCCCATCCATCGCCGGACGCGCTTGCCGGCACGGCTCGTGGTCCGGACGCAGCGCTCTCGTTTGCATCTGTTCCGTGGGGGCGGGTTTCTAACCCGCCCCTTCTGACAAGTCATTTCTGCGGAAGCAGGAATCAAAGCCTCCCTGCCCGAAGCTGATTGTAGCGGCGCGGAACCCTCTGGATTCCTGCTTTCGCGGGAATGACGGGGGTTTGCACTGCGTATCAAGTTAGAAGGCGGTTGCCCTGCATTCTCACTCACCTGATAAGCGACGCCGCCGAACGGAGTGATACAATCTAGCCGGCTTACACCTATGCTATTCGCTTCCGACATCAGCAAGGCCTATTCTGAACGAACCCTGTTCAGCGGCCTCGACCTCTCCCTGCTCCCCGGCGACCGTATTGCGCTGATCGGCGCCAACGGCTCGGGCAAGACTACTTTCCTCGACATTCTGGCGGGTGCGACCCTGCCCGACTCCGGCACGGTTACACTCCGGCGCAACACGACGGTCGGGTACCTGCGGCAGGAACCGGGAGACTTCGCCGGCCTGTCCCTGCTCCAAGAGGTCCTGAACGCCAACCACGAGGCCATCACCCTCGCCGATCGCATCGCTGAAGCCAGGGGCGAATTAGCGACGACGACAGATCCCTCCGAGCAGCGGGAGTTGGCCGTTCTCCTCTCCCGGCTCGACGAGGACCTGGAGGCCGCTGGCGGCGTGGATCGGGACCACGAGGCGAAGGCCATCCTGTCCGGCCTCGGCTTCAAGGAGACCGACTTCTCCCGAGCGATGAGCGAGTTCAGCGGCGGCTGGATCATGCGCGCCGAGTTGGCCCGCCTGCTGTTCCGGAATCCCGATCTCCTCCTGCTGGACGAGCCGACCAACCACCTGGACCTGGAGGCCAACCTCTGGTTCGAGAAGTACCTGGCATCCTTCCCCGGCGGTGTGGTGATCACCTCCCACGACCGGGCGTTCCTGAACCAGGCCGCCAACCGGATCCTGGCCATCGAGCCGGGCGAAGTGGTGCACCACCGGGGCAACTACGACGACTACCTGGTGGCCCGCGAGCGTGCGCTGGAGGTCAAGCAGGCGGCCGCCGCGCGCCAGCAGCGTGAGATCCAGCGGCAGATGCGTTTCATCGACCGCTTCCGGTCCAAGGCCACCAAGGCGACACAGGTCCAGAGCCGCATCAAGCAGTTGGAGCGGATTGAGGTCATCGAGCTACCCCGGGCCACCCGGAAGGTGCGCTTCTCGTTCCCTCAGCCGCCTCGCAGCGGCCTGGATGTGATCACTCTGTCCAAGGTCAGCAAGTCGTATGGCGAAAATGTCGTCTACCGCCGGCTTGACCTCACGCTGGAGCGAGGCGACCGGGTTGCGTTGGTAGGGCCCAATGGCGCCGGCAAGTCGACCCTGCTCAAGATACTCGCCGGTGTCCTGACCATCGATGGCGGACAGCGCTCGCTCGGCTACAATGTCGTCCCCGCCTACTACGCCCAGCATGTACTGGACCTGCTGTACGCTGCCAACAACCCCCTCGAGGAGCTGCGCGAGGTCGCCCCCGGCGAGTCGGAGCAGCAACTCCGCACCACGCTGGGAGGCTTCCTGTTCAGCGGCGACGACATCCTCAAACGTATTGAGGTGCTGTCCGGTGGCGAGAAGGCGCGGGTCGCGTTGGCCAAGCTGCTCCTCCAGCCCAGCAACCTGCTGCTGATGGACGAGCCGACCAACCACCTGGACATCGCCTCCCGGGAGATCCTGGCCGACGCCCTCGGGGACTACCACGGCACCATCTGCCTGGTGACCCATGACCGCACGCTGATCCGACAGGTGGCCAACAAGATCATCGAGGTGGAAGGCGGTGTGCCCAGGGTCTTCCCCGGAGACTACGACAGCTATCTGAACTGGAAGGAGCAGGAAGCCCAGGCGAAACCCGCCTCGAACGGCGCCAACGGAAGCAAACCCGATGCCTCCGGTGAGGCCAAGCGCGGCCGCCGGTCCCACCGCCCTCCCCTGACGGCCGAGGAGGAGGAGCGGCGCTCGCTCAACCGCAAGGCACGCCAGCTCGCCGCGAAGATTGAGGAGGTTGGCGGGGCGATCTCCGAGCGGGAGGCCCTGACCTCGGAGCTGGAGGCCATGTTCTCCAACCCCGAGTTGTTCGGCGACCGGGACCAGATCGAGGCTTCCGCCGAACGCTACCGCGTCCTGAAGGAAGAGGAGCAGTCCCTGTGGGACGAGTGGGAGCGCCTGTCGCTGGAGGCCGAGGATGTAGACCGGATGCTGGCCGAGCTTCAGGCGGTGGCACAGTCAACCTGACCCCCATCCGCGAACTCCCCACATTCCCTCTCCCGAAGGGAGAGGGAATGCCCTTGGCGGGGCCCCAATCCGTAATTCCTGCGAAAGCAGGAATTCAGACCCTTGGAGCGGAGTAAAACAGTTGCTCCCCACCGGTGCGTGCCCGATTGATTTAAGGCCCTTCACTCTTGCGAGGGACGGGGGAACGCCCTCACCCTAACCCTCTCCCGGAGGGAGAGGGAATTTGCTCACACCCTTTGAACCGCAAATAGACCGGCATGTCGTCGAAACTCGACCGTCCTGAGGCTGTTTCCAGTCACTCTGGAAGGTCTCACCGAACGCGTTGGAAACTATTATCCGTTTCGTGAATCTCACGGCTCTGCGGCTGAAGCTACTGGATTCCTGCTTTCGCAGGAATGACGGATCCGGGTCAATTGCGGGTCTTGGAATCCGCGGCTTCAGTCGGCGCTGGACCCGGTCGGGCGGACAGCCGCCGCTCGCCGCTCCTGCGGCAGCGAGGTCGGCTTCTTCGCCAGGAAGAACAGCACGCCGCTCATCATTCCCAGCCCTCCAATGATCAGGAAGGCCAGGGTGTAGCTTTCGGTCGCGTCGAACAAGAACCCCGCGAATAGCGGGGCAGACAGCATGAACACGTACATGGGAGCACTGGATATACCTGTGATGGTGGCGAAGGCTGTCTTGCCGAAGTACTCCCCGCGTATCGCCGTCGTCAGCGGGTTCCGCCCGCCGAATCCCGCCCCGAACACCACGGCAAACAGCATTGCCATTGTGAGGCTGTCCACCAGCACCGCCATGAGAAAGCCGCCAGCCTGGATGAACCCGAAGATGGCGATGGCGATGTTGATTGGCATCCTGTCGCCCATGTAGCCGCCGACCAACTGGAAGACAGCGGCCGATGCCATGATCACCGAAAACACGAAAGACGCCGACTGTATGGTCAGGCCCTGGTCCGTCAGCATGAGCACGAGATGCACGGTCAGGGTGGCGAACAGAATGGTGGAGAAGGCGTGCCCGAATGTGATCAGCCAGAAAGCGGGAGTGCGTATGGCCTGCCTTGCGGTGAAGTTCAACTGGTCGGACGGACCTGTCCTCAGGTTGGGCCTGGCCGTTCGGCTCGGTGCCTGGTCCGGTGAGTCTCCGTCGGGCAGAACTCCATAGTCCTCCGGGCGTTCCCGGACCAGCATGGACATCGGCAAGGCCAGGCACAGGAACACCACCCCAATCCACTGTGCAGTGATGCTCCAGCCGTAATTGCCCGGGGTGACCGCCCAGGCCAGGATCGGCACCAGTGCCAGCCCGCCCAGGGGTGAACCCTCTGCCGCGATGGCCATGGCCATGCCTCGCTTTCGCACGAACCAGCGGTTGACCACGGTCATGGTGGGCAGCCAGGTGCCGGCCGCCGTGCCCAGCATGATCAGCCCGTATGACAGGTAGAAGAGGAAGATGCTGTCCGTACGGCTGAAGAGGAGAAAGCCCAGCCCGGTGATGATCATCCCGATTAGCACCATGCGTCGGGAGCCCAGCTTGTCGATCAGGTACCCCATCAGGGGCCCGATGATGCTGCCCTCCAGCTGGGCCATGGAGAATGCGCCTGACAGCTGGGCCCGGCTCCAGCCGAAGTGCAGCTCCAGCGCCTTCATCCACACGCCGACGCCGCTCCACACAGGCCCGCTGGACAGGCTGTTGACGATCAGGGCTAAGCCCACTATGACCCACCCGTAGAACAATGGTCATATCCTCAAAAGAGCTTCGGCGCGGTGCCGGAGGAGCTGAGCGGGGCGGCCTGGGAGAGAAAACGCACAGCATCGGTCGTCGAGTTGCATACTGTACCCGATGCCACCGGCCCGTAGGTCAGCGTTTCGCTTCCTCGCGCCGGAAGTCCCAAGCTCGGAGAACCGGATTAGACAGCGCGGCTAGCATAGCAGATAGGAGCCTTGCGCTCGTGAGTGCGGCTGGCCGCTTGTTGCTCGAAAAGAAAGGAGAGGGAGAGTAGAAATCGCGTAGAAGGTTCTGAGGGCCGAAAGATGAAGAGAGGGGAGTGGTGGAGACAGGGAAAACGAACTATCTGCTAATTCAGCTTTATATCGCGGAGTTTTCCGGCAACTTCGGAAGTCCTTCCAACGATTTTTCCGTCACAGAAGTCGAGACGCTATGGGCCTACGGGAGCTCTATTTTCGCGTTATATGGAAGCAAACCGAGCCGACATGCCCCATTATTGCTGACCCGAGGCGGGAAATCGAGTTGAACCCTGCCCACTATGGAAAGAATCCCCAAAAAGTGGGTGTCGTATCAAGTGGCCAGCCGAGACAAGTTCGTTTTGTAGCTGCTCCACCTTACCAGGGGAAATCCCTCCCGGAAACCTGATTTACTTCGCAAGGGAGGAGGCGATGTTGGCGACCACTGCAAAATGAGCAATGTGAACAATACCTTGCACCGGGGTCGGTCGCTGTGTCCACTCACCGGGGACATTCTGCAGGACTGAGTGTCAGTCGGGAAGGTCTTTGGTCCTTCAAAGAATCTTCACATTCATCCGGTAGTTTAGGTTAAACGGTGTTCGGTCCCCGTATTCAGTGTCCATTGAATGTTCCTTGGAAGAAGTGTTGTAGCGATGATTCGCCTAGTCCTCGGTGCCATATCCCTAGCAACCCTTATGGCAATACTTGCCGCTTGCAGTGACGATTCGACTGCGATCTACACAACACCTGCGCAAGTTGGGCCGGCACCGACGGCCGAATCAAATCCGTCATCCTCGGCGACGCAGAGTTCCACTCCAGAGTTAGCAGACACCGGCGCATCAGGAGTCAAGCTGTCAGCCAACAGTGCCAGTCGCTCGGAACTTGCTGCGGCGTTCGAAGCGGCGGGTATCAGTAACGCATCGAAGTGGGCACGTGAAGTGGAAGAGTATCGTCCTTACGCAGAGGACGACATCAACTACTCCAAGCTACGAGGTGAACTCGCCAAGTACAATCCGGCCCCCGGCGTGGTAGACAGCATCATCGCGTTACTGGAACTGCCATGATACGAGCCATCAACCGCGAAGGAACTACCGGAGCGCTTCGGGCGGGATTGCTGCTGCTGGTGGTCTTGGGTGTAATTGGCACAGCCGGGGTATTGGCCTACGATCGGCACTGGCACGGAGCATGGCAGCTCGTGCCATGGGCAACACTTGCTGGAGTTGGGCTCGCACTGGCTGCTCTTTTCATACGCCCCAACCGGGCGGTGGTTAAGCTTGTCCGCTTACTTGCGGTGTTGACGATAATTGCTGCGATATTAGGCGTGTGGCAACATTTTGACGAGAACTACATCACGGCCTCGTTGGATGGGCGTTACACAGAGCGCTGGGAGACGATGTCGACTGGGGCACGTTTGTGGGAGGTTTCAAACGGCTCCGTTGGTCATGTACCAATCCCTGCATCCGGAGTGCTAGTGCCGATAGGCGTGGCGTTGGGCATGGCGACCATTGGTCTGGGTGCACAGTCCAACGGTTCGCCCGGAAAATCGAAGATCGGGGACATGAATTGATATCCAAAAAGGTTCTGGCCCTCGTGGTAATGATAACGACAGCGCTGATCATCGTGGCCTGTGGTTCCAACTCCCAATACTCCACCGGTGGCGACGCTCTGTCCGCCACAAGTGTGCCGACAGATTCACCTGTCCAGGACTCCTCGGCCAACCCCTCGACGCAGACGGCGGACTCCGCGCCAGAAGCGACGAACCCTGTTGGACTCGTCGATTGTGTCCAGACTCCGTCCCAGACCGAAGGCCCATACTACTTCGACACCGGCGAGCTCCGCCGCGACATCACAGAGGGCCTGCCCGGCACACCCCTCCTGGTCTCCTTGCGCCTCGTCGAGGCGGGTTCGTGCGAGCCGATTGCCGGCGCGACAATCGACGTCTGGCATACGGACGCCTCCGGCGTGTACTCCGGCTATCCTGGTCAGGGCTACGACACCACCGGTGAGACCTTCCTCCGCGGCAAGCAGGTCACGGACGCCAATGGCGTCGCCGAGTTCGAGACGATCTACCCCGGCTGGTACCCCACCAGGGCAGTGCACATTCACTTTATGGCCTACACTGACGAAGAGCATCTGGTGACCTCGCAGTTCTACTTTCCCGACGCCATTTCCGAGGCCGTCTACCAGACCGTGCCCTACGCGGCCCGCGGTCCCCATCCCATAACGAACGGCGACGACGGCATTTTCCCCGGCGATACGGTGGACAGCTCCCTGATCGGGCGCGTGACCGAGAACGGCGAAGGCTACATGATTTCCTTATCCGTCGGCGTTACACCCGGATCCCGTCCACCCGCCAGCGGGGGTTTTCCCGTGCGTCGAGGGGGTCGGTGAAGCAGCCCGGCAGGACCCATCGGGACCATCTCGCTGACGGAACCACAATCGCTGGACGTCAACACAGGATTATGTCCGGCAAGACTCCCAATCTGCCTGGCTCAAGATTCACCAAATGGGTGATCGAACAGTCCTGCTTCAGTTGAATTGGCTATCAAAATCAGCGTCAGACATGAATGTGACCTTGATGGCGTCAACCAACGCCCAGATTCCCAGCCCACCAAGTGTCAGCAATTTCGCAATAGCACGCCCTGGTCTGCCAAGGTAGAAGTCTAATGCAGGCCAGAATAGCCATGCCAAGAGAATGGCTACCGTCTTATTCTTCACCCTGCCTCCCGGAAAACTTAGCTACTGAAACCTTGGATATCATATCGTATGTGGTTGTACCTCTTTCGATGTCAGGTTGGCCAGCATCAGCCTTGCCATGATTTAGTAATTATCTCAAAACTGTCATGCCCTTGATCTCGACGACTAGAGACACGGTCTGGACCACTGGATTCCTGCTTTCGCAGGAATGACGGGTTTAGGTCACCAACGAATTTTGAGATAGTTTCCAAGTGGTGGTTCCGGCCATCGTCGATAGCGGAGTGAACGAGCTGGTCCAAGCCAAGTTGACGGCCAATTCGTCCCACCAGCCAGCTTGCCACAACGGTCTTTGAGTTCAGGAACATCATGTATCTCACATGATGGGGCCGTAAGGTTCATTTGCACCCTGCCGGGCAGGATTTATTTGTATATGCTCCTTGGGATTCACAAGAACCTATCCCTCGCTTTGCGCCGCGTATACTCTGCGAACCGAGGGCCAACGTTGAATACTCCGATATGCAACGCAGGCGCACAACGCCCCAGGACGATGGTCCGGACAATATCTCTGTTGATGAATTCCGGTCTGAGAGTTTCGCTTTGGCTCAGGTGGTTCGTAGTAATCGCCTGGCTGGCCCAAGTTCATCACCATGTCGGATTGGCTCAACCGGCGTACTTTTCGCATGTTGTCTCCGGCGCTCTCCTGTTGGCGGTAAATACACTTGTGCTTTACCGGGTAGAGACCAAGCGCGGAGTTTCATGGCGTTGGTCTCTGGCCCTCAGCGCAATGGACCTGGCATTGCTCACTGGCGGGCTGACGATAGCCATCGAATCAGGAGACGCATTTTTCGTACTGTACTACCCGTCCCTTGCCATGTTTGCTGCAGTGTGTTCTTCGTTCAGGGTGACTCTCGCGGCGGCGACCCTGGCTGCGGCAGCACATACAACTTTGACCTTGTCAACTGGACCGGGGGGTGCCCTTGAAGTTCAGCCGGATCTGCTTCTCTTGCTCAGCATCGTGGCGATGTACGCGGTTGTATGTGCTGTCAGCCTGGTTTCCAGGTTCGAACAGAACAGGTCATGGTTCGACCGTGTCAGGAGAAGAGAGGCCGTGGAGAAAGGGGAGGAACTCCAAAAGGAACGAATCGAGCTTTCGCAGACCATTCACAACACCATTGCACAATCCGCATACCTGATCGGCCTTGGTATCGAGACAGCGGTAGAGCTGGCCGACGGCCTGAACGACGAGGGCAAGGACGAATTGATCGAAAAGCTGGAGGCCACTCTCGCCTTGTCAAGGTCAACTATGTGGGACCTGAGGCATCCGATAAATGTTGGTCCGATATTTGAGGGACGGGAACTCGGTCGGGTGCTGCGTTCTCACGCATCGACCTTCAGCACCATCACGTCGATTCCCACGGAAGTGGTTCAATTAGGAGAGGAACCTCCTCTCCCTGTGGTCACAAGGCGGCTTCTCCTATCCATTGCCCACAATGCATTGAGCAACGCCCACAGGCACTCCAACGCGGACAAGATCACCATAGAGCTGTTTTTCGACGATAGCACGATTCGCCTGTCCGTAACTGACGACGGAATCGGGCTGCCCAGCGACTATTGCCGCCGTGGTCAGGGGTTCAGGAATATGCGTTTAGATGCAGAGCGAATGGAGGGGTGGTTGGAAGCGGGGCCAGGAAAGTCCGGACATGGCACAACCATTAGATGTGTCGTTCCATTAGGTTTAGACAAAGGAGGGCCATGAATTGTCCTCTACCGTGCTTACCAAGGTAATGCTTGTAGACGACCACGAACTCATGCGCGACGGACTCCGCGAGGCGCTGGAGCGGTCGGGGGAGTTCGAAGTCGTTGGGGAAGCCGCAGACGGTGATTCGGCAGTTAGGGAAGCTCTGACTTTGAAACCAGACCTTATCATCATGGACGTGATGATGCCACTCAAGGATGGGATAGAGGCATGCCGCGAGATAATTGACCTTCTCCCCGAAACTCGGGTGCTCATGTTTACCGCATCTTCCGAGGAGGATGCGGTGGTGGAATCATTCGCCGCGGGGGCTACGGGCTACCTGGAGAAATACTCTGGGAAGGAGCACCTGCTTCGCACTGCCCGGGACGTTGCCCAGGGGGAATACCGAATTCCCAACGACGCCGTGAAACGCGCTTTCTCCGATATTAGGTCGGGAGTCTCTAAAGGCAACGAGCAGAATTCGCCAAAACTGACCGATAGGGAACAGCAGATTCTCACTCTATTCAGCCAAGGCCGTACCTACGCCGAAATTGCCGATATCCGGGGTAACAAATGGGTAACCATCAGAAACGCGATCTATGGCATCCAAAACAAGCTCGGAGTTGGTACCAAGCGGGAATTGGTGGTGTGGGCAGTGCGCAACGGTCTGCTGGATGATTGGGAGTTGGGAACCTGATCCGATGACCGGATTTTGCGGGATTCGAACTTCGAAGGTGGCTGCTGGGGAGATCCATGATTCACCGTCATCGTTTGGCAAGTGCGGGCTTCACCCGATTGATGGCGACCGTATGTGTCCTTACGCTGCTGGCGATTCTGGCTTGCGGCGATTCCAGCGACGATGCGGCGCCCTCGCCAACTGCCCGCTCGGTGCTGTTCGCCACTCCGCCTGCGGCGACATCCACGGGCGCCGATGACGAGTCGGGAGCCGATATCACGGTCGAGCTGAACCAGACCGCGACTCCCTACCCCACAGCCACTCCCTACCCGACTGCTACACCCTACCCGACGGCGACACCTTACCTCGTGGCCGTTAGGGAGGCTGAAACCACATCAGTAACCGTTCCGGCGACACCTGTCCCGCAAGCCTCAACTCCGTCGGCCGACACAACTTCAGTTCCCTCCGCAGATCCAGCCATCCGAATCGCCATCCCCAAAAAGTCCGAAGTGAAGCATCCCAAGGCCGATACCGCGATCAACACGCTGGTTGAGAGGGTCGAGTCCGGGGAAATCACTGCTGAGGAGGCGGCGAAGGAAGCGCCATTGCACCGGGGAGAGTCCGTAGGGGTGATCATCATTCTGTTCGGCAACGTTGACGGCGTGGTTGCGTTCCTGGAGGCCAACGGAGCTTCCAATATCAACCCCGGAGAGGACTATATCGAGGCGTTTGTCCCTATTCTTCTCCTGGGGGAGACCTCCGGCCAACCGGGAGTGTTGCGGGTGGACCAGATACAGCCGCCGGGCGAGACCCAGGGAACGCCGCAGGTCGTCGGCCAAGGCCCCGGCGTACACGGTTCCCGGGGCTGGAACGACGCGGGCTACTCGGGACAGGGCATCAAGGTGGGGGTGATTGACATCGGCTTTTCAGGGCTTTCGGACATCATGGGGACTGAGGTTCCAGCGACGATCGAGGCAAGGTGCTATATCTGGCTGGGCCAGCATTCCCGGAACCTGGCCGATTGCTCCGACGGGGGCACCCACGGCACCATAGTTTCCGAGTCGGTAATGGACATCGCCCCCGAGGCGACGCTCTACATCTCCGATCCTCAATCGCTGTCGGAACTGAGAGACTCCGTTGACTGGATGATCTCCGAAGGGGTCTCAGTGATCAACCATTCCAGGCTCTGGTCATTCGATGGTTTAGGAGATGGCACTTCCCCTTTATCCATCAGCCCGCTGAACTCCATTGACCGCGCGGTGGCAGCGGGCATCGTCTGGGTCAACGCAGCCGGCAATCAGGCGCGGGGAACATGGTTTCAGCGCGGCCCTTTTGACTACACCACCGCAAGTATTGGCGGCGAGGAGGTCAGGTTTCTCAGATTCTCGGGTTCCGAAATCAGGAACCAGAATTCCTACATTGGCGGGAGGCTCGAGTTGCGGTGGGAAGACGAATGGGGTGGGGCTGAAACCGACCTGGACCTGGTCGCGCTGCTGCCGGGAACGGACGAAATCGCCCTGCAAAGCATCAACCTTCAATCAGGGGCACCGGGGCACAACCCCTACGAGTCAGTGGGGTCTCTCGCCACTTTTGACATACTTGTCGCTCACTTCGGCGGCCCTGACCCGGACTGGATACAGCTGGTCGGCTGGGGACCGACGAGGCTGACTCTAAACTCCTCAGGTGCCGGCAGCATCATCAACCCTGCGGAGAGCGCCAGCCCCGGGATGCTGGCCGTGGGTGCCGCTCCCTGGTACGACGTCAACGAACTTTCCAACTTCAGCAGCCAGGGGCCCACTCCTGATGGACGCATCAAACCCGAGGTGGTCGCCGCAAACTGCGGAGAAACGGCCACGGGAGGCCAAGGCTTCTGCGGAACCAGTCAAGCCGCTCCCCATGTGGCAGGAATGGCAGCCCTGGTGCGCCAACGGTTTCCCAACTACACCCCGACGCAGGTGGTGTCCTACCTGAAGGACAACGCCGAGCAGCGCATCAGCAGTCCCGACCCCAACAATTCCTGGGGCCATGGCTTTTTCGTTCTTCCGGCTGTTGCCCAGCCTCCGCAACCCAGCGCGACAGTGCCGGGAGCGCCGGCGAATCTTGCTGCAACGGGGACCGGACAGACCCGGATCGACCTGACCTGGAGCGCTCCGTCGGCGGACGGTGGGGCACCTGTAACCGGCTATCGGATAGAGGCATCTGCCAACCGCCTGTCTTGGAGCAGCTTGGTATCCAACACCGGTTCCACACGCACTGGTTTTGCCCACACAGGCCTGACGGCGGGGATCACCCGGTACTACCGGGTCTCGGCGATAAACTCCGTTGGCGTAGGGCCTTCCTCCAACATCGCGGAAGGCATTACAGGGTCGTCTTCGGCTCCCGACCTTGTGGTTGCCCCGTTCACGGTCAGCGAAAGCGCTCCGGCCGGCGGAGCGCGCTTCACCCTGAACGCCACGGTGCGCAATCAGGGCAATGCCGCCTCGTCGTTCACGACGCTGCGATACTACCGGTCCCTCGACTCGACAATCACCATTGGAGACACGGAGGTTGGCACGGATTCGGTGTCTCGCATCAACGCATTGAGGACCGGAGACGAGTCGATCGGCCTGACTGCGCCATCCACTCCCGGCGCCTACTTTTACGGCGCCTGCGTGGACGCCGTGTCCGATGAGTCCGATACGACCAACAACTGCTCCGCCGGGGTGGCTGTAGCCGTTGGCGCGGCTCCCGCGCCTGACCTCGTCGTCAACAGGCCCACGGTCAGCGAAAGCGCCCCGGCCGCAGGGGCACGGTTCACCCTGAACGCCACGGTGCGCAATCAGGGCGCCGCACGGTCGACATCGACCACGCTGCGCTATTATCAGTCTGCGGACTCGACGATCACCGCCAGCGACACTGAGGTCGGCACGGACTCGGTTTTCCGAATCAACGCTTCCTCCACCGGAGCCGAATTCATCAGCCTGACCGCGCCAGACGCACCCGGCACCTACTACTACGGCGCCTGCGTGGACGCGGCATCCGACGAGTCCGACACGGGGAACAACTGCTCCTCTGCGGTGGCTGTCACTGTCGGAGCCTCTGCGCCTGTCGCCCCATCCAATCAAAGGTACATCTGGCAGGGTTCGGCGACGGTCATCTCATGGGATCCGGTTCCAAATGCCGGTTATTACAAGGTCTACCACGACGACTTCTTCGGCTCCAGTTGCCGATTGAGTGGAGGCAGTCCGAGCTTCTGCGAAGAGGTGTCACGTAACGTCAATGGCACCTCCTACACTCACGCCGACCCGGACAACGATAGGAACTACTATTGGATAACCGCATGCAACGATGCGGGATGTTCGGCGATTGACAGCGGCAATCCTGCCCAAAGGGAAGGCGCGGCCCCCGCGCCGGACCTGGTGGTGGACGCTCCCACGGTCAGCGAGAGCGCTCCTGAGGCGGGGGCGCGTTTCAGCCTGACTGCCACTGTGCGCAATCAAGGCGCCGCACGGTCAACCTCGACAACGCTCCGCTACTACCGGTCCAGCGATTCGACGATTACTGCCAGCGACGTAGAGATCGGCACCGACTCGGTGTCCCGTATCAACGCTTCCGTCAGCGGCGCCGAATTCATAACCGTGACCGCGCCAGACTCGGCAGGCACCTACTACTACGGCGCCTGCGTGGACTCGGTGCCCGACGAGTCCGACACTACCAACAACTGCTCCTCCGCAGTGGCTGCGACGGTTGGCGCAGCTCCCGCTCCCGACCTGGTGGTGGATAGGCCCGAGGTGAGCAATGCCAGCCCGGTGGCTGGAGCCTCATTCCCGCTAAGCGTCATGGTGCGCAACCAGGGCAATGGCCGTTCGAACGCGACCACCCTGAACTACTACCGCTCGACCGACTCCACAATCACAGCTTCCGACACGGTGGCTGGCACGAGCCAAGTGAATGCCCTGTCTGCATCCCAGACCAAAACCGTGTCAACGGTCTTGCCTGGGATATCCGAAACCGGGACTTACTACATCGGTGCCTGCGTGGGCGCGGTGTCCGACGAATCCGACACGACAAACAATTGCTCCTCCTCGGTGGTAGTCACAGTAACCGCGCCTCCATCGAACCCCGACCTGGTTGTTGATATGGGGGGAGGGACCAGCACTTCTGTGGCAGGCACGAGCTTCGACATCCAGCTTGCGGTGAGGAATCAGGGTACCGGTGCAACCTCAGCTTCGACTACGTTGCGCTTCTACCGGTCTATCGACGCAGCGATCAGTGATGGGGACACCGAGGTTGGCACGGATTCTGTGGGACCTCTTGGCGGATCAAACAGTATCAGCAGGCACTCGATAGATCTGATCGCACCGTCCAGCAAGGGGACGTTCTACTACGGAGCCTGCGTGGACGCGGTGGCCGGGGAGACCAACGACACCAACAACTGCTCATCCGCACGGACAATAACCATAACCGCTCTGGGGCCCGACCTTGTTGTCACTCAGGTGAATGTTCCGACCTCGGACCCAATTGCGGAAGAGGATTTCCGGATCAGTATCCATGTGAAGAATCAAGGAGATTCTTACGCGTATTCGCCGACTGTGCGCTTTTATCGCTCTACCGATGCGACCATCTCATCGAGCGACACAGAGATAAGGGAGGCGGGGCTGTTACACATGGGGCCCTCACAGCACTTCGACAGTGGCAGCATCAAGGAGCTTACCACCGCGCCTTCGACGGCTGGCACCTACTACTACGGAGCGTGCATTGATTCCGTTGAGGGCGAGTCCGACACGACGAACAACTGCTCTTCAGGGAAAGAGGTAACGGTTGTGGAGGCCTCCGGGTCTGATCTGGTCATTGAGTCTTTCTGGATAGAGGCCATCGAGTTCTATTTCCCGACACTCCCCCTGTCTGCCACTGTGAGAAACCAGGGCAGTGGCTCGGCGGCATCAACGCCCGTATCCTTCTACCTTTCCACCGATGCGACCATCTCCACCGGCGACACGAGAATCGATGGGCAATATGTAAAACGCCTGGCCCCATCCGAGACCAGTAATCGTGGAAGTGTACAAGTCACTACCACTGCCGAGACTATTCCGGGCACATACTATTACGGCGCCTGTGTACAACCAGTCTCCGGCGAGACCGACACGACCAACAACTGCTCCGACTCGGTAGCTGTTACCGTCGGCGACGACGATGCCTCAGCCCCTGGCGCGCCCACTGGCCTGACGGCCACGGCCGATGGGCAGACGGAGATAGACCTGTCGTGGAGTGCGCCGTCGGACGACGGCGGGACGGACATCACCGGCTATCTGATTGAGGTGTCGACCAACGGCACAAGCTGGAGCGACCTGGTGGCCGACACCGATTCCACCAGCACCAGCTATTCCCACACCGGCCTGACTGCGGGGAGCACGCGACACTACCGGGTGTCGGCCATCAACTCCGAAGGCACTGGCCCGGCGTCGGACTCCGACTCGGCCACCACCGATGCTGCCACGAAGCCCGGAAAGCCTACAGGGCTGACAGCAACAGCGGATGGCCAGACCGAGATAGACCTGTCGTGGAGCGCGCCGTCGGACGACGGCGGGGAGGACATAACCGGCTACAAGATTGAGGTCTCGACCAACGGCACAAGCTGGAGCGACCTCGTGGCCGACACCGATTCCACCAGCACCAGTTACTCTCACACCGGGTTGACGGCTGGCAGCACGCGACACTACCGCGTATCGGCCATCAACTCTGCAGGCACTGGCCCGGCGTCGGACTCCGACTTCGCCGCCACTGATTCGGCGCCTGTACAGGCCACCACCTGTAGCGTGGACTTGGTGGTGCGCCCAGGTGGGAGCTGCACATACCCCGGGCGTTCCGACGAGTTTTCGGTGGATTCCTCGGGCAATGGACGTTTTCTATTTTTCAGTTCCGGTTCAAAGATCGATATACGCAACTCCAACATCAACGGCGTTACATACACCCTGGTCGCAAGTAAGCAGAGCGACGGTACCTGGAAAATCGAGGAAGTAGGCTGAGCGCGGGAAGGGCATCGGCAATTTCGGAGAGTCAGTTGGCCGGGGGATTCGCGAGAAGAGTGCCCAACCTAATTCAAGGATTGGAATATGAGCTACCGTAGCAACTCGGCAAGATCCAACAGGGCGTGGTGGGCTCTGTTGCTGGTTCTGGCTGTCCTGGCGCTGCTGGCATGCCGGGGCGAACAGTCCGACCGCGCTCGTGACATTACCATCAACCCTGCGGCCACCCCTGCTCAGGTGGCCGCAGGCACCGCCGACGCGACGGCCTTGCCCAAGCAGGCACCCAGGGAAGCTTCAGATTCGGACTCTACGCCGATGCGCCAAGGAGACCCGACCCTGTACCGCGCAATTTGGAGAGGCACAATCGGCGAGGTGCGAAGTCTTGTTGCGGCGGGAGCCGACGTAAACGCCGAAGGGGAGGACGGAGAACCGCTCCTATACACCGCCATCTGGCGGGCCGAGCCTGAAAAAGTGCAGATTCTCGTCGACGCCGGAGCAGACGTTGACGCTAAAGATAGCGACGGCAATCCCGTGCTATATACTGCCGTCTGGAGGGACAGAATCGAGGCCCTGAGGATTCTCGTCGACGCGGGCGCGGAGGTGAATGCCAGGGACGCCGACGGTGACCCGCTCCTGTACACCGCTGTTTGGCGGGACAAGCCGGAGTCCCTGAATGCCCTCATCGCCGCAGGCGCAGACGTGAACCTGAGAAGGGCCAATGGGGAGTCATTGCTGTACGTGGCCCGCTGGAGAGGACACACGGAGATAGAGCAGATTCTGATGGCCGCGGGCGCTACGGAATAGCCAGGGTGCCAGTGCCAGGAATCAAGTTATGCAAGGCCCCGGAGTGTCTCGGAGGGACCGAGCCATGAGCAAACCGGCCTCCAAGCGGATGATTTCCGGTCGTCCCCTGAAACTCGTGGCTGGCGGGGTGTCCCTTGTTGTGCTGGCTGTACTTGCAGTACTGGCGGTGGGCCTCTTTGACGACAGCCCTGCGCCGTCTTCGCCCACCGTGCCAGTGCCCACCTCCGCCGCGGCGGATTCTGCTGCCCCGTCAGGCGCAGCAGAGTCCTTTGGCAATACAGCCCTGCACTCCGCCATAGCAAAGGGTGACCGGGAAATGGTGCGCATTCTAATCGACGGGGGCACTGACGTTAATGAGAGCGATGTTTTCGGGGAACCTCCCATCCACGCAGCTATCGATCATGGCGACGGGAGCATAGTTACTCTTCTCCTACAGGCGGGCGCCGATGTTGACGCAAAGAACGCGTTCGGCGACCCGGCCCTTCACCGTGCTATTTTCAATGGCGACAACGAAATGGCGCGGATCCTGCTGGAAGCCGGCGCCGACATCAACATCACCAACGCATTCGGCGACTCAGCCCTGGACCGTGCGGTTCAGAAAGACAACAAGGAAATCCTGCAGATTCTCCTCGCCGAGGAAGCCCGTTAATTCACCAGAGTCCAACGGGCATGAACTCAGGAAAGAGCCAATGCAAAGAACCGGGTTGGAGTAACCATACCAATGCCCCTACAAGAACGCTGCCGTAAAAAGCTGGGAGTGCTGGTAATAATCGCGTCGGTTGGCGTGGCTCTGCTGGCCGCTTTGGCCTGTGGCGGTTCCAGCGAGGAGCCAGTGGGATCTCCAACGGCACCCCCGGGTATGTTCTCGACCCTCCCCACTGAGGAGTCCCCGGTTTTAGGTGACCAGCCGCCCACCATCGAGTTGAATACGCCCGAGCCTACGCTGACACCCAACCCCACGCCGACTCCAAACCCGACCTATACGCCGGTGCCGACGCTTACGCCCGTGCCGTCAGCCACCCCGGTACCGACACTCGCCCCAACAGGCACGCCGATACCAACCGTGGAGCCTACCCCCAACCCAACAGCGCCGCCGGCACCCACGCAAGCTCCAACGCCGGCACCGACAGTTGCGCCCACGCAGGCGCCGACGGCAGTACCCACCACAGCCCCTACACGAGTGCCCACGTCCGAACCGACGGCTGCGCCACAGGCAGTGGCGTCTTTCGCGTGCTCTCAAGGGGTAGATCCAACACCACTTCATCTTGCGGTAGATAAGGGCAATCTAGATGTAGTGGCGATTCTAGCTGACTTGTGCCCCGAAGATTTGGACATCGTTAGTAAGAGTTATTGGGACGATGAAACACCCCTCAGCTTGGCGATCCAGGATAACAACATAGACATAGTAAAGGAGTTACTTGGAGCGGGGGCAGACCCCGACAAGCAGTTCGAGCATTGGAACCGAGAGTCTCCCCTCAGCTTGGCTGTAGGGAAGGGATATACGGACATCGTGAAGGAGCTGCTTGCAGCAGGTGCCGACCCCAATCATGTTCTTCCTCATTGGAACGAAGAAACCCCCCTCAGCATCGCAGTTGGTGATAGCAACTTAGTTCTGGTGGAGGAGCTACTCGCAGCACGCGCGGACCCCAATCAAATACTCGAACAATGGGACGAAGAAACGCCCCTCAGCATCGCTGTCAAGGAACAAGAAATTGAGATAGTCCGTGCTCTATTCGCAGCTGGCGGAGATCCTAACATACGACTTGACCAATGGGATGAAGAAACGCCTCTCACGATAGCCATCGACAAAGGCTATACAGAGATAGTCAAGATCCTCACAGGCCGGTCCTAGCTCTGATTGATTGGTTACCCACCACCGTCCCGCCCCACCGCCTCGATGGCGTGGGCCGGGAGCCAGCCCTGCAGTTCGCCGCCGGGGAGGGCGACCTGTAGCCAGCCGTGGCGGGAGTCCACCAGGCGCACTTGGGCGCCGCTGTGCAGGGCGAACTCCTCGTCGTACTGCGGCCCCGGCCCGCTCAGCACCTTCACTGTTATCGCAGTGACCACGCCCGTGTTTTCGTAGGGGTTGGAAAAGACCATACTCAGCAGCATCACTAAGGGGATGAGCATTACAACGAAGGCAACGGCAGCCCCGCCACGAAGAACAGCCCTCCCTCGCATGGCCGGACGAATGATCAGGACGGTCAGCGCAGTCCCGGCAACGACCCACAGCAGCAGCGCGGCGATCGCGAATTCCGTGGTCGTGGCCCAGCGTCTGCCGAAGTCCGCCACGCTGGCCAACAGGGAATCTCCCTCGGCCTGCAACTGGTCCACCGTCCGACTGCGAGCGAGGTCCAGGTTGGCGATGATTTCCGGGTCGCGGGGCGACAGCTCTTCGGCTCGCAGATAGTTGAGGACGGCCCGTCCCAGGTCGCCGTTCTCCAGGTAGGCGTTGCCAAGGTTGAAGTAGACGGCGGGGTCCCGATACCCCAGGCCGACCAGGGCCTCGTACTGCTGGGCGGCCTCGGCGTACTCTCCGCGCTCGAACCGCTGGTTGGCCTCCGCCATCATGTCCTGCGCCGACGGTTCCTGGGCCATGACGACGCTGGCCAGCGCCGCAAAGGCTACGATAGCCATCATAAGGCCCATAGTGAGAGTAAACCGCCGGATCATGGCGTCAGCACCAGTTCGAGTTCGGCCAACAGGCGCGAGACTGGCTCAATCTGGCCGGCAGCCACCGCAGAGCCAGCAGCCGAGGGGGTGTACCTGGCAGACTCGCCCGCAGTCAGCACCTCGCCTACCCTCTCTTCCAGCTCAGGCGATATCCCTGCCTCACGCAGCCTGTGTAGGAGCGCTTCGCGGGTCACCCCTCTCATCTGGATTCCCAACCGAGCGGAGAGGTAGGACAGCACCGCCTCGGAGGCAGCCAACGCAGGGTCGCCGCCGGAAGCGACAGCTCGGGCCAACGCCGCCTGGGCGTCGGGCAGGGCGTTGTTGCGCCGGGCCTCGGCGCGGGCTGTCTCCTGCGAAGCGCGTCGCCTACGCCACACCAGCGCCCCAGCTATGGCAAGGGCAGGGATGGCCCACGCAGCCCAGTACACCGGGCTATCCACCAGTTCCGCTCCAGGTTGACGCAGGGACGAGGGTACTGCCTTGATGGGCCGCACCTCGGGGGCTCTTTCCTCTGCATCCCCAACGGCCGGCGGTGAAGGGGCCGCCGGGGCGCCGGTGGAGTCTCCGATGCTTACATCGATTCGGGCAGTGGCAAGTTCAACATACCGCTCCAGGGCCGGGTCGAAATAGGGATAACCAATCTCGGGGATATTCAGGCCCCCAGTCTGTTCCGGCATCAGGACTATCTCGTAAGTGCGCCCCCCGGTAATCTGCCCGGCTACTACCTGGCTTTCAACGCTTACCGGCGACTCGATGACTCGCCAACCTGAGAATTCGGGCCAGTCGGGATCGGGAAGCGCCTCGATATTTCCTTCTCCAGAAATTCTGACCGTCAAAGTAACTGGCTCATTGAGATTGCCTTCGGTGGCATCGGCGGATGAGGCGACATCGAAGCTGCCCACGGCCCCCGTGAACCCCGCTGGCTCCGGGACTGGCAGGGGAAGCACCTCCACCGCCACGGCACCGCTCTCCAGTTTGCCTGGGGCACCTGACGCCCCGGTCGAGACCTCCAAAATTGCGGGCTGGATCTCCCCGGCTCCCACGATGCTGGCGAACAGCACGGTTCGCACCTCGACAACCCGGTAGTTGCTGTTGCTTACGATTTCGTCGTACTCCTCCTGTCTCGTCTGCTGGCTGTTCCAGAAACCGGCAAAGTCCGGCGCGTTGTACGTCACCCGCACGGACGACAGGTTTGCCTCCCTGCTTTGGTAGATCTTCAGGCTGTAGGTAATCTGCTGTCCCAGGTAGGGGCGGTCATTGTCCACCGACGCCCTGATGAACAGCGCCTCGCCGGGGGGCGACTGGGCGTTGGCGGACGGGACGGCTAACGCCGCCATCGCCAGGATTGCAATGGAGACGACAGTCAGGAATCGGCGTATGTTCGTTGGTCTTGCCATGTATTCGGCTACCAGTCGAACTCGCTGGGCGGTTTGGGGGACACCAGCACCTGCCCCCGGCGCTCCTGGAGGGTCTGGGCGGCTTCGCCCACCGATTCCAGAATCTGGCGGGCCTGGGTTTCTGTTATGGGCTGGTCCTGTTCCTGCGATTCTGCGTCCTGTTCTTCCTCTTGCTCGTCTTCTTCGTCCTGCTCCTGCTCGTCTTCTTGCTCGTCCTCTTGTTCCTCCTGCTGTTGCTCGTCCTCTGGGGACATCCGCCGCAAGGCAAGTTCCAGGTTGTGCTTGGCGTCGAGGTCGTCCGGGTTCACGCGCAACACTTCCTCGTATGCCTCGACCGCCTCCGGGTACTGCTCCCGCTGAAAGGCGGCATTGCCGCGGTTGAAGAACCCGTGCGACCGCAGCTCCCCTGCGGCGTGCTGCAGCGACTCGTCGTAGCTTTGCGACGCCTCCTCGTATTCCTCCGTACGGTAGAGCGCGTTGCCGGAGTTGTAATGAGGCTCAGCGGACTCGGGAGCGCGAAGCTGCGCGTCCTGGTAGGTCTCCAGGGCGCTCGCGTAGTCGCCGCCCAGGTATGCCTCATGGCCCGAATTGTTGACCTGCGCCGGGGTCGGCCCACAGGCCATCAGACAGGCCGCGACAACGGCTGCGACCACCAGTATTGCGCGAGCAGGCATCTCAGGCACCCCCCGAGGGCGCTTGCCGCCTAGTTCGCCGGGGAATGAACAGCCGGTCGGTCGTCAACTCGGCCAGCGCCAGGCATAGCGCCCCCGCCAGCAGGAACAACTGGAACCGCTCCACCTTTCTCTGGCTGAATTCGCTCTGGAGGCTCAGGTCCTGGAACGATTCAATCTCGTCGGCCAGCCCGGCGATGGCGCCGCCGTCGGTTGCCCTGAAGTACCGGCCGCCACCGCTCTCTGCGATCTGTTGCAGCCCGACCTCATCGATTCTGGAAATGAGCACCTGGCCCTCGGCGTTCTGACTGTAGCCGGCGATTTGCCCACCCGCATCGTATTCGGGCACAGGGGCTCCGCCGGGCGAACCGAAGCCCACGGCGTAGATCACGGCGCCCTGCTCCGCCGCCTCGCGGGCCGAGGTGATGGGATCGCCCTCGTGGTTCTCCCCGTCGGTCATGATCACGATGACCTTCTGGTGCTCCCGCTCGGTGCTGAACCCCCCCATCGCGGTATCGATCGCTTCGGCGATCACCGTGCCCTGGCGGGTGATGGCGTTGGGGCTGGCGTGGTCCAGGTAGGTCCGGGCGGTTGCATAGTCGGAGGTCAAGGGAAATTGGACGAAGCTGGCCCCGGAGAACAGCACGATGCCGACCTCGTCTCCTTCCAGCCTCGAAATCAGGTCGGAAATTTCCAGCTTCGCGCGGTCGAGGCGAGTGGGCTGCAGGTCCTCTGCCAGCATGCTCCGGGAAATATCCAGGGCCACCATGACCTGGACTCCGCCCTGCTCGACGATTTCGATGTCGCTGCCCCATTGCGGTCGGGCAAGGGACAGTATCAGCAGTGCCACGCCGATGAACCAGAGCGCCAGCCGGACGCGACGCGCTCTGCGGCCGGCTGTCAGGCCCAGGCGCTCGAAGAGGGCCGAGTCGCCGATCCTCCGTAGCGCGGCGGCGCGTCGCGCCCACGCCCACCACAGGAACAGGGCCAACACGGGCAGCGCGGCCAGCAGAATCAGGAATTGCGGCGCTCCGAAGGACATGGCGGCTACGGAATCCTCCTGAACACGGTTCGGGAGAGCAACACTTCCAGCACAATCAGCAGCAGGGCGGGCACAAGGAACCAGGCAAGCACCTCCCGGTACCGGGTGAATATCAGGACTTCAACCTCCGTTTTCTCGAGTGCGTTGATCTCCGAGTAGATATCTCGCAGCCCCTCTGTGTCCGTTGCCCGGTAGTACTTGGCATCGGTGATGTCCGCGATTTCCTGGAGCGTCTCCTCGTCCAGCGGGCTTTCTTCCGCTGTCCCCCCGCTTAGAGCAGTCCCCACTCCTATGGTGTACAGCTTGATGTCGAGGGCCTGGGCGGCGGTGGCGACAGTAATCGGGTCCAACTGGCCCGAGTTGTTGACGCCGTCGGTGAGCAGGGTCACCAGCCTGCTCTCGGAGCCGGAGTCCTTCAGCATATTGGCGGCCGTCGCCAGGCCGCTGCCGATGGCTGTACCGTCTTCGATGCCCAGTTGGTCGGCCAGGTGCACATCGCTCAGCAGTCGGAGCAACACATCGTGGTCCAGGGTGGGCGGACTCTGTATGAAAGCCTCCTGGGAGAACACGACCAGTCCTATGCGGTCGTACTCCCGTTCCTCGATGAATTCGGCAATTATCTGCTTGGCCGCTCCCAGCCGGTGCGGGGCAAAGTCCGTCTGCCCCATGCTGCCGGATATGTCCACCGCGATGGCGATGTCAACCCCTTCGCCGCGGATGACCTCCCGGGCGTCCGCTATCTGCGGCCGGGCGGCAGCGATTATGACCAGCGCCAGCGCAACAAATCGCAGCGCAGAAATGAAGGGCATCAGCCGCAGCCGCAGCGACCGTCCACCCGCGGAGACGAGGCCGGTGTCGGCGTACCTCATTGCCGGAGACCCCATCCGTCGCCTCCAAAGACGGGGAACCGCCGCGAGCGGCGGCACCGCAAGCAGCAGGAACAGCAGCCAGGGCGATGCGAATGTTATATCGGTCACGGCACTGCTCCATGCACGCCCGGTGTGGCGGCTGGCGCTGTGGAGACGGTTGCTCGCGTGGCCTCGATGATGCTTCGCACCCGTACCACCGCTTCGTTGGCCCCGGCCACGGTTGGCTCGTAGTTGGCGAACTTCACCAAATCCGCTTCCCGGAGCAGATCGATGACTAGGCCTGCGCTGCGGCTATCGAGGACGGACCGCGAGACTGCTTCCGCAATTTCCTCCGTGGACATATCATCGGCGTTCCGGCCTCCCGCATCCCCCAGGTAGGTCGCTCCCAGGTAGGTGCGCAGCGTGGCTGCCACGAGGGTGTAGTGCTCCTTCGTGGCCCCGCTCCCCGGCAGGTCGAGGCGGGCGATGCGGTCCAGTTCCTGGGTAGCAACCTCCCAGGGCGTTCGCAGGTCAGGCAGGGCTGCAACTGCCCGGTCCGCACGGCGCGAACGGCGGATGAGGAAGAAAGCCGTGCCTCCCGCTATTGCAAGAATTACGACTGCGATCAGAACGAGTACGATCGTCCGCTCCCAGAACGGCGTTGACAGGTCGGCGGGAGGGCGCAGGTCCTTCAGCTCCTCATCAGGCGACGCCAATACGGAGTTCACGGTCATCTGGACTGGGTTGGGAGAGACCAGCGCGACGGATCCATCCGGACGGCGAACTGAGACGGGGATGTCCGGCGTCGCGAAAGTGCCCGGAGCAAACAGCGTTACCCGAAACTGCTTGGCAACCGTCCGTACAGCGTCGGTGAGGGAGACTGTCTGCACGGAAGTTTGCGCCTGGATTTCAAACGGTCCCCATTCCCTCTCCAGTCTTGGAATTACCACGGTGAAGTCCTCGGGATGGGAAACAATGAGACTGATGGTTACCAGGTCTCCCACGGTCAGATCTGAAGAATCGGCAACCAGCGAGACGCGGACGCCGGGCGGAGGACCAGTCTGGGCAGGCGCGGCTGCCACAGCCATGACAGACAGCGCCACGGCAACCAGCAGTGATGACCACCGCCAGGAACTCTTGCTCTGGCTTCTGCGGGACAGTGGACTGGACATTCGTTGGGGGCCAGCGAGGAATTTCATCGCCCCAACCTTTGCAACCGGGTCTTGAAGAACGCACCGACCTCGGCCACATAGTCCTTTTCCGTGGAGACTCCCACCCGGTCCACACCCGCAGTCATCAGGACTTCGCGCTTGCCCTCCTCCTGCCGGGCCACCCTGCCGCTGAACTTCTCTCGCCACTCCCTGCTGCCGGTATCAACCAAGCGCAGCTCTCCGCTCTCGGCATCTTCCAGCGCGATAACACCCACGTTGCTGATCTCGTGTTCCAGCGGGTCGCTCAGGTCGAAGGCCACCACATCGTGCCGCCGGTTGGTTACCAGCATGGCCTGCCGGTACGATTCCGGGTCGGCCAGGAAGTCGGAAACCAGGAAAACGATACTGCGCCGCTTCAGCATCCGGTGAACCGTGTTCAGCGCCAGCGTGATGTCGGTGCCAGTGCCCTCAGCTTGAAACAGCAGCAGGTCCCGAACCATCCTGAGGACATGGCTCCGCCCCTTCCGTGGCGGTACCAGCGACTCCACCCGGTCGGTGAACAGCAGCAGCCCCACCTTGTCGTTGTTGGTGGTGGCTGCGAAGGACATGACTGCAGCCAGCTCAACCGCCAGGTCCCGCTTGAAGCGGTTGCGGGTGCCGAAGTCCCCGGAGCCGCTGACGTCTACCACCAGCATGACCGTCAGTTCCCGCTCCTCGATGTAGCTCTTGACATGCGGCTCGCCTGTCCTGGCCGTCACGTTCCAGTCGATTGAGCGCACATCGTCCCCTGGGTGGTACTGCCGCACCTCGTCGAACTCCATCCCCCGGCCCTTGAAGACCGACTGGTACTCCCCGGCAAAGCTGTCGTCGACCAGCTTCCGGGTCGTAATCTCGATGCGGCGGATCCTGGCGATCAGGTCGTCGTTGAGCATTTACAAACTATCTCAAAACTCGTTGGGGTTCGAAACCGTCATTCCTGCGAAAGCAGGAATCCAGTGGCCAAAAGCTGGATGGTGGGTGATACGCGCGGAGCATGCTCGTTTTGAGATAGTTACTTATGGCACTTCGACATTGTCCAGGATGCGCTGGACTATATGCTCGCTGGTAACATCCTGGGCCTCGGCCTCGAAGGTGGTGATCACCCGGTGGCGCAGCACGTCGGGCGCGAGTTGCTTGATGTCGTCGGGCACGACATAGCCTCGCCCCTTGACGAAGGCATAGGCCCGGGCCGCTGCGATCAGAAAGATACCGGCCCGGGGAGACGCCCCGAACGAGATCAGGTTCACCAGGTCGTTGAGACCCGCCGATCCAGGGTTCCTGGTCGCAATCACCAGGTCGAGGACATAGTCCTTGATCTTTTCGTCCACATACACCTGGCGGACGATATCCCGAGCGCTCATGATGTACTGGGCATCCACGACGGGCTGCACGTTCAGGGGCGCCCCTGATGTCATGCGCTCGATGATCTCTCGCTCCTCGGAGCGTGCCGGGTAATCCACGATCACCTTGAGCATGAAACGGTCCACCTGCGCCTCGGGAAGCGGGTAGGTGCCCTCCTGCTCTATGGGGTTCTGCGTCGCCAGCACCAGGAAGGGAGCATCGATCGGGAAGGTCTCGTCCCCGATGGTAACCTGGCCCTCCTGCATCGCCTCCAGCAGCGCGCTCTGCACCTTGGCCGGCGCCCGGTTCACCTCATCCGCCAGGACAAGGTTGGAGAAGACCGGGCCCTTCTGGACGCTGAAATCGCCCGTGCGCGGGTTGTATATCCGAGTGCCGATAAGGTCGGCGGGCAGCAGGTCGGGAGTGAACTGGATTCGCGAAAAGCCGGCCTGGATCGCCTGCCCGATCGTCTTCACCAGCAGCGTCTTGGCCAGACCCGGCACGCCCTCCAGCAGGATGTGCCCGTCGGCAAGCAGGGCGACGAGGGCACGCTCCACCAGCCGGTCCTGGCCGATGATCGCCTTGCGGATCTCCGCGTCCAGCACCTGGACGAACCGAGCCTCCTTTTCCACCAGATCGTTTATCTGCCGAAAGCCGGTTAGGGTCGACATGGCTATTCAGGCTCCTTCAGCTACTCAGAAACTAGGTTCCGTCGATCAAATCGTTTGTCAATGCTGACTGGTCCATGTATATCTGGTTTCTTGGAAACTTGGAGTGCGCATGAAAATCGGTTCCTCAAATAGCCTCTTTGCCGTTCGCTGAACGGCACTACATTTAGTCGTCCTGCCGTAGCAGTCCGTGTTGGCCATTTAATACGCGGGCGCTCCCAATATTGGCGCTCTATCCTCCGCCGATTGGTGGGCATATGAGTCTGTCCAGTCCCGTCAGTAGACCAGCTTCTGTCTGAGGCAAGAGACACGCTTACCAGGTCGCGGTTTGGCGAACTGTAGCATAGAAATCAGAATTGATAGGAGAATCGAGGAGCGAAAGACGGATCCTCTGTTTGCAAGTAAGCCAGTCCTCCCTGAAAAGGCTACCCAAGATATAGTAGAGCCTAGCAGCCTGTCCGAGGATTAGATTTTGGAGACGAAAAGCGCCACCATCTAATCTCTATGGTGACTATTAGGCTCCATTAAAACAGTAATCGGAATAATCGGCTTTGCTAAAGACGATTTTCGTTTAGAACATTGTTTCTCGGACAGACTGCTAGGATGTCTCCAATCTTTGAATCCTCGTCGTGGTGGGCCAATCACCGTTGACACAGAGTGCTCGGTACCGCAGGAGGGGCTGCTGTAATTCAGCACCGGTGTGCAATGCAGGCAACCGGCTCCTCTGCTGGCGATCATTATCACAGCCATAGTTTTCATTATGATGTCCGCAAGCAACCTGGCTATCGCGCAGTAACATCGGAAGAGCCGCCGTCCCGTTCAGGCTTCTCGGCATTTTTCAGTTCCGGCCCGGGCAAGAGGTGTATTGAGGCCGATAGACACCTCAAGGTTTGGGTTCAGGCCTGTCTTGGAAGAGCCGACCTTGAGGCCTCCAGATGTTCATCCTGGAAATTGCGGAATTCCAGGTTAGCTGTAGACATCGCTGGCCTTACACTACCCGCCCTCTCGCGGCACCAAAAGGTTCCTTTGCACCTGTCATGAAAATTGCGGATGCAACTGACTGAATATTGCCAAGGAACGGCTTCAGTTCGCCAGCGTGGCCAGTGCCGCAAGGGTAGAGGAATAGGTTTGGTGAAGATTGGTAAGGACCTGAGGAGCAACATAGGAATCAGTGGCAATTGTCCAATTCCGGGCCAGCGTAACTGGCTGCGAAATTCTATCTGAACGGACTTCCCATATCTGGACTTCCCAACGAAACATTCTCATTCGGTACGGTCAGGCCCACCTGCACCACAGGCGGGACTCGATTGACGGCTGCTATTCCCGCCCCACCTCTACCCGTCCACCTGTTGGATGGTCCAGCGGCTGACCTCCAGGCGTTTGGCCAGCTCCCGCTGACTCACTCCCCTCTATCGCCCCTCCCGAATGTACTCCCGTTGCTACTCGGTAAGGCTGGGCCTACGGCCGGGGAAACGGCCCTCGGTCCGCGCCTTGGCCTGGCCCGCAACTGAGCGCTCCCTGATGGAGTTCCGCCACCACTCGCTGAAGGCGAGCACCGTCCGGAGCTGGAGCTTCCCGTTGGCCGTGGCCGTGTCGAAGTACTCCGCAAGGGACGGGAATTCCACCCCCGCGTGGTGCAGGCCCTCGATCACCTGCAGCCCGTAGGTCAGCCCCCGGGAGAGCCGGCCGATGTGGGTGACCACTAAAGTGTCGCCGGCGGCCACCAGGTCCAGCAGTTCCAGGAGGCCGCCGCGATCTTCCTTGGCACCGCTGGCTTCCTCGGCACGGAGTTCCCCGTGGCGCAGCCAGAGCGGAGCAGGCGCTCCACCTCCAAGTCCAGATTCTTGTCCTCGGGCTCTCTCACCGAGACCCTGGCATAGCCGTATAGCGTCAACCCAATACACTCCTGGCTGGAATGTCCGAAGTATGAGATTCTGCCAGCGGTTCTGCGACCGGGTTTTCCAGCCACCCTGTCAGCTACGAGGAGTTGGTATTCACAGCCACCTAGACCGCGTGGATCTGGCCCGGACCAGCGTTCTTGGCACGGCGACCCTGCCTCTGGGCCGTATGAGCTCGCTGGCAGAAGTGGATGACGCCGACAATTCTGCGCGCACGTCCGAACTTTCTTCTTGCTCGGTCGTTGTAACATTGGGGCAATGGACAGAAGAGTTTCGGCCAAATGCGCCATCGCTGGCTGCCACTGCCGGCGGAAGCTGACTCTCTACGAACACGAGGAACTGAGGCGGGTGAGACGGGAGAACAATGCCACGGCGGGCCTCGTCTGCCCGGCACACGTGAAGGCTGCACTCAACTTCGAATTCGACGATATCGACGTCCCTCTGGAGGAACTCCTGGTCGAGGCGTCCAAGGAATCTCCCCGTTGGTGCGTGATGTTCTCCCCGCTGCCGGGGGCGGCGAGTGAGCCGGACAGCCAGTCCACGCCAGGGCCGGCAGACAAGGTTATCGAGTCTATCCGCGCCGACCGGCAGCTCCCGGGAGAAGTCAGGCACTTCCAGAGTGCAATTTCCGTCCGACCGGGCAGGTCCCGTAGCCGCATCCGGCGGAAGGGTTTCTTTTGGCTATAATGCTGGCAGCCTCTGGAACAGGAGCCTTCGATTATGGCCACGCCCTCCGAATCTGTTGAAATCTACTGCCTGAAGTGCCGGGCCAAGACCGGCTCGAGGGATGTTGAACAGGTAACAATGAAGAACGGACGTCCCGCCCTGCGCGCTGTCTGCACCGTGTGCGGCACAGGCAAGTACCGCATCGGCTCCGCCGGCTGAACTTGGCTGAGATTCAGTTCAACTTGCTGGCTTGTGCTTGCCGCAAAGGCAGAAATCCCAACGAGGAGTGGCTGTAGAGGAACATCAGCATCTACGGGACGGGGCGCAAGGCGGCGGTGTTCACCGGCAACATGCGTTTCACCGCCGAAGACGCGAGAACCAAACTCCGCCCTTTATATCCTGGCACTCCAGTCTTGACTCAGTGCCAGACTCCTCACAGCCCCGCAACTGCATGGGGACCGGTGTTGTCTTGCGCGTCGGTTCCATCAATTCTCACCGGAAGGGACGGCAATTATGGAAAGTTACATCGGGAAGGCAATTTCCGATTTCACACTTCAGTCCAGCGATGGACAGACCATATCCCTCAGCAGCCTTCGCGGACAAAAGGTACTGCTGTACTTCTTCACGAGTCCGGGCGGTGGTAATTGAACCCGCATGGCTCTTGGGTACCGAGAGCATGCTGCCAAGTTCGCCGAGAAAAACGTGGTGCTGTTCGGAATCCATGACGGAAGCATGGATGCCGCACGCCAGTGGGTCGAGAAAGAGCAGCTTCCGTTCGCGGTCCTGAACGACCCTGATCGACGAGTAGGCATTGAGTTGGGCATGTCCGCTCCAGATGGAGAGAGGTACATCAAAGACCCTTCAGATGGGAAAAGGCCCGCAGTTGTCATCGACGAAAACGGTGTGATCTGCCAGTGGGAACCCGACATGAACCACACCGATCAGATTGCTAAGTTGCTGGAGCGCCTGTAGCGCGACCTCAACGATGCGGGCTTTTCGACAGTTGACCGCCCTTGCGCAACCGGCAAAGCGGGATTCGGCCCGAACTCTGGCTTAGCAGGCCGATGAAAGACATGTCGGGGATGGCGAGACCCTGGCGTCGAACGGTGTGACGACATGATTAAGATCGCCATCTTTTGACCTGCGACCCTATCCCCGCCTTGCCGGGGCTGGCGGAACAAGTCGCCTCATTCCTGGCTATATTCCTGTTTATAAGGTGCACAAGCGGGTGGAGAAACCGGGACCTGCTGCATGAAACAGCAGTCGCCGTCGACGATGTCCTGTGGGTGTGGCCAACTGCTGTCCGGCACTCTCATGCTAGCGTCTTTACGTCTGCACATTAGCCCGGTGGTCCTCTCCGCAGTGGGTTCTGGTCAAATCGGACGATCATCCAAGTTTTTTGATATATGGGACGAATGGCCGGCTCGAGATTTAGAGCAGTTCGCGACCTTAGGTTCGAACGCCGGAATTGACGAGGACCGCAGCGCAGTACCGAGAATATGAGAAATTTCGTCGACGCCTGATTTTGTTGGTCCTTGGGCCATGATCTGCATGCCGCATGCCGGAGGACCATTCGAACTCTTTGCCGATGCGTTGACGATTCTCACTCACGGCACAACCTATCAGGAAAGGGAAGCGATCTTCTGGCAGGAGTGCGATGTAATCACCGATACCGTGAGTACGGAGGCCCTGGCCGTCGTGAGGAGCATGGTGGCAGGGGATATGCCGTCGTGGTTCGACGACGGCGGATCGCCAATTCAGGGCTACAAGATCCAGTGGAAGTCAGGCACCCATGAGTACGGTTTGTCCCGCCAGGAAACTTATGCAGACCTGATATTCCGGAACAACCTAATATCCTCCATTGTGCAGCAGAGGATCCGGTTATCGGGGTACTACCAGGAACACACCATCCGGGTGGTTCCCTACAACCAGAACGGTGACGGGGCTGCGACCAAGATTTCGGCGACGCCGGATGACCCGAGTGGTACAGACGCAGAGTCGCCCCGGTTGCTGATGGCGCAGCTCTGGCACGACAAGAATGGGATAAGTCTTATCTACAACGAAGAGCCAGATGGGTCTTCCGCTCCCTCAAGAACCACTTTCACCAAAGACTACATGAGCCCGTTATCCAGAAGGACGGCATGAGTCAAAGGTCCACCCTGCTGCTGGAACACCACCTGAAGGAACTGAAGCCGCCCAGCTTCCTGAGGGAGTACCAGAAGATGGCCGCGCAGATCACCGTCGAGAATGTGGACCACCCCTCAGTACCTGCTGCGCCTTGCCGAGTTGGAACTCATCGACCGCCACCAGCGCATGGTGGAGCGGCGGATCCGCGCCGCCCGGTTCCCGGCGGTCAAGATTCTGGACACCTTCGACTTCTCGGCCATCCCCTCGGTGAACAAGGCCTTGGTGATGGAGTTGGCCCGCTGTGAATACGTCCAGCGCCGCGAGAACGTCATCGCCGTCAGCAACAGCGGCACCGGCAAGACCCACGTGGCCCTGGGCCCTTCGGCAAGCTCAGGAGGGACTGGCCGCCTGACAGCGCGTCATGTCCGTGGGTTTCACCACCGCCGCCGGCCTAGTGCACAAGTTGATGGCGGCCAGGGACGAGAGACGGCTGCCCAATCTCCAACGGCAACTGTCGCGGCTGAACCTGCTGAGCATCGACGAACTGGGCTTCGTCCCACTGTCCAGAACCGGCCCAGAACCGGCTCGGAACTGCTCTTCGAAGTGTTCAGCCAGCGCTACGAGGAGGGGCCATCATGGGACCACCAACCTACCCTTCGATGGGTGGACCGGGGTCTTCTGGTCGGAACGGCTCACCGGGGCTCTGCTGGTCCGCCTCACTCACCACTTTCACATCCTGGAGATGAACGGCGAGAGGCTATCGCCTCAAACGCAGCCGGGAATCCGGCGCCTCGCAAGCCTCAGTGGAACCCGACGAAGAATGCGGCTCCCAGTCAACACCGTCGCTTCCCTCTTCTGCTACTTCGCCGCTCTGCCTGACTTACTGCCGCCTGTCATCAGGCAGGTGATACACGGTCACTCCGCCCCAGTGGTACATAATCTCGCTGCCATTGACAGATTAGTCACCTTCGAGACAGAGATGGAATGCAGGGTGGCAACCGGCCGCTGGTGGGCACCATACTTGGCCCATCACTTGGGTAATCCGGGGCACGTCGATGTCAACCACCACATGCCGCTCAAGAATGCCCATCTGTCGGGTGGTGGAGCTGGGACGCTGCCACGAAGGAGGCCTATGCCAACTACCTGGAGGACCCCGATCACCTGATCGCGATCAGGTCCCGGCACAATCGGAGCAAGGGTGCCCGGGGGCCTGAAGAATGGAAGCCTCCAGACCAAACATCATGGTGCAGGTATGTCCTGGACTGGACTGAGATCAAGCATAGCTGGGAACTGACGATGACCCCCTCGGAGCATGGCACCATCGCGACGATGCTAGCAACCTGTGACCAGCCGATAGAAATCAGCATAGATATGACAGACCGCCCGGACACTCTGGCTGACGAGGATTAGACGCCGCCAACGGACATGGACGCCCTCGCGATGTGGGATGACAACAAGAACGGACGGATCACGTGCACCGAGGCCCGGGCCCACGGCGTAGCTCTGGTCCACCGGGGACACCCGGCCTACGAGTTCATGCGGGACGCGGACGGAGACGGGGTGGTGTGCGAGTAAAAGTGAGGCTCGCACAACGCCGGTTCCGTCCGCGCGACGTAATCGAGGAGACAGAGCGGATTCCGTCTGCCGACCGTTGACAATAGAGGGCAACAACGTTTCTTTCGAAGGGCAATTACCGCAGTCTGCTGGACTATGGCTCAAGCCCTCTCCCTCAGGCAGGAATCTTTTTGCGATTGGCGCTCCCGCGGGGCACAGCTGGCAGCGGCAAGTGCAAAGGCAAACCGGACGCCGGGCGGGCCGACCGGACGGATCATAGACGCCACCGATCCGGGTGCGGAGAATGGCGCCATGAAATTGTTATGGGGTAGGCTGACCGGAACAGGGATGGCATCCGCGATGCTTCTGCTGTGCCTCTCAGTCGTCATTGCCCTGGCAGCATGCGGCGGGGAGCAGGTCGCTCCGGCAGTGGCCACAGCTGTCCCTGCCACAGCGATGACCACTGTCATTCCGTCTGAGACGTCCGAGCCTACGGAGCTGCCGGCCCCCGCCAGCATTGCCGCAACACCAGCGCTGCCAGCGAAAACTTCGGAACCGACGGCAAAGACACCGGCGCAGGTGCAATCTCCGCAGGAGACCAGCACTCCGGAGCCAGCGGCAACGCCCACGCCAACCCCGACGCCGACCACGACTCCGCCACCGACGGAAACGCCGCCGCCCACGCCGGGGCCAACGGACATTCCTACCCCTACACCCGCTCCGACACCCACGCCCACGCCCACGCCTGTTCCGACCGCAACCCTGGCACCGACCGCCACGCCGTCGCCCGCTCCGTCGCCAACAGCCACGCCCAGCCCGACGCCTCCGCCAGCCGTGGCCCCCGCTCTTGCGGGCTACTCGCCGCTGCTGGCCAAGGCGGCATCGAACCTTCCGTCCGAGTACGACTTCGTCAGCGACGGCCTGAACGCAGAGGAGCGGGACACCCTGGACTGGGCAGACAGCCGACTGTTCAGCAACGAGAACTTCTTGAAGAGCAAGTGGGGCCCGGACAACTGGCCGATAACAGTCCCTGGCCAGGGTTACCTCGAAAGTAAGTTCACCCCTAATGACCCGCTATCGGGAGATGAACTCCGGGTGGCATCAGTACAGGCCTTGGTCCTGATGATGATGGCAATAGACATCGATAGGAGGTCCAATGGGCACCACGTCATCAGTTGGCAGGTGGACAGTTTGGACCGCGTCCTCGACGGGGTGAACGTCTATTCAGGACTGTGCGTCCATTGCTACGGAAAAACGGGATACGACACCCGGGAAAGAGTCAGGGAGAACTACGGTCCGCTTATTTGGGAAGTCGGGCACGGACACCGGGAAATGCTGAAAGCCTTTGCCTACTACGCCAGGGCCGACGGAGAGGGGATCCTCGTCAGGAGCTTTATAGACAACAGTGCCGACGACATGGAGATGCTCCACAAGCGAGGGCGTTGGAATTCTCCCATAGGGGTTGGCTCGTTCAACTACGAGAACATATCGTTCATGTCCCAGATCAGGTTGCCGGACGGAACGCTCCAGTCCTACCCGACCCTTTCTTTCAGCATGGTCGGCAACGTGAACTCTGAGCGTCAGCCCGTGGAGCGGATTTATGACTACATGCGAAAGAACCTAATTCACGACACCGGAGGCAATGATGAGATAGTCAAATTGTTCAGACCATATACAACCACCCCCTACGCACCCGAACTGGGCTGGATCCTGTATGTTGGCGAGGCAGGCAGTCCGTCGTCCAGCGCCGTCATCACAGGGGCGTTCCGGTCTATCGGCCTCAAGGCCGAGCAGTTCAGGACGGCGAGGATGAAATTCCGCGCCGGTTTCGTCGAGGCGGACGGGGAGACGTACTACTACAACGGGAATGATATCCTCGGTCGGGTCCCTCCCCGAATCCCAGTCTGCGTGTTATTCCGCTCCCTCGACCAGGTTGAAAATAACGAATATAACCTGGACTGCGACAAATGAACGGCCCGGCCGGAAACGGGTAATAGTTGGTAGGTGCCATACCCTGATTTGCGCTTATGCGCGATATCGGAAAGTCAGCGCTTCATAGGGAGATCTCCTCAGCCTCGGGCAAGCCAGTCCAAAACAAGCAGAGCAGGCCCGGTGGTTTCCAAGTCCCTTCGACCAGGCAATAGAGGCGGCAGGTGTATCCAGGTAAGGCCCAGGGTGTTGCCTTTTCGCATAACGGTCTTGCACGCTCAAAAAACTCTTGACAGTGTTTTTTGAGCGCCGATTATTGTTGAGGGGATTTATTGAGAGGCGCTGTAAAGCTGACGGACGGAGGCTGGCCCGGGCCTCTCAAAAACGGCCGTTTGTTGAGCGGCTAAGAACGCCGTGCACGTCTACCTGGCAGCCGCCTGCCCCCAGTGCCGCAACACGACGATGGTTGTGACCAACCAGGACGTCGGTTGAGAAAGGGACCACGCCGTCAACTGCGGCGCCTGCGGCCGTCGGGTGATCGCGGCAGGACTCACCGGGAAGGGACTGCAGTGGCCCAGCTCGATGGACCCGGAGGTCTGGGCCAACAGGCTGTGGGACTTTACTAAAGGAGGAGTCGATTCCTTCACCACGGCAGAGGGTGACCGCAGACGCGTGGACAGCAGAGTTGCTGCCGCAGCCGCGGTGGTCCACTACGCTCCGGGAGACTCCCCGCTGTGTGGCCTCGAGGAAGGACCCGAACCGATGACCCCGACCCGGAGTTGGTACGGGGATGCAGAGACTGTCTCGAGTTGGTGGCCAAGGACCTGTCCGACCGGAACTGATACATCGGCCGCCGTCTCCACTGCAATCAGGAAATCCATGCCGAGAGCGGAGTCGCATGGCGCCGGGCGGTCCGGAACCCCTGCCCGCACTGTGGCAGACCGGGGTGGTGAAGCGATGATGATCCCCGTAACCTACGGCTACGCCCGGGTCAGCAAGAGCGACCGGGACGACCGGAACCTCGAGACCAAGTTCCGTGAGCTGGCCAACCACGGCGTCCGCGAGGAGCTCATATTTTCCGACGTGATGACTGGCCGGTTGATGTCGCGGCCCGGGTGGGACGGGCTCATGGCCGGGGTCCAGCCGCACGACACCATCGTGGTGGTCTGGCTGGACCGGTTCAGCCGCAACTTCGACGAGGGGGTGAGGATCCAGGCGGACCTGACCAGCCGGAACATCGGCATAGTGGCCATGCAAGGAAGGGATCGACACCACCGACGACAGCGCCGCGGCCAAGTACTTCCGCCGAATGATGCTGGCCAACGGTACCTACCAGGCTGATTCCACCAGCGAGCGGATAAAGGTCGGCCAAGAGCGTGCCAAGGCCGAGGGGAGACCGCCGGGGCGTCCTCCTGCGCTTTCACTGAACCAGGTAAACGAGTGCAGGCGTATGTTTGCAGAGAACCCGTCGGTGAGCCGTGTGGCCAGGATCATGAAGGTCTCGTGGAGCACGGCCAACAAGGCGGTCTTCGGTGGAAGTTCAGCGCCAGGAGGCATGCAATGACTGGCCGGGACCGGCCGGTCTGCGACTTACCCGAACCCTGCGCCTGCTATGCTCGAAGGCAAGGGCGAGGCCTCACAAACTGCCGTTGCTCCCAAGGAGATGGATCACGATGATCAATTTGACCGACGAGATGGTATCGCGGTTGGACAGCGCTCTGGCCGACGGATATTCCTGCCTGGTGGGCACGGCCTCAATAGACGGCGAACCCCAGATAAGCCCCAAGGGAAGCGTGATGGCCTTCGACAGGAACACGCTGGCCTACTGGGAGCGGGCCAAGCGGTCGGCCCTGGGTAACGTTGCCGAGAACCCGCGGGTCGTCGTCTACTACGCCCACGCCACCGACCGGGTGAGGTGGCGTTTCCACGGCAGGGCAACCGTCCACGAAGACGGTCCGATTCGCCAGGAAGTGATGGACCGCTGCGTCCAAGCCGAACTGGACCGGGACCCTGAGCGCCTGGGTGTCGCCGTCCTCGTCAAGATAGAGAAGATCACGGAATTGTCTGGAGCGGTACTGCAACAAGCGGACTAGCAGCCCGTCCGAGAAACGCTGATGACACGGTGCTGAGGTTATGATGGGAGAAACCTCCAGCATGGGGATACGCTGATGAGCAAGACCTTCCGTCCCTACGACCCCGAGCAGCAGTTGCTGCTGCCGGCGGCCCTCCAGGAGTGGCTCCCCGAGGACCACCTGGCCTACTTCATATCCGACTTGGTGGAGCATCTGGACCTCTCGGCCATCACCGCCCGCTACCAGGGTGAGGAGCGGGGCGGCCCTCCCTACCATCCCAGGATGATGGTCAAGGTGCTGCTCTACGGCTACTGCACCGGCGTGGCATCGTCGCGGCGCATCGCACAGCGTCTCCACGAGGACATCGCCTTCCGGGTGCTGGCAGCCAACAACACCCCGGACTTCCGCACCATCTCCGACTTTCGCAAGGACCATCTGGCGGCGTTGGCCGATTTGTTCCACCAGGTGCTGGAACTGTGTCGGCAGGCTGGTCTGGTGAAACTGGGCCATGTGGCCTTGGACAGCACCAAGGTGCGGGCCAACGCATCGAAGTACAAGGCCATGAGCTACGGTCGTATGAAGGAGAAGGAGGCGCAGTTGAAGGCCGAGGTGGACGAGTTGCTGCGCCGGGCTCAGGAGGTGGATGAGGAGGAGGACCGCCGGTACGGCCGGGACAAGCGGGGCGACGAACTGCCGGAGGAGTTGTCCTTCCGTGAGGGGAGGCTGCGGAAGATAAGGGAGGCCAAGACGGCCTTGGAGGCCGAGGCGCAGGCGGCGGCGGAGCAGGCCGAGGTTGAGGGCAGGGAGCATCCCGGAGTTCCCGATGACAAGACGCAGCGCAACTTCACCGACCCCGACTCACGCATCATGCCCGGTCCTGGAGGGCAGGACTTCCAGCAGTCGTACAACTGTCAGGCGGTGGTGGACCATGAGCATCAGGTGATCGTGGCGGCCCGGGCCACCGGCCAAGTCTCGGACAAGGGGCAGGCGGTGGCCATGACCCGGGAGACCATACTGAACACGGGAGAGACGCCCAGGGAACTGTCCGCCGACGCCGGTTACTACTCGGCCCAAGCGGTGGCCGAGTTGGAGGCCCTGGGAGTTGACGCGTACATCGCGCCGGAGAAGACCCGCCACGGCACGAGGCCGGAGCCCGCGCCCCGGGGACGGATACCCAAGGGACTGTCGGCCCGGGAGCGGATGAGACGCAAGCTGCGAACCAAACGAGGCCGTGAGCGCTACGCCCTGCGGATGGAGACGGCGGAGCCGGTGTTCGGTCAGATCAAGCAGGGCCGTGGCTTTCGGCAGTTCCTGTTGCGGGGTCTGGAGAAGGTGAACCGGGAGTGGCTGCTGATCTGCGCTGGCTACAACCTGCTGAAGCTGTTCCGGTTCGGGGCCGGGCGCCCAGGCAATGCACCTGGCAGCGGCAGTAACCTCAGGTCTCCCCGGCTCACCGTCGGCCAGTTCCCACGGACCCTCTCGGTATTCACGAATCCGCCCCCTCCCACCCTGCTGGTCTCCAGCTAATTCCCAGACGGGCTGCTAGAGATAGTTTCAGATAGACTGAGGGCATAGCAACACAGGAATAACCGGCGGTTTGCATCCCCGTGTGTTACCATCGATGCAGGAAGCAGCAGCGAACCGCTTCGGGACTGCGTGGCGAAGAGAGAGTGGCAAATTGGGGATGAGGCGATAAAAAACCCTTAGTTTATAGTTGGGAGGGATGGCCGAGTGGACGATGGCGGCGGTCTTGAAAACCGTTATACAGGCGACTGTATCGTGGGTTCGAATCCCACTCCCTCCGCCAGAACACCCATAATGTCCGCCTAACTAACCCCGATTCAGCTACGAATCGGGGTTTTCTTTGTCTAGTGCCGTATGCCAACATCCGATACAACCCGGTTGTATTGGCATACCTATTGGCAGTCCGGTATGCCAATAGGGAATGTAAAAGGCCACGATGCAGGAGGCCGGTATGCCAATAAAGTTGAAGGCTGCCTTGTCCGCCAGGCGAGTTCAGACTCTCAACAAGCCTGGCAGTTATGCCGACGGGGGCGGGCTGGAGTTGATCGTCAGGGATGGTAGCCGCAAGACCTGGACTCTGAGGGTGATGGTAGACGGCAAGCGGATTGTGCGCGGACTTGGCCCGTATCCCCAAGTCTCCCTCGCGGACGCCCGCGCCCTAGCAGTCTGTCCGAGAAACAATGTTCTAAACTATATTCGTCTTTGACTAAACAAAATACTCCGAATACTGTATAATTAGAGCCCATTAATCCCCTATCAGATTAGACAGTGGCGCTTTTCGTCTCCAAAATCTAATCTCCGGACAGGCTGCTAGCCGTGGAATACCGGGAGGCACTGCTTGCGGGGCGAGACCCCAGCATTGAGGCGAAAGCAGAGCGCGAAGCGGAGAAGGCGATGAAGGAAGCCGAGGCTGGTATCCCGACATTCGGGCAATTGGCCTCGGAGGTTATCGCCACCCGCCGCCCAGTTTGGAGCAACGCCAAACACGCCGCGCAGTGGGAGAGCACCCTGACCACATATGCCTTTCCAGTGATGGGGAACAAGCCCGGTGGACTCGATCACGACCGCCGACGTGTTGGCCGTGCTGAAGCCAATCTGGATCTCGAAACGCGAGACGGCCACCAGGACCAGGCAACGTATGGAGACCGTTTTTGACTGGGCCATCGGGCACGGCTACCGGCAGGACAACCCGGCGGGCAAGCACGTCCTCAAGGTGCTGCCCAGCAACAAGCCTATGAAGAAGCATCACCGGGCCTTGCCTTACGGCGAGGTTCCTGCCGCGCTGCGAAAAGTGAATATGTCCACCAGTTACCCGCTCTCCAAGCTGGCCCTCAGGCTGTTGGTACTTACCGCAACGCGGTCCGGTGAAGTGCGGTTTGCCGACTGGAGCGAGGTCGATTGGGAAAACGCCACCTGGACCATCCCCGCCGCGAAGATGAAGGCAGCCCGGGAACACCGCATACCCCTCAGCGGGCTTCCGATGGAGACGCTGCGAGAGGCCTATGCCTTCAGCGGGCCGGACGGGCTGATGTTCCCGGCACCCAGGAACGGCAATGCGCTCAGTGATATGACCTTTGTCCAGTTGCTGCGGCGGCAGTCAATACCGTCAACCGCCCACGGGCTCCGCAGTTCTTTCCGGGATTGGGCGGCGGAATGCTCAGGAGCGTCCTGGCAGTCTGCGAGGCGGCGCTGGCACACACCATCGGCAACAGCACGGAGCAGGCGTATATGCGCTCTGACCTGTTCGCGGAGAGGCGAAAATTGATACAGCTGTGGGCGGACTTCCTGGATCGCCGGGAGACATCGGAGGCGAAATAATGCCCCGAGCTATGTGAATAATCAAGATCGGGAGTGTTGAGAAAGTTAAATCCGGCGGCAGTGTGCCCGCCGGATTTGAAGACTGGGACCTCTGGTCGCCGACGCTGCCTGGGACGATATTGTGGTGGTATAGGGCAGTTCAGCACGGCATCGTCTCGAGTACCCTGCGCCTCTGTAGTCCTGGCAGTCTTGGCGGCAGTGGGCAACGCCGGGTCCGGAGGGCCGACACCGCGGCTCAACCGACGCACCAACTTCTTCACGTTGTGGGCCAGGGCGGCCATGTAGCCCTCGCTGTCCACCTTCCACAAGCCCCACAAGCCGCGCAACCAGGTACAGACCCAGCTAAGGCGGTCCAGGGAAGCGAAGATCCCTTCGGCGATGGTCGGCCGCCGGCGTAGTTCCTGACGGTACTCCTCAGTTTGGTTCCGCTCCTTGCCTGTTGTTGTCCAGCGATTCCGTCACCCTAATTGAAAAGCGAAAATGTCACCCGGGTTAGTCGGTGGCCATTGGCGATGCGGTCAGAGCCTCGGCCTTGGCACGCTCCTTGGCGCTGAGTTTCTTGGTGGACGGGCTTTCAGTAGACATGTACTTCTTCACGGTGTTTTTGGCGATGCCCAAGGTCCGGGAGATGGCCCTGAGGGACAGTCCCTGTTTCCTGGCCTTCTGCACTGCCTCCCAGCGAGCCTTCTGGGTCGCTGTGGGCATCCGGTGCAACTGGTGGCGAAGGGGCTTGGCCTCACCGGTCCGGCCTTTGACAGCCGCGCTCTTTACTCTGGCCCGTTTCTCCACCGGGGACTCCAGAGCGGCCAGGAGTTTTCGCTGGTCCTCATCCAGGTGGCTGGCGGCCTGCTCACCACCTGTGTCCCTTCCCTCCGCGCTGGGGGAGTGGCCTGTGCCCTGGCCCCACAGAGCTGATGAGGGTGGCGGTCCCTCCTGAAAATCGACGGCCTGTCCCTGGTACCGAATCATCAGTTCGCCGTCGGCCCGCTCCAAGACGTCCACCCGGAGACCGGCATAGCTGGGCCTCTCTGCACCCGGCAACAGCTGAAGCACCCGCCACTGGTACTTCACCGTGTTGTCCCGGGCCACCTTGCGGGTGTCCTTCAGGCAGACTGTCTCGGTAAGGGACAGTTCTTCCGGCACCGGCCGGTAGGCCGGCTCGGGCTGCTCCGCCGCCACGGGGAAGCGAGTGTTGAAGCGGGGCAGATATTCACGCAGCACCAGGCTGGCCTCGTCAATGTTGCTGGCCCCGGCCAAGCGCAGCTCGGTTACCAGCCGGTCTTGGAAGGTTTCCAGCATCCGCTCCACCCGGCCTTTGGCCTGTGGCGAGAGGGCGAATATCTGCTGGACGCCCAGCTCCCGCAACACACCGGCAAACTGGGTGGTCTCGACAGGAACCGGCTTCTTTCGGGCGTTGTACTTGAAGGCCGAGTGGCGGTCGCTGTAAAGGGCCAAGGGGATTCCCCACTGCTGGACCAGGCCCTCAAGGAGCACCAGGTAGCCGCGGGTGTCCTCGGTGGTGCGAAATACCGCCTGGGCCACGTTGCTGGTTGCGTCATCCACGGCGATGAGCAGCGTCAGCTTCGGTCCCCGGTCCTCTAGCCAGGGGTGCTGGCTGCCGTCGATCTGCACCAGCATCCCCTCCTAGGGCATTCGCCGGCGGCGGTAGCGGTGCTGCTGGGAGCGTCGGCTCCGGGGGCTGCCGATGCCTTCCTTGACCAGAATGCGGCGCACCGTGGGGCGGCCCAGGTCGATGCCCTCCCTTTCCCTGAGTATCTCGGTGAAGTGGCTGTGGTTTGCCCCGGCGTAGCCGTTGTTGGCCAGTTTCACCACAACGGCCGCGGCCGTCTCGGGGACGGCGTTGTGGGGGTGCCGTCCCCGATTCCCGTGGGCCAGCGCGGCGGCACCGTGCTTCCGGTAGGCGGCGAGCAGGCGCTTGGTGTGACGCTCGCTCACCTCCATGATCTCGGCAGCCTGGGCGATGGGAAGCTGGTATTCCAGCACGCTGTTGAGAACCTGGATTCTGGCCTGTTCCTGCTGATTCAACTTTACATCCCTCATAGGGATGACATATTCGCTGATCAGTTAGCAGGTGACCGAATCGTAGACCATCAACACACAATTTTCAGGATCTTTGACCCCTCTGGAAGCCATATCGGCGACCATTGTTGCACTTCAGTTCCGAGGTGCAGGAATGGCGTATCGGGAGGTTTCCAGAATGGAAATAGCAGAAGTCATCCGCCGCTGGCAGGCGGGGTCCGGTCCGCAGCAGATTTCGTCGGGCACCGGTCTCTCGCGGAATACCGTGCGTAAATACCTGGCGGCGGCCAGGGCGATGGGGATCGCCAAGGACGGCCCCCCGCCCGACGATGAGCAGAAGAGCCTGCTGGTGGCCATGGGCCAATCCGGACCCCGGCAGGTGCACACGCCCGGGCAGGATGTGCTGGAGCCGTGGGCTGACCAGATCTACCAGTGGCTCTCCGGCGACCGGCTGCAGATGACCCGCATCCACGAGTTGCTGATCGCCCAAGGCTGCTCGGTTTCCTACCCGTCGCTGCGGCGCTTCGTGGTCAAGCGCCACTGGCGAAAGGCCGGCAGGACCACGGTGCGCATGGAGGATACTCCGCCAGGTCAGGTGGCGGAGTCCGACCTCGGTCGCCTGGGCATGATCACCGACCCCGAAACGGGACACCGCCGGGCGGTCTGGGCCATGGTCATCGTGCTGTGCCATTCCCGCCATTGCTTCCTCTAGCCCATGCACCAGCCGATGGATATTCCTGCCAGGTGGGCACGGCCTCCAAGGACGGCCAGCCCCAGATAAGCCCCAAGGAAAGCGTGATGGCCTTCGACAGAGCTACTCTGGCCTACTGGGAGCGGGCCATGCGGTCGGCCCTGGACAACGTTGCCGAGAATCCGCAGGTCGTCGTCTATTACGCCCACGCCGCCGACCGGGTGAGGTGGCGGTTCCACGGCAAGGCAACCGTGCACGAAGACGGTCCCATTCGCCAGGAAGTGATGGACCGCTGCGTCCAAGCCGAACTGGACCGTGATCCTGAACGTTTGGGTGTCGCCGTCCTCATCAAGATAGAGAAAATTACGGCATTGTCCGGAGAGGTGCTGCAACAAATCGACTAGACCAAAGCCTGCCGAAACATTCGGGGACTCGCGTCCGGGTGGACGGATGATTTGCCTGCAACCCAGCCTGAACCTGGCGCATATGGGATGCAGTCATGTACTCGTACATGACTGCAGCACTCAAGGAAGCCCGTACCGATGCCCGGGAGGGAGGCATCCGCATCGGGGCAGGCCTAGCAGCCCGTCTGAGGATTATCTGGAGACCAGCAGCGTGGGAGGGTGCGGATTCGTGAATGCCGGGAGGGTCCGTGGGAACTGGCCGACGGCGAGCCGGGGAGACCTGAGGTTACTGCCTCTGCCTGGTGCATTGCCTGGGCGTCCGGCCCCGAACCGGAACAGCTTGAGCAGATTGTGGCCGGCGCAGATCAGCAGCCACTCCCGGTTCACCTTCTCCAAGCCCCGCAACAGGAACTGCCGGAAGCCACGGCCCTGCTTGATCTGACCGAACACCGGCTCCACCGTCTCCATCCGCAGGGCGTAGCGCTCACGGCCTCGTTTGGTTCGCAGCTTGCGTCTCATCCGCTCCCGGGCCGACAGTCCCTTGGGTATCCGTCCCCGGGGCGCGGGCTCCGGCCTCGTGCCGTGGCGGGTCTTCTCCGGCGCGATGTACGCGTCAACTCCCAGGGCCTCCAACTCGGCCACCGCTTGGGCCGAGTAGTAACCGGCGTCGGCGGACAGTTCCCTGGGCGTCTCTCCCGTGTTCAGTATGGTCTCCCGGGTCATGGCCACCGCCTGCCCCTTGTCCGAGACTTGGCCGGTGGCCCGGGCCGCCACGATCACCTGATGCTCATGGTCCACCACCGCCTGACAGTTGTACGACTGCTGGAAGTCCTGCCCTCCAGGACCGGGCATGATGCGTGAGTCGGGGTCGGTGAAGTTGCGCTGCGTCTTGTCATCGGGAACTCCGGGATGCTCCCTGCCCTCAACCTCGGCCTGCTCCGCCGCCGCCTGCGCCTCGGCCTCCAAGGCCGTCTTGGCCTCCCTTATCTTCCGCAGCCTCCCCTCACGGAAGGACAACTCCTCCGGCAGTTCGTCGCCCCGCTTGTCCCGGCCGTACCGGCGGTCCTCCTCCTCATCCACCTCCTGAGCCCGGCGCAGCAACTCGTCCACCTCGGCCTTCAACTGCGCCTCCTTCTCCTTCATACGACCGTAGCTCATGGCCTTGTGCTTCGATGCGTTGGCCCGCACCTTGGTGCTGTCCAAGGCCACATGGCCCAGTTTCACCAGACCAGCCTGCCGACACAGTTCCAGCACCTGGTGGAACAAATCGGCCAACGCCGCCAGATGGTCCTTGCGAAAGTCGGAGATGGTGCGGAAGTCCGGGGTGTTGTTGGCTGCCAGCACCCGGAAGGCGATGTCCTCGTGGAGACGCTGTGCGATGCGCCGCGACGATGCCACGCCGGTGCAGTAGCCGTAGAGCAGCACCTTGACCATCATCCTGGGATGGTAGGGAGGGCCGCCCCGCTCCTCACCCTGGTAGCGGGCGGTGATGGCCGAGAGGTCCAGATGCTCCACCAAGTCGGATATGAAGTAGGCCAGGTGGTCCTCGGGGAGCCACTCCTGGAGGGCCGCCGGCAGCAGCAATTGTTGCTCGGGGTCGTAGGGACGGAAAGTCTTGCTCATCGGCGTATCCCCATGCTGGAGGTTTCTCCCATCATAACCCCAGCACCATAGCATCGGAGTTTCTCGGACGGACTGCTAGTAAACGTCCAGGGGGCGGTGGTGGCCACCGGCCCAAACCGCCCGCTGAAGGAGGGGGCCTGCGTCATGCGCGGGGAGATCAACTGCCTGCTGAACGCGAGCCGGAAGCTGTTCAGCCTCCTGGGAATGACCCATGTACTCCACGCTCATCCTCTGCAACATGTGCGCCGGAGGCATCGTACAGTTCGGCGTCATCAAGGTGGCGTACGGGGAGTCCGGACAACTTACCTGAGGACAATGGTCGCGAGATCCTGGTCAGATACGGAGTAGATCTGACCGATCTGGACCTCGAGGAGTCCTGGCAGATGCTAAGGGCCTTCATGGGGACAAAGCCGGAAGAGTTGTCGTCCGACATAGACCGCCAGGCAATAGGGAGAAGGCCGGACCAATGGCCGCTTCGGTCTGACTGATGACAGAGAGGGGACAGCCGTTTTTTGAGCACGTCGGCAAGGCTGACTACTGAACCCTCAGGGACGCTGCACAAAAACGCCAATCTGTTTGAGCAGAAGTGGCCTGGCACATGCCAAGCTGAGACCCCGTGGCCGGGGATGCGAATTCGGGCAGTGGCTTTGATGGCCACCACTCAGTTCGAGAGCCCTCGCGCCTACCAGCGGCTATACCGCCAGCGGTCCTCGCGGCGGCGGCGGGCCAGGACGAAGACCACGGCTAGACCGGCTACGAACAGCGCCGCTATTCCTCCCACGATGGCCCCGATCGCCCAGGTCGGCAGGTCGTCCATCGAGTCGGACGGCGCCGGTGGCGGCACTGAGCGGCTGCTCCCGGAGGGGCGGGCTCCGAGGCCCGCCAGCGGCGTGGGTTCCAGCGTCGGTGTTGCCGTCGGCATCGTCGTGGCAGTGGGCCTGCGCGTGGGCGTCGGCGTCGGCCTCGCTGTTTGTGCTGGCCTGGCCGTCTCCGTGGCCTCGGGCGTCGTTGCTGCAGTTCGAGCAGCGGTCGCCGAGGGTGTGGACGCAGCAGTCGGGGCGGGCGTGTCCGTCGGCCGCTGCGTGGGTATTGCGGTTGCTGCAGCAGTGGGAACTGCTGTTGGCGTAGGTGTCGACGTTGGCGCAGGTGTCGGTGCCGTTGTGGGCCTTGCCGCTGGCGCCTGCGTGGGCGGCAGTGTCGGTGCCGCTGTCGGGGCGCGGGTGGGCGCGATCGTCGGTTCGCGAGTGGGAGCCGCGCCCACCCGCACGGTGGCGGTGCCCGCCACCGGCTGCTCCTGCCGCAACTGGTCCTTGACGGTCCCCGTGAAGGCATAGACGCCCTCCTGCGCCGGGGCGGACACGACGTAGGTGAAGCTGCTGGACTGGAACAGGGTGAACGCCACCGTTTGGCCATCCGGGGACACCGTCCCCTCGGGCTGGTCCGAGCCCTGGTAGACGAAGCCCTCGGGCAGGGTCTCCACCACCTGGCCGATGGCCCCGTATCCCTCGGCGGACACCGACACCTCCAGCAGTCCCCCCGGCGTAACCGATGCTGCGGAGAAGCTGCGGGTGGCGGTGTGGCTCTGGGCCTCCGCCGAGCCGCTGAGCGTCAAGGCGGCCGCCGCCAGGAGCAGGGCCGCGACCGAGACGACTGCGGCCCAATGGCCAAGGGCGTTTCTCACAATCAAGGACATGGCGGTCTATCCAGTGAAGTAGGCGGCTATCACTTCCAGCACGCCGTCGAGGTCCAGGTCCTCCGCGAAGTAGGCGGCGATGGCGGCCAGCACCTCGGTCAGGTCGATGCCGCCGTTGCTGTCGGCGTCGTAGCCCGCCACCAGGTCGGACAGGGGAGCCGTCTCCGTGGTCTCGCCGCCAGCCAGCGCCTCGGTTACCGTACCGGCGAGGCCGTACCCGCCGCCGGGGTCCCCGTAGAACACGATCACCCGCAGCCGCTTGCCGGCGTCCTGCGCCGTGGGCGTGTAGGTCGCGCTCGTCGCTCCGGCGATGTTGAGCCAGGTCCCCCCGGTGGCCGAGCGCTGCCACTGCCAGACGGGATCGGCCGGTGTGCCTCCGCCGTGGGTCAGCGTTGCGGTCAGCTCCACGTCCACCTGCGGCTGCCCGGCGGGGGTGATGGCGACCGTGGCAGTCTCGGCCACGTCGGTCACGGTGATGGTGACGGTGGCCCTGACGTTGGAGCCGGAGCTTGGATCGGCCACCACCTCCACGGTGTAGCTGGTGGTACCCGACTCGTAGTCCAGCACGGTGTCCTGGCCAACGAGTATCTGTCCGGTGTCGGCCTCGATGGTGAACAGGGAGGCATCGGTGCCCTCCAGGGAGTAGGTGACCCGGTTGCCCGAGTTCCTGAGCACGGCCACCGGTGCGCCCACGGCGCTGCCGGGGGCACTGTTCTCGGCCACCGAGCGGGACACCTCGGTGGGTGAGAAGCGGGCAAAGGGGGTCTCGCCGACGGTCACCGTTTCCGTCCTGGTGATCACCCTCGGCGGCGGAGGAGATGGCGGCGGCGGGGCCGCGGCGTCTGTGGTGGCGCTGACGGTTGCCGACCAGGGTCCCTCCTCCTGAGGGTCGTCGGTGTTCCAGGCCCGAACCCGGTAGTGGCGGGTGTCTCCCTCCTGCAGGCCCTTGTGGTTGTAGCTGTTGGCCGCCAGGTTGCCGCCCAGGCGGTCCCAGGGGTCGCCCCCGTCCTCCGACACCTCCAGTTCGTAGTGGTCCACCACGGCGCCAGCAGGCGTACTCCAGAAGACCAGTATCTCGGTGCCGCTGACCGGGGCGGCCCGCATGCCGGTGGGACGGCCCGGGGGGTCAATCTCCGGCTCCATCACCGTGCCCGACATGGGCGCCGACCACGGACCCTTGTGGTCCCGGTCATTGACCGCCCGGACGTAGTAGCAGTAGGTGGTGCCCAGGTTTACTTGCGTGTCAACGTAGGTGGTTGTGCGTCCAACCTCCGTACCCATCAAGTCGTTGGCGAGGGTTGCGCAAGGGGAGGCCGTCTTTGCAAGCTCGTAGTGGGTTACGGCGCGCCCGTTGACCTCCATTTCTGCGTTCCAGGTGACCTCAATGGCGGCAGTCTTCGGATCCGGGCTCTGAAGAGTCGGCAGGTCGGCGCCGGTGCCGTCCTTGGCCTTGATGGTTACGCCCGTGCTGTTGTCGCTGATATAGTCGTAATATTCGGTGGTGTGCCAGCCGAAACATATCGCCTCAGTGTGGGCTGCCAAGACACCTCCAGCACTTGAGGCGCAGACGTTTTCAGTCCATGCGCGGTCCGTTGTGCTGTCGCAGGTCGCTTCAACGGTGATGGTCGAGTCGATCTCGTTGTCTGCGGTGTTCACGCAGACCGCAGCGTGCCATGCGTTCGTGTTGCCTGACTCAGTCTTGCAATCCGCCTGATTGCCGGCGGCCACGTCGTCGCCACTGCTGTCGATGCAGACCTGGTAGTCCTGGGTGTTGCTGATGGCGGCGGTGATCTCGGTATCCGCGGCGGCGCTGGTAATGATGGTCAGAGTCGGCCACCCCAAGGGATGGCCGGTGGTGCGGTAGTAGCCCGAGTCATCCCGCAACTCGTCGATGGTCCAGACGCCGGTGGTTGAGTTGAAGGTGCCTGAGGTGGCGCTGTGGGACACATAGTCGCTGGTGTTCAGGCCGGTCACCGTAACCTGGGCGTCGGGGGCGTCGTCGGGGCCGTTGTTGACCGCGAGGATGGTGAAAGCTCGTTGGGTGGACGCCAACTCCGGGTTGGGGCCTTTGTCCCGCGCCTCCAGTTCCGCCACCGGGCCTACGTGAAAGATGTAGCTGCCAGTGTCGGAGTAAATGTTCGTGTCGGTATGGGTAACGGCCGCGGTGAAGTCCATCTTGTAGGTACCAAGTGTTGTGAATTCCGCGAAATACGCGAACAGTGAGGTAGAAGCAGAACTGAGCCCAAAGGTGGGTCTTTCATGGGAACCGGTGGTGGTGAGATCATAAAAGACATTTCCGGAACCGGGGTATCGGACTTTGACCAGTCCAGGAGCAGCGCCTCCATCAAGTGCGGTTACAGCCATTGTGCGTGCCAGATTGCTATAGTTGGCTATCTGGGTGCTGTCAAATTCCCTGCGGGTATAGGATATCCCGACGCCGCCAACGGTACGGTTCCCGCTACGGGCGTCTGGTTCTCTTGCCGTCTGCCACGAGGGCGCGGTACCAGAGTTGACACTGGTGCTTTGGGTGTCGATTAGACGGGCCTCGGGGTCCTTGACCTGAATGAAGACACTGTCTGGGTCAAGGATGGCTTCATCGCGGGCTATTCCGGCCGCCCTGGCAGCGCCGTCGTCAGTCCCACGGACTTCAAGGGTGTCGCTACTCGTGCATGGGTAGGCTGTGACGCTCACGCACGGGTACATGTTGAAGAGAATGGCGTCCCCCTCTTGGAGCAGAACCACCGGGTCCTCCCGGAGGCAGATTTCGGCGCTGGTGGGGCGCTGGCTAATGTTGTTCGGGCGTTCCGCCGTCAGCTCGGCGGTGAGGCACAGGTCAGACACGGCCACCCCGACAGGTAGCGGGTCATCAAGGGTGGTCGACACTTCCAGGGTCCTTGAGGCTAGTGGATGCTCTAAATCAAAGTCCCAGTCCCAGGTCCGGGTCAGGCCCGTCGCCGCGGCGAAGGTCTCCGTTGCGGGAGTGGCTGTTGGGGTTCCCATACCCTCATCCAGCTTTAATCGCACTTTTGCGCCAAAAACCGACGCGTTAATGCCTCCAAAACGTTCAGCTTCAAAGCTGAACTTCACGGTATCGCCAGCCTCAGGGAGGAGGTTGTCGACGCTGGCCTCCAACCAATAGTTTGCAAAGACATGACTGGCGTTATAGACGCTGTCATGTCCATTGGCACGTATCCACTTAGTGTCGGTGTTGTCGCCCTTGAAGCGTTCCTCCTCCCCCGTGATTGTGTTCTTGACAACCGCCCGGGAGGGGACCATCCAATAGTCGTTAATGGGGTTCGAGCAACACGGCAGCCCCGGCGCCAGTTTTGTAGTGATGTAAAAGCTCTTCTCCTCGCCAGGTGCCAGGGTGCCTATGGGGAATGTACCGTTGATGCAGGTGGTGCCGGGAATGTTGCCGGAGCAGGTTGTGCCGCTCTTCTGTTCGAATTCGACGCTGCGCACCTCTTCTCCCGCAAGGGTAACGGCTATGGCCTGGTCCGCGAGTTCTATATCCATGGTCACGCCGTAGGCGGTAGCCGTTCCGTGGTTCCGGGCGGTGAAGTGAAGGCTTTGGGCCGCTGTGATTTCGACGGACAGGTCCACGTAGGTTTCATACTGGGCCTGGGCCGACGCGGAAAAGGCAAAAGCCGCCGCCATGGCGGCCAGAAGCAGCAGGAAGGCGACCCAGATTTTCGGGAATCGCAGGCGGGTTTGTTCGGGGGGGGGGCGGTTTGCATCCTCTGTTACGACCCTCTCACACGATTTTCGCGTCCGGCGGCCCCGGACCGGCGGGACGGCCCCGGCTGGCGGGGGCCGGTCTCAGTTACAGGGTCGATATGGTACTTTGTATCAATAGCTTTCATTACTGATAATATGTCTCATTTAGTCTACGCAAGCGAGAATTGGTATCAGGAAGTTGCGCTGATCGGAGCTATCCCGCGACTGGCTGGCGGCTCACGGTGCGGGACGGCTGCGGACGGCCGGGGACTGCGGGCGCCGGGAGGGCGGAAACGCCAGGAGGGGCGGTTGACGGCACGGGGGCAGCCATTCGATGGCGGCGCTCTATTCGCGGGTCAGGGTCTGGCATGGCGGCTGACGGTCCCGGTCTCCTGCTGGAATGGCTCATTTGTGAGAGCTTATTGATACTAGATATCAAAACGACTTTATTATATGCCTCAGCCAGACATGAGTCAAGACCAATATTTTTTGACGGAATTTTTGTCAGACCCCGCAAGTGCGCGGGCCCATGGCCCTCGTTTAGTTCATTAAGGGACTCGAATAATCCGCTGGTCCTTCCATATATTCACGGAGATATGTTCCTGCAGAACCCTGCATTCGTCCTGCGTCGTCAGCAGGTCGGTGGAGCGTGCCGCCCCGTGGAGCCGAAAGTTTCTTGTTGCGTTGATAATGGTATCCATATTGGTATGGGGTTTCTCCTAACTGGTGTTACCGTTTGAGATTCCTTGGGTTCGCGTGATTTCTTCTCTATACATATATCCTCCTCCGTCCGCCTCACTTCCCAGGTAGAGGCTCTTGTCCTGTCCGTGGCTGTGCGGCCCTTCAGATCTTCTTCCGGACGCCCCTCACCACCTCCGTGGTCGAGCGGGGCGCGGCATCCCTGCAAGGCCGAAGGGCTCTCTCAAAACCCTCAATAACTGATATGGTGTATCAAATATCGACCTTAATGATAGTATGTCTCATTTATGTCGCGTTATAGAGAATTAGTATCAGGAATACGGGCTAAATGAGAATTAAAGCCCGGCCGTTCGCGGAACTGCGCACAAGCTGCCTACCGCTCCCCGCTCACCGGGGCGTGGTGGCGCAGGAGGGCAGACGCGGGCGGAGCATTGCCCGGGCGGGCCAGGCCGGCGGGAGCCGGTCTCAGGAGCAAGGTTGTTATGGTACATTGTCTCAATAACATGCATTACTGAAAGTCTGACTCAAATAGCCTGTGCAAGCGAGAATCGGTATCAGTGAGTTGCACTTATCAAGCCTGGTACTACAGTCGCAGTTAGTCTCCTGGGGCATGGGACAGCTTTGAATACCGCAGCGTCCAGCTACAGGCAACGCCTCTCCCCGTACGAACTCGCACGATACCCAAGGTCAAAATTACTGAGGTAGCTTATGTGCGACTGTAGTACTAGCAGTCTGTCCGAGAAACAATGTTCTAAACTATATTCGTCTTTGACTAAGCAAAATACTCCGAATACTGTATAATTAGAGCCCATTAATCCCCTATCAGATTAGACAGTGGCGCTTTTCGTCTCCAAAATCTAATCTCCGGACAGGCTGCTAGGCTTACAACAATGCTTCCTTCCTGGTCTTCAGTCGCGACGTCGCACATGCCCAGGGGTCGCCTCCCGTGATATCCAGGGGTTCAGAGTCGCTGGAGTCCAACTATATGTCGTTACCGGATCGCACGGCTCCGCCGCTCCGCCGGTAGGCTTTGCAATTGGAGGACCGCTCCGGGGATCCCGGGCCGATCGTGGCCCTAGCGTGTGAGCCCAGCTAAGGATTTCACAATATCGTCGCCTGAGAAAGGCTCATTCGCACTGACATATATGTCGAATATTTCGTTAACGACTCAGTTGTACCTATTGACCTGTCATCTGACTGTCTTAATGAGTACACTCTCGGCGGGGAGCTCCGTTCAGCACACGAAGTCCCAGAGTTTCCCGGGCTGGATCGGGAAATATGGCGGTACTGGGGCACCGCCCGCCCCTGCTAGGGAGGTAAGTCACTTTGTTCGTCTTGAGGAGAGTGGAACTTTCCGTGCTGAAAGCGCGTCTCCGGAGTTCGTTGGTAGAGTCCCTGGAGGACGCCCGGGCGGACACCGAGGGTGTCCGGTACGCTGCCTGGGTTTCCGTCTGGGGCCGCTGAGGCGTCTGGGTGGCCGCGGTGGCGGGAGTTCGACGGCCCGGCCCCCGTGGACTGGGCCAGCCGCCGGATGGGAATGGAGCTGACGGAGGAACAAGGGCGGGCGGTGCACGAAGCCGTGTCGCAGAAGGTCTTTGTCCTGACAGGCGGTCCTGGGACCGGCAAGACGACCATACTGCGCGCCGTGATATCGATTCTCGAGGCCCTCGGCCAGCGGGTGGCACTGGCGGCTCCCACCGGGAGGGCGGCCAAGCCTCTGGGCGAGGCTGCCGGTCGTGAGGCCCAGACACTGCACCGTCTGCTGGAGTTCAAGCCCGGCGAGGGCGGATACGGACGGGACGCCGAGCGGCCCCCGGACGCCGACGACGTGGTGGTCGACGAGACCTCAATGCTGGACATTGTGCTGTACCATCACCTGCTACAGGCCGTGCCCCGCCACGCCTCGGTGCAGTTCGTTGGAGATGCGAACCAGCTGCCCTCCGTCGGACCCGGCAAGTTCCTTGGGGACGTCCTGGAGTCCGAAGCTGTGCCCTTCCATCGTCTGGAGCGGATTTTCCGTCAAGGGGACCGCAGCAGCATCGTCGAGGCGGCCCACCGGGTAAACCAAGGCCGCCTGCCTTTTCTGGGCTCCAGCGGCTCCCAGGGGGACTTCTACTTCGTCGAGGCCGACGAGCCGGAGACGGCGGCCAATTCCGTCGTCCGCCTATGCGCGGAGCGGGTCCCGGCGCGGTTCGGACTGCGTCCCATTAGGGATGTCCAGGTGCTGTGTCCCATGAACCGGGGGGCCGTCGGCGTCCATCAGCTCAACGACAGGCTCCGGGAGGCCCTCAACCCGGCGGGAACCTAGGTGACACGCTTCGGACGAACTTTCCGGGTGGGCGACCGGGTGCTCCAGACGGTCAACAACTACGACAAGGATGTGTTCAACGGCGACCTGGGCTGGGTGACCGGGGTGGACCACGCCGCCGGCCGGATCGCGGTGAGCTTCGAGGGGACCGGCGTGGACTACGATTTCTCGGAACTCGACGAACTGCAGCCCTCCTTCGCGATGACCGTACACCGGGCCCAGGGAAGCGAGTTCCCCGCGGTGGTGGTGCCGCTTTTGACGCAACATTACCCGATGCTGCAGCGCAACCTGCTGTACACCGCGATCACCAGAGGGAGGAGGCTGGTCGTGGTCGTTGGGAGCCGACGGGCCTTGGCCATGGCGATGCGTAACGGCCGCGCCAGGGAGCGCAACTCGATGCTGGGGAAACGGCTTTCAGGGACGCTGGCAGAGAGCGTGATGGCGTTTCCTGAAGGTGGCTCCGAGCGACTCGGTCTCCTGTAGGCCGCTGAAACCCTGGGCCGTTGATGCCTCCCTGGACACTCCCTGGAGCAGGAGTTGCGCTCCCAGGCGCGCCACACGAGACGGGTGCAGCCGCAGGTTCGTCAGGCGGCCCGGGTTCAGCCGGCGGAGCCGATGCGGTATTTGCCCGTGCCGCACACAGTACAGACAGCACGGAGGGCGGGACGTCCGTTCTTCATGGTCACCTGTTCAACATCCCTCGAGCCGGTCTTGACCCGGCACTTCAGACAATATATTTCAACGGATTCGGGGGCGTGGCCATAATCGAAGGCGCCTGTTCCGGAAGCTGCCACCATTATAGCCAAAGGAAACCCTCCCGCCGGATATTGCTAGACCGGCCGGTTACCGCACTCTGGAATTGCCCGAATTCTGACAGGTCCTGCCGACCTGCGTGGCTGGCCTATATAACCCTTTCTCCCCACCTCGGCGTGGATTGGCTGTCCGGCTCACCCGCCGCTCCCGGCAGCGGGGTCAGCATCACGCGCCAACGGGGAGTTTCCTTGGACGCCTCAACCAGGAGTTCCTCCAGAGGAACATCGATGTCGATATCGTCGAACTCGAAATTGAAGGCGGCCTTAACGTGGGCCGGGCAAACGAGGCCCGCCGTGGCATTGTTCTCCCGTCCCACCCGCCTCAGTTCCTCGCGCTGGGCGAGGGTCATCTTCCGCTGGTAGTGGCAGCCAGCGATGGCGCATTTGACCGACACTCTTCTGGCCATTGCCCTAATATTACAACGACAAATCAAGCAGTGGGTTTGGGGCATGCGCGCGGGGTGTTCAACGCCAACTCTTGTCTTGGTTGCGGAGTGGGAAAGTCCTTGTGCCCAAGCAGCCCCTGAGCACAGACTCGCACACCCGAAAGGGCCGTTGAACGCTGAAAATGCGGTTCGCACAACCAGGTCTTCTGACTGCGGACGTAATCTGTCCTAAGAATGTTTATCAATATCCATATCGTGCAGATTGCGAGGGCCTCCGGGCGCCCTGGAAAAGCAGTGCCGGGAGACCGCATTGACCCACCCTGGGACAGGGTGAGAGGCCAGCAGTTGACGGCGTCAGCCGTTTACCCCAAGTCATCCAGCAGACCGGCCCGGACCGCCCAGATCACCATCTCTGTCTTGGAACCGGCCCCGGCCTTGTGCTGAACACGGTCCAGGGTATTGCGCACCGTGGACTGCCCGACCTCAGTGGCGGCTGAAATCTGGGCATAGGACAGACCCCGGCAAAACAGGCGCAGCAGTTCCGTCTCCCTGGTGGTCAACAGGTCCGGCCCCCGGAACCCCGCGCCCGCAGAGTCCTTGCGAATCAACATAGCGGCCTGCCTCAATGCGTCAGCCGTCAGGTTCACGCGGCCCTCGGCCACCTCCCGGATGGTTCCCACCAGCTGTTCCACCCCGGAGTCCTTCAAGAGGTAGCCGCTGGCACCCGCGGCAACCCCCTCGATAACCGCAGCAGGTGCGGTCGATGCGGTCAACATCAAGACCCCGACGCCGGGCTTCAGGTGGATGATCTCCCTGCAGGCGTCCACCCCGCCCATCCCCGGCATGATCACGTCCATGATGATGACGTCCGGGGCCACCTGGCAGGCCAACCGGACCGCCTCCTCACCGCTTCCGGCCACTCCCACCACGTCAAACTCGGCAAAATGCTGCAGCAACCGCCGAATGCCCTCCCTGACCACAGGATGGTCGTCGACCACCATCACGCGGATTGCTCGGTTCTCTGGCATGTCAGTCTCCTTCACTCTGCAGTCTAAGGGGAATCTCGCAGGCCACAGCCGTTCCCCCATCCGGCCCGGCCCGGCTGGCCAGGAGCCTGCCCCCCATGAGTTCCGCCTGAGCCCGCATGCCGGCAAAGCCCCGGCCACGCTCGGAATAATCATCAGGGAGACCAACCCCGTTATCTGAAACGGACAGCGATACAAGATCGCCCCGAAACTCCAGCGCCACCCTGACCCGGTCCGCACCGGAATGCAGCAGGGCGTTGGCCAGGGCGTTGTGGGCCACGGAGAAGAGCCGGGACCTGGTCTCGACCGGCAGGGGAGGTTCATCTCCCGATTGAACCACCTCAACGGACACCTCTGCTATGACCCCGAACCTCTCGGTATGTATTCTCAGAGCCTGTCCCAACTCCATTCCTCCAAAGATCGGTCCCCCGTCAATAGGCCGCCGCAGGTCCCAGATCAACGATCTGGACACCAGGTACGCGGCTGCCAGCGTCTCCTTGAGTTCCCCGTTGGACTCTTCCGCAAGACTACGGGCCATGTCTATGCCCAGTCCGAGCACATAGGCGCTCTGGGCCGCTGTGTCATGAATGGCCTGAGAGAATTCAACCCGCTCCTGCAAGAGGGCCCGCTCACGCTCCCCCAACCTGCGCCTCCTGATTCGTTCGTACCGGGCGAACATATTGACCAGCACGACGCCGCCGTACATCGCCGCCAGCCGTGCGGACAGCACCACCTCGTCATTGGCGGCAAAGTCGAGTCCCGAACCCATGGTCAGGCACCAAACACCGTAGAAAGCCACAACCACCGTCGTCCACAGGAGGCTGAGGACGAAGGACGGGCAGATGGCCGCCACCAGGGACAGCGCAGGGTAGTAGGCGAGGTAATGGAAGTTGCCGAACCCGGCGTCCGAAACGATGGACGCCGTGATGATCACAAAGTCAATGCTGCTGAGAACCAGAATCCAAGACCAGGCCACCCTCTTGCCCGTAGCCAGCAGGCGGTGCACCCAAGCGTTGCAACCGGCCAGCATCACATGGAGGAGGATGAACGGAGCGTATGTGCCGCCGCTCAACTCCGGCTGATAGACCGCCTCCACCATCGCGGCCACCCAGACGGCCCAGCGGCCCCAGACGGAAACCCAGGCAGCGTACCGGACACCCTCCGTGTCCGCCCGGGCGTTCTCAAGGGAGTCTACAAAGGCACTCCGGAGGCGCGCTTTCAGCACGGAAAGTTCCGCTCTCCTCAAGCCGGACAAAGCAACTCACCTCCCAAGTCGGGGTGGGCGGTGCCCCTGTAGCACCATATTCCCCGAACCAGCCCGGGAACCCCTGGGGCTTCGGGAGCTGAACGGGACTCCCCGCCGAGAGTGTACTCATCAAGACAGTCGGATGACAGGTCAATAGGTACAACTGCTTAGTTAACAAAATAGACAACATATATGTCAGTGCGGATAAGCCTTTCTCAGGTGACGATATTGTGAAACTCTACGGGGTACACACGCTAATGCCACGTTCTGCCCGGGATCCCCGGACCGATTTTCCAATTGCACAGCCTACCGGCTGAGCAACAGAGCCGTGCAATCCGGCAACGGCATATCGTTGGACTCCAGCAACTCTGAACCCCTCGGTATCACGGTGGGCGACCCCTGGGCATGTGCGACGGAGCGGCTGAAGACGAGGAGAGGAGGCACTGTTGTAATCCTAGTATTGACACGACGCTTGACAGGAAAAGGACATTGAGCGCTTTTCCAAGGCGTCCCGCCCACGCACTTGACAACTTTGTGGCCTTGCACTGGCCAAACCCATTTCAAGCATGGAACCGGCCGAATAGAGAAACCATCGTTGTAATGCTAGGTAGCCCATTTGGAAAGGTAGTGGAATAAAAGGAAATCATGTCTAGCTAAGCTAAGAACAATCGGTAGAAGCCGCAACAGAACGTCGAAACCATGTAATCCAATTGACCCCGAGGACATCCAGGATGTCGGGACGTGGGTATGACAAAAGGGGAAGGAAGGATGTTCCGAGACCGCGGTCCTCTGTGCTCCCCTCCAGCACCCTCGATGTAGTCCAGCCTCAGGGGTCCTTGCTAGTCCAAATTCGGGCACCAATTATTCCCATTACAAAATGGTCATTAAACATCTGGTCCACAAGCACCACCCTTAGAACCGATATTCAGGAACTCACCAGTATGCCCTGTCTTTGGAGTGGCACTCAGTGCGAGGGAGAACCTTGCACTTGAGGGCCATTTTTTACGCTCGGCCTCGCATTTGGCCGGTCGCGGTGCTCTTTCTGCTCGCGATTGCGGCGTTTTACCTGTTTTCCTCATCGGCTCAAGCCCAGCAGCCTAGCACCTCCACCGTTGCGATCAGGACCACCCAGGCCACCGTACATGAGGGCGGTCTGGCCGCCTTCATTCTGGAGCGGTACGGCGGGGACATCACTCCGCTCACGGTTCAGGTCAAGACCTGGGAACCAAATAAGCAAGACGGTGAAAGCAACAATTCCGACAGGCCGCACGAGGTACGATTCGGCCGAGGAATCAGGCGCGTGCTCCTGCACGCTGTGCCGTTCGCAGATGGCACCGCAGAGTCCGGGACGCAAACGCTGAATGCCCAGGTGATGGCCCCCGGCGACTCAAGCTACCAGGTGAGAAGCTCCGATACGGCAAGCATCACGATTCTTGATCCCCCCTCCGACAACAGCATCGCGGTCATCGACGTGACGCGGAGCTCGGCCCAGTCCTCGGTCGCCGAGGGCGAGACCATCATCTATACCTTCACCCGGTCTGGTGGCGATACCACTCAACCGCTGACCATCGACATTGGAATTTCGGATCCTGGTAGTTTCCTGAGGGGGGACTACTGGAATACGCCCCGGTGATGCCTACTCAGATCCAATTCCGGGCTGGTTCTACAACCCAGACTCTTGATTTGACAGTCCTCGACGACAGGCGACACCAGTACCTGCAGGGTGTGACCGTGATCGTCCAGCCCTCCGCGGACTATCTCCTGAAGTATTACGGTGAGGACCATGACACCTCCGCAGTGGTGTACGTAAACGACAACGACACCGCTCAACAGTTGGAGCTCAACTTTGGCAAGGACGGCACCAACGACGCCGACGTGGACGAGGGTGACTCACTCAAGTTCGTCGTCAAGCGTCGTCAGCAGGACGCCAACGGCGGCCAGACCGCCAGCTTCACCGTCCGGGTGGAAACCGACCGCAGCGGCCCGGACCATGCTCTGGAGGGCTGGGAGACGGACTCGTCTTCAAGCAGGCTGTACAAGGACTTCCCCCTGGAACTTACAGGGTCGGACACGGAGGTGGAGCAGGAGATAGAGGTCACGCAGAACGGAGAGGAGGAGGACGACTGGGTCTACAAGGCTTCAATTCTTCCCATCGAAGACCACGAGGGCAAGGCTCTATCCGCTTCAGAGGAAGCCCAGTACTGGACGGTCAAGAGCGGATTGCGGGAGACGGAGGTGGCTGCCGCCGACGGCGGGGACTTGACCGGAACCGTTACCATCGCCGCCAGCACGAATACCGTTTACGAAGGCGCCGGCGTGACCTACACCCTGACCCGCACGGGAGGACCGATAGGCAGCAGCGCGACCGCCGAGGTCAGGACCTGGGAACCCAGCCGGAGGTCCCGGGGGGCAAAACCCCAGCGCCCAGGACACCGACGTGCAATTCGACCCTTGGGAGACCACCAAGAGCTTCACTATCAGCGCCTACGTGGACAATGTGGACGAGTCTGGTACCGACACCCTGAAGGCCGGAATCACCATGGTCGGCGAAAGGTACGAAACAGGGACACCGCACGAGGTGGACGTGGAGATAGACGACCCGCCCAGGGACAGAGCCCTGATCACCTTGGCCGAGAACCAGCCCTCCATCACCGAAGGGCAAACCGCCACCTTCACCCTCACCCGCACCGGCGGCGATACCACCCAGGAACTCACCGTAGACCTTCGGGTGGACGACAACGGGGACTATCTCAGGGGCAACCACTGGGATACCGCGCCGGACATACCCACCGAGGCGACCTTAGCGGCTAATTTAACGACCATGACAGTCTCCCTCACCACCCCCGACGACGACCGCGACCTGCCCGCCGCCGGGCTGATCACCCTGAACGTGCTGCCCGGAACGGGATACCTGCTGGGCAATACCGGTGCCGAGACCAGCGCCACCATCGAAGGAGTCTCCAATTGTACGGCTGGCCCGGCCGAGGGATTCTACTATTGCGATGACAACCGGAACTTCCGCTTCTTCCACGAGTTCGAGGAGCCTTGGCCGATCCACTTCGAGGTGAGCCGCCGGGCCCGGGATGTGGGCAGTACGGCCACCTTCGTGGTGCGGGTGGAGCACAACCGGGGCTGGGAGAGCGCCCGCCACGCGGACTGGCCCGTTGCCCCGGTTTCGGGAAAACACTACCAAGAGTTCCCCCCTGACCCTCACCCGGAGACCAGCGGAAGGTCATTGGGCGGATCGAGGTACTGGACAACGGGCTGAGAGACCCCAAGTGGAAATACACGGTGACCATCAAGCAGATGGAGGACATCAACGGGGCTCCCCTGACAACGGGTCAGGAAGACGACTACTGGACGGTCCGGGGATCCCGGACCCAGACGTGGAGTAAGGCCGGAGAGATCCCGTATCCCGAGTTCAACATCATGCTCACCGACCCCAGGGAGGTGCAGGAGGGAAGTCAGTACACATTCCAGGTGCAGAGGAAGTGGGGAAACGCCTACGCGCCGCTGCCAGTGCAGATAAGCACTTGGGAGCCAAACCGTACCAATCCGGACGGCACCAACCCCACCGAGCAGGTTCACCAACTCACATTCCCGGCCGTTGCAGTTAACTCGGACTTTCAACTCCCCTTGGATCAGACCCTCGACGTTACAGCAACCGCCTCCGACGATGCCATCTTTGAGACATCCGACCCGCTGAGAATAGAGCTGATATCCCCCGCAAAACGCCGGGGCTCCTCTGTCGTCAAGGGCCAGGTCGCAATCCTGGACGACGATCTGCCCACCATTGAGTTGTCGTCGGACAAGACCTCCGTCATTGAGGGAGAGACCGTCAACTTCACTCTGACACGTGGGAACAACACCACTGGAGAGTTGATCGTGGGGATTGAGGTGGACGATCCCGGCTCATTCCTCATGGGTGATTACGTCGGCGATGCCGACGGCGTGGAAACGCCGACCAGCGTCATGTTCGCGGACGGTGAGGCAACCAAGACAGTCACGATCGCCCTGCCGGACGACCGGCGGGATATTGCGGACAGCACCCTGACATTCACGGTGGAGGAGGATCCTGCCTACGAGATTCTGGGGACAAACCCGCTGACTGTTGAGGTGGTCGACAACGACGTTGCTCCCTAGGTGCAGATCAGCTTCAATCACGATGAGGTGGAAGAGGGCCGGGACCTGATCCTGATCGTCAAGCGCATTGGCGAGGACAAGAACGACCTGGAGATCCCCATGACGGGCGGCCGGGATGACGACCAGCAGTTCACCGTCATCGGCATGGATCCGGGGCAGTCCGAGGCCCACCTCCGCTACAGCCTGCCCGACGATGAGTACACGGGCCCAGACGTCGGCTACAGCTTCACGCTGGAGCCGGAGAACCTGGAGTTCTGGACGCCAACGGGAGACACCACCGTCACCGCGAAGATCGTAGACAACGACCCCTACATGGTCAGCGTCCGGGTCTTCAGCGTCAGCGTCGACGAGGGCCAGCAGATCTACTACCGGATCAGCCACGACGGGTACACCGACGAGCCCCTCCAGGTGCAGGTCACGCACTCGGAAATCGGTAATGCGGTAGGGGACGGCATCCTGGGAGTACAGACCCACACGATCAAGGCTGGCGAGTCCGGCATCACCAGGGCATACCCGTCCCAAGCTAGCGACGGCAGCGACGGCGACGCCACCTTCACGGTGGATCTGGTGGCCAGCGACGATTACGAAATCAACCCCGACCGCGCAACGGCGTCCGTCATCGTCGTGGACAAGGAACCCCTGCCGGTGCTGCGTTTTCAGAACTTCCTGGTGGAAGTTCGGGAGGACGCGGGGACTGCCGAACACACTGTCGAACTGGTCAGCAATCTTCCGGTGCTTCGGGACGTAACCGTCGAGTACCAGGTCCAGGAGCAGTTCATCAGCGACGGCGCAGACGTCACCGAGAGCAGCGGGACCTTGACGATACCCGCAGGAGAGACCACCGGAGTAATAGAGGTTCCCGTCATCCAGGACGACATCGCCGAGGATGACGAGACCATCTTCATTTACTTCGCAACCCGGTCCACGCCACACTGGAATTCGGGCAGAGCTCCCTCCGCGGCTGGGGCACCATCCCGGACGACGAACCCACCGTGACCCTGGTGGCCAATCAGGCCACCATAAACGAGGGCCCCGACGCCGTATTCACCCTGACCAGGGACGAGGACACCAGCGAAGAACTCACCGTCTGGGTCCAGGTGGCGCAGATGGCGCCCGTCAGCGAGAACGTCCGGGAGACCGTGGTGTTCGCCGCGGGCGATGACACGGCAACGCTCACGACCGCCACGGAAAACTACCGGGCCCCGGGCGGCGTCTCCATGACCATTTCGGCCACCCTGCTGGATCCGGACGACGTGGGTGAACCCAGGGTCTACCGGCCGGGAACAACCGGCCCCGTGCTGATCACGGTCCGAGACGTCTCACTGCCAGACGTCACGGTCAGCGCGGAGGACCCCTGGATCAGGGAGGGGGATACGGCAACTTTCACATTCCAGCGCCAGAACGGGGAATGGCGGAGATTCACCATCGACATCGAGGTCGCCGCGGACTCCCGGTTCGTCAGTTCGACTCTGCCCACAACCATAACCTTCCCGGAGGGGGATTCCAGCGTAACCCTGGAAATCGAGACGGACAGTGATACCACAGCCGAGGACAATGGGGAGATCACTGTCACCGTCAAGGACGGGACCGGATACCGTCCCAGGTTCCCCAGCACGGTCACAACCACCGTATTTGATGACGACAGCGGGTTCCCCGACGTCCGGGTAACAAAGTCCGCAGACTGGAAGAACGAAGGGGACGATGTGTCTTTCACCTTCACCCGCTCCGGGCTCACAACTGATCCCCTGGACTTCGAGGTCAGCCTGAACGATCCCACCCGGCACGTCACCACGCCGAGCAGCATCATGCCCTTCGACCAGGAGGACCTCAGCCTCACCTTCGCTGCGGGTGAGGCCAGCCTGACCATAACCAGGAGCACCACGGACGATGTCCTGAATAAGAGCAACAGCACCTACCACGCCCGGGTCGAAATCGGCGCCGACAGCGTCTATACGACCGTGGCCGACTACACGGAGCTGGTCTGGGTCCAGGATGATGACAGACCCACGGTCACGATGGGGCCGGCCACCCAGGAATACGTGGGGAGCATCCCAATTAGCGGGCTCATTTCCACGACTCGTCAAGAAGTCACGTTGACCCGCACCGGGGACGCCTCCGGGAATCTGACGACCGACACCCTGCGCGAGAATACAAGGCATATCCCACCGCCGGGGCCGGACATTACAGAGGGCGGTGACCAGTTTGGCTCGTTCAGGTAGGGAAACTCCAGTGACGCCGTTGCCCTCACATCCCACTTAGTAACTATCTCAAAACTGTCATGCCCTTGATCTCAACGGCCAGATACACGGTCTGGACCACTGGATTCCCGCTTTCGCGGAAATGACGGGTCCTTTGCGGTAATGGCAGTTTGAACTTTAGCAGGTTTTGAGATAGTTACTTATACGTGAATTTCATGGGATGGAGGGGGATCTACTCATTTGCGAGCCCCCATTACTGCCCGGACGAGCCCGAGGAGTGCAAATACCGGCCTCAGTATGTGCTGGGGACTAACACGGAGACCGCCTACCGCGTGTACGGCGCACTAATAGCGGTCCGAATCGAGGCGGACCAGGCCTCCTTTGACGAGGGGAACGACACCACCTTCACCCTGCACCGGCTCGGAGGAAAGAAGGACGCCATGGACCGCCCGCTCCAGGTGAGTGTGGCGGTCACGCAGGAGGGCGATTACATCTCCGGAACAGCGCCGGTAACCGTGGACTTCGCCGCCGGCCAATCCACCGCCACCTTCACCGTGCCCACCACCGACGACACGGTGGACGAAGCCAACGGGACTGTCCGGGCGGAGATCCTGTACCCCGCCAGCTACGCCGACGACGAGTTCGCCTACGAAATCAGGAAATACCCCGGCACTACGTGGTTTACGGACTACTTCGCCACCACGGAGATCGCCGACGACGACTACATACCGCCTACAGTCTCAGTTACTAACGCCATCGGCTATGAGCAAGACGGAACCATCGAGCTCACAATCTCCCTGAGCGAGGTCAACTACGAAGAGGCCGCCACAGTCAACTGGACCACGGTCGATAACGAGACGATCATTGGCGCCGACAGCGGCACGGACTTCACCGCCGACAGCGGCACGGTGCCCTTCGATATTGGGGAGACCGAGAACACCGTCAGCATCACCCTGCACGATGACGAGCTGGACGAGGCCCACGAGACCTTCAACCTCGTCCTCAGCAACCCCAGCAGAGCGGCCCTGGGGGACGCCACGGCCATCGGCACCATTCTGGACGACGAGCTGGCACTCGCGGTGATCTTCTCTTCCGTATCCGGAAACGTGGTGGAGGGGGAGGACCTCTCCTTCAGGGTCAAGAGGCTTCCGCCTCTGGATTCGGGGCCAACCCTCGGCGGGATCAACAGCTGCGACACCGTCAGACAATTGGAGTCCTGTTTCAACTCCAACCCTACCGCTGCAGACGTGCCCGACGCACTGACAATCAAGGTGGACGTAACCCAGGAGGGCGACGTAATCTCCGGTACTGCACCCGCGACGATCACCTTCCAGCCCGGCTCGGTCTTCGCCACCCTGGTGATCCCCACCGTCGACGACTCGACCGTCTAGGCCAACGGCGTTGTCACCGCCAAGGTGTTGAACGGGTCCGGCTATTCGCCTTTCTCGGTGGGACTGGCGCAGGACCCCGACGATTTCCTGCCGACCCTGTCGCGAACGGTCTACGACAATGACCTCACCATCTCCATAGCGGACGCATCTGCCGCCGAGGGCACGGACGCGACTCTGAACTTCGCGGTGAGCCTGAACGCTCCCGCGCCCCAGAGAGTGACCGTATACGCTGCCACCGTGGACGGAACAGCCACATCTCACGACAACGTCACAGCAAACAGCCTGGGCCGGGATTTCACCACCAAGTCCGAGACCGTAACCTTCGCCCGGGGCGACCAGGTAAAGCACTTCAGTGTCGACATCGCCGACGACACCATTTTCGAGAAGCCCGAGACCCTTGGTGTGCAGCTCACCAGCCCGCCCCATCACTTGACCATCGTCGACGATACCGGCGTGGGAACCATCACCGACAACGAGGCGCCAATGGACGCCTCCGTCAGCCGGGCCCACAGCGCCGTCAACGAGGGTATAGCCGGACCGGCCAGGTTCATGGTCACCCTCTCCCACGCGGATACCACCAACCACGAGCACAACCTTGCCGTGGCCTGGCAGACCGTGGAGGGCACCGCTACCGCAGGGGAAGACTACCTGGCCTCCAGTGGCCGGGTGAACTTCGAAACAGGAGAGACGGCCGGGTTCATCGATGTGGACATCATTGACGACAACCTGATTGAGGCGGCCCTGGAAACCTTCAGCGTGGAGCTGCTGTCAGCAGGCAGCAGACTGGTAACCCCGCCGGCCACCACCGATGCTTACGAGGCCAGCATCAGGGACAATGAGACACTGACCGCCTCCATAATCGCCAACGCAAAGAGCGTGGTGGAGGGTCAGGACGCAGTCTTCACCGTCCGGCTGGCTGGAGGCGTCACCACCGAGGCCACCAAGATCACCTTTGAGATCAGTGAAAGTGACTCCACCAAGGCCTACGTGGACACCAATGACTACGGCACACCCATCGGCAACCTCACTTTCCCAGAGGATGACGACAGTGGCAGCTCCGGGACCCTGAAGATCCCTGCCGGAGAGTCCTCCGGAACCATCACCTACCCAATTACGGAAGATTCCGAAGACGAGAGTGCCCCCGTTGAGCATATGGAGGTGCGGCTCTTTTCGGTATACGACGGCCTGCGGAGCAGCGGCATATCCCAGAGCCAGAACAAGGCATCCACCAAGATTCTGGACAAGGATTCCCTGACCGCCTCGATTGAGGGGAGACCCACGGTTACAGATGGCGGCGCAGCCACATTCACCGCCTCATTATCGGCGACCACCGATGAAGCGGTGTCGGTGGGCTGGGCTACAAGGAGCGTAGGAGACACTCTCGGTTTTGGAGAAACGGCGGAGCCGGGCGACGACTACACCGCTGACAGCGGCACCGTGTCCATCGCCGCGGGCGACACATCCGGCACATTTTCCGTGCAGACCACCGATGACTCCCTCGTCGAAGGCTCGGAGATCTTCATAGTCACCCTGGAGGAGGCTACTAAGGGCACCGAAACGCCCCATGAGTTCGTCCCGCTGGGAACGTACTTCGCCACCGGGACGATCACCGACAACGACGTTGCTCCCGACGGTGTGACCGTTTCAGCCACACCCCGAAGGGCGGATGAGGACGCCGGAGCCACGGACATCTCCGCGACGGTAAGCCTGAATGGCTCGGGCCAGTTCACCACGGACACCGCGGTTACACTGAGATTCCTCGGCCGCACTGCTACCGAGGGTGATGATTTCATCGCTCCGGATGTGGACATCGTCATCCCGGCGGGCGAGTCCAGCGTCACCACCACAGTGCCCTTCACCGTAATAGAAGACAATCTGTTTGAGGGAGACGAGAATGTCAGGGTCTCGGCGGTACCGTCAACGCTTGCCAACTCGGATTTCGACACAATCACCATTGAGGACAACGAGGTCTCGCCTACGAGCGTGACGCTTTCAATTACGCCCGTCGAGGCCGACGAGTCGGCCCAGTCCGTCTCCATAGAGGTGACTGCTGAGTTTGACGGCACTGCCACCATACCGGTGGACGCCGAGGTAGAAGTAACCACAGTTGGGGACACTGCCACTGCAGGGGATGACTTCGAGACTGCCACGACCACCGTGACCATTCCAGCCGGTGAACTGCGAGGAACCGCCACCCCCAACCTCACAGTGTTGGACGACTCACTGGACGAGGGGGACGAGACCCTCACGGTCACGGGGAGTGTAACGACCCTCTCCGGTAAGACGGTGAGCCCGGCGACCTTCACAATCCTGGACAACGACCCCGCGCCAACTGTAGTTGCCTTATCCGTTGATCCCGGAACTCTGTCAGAGGGTGTCGGCTCCACCCTTTGCTGACGTGCCCGCCACCATCGAGGGGGGGCCACCCTCACCGACGACACGCAGGTCAGGGTCGGGCTGGCAGTCGGCAACGCGCTCAAAAGTACGTCGGTGCGGTCCACCCTGTTTTCCTCTTTGATCATCCCGACGGGGGAGATGTCAGGCACTTCCAAGCTGCTCCTGACCGACCTGAATGGTGATGTCGACGACGATGAAACGCTGGAGTTGAAAGGCACGACGGACAACCCTGACCTGACGGTCAGCCGGGCGCAGTTCGTGGTCACGGACGACGATACGGCCGGCATAACCATCTCGCCCAACTCCTTGACAGTCACGGAAGGCGGACCGAGCTGCGATTACGCTATCAAGCTGGACTCGCAACCCGCATCCGACGTGAAGATCACGGTCGACCAGCCGTCGAACGCGGGTTTCACGGTGAACCCGGGCTCCGTTACCTTCACGCCACAGAACTGGCGTCCGCAGTCCATAAGCGTCACTGCAAGTGAGGATGACAATCTTACCGACGAGCCGGCGGCGACCGTTTCCCATACGGTTACCAGCAGCGACTCGCTGTACCGGAACGCGGCGGCCGCCGGCGTATCCGTGACCGTCAGGGACGACGACCGAGACATCGGAGGACGATTTCCAAGACCTCCCTGACCATCGAGGAAGGGTCCTCGGACACATACACAGTTGTGCTGAGATCTCAGCCCACCGGCGATGTGACCGCAACCATCGCCGGCCATGACAGCACAGACGTGAGCCTGGACAAGACAACCCTGACCTTCACCGACCAGGACTGGGAGACAGCCCAGACGGTAACGGTATCGGCGGGCCAGGATGCCGACGCGGATGACGAGTCTGCCGTCACCCTGACCCACACCGTCGCCAGCACAGCCGACTCGGAATACAACGGCATCTCCGCCGATACCGTGACCGTTTCCATCACCGACGACGACGGCGCGCCGCCCGGAATAACGGTCTCCAAGTCGACGCTGGATCTGGAGGAAGGCGAGCAGGCCACCTACAACGTCGTGCTGGACTCCCAGCCTGCCGGCGTAGTGACCGTGACCATCGCCGGCCATGCCAGTACGGACGTCAACCTGGACAAGACCACCCTGACCTTCACCGATCAGGACTGGAGCACGACCCAGACGGTGACGGTAACGGCGGACCACGACGACGACAACGAGGAAATCTATCCCACCACGGTCACCGTACCCGAGGGGCACGCCGTCCGGTACACGGTTGTGCTGAACGCCGAGCCCGCCGGCGACGTGACCGTTACGATCAACGACCCCACGGACAACACAGACGTGACCACCAATCCGGCCACTCTGACTTTTACCACAGAGGACTGGAATACCCCCCAGCTTGTGACCGTTTCCGCCGCCAGCGACACCGACGATGACGAGGACAGCGCCACCGTCACCCACACCGTCAGCGGCTATGGGTCCGTAACCACCGCTGCGAATGTCGCGGTTACGGTCACCGAAGATGCTCGGGTAAACGTGGAAATAAGCCACGAAACGCAACGCCACACCGTGAGGGAGGGCAGAAGCAAAGACATCAAGGTGGTGCTGGACGTGGACCCCGAGAGGACGTTGGTCGTTGCCCTATCCGGCGATCCGGTCCGCGGGGCCAGCAGCGACGACTACACGATTCCCGCCTTCGTGGTCTTTAACCCCGGTGATACGGAGCAGTCGTACACCTTCCACGCGGTGGACGACACCGTCGACGACGATGGCGAGAGGGTGAATGTTGGATTCACCAACCTACCTGGCGGCGTGAGCGTGGGGATACCCCGCAGGGCCTTTGTGGTCATCGGGGACAACGATAGACCCGAAACCGTCGTAGCCAGCTTCAACCACGCCGCAATTGATCTGGGAGAAGGAAATTCAGTCTCGCTGGGTGTGGCGTTGAATGAACCGGCTGAGAGGAATATCACTGTCCCCCGGGCCTGGGAATTCTTCGGGGGCGCCAGCATCGCCGACACCGGAGGCTTGCAACGGTCAGTGGCCTTCGGCCCGGCTCATGAGAGTACGGGCTGGAGCTTCAGCGTGGCGCAGGACAGGATCGACGAGCGAGGCGAGGGTTTGAAGCTAACCTTCGGAGAGCTGCCAGAGGGAGTTATACCGGGCACTCCCAGTGAAACCATCATTACCTTCGTGGACGACGACGATGCCGGAGTCACGGTCAACCCCACGACCCTCACCGTGGCCGAGGGAGGCGACGGCGAGTACACGGTGGTGCTTGACTTCCAGCCCACCAGAAACGTGACCGTCACCATTGGCGGGACCTCCGGTACGGACCTCACCCTGGATTCGTCCACTATCACTTTCACCACAAGCGACTGGAATAGCGACAAGACAGTGACAGTGTCCGCCGGTCAGGACGATGACGCCGACGAAGACACGGTCACTCTGACCCACACGGTCACCTCCAGCGATGCGCTCTACGAGGACATCAGCGCCGACGACGTTGTCGTGACTGTGACTGACCCAGACCCCGGGGTAAAGATCTCGAAGACCGCGCTCACGATGGAGGAGGGCTCGTCGGATACCTATACGGTGGTCCTGAACACCCAACCCGCCAGCGACGTAACGGTGACCATTGCCGGGCACGCCAGCACGGACGCCAGCCTGGACAAGACCACTCTCACCTTTACCGGCCAGGACTGGGACACGGCCCAGACGGTAACGGTGTCGGCGGAGAGTGACTCCGACACCAACGACGAGGATGACGTCACTCTTACGTATACGGTGGCGAGCGACGACGGAGACTACGAAGGCTTCTCTGCAGCAGACGTAATTGTTAGCATCACCGACGACGACGGTACGTCGGTAAGTGTGGCCTTTGGCGCCGCCGCCTACAGCGTGGATGAGTCCGACGACATGAACACTCCGAGGACCGATTACGAGGCAGTTGTCACCGTCACCCTCTCCGCCGATCCCGAGAGGACTGTGACCATACCCATAGTGAAAGCCAACCAGGGCGGGGCCTCCGATTCGGACTACACTGGGGTGCCGGCCAGCGTGGTGTTCAACAGCGGTGAGACCTCCAAGACCTTCACCTTCGTTGCCACGGAGGACACGGTGGACGACGACGGGGAGTCGGTCAAGCTGTCCTTCAACAACCTGCCCACCGGGGTCTCCGAGGGGACTATCAAGGAGACCGTAGTCTCGATCAACGACGACGACCTGCCGGCGGACGTGGACGTGGCGTTCGGGCAGGCCTCCTACACCGTTGCCGAGGGGAGCACGGTCACGGTCACCGTGACCCTGAGCGAGGACCCGGAGCGGACGGTGACCATACCCATCAGCAAGGCCAACCAGGGCGGGGTCTCCGCCTCCGACTACTCTGGGGTCCCGGCCAGCGTCGTGTTGGCCAGCGGTGAGACGTCGAAGACCTTCACCTTCGCCGCCACGGCGGACACCATCGACGACGACGGCGAGTCGGTCAGGCTCACTTTGGGCGCGCTGCCCAGCGGGATTACCGAGGGCACGACCATCGAGACCACCGTCTCCATCACTGACGACGACGTGCCGTCGGTCACCGCCAGCTTCGGGTCAGCGACATACAGCGTGGATGAGACCGACGACGCCAGCACCACGGAGGACAAGGAGAACGAGGTGGTGGTGACGGTGACCATAGGGATCACCACGACCGACCAGGGAGAGGCCAACCAGGGCGGGGCCTCCAGCGCCGACTACTCCGGGGTGCCGGCCAGCGTGGTGTTCAACTCGGGCGAGACATCGAAGACATTCACCTTCGCCGCCACGGCCGACACCGTGGACGACGACGGCGAGTCGGTCAAGCTGTCCTTGAACAACCTCCCCACCGGGGTAAGCCAGGGCGCAACCAACGAGACCACCGTCTCGATCAACGACGATGACCTGCCCGCGGACGTGGACGTGGAGTTCGGGCAGGACTCCTACACCGTTGCCGAGGGGAGCACGGTCACGGTCACCGTGACCCTGAGCGAGGACCCGGAGCAGACGGTGACCATACCCATCAGCGAGGCCAACCAGGGCGGGGCGTCCGGCTCCGACTACTCCGGCGTCCCGGCCAGCGTGGTGTTCGCCAGCGGTGAGACATCGAAAACCTTCGCTTTTTCCGCAACGGCGGACACCATCGACGATGACAACGAGTCGGTCAAGCTAACCTTTGGCGCGCTGCCCAGCGGAGTTACCGAGGGCACGACCAGCGAGACCACAGTCTCCATCAACGACGACGACGTGCCGTCGGTCACCGCCAGCTTTGGGTCAGCGACATACAGCGTGGATGAGACGGACGATGCCAGCACCACCGAGGACGATGCCAGCACCACCGAGGACAAGGAGAACGAGGCGGTGGTGACGGTGACCCTGTCCGCCGATCCTGAGCGGACGGTGACCATAGGGATCACGACGACCGACCAGGGCGAGATCAACGGGAGCCAGGCATCAAGCGCCGACTACTCCGGCGTGCCGGCAAGCGTCGTGTTCAACGCCAGCGACACCTCCAAGACCTTCACCTTCGCCGCCACGGCCGATACCGTGGACGACGACGGGGAGTCGGTGAAGCTGTCCTTCAACAACCTGCTGGACGGCGTCTCCGAGGGGACTATCAAGGAGACCACCGTCTCCATCAACGACGACGACCTGCCCGCCGACGTGGACGTGGAGTTCGGGCAGGACTCCTACACCGTTGCCGAGGGGAGCACGGTCACGGTCACCGTGACCCTGAGCGAGGACCCGGAGCGGACGGTGACCATACCCATCAGCAAGGCCAACCAGGGCGGGGCCTCCGGCTCCGATTACTCTGGGGTGCCAGCCAGTGTCGCGTTCAACAGCGGTGAGACATCGAAAACATTCACTTTCTCCGCCACGGCGGACACCATCGACGACGACGGCGAGTCGGTCAAGCTCACTTTCGGCACGCTGCCCAGCGGGATTACCGAGGGCACGACCAGCGAGACCACCGTCTCCATCACTGACGACGACGTGCCCAGCGTGTCTGTCAGCTTCGGGTCAGCGACCTACAGCGTGGCTGAGACGGACGACACGAACACCACCGGGACCAAGGAGAACGAGGCGGTGGTCACAGTAACGCTGTCCGCCGATCCTGAGCGCACGGTGACTATCACCATTAGCAAGGCGAACCAGGGCGGGGCCTCCGATTAGGACTACTCCGGGGTGCCGGCCAGCGTGGTGTTCAACAGCGGTGAGACCTCCGAGACCTTCACCTTCGCGGCCACGGCGGACAGCGACGACGATGACGGGGAGTCGGTCAAGCTGTCCTTCAACAACCTGCCCACCGGGGTCTCCGAGGGGACTATCAAGGAGACCGTAGTCTCGATCAACGACGATGACCTGCCGGCGGACGTGGATGTGGAGTTCGGGCAGGGGAGCTACACAGTGGCCGAGGGCAGCAGCGTAACGGTCACCTTGACCCTGAGCGAGGACCCGGAGCGGACGGTGACCATACCGGTCACCAAGGCCGATCAGGGCGGAGCGACCAGCGCCGACTACTCCGGGGTGCCGGCCAGCGTCGTGTTCAACAGCGGGGAGACGGAGAAGACCTTCACCTTCGCCGCGACCTCGGACAGCGAGGATGACGACGGCGAGTCGGTGAAATTGACCTTTGACGCGCTGCCCAGCGGAGTTACCGAGGGCACGACCATCGAGACCACCGTCTCCATCACCGACGACGATGTGCCGTCGGTCACCGCCAGCTTTGGGTCGGCGACATACAGTGTGTATGAGACGGACGACGCCAACACCACCGAGGACAAGGAGAACGAGGCGGTGGTGACGGTGACCCTGTCCGCCGATCCGGAGCGGACGGTGACCATACCGGTCAGCAAGGCCAACCAGGGCGGTGCGTCCAGCGCCGACTACTCCGGCGTCCCGGCCAGCGTCGTGTTCAACGCCGGCGAGACGTCCAAGACATTCACCTTTGCCGCCAACGAGGACTCCTATGATGACGACGGTGAGCAAGTCAAGCTGACCTTTGGGACGTTGCCCGCTGGAGTATCGGAAGGTTCGCCCAAGGAGGCGCTGGTCTCGATCATCGACAACGACCTGCCCGCCGACGTGGACGTGGCGTTCGGGCAGGACTCCTACACCGTTGCCGAGGGGAGCACGGTCTCGGTCACCGTGACCCTGAGCGAGGACCCGGAGCGGACGGTGACCATACCCATCAGCAAGGCCAACCAGGGCGGCGTGTCCGATTCGGACTACTCCGGCGTGCCTGCCAGTGTCGTGTTCAACGCCGGCGAGACGTCCAAGACCTTCACCTTCTCGGCCACCGCCGACAATCTCCAAGACTCCGGGGAGAATGTGAAGCTGACCTTTGGGACGACGCTGCCGGCCGGGGTGACCGAAGGGACCACCAAAGAGGCCGTGGTGTCCATAAGCGACGCCAGCGCACTGGATTCGCTGACGGTCAGCTTCGGCGCCTCGAACTACGGTCTGTCCGAAGGCGGCACGACCACCATCAAGGTGCTACTAAACGTAGCTCCCGGAAGTGAAGCGGTTGTCCCGCTGACCACGACTGAACAGGGCGGCATCTCAAGCGCCGACTACTCCGGCGTGCCGACCAGCGTCACATTCGGCAGTAGCGACACTGAAAAGACATTTACGTTCAGTGCGACGCAGGACACCGTCGACGATGACGGGGAGTCGGTCAAGCTAACGTTTGTGAATCTGCCGAGCGGGATTAGTGAGGGCACCACCAAGGAGACGGTCGTGTCCATCACCGACGATGACCTGCCCGCCGACGTGGACGTGGAGTTCGGCCAAGGCAGCTACACCGTCGCCGAGGGGAGCAGCGTAACGGTCACCGCGACCCTGAGCGAGGACCCTGAGCGAGGACCCAGAGCGGACGGTGACCATACCGGTCAGCAAGGCCAACCAGGGCGAGGCTTCCAGCTCCGACTACTCCGGGGTGCCGGACAGCGTGGTGTTCAACGCCGGCGAAACCTCCAAGACATTCTCATTCGCCGCGACCTCGGACACCATGGACGACGACGGCGAGTCGGTCAAGCTGACCTTTGGCGCGCTGCCCATCGGAGTTACCGAGGGCACGACCAGCGAGACCACCGTCTCCATCACCGACGACGATGTTCCGTCTGTCACCGTCAGCTTCGGTGCGGCCACCTACGCCGTGGATGAGACGGACGACACGACCACCACCGGGACCAAGGAGAACGAGGCGGTCGTAACGGTAACGCTGTCCGCCGATCCTGAGCGGACGGTGACCATAGGGAGCACGACGACCGACCAGGGCGGGGCCAGCAGCTCCGACTACTCCGGTGTCCCTGCCAGCGTCGTCTTCAACGCCGGCGAGACCTCCCAGACCTTCACCTTCGCCGCCACGGCCGACACCGTGGACGACGATGGCGAGTCGGTGAAGCTGACATTCACAAACCTCCCCACCGGGGTAAGCCAGGGCGCAACCAACGAGACCACCGTCTCCATCACCGACGACGACCTGCCCGCCGACCGACTCCTATCTCTAGCGGTCTCTCCAAAGGATATAGACGGTTTCGATCCGGACGTCACCAACTACATGGTGGGCGTGGCCGCCACTGTCGCCCAGGCCACCATCACAGCCACACCCTACCGGGATGACGACACCGTCACCATCAATGGGACCGATGCCACCAACGGCGAAGCCCACACCGTGGACTTGTCCGTCGGGCTCAACACCTTCGAAGTCGTGGTGACCTCGGTCGGCAGCACAGACCCGACCACCTACAAGGTGTATATAGGACGTGGCACCACCGATCACGGCGGATGGAAGGCCGGCGACGACCTCGACACGCTGCGCGCTGCCGGCAACACCTCCCCCTCGGGCATCTGGTCCGATGGCACAACTATCTGGATCTCCGATGTATCAACTGCCACGCTGTACGCATACTCACAGGCCAACGGCACGCGGGACGACGGTAAGGACATTGCCCTTGGCAGCGCAGTGATGGGGCCCACCGGAATCTGGTCCGATGGAACCACCATCTGGGTGATCAGCACTGTCGAGGAGAAGGTGTTTGCCTACACCCTCACCAGCGGGGCCAGGGATTCGAGCAGCGATTTCGAGATCGATAGTAGCTTCATGTTGGCCGTGGATCTTTGGTCCGCTGGTGTCACCATGTGGATCGTCGGCTCATTCGGCACCAAGCTGTACGCCTACACCCTTTCCGGTGGCGCCCGCGACACCAGCAAAGATATAGACCTGGACAGCGAAAACGCTGCGCCTGGAGGCGTATGGTCAGACGGCACGACCATTTGGGTCACTGATAGCAATGACAGCAAGCTCTACGCTTACGACCTCTCAGGCAAACGGGTTGCGGGGCACGACATTGATCTGCACTCACGCAACTCTGATGCCTTCAACCTTTGGGGAAATACCGACACCATCTGGGTAGCCAACAACATCAATGATGTCAGCTCGCCGTTCAACAGGATATTCACCTACAACAACTTGCCCGTGACCGTGACCTTCGGGAGCGCAACATACTCGGTGGAGGAGTCCGACGACACCTCAACCACGGACATGGAAGAGAACGAGGTTGAGATCACGGTGACCCTGAACGCTGAACCGCAGCGCCAGGTGGTCGTGCCAATCACCGCAACCAACCAGGGAAGCACCACCAACAACGACTACTCCGGCGTGCCGGCTACCCTGACCTTCGAGAGCGGGGATACAGAGAAGACCTTCATTTTCACGGCGACCGAAGATACGGTGGAGGACGGCGGCGAGTCGGTGAAGCTAGCCTTTGGGACCCTGCTTCCTGGAGTGGCCGGGGGCACGAACACCGAGGCGGTGGTCTCCATCATCGACGACGACACGGGAGTGAGCTTTGAGCGGATGGCCTACGAGGCCACTGAGGGCGAGACGGTAGACATCAAGCTCACTCTGAGTTCGGCCATAGCCAAGGAGGTCACCGTACCACTGGACAAGACCGAGCTGGGCGGGGTATCCAACTCGGACTACTCGGGCATTCCCGAAACCGTAAAATTTGAGAGTGGAGAGACCGAGAGGGAGATCTCTTTCACCGCCGTTGAAGACGAGGTTGACGACGATGGTGAGAGCGTCAAGCTGCGCTTTGGCTCCCTGCCCAACGGCGTCGTTCCCGGCGTCAACGACGAGACGATCGTCTCCATCAACGACGACGACCAACCCACAGACCGCTTGATGTCGCTGGTTGTCTCCCCCAAGGACATCGACGGGTTCGACCCGGAAGTCACCGATTACATGGTGGGCGTGGCCGCCAGCATCACTCAGGCCACTATAACGGCCACCCCATACCGCTCCGACGACACCGTCACCATCAATGGGACCGAGGTCACCAACGGCAGCGCCCACACCGTGAGCCTGTCCGCCGGTCTCAACACCTTCGCCATCGTGGTCAATTCCGGCGCCACCGTGGACTCAACCACGTACACCGTGTACATCGGTCGTGGCACAACCGATCAGGGCGGATGGAAGGCCGCGGACGACCTCGACACCCTGCGCAACGCGGGCAACACCGCCCCCGCAGGCATCTGGTCCAACGGCACCACCATGTGGATTGCGGACTCGGTCGAGGCGAAGTTGTACGCCTACACGTTGGCCGACGGCTCGCGAGACTCGGCCAAGGACATAACCCTTCACAGCGACAACGACGGCCCCACCGGCATTTGGTCGGATGAGACCACCATCTGGGTCGCCGACCAACTGAACACGACAGCCTTCGCGTACACTCTTTCAGACGGTTCACGAGACACCAGCAAGGAATTCACTCGCAGCAGCGGCAACGCCATGGCCTGGGGCATCCGGTCCGACGGGACCACCATGTGGGTCGTCGACTGGAACGACGACAAGCTTTACGCCTACACCTTGGCCGACGGGTCGCCGGACTCAGACAAGGACTTCAACCTGGCCAGTGGCAACGCGTCGCCCCGCGGCATCTGGTCCGACGGCGACAGCATGTGGATCGTCGACTCAGCTGACGACAAGCTCTATGCATACGATCTCACGGGTACTCGCATTGCCGGCTACGACATTGACCTGCATTCATCCAACTCGGACGCCGGCGGGATATGGGGAGACGATGGCACCGCATGGGTCGTCAACAGCACAACTGACGACGGCTCGCCCTTCGACAGGGTTTTCTCGTACAACAACATCCCTGTCACAGTGAGCTTTGAGCAAGGCACGTACACGGTGGCCGAGGGTAACAGCGTCACCGTCAAGGTCGTGCTCAGCGCCGATCCAGAGCGGACGGTGATCGTCCCGCTCTCCGCCACCGAACAGGATGGGGCTTCCAGTGCCGACTACTCCGGGGTGCCCAACAGCCTCACCTTCAACGCAGGTGACACGGAGAAGTCCATCACCTTCTCTGCGGCCACCGACAGCGATAGCGATGACGGGGAGAGCGTGAAACTGACCTTCGGTACGAGGCTGCCCACGGGCGTCGCCGAGGGTACGACCGAGGAGACAGTGATCTCCATCACAGACGTCGATGCTCCCATGGACCCCCAGGTCTCCGTAACAGTCTCCTTCGAGTCCTCCGCCTATTCCCTGATGGAAGGGAGCACCGTTACCGTTACCGTAAACCTCAGCGAAGATCCGGAGCGGACCGTCACCATCCCGCTGACTACCAATAATGGGACCGGTGCATCTGAAGGCGACTACTCCGGGGTGCCTGACGACGTCGTGTTCAACAGCGGCGATACGGAGAAGTCCTTCTCATTCATCGCCGAGCAGGATTCGCGCGACGAGGACGAAGAGACGGTGACCCTGGGCTTTGGCGCCATGCCCTCTGGCGTCAGCACGGCAACCCCAGCCCAGGCTGCCATCAGCATCAGGGACTCACTCCGGGTGTCCTTCGGCGCCTCCACATACCAGGCACACGAGGGTGAGGATGCTGCAATCGTAGTTGTAAGGTTAAACGAGGTCGCCCCTGTGCCCACGACCATTCCCATCGAACTTATTCTCATCAATGGAGTCACGAATGACGACTTCGATGGCGTGCCGTCCGACGTGGTTTTCGCAGCCGGAGAACAGTCCAAGTCATTTACGGTGACCGCCATAGATGACGCTGTGGAAGACGACGGCGAGATGATTAGACTCGCATTCGGCGACCTGCCGGCGGGGGTGGTGGAAGGAAGCCCCAGCACCACAACAGTGAAACTGATGAATATGGAGAACGGGGCCGCCAGTACCCAGTGCCCCGATGACAGCGGGCGCAGAATCATCCTCGACAGCCGGGGGGAGATCACGGAGGCCGATGTAAGCCAGTTCTGGAGAATCCGGCTAGACCCCTACAGGGTCTATCTCATTGAGGTTTTCGGCAGCAACCCTCAAGAGGACCTTAATGGGGACGAACTGCCCGATGAGACCCGGACCCTGCCCACCCCGATGGTAATGAGCGTTCAAATGGGAGACTTCTCCCAAATGATCACCCATCATCCCCTCGGCAACAATGTTGACCTGGTGAGGGGATCGGATGCGACGGGCTGGCACCAGATTGAGGTGAGCGGAATGGGCGACACCGGCACCTTCCGGATCAGGGTCAGGGTGAATAACGTCTGTCATGTCTCAAACAACAGGGCCCACTACCGGTATTTCGGAGGCCCGGACGGCTACGTGCTGGACATCCCTGCCGACGGCTCGACCACCCGGGTCCTGGAGCCCAGCCATGTGAGCACGGGGGCTTTCCTGGGGGACAACTGGAGCTGGTACTGGGATGACGAGCCGGACGTGGACTGGTTCAAGACCCCCGAACTTGAGGCGGATCAGGAGTACGACATCGTAGCCTGGTCTGCCGACGAGTTCCCCTCGAGAGACCAGGCGACCGACTTGAAGATAGTCGGCATTTACGACAGCGAGGGGACCCTCATACCCGGTACGACCAGCACCAGCACCGGAAAGCGCGTCAGCATCAGCTTCGAACCCGCCGGCGACGGGACGTACTACGTGGCGTTGGGTTCCGGAGGCGCCGACCGCACCGGCGTATACAAGTTAAAGATCGAAAAGGCTGCAGGATCCGGCAACGACTCACGGGGTGAGGACAACTCGGCCCAGGACGCTGGAAAGAGCGACCGCCAGGGGAGTGACGGTGGCGAACCGGAAGATGACAATGGCAAGGAGGACAAGTCCGACGGCGAGACGGCCAACACCCCTGCGACTGGGTCGCTCACGGTGACTGGCACCCCGCAGGTGGGCAAGACCCTGACGGCGGAGACCTCCGGAATCTCTGACAAGGATGGACTGGATAAAGCCGAGTTCACCTACCAATGGCGGGCCGGAGGCAAGGCCATAGGAGGAGCCGATGCCGCTGACTATACCCCGACGACGGACGCCATTGGCAAACGCATCACCGTCCGGGTCAGCTTCACGGATGACGAGGGCAACGCTGAAAGTCTGACCAGCGCTGCCACATCAGCCGTCATTCCGGAAAATCCGCCGGCTCCCACCCACCTCACGGCCACTCTCAACGAGGACGGGAGCATCACGCTCACCTGGAGGGCCTCGAACGACGACACTATCACGGGCTACCGGATCCTCAGGCGTCGCCCCGAAGTGAGCGAGGACACCCTGTTGGTTTACGTGGAAGACACCGGCAGCACGGCAATCACCTATACCGATGTGAACACGACTCCATTCACCCAACACATCTACAGCGTGAAGGCCATCAACCCTGCCGGCGTTGGCAAAAAATCGAACATAGTCAGAGTCAGACCATAAAGCCTGAGGCGGCTGACCGGATTAGGCCCAATTGAGATCAAAGTATCAAGGGCAACCACATCATGTACCACTTGGGCAGCGTGATCGTGTGCCGCCAGCGTGATGGCTGACGACAGCGAGTTGGTCGGAGCAGGGCCTTAAAGCCTGAATCCACCGAGGGAGTGGAGATTAGAGGTGTGCTGAAAAGGTGAGAGGGTGCTCCTGTGAATCTGGGATAATGGTTTTTGATGAGAAATCCGACCCCGGAAAAGGAACACCTTTCAGATGTCAGATGCTACTACGTAAGCACCCCGACGGCATCCACGTCGCCTTCGACGACCACCGCTTGGTGGCCAATGCCGGGCTGCTGTTGCCCGCCAGCCTGGCCCTGCGCCTGGGGCTAGGCGAACTGGCGGACCAACACGTTGACCTGGGATGTGCCCCTGGCCGGGCGAACGCCGGCGACAAGCTGCTGACTCTGGTGGCCTCCGCTCTGGCTGGCGGCGATTGCATTGACGACGCCCACGCGCTGCGTTCCGGCAGCACCGGGCGGATGCTGGGCTGCGTAGTCAAGGCGCCGTCCACCCTGGGCACCTTCCTGCGCAGCTTCCGGTGGGGCCATGTCCGGCAGTTGGACCGGGTGAGCCGTGAACTGCTGTCCCGGGCCTGGGCCGCCGGTGCCCGACCCGGCGACGGGCCGCTGACCATCGACCTGGATTCCACCATCTGCGAGACCTACGGCCTGACCAAGGATGGGCCCGCTGCCACGGCTACACCGGCCAGCGGGGCTATCACCCATTGCTGGCCCCGGCTTGAGCTACTGGGGCCGGCACCGGTGAGGTGCTGATGGCCCGGTTGCGGGAGGGCCGGGCCAACACCGCCCGGGGCGCCGCTCACTTCCTGCGGGAGACGCTGGACCGGGTGCGCTACGCCGGGGCCAACTCACGGTGCAGGCTGACAGCGGGTTCTACACCCATTCCATCGTCGCCCTCTGCCGCAGGACAGGTGTCCGCTTCTCCATTACCGTCCGCCAGCACCAGGGCCTGCGCAACCTCATCGAGTCCATCCCCGAGGCGGAGTGGAGGCCCATTCCCTATTGGATGGAGGGTGCCGCCGACATGGCCGAGGCTGAATACACGCCTTTCCAGAGCGAGCCCGATGCCGCGCCGTTGCGGCTCTTCATTCGCAGGGTCAAGCCCACGCCCGGCTCCCAACTCGTTCTGTTCGCCAGCTACAGCTATCACGCCTTCATCACCGACCGCGACGGCGACGTCCTGGAACTGGAGGCCGACCACCGCCGCCACGCCGAGATCGAGAACGCCATCCGGGACCTGAAATACGGCGTGGGACTCAACCATCTCCCCTCGGGCCGCTTTGCCGCCAACGCCGCTTGGCTCGCGGTGCAGGTCATGGCCCACAACCTGGCCCGCTGGAACGGACGCATCGCCCTGGGCGAGGGAGAGTCAGTGGCAACCACCAAGACCCTGCGGCGGCGCTTCTTCTCCCTAGCCGAACGCATCACCCGCTCGGCCCGGCGCCTCACCCTGCATCTGCCACGGGGCTGGCCCTGGGAAATCCAGTTCAGCAGCGCCCTGGCCCGGTTGCGCGCACTGCCAATCCCCTCCTGACGGCGGCGTTGTCGTCCGGATCGTCCCCAAGGCTACTCAACCGCCTCGCCGGCCCGCACCGGTCAGGATCCGTATGTCCCCCACTGCCAGCCAACCCCCAATCTCGACCCTACCAGCGCTGCGGGCCCTGGGAAATGCCCTTCCTGCAATTGCCGCACTCGCCATCAGGCCATATCCATCGGTGCCTAGCCCAGTAATCGCGCTCCCTCCCCTCTTACCTCCGCTCTGACCCCCGTGATCGTGTCCCTTCGGTGGATTCGGGCTTAGGCCAAGGTACGGATCGGGGCCGTTTCTCTGGCTAGCGGCCGAGCCTTACTGAACAGCAACGGGGATACATCCAGGGGGACGGTCGATGGGGGTGAGCCAGCGGGAACTGGCCGAGCGCCCGGAATTCAGGCGCTGGACCATGCAAGAGGAGGATGGGTGGGGGCTTACTGGGAATTGTAGTCTTCACTCGAAGCTCGTAAGAAGCAATGGTGGGCCACAATTACTCCGCCCAGCGGTCCACAATCTCGACGCCCTTGAAAGATGTAAACGGCGGAGGTAAATTGTTCCGTCCGGGCGGGTAATTGCCGACAACGGCGGTTGAAAACTGTACCGCCCGCCATCTTCCATAGGGTAATAGCCGACCCCATGGATGGTGCGACGGATGTACAGCGTGGAGGTATATCTGCGGGTTCGCCGAGCGGTGATGGTGGAAGGGATGAGTATGCGGGAAGCGGCTAGGACCTTCGGCCGGCACCGGGACACGGTGCGCAATATGCTGGCCTAATCAGCGCCGCCGGGCTACCGGCGAAAGAGCCCACCGCGCCGGCCCAAACTTGAGGCCTTCGCGGGCGTCATAGAACGCATCCTCGAAGAGGATCACTGGGTCCCCCGGAAGCAGCGCCACACCGCCAAGCGCATCTACGAGCGGCTCAGAGACGAATACGGGTTTGACGGCGGGTACACCATCGTCAAGGACTACGTCAGGGAGCGCCGGGAGCGTGTTGGGGAGATGTTCGTGCCGTTGACCCACGGACCGGGCCATGCCCAGTGTGACTTTGGCGAGGCCCTGGTGGTCATCGGCGGCGTCGAGCAGAAGGCTCTCACTGTTTCGTCCTGGACCTGCCCCACAGCGACGGGTGCTTCGTCAAGGCCTATCCTGCGGAGACCACCGAGGCCTTCCTGGACGGGCATGTGTCGGCCTTCTCATTTCTGGGCGGTGTGCCCCAGAGCATCCTCTACGACAATACCAAGTTGGCAGTGGCCAGGATACTGAGAGACGGCAAACGCCAACGCACCCGGGCCTTCACCGAGCTCCAGTCCCACTACCTGTTCGATGACCGGTTCGGGCGTCCCGACAAGGGCAATGACAAAGGAAAGGTAGAGGGACTGGTGGGCTGCGCGTGGCGCAATTTTCTGGTGCCCATTCCTCCTTCGAGAGTTTTGATGCCCTCAACGCCTACTTGGAGCGGCGCTGTCTGGAACGGATGGGCGCCCAGCTCCGGGGCCACACCGAGACCATCGGGCATCGGATGGAGCGGGACCTGGAGGCCCTGTTGCCCCTGCCTCCGGCACTCTACGACGCCTGCGAGAAGCAGGCGGGCCGAGTGAGTTCGCTGTCGCTGGTCCGGTACCGGACCAACGACTACTCGGTGCCGGTGGCCTACGGGCACCGCGAAGTGCTGGTAAAGGGCTACGTGGACCGGGTAGTCATCAGTTGCGGGACTGAGGTCATCGCCAGGCATCCCCGCTCCTACGAGAGAGACGACGTCGTCTACAACCCCGTCCACTACCTGCCGCTGTTGGAGCGGAAGACTGGCGCCTTGGACCAAGCCGCTCCACTACAGGGGTGGGACCTGCCCCAGGAGTTCGACACCTTGCGCCGGCTGCTGGAAGCCCGCATGGGCCGGCGGGGCAAGCGCGAGTACGTGCAGGTGTTGAGGCTTCTGGAGACCTTCTCCCAGCAGGAGGTGGTTGCCGCGGTGAGGGACGCCATCCGGCTGGGAGACGTCAGCTTCGACGCGGTGAAGCACATGGTGCTGTGCCGGCTGGAGGGACGGCCCCCCAAGCTGGCCTGGAGCTCTAACCCTACTTGCCCCGGGTCAGAGTCGGCACTACGTCAACCAAGGACTACATGAGCCTGCTTTCAGTTCAGGGAGGGCGGCATGAGCCAGAGGTCCACACTGCTCTTGGAACACCACCTGAAGGAACTGAGGCTGCCCAGCTTCCTGAGGGAGTACGGGAAGCTGGCGGCCCAGTGCGCCGCCGAGAATGTGGACCATCCGGAGTACCTGCTGCGCCTCGCCGAACTGGAACTCATCGACCGCCACCAGCGCATGGTGGAGCGGCGGATCCGCGCCGCCCGCTTCCCGGCAGTCAAGAGCTTGGACAGCTTCGACTCCCGGCCATCCCCTCGGTGAACAAGGCCCTGGTATGGAACTGGCCCGCTGTGAATACGTCCAGCGCCGCGAGAACGTCATAGCCGTCGGCAACAGCGGCACAGGCAAGACCCACGTGGCTCTGGGCCCTTCGGCAAGCTCAGGAGGGACTGGCCGCCTGTCAGCGGGGCATGTCCGTGGGTTTCACCACCGCAGCCGGCCTGGTCCACGAACTCATGGAGGCCCGGGACGAGATGCGGCTGCTCAACCTGCAGCGGCAACTGGCCCGGCTCAACCTCCTGATCATCGACAGCTGACCAACTTCGAGCCCAAACGGTATAGCAGGCTGACCGATGAAGAGCTGCTTCGTTTGGCCCTGCCTTTATCCAGACGAGGAACAGGCGCGACGCACTGATGGACGCGACCCGCGCCCTCGAACAGCTCATCAATGATGACTAGCTGTGGCAGCCTGAGGGGCCGGGTTCGCGACTCATTCTTCCGCCTCTGAGGTGGCGAGAACAAGATACAAACTAGAAGTCGGGCCGAACACTTAAGAGTGCTCCCCGGCGACGACTTGGGTACTACCCGCGACGCTTTCAGGAAATCTGTCGCCGGGTAGCACCCTCGTCCATAGCTCCTGAGGCCTCCTCTTGTCGCTGCCTTCCAAATTTACAATAGCTCAATAGATGAGCGGAGCGACGCTCGCCACAGCTCGCTCCGCTCCTCTGCATTACCAAAAGACAAGACGCCGCGCTGTTCTCAATTGGCCACCGCTTGCGCTGCCGCGTCGGGCAGGGCGGCGAAATCTGCAAACTCGATGGAACCCGAATTAGCCAAAACATGGAGGACGAACCATGAACTACGTAACGCCTGACCAGGCCGATGTATGTCCCTGCCGGGACCGGTCGGTTTTCTACTGTCCCACTGGCCACCTGATGGAGTGCCATTTCCCCCTGGAGTGTGAGGAAGCCGCCTGTGGCCACCTCACACGATAGGGGTACAAAGCCCAGTTCGTCGATGATCAGCAGGTTGAGGCGGGAAAGCTGGCGCTGAAGATTCAGCAGCAGTCTTTCATCCCTGGCCTCCATGAGTTCGTGCACCAGGCCGGCGGCGGTGGTGAAGCCCACGGACATCCCGCGCTGGCAGGCAGCCAGTCCTAGCCCCAAGGCTACGTGAGTCTTGCCGGTGCCGCTGTTGCCGACGGCTATGACGTTCTCGCGGCGCTGGACGTATTCACAGCGGGCCAGTTCCATGACCAGGGCCTTGTTCACCGAGGGGATGGCCGGGAGTCGAAGGTGTCCAGGCTCTTGACTGCCGGGAATCGGGCGGCCCGGATCCGCCGCTCCACCATGCGCTGGTGTCGGTCGATGAGTTCCAGTTCGGCCAGCCGGAGTAGGTACTCCGGGTGGTCCGCACTCTCGGCGGCGCACTGGGCGGCCATCTTCTGGTACTCCCTCAGGAAGCTGGGCAGCCTCAGCTCATTCAGGTGGTGTTCCAGAAGCAGCGTGGACCTCTGGCTCATGCCGCCCTCCCGGACAACAGGCTCATGTAGTCCTTGGATGACGTAGTGCCGACCCTGACCTGTGGCAAGTAGGGATACAGCTCCAGGTCCAGCCTGGGGGGCCGTCCCTCCAGCCGGCAGAGCACCAGGTGCTTGACGGCGTCGAAGCTGGCGGCTCCCAGCTTGATGGCGTCCCTCACCGCGGCAACCACCTCCTGCTGGGAGAAGGTCTCCAGAAGCCGCACGTACTCCCGCTTGCCCCGCCGGCCCATGCGGGCTTCCAGCAGCCGACGCAAGGTGTCGAACTCCTCGGGCAGGTCCCATTCCTGTAGTGGAGCGGCCTGGTCCAGAGCGCCAGTCTTACGCTCCAAGAGCGGCAGGTAGTGGATGGGGTCTTAGACGAAGTAGTCTCTCTCGTAGGAACGGGAATGCCTGGCGATGACCTCAGTCCCGCAACTGATCACCACCTGATCCACGTAGCCCCGTACCAGCACGTCGCGGTGCCCGTAGGCCACCGGCACCGAGTAGTCGTTGGTCCGGTACCGGACCAGCGACAGGGAACTCACTCGGCCCGCCTGCTTCTCGCAGGCGTCGTATGCTACCGGCGGCAACGGCTGCAGGGCGTCGAGGTCCCGCTCCATCCGCTGCCCAATGGTCTCATCATGTCCTCGGAGCCTGGCGTCCATCCGCTCCAGGCAGCGCCGCTCCAGGTAGGCGTTGAGCGCCTCAAAGCTCTCGAAGGAGGGAATGGGCACCAGGAAATTGCGCCGCGCGTAGCCCACCAGGCCCTCCACCTTACCCTTGTCATTCCCCTTGCCGGGACGCCCGAACCGGTCATCGAACAGGTAGTGGGACTGGAGCTCGGTGAAGGCCCGGGTGCGTTGGCGTTTGCCGTCTCTCAGTATCCTGGCCACTGCCAACTTGGTATTGTCGTAGAGGATGCTCTGGGGCACACCGCCCAGAAATGAGAAGGCCGACACATGCCCGTCCAAGAAGGCCTCGGTGGTCTCCGCAGGATAGGCCTTGACGAAGCAGCCGTCGCTGTGGGGCAGGTTCAGGACGAAACAGTGAGCCTTCTGCTCGACGCCGCCGATGACCACCAGGGCCTCGCCAAAGTCGCACTGGGCGTGTCCCGGCGGATGGGACAACGGAACAAACATCTCCCTAGTCTGGCGGCGGTGCTCCCTCACATAGTTTTTGACTATGGTGTACCCACCGTCGAACCCGTACTCGTCTCTGAGCCGCTCGAAGATGCGCTTGGCGGTGTGGCGCTGCTTCCTGGGGACCTGATGGTCGTCCTCCCGGTTGTACGGCTAGGATGCGGTCAATGACGCCGGTGTAGGGTGAGTCCTGAGCTTGTCGAAGGGTTGGGGCGTCGGGGCGGCACTTGTCGACGATAGCCCGGAGGCACTGAATACTCCAGCATCTTGCGCACCGTGTCCCGGTGCAGGCCGAAGGTCCTCGCCGCTTCCCGCATACTCATCCCTTCCACTATCACCGCCCGGCGAACCCGCAGATATACCTCCACGCTGTACATCCGTCGCACCATCCATGGGGTCGGCTATTACCCTATGGAAGATGGCGAGCGGTCCAATTTACAACCGCCGTTTGTCAACAATTACCCGCCCGCACGGAACAATTTACCTCCGCCGTTTACAATGCCAACCGACTCCCAGAGATTCTCGGCGTTGCGCCGCTCCCCTGCCTGCACCAGCAGGGCCCGAAGATAGTTCCGGCTGTGCTCCCGCCATTGCTTGCGACCAAAAACTGGCGCAAAGAAGGCGTGAAACCTCTGAAAGCTGTCGCAAACCCGCTGGAAACTCGCCACACCCATCACCCAACCCCCCATCTTCATCTCGTCAGCTAACTTATCAGAAAACTCGTCGTTGTATTTCTAGCGAGTCGGGACTGGACCCCCGTGGAGCTGCGAATACAACTTGCGGAACTCGCTTCTCTTGTCCGCTGGTGTATTGGCATGAAAGACTTGGTAAATATCCCCTTCGTCCACCCATCGCTCCTGTTTCAGGTTGTACAGTTCCCGGAGGGAGGAGGACACCACATCGTGGCCCAGGGATTGATACATCCCCAGTAGGAATGCTTCACCAAGAGCATAGTGGCATCCAGCAACGGATGATTTCGACTGTCGGGAGCCCCTTACCACATCCAGCCACTCCTGGATATTAGAAGCCCCGGATTCAGCACACTCGGCCCCGGACCTTTTCAGCCTCTCGGCCGCATTCTCATGGACCTGCTGGACAGATCCTTCATGAACGCCTGCCGTATATGTGGCCAGAAAATGGGCCCCACCCTCGTTAATCCAAGATGAGATGCTCGTCAGGTAATCATGGGCCAGCTCATGCAATATCAGGAACCCTCTTGTGTGCTTCAACAGAATGTGGTCACCAACGTTCGCTCCGAATGACGGGTGGTTCCATTCCGGCTCCAGGGCAAAGATCACCCTCTGTTTCGGCCAGGGCTCACCCATGAACCCTTCCATTGCCTTCAACCCGATGCTTGCGGCCCACAGCACCCTGTCTCCATCTGTAATGCTGGAGCGACTCACCACAAACAATTTTGTTTCGCCGGCCAGCGGCAATGAAACCGATTCGGACAATATGGAATTGTCGCTGATCAGGTCACGGAATACAGACTCCTGCCCAACAAAGGATCTCAACACAACAACCAGGGCAATCTCCTCGTCATTGAGACCATCGCGAAACCATTCCTTGCCTATCATTTCATCAAAGAGAGCTGGCCCGCTTGAGTGGCGGTTTACGATGATTCTCTGCATGGAAACCTTAGTCGAATCCAGACCTTCCCTTTCATCACGAGTTATGCCGTCGGTTACCCAGGGCAGATCCAGCATCTTCGCAAAGAGGGCGTCGTCATTTTGGCTGATGTCTCCCAGGGCGTACAGTGCACTCGCCTCATCTTCAGAGACGCCGTCCGAAAACCACTGTAACCCGTTGATCTTCTTGTACAGGGAATCATTGTTGATCAATGCAGCCGGAAGGAGGCCACCTCCGGAGTCCACGACCAGGGCAAGGTAAAACTCCTCACCATCGACAATCGTAGAGTAAAGTGCAGCACTCCGCCCTGGAATGACCTGCTCCGGTTCTATATCAGCGTAGCTGTCCCCCGAGTCAACTCGCACCCGAAATCGGCGGGGCCCGCCTTTGTTGTTTTCCGCCGTGAGAACTTCGCCAGCCCTTTCCATGTTCAGCACACCGTTTTCGTAGGAAATAAATTTGACTGTGCTGGTCGTCATGCCGTCATCCGCCATAGAAATGACGCCAGTCTTCGGTTCCGGCGTGCTGGTAGGTTGCGGGGTTGCCGTGGGAAGTGGTGTCGGAGTGTGTGTCGGAGTCGGCGTGCTGGTCGGCTGCGGGGTTGCCGTGGGAAGTGGTGTCGGAGTGGGCGTAGGAATCGGCGTGCTGGTCGGCTGCGGGGTTGCTGTCGGTGTCGGCGTGGGTGTGGGCGTGGGCGTGGGCGTGGGCGTGTGTGCCGGTGTGGGCGTCGGTGTGGGCGTCGGAGTGGGTGTCGGAGTGGGTGTCGGTGTCGGCGTTGCCGCGGGAGTTACCACCGCATCCGACGTCGGCATGGGAGTTGCCATCGGTAATGGAACAGGTGTTTTCGACTGTGTCAGGGTCGCCGTAGGCTGGGGCTCAGTGGTGGGCTCGATCGGCGTAGCCAGTGCGGATGTGCCCATGGGTGTGGCAGGGACAGTGGTGGCCACTGCTGAAGAGGTCCCCTCCCCGCCGCAGGCTGCAAAGGATATCATCGCCGCCAAGCACAGCAGAAGTCCCGCCGCTTCTCTCACCGTTCCGGTCAGCCTACCCATAACAATTTCATGGCGCCATTCTCCGCACCCGGATCGGTGGCGTCTATGACCCTGTCCGGTCTGCCAGTCTGGCGTCCGGTTCGTCTCCGACAGCGCCTTCAGCCGGCTGTGCGCCGTCGAAGCGCCAATGGCAAAAACAACCGCACGGAGGAAAGGGCCTGAGCCACAATCCAGCGGACGTGGGTAATTGCCCTTCAAAGCCAACGTTGTTGCCTTGACCGTCAACGGCGGACATTCGTGGTTCTTTCTTTCCCTGGATTACGTCCACCCAACGGAACCGGCGTTGCTCGAACTGCAAAAGCGTCCGGGTGTTTTCCTAATCGTGTATTAGCGCAAGCCCCGGGTCGACGCTGTCGTTCCCCAGGAAAGGGAGGCCGGGCTCACTCTTGTCATGTCCGATAAGCACAATAATCGTACATGCTAAAGGCGACGCCGGAGGGGCGGATTTCGGAGGAGACAGTGTACTCCCGGAGGACTTCTGGGGTGCCTGCACCGCCTTTGAAGTTCTCGCTTTCCTGAGCACCTACCCGAACACCGAGCGGTTATGTCGCACGCGGCACTTCCCGGTCCAGAAGTTGTGCTCCCTGAGCCGCCACACCCGGAAGGTGCGGCCGCTGGTCCAGCAGGCGGCCATTTTCCTCATATCGTACACGGTGTGACGCTAACTACCGGAACAGGCGCTGTTGCCCGGACGTGTCGCTGGCCTAAGGTCTTGGCCGCGGTGGAAGTGTTCCTTGTCTTTGAGGAATCGTCCTGAGCTGGCCGCGGGGGTTGAGGGCGCTGGTCATGATTCCAGCGGCGCAGGAGCTGCAGGAAGCGTCGACGACGGTCAGGTCGCACCTTACGCTTTCGCGTCCGAGATGAGGTCGTCGGCGGTGTCTATGGCTGCGGCGAGCCTGTTGAGCACTATGGTCGTACGGCTGGTTTCCTCGTTCACCGCGGCCTCCTGCCTGTTCGACTCAGTCTGCAGCTCGGCGGAGGCGGTCGTTACATCCCTGGAGCGCTCGCTTATGTTCCTGAGTTCCTCCCGGTTTCCCTGTGCGTTCTCGATGGCATTGGTGGCCTCCTGCAGGGCCTCCGCCACCTTGGCGCAATGGGCCCCCAGGGTGGACCGCATCGTGGAGATGCTGGCCAGCCGCGTGTCATTGGCTGACTTGGCATCCACAGCCGACGATGCCAGTTCATCAATGGCCGGTGAGATCTCCGGCAGGATGGACTCCAGCCTGCTCCTGTGTTGCTGCATTTCTCCCTCCCTCTCTCCGATGGCCGCGGCGGCCTGCTCTATGGATTCGAGACGCTCCCTCTCCCGTTGTCTCGTTCTGAAGAAGTCCACGCTGAGGAATTGAGCCGCCTCCAGCGCACCGAAGCCAGTTACGGAAAATGCAACCGCTGCGGGGCCCGACAGGCTGCTCATGGACCCTCGGGTGGAGGATGAACCAAGGGATCCGACAGTCACCCAAGTGATGGCGCGGCTACCCTGGGCCGCTGTTATATCTGGGTCCGCCTCGGTGCGGACGTTTTCCTGCCGTGGATACCAACCCACCTGAAGGACGCCCTCCGCGTCAACGCGCAACGCACCGGTGTCTATGACCACTTGGCGGGCCCGCTGGGCCTCCCTCCAGAGATCTTCCAGCCTCCCTGCAGCCTCGGCCACGAACTCCTTGTATGCTCCGTAAGTTTCCTCATGGCGGCCGCACCTTTCGATGTAATACTCCCTGGCCTCCTTGGCCTTGGAGGTCTCCACCCCTCCCATCGTCAGTGCTGAGCCGATATTCCTGAACATCGTCATTTCATCGCTCCGAGGTGAATGCACTGCTGGCACTGCTGGCTGTTGACATAACGGCAGTATACGAGGACGCAGATTGAAAGGGTACCCCTCCCTGGATTGGTCCTGCGGGACGAATTTCAGGTTAAGTGTTGTGCACGAATGTAACCCTGTCATGTTCCCCAATCCTTTCAATGTTGCCGCGGAGCGTGGTCCTGGGGATGCCGTACTTATTGCTGATGGCCGCTACCATCATGTTTTCAGAGAGATACTGGCGGATTGCCGTAACCTGCTCCTCGTCCAGGCTGAGCGGGCGGCCCAGCCGATTGCCCTCCAGCCTCGTCCGCGCCAAGCCGGCCCGGGGTGCGGCGGTCGACGGCCTGACGCTCCAATTGTGCTGAGAGGGAGCACATCTGGGCGATCAGCATGGCTGTCATCCACTCCATGCTCTCCGGGCATCTGGGCGCCACCGTTTTCCGGGGAACGGGGCTCGTGAACACCCTCCGGCCCCGCCCAGGTAAAACCGGCCCAGAGCCCACCAGCCCGGTGACTTCCCTGATTTTCGCGCCGATCGGCGTGAAACCGTCCTTCCAGGATTCGATTTGATCAAACGGAACCGGGAAACATCCATTGGCATGACCCGTTCTATCCTGATGATAACGATCTCATTCACCCTCAGTACTACAACGGATACGACGAGGCCGAACTGCTCCATTCGTGTCTAGAAACGATTGAAATCGCCTACCCGCTTGCTCCTGTGGCCCTCGTGGGGGAGGCCGTCAAGTGGACCCATGACGACCGCCCGCGGAGATTGATCGATTGGCGCTGGCAGAGGCACACCAGGTTCGAAAATGCCATCGCCACACACGAGGACAACTATAAAATGTGGCGGATCTCTTCGAGAGCATGGATGTGGGCATACCCCAGAACCTGTGCCAATAGCCTTGATCCAAACTCAATCGCGGAGGGACGAACAAGCGATGGTGAGTATGAATCGAGGCTTGGAGCTGGCCCCGCCGACGGCTGTCAGGAGGTTGTCATACCTGAATGGAGTCCTGGCCGCCAGGGTGATTCACCTAGTGGAGGAGTTCTCCGGAGTAACTGAGACTCAGCTGCTGACACGCCTGGTATGGACAGAAAGCCAACCGCCCGATTTCGTCCTGAACAGGTCGTGGTGGAGACCTTGCCACCACGACCAAGCCAAGCAACGCCACTGCAAAACGCGCCTATCACATCCGCAACTGTAGTACTACTCGAACCCGTTGGCCCCGTCTATCCCTACGATACCTAGGCTGCCGGCGCTGCCATGGGCCTCGAAATGGTGCAGGTCCATCTCAAACTTTTGTATCGTGTAGGTTACGGGTGTTGGTTCGTTGTCGGGGTCCGTTGCGTCACCGCTCCAGCGTTGGAAGGTCTTGTCTGCTCTGTGGCGCCCTGGAGAGTCGAGAGATCCGCTCCATTGGGTCAGATCGGAGTCTTGAACAAGGACACTCACGCCGACAGGGTTCCCATTCCAGTCTTCGAAGTAGTTGCTCTTTACCGGCCTTTCACAGTTCCAGGAACCGTCGGTGAATTCGCAGGTCTCGTAGACGTCAGACATGGTGGAGACGCTTATTTCCTGCCCGTTCTCATAGACGGATTTGTACAGCATTTGCTGGAGACTGATGGTGTAGCCGGTAACCTCGGGGTGATCCTCATCCCACTCGCTCCAATCGATGGTGTAGCTGCCGCTGTGTTCCACCCTGGCGGTGGCGAAGTCGGTGACTATGCAATTGGCAATGAGGCCCTCCAGGTTGTCACGGCGGCAGATGTCGGTGAAGGTTTCCGGTTGGGCCTCTTGACTGCCTTGTCCATCGTTGCCGTTCGTTCCCTGGACATCATCGCCGGTTTCTTCGGTGTCTTGGTTGCCCTGTTGGTCGTCATCCTCAGGATCCGATTCCTCGCCTTCTTCTTCGACCTCTTCCTCCGTTTCGGGCTGGACGGCGTCAGCAGACACTTCCTCCGCGCTTTTGCCCGAACCCTCGCCGTCGGTGTAGTCCACCATGGCCCGGAGGTACATGCCCTCGTCATCTGAGACCGGTGTGTAGGACTCGGATGCAGCCCCGGTTATGGCTTCCCAGCCCGTGGAGCCGTCCTGAGACTTCTCCCAGTGCCAGGATTCGTCGCTGACGCTTCCGTCGCCGTCGGTCAGTGTGGCAGTGAGAGCTTCACCCACCTCCGGCTCTGTTGTGGAGAGTGTGACTTCCCCGGGTTCGTCCACGTTTATCAAGTTGATAGTCACCGTGATGCTGTCGTCGATGGCGGTGTCCTGGGTGTGGTCGGCGGCCTTGCTGTCGGTCACCTGCACCACCACCTCGAACTCCAGGTCTGTGGCCGTCTCATAGTCGAAGGCCACGCCGGCTGCCACCTCCAGCTGTCCGGTCCCGGAAACGACGACGAACTTGTCGGAATCCGACCCTCCCGCCAGCGAGTAGGTCAGCGTGTCATCTTCCTGGTCCAGGGCCGATATCGCTGCGCCCAGCCTGGTGCTGGCGACTGCGTCCTCGTTTACCGACCGGGTCGCAGTTGCGCCCTCGTTGAATTGCGGCGCCCTGTTGTCCGGCGCAATTACCGCGTTTGCGGCGGTTCCGGTGGCCTCCTTGCCACTGCCCTCGGCGTCGCCGTAGGAGGCTTTGGCGCGAAGATACTTGCCGGCAACCGCCGTCGTCGGCGTGTAACTGGCTGACGTGGCACCGGAAATGTCGGTCCAGGTGTCGGATGGGTTGGTGTCGGCGGACTGCCACTGCCATTCCAGGTCGTGAATCGCCCGGTCGGGGTCCAGGAGCCGCGCGTCCAATTCCATCTCGACTTCAGGGCTGTCTGACGACAGAGTCACCGTCCCGGCCTCGTCGACGTTTGTGACTTCGACTAATATAAGAAGGTTTGTGTCCCATTCCGTGTCAGCTTCGCCTGAGGGGTCCTTGGAGTCGCGCAGCAATATTTTCACGCTTGTATCGGAACCAAGGCCCTCATGGTCCAGATAAGTGTTGTCCTTGATGAAAAGCTGACCTCCGGAGGTGATGTCGAAGGCACGAGCCGTAGAGGGCGCCACTGCGAATGTCAGGGTGTCGCTCTCGGGATCCGAGGCAGGTATCGGCGACCCGATAGTGGTTCCTATGGCCGTGTTTTCAGCCAGAGTGAGTTTCTCCGGAACGGTGTCGCCAAAGGTCGGGGGCTGATTGGTTGCGGGTGCCGCAAGGACAGCGTTTTCGGTATCCACCTGAATGGTCTTTGCGTTGGCCGATTCGTACCCGTCCTTGTAGGTGGCACTGAAGCGCAGGGTTGTCCCCGCGTCGTCGGAAACCGGAGTGTATGCGTGGGTCGTGCTGGTTGAGTCGGAGTCGGAGACTTCGGTCCAGGAATCGGTAACAGTGCTTCGTTCCACAACCCAGTTGACCTGGTTCCCGTCGTCAAGGTCCACGCCGTCAGGATCCGTGAGCGTCGCAACGATTTCGGTGTCCACCTGCGGATTGGCGCTGCTCAGGGTCAAACTGCCGGCTTCATCTACGTTGGTAACCTGGATGGTGAATGTGAGTTCATCGTCCCAGCTCAAGTCCGACTGCCCTGATTTGTTCTTGTTGTCGCGGATTCGAACTCTCACCTCGTAGGAGTTGGTACTCTCGTAGTTGAGGTCTTCTGGATTTGAGACCTTAACGTCGTCCTGCACCAACTGGAAGGGGCTGGCGGGATTGACAAAGAACTCGTAGAACAGCGAATCATCGTCGAGATCAGTGATTTCCAAATCGGCGACAATGTCGCCTTGCTCAGCATCTTCCGCGACCATGAACACGGTTCCGCCTGCGGTGGTGAATTCCGGGTCATCGTTGGTGATCACATTTACTGGAATGTCGATGGCATCGTCCATGTCTCCATCCACCGCATCCAGCCTGTTTCTGCCGTCGGCTACGGATACTGTCAGGGTGTAACTCTCTCCGCCGGCGAATGCCGGAGCGTCGTCCTTGACGAAGAGCTCGCCCGTCCGCCTGTCCAGGCGAAAAACACCGAATGTCCCGCTGGTCAAAAGGTAGTCAACCTCGTCCTCGTCGGGGTCTACAACCAGGGGAACGGTGCCAATGTAGTCCTCCGCGACCAGGCTGCGATGGAACTCGAAGCTGGCCGTGGCTCCGCCAAATGATGGCGGCGTGTTCCTGCCGCCATAGGCATAGAGCTTCTCATCATCGCCGTCGGCGACCCAGAAGCGCAGTGCGTGTCCGGTCAGGCCGCCCTCGGGGTCGTCGTTGTCGGGGACCAGCCTGAATTCGCGGTTCTTCTTGCGACTGCCGCCCGATAGCTCGTAGGCGAAGACGTGCTTGTCATCGGTGTCCAGGACCCAGATGATTTCACCGTCGGACCAGATTTCCGCTGGGTCATCGTTGTTATTGTTGAGGCTGATGTCATTGCCTGACTTCCGGCTCTTGTCGGAGAGGTCGTAGGCATACAGCTTGTCGTCCCCAGAGTCGGACACCCAGATGGTATCCTCGTCGGACCAGATTCCTCTGGGGTCGGAGTTACTCGAATCCAGGGCGATCAGCTTGCTCAAGATCACCTGGCCTTCCTGACCGGTCGCTGGATCCATGTCGTAGGGGTACAGGTAGTCGGTGCTCTGGGTGTCTTCAATTGTCCAAACTGTCTCGCCATCGGACCAGATTGAAAGGGGTTTCTTGTTGAACGAGCCCAGTTGAACGTCCTTGCTGCTATCTCTTGACTCGTCGCTCCTAGTGTAGGCGAGCAGCATCCCGTGATCTGACCTGCCCGTGTCGGAGACCCACATTGTCTCGCCATCGGTCCACAGCCCGCCTGGCGTAGTAATGTCGCTGATATCGATTTCGTCTCTTGTGTGCCTGAAGCCGCGGAAATAGGTCGCGTAAACCTTGTCATCCGCATTATCGGCGACCCACAGAATCTCGCCGTCGGACCAGATCCCCCAGGAATCATCGTTGCCCAGAGGCAGGCTGATCTCCAGGGCTTCAACCCTGTTGCCGTGATTGGCTGGATTGGTACTCCTCTCGTAGACATACACCATGTTGTCGTCTGTGTCGTTGATCCAGACTCTCGTACCCTCACCCCAGATTCCGTAGGGTTTATCGTGGCTTCTGTGCAGGTTGAATTCCTGGCTGGTCAAGCGGCTACCGTCGGTGGTGCTGTAGGCGTACACCTTGGTGTCGTCGCTGTCGACAACGAGGACCGTGGTGCCGAACCCCCATACCCCTCTGGGGTGGTCGTTGCTCCCCGCGAGGGAAATGTCCTTGTCAGGAATTCGCTGGGTATTGTTGTAACTGTTCTTGTTGAGCTCATAGGCATAGAGTTTCTTGTCGCCCCAGTCGGCGACCCACATAACGGTGCCGTCGGACCAAATGCCCTGTATGTCGATGCCGTGGTCATCCAGGTGGAATTCGCCCTGTGTGCGTCTCTCTCCATCGCTCAGGTTGTATGTGACAATAGCCTGCTCGTTATTCCCTTGATCATTCTCCGCCACCCACAAGGTGTTGCCGTCGCCCCACATTCCCCTGGGGTTTGACTGGCCCTGCGCGAGGTCGAAGTCTCTCCACGGAATCGGAACCGCTGCGCTCACCGGATCATGGTCGACCAGGAACACCAGGATCCCGGCCACGATAGTTATCAGGACCAAGGTTCCTGAAGAACGAATAATATTTATCATGAAATTCAAAACAATCCCCTATCGTGCTGTCAAACTAGAATTTGGACAACTAATTTCTTGAACAGGCTGTTGTCCCATTTCCTTCAGGCTGGGTCGCCGCAGAGGCAGGAATTGGTTCCAGGAAATCCACTGGGGTCCAGCAGTGAATTCCCGGTCCAAATGACTCTCCGAATCTGTTCTGGAAGATCCTGGAGGGCGATTGCCTCCGGATACTCGGGCGCAAGCGATCAGGTGCAACAGCTATGCATCCCTGGACTGGAACTCAGCTTCTCTGTCGTCAGCTTTTGCCCACATGCGATGTGAAATCCAGGCGGCCACAAGGAGAAAATCAAACGAGACAGGCTGGACAATTTTTCTCGCCGAATAGCTAAAAACTTACATTTTCGATGTGTAGTACTCGTGTAAATAAGCTTGTTATATATGAGAGTTTTGAAAAGAATTGCCTGTAATTCGTGCAGAAGTTGTGAGACTGAGTTCCGCTGCCTCGGCCGGCAGGAAGAGTGGGCAGTCAGGGCAAAGAGAAAGTGGGAGGCTCCGAAACGCTCCAGAATGTCCACGAAGGAGGCAAGGGGGGGATTCACGGAAGCTGCGATGTGAAAGTCACTTGCAGCGGCAAATAGGCGGTGATCCGCCCTGCTCAGGGGTGTCTGGTGGGATGTCAACCACTGGCGGGTGGAGCGAATCTGGGGCGGGAGGGACTGAAGATGCCGGACAGGCAGCGCAAGAGGGGCGGCTTTGGCTGAACGGTGGGTCTTGCTTAAGGCTTGGACCGGAGAGGAGCAATCATGTCTGGGCCTACGACTTCGTCCACATCAGGACCAGGTGTCCCGCGTCGAGCATTCTTGCCGACCCCCGTTGCCTCAACGAGAAGTGGTACCCAAAAATCAGCTCTTGATATCGCCCATCGCTAACTCTGAGTTCCGGCAAGTCCCAGGTGTCTCACGCAACGTCTCCAGACCCCGCGTAGGCCAGCTTGCCGGCCATGATGCTTCGCCATTTCTGCACCCGCCGCTGCAGCGTCCGCCATAGGCAAAATGACTTGGTCGAAGTCATTCTGGATTAGATGCCCTCCGAGTTTCTCCGAAGAATCAACCGACCCCTACCGCCAGCTTTTGCATGTGGGACTACTCCAGAATTCTCCCGGAAGCTTCAGTCGCACACTCACTCGGACCGCGCCATTGGACTCTCAATCAGCTTGGTCTCATCAATTGCAGGAGCGGGACCTGAAGCTAAGTTCGACGGTCTTCAAGTCCCTCCTGTCCCAAAGTCGGTCATCTGCGGATCAAGTACTGAGTAACTATCCCAAATCTGTCATGCCCTTGATTTCAACGGCCAGATACACGGTCTGGACCACTGGATTCCCGCTTTCGCGGGAATGACGGGTCCTTTGCGGGAATGGCGGTTTTGGATTTTGGCGGATTTTGAGATAGTTACTAAGAGCATTTTCTCCAAGGGTGGATAACCAGGAGCGAGGCGGAGTATGGATGTCAAAGCGCGGCGGCTCCTGCGGCGGCAGGAGGTATCGGACCTCGTGCGGTTCAGCCTGACGACACTGCACAGACTGATCTCAAACGGAGATTTTCCGAGACCTGTCAAGTTGGGCGCACGGGCGGCGGCCTGTGGGAGGACGGAGTCCTCCAGTGGATGGATCAGAGGCCGAGATCAACGGTTATACAAACCGGAAAAGGAATGCCTCCCTCCGTGCATAACCGCCCCCGTGGGCGTGCGGCAGGACAAAGGACCCTTTGGAATGGGCCACCTGTCGCAGCAAGGTGGAAAGGACGAACATCATCCGGCACCCCGAGGCTTTCTTGCTGCAGCCCCGCCACGACAATACCGCCATTGGAGGTTCAGGCGTTCGTTTATAGGAATGGATTCAGAGGTGAAGTGCCCACATATGTGACAGCCTGCCTCTCGTGGCCACACCCGCTTCAGTCCCTGGAACGGCCCGGCGTGTCGATGGCGTGAACTCTCGCAGCCGAAGGTTGGCCATGTATTTCACGCTTCCTTTCCCACATTTTCCCCCACACTGTCGTGGGAAGGCTATGGGAACTCAGGGGCATCGAAAAGACAGAGAGACAGAGAGAAGGTAGATGTAGATACAAAACGGGGCAGATACGGGGTGTTGCGGGGTCCGGGGAAAGGAGGGAGTGGTGGAGACAGGGGGGATCGAACCCCCAACCTCGGCATTGCGAACGCCGCGCTCTCCCAATTGAGCTATGTCCCCACTGTGAGCCGGCCGGAACGCTCGGGAAGTTCGGGGCTCGCTCCAGATCGTAGGGCTGGGCGGCGCCCGGTGTCAAGCTGCTCTGCTGGAGGGCCCGACGGTATCCGCAAACGGCAGGCAGAAGGGTGGTTGCTCCGGTGCTACAATTGCCCTCCACGAAAGGCGAAAGGGAAGCGAAACTGATGGGGGCGCGATCATGGCTACGCTGGTTACGGGTGGGACCGGATTCGTCGGGGCAAACATCGTCCGCGAGCTTGCTAGGGCAGGACACGAGGTGGTCAGCTTTGACCTGGCTCCCGCCGATGAGTTGATGCGCAACTTCGTCGCCGATTGGGCCGACAGCATCACCTTCGTGCAGGGTGACGCCCGCGACCGTCAGGCCGTGGAGAGCCTGGGCGGGGCTCACAGCATCGACAAGGTTATCCACGCAGTTACCTACACCGTGAACCAGCACGAGCTGGAAGTGGCCAGAGCCCGGGACGTGGTTGGCATCAACGTCGGCGGGCTGGCCAATGTGCTGGAGTTGGCGCGGATCTCGGGCGTGCGGCGCTTTCTTTATGTCAGCTCGGGTGCGGCCTACGGGATGGCTGCAGGAACCGACCAGACCTACAGCGAAGACATGCCCGCCGAGCCGGAGGTCATGTACGCCGTGACCAAGTACGCGGGCGAGCTGATCACCCGCCGGTACGGGCAGCTTTACGGCTTCTCCACGGTCAGCGTCCGGCTGAGCACCCCCTACGGGCCGATGGAGCGGGTCACCGGGCACCGGGCTGTGATGTCCGCGCTGTACCAGTGGACCGGACAGGTGGCGCGGGGCGAGACGCTGGAGGTGCAGGGCGAGTCCTTCGACCCGGAGGACGGACGAGACTACACCTACTCGGTCGACACCGCCCGTGGGCTGCAGGCGATCCTCGATGCGCCAGAGCTGCCCCACGACCTGTACAACCTGACCACGGGCATCTGGGTAACATATCGGGAGATACTGGAGGCCATCGCTGGGCTGGCGCCGGGCAGCGTCCCCGGGGCGTCTGGCGGGGCCGGGGAAGGCGCGGCGCGGGCCCGGGCGTCGGTGCCGTCACGGGGTCCGCTCTCCGGGCACAGGCTGCGCCAGGACCTGGGCTGGCGGCCGGAGTTCGACCTGCGGGCCGGAATCGCCGACTACCTGCAGTGGCGGCGGGAGTCGGGGTTCACGGCGTGAATAAAACACCGGGGCAACGAGGATGCTATATCGCTCTGGAAGTCTACTTTTGAGGGATTTTCACCGGCGATGGCACGAATCACCCCTCCGCCGCACTGAAGGAGACATCGCCCGCCGGTCTGAGGCAGCATGATAAGATCAATGCAGCATTTGAGAGAGAAACCGTGATGACTGCACCGGTCAATTCGTTCCAGGACATTCTGGATGTGCTGGAACAGAATCCTGAATTGAGGAGCCAGCTCAGGATACATATTCTGACAGAGGAACTGTTGCAACTTCCAGCCCAGTTCCTTCTGCTCAGGACGGACGTAGATGAACTCAAAACGCGGATGAACCGCGTCGAGGGACGGCTGGGCAACATTGAAGGCAATCTTTACGAGCAAAATGCCGTGCGCATTGCCGTCCAGCTTGCCAGCGTGGAGTTGGGAATCGAAGGTCCCAGGGTGGCTTTCTCCAGATTCGACAATGCTCACCCCAACTTCAACCAGGCTCTTCAAGCAGCAGTACAGTCCGGCCGCATCTCCCGGGAGGAGTTCAGAGACCTCATTCATGCCGATCTCATAGTCTACGGCCAGAACCGCCGCCACGCGGTTGTGGAAATCTCTCTGGGCCCGAATGAACACGACATTTCCCGGGCCATTCGCCGCTCCGAAATCCTCCACACGGCCACCGGCGATGAGGTGATGCCCGTGATAGCCACCCCGGACCCTCACGCGGCGCTAACCGAGGAGGCGGAAGGGAGAAACACGCACGTTCTGGACATTCCCGCCTGACCCGCAGAAGTCGCTCGAAGCGCTTGCGCGGATACACCCACGGCGCGACCGAAATTCGGCCCAACGCTCTAAACTGGAAACTATCTCGAAAGAACCATGCTTCGGTGGCATCTGGCGAATTCTCGGTTTGGGCCAGTGGATTTTCGCTTTCGTGGGAATGGCGGTTTGGGCCGTCTGCGAGTCTTGAGATAGTTCCTCATTGGGATAAGGCCGAAAAGGCCGAGGTTGATCTTTGTGAAAATCGAACCGTTCACCATCAGCATCCCCCAGTCCGTGCTGGATGACCTGGGGGCGCGCTTGGCAGATACCCGGTGGCCGGATGAGATTCCGGATGCGGGGTGGGACTACGGCACGGACCCGGTCTACCTGCGGGAGCTGGTCGAGTACTGGCGGACTGGGTACGACTGGCGGGCACAGGAGCGTGCGCTCAATGAGTTCGACCATTTCCGCGCCTCGGTGGACGGCCTGGGTGTCCATTTCATCCACGAGCGGGGAAAGGGTCCGGACCCCTTCCCGCTCATCATCTCCCACGGTTGGCCGGGGTCGGTGGTGGAGATGCTGCGGATCATCCCCATGCTGACCGATCCGGCGGCCCACGGCGGGGATGCCGCGGACTCCTTCGATGTGGTGGTGCCGTCGCTGCCGGGGTACGGATTTTCCGACAAGCCGGTCGACCGGAGCATGAGCAACACCCGCATCGCCGCGATGTGGCACACGCTGATGACCGGGGGACTGGGCTACAGGCGGTTTGGAGCGCAGGGCGGCGACTGGGGAGGTATGATCAGCTCCCGCCTGGGCTTCGACTTCCCACAGTCGGTTGCCTGGGTGCATCTGAACCTGATGACCGGCGTGCCGGCCTTTCACGGCGCGCCCGACCCGCCGCTGACGGAGGCGGAGCAGGAGTTCATCCGGCAAGCCCGCCGCTGGTTCGACGACGAGGGCGGTTACTTCCACATCCAGCGCACCAAGCCGCAGACCCTGGGCTTCGGTCTCAACGACTCGCCGGTGGGCTTGGCGGCGTGGATCATAGAGAAGTTCCGCACTTGGTCCGACTGCGGCGGCAATCCTGAGAACAGCTACACCCGCGACGAGCTGCTGACCAACATCATGCTCTACTGGGTCACGCAGAGCGGCCCGTCATCGGTTCGGCACTACTACGAGAACCGGGTGGACAGCTGGCGCTTCCAGCCCGGCGAGCGGGTGGAGGTGCCCTGCGCCGTGGCGCTCTTTCCCGTCGAGATCAACCGCCCGCCCCGCGAGTGGGCCGAGCGCACTCACAACATCCAGCGTTGGACCGAGATGCCCCGGGGAGGCCACTTCGCCGCCATGGAGCAGCCGAAGTTGCTTGCGGACGACATCCGGGCGTTCTTCCGCTCTCTGCGCTAGTCCATCTGCCCTCGGGTGGTGAAGGAAACTCCCTCTCCCCTTCGGAGAGGGTCAGGTTGAAGGCGCATCTGCGAGTTTCCTTTATAATGCGATTGCCAACGCATCTAGGAGCATATTGCCCATGGTATCCCCCTACAGGTTTGAGGTTGACCAGCGCGTCCGGATTCGCATTCGAGGGGGCGGAAATCACCGCCAGCCCTCCGAGAGTTCCCGAGGTGCGCTGGGCGTCATCGCGCCGCAGATGACCGACGACTGGACCGGCACCAAGCTGGAGCTGGAGTCCGGCATCCCCAACGTCTACTATGTGGCCCTGGACAGCGGCACCATCGAGCTGGTAGCAGAGGACTGGCTGGAGGTTGCCCCGGCGGGTGCGCCGCCGCCTCCCGCCCCACAATCCAACTTTTCCAACTGAAGAGAGGTGTAGCAATGGACTTTGGACTGATGGACAAGAAAGCATTCGTCGGGGGCGCCAGCCGGGGCATCGGCAAGGCCATCGCCATGGAGCTGGCGCGGGAGGGCTGCGATGTGGCCATCGCCTCCCGCACGATGACCGACCTGGAGCAGGCGGCCCAGGAGATTGCCGAGGCCACCGGACGCAATATCATCCCCATCGCCATGGATGCCACCAGCCGCGAGCAGGTCGACGCAGCGGTTACCGAGGCCGCACAACGGCTGGGCGGGCTGCACATACTGGTCAACAGCGCCTCGCTGCCCGGCGGCTCTGCGGATGCGGTCGGCCCCATAGATACCATCAACGAGGAGTCCCTCATCGGTGACTTCGATGTTAAGTATGTGGGCGCCCTCCGTTGTGCCCGGGCTGCCATCCCTCACCTGAAGGAGCAGGGCTGGGGCCGTATCATCAACATCAGCGGCGGCAACGGGCGCACCGCGGGCAACCTGAGCGGCGGAGCGCGCAATGTGTCCATGGTGCATTTCACCAAGACGCTGGCAATGCAGCTGGGCCGCTTCGGCATCACGGTCAACTGCATCCATCCCGGCACCACTCGTACCGAGCGCACGCCGGGACTGCTGGAGGCCCGCGCCGCTCAGCTGGGGGTCAGCCCGGAAGAGGCGGAGGCGCACGATTTCGCCCCCGACTCCCCGCGGGGCAACCACATCTGCCGGATGGTGGACGGGTCGGAAATCGGCTACCTGACCTGCTACCTGGCGTCGGACAAGGCCTGGGCGGTGACCGGCGAGGTGATCGCGGCGGGCGGCGGCACGGGCGCCGCGGTGTACTACTAGGGAATACTCTCGTGATTCGAGCGACAACATGAACACCACCCAATTCATTTCCGACTGCCTGCAGCAGACGCACCTCCGGCTGATGGCGACCTGCGACGGGCTGACCGCGGAGCAGATGGCGTGGCGGCCTGCGCCGACATCAAACAACATCGGCTTCATCCTCTGGCACGTGACGCGAAACGAGGACGCCCGCATCAGCCGTACCGCCGGCCGCCAGGGCGACTACGAGCAGGACCTGTGGGTGTCGGGCGGGTGGTTCGAGCGCTTCGGCCAGCCGGAAACGGCGCCCGACCCAGGCGACCGGCTGGGGCTGCGCAGCCTCGCAATTCCCGCCCCCGAAGTGCTGATTACCTACGCACAGGCCGTGAGCGCACGCACCATGCGGTTCCTTGAGTCGCTGGAGGACGCCCGGCTTGCCGACTACATGGGAGGCGCGGAGCGGCAGGAGACCCTGAGCGACTCCCTGCGGCATGTGATCGTCCACAAGAACAACCATCACGGCCAGATCGACTACCTGCGTGGCCTGCAGGAGGAAGACTGGGACCTGACGCCCGGCACCGGGCGGATTTTGCCAGGGCGGTCCGCCTAGCTAAAGACGACGCCTTTTGAGGGAGACATGACTACCACCGCGCGCGCCATTGGCCAGTCCGTTGTAAGGGGCGAGGGGCCGGACAAGGTTACCGGAAGGTCGGTCTATGCCGCCGATGTGTCCCTGCCTGGGATGCTGTGGGGCAAGGTGCTGCGCTCGCCCTTCCCCCACGCCCGCATCGTCAGCATCGACACCGAGCAGGCCAAGGCTGTGCCTGGCGTGCGTGCTGTGATTACCGGCGCCGACCTGCCGGACTCACTGGTGGGCCGGCGGTTGCGGGACATGCCAGTGCTGGCCCGCGATGTGGTGCGGTTCGCCGGCGAGAAGGTGGCCGCCGTGGCCGCCGAGACGCAGGAGGCCGCCGAGGAGGCGCTGCTCCTGATTGACGTGGAGTACGAAGAACTGCCAGCGGTGTTCGACGCCCACGAGGCCATGGACCCCGGCTCTGCAACGCTGCACCCGGAGCTGTCGGGCTACGAGGGCCTGCCGCAGCCGGAGTCGGACATCAACAATGTATTCGCCCACATAACCTGGGGCCAGGGCGATGTGGAAGAAGGATTTGCCGAGGCCGACCTGGTATTCGAACACACCTTCAACGCCCAGCTGATGCACCAGGCCTACATCGAGCCCCACGCCTGCGTGGTCGACGCCATCCCCGCTGGCCCTGAGCCAGTCGAAGGGGCCCAGGTGCATCTTTGGATCAACAACAAGGACCCGTATGCCCTGCGGGAGCAGCTGGCCGCGGTGTGGGGGATCGAAGAAGAGCGCATCGTGATGCATCCGTGCAGCATCGGGGGCGACTTCGGCGGCAAGGGTTCGTTCATGGACGCGCCGCTGTGCTACTACCTGTCGCTGCACTCGGGCCGCCCGGTCAAGATGGTCATGGACTACATCCAGGAACTGATGGCAGCCAACCCGCGACACCCGGCCACCATGACCATCAGGAGCGGCGTGAAGCACGACGGCACGCTGGTGGCCCGGCAGGCGCGGGTGGTGTTCGACAGCGGTGGGTACGGGGCTTTCAAGCCCACGGTCTACCTGCGCGGCGCCGACCATCTGTGCGGCGTGTACCGCATCCCCCACGCCCGCATCGACAGCTACATGGTCTACACCAACAATGTGCCCAAGGGCCACATGCGCAGTCCCGCCAAGCCGCAGGTGGTGTTCGCGGTCGAGGCGCACACCGACCTTGTCGCCCGCGAGATGGGCATGGACCCCTACGAGTTCCGCAGGATGAACCTGCTTCGGGAGGGCGATGCGTCGCCGGTGGGCCATGTGTGGCAGGACATCCGGGCGGAGGAAACGCTGCGACGTGCCGCTGACGCAGTGGGTTGGGACGAGGCTCGCCCTCACCCTGACCCTCTCCCGGGGGGAGAGGGAACTGTCCGTGAAGGGATGCTGACGGGGAAGGGGCTGGCCATCACCGACCTGTCACAGGGGGTGGGGCGCTTTGCCGCCAAGATAAGCATGAATTCGTCGGGCAGGCCGACCCTGCATATGGCTTTCTGGGACACAGGCACGGGTTCCCACACGGTGCTTCGGCAGATTGTGGCCCAGGAGCTCTCGGTGCCGGTGGACGAGGTGGACATCGACCTGCTGGACACCTCGGAGATGCCCTTCAGCTCCGGTTCGGGCGGAACCCGCGTTACCTACACCGCCGGGCAGGCCGTGGTGGGCGCGGCCCGCGAGTTGAAGCGCAAGCTCATCCGCGAGGCGGCGCCTTTGCTGGACTCGCCGGAGGAGGATGTCTCCCTCCAGAGTGGCCGGGTGGTGGTCGGGCCGTCGGAGCTCCGGCCCGCGTACTACCGCACGATCAACATCGGCGAGGTGGTGGCCCATGTGGGAGACGGCACCATCGTCGCCGAGTACGAGTTCGCCTCGGAGCCGCCCGACATGACCTCCTTCTGCGCGCAGGCCGCCGAGGTGGAAGTGGACCCGGAAACCGGCGCGGTCACCGTCAAGCGGCTGGTGAGCGCCCACGACGTGGGCGCGATCCTGAACCCGCTGATGCACCAGGGCCAGGTGGAGGGCGGTGTGATCCAGGGCTTGGGCTACGCGCTGATGGAGGAACTGCACACCGAGGACGGGCACATCTCAACCGTCAGCTTCGGCGACTACAAGATTCCCACAATCGCCGATATCCCCGAGCTGGTCACCGTGCTTGTTGAGGGGAACAACGGACCGGCCCCCTACCGCAGCAAGGGCATCGGCGAGAGCGCCAACATCCCCGTGGCCGCCGCCGTCGCCAACGCCGTCGCCGACGCCATCGGTGCCCCCGTCACCAGCCTGCCGCTGACGGCGGAGAAGGTGCTGCGGGCGCTGCGGGAGCAGTAGGGTGAGCGGGTTTGGAGGCGGCGTATTTCTCACTCTCCGGGATAGCGAGCCAGATCTATTTTCTGTGATTCGAGGGTCTCATGATTGACTTGCTGATTGCCAACGGGATGGTTATCGACGGGACGGGGAGCCCCGGGTTCTTTGCCGCCGTGGCGGTGGAGGGGGACCGGGTCACCGTCCACCGGGGGGATGTGTCGGCGCTGGAGGCGGCGCGGATCATCGACGCCACCGGGTATGTCGTCTGTCCGGGTTTTGTTGACCTGCACTCCCACGCCGGGCTGACCATTCTGGGTGAGCCGCACCATGACCCCAAGGTACGGCAGGGCGTCACCACGGAGCTGGTGGGGATCGATGGCATCTCCCACGCGCCGTTCAAGACCCGCGAGGAGCTGGAGCGGTATATCTGGCTGGACTCGGGGCTGAACGGCTACCCGCCTTTGCCCGCCGACTGGCTGACGGTGGCGCAACTGCTGGACAAGTACGACAACACCGTTGCCATCAACATGGCCTACATCCTGGGCAACTCGCCGGTGCGTATCTGGAGCGTGGGCTGGAACGACCGCCCGGCCACTCCCGCCGAACTGGAGGACATGAAGGCCGTAACCCGCGAGGCCATGGAGGAAGGGGCCTGGGGCCTCTCGACTGGCCTGGACTACCCGCCCGGCTCCTACGCCTCCACTGAAGAACTGGGGGCGCTGGCAGGCGTCGCCGCTCGGATGGGCGGCCACTACCACACCCACACCCGCGCCAGCCTGCGCTCCCAGGGGCTGATGGCTCCGTGGGAGGAGGCGCTTCAGATAGGCCGGCTGGGCGACTGCCCGGTGCACCTGACCCACTACCGGCAGGGCGCGGCCATGGTGGGCAGCCACCTGGACTACCTGGGCCTCGTGGAGCGGGGCCGCGACGAAGGGATGGATGTAACCTTCGACTGCTACACCTACCCCTACTCCGGCACCACGGTCACCATCGGGCTGCCCCACTGGGCCAAGGACGGCGGCCCGGAGCGGCTGATGGAAGCCCTGCGGGACCAGGACGACCGCCAGCGCATGAAGCGGGAGCTCTCGCGAGACAGGCTGGAGAACAACTGGCTGACCAACTTCACCCAGCCTCAGAACCAGCAGTACGACGGACGCCTCATCACCGACATCGCAGAGATGCGGGACCAGGACCCGGAGGATGCGCTGTTCGACCTGCTGCTGGAGGAGAACCTGGGCATCTCGACGGTGGGGCTGGGCACCAACGCCCAGACGCTCTACGCGTTTGTGTCGCATCCCGCGGGGATGATCGCCAGCGACGCCATCCTGTTCGGCGAGTACCCCAATCCGCGCAGCTACGGTTGCTTCCCCATCGTGCTGGCCGAGTTCGTGCGGGCGGAGCAGCATCTGAAGCTGCCCGAGGCCATTCGCAAGATGACTTCCTTTCCGGCCCAGCGTCTCGGCCTCCCCGACCGGGGCATCCTTAGGGACGGATTCAGGGCCGACATCGTCGTCTTCAACCCGAACACCGTCAAGGCCCTGGCCACCAAGGAGGACCCGAAGCAGTATCCCATCGGCATTGACTATGTGGTCGTCAACGGGCAGGTGGTCATAGACAAAGGCGAAAACACCGGAGCCCTGCCGGGCCGGTCGCTGCGGCGGGGTCGGGCAAGCACCTAGAGGCTCAGGAGACAGAGAAAGCGGGATGATGTTGTGCTATTCGAAAAAGCTACGGGGCGGGCTTCTTGTAGTGGGAGCATTGGCGATTGTGATGCTGCTGGCGGCCTGTGGTGGTGGGAATGATACCGTCAGCGGCGTCGGATCACAGCAGAGCCGCACCGGGTCGTTCGACGACGGTCAGCGGCTGTTCGGTGAGAACTGCGCTGCCTGCCACGGGGCCTCGGCCGAGGGGACCACGGTGGGGCCGCCGCTGGTGCACGCCGTCTACAACCCCAATCATCATCCGGACTTCGCGTTCCACAACGCGGTGAACAACGGTGTGCCACAGCACCACTGGGCCTTTGGCGACATGGAGCCGCGTCCGGGGCTATCGGGCAGTGATGTCAACGACATCATCTGCTATGTGCGGCAGTTGCAGGTCGACGAGGGGATCTACGAGGGGGAGGCCTGCTGAGCGCCTCTAGGCGTCGAAGATTTCGCTGAGGGGCAGGGTGAAGCCGGGGAGGATGTCGCCGCCGTCCAGCGCATCGTCGCCGGTGAGGGTCACCGCGGGAACGCCGGGACGGTGGACCATCACGGCCCGCTCCGCCGGGCGCACTTCCAGTGTCATGGACACGCCGAGTTCGAGCCATGTGCTTATCTTTTCCCGGACATCCCGCTCCCTGTCGCTGGGAGAGACGATTTCAACGACCAGCTCCGGGACAACTTCCAGGTAACCCCGCACCCTGACATCCAGGGGAAGCCTTTCGGCAGATACATAGAAGATGTCCGGCTCGCGCACGTTGTCCGGGTTTCGCCTTATCAGGACGCCGCCGTCGGTCCCTCCAACCCGGCCCAACCGTCTCGGTCTTACATGGGTATGAAATGCGGCCAGGATATTCCCTGCAATAAACGAATGCTCTACACCTGCCGACACCTTGTCTTTCAACACTCCGTCTATGAGTTCTCCTTTCACACCCTTGCTGTGGAGTCGCAGCAGGTCCTCGGCAGTCAGCAGCTTATTCTTTGCTGTGGCCATAGCATCTGTCCGTTCAGAGAATTTGACGTCAAATATCTCGTTCAGCGGCAGGCTGAACCCCGGCAGCACCTCGCCGCCGTCCAGCACGTCGTCGCAGGTCAGCGTCACGAAAGGATTGTCGCGGCGGTGGACCATAATGGCGCTTTCCGCCGGGTAGACCTCCACTACTATCAGCACACCGAGTCTCAACCACATATCCGTTTTGTCAGATACCTTACACTGGTAGTCCTCCGGAGTAATGATCTCGCACACCCACGCCGGGATTGTCTCGATATATTGTTTGTATCCTGCGCCTTCGGTTAAAGCCGATGCCGGAACATAAAGAATATGCGGAGCCCTGATACTGTCCGGATTACGCTGGATCAGCACCCCGGTCCCCATTCCCCTCACCAACCCCAACTGGCGACGCAGTACATATTGTCGAAGGCCACTCTCCAACATTTTCGCCGCGCTTATATGTTTCTCATCCAGCGGGGCGGTGTCAAACAATTCCCCGTCAAGTAACTCCCGTCGAATGCTGTCTTGGCTGATTCGATCAAAGTCCTCCGCGGTCAGGATGCCAGGAAACTCAGTAGATGGATCGTCCCATGGTCTGGGCTTAATGTCGTGCTGGCACAATACGCCCCGGATCAACTCGCCCTTAACCCCTCGACTGTCGAGGCGAAGCAAATCTTCCGCAGTAAGCTGTCCAGTATTCGAAGTTGCCATCTCGTTCACCTGGCCATCAGATGGTTCAAGTCGATTCTACTACATCATCCCTGGGGTCCCAGCTTGGTCAGCAGACCCTCGAGGGCGGCGCAGTCCCGGCAGTTGTTGCGGGGTTCGGGCGGGGTGGGCAGGGAGTGGATGCGGGCGGCTTTGCGAAGGAGCGGCGGGATCAGGCGCTCGGGGTCGAGGTCGACATCGACGATGCGGGGCCGGAAGGAGAGAGCGAAGCCGTTATCGTTCAGCACGCCCGGTGCGCTGATGGCTTCGTCATCAGTGGCTGGCTCCATGTAGGCGAGGGCCAGGCGGGAGACCGGCGGGAAGTCGAGCCGGGCGGCGATCCATGCGTAGGCGTTGAGCTGGGCCCGGTAGACGCGGTGCTGGCTACGGTTGTCGGGGTTGTAGCGGGAGGTCTTGTAGTCGACGATGGCGCAGCTGCCGTCGGCGAGGCGGAAGATGGCGTCGGCCTCGCCGCGGAGGATCGCGCCGGTGGTCTCGTCGGAGGCATGGAACTTTGACCAGTGGGGCGGGTCGAGGTGTTCGACGGTTTCGCCGATGCCTTCCATCCACAGGGGGAGACGGCCCTCGCGTTCAAGGTTAGACAGTACGACCTGCTTGGTGTAGCGGTCGATGCTGCTGAAGATGCCGGGGAAGCCCTGCCACGGGAGTTGCCTCACATGCATCCTGATCCAGGCGCAGCGGGCGCAGAAGCCGAAGCCGGCGTAGCCGCCGAGCTCGGTGGCGGAGATGGTCGGGGCGGACATTTACGCCCTCACCCTATCCCACTCCCAAAGGGAGAGGGAACGAAGCATATTGGTACGGGAGCGGTCAGGGCAAGGGCCAGCGGCTAGTCTCCGTCCCCATCGCCGTCGCCGCCCGCGGCCGGAGCGGGGAGTCCGGAGGGAGTCACTTCGGGCGTTTCCACTGTGGCCCCCTGGCCCCTGATGACGTTGCCGCGGGCCTCGGGCGGCAGGGCTTCCTCCCAGTCGGGCAGCTGCAGCCGCTTGGTGTTGGGCAGGAACAGAATGGCAACGACCGCGAAGATGCTGAGACCGAAAGACAGCCAGAGGGAGGAGACATAGGTGCCGGTGATGTCGCGCAGGAACCCCGCCGACACCGGGCCCAATGCCATGCCCAAGCCGGCGCCCATCATCTGCCACCCGTAGGCCGTGGCCGTGGGGGCGTCGGCGTAATACTGGCGGTTGATGATGGGGAAGGCGGTCATCTCGCCGCCCATCCCAATGCCGAACAGCACGGCAAACAGGAAGTAGAGGCCCACGCTGTCGCCGGCCACCATTAGAATCAGGATCGGGAATGTCTGGAGTGCGAAGCAGACCAACATCACCCACTTGCTGCCGATGATGTCGGCGAGGACAGGGGTAGCGAAGCGGGTCGCGGCACTCACCAGGGTGAGGGTCAGGTAGACCGTCGCTGCCAGTGCCGGTTGAATTCCCGAATTCTCGGCGATGGCAACCAGCAGGATCAGGATGACGTTGTGTCCGGCGCAGCCCAGACCATGGATGGCAGCGAGATTCCAGAAAGCCGAAGTCTTCTGCACCTGTTTAAGGAAGACTCCGGTGCGGAGCTTGGCAACCGCGTTATTCTGAAGACGGCGCACCGGCTCATCCTCGGGGGCTCCCCACTGGGTGATGCCCCGGTCGGCCGGCTCGTTGTAGAACCAATTGGTGAGGGCCAGCAGGATGATTCCGCCGGCTATCCCCGGAATCAGGAAGGTAATCTCCCAGCCGTACCGGTCATAGAGGAGGTATACCATCAGGATGGCCAGTCCCGTTCCCAAGCCCTGAAGGGCCTGCAGGATGCCCATGGCCAGTCCCAGCCTCTTGCGGAACCAGAGGGTGACTCCGGAGACCAGGGTTACCTGGAAGGATGCCGTGCCGACAGCCAGCACCAGGCCGAAGTAAAGGTAGTATTCCCACAGGCCGCCCATGAATCCGGTCATGACCATGCCGAGCATGAACATCAGGCCGCCGCCCCACATCACCCGTCGCACACCGTAGCGGTCGCTCAGCCAGCCACATATCGGACTGAGGGTGGCGGAAAGTAGCCACTGGATGGTGAACCCCAAGGTGATAGCGCCAATTGACCAGCCGAACTTTTCTTCCATCCGCGGCACCAGAATAGGAACGGCAAAGCGCATGCTGGAGCTGGTCATCCACATGACCGTAGCGACGCCGACAATGACCCAAGCGTAGTGGACCTGGCGTTTGCCAATTACCAGCCCTTCTGGCCGCATGCCGAGACCGAACATCAAAAGCCGCCTAGGGTGCAAGTCTCTGGGAATGGCTAATTCTACTCCTGGGCCCTATTTGTTTCAACGATGTTACGGGGCGGCCACGGCTTTCTCAAAGTCAATGCCTCCAATCTCATGGTGAGCTTGTCGAACCATCTCCCGTTGGAATCGGTATCCTTCGACAAGCTCAGGATGATATGGGACTAGCTTTTCCGCGACTTTGGAAAAGCGCTGTGGGGCGGCGCAGTGTTGGCGGGAAGTCTGAACTGTGTTTTTTTGATTCGGGGATGGGCCGGATAGGGTCTATCGGGCCAGGGCTGTTGGGGATGCGGCGCTGAGGTGCTGGTTGGAGAAGGGGGACGCCCTCACCCTAACCCTCTCCCGGAGGGAGAGGGGATTTGAAAAAGGGGAACACCCTCACCCTCCCACTTGCATGTCGTTAACTCAGTCGGCGCGGCGTGTAGAGGATGGCGGCGACGACCGATGCCAGTGCTGCAGGTAGATACAGAACGCCGAAGGACAAAGAGGCCAGTACGCAAAAGGCGAGAAGTGCGACCACGACGAGCCACAGTATCAGAGTGCTTCCGACTCGCCATTGAATCCTGGTCAAGGCAAGGAAGAGTAATACCGCGGTCAGCAAGACGGGAATGAACAGGGGAAACAGCACGCCAAGGCCATTTACCTCGACGAACGAAGCGCAGAGTTGCACCGGCTCGCCTGCCGCCGCCCCGGCCTCCTGGGGGTTGAACGGGGTTACCGATTCGCCCCGGTATGCGCAGGGCCAGAGAATAATTCCCAGGAACGCGGTCCAGGCCAGCATGTGGGCGACGGCGGCCGATATGGTGGCGCTGCGGCTATTCCCCAGTTGTGTAGAGGTCATCGGGGACTCCGAGGTGGGCTACGGTGTGTGCAGTGGATGATTGCATTGGCGCCAGCGGTTGAGATGGACTGAGTAGCGAATTGCTTAACGGCTGGAAGGCTCGGTTTCTGGTTAAATGGTGTTACATGGAATTGGGGGGTGTTTTGTGAAGAATTTTTGGCTTGAGGGAGAATTGGAGAAACGGGATACCCCTTTGCCGTGGGACGATTCCCGCCTGCTGCTGCTGGGTTCGTTGATCAGGTCGACCGCTAGATTTGCCGCCTACCTTAATGATCACCTCCGCCCACCAACTATCATGAATTACAACTCTATCTTGCAGGAGCACGAGAGTGGCTCTTGCGCTTCGGGTAGCGTCAAGGGATGGGTGTACGTGAACATCTTGCGCAAGGCTGTCCAAGATGCCAATGGGGTGGCTTTGCTGAGTGAGAAAAGCCTTGGAAGCCAAGCCCTCAGCTTGTGGCGGTCGTTATTTGAAACCCATGTGATCTGCCGATACATTGCGAAGAGCGAGTCAAAAGATCATTTACCCTGCCTCTTTGCGATCCATTCGGTCATTCGTGCCACTGTGCGGCGCTGGGAGGAGTTTAATAACACCTGCGTCCGAAAAGGGAAGCCAAAAGAGTACTCCCAAGAAGAAATTGACCGTCTGAAGGATCTATACAAAAACCTTATTGGTAAATGGGGTCAGGATTACATGTGGACTGGAAGGGATGGGCCTCGAACCCTTGACAAGTTAGCAAAAGCTACAGACTCCGACATGCTCTTTTGCCGCATCGCCAACAATGAGGTTCATCCTACATTTGGGGAAGCGGCAGCAGTAACTGATTTGAAGTTGCCTTTGAAGTTTGTACCGTTTCTTCCTATTGGTATTATCCATAGTGTTGGTGAAATGTCGGTCGAATTTCAAACCGCCGAGACGCTGAGCGATATGACACAGCGCGCGGCTGAATTCACTACGCTGCCATCAGGTCTTGAAGACTCAAGAGTTGCACTTAAGGAACAGGCAGAAGCTGTCTTGAGATTTCTGAATTAAGCTGCCTCTGGGTCCTTTAGTCTGACAGCGAAATCACGAAGGAACGAAGCGCCACTAAGCCAACGTGATGGTGCCTGTTATGGTAGAAAAAATCGAAGACTCCGAGGTTCTAAATAGCAGAGGTAACTTATATTTTCAGCCGGTCTGGCAGCTGGCTCAGGATGGATTCGGCGCCTTCACAGATGTCGTTCATGACCTCGGCGGCGGGACGGATGGCGTTGATGTGGCCTGCTCCCTGGCCCATGTAGACCGCCGAGAGCTCGGTGTCGGCCTGGGCCCGGCCGGCGGCGACATCGGAGGCCAGCTCCTCGCGGTTGGCCAGTATCTCGGCGTCGCGGCCGTCCCACTGGCGGACCAGGCGGTTGCGGTAGACGCGGCCGGCGATGCGGTCGGGCCAGGGGCGCGTGCCCAGAAGGTCGTAGAGCCGGGTGAAGATGGTGTCCTGTCCGTCGGACTGTACGACTTGTTCCTTGAAAGTGTCGGGCACCTCGACGGCCTCGGGAGTGGCGAGGAAGGCTGTGCCGAGGGATGCGCCGTCGGCTCCGGCGGCGATGGCGCCAGCGAGGGCGCGGCCACTGGTGATGCCGCCGGCTGCGAGCACGGGGATGTCGGGGTAGAGCTCGGCGAGATCGACCAGCAGGGGCAGGAGGTTGGTCTCTCCGGTGTGTCCGCCGGCCTCGTTGCCCTGGGCCATCAGGATGTCGGCCCCGGCGTCGACCGCCTGCCGGGCGAGGTCCAGGGACTGCACCTGGCAGATGGCGACTGCCCCGGTATCCTTGGCGCGCCGCACCCAGGGGTCGGGGTCGGCGAAGGAGAAGATGAACACGGGCACCCGCTCATCGAGGGCGATCTCGATGTTGGTGGTGTTGTACTCGATGAGCTGGGTAATGAACCCGACGCCGAAGGGGCGGTCGGTGGAGCTGCGGATTTGGGCGATCTGCTGCCGGAACCAATCGGGGCCGAGGTCGTTGGTGCCTCCGAAGGTGCCCAGGCCACCGGCCAGCGACACCGCCGCTGCCAGCTGGCCGCCGCTGTGGTTGCTCATGGGCGCGTTCATGATTGGGTAGTCGAGGTTCAAGAGGTCGGTGAAGCGGGTGTGGAGCATGGTGGGGTTATCTCCCGGTGCTGTATTGCTCATGTCGTGATTGGAGTAGGGCCGGTAGAAAGTTCACCCCCACGCTAACCCTCACCCTCAGGGGGAGGGGACAGGTTTCACTGATGCGTGAATGAATTGCTAAACCTTACCGTCATTCCCGCTTTCGCGGGAATCCAGTGCAAGAGTTCCCTTTTTCGCCCTGTAGGGAATTATCCCTCTGGATTCCCGCTTTCGCGGGAATGACGGGGGGCGCGGGAATGACGGGTATTTGTTGTCGGAATGTTTACCTAATGATTCACTCATCGGTGATTGCGTAACAGCGCTTCTTGTGCGGAGACTGTGGGCGCCTGCGGATCCACTGGCTACGCGTCAACGAGAAGGCCGGGGTTGAGGACGCCGTTGGGATCGAGGGCGCGCTTGGCGGCTTTCAGGGCCTCGGCGAAGGGCTCGGGGCGCTGCTGGTCGTACCAGGGGCGGTGGAGGCGTCCGACGGCGTGGTGGTGGGTGATGGTGCCGCCGGCAGCCATGATGGCGTCGGAGGCGGCCTGCTTGATCTCGGCGTACATCTCCAGCTCGGCGCCGCGGCGTCCCATGCCCTCCCAAGTGTAGTAGGGCGCGGGGCCGTCGGGGTAGACATGGGTGAAGCGGCAGGAGACCGAGCCGCCGCCGCAGACGCGATTTAGTGTTTCCTGCAGGGCGCCGCGCACCATCTCGTCCATGGCGGACCAGCGGTCCCAGGTGATGGCGGTCTCCAGCGTCTCGGCGACCAGCCCCAGGCCGGTGGTGATGTTGCGCTGGTATGGGGCGCCGAGGAAGGCATTGCGCCAGGCGCCGACCGCTCCCTGGCGTCCGGTGTCCCCGGAAGAGTCGTCGCCGCGGGTATCGGGGGAGGAGACACGGATGTCGGCCTCGTTGATGGTGCCGCCGGCGTCGCGGGCGATGGCGACGGCCGTGCGGATGTTGTCGTCCTGGGGCAGTTGGTCGGACTCGAAGCCGATGATGAGAAGGGCGCGGGAGCCGTCCATGCCAGCGGCGGCCTGGGCCTCGCCGGGGTCGAGGAGGCGGCAGTTGGCTGGCCAGAGCTTGGCCTGGACGACGCGGCGGGCGCCCTCGGACCCGGCCATGAAGGTGGGGAAAGTGACGCCGGCGGAGGCGCGGTACTGGGGGCGGCCCTGGATGCGCATCCAGGCCTCGGTGATGATGCCGAGGATGCCCTCGCTGCCGATGGCCATGCGGTCGGGGCTGGGGCCAGCGCCGCTGCCGGGGAGGCGGCGGGACTCCCAGACGCCGGTGGGTGTGACCATGCGGACCGACTCGACGAAGTCGTCGATGTGGGTGTGGTTGGTGGCGTAGTGTCCCCCGGAACGGGTGGCGATCCAGCCGCCGAGGGATGAGAATTCGAAGCTCTGCGGGTAGTGGCGCAGGGTGAAGCCGTGAGGGCGGAGCTGCGCCTCGAGGCCCGGGCCGTAGGCTCCGGCCTGAATGCGGGCGGCGCGGGAGACTTCGTCGACCTCCAGCACCTGGTCGAGAGCGGAGAGGTCTATGGTGACGATGCCGTCGTAGCTGTCGGGGGGCTCGAAGCCGGCGACGGTGGAGCTGCCGCCGCCGTAGGGGATGGCAGCGTGGCCGGAGGATGAGCACCAGTCAAGGACCGCCGTGACTTCGTCCTCGGTGGTCGGGTGGGCGACGATGTCCGGCGGGTTGGGGAACTGGAGGTTGTAGGCCCGGATGCGGTCGCGGAAGCTGCGGCCGTAGGTGTGGACGGCGCGGTCGTGGTCGTCGGTGGCGCAGATGGCGGCGAGGGACGCGGGCGGCGTGATGCGTGGGGAGCGCAGGCGGAGGTCATCGGCCCGTGGGGGCATGACCGGCGCGACCTCGACGCCGTAGCGTTGGGAGAGGCGTGCGGCGGCCTCGCGCACCTGCTGCTCCGTGGGTTCGTCCTGCTCCAGTCCCCAGGCCCAGATACTTCTGCGGCTCATCAGGTGCTCCTTGTGCTGGGGTGGCTAGCCGTCGGGGCGTAGGCGGCGCAGTTCCTCTTCTAGCTGCCGGATGCGCTCCTGGTCGGCGGCGCGAGCTTGGCGTTCGGCCCGCAGTGCGTCGCGGTCCTGCTGCCAGGTCTCGAGGTAGGCGCCGGTTGCCGGGTCGTAGAAGCGGGGCTGGCCTTCGTCCCAAGCGAGGCTGAGTTCGAGGACTTCGCTGTAGCCCTTGAGGATGCCGTCGGGTTCGGTGGTCAGCTCAATGGGCCGGTACTCGCCGTCCACCATCCGGAGGCCGTCGAGAGCGAAGCCGTAGTACCTGCCGCCGCTGGGGTCGAAGCGCCAAAACTCGGGAACCCCTACCCTCTGATAGATCGCGGGCTTATTGTTGATATCGACCCGCCGGGTGCTCTCGGAAGCCACTTCAAGTGCCCAGTCAGGGACCTTCCCGACTTCCCAGGGCAGGTAGATCCTGCGGGGGCGGATGGCTTCCGCATCCACGCCGAAAGTGATGTAAACATCAGGCGCTACTCGGGTGTTCAGGTTAGTTGGGTCGTAGCAGATGTTGGTGTCGGTGTCGAGAAAGACGTCCGGCCTGCGATCAAAGTCGGTAAAACGGGCGGTGAGCAGGTTGATAACCTCGCGGATTTCCCTGTTCTGCTCCATGTGGTCCGGCGGCACTTCCATTTCGCATGCGTCGAATTCGAGGCTGGCATAGTCGATCGGCCCTCCCATGCGGTAGGGCAGCATCTTGTATCTGATGGCTTTCTTGGAAACAGGCACGGTCATCTTGCGGTTACAACCACCGTAGGATGCAGACAGGGCTCTATGTTCGGATTCTAGCACACGGAAGGCCAGTCCCCGGTCGAGGAAAAGCTACCCGGATAACCCGGCCGTGCTAGTCGACCATGTCGAAGCGCTCGGACTGGGGTGGCTGGGCCCACAGCTCCTCAGCTCCGGCCATGGCCACGGCGCGCTCGGGGCTGGCCCGCCAGGCGTCGTAAATCTCGTTGCTGTCCCAGGTGACCAGGGTGGAGATCTTGGTGGCGTCGGCCAGGGATATGAAGGTCTGGCGGGCTCCGAAGCCCGGAGCCTTGCTCTGGGCGATGCCGTTTCCATCCAGGAGGGTCTTTGCTTCCTCGATCTTGTCGGGCTTGGCCCAATGGTGGGTGAGTACGCCGATCATTTCGTCTTCTCCAGTTTCATAGGTTGAAAGAAAAGAGCACAGAGGTCGGACTCCTGAGACCCTGTGCTCCGGGTAGCCTGCCTGGTTCTGCTAGTCTCGTTCGCGGCGGATGCCGATGCCGCGGGCGAAGAAGAAGGCCAGCGCTCCGACGATAACGCTGAAGACCGCGCCCATCTTGCCGGGGTCCAGGAACTCGGTGCCGTCGTAGGCCTTGTTGGCAACGAACAGGGCCACCGTCAGTCCCAGGCCCGCGATCATGCCCGCGACCATCAGGTGGCGGATGCCCATGCCCTCGGGCAGCGGGAAACCGGCCTTGGACATGACGAAGGAGAACAGCGATACGCCAACGGTCTTTCCGACGATGAGGGAGAGCAAGATCATCAGGGTGACCTGGTTGATGTTGCCGAAGGCGACGCCGGCGTTGGCCCAGGCGAAGAAAAAGAGGCCAAAGTCGACTGGCAGCTTCAGGTGGTGCTCAAACTTCTCCAGGGTGCCCAGGGCGTGGCCGTGGCCGGCAGCGGCGTGGGCAGTGATTTCCTCCGCCGCTTCGTGCCCGCCGTGCGGCTCAGACTCCTCGTCTTGATGGGTCGCAGCCTGCAGGGCAGGCAGGAACGGCACGATCACCACCAGCGCCAAGGCTGGCTCCACGCCTGTCTTGACCAGCCCCACCCAACTCATGCCGCCTGCGATCAGGATATACACCGGCCACCAAGTGATGCCGATTCTCCGGAAGACGTAGGCCGCGACCATTCCTCCCAGTGTCAACAGCAGCCAGAGGGGCTGCACGTTGTCCGAGTAGAACACGGCGATAATCACGAGGCCGATGGCGTCGTCGGCCACCGCCAGCAACAACAGGAAGTTCACCGCCGCGTGCCGGGCCCCGAAGATCACGCGGGCCACCAGCCAGGCCAAGGCAATGTCGGTGGCGGTAGGGATGGCCCAACCGCCGAGGACGCCCTCGGCCGGGAACATCATTCTACCGAGGTCATCGGTGCCGCCGTAGAAGATGACAGCCAGTAGTATGAACAGCCCCACCGGACCGAACACGCCGCCAAGGGTGCCCATGATGGGGTTGATGGCCTTGGGGAGGGGGTTCAGCGCCCCGCCGGGCAGGATCGACTCGGTGATCTCCTTGGCGGCGATGCCGAAGAAGAACACCATGAATACTTCGTTGACGAGGAAGTGGACGGTTACATGCTTGCCGAAGATGTAGAAGTCGTTGAGGTCATGGTGATCGCCGTCGTCGAGGAACGGACCCTTGCCGAAGTTCCAGAAGTCGAACTCGACGACCTCGTGGTAGCTGGGGAAGTCGATGTTGGCCCAGACCAGCCCGGCGACGACGCCGATAATCAGGGGGAGGGAGTACTCCTGTATGAAGGCGATGTACCGGCGTACCTGGTCCACAGGTTTTCCTCGAACCGGGGTCTGGTGGTCTGGGGCCGATTTCCGGCGGCCCGGAAGCCGCGCAGATTATACCACCAGATACGGGGAGGCCCAAATATGGGAGCTCGGCCAAATATGGGGGCTAAGGGGAATAGAAATCGCCGGGTCAGTTTGGATTGACGTGTATACCGACGCGGTATACCCTGTCTGTGTGGGATGGCAACTGCGTAGCGGAAGCCACTCACCCCTCCCAGGTGTAGGAGGGAAAGGGCCAACTTCTGCGTAGCGGGGGTTGGCCTTACTGTATGGGAAAAACGACTACTCCTTCGTCTCTTCCATCTCCGAGTGAGCTGCGAAAGAGTTTCCTCTCGACGATCCGCCAGTCTTCTTTGTCCTGCTTCCCCAGGAAGTGGCGTCCTATCGTTCCAACAACAAGGTCGGCTAGCTGTAATCCTGCGATGTTTTCCTGTTTACCCCTCAGGTCTAGTGCTTGGATCGAGTTTCGGATTGCTTCCGCCTCGGCATAAAGCGAGCCTCGCTCCTTAAGCATTTCCCAAGTTTCCCGGACATCCTGGTCCAAGGCTTCTCCACGCCTTTCCGCAACTATGGTTCCGCCTTTGGGTTGTAGCCCCACAACATCAAGAAGTAACTCCGTCATAACGCGAAGTCCCAGCCGGTATGGGTCAATGGCATCAACTCCGTATCTCTCAAGATAGTCGTTCTTGAGAATGACACAAGCCAACACCTCATACTGAAGCTCCTGCATCATGGAATTCAACCCATCGTAGAACCTTGAGCGCACATCAGGGGTCCGAAGATTCTCGAAGCCGTTTCGGTTGCGAGTGATGTCGGCCGCGTGCAGGACTATGTCAGTTCGACCGAAGAAGTGCTGTTTGAATTCATTGAGTGCATCAGTAAGCTGGCAAAAGGCATACTCCCTTCCAACAATGACCCCTCCTAGCACAAAGATGGGATAGTCGGGATCTATAGCTTTGAGGTTGTTATCTCCGGACTCATCCAGAAACAGGACTCTCAACGGCGATTACCTCGGGAGTGCTGAGTTAATGCCAATCGCCACATGCTAGCTACTATGCCCAGAGCTGGCAATCCAATTGACAAGGGTAGGGGGCTTTGCTACCATCGCCGGAAGCCTGGGCGGAGTGTGTCAGGCGTTTTTTGCGCCTGCCGTGGTGGGGAGAAGCCTTAACTCGCCCCGTCCTTCGACAAGCTCAAGAGACTCCGGTTTCACGCCGGAGAGGAGGAACCAAGGGCAGTGGCTTTCGTTAATGGTCTCAAATGCCGTGAGTGCGGGCGAGAGCAGCCTGCCGATCCCCTGAACGTCTGCGATTTCTGCTTCGGCCCGCTGGAAGTGGTCTACGATTACGCCACCATCTCCGAGGTGGTGAGCCGGGACCGCATCGAAGCCGGGCCGTTGAGCATCTGGCGCTACGCCGATCTTCTTCCTGCCGACAGCGAAAACCGCGTTGACATCATGGCGGGCTACACCCCACTGCTCAAGGCCGACAACCTGGGCAAGCGGCTGGGGCTGAACAACCTGTATATCAAGAACGACAGCGTGAACCCGTCGTTCTCCTTCAAGGACCGGGTCGTTTCCGTGGCGGCCACCAAGGCGTTGGAGTTTGGATTCGAGACGATTTCCTGCGCCTCCACCGGCAACCTGGCCTGCAGCGTCGCGGCCCACGCCGCCCGGGCGGGCATGAAGGCCGTCGTGTTCATCCCCTCCGACCTGGAGCGGGGCAAGATCATCGGCGCGGCGATCTACGGCCCCACCCTGGTGGCGGTGGACGGCACCTATGACCAGGTGAACCGCCTGTGCAGCGAGTTGGCCGACAACGAAGACTACAAGTGGGCGTTCGTGAACATCAACATGCGCCCGTACTACGCCGAGGGCAGCAAGACGCTGGGGTACGAGGTGGCCGAGCAGCTGGGCTGGCGGGTGCCCGACCATGTGGTGGTGCCGTCGGCCTCCGGCGCGATGTTCACCAAGATATGGAAGGGCTTCAACGAGTTGGCCTGCCTGGGAATGCTGGACGGAGTGGAGGCAAGCTCATTCGGCCCGGACCAGAACACGGTGCACCATCCGGCGGTCACCACGCGGATGCACATGGCGCAGGCCGAGGGATGCTCGCCCATCGTGAGCGCGTGGGACAACGACGAGGCGCGCATCACGCCGGTGCGTCCCGACAGCCTGGCCAAGTCGCTGGCCATCGGCAACCCGGCCGACGGGATATACTCACTGCGGGTGATCAACAACTCGGGCGGCTCGGCCTACGCGGTGCCGGAGGACCGGATAGTCAGCGGCATCCGGCTGCTGGCGGAGACGGAGGGCATCTTCACCGAGACGGCTGGCGGCGTGACCGTGTCGGCCCTGGCCCACCTGGCGGAGCAGGGCGCCATCGGGGCCGACGAACTGACGGTGGTCTACATCACCGGCAACGGTCTGAAGACCCAGGAGGCGGTGGAGGGCGAGGTGGTCAACCCGCTGACGATCAAGCCGACGATCACTTCCTTCGAGGCGGCGCTGCAGGGTTAGTAGAGAAGGAAAGGGTAACTCATGACTACCACTACAGACCCCACGCCTTCTAGTCCTCCCGTAGGTGCTTCCTCTTCCGAGCTGTCTGATATATGGCGGGCAATTGGGCGGCTGGAGGGTACTGCAGATGCACTGCTTGTTGGTCAACAGGACTTGAAGCAGGGGCAGCACGAGTTGAACCGACGTGTAGACCGTCTCTTTTACACGATATTGGCTGCCAGTGGTGCGTTGATCGTAGCTGTGTTTGCCAGCCGTTTTGTCGGGAGCTAGATTAGGCGCGGCTAGGAAATATGGTGCACGAATCTTGTTGAGATAGACGGATTTCCCTTTATCAGCTTACTCTCAGGAGTTCCATTAATGAGCGTCATGGTTCGCATTCCCACCCCGCTGCGGCGGATGACCAACGGGCAGGACAAGGTTGAGGTGCAGTCGGGTAACCTAGGGGCCATGGTCGATGAGCTGGAAGGGGCATACCCCGGCTTCAAGGACCGCCTGCTGGACGAGAACGGCGAGCTGCGCTACTTCGTCAACATCTATCTGAACGGCGAAGATGTGCGCTTCCTTGACGGCCTGGACACGACGATGAGCACGGGAGACGAGGTTAGCATCGTGCCTGCGGTGGCCGGCGGCCGCTGACCCCTTACCACCCAAGTGAATCGCTAGAGCGCCCGACCGGGGCGCTCTTTGTCCTTTTAATCCCATCCTTTGGTATCAGGGTTGTTCCATGACTCAATCCGTTCCGATGGAGCCTTTCGAACAGGGCGAAAATGCTGTTGCAGACTTTGCCCGGCAGTCCAGGGAGTTTCTGGATAAAGGGCGGGGGTACCTGGCCGCCGGGGATTTGCACCAGGCTTCAGAGAAAGGGTGGGGAGCAGCGGCGTGGATGGCCAAGGCGGTGGCCGAAGCGCGAGGCTGGCAATACAAGAGGCATGACGAATTCTTTACCGTGATGCGTCAAGCCCAGGATGTTTCAGGGGATCCCCGTTTGCGCAACCTGCGTCGCGCCGCCAACGAGCTACACGGGTACTACTACACACGCCGGATTTTTCTGAGTTCCGATGACATAGGACAGGGGCTGGACGAGGTGGCCCTTCTGCTGGACATACTGCAGCCGATGACTGAAGCGGATGCGGGTGGTGCCAGCACCACTTCCTGAATTCATCTTCTTTCTTGGAGCCAACGCAGCTTGTGTTCCTGCCTCGAGGCCTCGTTGGTGGGACGGTACCGGCCCAGGAAATCGCGGCTGAAGCTTTCGAAGCGGTTTTCGAGGATGGAGGCGCGGATTCGCTCCATCAACTGCAGCACGAAGCGCAGGTTGTGGGCCGAGGCGAGGCGTAGGCCGAGAATCTCACGTGCCCGAAACAGGTGGTGGATGTATGCGGCGGAGTAGTTGGCGCAGCCGTAGCAGTCGCATTCCTCGTCCACCGGGCCGTGCTGCTCCGAGAAACGCTTCTTCTTGACGTCGATGCGGCCGTCGGGGGTGAACATGGCGCCGTTGCGAGCCACGCGGGTGGGCAGGGCGCAGTCGAACATGTCGATGCCCCGGGCCACCCCTTCGACCAGATCCTCTGGTGAGCCGACTCCCATCAGGTAGCGGGGCTTGTCTTCCGGCAGTAGCGACGCTACCTGCTTCGTGAAGCCGTAGAGCTGCTCCTTGTCCTCGCCCACGGCGAGGCCGCCCACCGCGTAGCCGTCGAATGGGATGGCCCTGATGGCCTCGGATGACTCGTCCCTCAGGTGATCGAAGGTGCCGCCCTGCACGATGCCGAACAGCGCTTGGCTGGGCCAGGCGCCGGAGTCCCGGTGCACGCGATGGCACTCGGCGGCCCAACGGTGGGTGCGATCCATGGCTTGCCGGACCTCCTTCTCGGAGGCACCGTAGGCGATGCACTGGTCGAAGCACATGATGATGTCGGCGCCCAGGCCGATCTGGTTCATCGTCGCCAGATTCGGTGTGAAGTGGTGCTCGCTGCCGTCGAGGTGGGAGCGAAAACGGATGCCCTCGTCGGTCACCTTGCGCAGGGAGCCCATGCTGAAGGCCTGGAAGCCGCCGCTGTCGGTTAGGATGGGGCCCTTCCAGCGCATGAAACCGTGCAGTTGGCCGAGGGCGTTGACGGTCTGGACGCCGGGCCGCAGGTACAGGTGGTAGGCGTTGCTGAGAACGACCTGACCGCCGACTTCCGAGACCTCCTCCGGCGTCAGCCCTTTGACCGTTGCCTGGGTCGCGACCGGCATGAACAGCGGCGTGGGCGCAGGGCCGTGGGGTGTGCGGATCTCGCCGGCGCGGGCCGGTCCGTCGGTGTGCTGTAGCTCGAAGGAAAAGGCGTGATCTGCCATGTCTCCTATCCGATGGGCGGGAATTGCTTTATCATCCCCTAGTCTCTTCGCAGTATAGCCCAATGCAGATATGAACGAATTTCTCACGGCTCTGAGTTCCGGGCAGCCCCTGTTGTGGGCAGTGTTCGTGCTTGGAGTGATGGCCACAACCGCCTTGACGCTCACCGTGTTCTGGGCAGGGGTGTTTCGAGTTGCCGCCGTCTTCCGGAGGGAGCAACCGCGGGCGGAAGGCGACGATGTACTTTCCTAACGCCGATGTGGTCATCCATCCGGCGCTCCTGGTGTTTCTCGGGCTGATCGTCGGGATGCTGGGAGGCTTCTTCGGTGTGGGCGGCGGGTTCCTGATCACAGGAGGACTGCTGGTGTTCGGAGTGCCCCCGGTGTATGCCGTGGGGACCGGGCTCACGTTGGTGATGGGGACCTCGATCATCAACACCCTGAAGCACCGCAACCTGGGCAATGTGGACTTCAAGCTGGGCGTGCTGATGGTGACCGGCACCATCCCGGCGATATTCCTGGCGGAGTGGGTGAACTCCACCCTGGAGGCTGCGGGCATCGCCGGGCCCGTGATCCGCTACATCTATGTCGGGTTCCTGGCGTCCCTCGGGCTGTTCATCCTCTACGACTTCTGGCGAACCTGGCTGCGCAGTGGAGGAAGGATAGGCCGCGGGGAGGACATCACCACGGCCGGGTTGGCCCAGCGAGTCCGATCCCTCCGGATACCGCCGCACCGGGTGGGCATTCCGGGCGTGGGTGGCATTTCCACCTATGTTGCCCTGCCGGTTTCGGGGATCGAGCGCATATCAGTGTTCGTGCCCGTGGGCATTGGATTCGGCATTGGGTTCATCGCCGGGCTGCTGGGGGCGGGCGGCGGGTTCATCCTGATGCCGGTGCTGATATTCGTGTTGGGGATTCCGACCACCATTGCAATCGGCACGGACCTGTTCCAGATAATCATCACCGGGTCGGTGGGGAGCTTTGCCTACGCCCTCTCGGACCGGGTGGACCCGCTGATGGCGGTACTGATGCTGGCGGCGGCGTCCATAGGCTCGCAACTGGGGGCCAGCGCGACGCGACGGATTGAGGCGTCGCGCATCCGGTTCCTGTACGGTCTGCTGATCATGACCGGAGCGGTCGCGGTGGCTCTGGAGGAGGCGTCGCAGGCGGTGCCCGGAGCGGCCGTGCTGTCTGATGTCGCGTCGGTGGTGTTGCTGGGCAGCGGCGGGGGGATGTGCATCGCGCTGCTGGTGATGATGGCTCGGGCGAAGGGCCCGCTGCCGCATCGCGGGGAAGGGCATTAGTCTGAACTGTGATTTATTTGATTTTGGGATTGCGCTGATTTTTCTGGTTGAGTTTACTGTTGGCGAGTCGGTGGAACTGTAGGGCTGCTTCGGCTGAGTTGTCTGAACTGTGATTTATTTGATTTTTGGATTTCGCTGATTCTTCTGGTTGAGTTTACTGTTGGTTACTCGCTTGAACTCGAGGCTTCTTGCTCCGAAATTGATGAGCAATCCGACTTCTAGATCGAATGCTTCCAGGTAATTGATTGCCTGGGCCAAGTGTATGTCCTCCAGCTTGGCAATGGCTTTTAGTTCCACGCAGACGGCATTCTCCACGAGGAAATCCACGCGGCGAGAACCTATTTGCTGCCCCTTGTAGTAGATTGGCATCTCCTGTTCGCGGCTGAAAGAAAGGTGCTGATCCATCATTTCGATTTCCAGCGCCCTCTGGTAGATGACCTCCTGAAAGCCGTTGCCCAGAGCGGAATGGACTGCCATGGCACACCCGATGATCCTGCCGGTCAATTCGGAGTGCCGGTACTCACTCCTAATCATGGCAATCAACCAATCACAAGAATCACAGTTCAGACACCAACCTGACCGGAATGGACGGTCATTGCGCACCCGATGATCCTTCCGGTCAATTCGGAGTGCCGGTACTCACTCCTAATCATGGCCATCAACTAATCAAATAAATCACAGTTCAGACTCCAACCTGACCGGAATGGACTGCCATGGCACACCCGATGATCCTTCCGGTCAATTCAGAGTGCCGGTACTCACTCCTAATCAAGGCAATCAACCAATCACAAGAATCACAGTTCAGACACCAACCTGAGCGGAATGCACCACCATCACACACCCGATGACTCTGCCGGTCAATTCGGAGTGCCGGTACTCACTCCTAATCAAGGCAATCAGCCAATCACAAGAATCACAGTTCAGACTCCAACCTGACCGGAATGGACTGTCATGGCACACCCGATGACTCTGCCGGTCAATTCGGAGTGCCGGTACTCACTCCTAATCAAGGCAATCAACCAATCACAAGAATCACAGTTCAGACTCTATCCTGAGCGGAATGCACCGCCATGGCACACCCGATGATCCTGCCGGTCATTTCGGAGTGCCGGTATTCATTCCTAATCATGCCCATCAGCTAATCAAAAAAATCACAGTTCAGACTACCCCGTCAAATCCCGCACAGTGCGCTCGACCAACTCCCACGGCACATCCTGGCGGACTACGGAGCGGCCGACGTCTTCCAGCATGACCCAGCGGTTGGTGCCGGACTGGACCTTTTTGTCTAGGGACATCGCCGTAAGCACATCCTCGGCGGGGACGCCGGGGGCGCTGATGGGGAGGCTGAAGCGCTCCAGCAGGCGCTGCTGGCGGTCGACGATGGAGGCGGGCATCAGGCCCATCTCGGCGGCCATGCGGGCGGCGCCCATCATGCCGACGGAAACGCCCTCGCCGTGGAGGAAGCGGCCGTACTCGGTGGAGGACTCCAGGGCGTGGCCGATGGTGTGGCCGTAGTTCAGCAGGATGCGGATGCCCAGGGTCTCGCGCTCGTCCTGGCTGACGACCTCGGCCTTGATGGCCATGCTGCGGCGGATGATTTCCGCGGAGATTTCCGGGTCAACCTCCATTAGGGCCTCGGCATGCTCCTCGAAGACATCGACGAGTTCGGCGTCGAGGATGAAGCCGTGCTTGATGGCCTCGGCCCAGCCCTCCGCCAGCTCCCGCTTACCCAGCGTCGACAGCGCGGAGGCGTCGGCGAAGACTCCCTTCGGCTGGTAGAAGGCGCCGACCAGGTTCTTGGCGGCGGGCAGGTTGATGGCCACCTTGCCGCCGATGGAGGCGTCGACCATGGCGGCCATGCTGGTGGGCACCTGCACGAAGGGCATGCCCCGCAGGTAGGTGGCGGCGATGAAGCCGCCCAGGTCGCCTGGGACACCGCCGCCGACGCTGACGATGGTGTGGCCCCGCTCGGCCCTGCGCTCGGCCAGCCACGCGTAGATGGCCTGGGCCAGCTCGAAGCTCTTGCTGGACTCGCCGGAGGGGACGACGAAGCAGTGCGTCGGCACGCCCGCGGCCTCCAGGGACCGCTGGACGCGACGGCCGTAGGGGTTCATCACATTGTCGTCGGTAATGATGTACGCCGCGCCCTTCACGCCAACATCGACAAGCCGCTCGCCGAGGTCGTCCAGGATGTCCCACCCCGCAACGACGGGGTAGGAGCCGCCGGAGTGGTGCACCGTGGCGGCCAGGTTGGGGTCGGTCATATCAATATATCTCCATATCTTGTGGTTGCCCGGAAAGTTAACCTAAGAAGTCCTGCCAATGGTCCAATGCTCGTAGCAGAGCTTCTTCAATCCAGTCGAAGAAGCGAAGCTCAATGGAGTTGGTATCGTTCTCGAAGGTAAAGGTAAACGGGTCGTAGGTGCAAATCCAGTAATTTACTCCCGATGCTGTAGGCAAAGTCTCGGATGTATAGTTTGGATAGAAATCAACCTGTAAAAAAGCGGTTGCCGCCATTATCCCGGTTAACTGTCTGCCAGTATGGTGCAGAGAAATAATGAACGTTAGAGCAGAATGACGCCCCGGCCCGTCCGGAATCAGCGAGAGCTTGACGAAGAATCTGGGTTCGTTCATATTGACCCAATGGCCGGTTTCTTGTGCAGTTCGGACTACTTGCTCGTGGTACCATCCCTCGTGTTTGCCTGGCCCTCCATCATCCATAGCATACCGGATTGGCATATCCGACTCGTAGAGCGACTGACTCAGCTGTTCTGCCTGAACCACAAGGTAATCGGCTGCGCGGTTACGTAGGGTTTGTCCTACCTCGGTAACGGAGCGAAGCTGATTTTGTTCGGCGTTATCCCGCTGTTGGATTTGCCTTGCGATACTGTTCGCTGCCTGGCTTATGACCCGTGACCTCTCAATGGGTTCCGGCTCGGCGAGAGCCCCTTGTATAGTCCTCCTTTCAAGCTGGACAAGAAAATCAACGAAAGCATCCAAATCGCCGTGGTCAGCAGCTTCCAGAGCCTCAATATACCTAGCGCGGTCATCCCGGGAAACTACTATAGAAAGATAATTCTCTCTAACCATATGCCAAGTAAGCAACGCTCGCGCCACTCGTCCGTTTCCATCCTGAAAGGGGTGAATTTGGGTGAAAGCGTGATGCATCCATGCGGCGACCAGCAGAGGATGATAACCCTCCAACCTTTGCTTTGCGTGCCACTCAACCAAGTTGTCAATCTCACTGTCAACCTGTACGGGCGGGCAGTATTCATGAATCCTGCCGTCGGTCCGGGTAGGGTTGTTGGGCAGCTTCTTGAATCCCCCGCGGTCAAGCAGTGTCTCAAATACGTTGCCTAACTGGTCACGGGCTGTATATGTTGGCTGATTCTGAGTTAGAACGGAATGCAAGGACCGGATGAAGGTCTTGGTGAGCGGTCGTTCCTCTCGGATGTAGCGGTACACCCCTTCGGTAGCTTCCTGATGGTCTTGCAATACCCTGACCAGTTCGGCGGGGTCTTTGTTGGTGGCGCTGCGGTCAATCAATTCCGCGTTGAATCCTCGCTGAACCAGCGTTTCGGTTACTCCCTTATCCAGCGTATAAAGACCCTCTATGATTCCCGTCTCGATTGCCCAGCTTCGTTCCAGACGTTCCAAAAACGCCTTATATATCTGCGGATTGGACTCTTCACGGCGTTTTCTGATGCTTAACCACTGCCGGTGAAGGGAGTCAATCTCGCTAAAATCATACGAACTGCCAATAGAATTCGGCGGTTCGATAGGTCGCCACTTGTATGCGATGCCAAGGTCTGGTTCAAGCATAGCTAACCTCCAGGCATTATCCCGAAAACATTATCCCGCAATTTCCGACTATGCGCCCAGCCACCCCATCCGCCGTCAACGCATCCGTCTCGACAGTGTGGTGGGCCTGCGCGTAGGCTGGCATCCGCCGGGCGAGCAGCTCGGCGATGCGGGCCTCGGGGTCGTAACCTTGTCCTGAGCCTGTCGAAGGGGCTAGCAGCGGGCGGATGGGGCCGCCGGCGTCCTCCTCCTGGACTCGGCGCAGGATTTCGGCGGGGCTGGCGGAGAGGAAGAAGACGCGGCCACCTGCCAGCATGACCTCGCGGTTCCGCTCGCTGACGAAGGCGCCGCCGCCGCTGGCGATGACCTGCCGCTCCCCGGCGCACAGGTCGGCGATGACCCGGCTCTCCAACTCCCGGAAGGCTGGCTCGCCGTCCTCGGCGAAGATGCGGTGGATGGGCTTGCCGGCGCGGGCCACTATCGCGTCGTCGGCGTCGATGAATGTCCAGCCGGTACGTTCCGCGAGGGCACGACCCACGCTGGTCTTGCCCGAGGCCATGAACCCGACGAGGATGATGTTGCGTGGCGGCGTCATGTCACAAGCTCCCTCTCCCTCTGGGAAAGGGTTGTGTTGAGGGCATAACCCTGCATCACTGTCGTCAGTCGGGGAGGCGGGTGAGGTGCATTCGGGAGCCGAGGCTGGTGTCGGTGTCGAAGTAGAGTACCTGCTGGCCGATGGAGTTGGTGGCTGGGGTGTCGGCGATGAACTGCAGGCCGCGATGCTGGCACTCGGGCATGCAGGTCGGGATGTCGTCGACGGCATAGCCGACATGGTCCATCTCGTGGGTGCCCTCGGGAATTATGGAGGGGTCGCCTGGCTCGATCAGCTCCACCTGCACCTGGCCGAAGTTGACGAAGGCGTTGCGTCCGCCGCGGCGGGAGGCGCCTCCGCCCACATGAGTGCCGGAGAAGCGCTGCACATACCAGTCGATGGCCGCCTCGAGGTCCCGTACCAGGTAGCCGGCGTGGACGATGCGCTCAACCTCACGCCCCCACCCCGACCCTCCCCCAGAGGGAGAGGGAGTTTCACGAGCAACGGGCGCCAGCTGGGTCAGATGCACCAGGGTGCCGTTGGTGGTCCCGGCGTCGAGGTAGAAGACCTGATGGCCGAAGACGTTTACGAAAGGCTCGTCGCTGCCGAAGGCGAAGCCGCGGGCGCGCAGATCGTCGGCGGCCTGCTCCATGTTATCGACCACGTAGCCTACATGGTGCATGTCGAGGACCTTGCTGCCCACTGCGGACCTGTCCTCGGGCTCGATGATCTCGGCCTCGGCCTGTCCGAAGCGCAGGTAGGCGTTGCGCCCGCCGCTGGGCACGGCGTAGCTGGGCGACAGCGGCCCGCCACCGGCGTTGACGGCGCCGAAGGAGCGCTCGAACCAAGCCACGGCGGCCTCGAGGTCGGAGGTCAGGTAGCCGATGTGCTGAATCTTATCGAACATGGTTGGTCTCCGAAAGAGCCTAGACTAATTTGTTGTCCATGTTACTCACAGGGTTTTTCGAGCGACGTACATGACGTACATAATGGTGGGGGTAGCTCTCCTGAGTAGTGCCCTCGGTACCTTTGCGTGCAGACGCCAAGAACCCCAGGACACCACGGGGGATTCGAACCACACTCGATATCATAGCCACCTCCTCTTCGGCATTCTCTGATTTGAACCCAAGCCACTCAAGCAGCATATGGAATCCATAAACTGAGATCCAATTCAGCAGGTTACGGAGCTTGACACCAACCCCTACCCCCGTATCAAAAGCCCATCGGTTGCAAACCATAAATCCCCGATGGGTTTCTCGAGTTTAACAGACCTGCGGCGGCCTACGAAGCAATCGGAACCGAATCCCAGAGGTGGCGCTTAATATAGCTTAGGATAGGAACATCCTCGCCTATATCTGCAGCCGGGCTTATGAGTGTCTACGTGCAGGGGCACACGATAGTGTGCCCCGGGGACTCCTTCCAGTCTTCACTAGCAGCTGGTTGGGCGCGGAGGGGCGGGGGCGTAGCCGGAGGCGGTGCAGAACTCGACGCGGTTGCCGTCGGGGTCGTGGATGAACAGGAAGGCCTGCCCGTCGTAGCGGACGCCCTCGCGCTCGATCTCGAAGCCGTTCTGCTCCAGGGTGGCGCGGGTTCCCTCGAAGTCCTCGACCTCAAAGGCGTGGTGGATGCGGTCGGGCTTGGCCGGGGCCTCCTGGGTCTCGATCAGGTGCACCATGATGCCGCTGTCGAGCTGCAGCCAAGTGATCTCGGGGTTGTCGACCTGGCTCTCGATTTGCTTGATGCCCAGCAGGTTGTTGTAGAACTCCATGGCTACGGCGGTGTCCTTGGTCATGGTGGTGACATGGTTGATCTTGTGGGTGGTAATCAGTCCGGGCATGGCCCCTCCTCGCAGTGCAAGTGTGGTGTCTCAATTTGGGTTTCCCGATTATGCCACAGGCGTGGGGGGCGGGCCACTTGGCGGCGCGTTGGGCGAATCATGGTGAGGGAATACCACCTGCCCGTCACAGCTGGCTGCCCAGTACCACCAGCGAGACGCCGCCTACGGTGATCAGCGTGCCGATGACCAGCCAGCGGTTCACGTTTTCCTGCACCGAGAGGAAGATGGCCGCAATTATCAGGGTGAACAGGGGGTTGGCCGAGACGATGGGTGAGACCACCACTACATCGGCCCGCTGCAGGGCGAGGTAGGTGCAGTTGACGCCGGTGGCCGCGGCGAGGCCGGACAGCCCGGCATATACGAAGAAGCCGGGCGAGCTGCGCACCTGCTGCAGGGAGGCGACCGCCTGCTTGGCCGCCACCGGGGCCACCATCAGCACTCCGAAGAACAGGCTTATGGTGGCGACCACCAGGGGCGATGTGTAGTCAATGGTCAGCTGCTTCACCACAACGTTGGTGGTGCCGTAGCAGCAGGCGGCTCCGAAGGCCAGCAGGTAGCCTATGAGGGCGGCCCTTCGTGCTCGTCCTTCGACAGGCTCAGGATGAGCGGCGGCGGAGGAAGAAGGATGAGCAGCGGAGGATGGAGGGGGATGAGCGGAGGATGGCCTCCTGCTGCTGTCAATGATGTTCCGGCCTAGAGCTGTGGCCAGGCCCATGACGACGACCACGGTGCCCATGAGCACAACCCAGTGGGGCCGCTCTCCGGTGATGGTGATGGCCAGGATGGATGCGAACACCGCGGAGGTGCCTACTATGGCCCCGGCCCGGGCGGCCCCGATCCGCCCCACAGCCAGGTAGGACAGGTTGCGCCCGCCCAGGAAGTTGAATGCGCCCAGCATCACGCACCATGCCACCACTACCAGCGGCAGTGTGGCGAAGTCGGAAAAGGCGAAGACCAGTGCCAGCATCCCGGACGCGGCGAAGCTGAAGCACAGGGAAATGAATACAATCGGCATCGGCCCCACCTTCCCCATGCCCAGGCGGGCGAAGATGGTGGCGCTGCCGAAGCCCATGATGGCCAGGAACGAGAGGCCGATGGCGGTCATGGTCGTCCTGCACTGGTGGTCATAGCTGGTCGCTAACCGCCACCAGGATAACGCCGACGACTGCCAGGAGGGTTCCCGCGGCCAGACGCGGCGTGACCTGCTCGAGCCTGGAGATAAACAGGTGGGCCATCAGCAGTGTAATCAGGGGATTGGCGGCGACTATTGGGCCTACGATTACCACATCGGCCCGCTGCAGGGCAAAGTAAAGGGAGTTGACACCCACTCCCGCGGCCAGCCCTGCCAGGACGACAAACCTCAGGCTGCGCCAGTTGGCGGCCATGCTCCTGGGGTTCTGACCACGGCTGGCAGACCTGGCGGTGAAGGGAAATAGCAGCGCCAGGCCGACCAGCAGGCTCAGCGCAGTGATTACCAGCGGCGAGTCCAGTTGCTCCGCCGCCTTTTTGAACACGATGTTGGTGCTGCCATACGCTGCCCCCGCCGACAGCGCCAGCAGGTATCCCAGGAGGAATTTCCGCTCGGTGCGCCACCCCTCCAGCAGCGAGTCTCCGCTGGCGGCCAGCAGTCCGGTCACCACTGCAATGGTCCCCAGGACGACCGGCACGGCGATGGATTCCCCGAGAAATACCACGGCCAGAAGGGCGCTGAAGGGTGCCTGGGTCGCAAAGAACAGGCTGGCCCTCGAGGCCCCGATAATGTTGACAGCCATGTAGTTCTGGGACCTGCCGCCGAAGTTCTGGATCACGGCCAGCGCGATGATCCAGAGGAACGCGGCCAGCGACAGTTTGCTTATGTCGCCGAAAGCGAAGGCCAGCGTGAGAATGGCGGAAAGAGCGAAGCTGACCACCAGCGAAAGCCAGATCGCCGGAAGCAGCGCTATGCCCTGCAGGGCGCTCCGGGCGAATACCGAGGCGCTCCCGAAGCCAAAGGCCGCCAGTATCGATAGCCCGATCGCGGTCACGGGCTAACACCGATCAATGCTGGGCGCGGCCTTCCGATTCTGTTGTGCGGTTTGGGGCGTGAGCTTGTCATGCGGTGAATTCTATTCGTGTCTAGCCCTTTTGAGCCTCTTTGAGATTGAAGGTGCTAGCCGCTCCGGGCCGGAGCACGATCGGCGCCTTCTCCAGGGCGGAAACAATCGGGGCGTGCCGGCTGTCCAGAATCGCACTGAACGATCATATCTGGCCGCCGATGGCCACGCCGGCCACGCCTGCCACCGTGACGACGGAGCCGATTGTCAGCCGCAGGGTTATGTGTTCGAGGCGGGCGATGAAGATGTGCGACAACAGGAGGGTCCATAGAGGGAAGGTGGCCAGGATGGGCGCGACGATCACCACATCGGCCCGCTGCACCGCAAAGAGTTGGGCCACGATCGACACCGTGGTGCTCAGCCCGGACAGCCCGATGAAGCTCATGGATTTCCAGTCGAAGGACCGTATGGCAGGGTTTCGCCTGGCGAGCAGTCCCACGGCGGGCAGCACGATAATCATGGCCGCCAGCATACCGAGGACCGTGATGGTCAGGGGCGAGTCGTAGACATTCACCGTTTGCTTGGCCAGTACGGTGCTGGCACCCGTGGCCGCTCCGGCCATCAGGCCCGACAGGCACCCCAGCAGGTAACGGCGGTCCGTCCGCCAGCCCTGCGTGATGGAGTCGCCGCTGGCCAGGAGCAGGCCCAGCATCACGGCCACCGTGCCGACGGCTACCAGGGGATGCAGGCTTTCCCCCATGAAGGCGATGGCGAAGAATGCCGCGAAGGGCACCTGGGTAGAAATGAACAGGGAGACGCGGGATGCGCCGATTATGCTCAGGCTGGTATAGGCCGTGGTGCGCCCGACGCCGAACTGCACCAGCCCCAGGGCAACGATCCACGGGAGCGCAGCCTGGGGTACCCGAAACAGCTTGGAGGGGTCGAGTATGAGGTCTACGGCGGTGACGCCGACAAACCCCACCACGAGGGCGATCCCGATCACCGCGATGGGATGCACTCCCTGCATTCCGGCGCGTCCGGCCACGGCGCCGCTGCCGAGACTGGCGGCAGAGAACAGGGAGAGGATGATGGCCGCCATCTAGCGGGTTAAGCCTGAACCATGCTGTCAACGATTGATTGGAAGATCAACGCTCCGTCGGCCCCACCCAGGATTTCCTCGCAACACCGTTCGGGGTGAGGCATCATTCCCAGCACATTACCGGCCTCGTTGATGATCCCGGCGATGTTGCGCGCCGAGCCGTTGGGGTTGGCTTCGTCGGTGGCCTCGCCGGAGTCGTCGCAATAGCGGAACAGCACCCGGCCCTCGCGCTCCAGCATGTCCAAGGTCCCGGCGTCGGCGTAGTAGTTGCCCTCGCCATGGGAGATGGGAACCTGCAGGACCTGACCCGGTGTGCACGCCGTGGTGAAGCGGGTGTCGGTGCGCTCTGTCCGCAGGTTGGTCCACTGGCAACGGTACTCCAGTTGCCGGTTGGCCCGCAGGGCCCCGGGCAGCAGGCCCGACTCGCACAGGATCTGGAAGCCGTTGCAGATGCCGATGACCGTTCCGCCAGACTCCGCGAAGGCATTCAGAGAGTCCATCACCGGCGAAAAGCGGGCCATGGCACCGGGGCGCAGGTAGTCGCCGTAGGAAAAGCCACCGGGAAGGATGACGCAGTCGAGGCCTTCGAGCCCGGTGTCCTTGTGCCAGATGTAGTCCGCTTCCTGGCCGAGAACTGCGCTTACGGCGTGGTGGCAGTCGGTGTCGCTCCAGGTGCCGGGGAACTGCAGGATTCCGAAACGCATGGTGTTCCAAATAGTTAGAATTCCCGCACCCTCCGTCATTCCCGCGAAAGCGGGAATCCAGCCTCGGCCCAAGCCATTGGTTCGTTGCGGAGCGGATGGTTCACTGGATTCCCGCATTCGCGGGAATGACGATTGCAGGCGTTGGGCCGGTCAGGCGCGGGTCGGTATGGATGTCTCGTTGTTTATCCGAGAGAGTCGAGGATCTCGCCGGCGAGGCGGTTGACCTCGGCGCCATCGGCCTTGCCGCGGACCTGGGGCATGAGACGGCCCATAACCTTGCCGCGGTCTCGCGGTCCAGCGGCGCCCACCTCGGCCACGACCTCCCGGATGAGTGCGATGATCTCGTCTTCGCCGAGCTGCGGCGGCAGGTATTCCTCCAGCACCGTGAGCTCGAAGGCTTCTTTGTCGGCCAGCTCGGTCCGCCCCCCGTCCCGGAAGGCCTTTATGCTGTCGCGACGGTCGCTTACCTGCTTGGAGACGACCTGGATCATCGCCTCGTCGTCCAGCGTATCGCGCTGCTCCTTCTCCACGGCCTGCACGGCGAACTTGAGGAAACGCAGAGCGTCGACCCGCGCCTGCGCGCGCTGGCGCATCGAATTCCGAATGTCCTCTTCCAGTTTGTCTCTGAGTGTCATTGTTCTACTCCCGCCTGCGGCAGGATGTGCGTTGCAGTTGTGTACACTACACATTCTACTCCTTCGATGGGCGGCGGTGCGAATGTTGAGACTGCGGCGGGGGTAATCATTTCAGGTTTGTGCGGAGCGTCGAGTGGGGCGTAAAGGCTATGTCCGGCTTTCCCCGGTCGGGGTAATTTGATATAATTGGACAGCCGCGCCTCGCCTTGGGGACGGCTTCGTTTTGCGCTTTGCGCCGGCTATTTTGTAGCTGGCGATGTATGTTTAGTTGGAAAGGCGGTTTTAGGATGCCGGCATACGCCGTAATTGGAGGACAGTGGGGCGACGAGGGCAAGGGGAAAGTCATAGACTACCTTGCCGGGCAGGTGGACAGCGTCGTGCGATTCGCCGGTGGCAACAACGCGGGCCACACGGTGGTGAACGACGAGGGCATCTTCCAGCTTCACCTGGTCCCATCCGGCATTTGCTGGCCCGAGGTTGACGGCATCATAGGCAACGGCGTGGTGGTGGACCCCGATGTACTGACGGACGAGATGGAGATGCTGCGGGGACGGGGCATCGACACCAACAAGCTTCATGTCAGCGAGCGTGCCCACGTCATCATGCCGTACCATGTTCTTCTCGACGCCCTGGAGGAGAAGGCCCGCGGCGCAAGCGCCATCGGTACCACCGGCCGAGGAATCGGTCCGGCGTATGTCGACAAGACAGGCCGCGCGGGTATCCGCGTGGGTGACCTGCTGGACTGGGAGACGCTGGCCCCCAAGCTGAAGAGCGTCCTGGAGCAGAAGAACGCCATTATCACCAAAATTCACGGCGCCGACCCTCTCCCATACGAAGAAGTCAAAGCCAAGTGCCGCGAGTGGGCCGAGCAACTGCGCCCGTACGCCCACCCGACGGAGCAGATCGTGCAGGACCGGCTGGCAATGGGCAAGCGCGTGCTGCTGGAGGGTGCGCAGGGTACTCTGCTGGACCTGGACCACGGATCCTATCCGTATGTCACTTCCTCGTCTCCTTCTATAGGCGGCGCATGCACCGGCCTTGGGCTGAGTCCGCAGTCGATTGCGGGCGTCCTGGGGGTGTTCAAGGCCTACTCCACGCGGGTGGGCGGCGGCCCCATGCCCTCGGAGATCGAGGACGAATTCGCCGAAAAGATCCGGGAGATCGCACAGGAGTACGGCACCACCACCGGGCGGGCCCGCCGTATCGGGTGGTTCGACGGAGTTGCCGCCAAGTATAGCCAGCTGGTCAACGGCTTCACGGGCTTGGTGCTGACGCGGCTGGACATCCTGGACGGGTTTGACTCGGTGAAGATCTGCGTTGGCTACACGGTCGACGGGGAGAAGGTGGAGCGCTTCCCGGCCAACACCTCGCTGCTGGCCCGGTGCGAGCCGGTGTACGAAGAGATGCCGGGCTGGTACGAGCCGACGGCGAGCGCCACCAAGATGTGCCAGCTGCCCTCCAACGCCGTCGCCTACATCCGCCGGATTGAGGAGCTGGTGGGCTGCCGGGTGCAGATCGTATCCACCGGCCCCAGCCGCGCGGAGACCATCCAGGTCAGCCCCGTTTTCTAGCCCGGTTTTCCAGCCCGGTTTTCCAGCCCGGGAGGCGCGATGACCTCAATCTCCACCACCGCCGATCTGCTGCGCCTGCTGCGGGAAGACCCAGACTTCCGGGACGAGGTCCGGCGTCTGGTGTTGTCGCAGGAGTTGCTGGATCTGCCGGAGCGTTTTGCGCGGTTCGAAGGCTATGTGGAGCGGCGGTTTACTTCCATTGACAGCGACCTGGCCGGGTTGAAAGGGGCGGAGTACGAGCGCCGCGTAGGAAAGAGTTTCGCCAGCTACGCGAGCACGGCGTTTCGGCAACGCTATGGAAGGCGCTTGCGCCGGAACCGTCTGCTTTATAGCAACATTCTTGGCAGAGATGCCGGATTTGACGAACTGATTTCCGATGCCGTCGACGACGGATTGATTACGGACGACGAAAAGGCAGATCTTGAACAAGCCGATGCGGTGATGAGCGGACAGGACGGTGGCGATACCGTCTATTATGTGGGAGAGATTTCACTGACGGTCAACAACCGGGACATTGACCGCGCCATCGCTCGTGCGACCATTCTGAACAAGGTCACTGGCCGAGAGGCCTGGCCAATGGTGATTGGCGATACAATCTCAGCGCCACAACGGGTTCGTGCGGAGGCGGAGCAGGTGGCACTCCGCGAGATCGAGGAATAACGAATCCGGCTCTCGCTGTTGAATTGAGCACAAAGTAAACGGCCCCGCGATTGTGCGGGGCCGCTCTTTTGTCGAGGGTACTACGAGCGCGGATCAGACCGGCAGGTCGATGGTGTACTGGGACATGACCTTGTCGATCTCGGCGGCGGCCTTGTCGGAGGCGGGGACCAGCGGGAGGCGTGGGTTGCCCACGTTGAAGCCGGCCTTGTTCACTCCGTACTTGACCGGGATGGGGTTGGACTCGACGAACAGCACTTTGAACATCGGCAGCATGCGGCGGTGCTCTGCGGCGGCCGCCTCGACATCGCCCTCCAGCAGCAGGCCCATCATGTGCTTGATCTGGTTGCCGATGAGGTGGGAGGCCACGCTCACCACGCCGAAACCGCCGGTGGCCATGATGTAGTAGGTCTCGTTGTCGTTGCCGCTCCAGACCAGGAACCCGGGCTTGGCGCCGTCGATGATGCGGGTGATCTGGTCCATGTCGCTGCCGGCTTCCTTGATGCCGATGATCTTCTCCAGCTCGCTGAGCCTGATGGTGGTCTCGTGGGACATGTTCAGGCTGGTGCGGCTGGTCACGTTGTAGAGGATGGCCGGCAGGTTGGTGCTCTCGGAGATGGCCTTGAAGTGCTGGTACAGGCCTTCCTGCGGAGGCTTGTTGTAGTAGGGGACCACCAGCAGCATCCCGTCCACGCCCATCTTCTCAGCTTCCTGGCTGAGCTCGATGCTCTCGGCGGTGTTGTAGCTGCCGGTGCCGGCGATGACCGCGCCCCGGTCGCCGACGGCGTCCTTGACCTCGCCGTACAGGCGCAGCTTTTCCTCGGTGCTCAGGGTGGGCGACTCGCCGGTGGTGCCTGAGACGATGACGGCGTCGCTGCCTGAGTCGATGAGGGCGTTGGCAAGCCGCTTGGCCTGTTCGTAGTCCACCTTGCCCTCGGCGTCAAATGGTGTGACCATTGCGGTAATCAGCCTGCCTATTTCAACCATGGTTGCCCTCCGTAACTTCGTGTCTGGGGAATCTCGCTCTCTCTTTTGTGCTCATTATACCCGTGGCTGTCCCACTCGCAACCCTGAGCGGCCAGGTGCAGGCCTACGCGACCGGCACCATATCCATCGCGACTTCGGGCGATTGGAGGAATGGTTGGGTCCGGTGTTGCCCGTCAAGAGCCCGTACCAAGGAACTCCATTGCTCCTCCGGGTGCGGGCGAATTCAGTCTTCAGCGGCGGAGAGCAGGCGGTTATGAATTTTTCGTGAGTGTGGGACGGTGTCTTTGTGAATACAGTGTGAGAGAATGGCCCGGAAGTTATGTTTCTTGTTTATTTCTCACAATTCTACATGCTAGGATGACTCGACCGCCAAGCCCCGGTTCCCAGAGCGCTGACTCTTGGGCAGTGCCGGCTCCCCCTTGCCGTTGCGGCAGCACTCTATGCGATGTCTCTTGTCGACTGCGCTTGAGTGTCGTGGGTTGTGGTGCAAGCGTGCCAGCGGTTCCCAAATGCGACCGGTTGAAGAGAGAGACATGGTACTTTCGCAAGTAGACTCCGAAATGATCGAACCAAAGGAATTGGGGAACGAAGTTGACGATCTGAAGAGCAGGTTGGTCAGACTGAGCGAGGCGAGCATCAGAATCTCTGAAAGCCTCGACACCGAGGCCGCCTTGCAGGAAGCCTTAGACAGCGGTTGAGAGCTGACAGGCGCTCGGTTCGGAGCGCTCCTGTCCTTCGATTCTTCCGGAGGCGTTCGCGAGTTTTACACCTACGGCTTCTCGCCCGAGCAACGAGAGCACATGACTCAGTTGCCACAGGGACAGGGGCTGCTGGGCTACCTGAACGGCGAAAGGACGCCGGTCAGACTGGCAGACATGGCGACCCACCCCGAATCTGCGGGCATTCCGGATGGCCACCCTCCGATGAAGACTTTTCTGGGAGTGCCGATCTACCATCGCGACGAACATGTCGGCAGCCTTTACCTCGCGGAAAAGGAAGACGGAAAAGAGTTTACGGGGGAAGACGAGACCATGGCAGGGATGCTTGCCGCCCAGGCTGCATCCACAATCTCCAACTTCCGAAGGTACGAGGAAGCGCACCAGGCAAAAGCGGAACTCGAAACCATGATGGACTTATCTCCGGTATCGGTGTCGGTTTTCGACCTCCGGCTAGGCGAGATGACCTATTTGAACCAGGAGGGCCGGCGACTTCTGGGTGCGCTGGGGATTCCTGATGAAGAAATGGGAAGTGTCTACGAGACCCTGCGCTTTTCCAGGACCGACGGGAGAGAGATTCCCTTCCTGGAACTTCCCGGCACCAGGGCGCTCCAGACTGGCGAGGTCGTGAAGGCGGAAGAGGTCGTCACCCACCTCCCAAACGGAAATTCCGTAACCTGCCTGGTAAATTGTGCTCCCCTCTTCGCAGGGTCTGGGGAAATAGTGTCGGTGATATCCGTTATCCAGGACATGACACCCCTTGAAGAAGTGGAACGACAACGGGGTGAATTCCTCGGGCTGGTGAGCGAAGAGCTTCGGGTGCCCCTGGCAACCATCAAAGGCTCTGCGCTCGCCCTGAAAGACGTGCTGGGTCCCATGACCTCAACGGAGCAAACCCAGCTGCTGCGGATCATCGACCAGCAAACCGACCAGATGCGCAGTCAGGTCAATAGCCTTTCCGAATTGACTCAAATAGAGACGGGCTCGCTGTCGGTTATTCAGGAGCCAACGGGCGTTCACGGGCTGATTGAAGGCGCCTGCCGGGAGTATCTGCGGGAGCACGCTGCCATCGCCATCCAGTTGGATATCCCCGATGGCCTGCCGACAGTGTCGTCCGACCGGCGGCGTATAAGTCAAGTACTGCACAATTTCCTCAGGCAAGCGGCAAAGCACACCAACGAGTGCTCGCCAGTAAGAGTATCGGCTTCCATGGTGGACGTGTACGTCGCCATCTCGGTTTCGGTGGAAGTGGCACTTGAGCGTCCCGATGCTACGCCTTCGCGGGTTAAGGACACGGAGTCTACCGATCTGTACAAGAGGGTTTCGCAGGCCCACAACAGGACGGCTGAATTTTATTCGCAAGGCGAGGGTCTGTCGCTGGCATTCTGCCGGGGCGTCGTTGAGGCACACGGTGGGAGGATGAGGACCGAAGTCAACGATGGAGATGGCAGACTGACACTGACCTTCACTCTCCAGACGGCGGAAGACGAAGAGCTAGTTTCATTCCGCCACATTCAGGGTGCTTCGGACGAGCAACTACCGGTTCCCACAGAAAAGAGTCAGATACTCGTTTCGATCGAAGACCCAAGGCTACTGGCCACCGTCCGCAAGGTCCTTCACAGCGCCGGCTACGGCACAATCGCGGCAGACAGCCTGGACGAAATCGAGGGACTTGCCCTATTGGAAGTGCCAAAACTGATTCTCCTGGACATCGCAGGACGAGAGGAAGAGTGCTTCCGTACTTTGCAGCGGGCCGCAAGTTCGCTGAACCTGCCGGCCATAGTGTTTTGCAACCGGCACGACGAGGAATATGTTGTGCGTGCCTTCGACATGGGCGCGGACGGCTATATGGTGAAACCCTTCTCGCCTTCCGAACTCATTGCAAGGATAAGAGCGACTCTTCGCAGGTCAGCCACGGATGGAGAATCCACCGGCGACAAGACTTTCCAATTGGGTGATGTGCTGGTCAATTTCGATGAACGGACTGTCAGCATATCAGGGCAACCGTTGCAGCTGACAGTGACGGAGTACAAGCTGCTCACCGAGCTATCCAAGTCTGCAGGCAGGGTTCTCACACAGGACGAGTTGCTTCACAGGGTCTGGGGACAGGAGTACTCCGGGGAATCCCAGCTCTTGCGGTCCTACATCAAATCCCTTCGGCAAAAGCTCGGAGACAATGCCAGGAGCCCCTCGTACATCTTTACAGAGCACGGCGTTGGATACCGTATGGCGAAGTCCTGTCCCAAGGCCAACCAGGCTGGCTCAGGGAGTGCGGAACTCCAAAGTACGGCGCCATGGAGAGACAGGACCCTGCTGACCAGCAGAAACTGAAGCAGGCGCCTAGGGCAAGGACAGGGAGTCAGTTTCTTTCGATCGCCTTCAGGTTGTATCAAAGAAGCCGATCAGGTTGGCCCCTTATGCCCCTGGTTAAAGACGAAGCGGCTCCGGTTTGCACGGAGCCGCTTGCCGTTCGAAATAGGGGAATTTTCGGCCATCTGCTGGGCTACAGGACAGTGCCCCCCTCTCCCACTTACTCAAACTTGATTGAGCTTTCCGTGCGGAGCTATGTCGGCGTCCACCGAGACTGGCCCGTCTGGTCAGCTATGTACACCCTCGCTGTGCGGAGACTTTGCCCTGTGAGCTGATCCGCGCTACGCCCGTGCGCTGGCGGGCCTGGGCTTCACTCGGCCGCGGGCGACGAGTTCCTCGGCGATCTGCAGGCTGTTGAGTGCGGCGCCCTTGCGCAGGTTGTCTGAGACGATCCACAGGGCCAGGCCGTTGGGATTGGAAATGTCCTGCCGGATGCGTCCGACGAAGACATCGTCCTCGCCCGAGACATCCCAGGGCATGGGATAGGCGTTGCTGGCCGGGTCGTCCAGCACGGTCAGCCCGGGCATCGACGCCAACGCCTCGCGGGCCTCGCCCACGGACACCGGACGGTCGAACTCCAGGTGCACCGCCGCGCTGTGGGACACGAACACCGGGACGCGGACGCAGGTGGCCGAGATCTGCAGGGCGGGGTCGTGCAGGATCTTCTGCGACTCCTGCCGCATCTTCTGCTCTTCGTAGGTGTAGCCCGTCTCCATGAAGCGGTCGATCTGAGGGATCAGGTTGTAGGCAATCTGCCCCTGCTCGCTGGCAGTGGAGGCGTGGTCTGCGTCGATGAGCCGCCCCGACTGCTCGCGAAGGTCTGCAACCAGGGACGCGCCCGCGCCGGACACCGACTGGTAGGTGTCGGCGATGACGCGCCGGATGGGTGAGAGCTCGCGCAGCGGATGGGCCGCCATCACCAGCGGCGTGGTGGAGCAGTTCGGGATGGAGATGATGCCCTCGTGCCACTCCACATCCTCGCCGTTGACCTCGGGCACCACCAGCGGCACGTTGGGCTCCATCCGGAAGGCCGAGCCGTCGTCAATGACCACGGCGCCTGCGGCCACTGCATGCGGAGCCAGCTCACGGCTCACGGCGGAACTGGCCGAGATGAAGGCGATGTCGACGCCCTCGAAAGAGTCCTCCGTGGCTTCCTCGACCACCAGCTCCCTGCCGCCGACTGAGATGCGCTTTCCGGCCGATCGCTTGGACGCCATGAGCCGCAAGATTGGCATTCCGGGTTTGACTGGCGCCTGTCGGCTGCCGGGGGAATAGCGCTGCTCGACGATGCGCAGGAACTCTGCGCCCACGGCTCCGGTAGCGCCAACAACGGCAATGGTCAAGTCTTCCACGAGAGTGTCCTCCTCCTTAACTGGGGAATTACGAAATCCACTAAACTACTATATCAGAGGTTTCATGGGTCAAGTTGTGGCTTCGGCCAGTACCGGGACCAGAAGTCCGGCGGCATCAAACAACTCAATACGGACCGGGACTCCTTCCTCTTCAAAAAAGACGATCAGACCTTCGGCAATATCGTGGCCACCAAACGGAGCAGGTTTACCGTTTCCCAGGAAGAGGGTATCGCCGCCGCTCTCGTAAAAGATGTCCAGACCATCGGCCTTTAGAAATTTTTCGAAAACAGTCTCTTTCCCTGCCCCTTTATGCACGACTATGAGTGAATCCGAATGCCTTGTTTCTGGGTCAAGAAACTTCTTTATCGCAGAATCAGCAATACTATTGTCCCACTCGCCGGAAACCACCAGTGAGCATTCCGACACCTTGCCCTCCGGAGGATAGAAGAACGGACAGAGCAATTCTGCGGCATCGAATATCATGACCCCAGTGGGGGTTGTGCCGTCATGGTCAAAGAAAACTATGACCTGATTTTTTATTATGTCGAAACCTCGAGGCGCCTGCTTTTCATTTGCCATCCACAGGACGTCGTTCTGCAAGTCATAGCTGACTTCCAGCGTACCTCTCCGGAATGTCCTTTCTGTCATGGCCTGCCTCTTTCCCGCATCGTCTGATCGTCCCGAAACGCCGTTCGTAAAGAGCCATCCCGGTCCAGCACAACTCTGAACCAGATACCTTCCTCTTCAAAGTATTTGTAGTACCCCGTCCTCCCTCTGTATTGTGGCTCCACGGGAAGGGTGGGGTTTCGCAAAGTCTCCATGACTCTTTCGGGGGTTGCCGATGGATGCTTGTTTATAGCGGTGTTCAACCAATGGTCGGTTTTTGGAATCGCTTCGAACGCTGCCAGCAGTTGAGGATCAACGCTCACAACCCCAGCACTTTCTCCAGGCCGACGACGAGGCCGGGCTTGGCGGCGGCTTCGCGGATGCAGCGGACCACGCCGGGCATGTAGCAGTCGCGCCCCAGGGTGTCGTGGCGGAGGGTGACGGTCTGCCCGGCGGCGCCGAAGACCACCTCGTGGTGGGCGCTGCGACCGGGGAGCCGGACGCTGTGGACGGTAACGCCGTTGACCTCGCCTCCCCTGGTCTCGGGCAGGTTCTCCTTCTCGGTCACATTGCGGGAGAACTGCTTTTGCCCGGCCAGGCTGTTGGCCAGCGCCAGCGAGAAGCCCGAAGGCGCGTCGATCTTCATCTCGTGGTGCGACTCGACGATGTCCACATAGTCGAAGAATGGCGCAGCCTGCTCGGCCAGCTTCTTCAGCACGATGGCGCCGAGAGCGAAGTTGGGGGCGACGATGATGCCTACACCGTTGTCGTTGGCGAGAGCGTCCAGCTGGGCGTGGTGGTCGGCGTTCAGGCCGCTGGCTCCCAGTACCAGGTTCACCTTCTGCGCGGCTGCGGTGTGAGCCGCCTCCATGCAGGCGGTGGAGTGGGTGAAGTCCACCATCGCGTCGGGGCGAGTCTCGTCCAGGATGCGGGTGAGGCCGTCCAGGCCGGTGTACATCGGGACCTCGCCGGAGGGCGAGTTCAGCACGCCGCCCCGGTCGGTGTTGCAGACCGCTCCCACAAGTTCCATGTCAGCCTCGCGGCAGACGGCGGCGACGGTCTCGACGCCCATCTTGCCGGTTGCGCCATGTATGACTACTCGTATCGCTGCCATCATTGCCTCCGTCCGGTTGTATCGCCTTGTATCGCCCGGAATTTAGGGCCATCACTCAATAAAAGCGGAGAGCGCAGAGAAAAACAAGCTCTCTGCGCTCCACACCATTGTATGCCTGGACTGGTTCTAGCTGCGCGGGCCGCTGCGGTTGCCGCCGTCAAACCGGCGGTCTCCTCCGGTGCCCGGCCCAGGGCCGCGACCGCCGCCCATGGGGCGACCGCCGCCACCGCCGCCGTTACGCCTGCCGCCACCGGGGCCACCGCGACCGCCGCCGCCGTTGAATCCGCCGGGGCGTCCACCGCCACTGCCGCCGGGGCCGCGACCGCCGCCAAAGCCGCCGGTACGTGCTCCCTCGGGGCGCGGTGCGGGCGGGCTGTCGTCGCCGAAAAGGGCGCGGCGGGACAGGTTGACCCGGCCCTGCTGGTCGATCTCGTGGATCATCACCGTGATTTCCTGGCCCTCGGTCAGGTCCTCTTCCAGGTCGCCAAGGTCGCCGTTGCGGATGAGGCCGTCTCGGCCCGGCACCAACTCGACAAACGCGCCAAAGTTGGTCAGGCGCACCACCTTGCCGGTGAAGATGTCTCCGATGGCCAGCTCACGGGTCAGGCTGTCCACCTTGGACTGGGCCATCTCCAGCATGGTCTGGTCGATGCCGCCAATGGTGACCGTGCCGTCGTCCTGCACATCGATGCTCGTGCCGGTCTCCTCCTGGATGCCACGGATGACGCGGCCGCCGGGCCCGATGAGGGCGCCAATCTTGTCGGAGTTGATCTTCAACCGGATCATCTTGGGAGCGTGGGGGCTCATCACACGGTTGGGGGTGGTGATGACCTCGGCCATCTTGTCCATTATGTGCAGCCGGCCAACGCGGGCCTGTTCCAGGGCCTGGGCCAGGATGTCCTGGGTCAGCCCGGTCCACTTGATGTCCATCTGCAGGGCGTTGACCCCGTCGGCGGTGCCGGCGACCTTGAAGTCCATGTCGCCGAGAAAGTCTTCGATGCCTTGGATGTCGCTGAGGATGGCGTACTGCCCCTCATCGTTGGTCACCAGGCCCATGGCGATGCCCGCCACCGGGGCCTTGACCGGGATGCCCGCGTCCATCAGCCCCAGGGAGGTGCCGCAGACGCTGCCCATGGAGGTGCTTCCGTTGGAGCTGAGCACCTCGGAAACCACGCGGATGGCGTAGGGGAACTCGTCCTCGGAGGGCAGGGAGGGCAGGATTGCGCGCTCCGCCAGCGCACCGTGTCCGACCTCACGCCGGCCCGGGGAGCCGACCCGGCGAGCCTCGCCGGTGGAGAAGGACGGGAAGTTGTAGTGGTGCATGAACCGCTTGGAGTTGTCGGGGCCCACGGTATCGAGGGTCTGCTTCATGGTCAGGGAGCCCACGGTGACGGTCGAGAGCACCTGGGTCATGCCGCGGGTGAACAGTCCGGAGCCGTGGGTCCGGGGCAGGATGCCCACCTCGCAACTGATGGGGCGGATTTCGTCCAGCCCGCGCCCGTCGGGGCGGATGTGCTGGTCGAGGATGCGGCGGCGCACCTCGTCGCGCATCACGCTCTTGAAGCCTTCGGAGAGGGCCTTGTCGCCGAATTCCTCGGCCAGCTTCTCGCTGACCTCGCCGCGTAGGGCGTTCTCCTGGGCTTCGAGTGCCACCTTGTCCAGGTTCTCGCCGAGGGCGTCGGCCAAGCGGGTGCCGATGACCCCGCGGATGCTGTCGTCCATCTTCTGGGCGGCATCCTTGTCGGTCTTGACCTCCAGCTTGGGCTGGCCGACCTGTGCCACCAGCTCCTCGATGAGGCTGATGATCTCGGCGTTGGCCTCCTGGGCTTGACGGATGGCCTCGAGGATGACTTCCTCGGAAACCTCGTTGGCGCCCGCTTCCACCATGATGATGGCTTCACGGGTACCGCCGATGACCATGCTCAGGGTGCTGCTGTCACTCTCTTCGTAGGTGGGGTTGATGGTGTAGCGCCCGTCGTTGTAGGCGATGCGGCAGGCAGCGACCGGACCCTCGAAGGGGATCTGCGAGATGGCCAGCGCAGCCGAGGCGCCGATCATGGCCAGGATTTCCGGGGGGTTCTCCTGGTCGGCGGAGAGGACCGTCAGGGTGACCTGGATGTCGTTGTGCAGTCCCTTGGGGAACAGCGGGCGGATGGAGCGGTCGGTGAGCCGGGAGGCAAGGACGCCCTCCTGCCCGGGCCGACCCTCGCGCCGGAAGAAGCTGCCGGGGATGCGCCCTGCTGCATAGAGCCTTTCTTCGTAGTCCACGGTCAAGGGAAGAAAGTCGATATCCTCGGCCCGTGGGCGGTCCGACATTACCGCGGTTGCCAACACGATGGACTCGCCGTAGCGGACAGTCACCGCGCCGTGGGCCTGGAAGGCCAGGCGGCCGGTCTCGAGGACCAGGGTTTCACCGCCGATCTCGCGGTGTACGACAGTGGGGGAAGCGATCTGTGTTGCCATAAATACGAACGACCTCACGCAAAGGTGAGTTAGTCGGGAAGACAGCAGGGGGTGGGACCGGCTAGACGAAAAACAACCCCGACACAGTCGGGGTTGTCGGAGATGCTGCTACCGCCTGAGACCGAGCCTGGCAATGAGTGTCTGGTAACGGTTGACATCCTCGTTGCTCAGGTATTTAAGGAGTCTACGGCGTCTGGATACCATTCCCTGCAGACCGCGGCGTGAATGCACGTCCTTGCGGTGGGTACGCAGGTGGTCGGTGAGCCGCTTGATGTTCTCGGTGAGTACCGCAACTTGGATCTCGGCGGAGCCGGTGTCCCTCTCGTTGATGCGGTAATCGCGGATGATGTTCTGCTTCGTTTCGCCGTCTAGCATCTGGGCGTCTTTGCTCTTGCTTCTTCTTTTTCTAACTTCATCGTGAATGTTATCACGAGCGGCGGCCCGGTGGCAATGGGGATGGATCAGCGCCACAGGGTCTTTTAATAGTTCCCTCTCCCTCCGGGAGAGGGTTAGGGTGAGGGCGTTCTCTCTTTCAGCTGCAAGCTGGCAAAATAGCCGACCTGACCCTCGACCTTCTAGGCAGAGCGACAATTAAAAGGCCCTGATCAGCGCCACAGGGCTATCGCATTTGACTCGCAGAGCTCTGTTATTCCCGCGTTCGTGGGAATGACGGGTTGTTTCCCCGGCCGCGGCCGCCTTTTGCTCCAAATGCGATGGCCTTGACCAGCGCCACCGTCTAGCTCTGACCTTTCAAGCTGTAGCGATCCCGTGCCCGTTACTGACCCGTGATGCTGGGAGTTCGTATCATTCGCGAATACACTGCAAGAATGCCACCAGGGAAGTTTGACTGAGGCTGAGCCCGAACCGTAACATCAGAACTGTATTCAGAGAAATTACAGAGAGGGGCGGTTCGCTCCACGCGGACAGCAAGGTGCGAGATGACTACGAAACCCTCCACCCAGGGAACGGCAAGGTTCAGGCTGCCCGAGCCGCCTGAGAGAGAGCCGGACGAAGTGACTGCCTTCGACCACATCTACGAACACGGGAACAACCACCACCTGGCAATGCACCTGGGCAAACGCGAGACCACGCTCGTGGTTGCCGACAAGTGGATTGTCGCATCCCCCGAGTACAACCGCTCCAGGGCAAGGAGGCCGGACCTCCTCGTCGCCTTCGACGTCAGCCCCGAAGACTATCACGCCAGCAATGGCTACATTGCCTCCGAACAGGGCAAGCCCCCCGACTTCGTGATGGAAATCGCCTCCCGGAGCACCGCCCAAATGGATACCGGCGCCAAGCGGCAAGACTATGCTGCGCTTGGTATCCAGGAGTACTGGCGATTCGACGAGACCGGTGAATACCACGGCGACAGGCTGGCCGGCGACACCCTCGAGGTCGGCATCTATCGTCCCTTGACCATAGATGAGATCGCACCGGAGGTCCTCCAGGGGTACAGCTCCGTGCTGAATCTTTTCATCAGGTGGGACCACGGCCAACTGTTGTGGTGGGACCCGGACACCGACGCTCCCATTCTGACTTACGAGGATCAGCAGCGCAGGGCGGATGAGGCCGAGGCAAGGGTCCGGGAATTGGAAGAGGAAATTCAGCGGTTGAGCAGCCAAGAACCATCGTCGAACGGAGAGCCGGGCTAGACCTGATTGGACTCGGAAACTATCTCAAAACAAGTTTCGAGACCTAAACCGTCATTCCCGCGAAAGCGGGAATCCAGTGGTTAGACCCTGCTATTTTGGTCAAGACAACGGGAGGCCGATGGTTTTGAGATAATTTCTTACTGCTATCCTGGCGTGCTCGTAGGGAACCCCTGGGACGAAGTTTCCGAGACCTCAATTCGGATTTCCTGTCTTGCCCCACTTCTCCGCCACCGTGATATAATCGAAGCAGTGTCGGGGCGTGGCCCAGCCAGGTAGGGCACCTGCATGGGGTGTAGGGGGTCGCCAGTTCAAATCTGGCCGCCCCGACCAATTCACAGGCTTCCGCAAGCAATGACCGCCGAATCTCGGCGGTCTTTTTTGTTGCCTCGTATGTCAGTCTTCCGGGAGACGGCGGAGGGTTGCCGGCTAGTCCAGGCGGATGGGAATCCAGCCCTCTTCGTCCGGGTGCTGCCAGTCCACGACGGCCCCTGCGTCCTCCATCATCACTCCCTGCACCACCTGCCGGATGTTCTGGATGCTGGCGGTCGTTAGGGGCCGGTCGCCTACGCTGACCGTGTCCCAGGCGTACCACAGGAGCGAGGTCGACCCCACGATGGGCGTGGCCAGCAGAAACCAGGTGGCGCTCTGCCAGCTCAGGAGCTCTGCTATCAGGGCCAGGATCGCCGCGATGCACGCGATTGATTCACCGAGCACCAGGATCCTTTCGTTCCAGCGCCATTTACTGGGATGCCACAGTCTCGGGCGGCCAACGGGACGAGTGAATCTCTCCCATCTGCGGCGCAGGAACCGGTTCACTTTGCCACCTCCGGACTTTCACATGATCTTTACAATCTGCCGGATGGTAGCACAGTTGAGTCGGCGCTACCGCGCCCCTACGCCGGTATCCATGCAATAGAGAAACCCCTGCGGGAACTGGCGTTTTCGGTGCCAGCCGTCCGGCAGGGGTCCGGGTGTTTCAGGGGGTCAGCCGACGGTGTCGGCGATTCGGCCTAGTGGCCGCCGCAGCCGCCGCTACCACAGCCGCATCCGCCGCCGCCAGCTCCGCAGCCGCAGCCCGCGCCACATCCGCCAGCCTGTGCGAACATCGGATTGTTGATCACGAAGCCCACCTGGCCACCGAAGTTCTCCACATAGTCGATGGTGGCTTCTTCCAGGAAGGGCGCGCTGTCGGAGTCCATCAGGAACCTGACACCTTCCAGCTTCAGTTCCGTGTCGTCGGACTGGCTCTCGTTCTCCATGGTCAGCATGTACTGGAGGCCGCCGGTCTCCGCCGGGATGGCGATGACGCGCAGGGCACCTTCCTGCTCACCCTGTTCTTCCATGACTTCCCTGAGCTTCTCAATGGCGAGCGTCGTTACTTCCATGATTTCGATGCGCTCCTTCCTCAGCGTTTACGGGGCATCAGTATATCGCCCCTTGTTCCGGCAATTAGGGCCAACTGACTAAAGCTAACACATCGCAGGGGATTTTGCCAGTCGACGGGCTCGGGAAATTCCCCTCCATCCGATGACAGATGCCCGTTGACGGCTGATTCCCTCAATGCGTATATTTGTTCCACATTGAGATGACGCCACGCGGTCCCTTGGCAGTTGCGGCTCCAGTGAAGCGGCGCCGTGCCCACGGGAGGCGGCATCCAACTGAAAGTGAGGGACACACCCCACCGGGTGTGTCCCTTTTTTGTTTGCCGCACGTTTGCCGCACCCGGTAGGGGCAGGGAGGAAAGATGCAGTCCAATCCAGGAACGGCAGCTCCGGTGCTCAAGTGGAATGAGGCCGGGGTTCCAGGGCGAGACCAAACGGCCGGACCGCACAGGGAGTCCAGGGGACACGGGACCGTTGGCGCAGGGGCGGTGACCTTCGTGCTGTCTACCGACGAGGTGGACCGGCATGGCGATGTGGTTTCGACGGACGGGTGGCACCTCGAGGCATATCGCCAGAATCCGGTGCTGCTCTGGGCCCACGACTACCGTCGTCCGGCCATCGGGCGGGCCGTGGCTGTCTGGACCGAGCCTCACCGGCTGCTGGCAAAGATGGAGTTCGCCCCAGGCGCCTTCGCCCAGGAAGTGGCCGCGCTCTACGAGTTCGGCTTCCAGTGGGGCGTGTCAGTGGGCTTCCGTCCCATCCGGTGGGAGGATCGGCGCCATCCGCGCACCGGTGCATTCCTGGGGTTGCGCTACCTGGAGCAGGAACTCCTGGAGGTCAGCGCGGTCCCGGTCCCTGCCAACCGCCACGCCTTGAGGCGGGACGGAGAGGGGGACGCCCTCACCCTGACTCTCCCCCGAGGGCAGAGGGAACATGCCCATGCGGAGGCAGAAGTCGGGTGGCAGGCCGTCGCGGTCGGCGCGCTGCTGAGTGAACTGGAAGCCGCGCGTAGCGGGCCATAGGGTTGTGGGAACTACCGGAAATTACCGCAAATTACCGGAGATTGGAAATTTTAGGAGGAAACACATGACCACTGAGAACGGAGCATTCTCAACGGCAAGCCTGGAGCTGGTGAAGCGGGAGCTCGGCGGCATCCGCGAGTTCTACGAGCAGCGCATGAACTCGGAGATTCCGCCCCTGCGTGAGGAGGTGGAGCGCATCGGCTCCCAGCTTACGAAGCTGCAGGACACCCGCCGGCAGGGCGAGAAGCTGGCCCTGCTGAACCAGTTCGGCGCCGATCGCGCCCGCGTGGCCTTCGGCAAGTACGCCGGCATGGACCACCTGGACCTGGCCTGCGCCCGCAGCCTGCTGTCGGCACAGCTGCGCGAGCCAGCCGGTGCCAATCCCAGGATGCTGGACGACTGGCAGTCCAACCTGAAGGCCGCCATGGACTCCACCACCGCCGGGTCCGGCGACGAGCTGGTTGACACCCAGGAGGCCCGCGCCCTCTGGGACGATGTCAACCTGGAGACGGCCGTCGCCCCGTTGTTCAACACGGTGCAGATGCCTTCCAATCCGTTTCAGATTCCGCTGCAACTGGGCGATGTGAACTGGTACCCCGGCACGGAGAACACCGCAGTCACCGGCAGTGCCCCGGCCACGGCCCGGCAGACTCTGACGGCCCACGAGCTCGTGGCCGAGGTTCCATGGTCCTACGACCTGGACGAGGACGCGGTCATCGCCATGATGGACGAGCTGCGCCGGAGCCTGCTGCGCAACGCCCACGAGGTCATCGACGACGTGATCCTCAACGGTGACACCACTCTCCAGAACAACATCAACGCCGACGGCGCGACCATCGCGGCCACCACCGCCGGCACCGGCCACTTCCTGGTGGGTTTCGATGGCCTGCTGCACCTGCCGCTGGTTGACAACACGGCCATGGCCAACAACCACAACGCCGCGGTCAGCGCCGACATGTTCAACGAGATTCGCGGCAAGCTTGGCCGGTACGGCGTCCGGCCCTCGGAGCTGGCCTACATCACCGATGTCAACACCTTCATCAAGTCGCTGAGCGTCGACAGCTTCCGGACGCTGGACAAATTCGGCCCGCAGGCCACCATCCTGACCGGCCAGCTGGGCGCGGTCGAGGGCATCCCCGTCATCGTTTCGGAGCAGATGCGCCTGGCCGACGCCGACGGCAAGATCACCAGCGGTGGCAACGCCAACACCAAGGGCCGCCTGCTCATCGTCAACCGTTCCCAGTGGCGGGTGGGCTTCAAGCGCGAGCTGACCATCGAGACTGTCCGAGATGCCCAGAAGCGCCAGAACATCATGGTCGTCAGCTTCCGAATCGCCCTGCAGGAGCGGAGCGGCACCCGCTCCTCCGCCACTCACACCGGGCTGCAGTACAACATCACCGGGGTCTAGGCAGAGCCCTGGAACGGTAAACGGGAGGGGGTGAGGCCGCAGGTCCCTGCCTCTCATCCCGGATAGCCCACTGGCGGTGAGTAGTCCGTTGGTGGTGAGCTTGTCGAACCATCAACGGACGACCCTTCGGCGGGTCGGAACCAGCGGAATGAAGACCCTCTTCACAACCTTTGAATTAACTTTAGCGGAGGCAGGTCATGTCTCATCCCCAAATCGCAGCGGGCGCCGCACGGCTGGTCCGGATTCACCAATGACCACGCGACGCAACCGCCGGGTGCAGCCCCGTCCCAGGGTCTACGAGCCCCTGCTCCGCGCCCACGATTCCAATACCGCCAATCTGCGCGAGACCATCGCCATCCCCAACAAGGGCAAGCGGCTGCGCATTCTGCGAGTCCGGGCGATTCAGTCGGCCGCCGACGGGCGTCTCCTGTATGAGGTCTACTTCGGCGCCGGGGCAACCATGGCCTCTGCGCCCGACAAGGCGGTGGACACACTGGACATACCGGAGCTGGGCGAGGACTCCACGCGCCTGTTCCCCCGGGACGAAGGGCCCCGCGGCCTCCGCGACGAGCCCCTCAGCGGCCGGTGGAGCAGCGAGCCGCCCACCACATCCCACAAGATAATCATTGAATACACCGAGGAGAGCTAAACGGAAACCAAAGCGGGATGCGCAGTTCCCCTTCCCTCCGTGGGTTAGGCCCTCCGAGGGAGGGTCAGGGTGGGGGCGTGCCCAGTATGTTGTCAAAGCCGACGATCACCAGGACTTCACCCCGCACCCCAGCCCTCCTCCTCGAGGGGGAGTGAGAATAGGCAGGAGAATGTATGACCACCCGCCCGTCCCACCGGCCGCCGTTGCGCCGCCGCCCCTTCGTGTTGCGAACTGAGGAGGTCACGCCTACACGAAGGCGGGGCCGCCAGACCATCCTCACGCCCTCCAAGGGTTATCGCATCCGCCTGTTGCGGCTGAAGGTGGTGCAGCCGGCATCGGACGACCGACACCTCTGCGAGGTGTACTTCGGTACCGGCGGCAGCCTGATCACCGAGCCCACCCGGGCGATAGACATCCTGGCGGTACCCGACGGGGGATCAGTGTCGACCCGCGCTTACCCGAGGGAGCAGGGCCCACGCGGCCGCCGCGGCGAACCGCTGAGTTTCCGCTGGCGCGGGCGTCCCCCGTCCACGGACCACAAGGTCATCATCGAGTACACCGAGGAGAGCTGACCTCCATGGATGGCGGCTGACGTCCATGGCTGGCGGCTGACATCCATGGTTGACGCAAGTTGATGCAAGTTGAGGCAGGTTGACGCTCATTTGTCATCCCGCCTTTCATCCGTCATTCCCGCTATTCCTCCGTCATTCCCGCGAAAGCGGGAATCCACTGGTCTCGGGTACGGGAAATTTGGCGTATCCCTGCACTCACTGGATTCCCGCTTTCACGGGAATGGCGAGAGTGGGCGGGAATGACGAGAGTGGGCGGAATTAATCTAAAAAAACGGAAAATCTATCATTTTGAGAAAGAAATAAATGGCTCGAGAAGCATATCGGTCCCTCTACGGCGACCTGACCAAGCTGAAGGACGACAGCGTGCTGAAGGACCCGGCCGCCGGGTCCGATGACGACGACGAGCTGTTCGAGCTGCTGCTGGCGGTGTCCGACTGGGTGGACCACTACTGCAACCGGCACTTCTACCCTCGGGTCGAGGCGCTGCTCTTCGACGGCACCGGCGGCGACCGCCTCCTGGTGCCCGACCTGGTGGCCGTCAGCGAGCTGGCCCACTCCGAGAAGGGCCGCGAGGCCTTCGACACTGCCTGGGACCCCGGCGACTACCGGCTGCTGCCCCACAACGCCGCACCGTTCAGCCACTGGGGCCGGCCCCACGGCGCCATCCAGACCTGCGGGAGAGGGGGCGAAGGCTTTGTTGCGGGTACCGGAAATTTTCGCGTCGCGGGCCTGTGGGGGTACCGGTACTTCGTCGAGCCCTCCGGCACCACCCTGGGAGCCACGCTCTCGGCCGACGCCTCGGTTATCGCCGCCAGCGACGGGGCCCAGTTCCGCGTGGGCCAGACGATCGTGCTTGGCAACAGCGAAGGGGTTGGAATGGGCGCTGCCGGCGCCGAGCAGGCGCTGGTAACGGCAATCGATGGCAACACCCTCAGCGTCAGACGAGCCCTCAACGGCACCACGGCCGCGGAGCACGCTTCCGGTGGCGCGGTCGGCATACTGCGCTGGCCGCCGTCCGTGGAGCGTGCAGCGTTGATACAGGCGGCCCGCATCTGGACTCGCGCTGCCGACTTCGAGCCATTCTATGTCGACGCCGATGTCGACACTGACGTCCGTCTCCTGTTGGAGCCGTATCGGAAACCCCCGAATCCGTAGCCATACGAAATAATACTTCTGTTGTGGCAATGTGAACTGATTTCGTCCGATAAATAGCAAGCTTATTCCTATTTCTGTGCCTTACGCGACGCTTGACGGCAGTCTCACTTTGGGCTAACATCCGTGGGTTTTGAATGCTGTGAATGGGTGAAGTGTGGCAGGAATTGCCGTGCGCGGTTGTCCGGCCCCCGTTGGCAGGCGCGCCGATGGACCCAGAAACAGGCATGGGATCCCGCTGTCCCGAAACGATTGATTCAATACCCCCCTATATTCGGAGGAGCAAATATGGCGTTTCACCGGTTGCTTAATCTGAAAATGCTGGTGCCGCTGGCCCTGATCGTGGCCCTTGCGATGGTCGTGGCCTGTGGCTCGGCTGATGAGCCGACAGAGGCCGCCGTCGCCACCGAGGCCCCCGCAGCCACCGAAGCTGCGGCACCCGTCGCTACCAGCGCGCCTTCGGCCACCAACACCCCCATACCGCAGGCTGCGGACGCGACCATCCGCCCGACGAATACTCCGGCGCCCACCGCGGCTCCCAGAGTAGCCGCGACCCCGACTCCCAGCGCCGGGCCCAAGTATGGCGGTCTGCTCAAGATGTCCGCCTACGCCGACACGAGGGACTGGGATCCCCTCGGTTCCGCCTCGCTGTCCAGCGTGATCTCCTATTCGCAGATGTACAACCAGCTTGTACAGTTTGACACTACCGACACCGCCGCCGTCACCGGCGACCTTGCCGAGAACTGGGAAGTCAGCGGTGATGGAAAGACTTATACCTTCCACCTCCGCGATGGAATGCAGTGGACCGACGGGGAGCCTATCACCGCCAGCGACGTGATCACCACGATGACGCGGTATGCCAACCCCTGCAATCCCACCGGACGTTCCGGTCTCTGGCGCAACTACACCGTCAAGATGGAAGTGGTGGAGCTGGCCGACAAGGCCGATTGCACGCCCACCAACCAGGACGACGTGCTGCGCGCCATCGACGAATCCACCGTGGAGTTCAACCTCCAGTTCGCGTCCGGAGCCTTCATCAAGTTCATGGCCATCGACTACGCGAAGGTCCTGCCGGGGCACCTGATCGACGCGGGCGTGGACATGAACGACCCGCGATCCCTGCAGGAATACAATGCTTTCTCCGGTCCCTTCGTACTGGACGAATACCAGGAGGGCGACTACTACTACGTCAACAAGAACGAGAACTATTTCAAAGATGGCCGTCCGTTCGTTGACCGCATCGAGCATTTCATTATCACCGACACCGGCACCCTTCAGGCCCAGTTCGAATCCAGGGCGCTGGACATGGCCAATGGCGGTTTCACCAACCTGGTTCCGAAACAGTATTTCGAGTTGGAAGAAAACACCGACGGCGACTATGTGGCGCACCCCATCGCGGCGGGCACCAACTGGGGCCTGATGATCAACATCAAGAAGCCCATGCTCCAGGACCCCCGGGTTCGCAAGGCCATCCACCTTACCGTCGACCGTCAGGAGATGGACGACCGTGCCTTCGACAACTCGGGCGGCAGCTACTGCCCCCTGATGGGTCTGGCCTACACCAACGATGAGTGCAACACCTGGCCGGGCATACGGCCGAAGGATACCCCCGAAGGCCAGCAGGACTTGGCAGACGCCAAGGCCCTGATGATTGAGGCCGGTTACCCGGATGGCTTTGAGGTGACTTACACCGCTCGCCAGGTGGGCAACTACCCCGATCAGTGTGCCATCGTCAAGCAGCAGCTTGAGGCGAACCTTGGCATCACCGGAGACATCGAGACGCTGCCAAGCGCTGCAGGCTACAGCAAGTACGGCACCTCCAGGGCTGCGGATGCCGAGGGAGATTGGGTACTAAGCTGTCAGGGCGAAGGCATGGTGGTATATGATGCCGACGCCGTGTACGGCGGTGTCTACCGCAAGGGTGGCACCCGTAACTACACCGACTGGCAAAACACCATGGTCGATGACTGGTTCGAGGCACAGAAGGTTGAGTTGGACCCCGAGGCCCGGCGCCAGATCAATCAGGAAGCCGAGCTCTGGCTGAATGAGTTCTCCGACAACCACTGGGTGACTTTCCAGCTGGGTCAGCTGTACTGGCTGGTACACAAGGACGTGAAGGGCTTCAACGCTCCCAGCACTGTTCAGTACCAGTTCAAGCACGAAGATATATGGCTGGACCGGTAGACCTTTTCCCCGATCGTGCCTGACGATCAAACAAAGAACCGTTCTTGGTGAACATGGCACAGGGGTGGGCCCAAGTGGTCCCCCCTGTCAATCGCTTGTAAAGCAAGGTTGCATTTATGCGACAGTACGCTCTGAAACGACTCGCGCTGATAGTTCCCACCGTGTTGCTGGTGACCGTCATCGTGTTCGCCGTGATGCGCTTGATCCCGGGGGACCCGGCTTTGGTCATCCTGAGCGAAGGCGACGCATCCTTCACCCAGGAAGAACTCGATGCGCTCCGCAAAGAGCTCGGTACCGACCGCCCTATCCCGGTGCAATACTTTGAATGGATCGGTGGCCTGGCCCAGGGAGACCTGGGTGACTCCATCTGGCGCACGGGACGGCCGGTCTGGGAACTCCTGGGGCCGCGAGTGCCCCGCACTCTGCAATTGGCCGTCATGGCCATCGCCATTGCCGTTGCCATAGCTGTGCCATTGGGCGTCCTGTCGGCCATTAGACCCGACAGCCCACTGGACCTGGTTTCCCGCGTGGTGACCCTGGTGGGTATCTCCCTGCCAACTTTCTTTGCCGGAGTGCTGGTCGTCCTCTTGTTATCAAGGGGCTTCGGCTGGCTCCCTCCGTTAGGATACGTTGAGCTTTGGGAAGACCCTTGGACGAACATCCGGCAGATGTTCCTCCCTGCTCTGGTGCTGGGTTTCTACGATATGGCCTTCATCGCCCGGGTGACCCGCTCCTCCATGATGGAGATCATCCGCGAAGATTACATGCGGACGGCGCGCGCCAAGGGATTGGCCGAGCAGGTGGTTCTCATACGGCACGGTCTCAAGAATGCCGTGCTGCCCATCCTGACCATTTCGGGATGGCAGTTTGGGCGTCTCTTCGGCGGAACCGTCATCATAGAGAGCATCTTCCGGATCCCCGGCATCGGTACCCTGCTCATCGAAACCGTGTTTCAGCGGGACTTCCCGACCATTCAGGCGATCATTGTGGTCATTGCCCTGTCCATTGTGATAATCAATCTGCTGGTCGACCTGCTCTATGGCTGGCTGGACCCTCGCATCCGCTACGCCTGAATCCGACGCCGGACAAGAGACGCAAGAACGGAGAACTATCGGAATGGCTATCTCCAATACGCCACAGACAGTGAGCGGAGCCGGTGCGGACCCCCGGCTGCTGGACGATCGTCCGCGCGATGGAATCATGCAGAAGCTCTGGGGCTTCGCGAGAAGGAAGCCCGTGGGCGCCGTCAGCGGAGTCATCATACTGGTTACCATCGTGACGGCCGTGCTTACCTTCGCGATACCTGGAATCCTGCCCCATGACCCGCTGGAGTTCCCGCACGACAAGTATCAGCCCCCGCTGGCATCCGGGCTGATGGGCAGTGATCACCTGGGCCGCGATGAGTTCAGCCGGATAGTTGCGGGCACCCAGGTCTCCATTTATGTTGGCATTCTCAGTGTGGGAATCGGCGTAACCCTGGGCACTCTCGTTGGCATATTGAGCGCCTACATTGGCGGTCTTTTCGACTTGGCCATTCAGCGCGTCGTTGACTCCATGATGGCCTTCCCTCCCATCATCCTGGCCTTGGGCCTGGTGGCTGCGGTTGGCGGCTCCGCCAACAACATTATCGTGGCACTGGTGGTGATACTGTTGCCCGGCACCATACGGGTGATACGCTCCCAGGTGTTGAGCATCAAGGAGATGGACTATACCCTCTCCGCGACGGCTATCGGGGCGGGGTCGATACGCATCATGCTGCGCCACATCCTGCCCAACGTGCTTGCCAACTACATTGTGCTGGGCACCATCACCCTGGGGTTCGCCATCATCATCGAGGCCTCGCTTTCCTTCTTGGGCGTGGGTATTCCACCGGATGTGCCGACTTGGGGCACCATGCTGACGCAGGGTGCAGACGAGATCCGCATCGCCTGGTGGCTCGCTGTGTTCCCGGGCGTCGCCATTTCCATTGTTGTGTTCTCGATCAACTTTTTGGGCGACGCCCTTCGGGATGTACTCGACCCGAGGCTGAGGGGGCGGTAGGAAAGAGGGACGCTCTGTTGATCAGAAACTTGCCTGAATGGCAGTAGCCAAACAGTTTGCCGCAATTGGCTTTCAGAATGTGGCAACCGGTACGAATCGCAATTATAATGTGCCAAGCACGGCCCCGATGCTTATCGGGGCCGTAAATATCGATTTACGGAGGTTCGTAGAAGAGTTTGAAGACTAGAGTATTTGTTCCGCTGGCGATCCTGTCGGCGATTTTACTGCTTGTCGTTGTCGCCTGTGGCGGCGAAACGGAGGTGACTCGCGAGGTCCCCGTTACCGTTGAGGTCGAAAAGGAAGTGGTTCAGGAAGTCGAGGTCACCCGTGAAGTTGAGAAGATAGTCAACGTGGGTGAGGGCGAAGTCCTGGAAGTTGAAGTGGAAGTGACCCGCGAGGTGGAAGTCGTCCGCGAAGTGCCGGTAACGGTCATTGCTCCTCCTACGGGTGAAGTCATGGTGCAGGAGAACCGCCTGCAGGCAGTCAAGGACCGCGGCACCCTGATCTGCGCCAGCCGCAACGACGTGCCGGGCTACGGATTCCTGGACGCCTCCGGCAACAATCTCGGCTTTGACATCGATCTCTGCCGCGCCGTTGCCGCCGCTGTTCTCGGCGACCCCAACGCCATTGAGATCCGGCTGATCACCGCCGCCGAGCGCGGTCCCACGATCCAGTCCGGCGAAGTCGACTTGCTGGTCCGCACCGTCACCTGGACTACCTCCCGCGACGCCCAGTGGGGCAACTATGTCCAGACCATGTTCTATGACGGCCAGGGCTTCATGGTTAACAACAGCCTCGGCGTTACCAGCGCCCTGGATCTGGAGAATGCCACGGTGTGTGTGACCCAGGGAACCACCACCGAGCTTAACCTGCAGGACTTCTCGAACCAGTACAATCTGAACATAAGCCCGCTGACCTTCGAGGATACCGACGCGGTGAGCGCCGCCTACCAGGGAGGCCAGTGCGACGCCTTCACCAATGACCGCTCCCAGCTTGCGGCCATCGGTTCGGGCTTCGACGACCCGTCCGCTCACACCATCCTGCCCGAGACCATCTCCGAGGAACCCCTCGGACCGGTGGTCCCCCACGGTGATGACCAGTGGTTCGATGTTGTGAAGACCGTCATGGCCATCCTCATCTACGGCGAGGCCTACGGCGTCGACCAGAGCGATGTTCCCAGCGCCTCCACCGGCTCCACCGCCGTCGACCGCCTGCTCGGAACCGAGGGCTCCTTCGGCCAGGAGAGTCTGGGCCTGAGCCAGACCGTGGCACAGGATGTCCTGAAGGCCGTTGGCAACTACGGCAACATCTACGACCGTAACCTCGGCCCCGACGGCATCAATCTGCCGCGCGAGGGTGGCCGCAACGCCCTCTGGGCCGACGCCCCCTGCCAGAACTGCCCGAAGGGCGGGCAGATCTACGCTGCCCCGCCGCGCTAGTCTCTTAGACAGCACGGCTTGCACGGAAACACATCAGGGGCGGGTCAAAGACCCGCCCCTTTTCGTATTAACTCGATGCCTGTCCCATTTCTTGAACACGGGATCCGACCTTATCATAGGGCTTTCGCTGTGAGTAAACTGTGAGTGGTGATGAGAATGACCTTTGCGAGAACCCTGGTTGCCGTTGTGCTCGGCCTGTTCCTGGCGATGTCAGTGGCCGCTTGCGCTACGGAAGAGGCGACGGACTCCCCTGATGCCAACGCGACCGGAGAGTCGTCGCGGCTCGACCGGGTGCAGGAGCGGGGCACCCTCATCTGCGCCACCGGCAACGATACCCCCGGCTTCGGCTTCGTAGACGATGGCGGCAACAATGTGGGCTTCGACCTCGACCTGTGCCGCGCTGTGGCCGCGGCCGTGCTGGGCGACCCCGACGCCGTTGAGTTCCGCATCGTCGACACCGCCGAGCGCGGTCCCATCCTCCAGGCCGGTGAGGTGGATATGCTCTCCACCGTGACCACCTGGACCTCCTCCCGGGACGCCCAGTGGGGCAACTTCACGCAGACCATGTTCTACGACGGGCAGGGCTTCATGGTCCCCCGCAGCCTGGGCGTGGAAAGCGCCCTGGAACTCCACGACGCCAGTGTCTGCGTCACACAGGGCACCACCACGGAGCTGAACCTCCAGGACTTTTCCAACGAGGCCCGGCTGAACATGAATGTCGTCACCTTCGAGGACTCCGAGGCCGCCCTGTCGTCCTACCAGGGCGGGCAGTGCGACGCCTTCACCACCGACCGCTCCGCGCTGTCGTCCCTGATGACCACCTTCTCCAACCCCGATGACCATGTCATCCTGCCCGACACCATCTCCGAGGAGCCCCTGGGCCCTCTGGTGCCCCACGGCGACGAGCAATGGTACGACATCGCCAAGACGGTGATGGCCATCCTGATCTACGCCGAGGCCTTCGGGGTCGGGATGGACAGCGTCCCAACTGCCGTCACTGGCGACTCCGAGCTCGACCGCCTTTTCGGCCTCGAGGGTTCGTACGCCCAGGAGACTCTGGGCCTCAGCCGGACTGTCGCCCAGGATGTAATCCGCGGCGTGGGCAACTACGGGGAGATCTACGACCGCCACTTGGGGGAGCAGGGAATCCAGCTCCCGCGCGAGGGCGGACGCAACGCCCTCTGGGCGGACGCCCCCTGCCAGGACTGCCCCAAGGGCGGCCAGATCTACGCCGCACCGCTCCGCTAACGCCGGCCACCCCCGGCCTGCGCCCCCGGCGCTCCTGCCTGCACCGGAGGCCCGCCCCCCGTCGGCCCTGACGCCGGAACGGACCTCACCGGCCGACGGGTAAGCAGCATCAGTGCCGCCGAAGCGATCAGAAGGGCGGACGACAGAATGATCAGGAGGGTGTAGCTGCCGGTCAGGTCGTATATCAGGGGCCCCACCAGTTGCCCGACACCGAGCCCGCTGGCCTCGAAGGGCCTCAGCGCCCCCGCGATGGCCCCGTAGGAATCCCTGCCGAAATAGTCCGCCAGCAGGATGTACATCAGCACCTCGAGGCCGCTGTGGAAGAGGCCCCACATCACGCCGAACACATAGGCCATGAGGAGCGATTCCACCCTCAGCAGAGCCAGCGCTGCCGCCGAAGACAGGACCAGCGCCGACACGATGCACCACTTGGCTGACACCCTGCCCGCCAGCTGTCCCCAGACCAGGCTGGTCAGCGCCAGGAAGGTGCTGACGCTGAGCACCCCAGCGGCCTGTGGGGTCGTCAGACCGGCGACGTCCCGCAGGTGAGGCACCAGGCTGAATCCCAGGCCCGAGGTAGCGGCGACCTTCATGAATGTGACGGTTGACATCACCCAGAAGGCCCGGGTTCTCAAGGCCTCCTTCGCTGTAGAACTGACCTGGGCCGCTGCCCGGTTACCCCTGCCTGTCGGCTGGGACGTCCCGCCGGCTGGAGAAGACCCCTCGGCCCCCGGGTGCTCCGCCTTGGCTCCGTCCGGCAACAGGCCGATGTCCTCGGGCCGCCGGCGCATGATGATGATCATCGGCACTGCCAGAGCCAGGCTGAAGAAGCCCAGGTACCGAAAGGCGGCGCGCCAGTCGGCCAGGACGGCAATGACGGAGAAGGCCTGGATGATCAGTGCCCCGCTTATCGGGCGGTAGATGCCCGTCAGGGCCAGGGCAATGTTCCGGCGGCGGTTGAAGAAGTTGACGGCCATGGTCCTGGGAACCACACCGATGAGAAGGGGCTGGCTGATGGTCCGGCCGATGACCGCCGCCAGGAAGAACTGCCACGCCGTGTGAACCCCGGCGATGGCCACCATGGACAGCCCAAGCACCACCAGGCCCACGGGCATCAGCCACCTCGGCCCGTACCGATCGGCCAGCCGCCCCGCGAAGGGGGCGAGGAAACCCGACGCCCACACTCCGATACCGGCCGACAGCCCGATGCTGGTGCGGGACCAGTTGGTGTCTTCCAGGATGTAGGGCTGAATCCCCCCCAGAACCACGCCGGCGATGGCCGTGGCTACGAAGGCCCCGGCGCCCGAAAGCCCGAGCACCAGCCAGCCATAGTAGAAGGGCGTGGATGGACGCCAGTTGAGTAAGATGGAGAGTGCGGACGCCATAGGCCCGATTCTTATATCAGAGCGGCCCCGTTACCACAACTGCTGGAGACGTCGCGGGCAGGGCTGTCACGTTGGGAATTCCAAGATCCGTCATTCCCGCGAAAGCGGGAATCCAGAGGGTTCCGCGCCGGCACTGTCAGATACGGGCCGAGGGGTTTGGATTCCCGCTTTCGAGGCAATGAAGTTTTAGAAGGTGTCGCTAAATTATCCAGTCATTCCTGCGGAAGCAGGAATCCATGAGTCTTCGTAACCAAAATGCTCTTCAGCAGCAAGGAATTCTGGATTCCCGCTTTCGCGGGAATGACGGAAGCGAGGCGGCTTAGTAACTATCTCAAAACTGGAGCGAACACCCACTCCGTCATTCCTGCGGAAGCAGGAATCCAGTGGCCCACTTTCAAGTCGAGCGGATTCTAGGTCGCCAGTCGCGTTTTGAGATAGTTACTTAATACCAGGCAACTCAATTTGACGACACTCGGTATTAGGCCACACAAAATTAGAGGGCGTGAACCTTTACCTTGTTCCCCGGAGATTTAACATCCCGGCGGTGGTGTGTTAGATTTGGGGGCGACTTTCCGGAGTGGCTAGGTTGAGTTTCCATGGCTCAGATGCGGCGGCTCCTCACATACCAGGGCGTCGAGATCTGGCGGCACACCAAGGTCCTCCAGTGGACCCTGCAGATAGCGTCGGCCATATTGGTCGTGGTGCTGGTGGCCTGGTTCTTCACCAACATCGTCACGGCCGTTCAGGGCCGGGAAATCCCCCATGGTTGGGGATTCATGGACCGCGAGTACCAGACGCCCATCGGGCACACCTTCCTTCCCTATGAGTCGTCGGACTCCTTCGGCTACGCTCTGGGAGCAGCGACGGTAAACACCATCGTCGTCTCCATCGTGGGTGTGATACTGGCGACGATGCTGGGTATCTTCATCGGGGTGGCGAGGCTGTCGAGCAACTGGCTGGTGTCCAAGCTGGCCACGGTCTACATCGAGTTCTTCCGCAATGTGCCGCTGCTGATTCAGCTGTTCTTCTGGTTCTACATCATCCTTGCCCTGCCACCGGTGCGTGAAGGTTACATCCTGGGTGGCGGGTTGTTCGTAAACAATCGCGGTATTTCCATGCCCTTTCCGGAGGCAACGGCCTTCGGACCGGCAATTGTGTGGGCCTTGCTGGCGGCAGCAGGCCTCGTCGCCGGTTGGGCAGTGTACCGCCTGCTGCTCGTCCAGGAGGCCCACAGGGGTCGTCCGATGTACCCGCTTTGGGGAGGGCTGACCATCGCAGTGCTCATCGGAGCCATTTCCTGGATTGTGGTCAGCCTCGCCGCGAGTGATTCGCCCTTCGTGATATCCACACCGGTTGCCGAGGGGAGATTCGGCAACATCGCTGGCGGTTTCACCGGGCCCGCCGGGCTGGTGGTTCTGATCGTGGGGCTGGTGACTTATACCGCTTCATTCATCGCAGAGATTGTCCGTGCCGGAATACAGTCCGTGAGGCGAGGGCAGATCGAGGCCTCCCGTGCGCTCGGCTTAACACCGATGGAAACGCTCCGCTATGTCACTTTCCCCCAAGCTCTCAGGGTCATTGTCCCGCCGCTCATCAGCCAGTTCCTGAATTTGACCAAGAACAGCAGCCTGGCCGGCGCCATCGGGTACTCCGACCTGACCAATGTGGCCAAAACCATGACTCAAACGGCCCCGGCGGTGTCGATTTTCCTGCTGATAATGGCGGCCTACCTGGCCATGAGCCTGACATACTCCATCATAGGAAACCTCTATAACCGGCACATCCGGTTTACGGGCAATTGACCATGGCCGCTTCCCAGATGCCGCAGCCGCAGGCCGCGACCGGGGGAACTCCCGGCGAGCGCTTGCCCCCGCCCCGCTTTGAGGTGGGTGCTCTCGGCTGGATTCGGGAGAACCTGTTCAACTCCTGGTTCAACGCGGTGCTGACGTTCGTGTCGGCGGCGGTAATCGTGCTGGGCTTATTCTATGGACTCCGATGGGTAATCACCGGTGCCGAATGGACCGTCATCGGCGTCCTCGGTGGCCAGATGGTCATCGGGCAGTACAACACCGAGTCCTCCTGCCCCGGCCAGAACTGCTTCTGGAGGCCGCAGGTGGCGCTGTTGCTGGCGACGGCGCTGTTCGGCATGGCCTGGGGCATGGCAGGCGGCGGCGTCGCCAGGCGCCTGAGCATCGGCGTGGTGGTGGTGATCACGCTCTTCGCATTCCTGCCCTACAGCTTCGAGCGCATGGGCATGGATGTGCGGCTGCTGTTGGTGGCCAACATACCGGCGTTGCTGCTGGGATGGGCGGTGGCCCACTACATCGGCATCTCGGTAAGAGGAATCGTCATTTACGCCGTGGCTGCCTTCATCGTAGCGGTGTTGCTGATGCGGGGCCTGCCGGGCATTCCGGGACTTCAGCCGGTGATGGTGAGTAACTGGGGCGGGTTAACGCTGAACCTGCTGCTGGCGGTGGCGCCAATCAGTCTGAGCCTGCCCGTCGGCATCGCGCTGGCGCTGGGGCGTCGGAGCAACCTGCCAGTGGTCAAGCTGCTGTGCGTGGTCTTCATCGAGGTATTCCGGGGCGTGCCCTTGATTACCCTGCTGTTCATGTCGCAGGTGTTGGTGCCGCTGGCCTTCCCTGAGGACTTCCCTGTCAACTCTCTCTTCCGGGCCGGCATCATAATTACCCTGTTCAGCTCAGCCTATATGGCCGAAAACATCCGGGGCGGGTTGCAGGCGCTGCACCCTGGGCAGGCGGAGGCGGCGCGGGCCCTGGGCCTGCCGGGCTGGCAGACGACGATTCTCATCTCCCTGCCCCAGGCCATCCGAAACGTGATACCGGCCATCGTGGGGCAGTTCATAGCGCTGTATAAAGACACCACACTGGTCTACATCATAGGCATGCTGGATGTGGTGGAGATCAGCCGCGCCTTCATCCAGGGAAACGCCCAATACTTGTCCAACGCCAAGGAACTGTTCATCTTCTTGGCCCTGGTGTTCTGGGTGTTCACCTACACCATGTCCTATGTCAGCGGTAAGGTGGAGGAACACCTCGGAGTGGGTGAGCGGTAGCATGCCGGTAGGTATAGGCGACGGAGAATACTGATGGCTGTGGAAATGACCAACGGCTCAGGCGGCGAGCCCATCATCATCTGCAGAGATGTGCACAAATGGTTCGGAAACTTCCATGTGCTGCGGGGAGTGACCACCTCCGTGGACCGCAGTGAAAAACTTGTTGTGGTCGGGCCCTCGGGCTCGGGCAAGTCCACCTTCATCCGCACCATCAACCGGCTGGAGGAGCATCAGCGGGGCGACATCGTGGTCGACGGCGTGCCCATGACCCAGGATGTGCGCAACATCGACTCCATTCGCCGGGATGTCGGCATGGTGTTCCAGCAGTTCAACCTGTTCCCACACCTGTCGGTGATGCAGAACATAACCCTTGCGCCGGTGAAGGTCCGCAAGTGGAAGCGCAGCGAGGCCGAAGAAGTGGCGATGGAGCTGCTGGAGCGGGTGGGCATTCCGGAACAGGCCGACAAACACCCCGGCGAGCTTTCGGGCGGTCAGCAGCAGCGCGTGGCCATCGCCCGGGCCCTCGCCATGCAGCCCAAGATCATGCTCTTCGACGAGCCCACCTCGGCCCTCGACCCGGAGATGATCCGCGAGGTGCTGGACGTGATGCGAGAACTGGCCGATTCGGGCATGACCATGATCATCGTGACCCACGAGATCGGCTTCGCCACGGAGGTGGCAGACCGCATCCTGATGTTCGACGAGGGCGTGATTATCGAGGACGCTCCGCCCAGCCAGTTCTTCAACAACCCACAGCAGGAGCGCACCCAGACCTTCCTTAGCCAGATCCTGACCTGATACTCGAGTTCACCCAAATGCAGAGAGCGCAGGGAGAGATCCCTGCGCTCTTCTTGTCTCTTCGGTTGGGTGAGGACTACAGGACGGTGCCCAGGAGGTCGAGGGCAGCCTGCGCGGCTCCGTGCTTGGTGGCGTCGCGGTCGCCGTCAATGTGGACCTCCACGGCCGTGTCTTCCCCGTCCTTGACCGAGAGGCCGACCCAGAAGGTGCCGACGGGCAGGCCGGAGCGTCCCGCGGCGGGGCCGGTGACGCCCGTGGTGGAGATGGCGTAGTCGGTGCCGGTGAGTTCCCGTACGCCCCGCGCCATGCCGACGGCCATCTCGCGGCTGACCGTGCCGTGGTTGGGGGCGACTTCATCCGGAACGCTCAGGACCGACTCCTTCAGGCCGCCGGTGTAGGCGATGACGCCCCCGGGGAAGTAGCGCGAGCTGCCCGGCACGGTGCCCAGCATGTAGCCAACCAGCCCGCAGGTGCAGGCCTCGGCCACGGATACGGTCTTTCCAGCCTCGGTCAGCTTCGCGGCGATCTCTTCAACTTGCATTGTTTACCCCTGAATTCTTCGGGCTATGTTGTCTTGACCATGAACCATTAGCTGGAACGCAGCCGATCTTCTCGAATTTCCTCCATTGCGGCGGCCGCCCGCACCAACGCATTGGCTGCTCTGTCGATGTGCGAAATCACCAAGTCATTGGAGGCTCTCACGTTTTTAAGGGAATCGCTTGCTGACTCGATGCTGTTGCTTGCGGTTTTCAAAGCGTCTGCCGCGATGTCCAACCTGGCAACAGCTTCATCTGCACCGCTGGACACGCCTTGCGTTGCGGTGCTCATAGCTCGCAGAGAAGCCTCGGCGTCGGTAAGAGCCTGGATAGCCCGAGCTTCCAGACTGGTTGGAGTAGTAGCCATGGGTATGCCTCTAAAAGATGCTTTAGCCTTATGCTCAGACTCTAACAGATTGAAAGCCAACCCTCAATTTGGAGGATCCATCGGCCGGAGGTTTCGTGGAAAGGATCCAGTCCGACCCCTTACACATCCAGCATCTTGTCCGGGGTCATCAGCTCCATGATCTCGATGCGGTTGCCCTCGGTGTACTCCCTGACCTGGGCGCCGACTGCCATCGCCGCCTGGGGCAGCTCATGCCCGCCACGCATGGTCGACATCAGTGCCTCGTCGGTCCATTCCAGCACCACCGTATCCGGGTTCGAGGGGGTGGTGTATCCATTGAAATAGACCTTGAACTCGCTGCGCTGGCCTGCTTCGTGATAGATCTGAGCCTGCTTCTGCACCAGGCTGGCCACCCGCCGGGCCTCACCGGGCTTGCACTTCCAGATTCTCCTCAATAGGTACATCGATCGTTCTCCGTTGATAAAATTCCACTGCCTGACTCGGCAACACTGGCGGCCCTGGCCGGCCCATCAAAGCCCCGGGGCGGACTACACGTCGAGCATCTTGTCCGGCGTCATGAGCTCCATGATCTCAATCCGGTTGCCCTCGGTCAGCGGACCGATCTGGGCGCCGAGATCCCTGACCGCTTGCGGCAACTGGTTGCCGGCGCGCATGGTTGACCGGATCGCCTCATCGGTCCATTCCAGTACCACGGTGTCGGTTTCAGAGGGGGTGGTCAGGCCGTTGAAATAGACCCTGCACTCGCTGCGCTGCCCAGCTTCTTCGAAGGCGTGCGCCTGCTTTTGCACCAGGCTGGCCACCCTTCGGGCCTCACCGGGCTTGCACTTGAAGATTCTCCTCAGGACGTACATTGCGTTTGCTCCAGATACAAATTGCCGTCGGCAGCACCTGCCGACGGCCTTCATCATAACTGATTTTGGAGCGTCCGGAGCGGGTATCAAACATCCACCGGCAACTTCCGCAACAGGGCCAGGAATTCATGATTGCCTGCGTCGCCGGTGATAGGAGACGGGATGGTTGCCAGCAGTTCCACATCCTCGCGGCTGCTCAGCCATTGCTCGACGCGCATCAGGATGTCCTCCCGCAGGTCGTCGTTGCGGATCACGCCGCCCCGGCCGACTTCGCCGCGCCGCGCTTCGAACTGCGGCTTGACCAGCGCAACAGCGAGGCCGCCGGCACGCAGGTGGGTCAGCGGTTGGGGCAGCGCCAGGGTGAGCGAGATGAATGAAACATCGATGACCAGCAGGTCCACCGGCTGGGGCAGCTCGAATGGGTAGCGGGCGTTCAGCTTCTCCATGCAGACGACGCGCGGGTCCTGTCTGAGGGTGTAGGCAAGCTGGCCGTGGCCCACATCCACGGCGAAGACCCGGACGGCGCCCCGCTGGAGGAGGCAGTCGGTAAAGCCGCCGGTGGAAGCGCCCACATCCAGGGCCACCAGCCCCGAAGGGTCGAGTGCGAATTCATCCAGCGCGTGGGCCAGCTTCACGCCCCCCCTGCTCACGAAGGGAAGGCGTCCCCGGACAACGATTTCGGCGTCCGGGTCCAGCAGCGCGCCGGCCTTGGAGACACGGCCGGAAGGCGCGAACACCAGACCCTCCATGATCAGCGCCTGTGCCCGTTCCCGGGACTCGGCCAGTTCCCGCTCTACGAGCAGCAGATCCGCGCGGATTTTTCGTCTTGAACTGTGATTCATTTGATTTCCATGATTACAGGAGAATCCTGTCCATCATACGAATCGTGAAAAATCACAGTTCAGATTATCTGCCCACGAAGTTGGGGCGGCGCTTCTCCAGGAAGGAACGGTAGCCTTCCTGGTAGTCCTCGGTGTCGAACTGGGTGAGTGGGAGTGCGTTCTCCTCGTCGGTCAGGTCGGCCAGGAGCGGCTTGGCCTGCACCTGCCGGAGGGTCAGCTTGTTCACGGAGTGGGATAGCGGCGCAAGTGCAGCGATGTCGTGAGCGAGTTTGTAGGTGGCGTCGTGCAGTTCCTCGGGCGGTACAACCTGGTTGACCAGACCGATGCGCAATGCCTCCTGGGCGTCCAGCAGCCGGCCTGACAGCAGGATGTAGAGGGCGTTGCCCTTGCCCACCAAGTCGACCAGCCCACGCATCTCGCGGTGGCCTATGGTTATGCCCAGCCGCGCGACGGGGATGCCCATGCGGCTGCCTTCCGCGGCGATTCGCAGGTCAGTCGCAACGGCCGTCTCGCAGCCCCCGCCGGCGGCGAAGCCCTGGATCATCGAGATGGTGGGAGTGCCCATCTCGGTCAGGGCCTCCAGCAGTCCGTTCACGGCGTCGTTGTAGCCTCTGCCCTTGACCGAGTCGGAGCGGTGCTTGTGGAAGTCGGCGATGTCGGCCCCGGCGGAGAACGCCTCGCCTCCGGCGCCGGTGATGACCACGCAACGGACCTCGCTATCGGCATCGAGTTGCCGCATCAGTGCGGCCAACTCGTGCCACATGTCGAAGCTGATGGCGTTGTGCTGCGCCGGTCGGTTAATGGTGACGGTGGCCAGCGGAGGCTGGCGGTCGAGGAGTATGTAGTCGCTCAATGTTGGTAATTCCTTGATCTGATGCTTTTAGTGTCATCTGGACCTAATCAGGTCCTGTCTTTTTTCAGGCGCAGATACTTGAACAGCTCTCTGGCTGTTCGTGTTCAGTCTCCGTCAGAGGTTGCTTTTTCCCCCAGGGGCTTGGCAATGGTCTCCTCATTTTCTCGATTGAGGAACTGCCTCAGACTCTCGAGAGCTGACCTGGTAAGAACGACTCCAACCGGTATTCCTTCCCGGTCATATTCAAGTATTAGACCTTGCGCCATGGTCTCGCCTTCGCTAAAGGCGCTCACTCCGGAAGCGCCGATCCAGAGCACATCAGTCTTAGAGTACTGGATTTCGAGTTCCGGTTCTGGCGATTTCCTGTAGTCATTCATTTTTGGGACTCTAAACAACCTGAGCAATCGCCTGTCTATGTGCGAGGTGGCAATTCTGTCATTCTGGAGCACCACCTTGAGCCACCTTTGACGTTCTGGGACTTAACATAGTATATGTCATCGCCATCGAATTCCCGCTGGTTTGGTTCCGCGATCGCTTGGACGACCCATTCCGCATCGACATCCGGGTGCTTCTCGTGCCAACTTTGCCCGGAGTTTGGCCAATACGAATCTGGCGTATTCCCATCTTTACATCTATTCATTGCACGGAGTGTTAGAAGAATTTTATGGTCCCAATTGACCAATCCCCGTGTTAGTCCTGAGTGATAAGCAAGGCGTTTAGCGCCCGCTTGATCGTGTTGCGGGCCATGGGGAGCTTGTAGCCGTTCTGGGGTAGCGGTGTGGTATTGGGCAGGGCGAGAGCTGCCGCCCCGGCCGGATCGATTTCGCTGGCAACACGGCCTGTGAGGAAGTCCTCCACTTCCGTAGCCCGGTAAGGAACCGGGGCCACGCCGCCGATGGCGACGCGGGCCTTGCTGATGACCGCGCCCGGGCCGTCGCCGTCCAGCGTCAGGGCTGCTGCCACACTGACGAGGGCGAAGTCGCCGGACTCACGCTCCCTCACCTTCAGATAGACGCTGCGCTCAGGGGCGTCGGCGGGCAGGGTGATGCGCGTTACCATCTCCCCGGGCTCCAGCACATTCTCCCGGAGCATGTCCCGGCCCGGCCCCTCAAAGAACTCGACTACGGCCAGGTCTCGCTCGCCGTTCGGACCAGCAGTTTCCACCCGGGCGTCCAAGGCACTGAGGGCCACTGCGGCATCCGACGGATGCACGATGTAACATCGGTCGCCGCCGGTGATGCACAGCAGCCGCGTATTTCCGCCCAAGGCGTAGCAACGGTCGCCGCCCTTCTTCAGGCAGGGAATCAGGGGGCTCCGGTAGTACCAGCAGCGGGGCCGCTGGTTCAGGTTGCCGCCAATGGTGCCCTCGTTGCGTATCTGAGGAGTGGCCAGCCCACCGGCCGCCTCCGCCAGGGCCGTGTAGCGTCGGCGCACAACCGGATGCGCCGCAACATCGGCGATGGTTGCCGCGGCGCCGATGGCCAACCCCTCTCCAGTCTCCGCAATCGTCGCCATGCCGGGTATGGAAGCCAGACCCACCAGATGCTCCGCCGCCACCACGCCATCCTTCACCTGCGGCAACAGGTCGGTGCCGCCTGCCATCGCCACCGACCCGGGCTGGGAGAGCAGGGCAACGGCTTCGCCAATGGATTGGGCTTCGGTGTACTGGAATTGGGGCATTGGTTACACGTCCCTGTGAAACTCGTCGGTTGGTTCTGGCCGGAAGGAATGCCCTCACCCTAACCCTCTCCCGGAGGGAGAGGGGATTGTGGCGATGCCTCCAGCGCCGCCAGTACGCGGTCGGGGGTGAAGGGGGTGCGGCGCAGGCGGACTCCGGTGGCGTTGTAGATGGCGTTGGCTATGGCGGGCGCCGGGCCGACTGTTGGGACTTCTCCCAGGCCCTTGGCGCCCAGCGGGCCGACGGGGTCGACGATGTCGGCGAAAATGACCTGGACGTCCGGGTAGTCCTGGATGGTTGGCGACTTGTGCTCCAGGTAGCCGGGGTTGAGGGTGACGCCGGTGGCGTTGTCGGTCACCAGCTCCTCCGACAGCGCGAAGCCCAGCATCTGGCTGACCGCGCCTTCGGCCTGGTTCAGCGCGGCGCGAGGGTTGATGATGCGGCCCGAGTCGTGAGCGGCCACATAACGCAGGATGCGCACTCGGCCGGTGTCAGTGTCCACCTCCACCTCGACGAAGTGAGCGCCAAAGGAGTTTACGATGTGGCCGGTGGTACCGGGGATGATCGACGCGGTGGCCGATAATATGTCGCCCTCCATGCGAGAGGCAACCTCACCCAGCGCCATCCTGCGGGACGGGTCGGACCTGACGAACACCCAGCCCTGAGCCGCGTCCAGATCGTATACAGGGACCTCGAGTCCCGCCGAGGCGATCTCCATCAGCGACTCGCGCACCTCGTTGGCTGCCTGCACCACAGCGGTGCCGGTGGAGAAGGTGGCGGTCGACCCGGCGGTAATCGGGGCGTCGGTCGTCCCTCGGCTGTCCGCGAATACGGCCTCAACCTGCTCGAACTCCGCACCCAGGATCTCCGCGGCCATCTGAGGCAGCACTGTGGTGGCGCCTTCCCCGACATCCATCAGGCCCGTCACCAGCTTGATGGCGCCGGACTTCTCGACAACTACTTCGGCCGCGGAGGGCGAGCCGGGACCTCCCCGGTAGATCATGATGGACATTCCTCGTCCGCGCTTGAGGGCAGGATCTGTTGACTCTGGGGAACGCCCCCACCCTGACCCTCTCGAGGTGGGAGAGGGGACATCGGGGTAGTCGCGCCAGCCGAATGCTTCGGAGCCCAGCTCCAGGCACTGCTGCAGTCCGTTGCTGGAGAAAGGGATGCCTCCCTCCAGTGGCTGGCTGTCGATGACCTGGTCCGGCTGGGAGACGCGCCGGCCCGGCTGCCCCTCGGGACGCACATGATTCTTCAGTCGAAAGTCCAGCGGGTCCATGCCGAAGTGCTCAGCGGCGCGGTCCATGAGGCTCTCGAGGGCGAAGTGGCCCTGCGGTGCCCCGAGGGCGCGGTAGGAGCCTGCGGTGGGCCGGTTGGTGTAGGCCAGGTGCGCCTCGTACTTCACATTCGCGCAGTGGTACAGGTACAGGATGCCCTGCCCGGCACGGCGGGCCACCCCCGCGCCCGATGCGAGGTATGCGCCGGTGTCGAGCAGAGCGCTGGCCTGGATGGCGGTAATGCTGCCGTCGGCCTTGAACCCGGCGCTGAGGTGTATCTTTGCGGCGTGGCGCACCCGCCCAGCGATGAACTCGTCCTCGCGGGTGTACTCGCATCGCACCGGGCGTCCCGCCTTCCGGGAGAGGACAGCGGCGATACCCGCCAGGCGAGTCTCGTCCTTGTTGCCGTAACCTGCGCCCAGGAACGGGCCGACGACCCGCACCCTGTGGGAGGAGACTCCCAGCGCTCCTGCCAGCGCGTCGCGGTCGACATGAACGCCACGGGTGGTCTTCCAGACCGTCAGGTCGGTGTCCTCGTCCTCGTCCCACGACGCCAGCGCGGCGCGGGGTTCCAGCGGCGCGGCCGAGTGGGTGGGTATCTCGAAGTCGTCCTCGAGCACCACATCGGCGACCGCGAACCCCTCGGCGACGCTTCCCCGCTCCAGCGACATCACTTCGCCCAGGGCATTGTTGCCTCCCGGATGGATGGCGATGGCATCCGGCGCCAGGGCAGCTTCGGGGGTCATGTAGTGAGTCAGCAGGGCGTATTCGACGCGTATCAGGTCCAGCGCCGCTCGAGCCGTGTCGGGGTCATCGGCCGCCACCGCCGCAACCTCGTCGCCCACGAAACGCACGCGGGTGTCCAGGATGCTCATGTCGGGGGCGAGTTTCCCCCACCCTGACCCTACCCCAGAGGGAGAGGGAAGATTGGGGTTTAACCCTCCCCCAGAGGGAGAAACTGTGTCGAAGGGCGTGACTACGGCATGGACGCCCGGCAACTGCAGGGCCTCGGACGCGTCCACGCTGAGTATGTCGGCATGGGGGTGGGGGCTGCGCAGGATGGCGCCGTGAAGCATCCCCGGCAGCTTCAGGTCGGCGGTGTACCGTGCCTCGCCGGTGAGCTTCACTTCCAGGTCCCGGCGGACCACGCTGGTGCCGGCTACGTTGAGGGTCATCTATTCACCCAAATTAAACCCAGAGCGCACAGAGACCCCAGAAAATTCAGGAGATCATTCGAGAGAATCTCCGTGCTCTCTGCGGTCTCTGTGTTTAATCAACTCTTTCTGCTGGTGGAGCTTTAGAGGACGTGGAACAGGCGGAGGTGTTCGCGCAGCACATCAGCGGCGAAGTCATTCTCAATGTCGCGCCAGACAGAGTGGATGTGGTTGGCGCCGTCCTGCCGGTTGTCGAACTCCACCACGAAGTTGCCGCCGTGGATGCGGTAGTAGTGTGGGTCGTTCTTGGAGACCGGTCCGGCCCACGCCAGGTGTAAGTGGTCCAAACCCTCCTCACGGATGGCGGCAAGCTTCTGCTCGGCCAAGTCGGACCGTACCTGCCCCACATACAGCGCCACCAGGTTGAGCAGCGTTTCCTTCTGGTCACCGCTCATGTCCGAGGCGGCCAGTCCCTGCGGCTTGAAGGGGAAGGAGACCTTGGTCGCGTTGTAGGTCAGGATGTCCAGCGGAGCCTCGTCGTAGATTATGGCCGTGGACTGTTGCCCGCCGTCAAGGCTTTCCATGAGCTGGAGGGCCAGGTCTTCACGGTCGCCGAGGATGCGGAGCCCCTGCTTGGGGCCCTTGCGAACCTCGGCGGGGTTGGCGCCGAAGAAGAAGGGGGTAACCGAGATTACCTTGTCCTCCCAGATGCTGAAATGCAGGGAGACGTGATGTCCCTCGATACGCCAGCCCCACGGTTCCTTCTGTCCCGGCTCGCCGAAGATGGTGAAGTAGTACAGCTCAATATCCCGCACGAAGGTGACCATGCCCATCTCTTTTTCCAGCGGGCCCAGCACATCCTCATGCTCGATGATCTGGCGGCACTGCTCGTAGGAGCGGGGAGTGAGGCCCGAGGCCAGCAGGGCGAAGGCCAGCTCGCGCTGGTTGGCGTCCATGTCGCGCAGTGCCAGGCCGTGGCGGTTGATCGGCGGGTAGTACCAGTACATCCGCTCGCCGTCCATGTACTCGAAGGTGGTCCTGGCCTTCTGCTCGCTGGTCAGGCTGTCGAGGAAGCTACGGGCGGCGGCGCCCATCTGTGCGGCAGCCACCGGCTGGGTTTGTATAGATGCCATGCTGGGAACCTCCTGAGTGGTGGGGGTGCTCGATTCGTTCGAGTTTATTGGCGGGGTGATATCGCGTCAACCGCGGTGAGTCGCCGACCGCCACGGCTACTCGCCCCTGAGACGGTGCAGCTCCTCTTCCAGCTGGCGGGCACGGGCCTCTGCGGCCAAGCGGGCATCCCGCTCTTCGCCGAAAGTCGGCAGGTAAAGGCGCCCGACCGGGTCCCAGAAGCGTAACTGCCCCTCTTCCCAGCACAGGTCGAGGTTCAGGGCGTCGCTGTGCCCCCACAGGTGCTGGTCGTCCGTCCGGTAAATCTGCACTGGCTGGTAAGCGGCACCGACAAGGCGGTCTCCCGCCAGAGGCACACTGTGGAAACGCCCGCCCGTGTGGTCGAAGCGCCAGTATTCCGGTACCCCCATCGCGGCGTAATCGTCCCGTTTGACTGCCTCATCCCGTTGGCCGGTCCTTGCCGATGCGACCTCGAGTACGAAGTCCGGCGGCTTGCCCTGCTCGGGAATCAAGTATCCATTGCGAGCATCCTCCGCCTCCGGGTTAGCGTTGAAAGCAATGAGCAGGTCGGGAAACCGCACCCCTTCGTAACTTGCCGTGGGTATCAGTGCCGCGGCAATCTCGCTGATTATGATGGTCGTTTCAGGATTGCCGAAATGGGATATCAGCGATGGAGCATAGCCATGCTGATGAATGTGTTTGTAGGCAGTCATCTCTTCCGGGGGCGCGTCGGGAAAGCGGATAATATCGGCAGCTTCCGATTTCGCTTTTACCGGCTTAGTCGACATGGCAGGCCTCGAGGGGCACAACTGGCTGGATTCGCCTACATTATATCGATTGCGGAGCCAGGAAGGAGAAGGAGGCAAAGGGCAGGTTGCGCAGCAACCAGAACGCCAGGACAGCGACGAGAAGCGCCCAAATGAGCGGGGCCGGTGTGAAGATTCGTGGTGGTGCAGGCAGCCGGTAGGCCCTGAGCCCGCCGGTCGCGAAAGAGTAAGCGATGACGGGTAGCGCCAGGATGGTGTACGGGTTGTACCCAAATGCGGCCAGGAAATTGCCGTGCATCAGCTGGTGCCGTGCTCGCAGGGTTCCGCAGCCCGGACAGTAACATCCCGTCAGCCCGAGGAACGGGCACACCGGATACAGGCCCGACTGGCGGGGGTCAACCAGATAGACGATCGTTAGAGCAGTGGCAATTGCCAGGGCGAGCAAAGCATAGACGAAGCGCTGTGCAACAGGGCCGGCAATTCTGTTCTCTATGCCTGCCAGAAAGGTTGGTGGTCCCCCAGCTAGTGGGCCGGTAGGCAGGGGCTGCGGGTTGGACATCTAAAGGCCAGCGGCGCTGGAAATAGCGAAAATGATGCCGCTCGCAATGCCCAGTCCGAAAGCCACCCAGGCCCAGGTCTTGGCGTTGTTGGAAGATGAACGCGCCCCAATCAGGTCCCCTCGAGCTATTTTGCCGTTCACCTGGGCGGCGAATACTATGGATACGATTCCCGCAGGCAGGCAACAGCAGATTGTCACCAGAATGGCTTGAGGCAGGTAATTGGGGATATTTCCCTGAGGCAACGGGGAAAACGGAGGGGTGAACTGCTGACCGGTTGGATTGCCCGATGCAGACGGAGAAGCCTGGGAAGCACCTCGCGACGCGGTCTCCGTCTGCTGCGGATTACCGCAGGCAGTGCAGAATCTGGCGTCGTCGGGGTTCTGGTTACCACAGACCGTGCAATACATCGCGGCTCGCGGCTTCACCCTCGCCCGAAGGCGGCGCGGACCGACTGCAGGATGCGGCCATAGGCGTTGCAGCGGCAGAGGTTGCCGGACAGCGCCTCTCGGATTTCGGCGTCGCTGGGCGCAGGGTTGTCGTTCAGCAGTGCCCGCGTCGACACCAGGAACCCGGGGGTGCAGAAGCCGCACTGTCCGCCGTCTTCGTCGAGGAAGGCCTGCTGTACGGGATCGAGCTGCCCGTCGGTTGCCAGCCCTTCAACGGTGGTGACCCTGCGCCCGCGGACCTGTCCTACCAGGGTGATGCACGAGTAGACCGGCTTGCCGTTCAGGAGCACGGTGCAGGAGCCGCACTCGCCGCGGTCGCATCCCCGTTTGGAGCCGGTCAGGTCCAGGTCTTCCCGCAGCACATCCAGCAGCGTGGTGTGACTGGGAACAGTCAGGTCGTGAGCATGGCCGTTGACTTCCAGGCGAACTTGTACTGTGTTAGTAGCCATATTGACGCTGCCGAAACAGGGGTTGTCTCTAAACCCGGGGGCACCCGTGGCCCATACGACGCCTAAGGATAAACAGGATCTGCTGCCTACTCTCTCTGAGACGGCGGAGGCTCGTTGAAGGGGAGCCCGTTCGCTTCCGCGTCATTGCGCCTGCGAAGCCACGCCTCCCATTCAGCCCGCTCTTTCATGCGGCCTTCTTCGCGACCCTGTTCCAGGATTTTTCTCATCGCTGCCGGAATTAACAGCATCAGACGCCCTCCTACTTCGACGATGATGGCAACTGCCGAAGCGGCCCCTGCGGCCACACCAAAGATGGCGGCCAGCAAGTATACACGGTTGTCTCCGTCTCGCAGATCGCCCCAATGGAGCCATCCTATGATGAATATGGCTATAACATAACCGGCGAAGTACAGGACCCAATAGGTGTCCAGGAAACGCTGCATCTGTTGGAATCGTAGGTTGACACCCTGCGGGTGTCAAGCAAGTACCCGGCCCACCCTCGCAGGCTAGTTCAGCGTTCCCTGCAGCGCTTCCTCCAGCTCGGTCAGCGTTGCGAATCCCTCGAAGCGGTCCCGGACGCGGCCTTCGGCGTCAAGGACGAAGGTCCAGGATTCGTTGAACCAGTGGGGAAGACTGGTCATGCCCCATTCGTCCACGACGGTGGAAATCCGGGCTTTCGTAAGGTCTCCCTGGATTTCGTCGGGGTTGTCGTATATTTCCACATGGATGAAGTGAGCCTGCCCGTCGTACGCCTGCCGCAACTCGGAGACAGTATCCACCTGCGGACCGCAGGTGGCTGAGGTGCAGAACGCTGGAGAGGCGAAGACCACCACTGCCGGTAGGGGGCTTTCGACAGCTTCCTTCACGGTGACCTGGTACAGCGTTTCGTCGGGGCTGTAGTCGGTGGTGATCAGGGCCAGGTCGCCATATTTGCCTAGAGTCTTGTTCTCGCTCAGGGGGCCCGGAGATCCCAGGGCGGGAATCGGAGACTGGTCCAGAACCTCTATCTCCTGGACTCCCCAGCCGGTGGCGTCGGGGCCGTCGGCAACGATGTCCAGCCGCCAGCTCCCTGGGCGGTCGAAGTCCACATCCGCAGCAAACGTCCCCCTGGTTCCATAAGGCCACTCGTTGAAGCGAGTGGCAGTCTCCTCGCCCGCATCATTGTCGGGCAGGTAGACCGCCGTGAACGACACGCTGGAGTCCTTGACCAGCCCGGTTCCCGTGGTCAGGAGGAAGGCCACCCGCTGTGTCCCTGGCTCCAGCACGGTGGTTGCGAGGATCACGTTCAGTTCTTCGCCTTCCCGCGAGGGCGAATAGGTGCTCGGCGCAGTGTCAGTCGGCGCTGCGGGCTCGGCCGTGGCCGGAGGAGGAGTCGGCTGATGTCCCTCGGCGGGTACTTCGGTCGGCTGAGACTGCTCGGTCGCCGGTGCTGCCGTCTGAGTGGCCGTTGGTGCCGCCGTAGGGGCGGGAGGTTCGGTGGGCACGGCCGTTGGGTCCGATCCGCACGCTGCCACCAGGGCCAGGAGCAGAGCGGCCGTCAATACAATCGAGACTGCCTTGATGGAAGGAAGTGAAAGGCGCAGCATCAGTAACCGTCCTCGTATACGCCGAAGGTGAAGGAGAACAGGCCGAAGTCGTCGGACATGGAGGCCATACGCAGCTCCTGCTCCCCCTGCCAGTCGGCGTGTTCGATGATCTTGTAGAGCTTGGGCTCGGTAACTTGGAGATACGATACACCGTCCTCCCCGATGACTATGTCGTCGCCCCTGTTCTCATCGGTCAGGAATTCCCCGTTAAGGGTTATCTGCACCTCGTAGGGTTCCCCTGACTCTGAGGTCAGGACCGCGTTCACGGAACGAGCGGAATACACCAGGGACAGGTAGTCGTCGAGGTGGTCTGTTTCCTGGGCGTGGCGGGCGCTCTCCGGCCCGATGGCCCAGGGTCCGTTGAAGTAAATCAGATTGCTTTCAAGTTCGGGAGGCGCGGCAAATTCCGCGATTGAGATGGCCTCCCCGTCGCTGTTGAAGGATTCCCTCGCCGCTTGCAGGTACTCATCGGCCTGTGCGATGCCACCGCGGCCCTGGCTGGCAGTGAACTTCCAGCCGGCGAACAGCTCGCGGGTTACATCCATGCCGAACCGGTAGGCGGAGTCACGCTGCTGGTCCTCGGGCAGGGGCAGATCAAGCATGGCAGTTGTACCGGTCTCCTGGAGGAGGGTGCGGATCCACTCCTCGGTCTCGGCGTACTTGCCTTCGCCGAAGTGGGTGAACCGGATCTCACCGGTCTGGTCGATCAGGTACTTGGCAGGCCAGTAGCGGTTGGAGTAGCTGCGCCACACGCTGAATTCGTTGTCCTGCACCACCGGCCAGGCGACGCCTTCATCCTTCGTGGCCTCGACCACATTGTCGTATATCTTCTCGAACTCGAACTCGGGGGTGTGCACCCCGACTATGACGAGGCCCTCGTCGGCATAGCGGTCATACCATTCCCGGAGAAAGGGCAGTGTGCGGATGCAGTTGACGCAGGTGTAGGTCCAGAAATCAATCAGCACGACCTTGCCGCGGAGGCTCTCCATGGTGAGCGGCTCGCTGTTGATCCATTCCTGGGTCCCGGTGAACTCAGGCGCGCAGTTGCCGAGGGCTCCGCCCGTGGACCCGTTGCAGGGCGTTAGCAGCGCGGGATCGATGGTTGGCGCTGGCGCCTCTGTGGGTGGAGCGACATCAGTGGCCGTGGGCGCCGGCATGATGGTGGCAGGCGGCGCTGGCGTAGGATCCGCACCGCAGGCTGCCAGCAGGATCGCGAAGGCCGCGACCACGATGAGAAATAACCGCATCATCAGAACCCGTCCTCATAGGTGCCAAAAGTGAAGGAGTAGAGCGAAAAGTCGTCGGACTTGGAGAACATCTGCAGAATCTGGAATTGCTGAAACTCGGGATGCTCTACGATCTTATAGGCGCGGTGGGAAGTAACCATCAGGTGGCTTTCCCCGTCCTCGTTGATCACGATGTCTTCTCCCTTGTTTTCTTCAGTCAGGTACTCGCCATTGACCCGAACTCCAACCGTGTAGGGTTCACCTGATTCCGAACCCAATACGGCGTTCACTGATCGAGCAGAGTACGCCAGTATCACATCGTCGGAATAGTCTTCGGTTACTCGTGCATGGACCGCGCTCTCCGGCCCTATCGACCAAGGACCATTGAAGTAAATTAAATTGGCCGAGATTTGAGCAGGCATTACAAACTCGGCTACGACCCCTTCCTGGTCTCCAGCCCGGTAGGACTGTGTGGCGGCCGCGTTGTAGGTCTCGGTCTGGCCGATGCCGCCGCGACTTTCCGTGAAACGCCACCCGGTGAACAGCTCCGGCGTGCGCCGGGCCAGGTTCCGAGCGTAGGCCTGGTCCTGCTGCTGGTCGGTTGGCAGCGGTGCAGCAAGCGCCTCCGTGGCCGCTCCCCGTTCCTGGAGAAGCGTGCGGATAGCCTGTTCGGTCTCGGGATATCGGCCCTCGCCGAAGTGGCGGAACCTGATTTCGCCGTTGATGTCGATCAGGTACTTGGCGGGCCAAAAGCGGTTGCTGTAGCTTCGCCATACAGTGAAGTCGTTGTCCTGGACCACCGGCCAGGCTACTCCCATTTCCTCGGTGGCCTGGACCACATTGTCGTAGTTCTTCTCGAACTCGAACTCCGGGGTATGCACCCCCAGGATGACCAGGCCATCGTCGGCGTAGCGTTCGTGCCAGGTTTGCAGGAAGGGAATGGTGCGGATGCAGTTGATGCAGGAGTAGGTCCAAAAGTCGATCAGCACCACCTTGCCCTGGAGGCTCTCCATGGTGAGCGGCGCGCTGTTGATCCACTCCTGCGTCCCGGCGAGTTCCGGCGCGCAGTTGCCCACCTCCCCGCCCGTGGACCCTTCGCACGGGACCACCGACACCTCCGGTTGTTCAGCAGGCTCAGGAGGAGCCGTGGGTTCCGGTGTCGCCGAGGGCTCTGGGGTCGGTGTGGGTTCCGGGGTGGCGGTCGGCTCCGGCGTGGGAGGCGTCTCCGTTGGTTGCGGCTCCTCCGTCGGCGCAGGCATGTCCGTGGGTTCTTGCGCAGTGGTGGCCGTAGGTTCCGGCATGGCGGTGGGTTCAGGCGTGTCTGCGGGCGGCGGTGCCGGAGTCGCCGTTGGCGTGACTGTTGGCGGCGTTGGAGCGGCCGGTTCCTCGCCGCCGCAGGCGACAATCGCCGCTAGGGGCAACAGGACAAGAAGGGTGGTCAGGGCCAGTAGTCTCCAACCCGGTAGTCTACGACGAGGAAGGCGGATCACGCGCTGCATCAACTCAAGCGCTCCCATTTGTTGAGGCCTATGTCTGAGACTATTACGCCTGTTGGGGCGCGACGGATGTATAAGAGGCGAGAGGACGCTAAGAGGCTATGGTCTCGCGCCGGTGTCGCCCGTCAGCGGGCGGCGCCGGGGACCGGCACGGAATCGAGCAGCCGGTCGACCACCTCACGGGGCTGCAGGCGGCGCATGCGGGCGGCAGGCGACAGTATGATGCGGTGGCCCATCACACCGTAGGCCAGTGCCTGCACATCGTCGGGCACCACGTAGTCCCGGTTCTGCACCAGGGCGTAGGCCCTGGCCATGCGGAACATGCCCAGGGAGGCCCTCGGCGACGCTCCGAGCGCCACATCCTGGTGGTTGCGGCTGGCTTCGGCCAGTCCCACGATGTATTCCCGCACCAAGCCGTCGACATAGATTTCTCGAGCAGCAGCCTGCAGTCTCACGACATCTTCCGGGGTTGACACGGCCTCGAGCTCTTCGATCGGATGGGTCTGTTCCTGCCGCTCGATGACCGACAGCTCCTCGGCGAAGTCGGGGTACCCCAGGCTGACGCGGATCAGGAATCGGTCGAGCTGCGCTTCCGGAAGGGGGAAGGTGCCCTCGTATTCGATCGGGTTCTGGGTGGCCAGAACGATGAAAGGCGGTTCCAGGAAGTGGGTTTCGCCGTCCACCGACACCTGCAATTCCTCCATCGCCTCAAGCAGCGCCGACTGGGTCTTGGGCGTGGCCCGGTTGATTTCGTCGGCCAGCACCACCTGGGCCATGACGGGACCAGGGCGAAACTCGAATTGCCCGTTGCTCTGGTTGTAAATGGAAATGCCGGTTATGTCGCTGGGCAGCAGGTCGGGAGTGAACTGTATGCGCTTGAACTGGCATCCCAGGGACGCTGCGAGGCTCTTGGCCAGCATGGTCTTTCCCACTCCCGGGACATCCTCAACCAGTATGTGGCCCTGTGCGATCAGTGCTGCCAGGGTCTGCTCGATCACCGGCGTCTTTCCGACGATCACGCGCGAAACGTTGTCTACGATAGTCCGCGCCGTCGCCGGGGCGGAATCTGTCTGCTGCACCGGAACCTCTACCAGCCTGCGTCTATGACCAAGGCCGAACGATTATGTCTGAAAGTTCGTTTGAGTGTATCATAGCGGCGACAAAAAACTCCTTCCATCCTCGTGCGGGGAGACCGAGAAGGATCGCCCGTGTTCACCGTCAACAGACGCACCTTCGTACTTCTGGGGCTCTTGGTGGTGCCCCTGTTCTACGCCGTCGGGACCGGGTTCGATTTCCTCTACAAGCTGCTTTACGCGGTGCTGATTCTGTTTGGCGTCGGCGCGGTATGGGCTTGGATAAACCTGCGGGGACTGGAAATCAGGGTCACCCGTTCCGGAGACCGGGGACAGGTGGGCTCTTATCTCGAAGGGCGGGTGACGGTCACCAACCGTACCGTAATACCTAAGTCGTGGCTGGAGGTAACGGAGCTGGCCGGCTCTTCCCCTGAGCCGGGTGGCCGCGGTCTTTCGCTTGATCGGAGACAGACCCGCGGCTGGCGCATCGATACCTACCTCGCCAAGCGCGGCCTCTTCGAAGGCGGGCACATGAGGGTGGTCAGCCAGGACCCCTTCGGTCTCTTCCGGATGGCCCGGGACTACTCCGATCCGCACACCTACATTGTCTATCCTGCCGTCGAGTCGCTACCCAACCTGGATTCCAGGTTCGCCGGTCTCCCCGCTGACAGCCGGCTGTCCCGCCACTTCGACCAGGTGACTACCGATGTGTCGTCCCTCCGACCCTGGCGGCCGGGCGACGCTTACCGGCGCATCCACTGGCCATACACCGCGCGCATGAACTCCCCCATGGTAAAGGAGTTCGATGTGGGACTGGCCGCCCAGTTCTGGCTGCTCCTTGATCTGCAACGCCTTTCTCATTTCTACCCAGTAGCCGACAGCCGGCGCGGGCGGAACGGCGACCAGGCGGCGGTCCTTCGACATGCTCAGGATGAGCGAATTGAGGTCCGGGGTGAAGCCAGGGCTGTCCCCGACTACAGGGCGGAGAACACGGAAGAGCTGTCCGTTACCGTGGCAGCGTCGCTGGCGCAACGACTGATGGACCTCTCGCTGCCCGTGGGAATGTCGGTCAACGCCGAAAACGGCGAGCTGTTGCGTCCCGACAACGGGCCGGACCACCTGAGCCGGATGATGGAGACCCTCGCGGCGTCCCAGGCGGCCAATGTGCCCCGGCTGCCCGAATTTCTCTACTCCATGCGGACCCATCTCAACCACTTTCATTCGGTGACGATGGTCACCTCTGACACCGACCCCTCCTGGCTGCCGGCGCTGCTGGACCTCAAGCGTCTCAACGTGACGGTGTCCATCGTCATGGTGGACCCTGCGACCTTCGGCAGCCGTTTCGATGTGGCGAATGTGGTCAATGCCGCTGCGTCGGAACTCATACCCGTTTATGTCGTTGGTCGCGATACTCCTTTGGATGATGCGTTGGCCAGGCCGGTCAACCGTGAGAGCATCGAGGCCCAGGACCCGGCGGAGATTGCTTCCGCCGGACTATCCGCGGGCACGGAAGAGGCGGAAGAGCAGGAAACGGAAGAGGCGCAGGTGTGATCGGCGGAGAGGCTGCCCTTCGACAAGCTCAGAACGAGCGAAAGGGGCTCGCTGGATGGGACAGCGATGTTGCGGGAAGGGCCGCGATTGGACTGCTGGAGCGTATCCGGCCGGCCGACGGCTGGCTGGCGCTCCTGTTCCTGACCGCCAACCTGTGCGTTGTGGTCCTAGCCGTGGAGCGCGCCGATTGGGCGCCCACGCCCAACCTCGTCGGCATCCTGCTGCTGGGCATGCTCACAGCTTTCTTCCTGCACCGTCTGCCCGTATGGTGGTTCGTGGCCATTCTTCCAGGGCTGGCCCTGGGGTTGCTCACGGTTATCTGGCAGCTGTCCGGGTTCACCTTCGACGGCGAGCCGCTGGGAGGTGCGGGTGCCCTCTGGGACCGCCTGGGCCTTTGGGTGGAGGCAGCCAACGAGAGCTCCATCAACATCGACAAGGTGCCATTTGCCTTCGGACTGGTCAGCGCGTCGTGGCTCACGGGATATGTGGGGGCCTGGGTATTCCTGCGTCACCGCAACTTCTGGGGTGTGTTCGCACTGAGCGGCCTGGGGTTGTTCTCCAACTTGACCTTCCTGCCGCCCAACACCAACTTCCACCTGGCACTGTATCTCTTCACCGCGCTCCTGCTGGTGGCCCGCATACAGGCCGTGCGGCGCCAGAGCCACTGGGCGCGGCGGGGCATCGGATACGACGAGGGTCTGCGGGCTCTCACGCTGTCCGACAGCTTCTTCCTCGCCATGGCCGTCATCGCCATTGCCTTCCTGCTGCCCACGGCCGGCGGCTGGTCGACGGCCACGAGGGCCTACGAGTCATTGCGAACGCCGCTGATCGGGCTTGAAGATGATTTCAACCGCCTGTTCGCCGGGTTGCCTGCCCGGCGCGACATCGGCTTCCGCGTGTGGGATGACGTCATGGCCTTCCAGGGGACCATCAGCCCGGCCACCACCCACACCCTGCTGGTGGAGTCGCCGGTGCCCATGTACTGGAAGGCCCGGACCTACGACACCTACACGGGCAAGGGTTGGATATCGGAACACACTGAGTTTCACGCGCCGGGCTACACTCCCGAGTTTGCCGTTTCCTCGCCTCCGCTGAGCCGGGTTACCGCCACCTACGCCGTCACCCCGCTCTATTCCTCGCCGATACTGTTTGCTGGCCCCAGGGTGGATGCAGTGGACCGGGATGTTGAGATTGAGACCCCGTCAACGCCGGTATACCACGCGGACCTGAATTCCCTGGATCCCTTCGCCGGCTATCCGCGGGCGCTGGCGGAGGCCGGGGTGGCACTGGCAGAGAAGGCGCGGCAGGTGCCTCTGGCCAGCGAGTCCGAACTGGCGCCTCTGCTGCCTCCCAACTTCCGTATCTCTGATCTGGAACGGGACGACAGCGGGCATGTGACTTCGCTGACCCTGGAGGAAGCATTGCCTAGTGACCCGGACACCCTTGCCGTGCGCAGCCGCAAGGGCGTGTTTGCCGCCCACGATCCGTACATCGTCACCTCGTCGGTTCCCGCAGCCGAACCCGACGAGCTCCGGGACGCCGGGAAGGACTATCCGGTGTACATCCAGCACAGGTACACACAGCTGCCGGACGACCTGCCGGGACGCATTACAGGCCTGGCCCATGAGGCATCGGTGAAGGGCGACACGCCCTACGAGAAGGCGGTGTTGATCGAACAGAACCTGAAGCGTCTCCCCTATTCGGTCAAGGTCGATCCTCCCCCATTCGACGCAGACGGTGTGGACCACTTCCTGTTCGTGAACCGCAAGGGCTACAGCGAGTATTTCGCTTCGGCCATGACCGTGATGTTGCGCACCCTGGGTGTCCCGGCCCGCGTTGCCGTGGGCTACACAACCGGCGACCCCACCGAGGTTGCCGATGTGTACTTGGTCAACGACAGCCACAGCCATGCCTGGGTGGAGGTGTATTTCCCTGGGTATTCCTGGATTCCCTTTGAACCGACCCCTGGGGCGGCGCTGCCGGTGGTGATGCAGCCGGGCCGGGACGAGTCCGGCGAGTTCAGCGGGCCTTTCTTCTCCGGTTTCGATGTCCTGTGCCTGGATGATTTTGTTGAAGAATGTCTGGACAACGCCGAACCCTTCCCCGGTGATGGTGGCTTCGAGGGCGGCTTTGGCGATGGTGTAGCGTCCTCTTCATGGCTCTGGGTCGTCGTGGCGCTGGCGCTGGCCTCCGGTGTTGGCATGGTCGGCTGGTGGGCCTTCCGGCGTTACATGTTTGCCACCTATGATCCATCCGGCGTCTACGCCCGGGTGCGCACTCTGGCGGCTCTCGGTGGTCTGGCCGGTGGGGCGCCTCAAACGCCCTACCAGTTCGGTTATCGGCTGGGCGGGGTGCTGCCGATTCACCGCGAGCGCATTCAGATGATCGTCGAAAGCTATGTGCAGGCCCGTTATGGCGCCCGGACTCTGCCCGCAGAGCGTCGCGGAGAGCTGGCTGATGCCTGGCTGAACCTTCGCTTTCCGTTGCTCATGGCATCGGTGGGGCAGCGTATCTACCCCAGGAGCGTCCAATGATCGGATACAAGTATCACCTACATCAGCTGCCAACCGGCTGGGTCGGCCTGCTGGCCAGCGAGAAAGGCCTGCGGCGTGCCACTCTGAAGCCCACCTTCCAGGAAGTGATGGAGGATCTGGGCGACGACATCGAGGGTGCTGAACACGACCCGGACCATTTTGCGGAAGTGCTGGATTGCCTTGACCGCTACAGCGACGGCGATATCTCGGCACTCGACAGCATAGTGCTGGACCTTGACGGCGTTCCGCCCTTCTTTCGGGCCGCCTGGGCTGCGTGCCGGACGATTCCTGCCGGGGAGACGCGCAGCTACCGTTGGCTGGCAGCAGAGGCCGGCAGCCCCAGGGCCATGCGCGCTGCCGGACAATCCATGGCCCGCAACCGCTTTTCGCTGATAATTCCCTGCCACCGCGTAATTTCCAGCGACGGCGGCCTTGGCGGCTACGGCGGCGGAGGCCTTGGCGTCAAAGCCCGCCTGCTGCAGATGGAGCTGGAGAAGGCCAGCCGGAGTTGAGCTCACAGGGTCCCCCACCCGGGGGCCTGACGGATGAGGAACGCACGAGGCTGCGCCGGGGGTTCGACCTGCTACCCAAGATGGCTGGCCACGGGGAAGAAATAGTTTTTCTGCATAGCGACGTCCTCTCTGAATGGATTATGCAAGTAATCGCCAATCCTTATTACATCGAGGATGTGTATACTCAGAGTGATGAGCGGCGCACCGTACCGGCCTGACGGATACCGGAATCACGGCAATGACGGGTTGTTTTCCACGCGGCGGCCGGCTTTTGCTCCCAATGCAATCGCCCTGAGGTGAGACCGTAGAATATCTGGTACGGGAATCGAAACCGACCGCGACAACCGACCGCAGCCAGCGGAATACAACCGCGAGTTGCATATCATGTCTATCTGGACCGGACAAGAGAGCGCTGCGGCCGCGGACGTGTCGTCAGACATCATCGTCCACTACGATAAGGATGAAAACAACGATCCCTCGTAGTGGTAGCGATTCACATTGACAGCGCAGAGCTGTTGCTGAGGCCTTTGGCGGACGCAGCCCTGGCGAAGTACGGTGTAAATCAGGAAAATCGGACGACAGAAAGCCCGAACCAGAACCACATCGGCCTACCAGGCGATTAACCCAGTCAGGAGTAAGGAAGTTGGCGGAAAGCAGCTTGGTTCAACCGGAAGAAAAATGGGCCAGGGTAAACGGCCTGGAAATGCGTTACCTCGACTGGGGCGGCGACGGTGAGCCGATGCTGGCACTGCACGGGCTGGCGTCTTCGGCCCACTGGTACGACATCGTTGCGCGGCTGCTGCGACACCGCTACCGCATAATTGCTCCGGACCAGCGCGGCCATGGGCAGACGACCCAGGCGAGCACCGGCTACGACTGGCATACGCTGTCCGACGACATCGCCGCGCTGCTGGACCATGTGAGCGCCGAGATCCCGGCATTCAGGGATCCGGTGCCGGCCTTGGGCCACTCATGGGGCGGGCATGTGGTCAGCAATTTCGCCTACCACTACCCGGACCGGGTTCGTCGAATCGTGATGATCGACGGCGGCTTTCTTGACGGCCGCCTCTTCCCTGAACCGACCTGGGAGGCGTTCTCAGACCGGCTCCGTCCTCGAAATGTGACAGGTAATCGCCAGCAATTCCTGGACCGTCTCCGCGAACAGATGGCTGGCTTCTGGAACAGTGAGATCGAGCGCATCGTGCAGACCATGGTCTACGAGGACGGGGACGGCAATATCCAGGACATTCTGCGCCCCGAGAACCAGGCACAGGTGATTCGCGCCATGTGGGACGACCCCTGCTCCCATACGCTCACCCAGGTGCAATGCCCGGCCCTGCTCATCTCCGCCGGCCCCCTGCCGGAGCGGGCCAACAGCGACTTCGCCCAACTCCGCCGCCGGATGGTTGGCGCCGCTGAGGCCGCCCTCCCCAACGGCCGCGCCCACTGGATCCCCGAGACGGTCCACGACATCGGCTATCACAAGCCGGAAGAGCTGGCCGAGGTCATACTCGAGTTTTTGGGCGAGTAGTTGAACCTCTGAAGGGCTTGGTAATCCAGATATGGTAATCCCTAATCGGTAGGCTCCACACAGCGTGACACTACGGATGCGTAGCATCGGATAAAGCCAATCATGACTATGCAGGTCACTACATTTCAGGACATTCTGAACGCACTGGAGCAGAACCCCGCTCTGAGAGACCAGCTCAGAAGCCACATCCTTACGGAAGAGCTCCTCCAACTCCCTGCGCAGTTTGTCCTGCTCAGGGCCGATGTCGACGAACTCAAGAATGGCCAAACCCGCTTGGAAGAAGGGCAGGCTCGCATTGAGGAACGAACTCAGCGCCTGGAAGAAGGGCAGGCTCGTGTTGAGGAGAGAACTCAGCGCTTGGAAGAAGGGCAATCTCGCCTTGAAGAACGGCAGGGGCGGCTGGAGGGGAGCATGGACAGGCTGGAAGGCCGATTCGGAAATGTTGAAGGAAACCTGTACGAGCAGCGCTCAGCTAACCGCATCCTAGCGCGGGTCGCCTTCTTGGGCATCGAATCGCCCCAGATTGCGTCTTCCAATTACGGGCCTGTGCGCCAAGGGTTTTATGAAGCCATGGCCACCGCGATTCAGGGAGGCGCCATTTCGCAAGTTGAGTACCTGGATCTGACGGATGCGGACCTCATAATCCGCGGCCGTAACAGCCACCACGCAGTTGTCGAGATTTCCCTGGGACCCGACGAGGACGACATAGCCCGTGTGGTTCGCCGCTCCGATATCCTGCATAGGTCGACAGGCGAAGAAGTTACCCCGATGATCGCTACCCCGCACCCCCATCCTGCCTTCGTTCAAGAGGCGGAAGGAAGGCAAGTTCGTGTCCTCGACATCCCAGCCTGAACCGGCTTGTGTCGGCCCGGCTGTCCGGCCTGTAGCATGCGTCCTCGTCAGGTCAGCGGCAGGGGCGGTTGCCAGAACTTCCCGGTGTCATTGACCGTGATCTCGTCCACCCACTTCACCCAGTCGTAGCCCCGCTTGTTCGGCTCCACCATCCTCGCCGGGAAGCCGTGGCCCTGGCTGAGCTGTTGACCACCCACCCGCGTGGCGAGGAGTGCACGCCCAGCCTCGTCCATCGAGTAGCGGCGGTAGTACCCGGTTCGCGACCGGATGGTGATGCTCCCGGCGCCCGGCTTGACGCGGGCCCGCGCCAGAAGCTCCGGCACTGGCGCACCCTCCCACTCCCGGGTGGTGTACCAGCCTCCCGTGCAGTCAAGTGTTGCCGTCAGCCGTGAATGATAGTCCTGCAGCTCTTCCAGGTCCATCTCGTAAGGGCTTTCCACATGGCCGCCCACACGCAGGCGCCACTGCGCGGCGTCTACCCAGGGAGTCCGGTCGTTGAGCCACATGGTATCGGGGAAGTCAGGCCCGTCCTCCGGGTGTGAGCCGGTGAAGCGGCGGTCCGCTGCCGGTGCTCCGGTAAGTTCCAGCAGCCGCTCGGAGAGCTGCCACGCCGCCAGCCCTGCCACCGCCACGCCCGCGAAGCGCAGAAAGTTGCGCCGTCCCGCGATGTAACGAGTTCGAAAGCTGATCTTGTGCCTTAGCGAATGCCACACAAGCAACGGGATGAGCAGCAGGGCCAGGTTCAGGTGGATGGTCGTGCCCGAGAACCCCAGGAAGCTGTAGGGGCCGATGTGGCTCCAGGCCAGACCCAGCCCGAGTACAACCAGCAGGCCCGCAAGCAGCACCGACGACCCCATCATGGCTTCCCAGGACCTTTTCCAGTTGCTGCGTGTTCGGAACGAGCCAAGGATGTTGCGCGATTTCCAGACGAACAAGGTCAGGATGGCGAAGCCGGTGATCCGGTGCAGGTGCATGGCCGCAATCCACTCTGGGTTGGAGTGAGTCAGGCCCAAGTAGCCAGTCACCAGCTCGATGGTGAACAGCACAATGAGCGCGATATTGGCCCAGGGGAATTGCAAAGCCGGGCTCCACTGGCTGATTATGTGAAACGCCAAGGGCGCGGGTATGCACCCCGCGCCCTTTCTACGCTCGGCGGACTGGTTCGGACTTGGCTATGATAACGCTACGAGACCGTTACAAGACCGCTACGAGACCTGGAAGGCCCAGATCTGGTGGAAGACCTCCGGCTCGCCCTTGGGCATCGGCTGGAACGGGTCGGTTGCCTGTGCCAGCTTCCACTGGCCAGCGGCTTCCAACTTGTCGAAGTAGGCTTGGTAGCCGTCGCCCACCATGTCGGTCCGCAGGCTGAACACGATATAGCCGCCGGGTCTGGTTACGCGCACCAGCTCGTCGAAGGAATGGATCGGCGCGTGGCCCAGGGTGAAGACGCCAACGCTGATCACTGCGTCGAACTCGTCGGTCTCGAACCCAAGGGTCTCGCCCATCACCATCTGGTGGAATGAGCTGTAGACGTTCTTGCTCTCGGCGACATCCAGCATCCCTTGGGAAATATCCATGGCCGCCATTTTCGTGAAGCCTGCCGCGGCCAGTCGTTCCCCGGCCAAGCCGGTGCCGGCGCCGGCGTCGAGGACGGTGGCATCGCTGGGGACCAGTCCTGCGAGCACGCGGGCCGCGTTTTCCGGCGCACGCCAGACGAAGTCCTCATTCAGGTCCTTGTCATACTCGGCAGCCCACTGGTCGTAGCGCTCCTCCAGCTCCTGGTTGCTGGCGGAGCCATAGACCCATTGCACGCGCCTGTGGCTCTCTTCCATTGTCATGGTGTCCTCCATTTCAAATTCCCCCTCCTGAAATCCAGGAGAGGGAATTTCTAGGGCTAATATTCGGTTTGGATACCCGGGTCTACTTGCGGCAGATGTACAGGCCCCAACCCAGCTCGTCGTTCTCGACGGCCCGCGCCGTTTCTAGGTAGGCCGTGGTGAGCCACTCGAAGTGCTCGGTGTGCTCGTTGTTGGTGCCCTTGGGCGTCCGGTCTGCCAGGCAGAGATACGATTGGCGCAGGTGGCTGGAGATATCCACGGCCTCCAGCACCTCGAAGCCTGTCGACTTCAGTGCCTCCTGGTACGAGTCGAAGCTGAACTCCGTATCGTAGAGTAGGCGGTCGTAGACATACTTCTGGGCGTCGGCGCTGACCTGCTGCCTCGGTTTGATCAAGTCGTCGAAGACGAAAATGCCGCCCTTTTCCAGCACCCGGTAGGCTTCCCTGAGCACCGCGCGCTTGTCGGGCACATGGTAAATGACGGCTTGGCTCCAAACATGGCTGAACTGGCCCTCCTGGAAGGGAAGCTCAGTTGCCGAGGCCTTCTCGAATGCCAGACGGTCGCGCAGCGCCGGCTCCTGGCGCTCCCGGGCGGCCTTGGCGTTATCGATGCGAACGCCGCTAAGGTCGATGCCAGTCGCGTGGCAACCGGAGTACCCGGCCAGCCAGATCGCGGTGGTGCCGTTGCCGCAGCCGAGATCCAGTACCCGCGCTTCCGTGTTGATCGAGCCCTTCTCGACCATGATCCGGTCGAGATTGGCGCACCCCTTCAGGAAGTCGGTGCCGGTGGTCTCATCGAAGTAGCCCCAGTGGACGCTGCCATCCTCGTCCCAGACGGCACGATAGATGGCATCCTCTGCGTCGTAATAGGACTCAGTTTCCTGTTCTGAAAACCTGCTGGTCATATCAGTGAACCTGCTGTACCTGCTTGGCGCCTTCCAGGTACTCGACGAACCGGTTGTTCTCGTCGACGAGGATCATCTGGGGGTCGACCGGCGTGTCGGAGACCTCGAAGGACATGATGATCAGGCAGTTACCCTTGGCGCTCAGCCGAGCCGCGGCACCCTGCACGGACATGACGCCCGAGCCCCGCTCGCCGGCAATGGCGTAGGTCTCGAACCGGTTGCCGTTGGTGACATCGCAGACCAGGACCTTCTCAAAGTTCCACAGGTCTATCTTGTCCATCAGATCCTCATCGATGAGGATGCTGCCGATGTAGTCGGGGTTGGCATCGGTTACCCAGGCTCGGTGAATCTTGGACCTCAGGACTTCGCGCATTGTTCCCTCCTTGTGATTGACCATGAGATGGCGGATTCTGATTTCCCGCCGTAGTCTTTGGGCGAATTATTAAAAATTGCTGAAAACCCGTTATGGTTTTTGTTGACAAAAAATGTTGGTCTAAGGAATTCTATCTTTCAGGAGCCCTAGATCAGGCAAAAAGAGGCACAAAGATTCCCGCATTCAGGCTTTGTGGGTTGTGCAAGGCTACCGAAGGCGAAACGATGTACTGTTTGGCCGACGGTTGATGAGAGGAGGCGGGAAAGGCCGCTACTGGGGCCCCTATCGTATTCGATTGGGGGTGAGGCGCTATGGCTCGCAGGGAAGGGGGCAAAGTTGGCGGGTGCTGATACGGCCCCGGCTCAGCTTTTGGCCTCGAACCGGAGGCCTCGTAGAGTATGAATACATCTTTACTTCCGTGTCGATCCTGTCTTGGCTTGGCGCTGGTCCTTTAATAAATGTGGTCGCCAAGCATCTAAATCTTCTTGAATTGCTGTTCCAAGGGGTTCGCGGGCAGTCTAGCATTGGCTTCTGGGGTGGTCAAACTTCAGGCTGACCCTATATTCCACTGTTTCGAAACACTGACCATATCTTGTGCATGTTTCCGTAATATTTCCGGTGATAACGAAAGCATAAATCCAAAATTAAAATTGGATTAACGAAACCCCTACAACTAGATACAACCAAATATCAAATATTATCGTTAAAAATTGCGAGAAGATTACGAAAACAGGATATGCCAGCCAGCAATTGCCGGTTTGAATGCTTGGCTAATGTCCTGCAGAGGAGGTCACAGCCCCAGCGGCATCTCCTGCGTAACCGCCACGGTGTCGGGACCCAGCAGGTCCTCCACGCGGACACGTAGGTCGTCGCAATATCCCGTGCTCACCACGGGCAGATCCATCAGGACCCGACGTCCCAGGGTACGGATTTCCAAGTTCACCCTGTCCTGACCAGGGTATTCCAGCATAACGCCGATGACTTCACGCAGGGTATTTGCGTCGTGATGGTGGTCTTCTTCGTCCACTATCAGCTTTACCAGGCGGTTGCTGGACGGCACGGCAGGGCGGCCGTGGCCCTCGCCAATCTGCGCGTGGCCGTTGCCGTTTCCATTGCTGCCGTTTTTGTACCCGTTTCCATTGCCGTTCCCGTTGCCATGGCCGTTGCCGTTTGCCCGGGGGTTGCCGTTCCTGTAGTTGCCGTTTCCATTGCCGTTGGACTTGGGCGCCGATGCCCCGTTTCCGTTGGCGGGCAGCGTGGAGGGACGGTCCTCGACAAACTCCTCGGCTTCGTCGCAGGACAGCTCCAGTTGCTCGCCGCGCAGCCGGACCCGGCCCACAACCCGCACGGTCCGGCCTGACTGCCAGATCTCCTCGGTGCGCTGTAACGCCTCCGGCCACACCGTCACTTCCACCGTACCGCCCAGCAGTTCCAGAGCCACGATGATAAAGCGCTGACCGTCCCGGCGGGCCCTCTCTGTGACGGTGTTCACGATGCCCAGCACGTTCACCTGCTGGCCTTGCATTTCCTCGCTCAGCTGGTCCAGCGAGACGACGGAACCGCCGGTGTTGGCTGCACTCAGAGCCATCAGGGGGTTGTGTGACAGGGCGACGCCCAGCAGCTCGCGTTCCCACGAAGCCTTCTCTTCAGGCGAAGCGTCGTTGGTGCCCAGGATAATTCCCGGCTCGCTGGGCATGGCAGAACTCGTGCCTGCTCCCTCCGAGCTCGCACCGCCTCCGAACAGACTGCTCTGGCCGCTGCTTCGCATCTGCGCTTCCCGCTGAGCGGTGGCCACGATCCGATCGAGGGCCGACAGGACAGCACCCCGAGGGGCCAGGGAGTCGAAGGCACCGGCCTTGACCATGCTCTCCAGCGTGCGTCGGTTGAGGTTGGTGGCCCCGGCCCTTCGGCAGAAATCGTCGATGGACTCGTAAGCGCCGTTCTCCTTCCGCTCGTCCACCAGCGGCCTGACTGCGCCCTCGCCCACGGTCTTGATGGCGGCCAGCCCGATGCGCAGCCCGGCCTTGCCGTCGTCAGCGTGGTCGATGGTGAACAGCTCCCCCGACCGGTTGACATCCGGGAGGGAAACGTCGATGCCGAGTCGGAAGCACTCGTTGATGGAGCTTATGGTCTTGTCCGTGTTGTCGAGGCGGGCGTTAAGTACCGCCGCCATGTACTCCACTGGATAGTGGGCCTTGAAGTAGGCGGTCCAGTAGGAGATCAGGGCGTAGCTGACGCTGTGGGCCTTGTTGAACGCATACCCTGCGAAGGGCTCGATCAGGTCGAAGATCTCTACAGCGAGGGCCTCCTCGAAGCCCTTGCCCTTGGCGCCCTGCACGAAGTTGTCCCGCTCCTGCGCCATCAGCGAGGCGATCTTCTTCCCCATCGCCTTCCGCACGATGTCGGCGGCGCCCAGGGTGTAGCCTGCGAACTGTTGCAGTATCAGCAGCACCTGGTCCTGGTAGACGATGATGCCGTAGGTCTCGTCCAGCAGTTCCTTCAGGCTGGGGTGCGGGTAGGTCACCGCGACCCGACCATATTTGGCGTCGATGAACCGGTCGATGTTCTCCATTGGCCCTGGGCGGTATAGCGCGATCATTGCGGCGATGTCGCCGATATTCGACGGCTTCAGCTTCTCGATGTACCGCTGCATGCCGGCGCTCTCCAGCTGGAACACATCGGTGGTGTTCCCCGAGGAAAGCAGCTCGTAGGTCCTGACGTCGTCCAACTCCAGTGTCTGCAGGTCAATCTCGACTCCGGCGCTTTCCCGTACCAGCTTGACCGCATGGTCAAGAATCGTGAGCGAGGTCAGCCCCAGGAAGTCCATCTTCAGCAGGCCCAGGTGAGCGACCGGGTCCATGCTGAACTGGGTCATCATCACCGGGCTGTTTTCGTCTCCCCGCGCCGGCCGTTGCAGTGGCACCGTCTCGGTCAGGGGTTCGTCGGCGATGAGCACGCCGGCCGCGTGGGTGCTTACATGGTGGACGATCCCCTCCAGCCCCTGGGCCTGGTCGACCAGGTCCCTGACGGCCTCGTTGCTGTCGTAGGAGCCCTGCAGCTCCGGGCTGACCTTGAGCGCATCCTCCAGGTTGCGCGCCTTGAAGGGCACCATCCGCGCGATGCGATCAACATCTCCGTAGCTCATGCCGAGGGCGCGACCCACGTCCCGCAGCGCCGCCTTGGCCCCCAGCGTCCCGAAGGTGATGATCTGGGCCACCCGGTCGTTGCCGTACTTGTCGATTACATAGTGCAGTACCTCGTCCCGCCGGTCATCCTGGAAGTCCATGTCGATGTCCGGCATTTCCTTGCGCTCCATGTTAAGGAAGCGCTCGAAGACCAGTCGGTACTCCAGCGGGTCAACATCGGTGATGCCCAGGCAGTACAGCACGACGCTGGCTGCTGCGCTGCCCCTCACCCCGAAGAGAATGTTCCGCTGGCGAACGAACTTGATGATGTCCCACACCACGAGGAAGTAGTTGGCGAACCTGGTGTACCGGATGACCTCCAGCTCGTATTTGAGCCGCTCAACCGCCTCGGGTGAGGCGTTGGGGTAGCGTTCCCGAAAGCCCGCTTCGCACACCTGGGCCAGGTATTCGTCGGCGTCCATGCCGCCGGGAGTCTCGTAGCGCGGCAGGTGGGTCTGCCCGAACTCCAGCGACACATCACACATGTCAGCGATGACGCCGGTGTTGGCCATCGCCTCGCTGCGGATGTTTGCCGGCAGGTCCTGGAAAATGTCCTCCATTTCCTGCGGGCTCTTGATGTAGTACGAGTCGTCCTCCATCCGCAGCCGCTTTTCGTCACGAACCGTGGTGTTTGTCTGGATGCAGATGTAGACGTCCTGCAGGTTGGACTGGTGCTGGTGTACATAGTGGGCGTCGTTGGTCGCCACCAGCGGCAGCCTGGTGTCCTCCGCCATCCGGAGCAGCCCTTGGTTGATCTGGTCCAGCTGCGGCACATGCTGGTGCTGCTGCAGTTCCAGGAAGTAACCGTCGCCGAACAGCTCCCGGTACCACCCAGCGGCCTTGACGGCGCCATCGTAGTTGCCGTCCGCCAGGAGCCGAGGCACCTCGGCCGATGGGCAGCCGGACAAGCACACGAGCCCGGAGCCGAACTCCTCCAGCAGGCCCTTGTCGATGCGGGGACGATTGTAGAACCCTTCGACGTGGGCCTTGGTCACAAGTTGCATCAGGTTGCGGTAGCCGGTGTTGTCCCGCGCCAGGAGTACCAGGTGAGCCGGGCTGCGCTCCGAGGGGTTCTTCTCGTGCCGGCTGTTGTGGGCTACATAGACCTCGCAGCCGATAATGGGCTTGATGCCCGCATCGCGGCAGGCGGAGTAGAAGTCGACCACCCCGTAAAAGGTGCCGTGGTCGGTGATGGCCAGCGCATCCATGCCCAGTTCGCCGGTTCGATCCACCAGCTCGGGAATGCGGCTGATGCCGTCCAGCATGCTGTATTCGGTGTGTACGTGCAGATGGGTAAATGCCAAAGGGAAATGCCTCCAGGCTGGCAGCAGCCCCGCCGCGTGTGGCGGGCACTTCTGCTCACTTCAACACAGGGAAAAGGGGATCCGGGACAGCCGCAGGACCCGTCAGGGACCTGCGGGACAGGGCCCTATTATATGGGCTGGCCCATTGGGGGCTGTCAACCCCAATTCAGCCCCAAACCACCAGATGTTGGGGCAGAAGTGGGAGAGATGGCACAACATGCTACACCTGTAATGGTGCTGGGGCAGCGGGCGAAAGGACTGAATGACATGAAAAAACCGGGGTTCATCGCCGCTCCTGTCGTTTCGGGAGGGCCGAACCCCGGCAATTTGCCGGATCAGCTATTTCTGGTGACGATTCAGGACTGGGCGGTCACCCAGGTTACTCGTCCTCCCAGGAATCCAGGTCTCGGGTTGCCACCGCGGCTGCGGGTACGGGCGCGGGGCGGTTGACCAGTCGCGTGTCGCCCCAGGAAGCGGTCTCTACATAGTTCCTGAAGTCTCGCGCCTCGCCGCAGACGCGGCACACTCCCGGACTGGTGGGCCCGTCAGCGGCTTGAATCAGCCAGTGATGCTGACAGACCAGCGATCCCTCTGGGACCTCTTCGACGGGTGCTTCCTCTACTTGCTGTACCATTTTCTTCACCCCTGCTTCTCTTTTCAATCTCTGTTACGAAATTCTATCATGTCACGCCCTTTTTCGTCAACAGTTCAGCCTCAACTGAGTCGTAATTTGAAACCCCTATGGCCCGCATCCATCCATAGCCCTCCCCCTCCCTTAACTGAACAGCGGATAGCAGATGTGTTCAGCAGCCGCGAATTCTCGTTGATTTTTGCGGTCAAAGCTGATTAAATCGAATATTAATAAATCACGGTTCTTGGCTATCTAATCACTCTGAATTTAACGGGGGGTCTGTGATGGGCAGGAAGCTTTTCAAGCAACTGGAACGCTCGTATGGTTTTGATGAAGTGGCCATCGTCCCCGGGCTGGTTACCATCAACCCCGAGCTCACTTCCACCAAAATGACCATTGGCGACCTCGAATTCGAGATCCCCATCATGGCCTCTGCCATGGACGGTGCCGTCTCGCCCCGCTTCGCCGCTCGCATGCACGAACTCGGCGGCCTCGGCGTGCTGAACGGGGAGGGCCTGTACTCCCGCTACGACGACCCATATTCCGTTCTGGAAGACATCATCGCGACCCCACAGGCTGAGGTGACCGAGTATCTTCAGCAGGTCTACAGCGAGCCGGTCAAGGATCACCTCCTTGCCGCGCAAATCCAAGAGATCAAGAATTCCGGCGCTACCTGCGCCGTTTCTTTTACGCCACAGAGCACCAAGCGGATGTCTCCCGCGGCCGTGGAGGCCGGAGCCGACATGGTGGTGGTCCAGTCCACCGTAACCACCGCGCGCCACATGTCCAACAGCTATCGCGGCCTGATCTTCTCCGAGCTGATCGATTCCATCAAGGTGCCGGTGATGGTCGGCAACTGCGTCACCTACGATGTCGCCCTGGAGCTGATGGAGACCGGCATCGACGGCGTTCTCGTTGGCGTGGGGCCCGGCGCCGCCTGCACCACCCGTGAGGTCGTGGGTGTCGGCGTCCCCCAGGTCTCCGCCACGCTGGAATGCGCCGCCGCCCGGCAGGAATACTTCGAGAGGACCGGCCGCTATGTTGCCGTCATCACCGACGGCGGGATACGCACGGGCGGCGACATCTGCAAGTCCATCGTCAGCGGTGCAGACGGCGTCATGCTCGGCACGCCCTTCGCCCAGGCCAACGAGGCCCCGGGGAGGGGCTTCAACTGGGGCATGGCCAACCCCCACCCCGAGCTGCCCCGCGGCACCCGCGTCAAGGTGGGCACCAAGGGCAGCCTCAGCCAGATCCTCTACGGCCCCACCTCGGTCACCGACGGCACCCAGAACTTTGTCGGCGCACTCAGGGTGGGGATGGGCATGTGCGGCGCCTACACCATCCGCGACCTGCACCAGGCCGAGATGGTCGTCGCCCCCGCCATCAAGACGGAGGGCAAATTCTTCCAGCTCGGCGGCTAGCATAGAAGGACCGGCATGTCGCCTGAATTTCACGCAATCATCGGTGTCGGTGTATCTACGCTCGGCTTTTTTGGCGGGCTTCAGTGCTTTTGTGTTCTTCCTCTTCACTCAGCTCAACCGGCGTATGGACAGGCTTGAAGTACGCATGGGTCGGCAGGACGATAGTTTTGTGCGGTTGGAAGATAAGCTTGACCAAATCTCGGAAAGGGTGAATTCCCTTGACGTACGCGTCTCAAAGCTGGAGTGGATGCTGGATGCTGCGCTGTACGGTAAGGATCCCACCTGAAAGCGAGAACGGGGACGCGAGCTAAGGAGAAAAGACATGACCACTGCCGAGCCGACGATAGAAGTATTGGTCCCGGTCGCCGAGGATGTACCCGAGGAGGTCGGCCTCAGCGACCCCCTCTCCGGCCTTGAAGGCAAGGTCGTGGGCCTGCTCGAGAACCGCAAGTACCACGCCGACACCTTCATGCAGGAACTGGAACAGACCCTGCTGAACGACTACGGCGTCAAGAAGGTCGTCTACAACCGCAAGTCCACATACAGCGCGCCGCACCCCGATGACAAGCTGGAGGCGCTGCTGAAGGAGTGCGACGCCATCATCCACGCCATTGCCGATTGAGGCAGTTGCACGGCGTGGGGTCTCCACGACACGGTCGTAACCGAATCCGCAGGCGTTCCCTCGGTTAGTGTCATCACCAGCAGCTTCACCCGCGCGGCCAACCTGCGCGCCGCCTCCCTCGGCATGCCCGGCGCCCGCATCGTAGTTCTACCCAGCCCCCTGGCCAGCCGCCCCGCTGCCTACGTCAAGCAGATGGCGCATGAGTTCGCGCCGGAGATCGTTGGGCTGCTGACAGGGTAGGGGTTTGCAATTAAGCCGAGCTTTCGTGCTGGAATGCGAGCGCCCAAAGTTTCTTGGTTCCACGGTTCACTTTTCGCACTGTTGTTTGTCGGTCCGCTATTAGCTGGCTGCGCCGAAGGTCGAACAAGCCAGGACCAGGATCTTGACGCCACTGTTGATGCAAGGGTGCGAAGCACTCTCGCGGCGTTCCCTCAGGCACGAGGAGAAGCTTCAGAGGAAGGCTCCGGCCAGACCACGAGACCACTTGCCCCACCTCCTGTTACTGCGCCACCGAGGGTCGGGCGCACCCTGATTCGACCGGCTGCAACATCACCCACGCCATCGCGGGAGGTTACGCCGACGCCTATGCCGACCCGGACCGCGATGCCGACGCCTACACCTACGCCGGCCCCTACACCCATCCCCGGAAGGCCCTATCTGTACGAAAAAATCGCGCCACCCATGGCGCCAGTCTATGTACATTGGCTATGGGGGCCTGAGCAGGAATCCCTCAGGGAGATCGTGACGGACATTGTCATCCACAATGACGTAGGAGACTGGTCTGTTCACCACGGGTACTATCTGATCTTGCTGCAAAATCAAATCTCGGGAGTTGGATTCTACTTGGGTTTGCAGACGGACTCCGATGGCCACGGAAAGGCAGCAATCTTTTCCAGGTGGGGCACAAGGGATACATCCAACGCCAGATCTCACTGGTTGGACGGTTGGGTTCAATCATCCGGACATGAAGGGGACTTCGTCGGGGTTCGGCGCGCCTACGATTGGGGCGCCGGCAGCTACCGGATAAGAATTGCACCGGAAAAACTAGAGGAAGACGGAGAATGGTTCAGCCTCTGGATCACGGATCTGGAGAGTGATAAGGCGACCTGGATTGGCTCGTTGAAGTTCCCCCTTGAAGATGGCACTGCCAAAATGACGCCAACTGCGAATGCCACCATCGAGTTGTACGGAATCCCCAGAATCCGACCAATTGACACGCCGCAGTGGCACGTCAGCGTAAAGAGGCCAGTCGGAGACGGTGTACCGGCGCAATCGGGCTACACCCGTTATAGGTATAACGAGTCTCCAAACGCCCTTCTTAACTCAGATGTATGGTATGACCACGACGAGGATGCGGCGCACCTCCTCGTAGGAGCCATCACAGAGCGAAGGAGCCCCGAAGCAGAGTTGGCCTTTGATTGAATGGTGGTCCATTTTCCCTCGGCGACTGGCAGGGATCGTTTACAAAATCCACCGCTGACGTGGTCAGAGAACCCACCGCTTGGCCTCGTTCCTGCACGAGTCTTAACCCTTCGAGAATCAGGAGCCGCCCATGACCACCCCACACCTCGCCTCACGCCGCGCCCGCGTGCCCGCCGACTTTGGCGCCATGCAGGACTACTTCTGGGAGCAGGGGTGGACCGACGGTTTGCCCGTCGTCCCGCCTACCGAGGGCGCCGTCCGCGACATGCTGGGCGCCGTTGACGCCGACCCGCAGCACTCGCTGGGCGTCATGCAGCCCAGCAACTCGCGGGCCACGCTGGAGAAGTTGGCGATCAACGCCGTCATGGCCGGCTGCCAGCCTGGGCACTTCCCCGTCGTTGTCGCCGCCGTCCGGGCCGCCCTGATCGACGGCTACAACCTGGCCGGGACCGCGGCCACCACGGGGGGCGCCAACCAGGTGGTGATCGTCAACGGCCCCGTCGCCCCAGAGCAGGGCATCCAGGCCGACGCAGGATGCTTCGGCCCCGGCTTTCGCGCCAACGCCGCCATCGGCCGCGCCCTGCGCCTCATAGTCCGCAACGTGGCGGGCCTGACCCCTGGCGAGATGGACAAGGCCACCCTCAGCTCACCGGGACGCTACAGCTTCTGCTTCGCCGAGAACGAGGCTCGCAGCCCCTGGGAGCCGCTGCATGTGGAGAGGGGCTACTCGCCTGGGGAAAGTACGGTGACCATGGCCGGCATCCTGAGCGTCTACCGGATCATGGAGAGCACCTCCGGCACCGGCTTCGGCGTCCTGGGCACCATCGTCGGTAACATGAAGGCCGTCGGCATCGCCAACTACTACCAGCAGGCCACCGGCGGGCAGGTCATCCTGATCCTCTGTCCCGAGCACGCCGCCGAAATCGCCGCCTCCGGCCTATCGAAGGCTGATGTAAAGGACTTCGTCTTCCACAACGCCCGGATGCCCGTCGGCCAGCTCAGGGGCATCGCCCACTACGGCAACCGCACCTGGCCCGCCTGGGTCGACGAGTCCCGCGACGATGTTATGGTTCCCATCGTCCGTTCGGCCAGCGATGTGGTCGTCCTCGTGGCGGGTGGCGACGGGCGCCACTCCTGCTGGATGGCCGGCTGGGGTGTAACCCTCGTCTCCACCGCGAAGGTCGAGTACGCTCTGCCCTAGCCGGAATCGTCCGCTTTATGTGCCTGCCAGCATATTTCTTAGGGCGTCCCGAGAAGCGTTGGAAGCCCGGTCTCAAAGACTGGGGCCAGACCCCTTGCGCGATTGTGAAAAATGGTGCATACTACCGCACTGAAAGCTTCCTGGTGGTTTGAGCGAGGCGGCCCCACCCGTTCCCATCCCGAACACGGTAGTGAAACGCCTCAGCGCCGACGATACTGCTTGGGTGACTGGGTGGGAAAATAGGTCACCGCCGGGGGGCTATTCTCAATAACCCCTCTCCAGGATAATCCGACACCGGTACGAACTCGGCACGGGGACTTCCCCGGCCCGAAAGGACCGGATACCCCTCGCGCCCCCTGCGTATCCGGATTTAGGACTGGCGACTTCTGCCGTCCGCTTGCCTTTACACCCATGTTTGAGCCCCATATAATCGGGCTTTAGTGGGATGTCTGCGGGCGTGCGTGGCGTGCGTAAAGTTCTGCCAACCATCCTCGGAGAATCACCTTCATGCCTCCCAGGCCAGGAGCGAGATTATGGGCAGCAGATTCGAGAAGTTTTCGGAACGAGCGCGGCGGGTGTTGTCGCTGGCCCAGGAAGAGGCCCAGCGCTTCAACCACAACTATATCGGGACTGAGCACATTCTCCTCGGCCTTGTGCGCGAGACGGAGGGTGTGGCGGCCCGGGTGCTGTCCAGCCTATCCGTCGACCTCTCGAAGGTACGTTCGGCCGTCGAGTTCATTATCGGGCGCGGCGAAAAGCCAGCCCAGGGCGAGATTGGCCTCACTCCGCGTGCCAAGAAGGTCGTGGAGTTGGCGGTCGACGAAGCCCGCCGTATGAACCACACCTACATCGGCACCGAGCACCTCCTGATCGGACTGCTCCGTGAGGGTGAAGGTGTCGCTGCCGGTGTGCTGGAAAGCTTAGGCGTAACCCTCGACAAGGTGCGCTCCGAGACTCACCGGATCCTGAGCCACACCTCCAGCCAGGGCCAGCAGTCCAGCCGGGCCAACACCAAGACCCCCACGCTGGACAACCTCGGCGTCGATCTGACCCAGGCCGCACGGACCGAGAAGCTTGATCCGGTACATGGCCGGGACAGCGAGCTCCAGCGGGTGATCCAGATTCTCAGCCGCCGCACCAAGAACAACCCCGTGCTGGTCGGCGAGCCCGGCGTTGGCAAGACGGCCATCGTCGAGGCCATGGCCCAGATGATCGCCCGGGGCGATGTCCCCGACACCCTGCAGAACAAGCGCCTCGTTACCTTGGACATGGGGTCCCTCGTCGCCGGCACCAAGTACCGCGGCGAGTTTGAGGAGCGGCTCAAGAAGGTTATCGAAGAAATCAAGAGCTCCGGCAACTGCGTACTGTTTATCGACGAGATACACACCCTCGTCGGTGCCGGTGCCGCCGAGGGCGCTGTGGATGCCTCCAACATCCTGAAGCCCTCCCTGGCGCGCGGTGAGTTGCAGTGCATCGGTGCCACCACACTGGACGACTACCGCAAGTATGTTGAGCGAGATCCCGCTCTCGAGCGTCGCCTCCAGCCGGTTCGCGTGGAAGAACCCACCGTCGATGAGACCGTGGGCATCCTGAACGCCGTTAAAGAGCGCTACGAGGACCACCACAACGTCGTATACACCGAGGATGCCGTCAACAGCGCCGCCAGCTTGGCCGCCCGCTTCATCGCCGACCGGTTCCTGCCTGACAAGGCGATCGACCTGATCGACGAGGCCGGTTCCCGGGTGCGCCTGCGCGGCAGTGTCACCCCTACCTCCGTTACCGACGCCATGCAGGTGCTCGAGTCCGTCAACCGCGAGAAGGAAGAGGCCATCGCCGAGCAGCGGTATGAGGCCGCCGCCGAACTACGCGACCGCGAGCTGCAGCAGCGCCAGGATCTCGACGAGCTGAGAACCGAGTGGCAGGAGGGTCGAGGCAAGGAACGCAGCGTGGTGACCGAGGACGACATCGCAGAGGTCGTCAGCATGTGGACCGGCGTCCCCGTCGCCCGCTTGGCCAAGGAAGAGACCGAGCGACTGCTCCAGATGGAGAATGAGCTCCACAAGCGCATTATCGGCCAGGACGAGGCCATCGTTAACATTTCCAAGTCCGTTCGTCGTGCCCGCGCTGGGCTCAAGGACCCACGACGTCCCATCGGCGTCTTCATGTTCCTCGGCCCGACCGGTGTCGGCAAGACCGAGCTCGTCAGGGCCTTGGCCGAGTTCATGTTCGGACATGAGGACAATATGATCCGCTTGGACATGTCCGAGTTCCAGGAGCGCCACACCGTTGCCCGGCTCATCGGTGCCCCTCCGGGATATGTGGGCTACGACGAGGGTGGCCAGCTCACCGAGGGTGTGCGCCGCAAGAATTACTGCGCCGTGTTGCTCGACGAGATCGAAAAGGCCCATCCTGAGGTCTTCAACATCCTGCTGCAGATCTTTGATGCAGGGACCCTCACGGATGCGCGGGGACGCAAGGTCGACTTCCGCAACTCCATCTTGGTCATGACCAGCAACTTGGGCTCCGACCTGATCAAGCGCGAGACCTCGGTGGGCTTCGCCGTCAAGGCCGACAACGCCCGCACGGACCAGAGCGCATATGAGCGCATGAAGGACAAGGTGATGGAGGAGGTCCGCCGGTTCTTCAAGCCGGAATTCCTCAATCGCATCGACTCCACCGTCGTCTTCCACCAGTTGGACCGGACCGAGATCCTGTCCATCGTCGACCTGATGATGAACCAGGTCCGCCAAGAGTTGGACGACAAGCAGGTAGGGCTCGATCTGTCCGAGGCTGCCAAGGAATACCTCGGCGAGAAGGGCTTCGATCCGGTGCTCGGCGCGAGGCCCCTGCGCCGCCTTATCCAGAACGAGGTGGAGGACCAGCTCTCAGAGGAGCTTCTCGCAGGTCGCCTTGGTGCTGGCGATGTCGCCTATGTCGACATCGAAGAAGGCGCCATCAAGATCACAGCCCAGTCTCCGTCCGATGCGGTGCTGGAAGAGGAGCCGACCCTGGCCGACTAGCCCTTTGGCTACACACCGGCAATTACCAAGAAGGCCCCCGAACACCGGGGGCCTTTTCTTGTTTTGATGACAGTTGCTTGCCGACAGTCCCCGTTTCCACCCGTATAATCGAAACATCTACTACCAGCCGTGGTGCTAGCAGGATCATTTCAAGGTCACTCATTTACTAGGAATGGTAGTGCCCGGCTGGTCGATGAATGCTTGCTGAGGCTCTGCCGGTTGTTGCTTGACCTGCAGACAACCCATTCAGGAAAATTCAACAAACGGCGAGGAAGGGAATGGCGAAGGCGACTGACCGGCGCAGGACTGTGTACTACTGCCCTGAGTGCGGGCACGAGAGCGCACGGTGGATGGGCTTCTGCCCCAGCCCTCACTGCGAGTCCACGCGGCCCTTGGTGGAAGGGACTCCAGTTCCCGCCGAGTCGCCTGGCCGGTCTCGCCGTGCCGGGTGGACCGGACTTCCCACGGCTCAGGCTACCACGCTCGCTGATGTGTCAGTCGCCTCCCAGCCCCGGATACCATTGCCGTCCCCTGAGCTGAACCGCGTCCTCGGTGGCGGTATCGTCCCCGGCTCCGTATCCCTGCTCACCGGCGAGCCCGGGGTCGGCAAGTCGACCCTCCTCCTGCAGTTGGCCCACTCGCTCTCGTCCGTGTCCAGTTCCCAGGATAGGTCCGAAGGGCCCAATCCTGTGCTCTACATCACTGGCGAGGAGTCCCCCGTGCAGGTGAAGCTGCGGGCCGAACGCATGGGCGTCCACGGAAATGGAATCCTGCTGCTGGCCGAGACGGACGTCGATCTGGTGCTCGAACGGCTGGAAGAGGTCCAGCCTTCCCTGGCCATCATCGATTCCATCCAGACTCTTCAGACCGAAAGCGAGGCATCGGGACCCGGCAGCGTCGGACAGGTGAGGGAGTCGGCGCTGCGCCTGTTACGGTGGGCCAAGGCGGCGGGCAGGCCGGTCTTCATCTCTGGCCACATGACCAAGGACGGTTCCCTCGCAGGCCCCCGCGTCCTGGAGCACATGGTAGACGTGGTGCTCCACCTGGAATCCCAGGAGTCCGGCACCTACCGTGTGCTTCGGGCCGCCAAGAACCGTTTCGGCTCCACGGACGAGGTGGGCGTGTTCCAGATGACCGAGCGCGGCCTGGAAGACGTTTCCGATCCTTCCCGAGCCACGCTGTCGCAAAGAGGTGGCCCGCAGCTTGGAGCGATCGCGACGCCCGTCGTCGAGGGCAGCCGGGCGTTGCTCCTCGAGGTACAGGCACTGACCAACTTCTCCCAGCTGCCTGCCCCGCGCCGGGTGGCCAATGGCGTCGATTACAACCGCCTGCTGATGCTGACCGCAGTGGCCTCTCGCCGGACCGGCCTGGAACTCGGCGGGCAGGATGTTATCGTCAATGTGGCGGGTGGCTTTCGCGTAACCGAACCCGCAGCCGACTTGGCGATAGTCCTGGCCATTGCTTCATGCTACCGCAACGCACCGCTTCCGGCCGCCGCTGCCTTTGGCGAGGTTGGTCTCAGCGCCGAACTTCGGGCCGTCCCCCAGGCACAGCGCCGAGTCAACGAAGCCGCGCGCCTCGGCCTCACACGTTGCGTCCTCCCGTCGGCCAACATGCCGGAGATCGATCCTCCGTCGGGTATTCACCTCATCCCGGCCGACACCGTAGGCCAAGCCATCCGCGCTGCCCTCTCCGCACCCGCGGACGAGGCCGATATGGTACTGTCTGGTGAGGGCCTCAGGTAGGGAGAATCAAAAAACCCTCTCCTTGTGGGAGAGGGTGAATTCTGTAACTGAAGCAATTAGAAGACCTGGGTTACCGCTACCCGTCCCCGCCCTGAAGTGCCGCCTCGTGCTCGTGGGTGAACTCGTGGTCCTCGCACGCGACCCAGCGGGACCCGTCCGCGTACACTTCCTTTTTCCAGATGGGCACCACTTCCTTAATCCGGTCCACTGCCTTGTGGCAGGCGTAGAACCCTTCCTTCCGGTGAGGAGACCCCACAGCCACCACTAGGCTGATCTCGCCGATGGCTACCGTGCCGGTGCGGTGGCCGATGGCCACATCGTCCAGCCCGAACTCGGCCATCAGTTCCTGCCGTACTTCCTCCAGCTTCTTGACCGCCATCTCGTCGAAGGCTTCGTACTCCAAGGTCAGCACACCCTTGCCCTCGAAGTTGTCCCGCGTGGTGCCCAGGAAAGTGACAATGGCACCGTTGGTGCTCCTGCGCACCGCCGAGGTGAACTTTTCTGGGTCAAGAATCTGGGGCGTCAGTTCAATCATCGTTCCCTCTCTAAGGGCGCAGGCTACCCGCCGCTCACCGGTGGGATCAGGCAAACATCGTCGCCTGGTTTAAGGGGATCCTCAGGTTCGGCGTAGTCAGCGTTTACCGCCACCACGATCTTCACATCCGGAGGCGCCAGCCGCGGATAGCGCAAGCGGACCGCATCGGTCAGGTCCGCCACCGTGGAGCCCACCGGCAGTTCCAGCGAGAATTCCTTCGTCCCGGCCCGCTCCCGGTATAGCGCGAATAGCCTTACGGTCAGTTCCATGACTTGATTGTAGCCCCTGCGGTCAACCGCGCCTAGTGCATGACCAGTCCGCCATCCACATTGATGGCCTGCCCGGTGATGTTGCGGGCCCCCGGTCCGGACAGGAACCGAGCCATGGCGGCGATGTCGTCGGGCGTATTCGTCCGGCCGATCGGAATATTGGTGCCCCGCGACTGGGCAAGCTCGTCTATGCTGACGCCAAGGGACGCGGCCCGTTGCTGCATGGTCTCGGCCCACATATCTGTCTCAGTGGAGCCGGGGCAGATCGCGTTCACGTTGATGTTGTGCTGTCCGAGTTGATGGGCGGCGACCATGGTCATGGCCAGTACCGCGCCCTTGCTGGCTGCATACGCAGCGTTGGAGGTGCCGGAGTAGCCCTTCCCGGCGATGGAGGCGATGTTGACTATTCGCCCACCCTCGCCTTGGGCAATCATCTCTTGCGCGGCCCGTTGCATGCCGAAAAAAACGCCCTTGGCGTTGACCCGATGAATGCGGTCCCAGTCCGCCTCTTCCACGTCCATGATGTAGATGTGGCGCGTGACGCCAGCGTTATTGATCATGATGTCAATGCGGCCGAAAGTATCCTTGGCCTGCGCGATCATCCGGTCGATGTCGGCAACGTTGCCCATGTCGGCGTGGACGGCCAAGCTCTCCCGCCCAAGCGACTTGACGGCAACGCTGGTCTCCTCCACATTCTCGGCGTTGATGTCGGCCACGGCCACATGTGCCCCGGCCTCGGCCAGTTGCAGCGAGATGGCCCGGCCCATGCCGCGCCCCGCGCCGGTAACCACCGCTATCTTGTCCTGAATCTCCATAAGGGCGCGCCCTCCTGATTCGAATCCTTGGCGAGTGTAGATTAGGCTGAGGGGAATTTCAACGAGTCGGGCCTGCTTGTCAATTGGAGCGGTTAGCTACAGAATTCTTGCGTGCTAGAATTGCTGGGGAGTGCTCAAAGGAAAGGTGCGAACTATGGCGGGTGCGTCTATCGGATACATAGTCCTGACGGGGATCGTGGAAGAAGAGGACGGGCAGTTCGTTTCCTACTGCCGCGAACTCGGCACTGCCAGTTGCGGCGATACGATTGCAGAAGCACTGGACAACTTGGGAGAAGCCATCGAACTGAACATAGAGGGTTTGGAGGAGGTCGGCGAATTGGAACGGACTTTGCGGGAACGCGAGGTACGGATCGACCGTAATCCTCCGAGCGAAGATGGAGTAGAAGTGAAAGTTCCATTGGGCCAATTGGTCAAGATTTACTCCGTCCCTGTTCCCCTGATCACCAGTGCAGTTTAGTAGACTGCCACGCTGTTCCAGCAATGAACTCATCAATGCGCTATATCGGTTAGGCTGCTATCAAGGGAGGGCCACTCGAGGCAGTCACCAGCTATTCCACCGCGACGCCGGAAGCCGTACTGTGACTGGAGTTGTAGTTTTGGGCAAACGGGAAGTGCCGCGCGGAACATTGAGAAACATCTTGGTGCAACTTCAGATTTCACCGGAGGAACTCCGGGACTCTCTGCGGTAAGCTAAGGGTGCCCACACACCAGCGATTCGGAAAACATGGAGGTCCACCATGGCGACAGAGACGCGAGTTGACACCATTGTGCGGGGCGGCCAGGTCGTAACCTCGTCGCAGGTTCTTGATGCCGCCGTGGCGATCCAGGGCGAGAAGATCGTGGCTGTGGCACCGGAGCACCTGCTGCCCCCTGCAGACCGGGTCATCGACGCCGAAGGCAAGTTTGTCCTGCCAGGCCTCATCGATGCCCATGTCCACCTGGACGGCCATGACAACTACGCCCTGGGTGCGCGAGCGGCGGCCCACGCCGGCATGACCACGCTCATCCCCTTCGCCAACTACACCCTCGACGGCGACGAGACGCTTCCCCAGGCCGGCCACCGCATCCGCGAGGAGATCAACGCCTCGGCCGTAGTGGACTTCGGCTTCCACTTCATCCTGCAGAACCGCCCGTCCATCCTGCGATCCCTGCCCGAAGCCATGGAGATGGGCTTCAAGTCCTTCAAGATGTTCATGACCTACAAGAAGCGGCCCGGGCGGATGTGCGACGACGACTACATCTGCGAGGCTATGGAAATGACCGCCCGCGGCGGTGGCGTGCTGCAGCTCCACTGCGAGAGTGGCAACATCATCGAGTACCTGGAGAACAAGCTCATTGCCGACGGCCACACGCATCCCGAGTTCTTCCCCGTGGCCTGCCCCGATTGGGCCGAAGAGGAGGCCATTAACCGCGCAATCGCCATGGCCGCCGCCACCCGCTGCCCCACCTATGTCGTGCACCTCAGCACCCACCTGGGGCTGGAGCGCATCAAGCAGGCCCAGGCCATGGGTCAGCCCATCTGGACGGAGACCTGCCCCCAGTACCTGCTCCTGTCCGACGCAGAGATGGCCAAGGTCGGTCCGCTGGCCAAGATCGGCCCGCCGCTACGCCCCGAGGACGGCCCCGACCGAGATGCGCTGTGGGCCGGGCTGCAACGGGGCCACATCTCCATCGTGGCCAGCGACCACTCGCCCCACCCGCAGGAGCTGAAGAAGCCCGGCTGGGACAACATCTTCGTGACGCCCGACGGCGCCTCGGTGCCCTTCGGCTCACCGGGCATCGAGACGCTGGCGCCGCTGATGTACAGCGAGGGCGTGGTCAAGCGCGGCATGCCGATCACATGGCTGGCGCGCATCATGGCAGAGAATCCTGCCCGTATCTTCGGCCTCTACCCACGCAAGGGTGTTATCCAGCCCGGCGCCGACGCCGACCTGCTGATCCTGGACCCCGGCGTCGACCGGGTAATCACTGCCGGAGATCACCTGAGCAACGCCGGCTACAGCCTGTTCGAGGGCTGGGAAATCACCGGCCGTCCCTGGATGACCCTCCTCCGCGGCCAGGTCCTCCTAAACGACGGCAAGCTGGAGCAGCAACCCGGCTACGGCCAGTTCATGGAGTGCCAGGGCCCCAGAACGCCGCTGGGAGGGGTGGTGAGCTAGGCGTTGTTGGCAAATGAATGCCACTGTAAGTGCTGAATTAACCCTCTACTATAAGTGGAGACTAGACTCAATCGGAGCATCGCGTGGAATACCGAGAACCCCTGCCCAATGATTGTCCACCGCCTACCGCTCAACTGGTGACTCAACCTACGATAAGATACAGGTTGCTGGAAGAAATTCTCCCCAGAGACGAAGATTTCGACTCCTACGTAAAGAAAAAGGGAGGTCCAATGCTCCAAAGTGAGCGTAGTCCTTGCGTTCAAGCCGGCATATCCTTAACCACAACTGTTGAGGCAGCCCAAAGGACGATGACCGGATCAGGGAATCGGAGAGGAAGGTGGAAAAAGATAGGGGAGCTCACCATTCAACCTGGGGCAGGGAAACTTGGTGAGCCGGAATCAAATGGGCATCAAACCTGGTGGCCCACTAAGGATTTTGATGTTGTGGCGAACTGTAGAGCATTGCCATGAAAATCTTTCATAAAGAATCACTTGAATTCTATGACTGTGAACTCCTTTTCGAAGCAGAGGATGAGACCGGGCGGAAATACATCGCGGTCCATGATGCCGATTTCGACACTGGTTGCGAGTATATCGTGGTGCCAGTGCTCAAGAATAGGCTGACTGATTTCAAGGCAGGCCTTACTGACCTGCGTAGCCTAATGCAGTCTTGTGAGGAAAATATTTGGTACAAAGCCAATATTGATGTACACTCAAAGGATATCGATTTGGTGCCACAAGGCTCCGCAATATTTGAAGACGATGTCTTACCAGATCAAGATTACTACATAAACAGGTCTGACATCTCAACTACAGCTAGGCGGTTTTCGATAGAGAGCGGTAGGCCAGCGTTCGCATTTACTGTCAGCGGGACTTCTGAGACGGACGCACACGAGATTCCCTCCTCAACGCTCATGCAATTCTTCAGGAGAATTAATGAAAGCTTAAAGCAATTTGTGCTAGAGAGATACCCGTCAGCTGAACAAGAAACTTATCAATTGAACATGATCGCGAGTCCTATTCCTAGTTCATTTGGAATCCTTTTAGCTTCTCCAATTCAGACTAATATGTTTGGTGATAATCACATAATTTCCGCCTTTGAGCAATTGACTTCCTTCATAAATGCAGATTTTGAGGCCGACTCAGGTCTTCAGGAGATCGAGCGGCATAATTCAGGGACTTTGAAGGAAATTAAACTGACTACACAGGCCATCATTTCGACAGGGACAGATGTGATGGTCGAGTGGAGTGCTGGAAGGTCCGGCAAGTCAGGTACAGCCAGAATAAGCAAAGATGGCGCCAGGAGAATAGCCGAAAAACTGTCTACGATAACGCGATTGACTACTAACACCGTAATTCTGGAAGGAAGATTAGACGCAATAAATGTAACCCAAAAGACTTGGAGTATCATTGCAGAAGATGCTGGCAAGCTGTCGGGTAGGATTCAAAACGATGGTCCGAGTCTCGAGGGGAGAACTACCGGCAAGAGATATAGAATTGTCTGCGAGCAGACTATTGATGAGATGGCAGACGAAAATGTGAAGCCGAGCTTAGTCGCTACTCATATCGAGGAGCTACAGGAATTTGATCATGATGAAGAAATTGACATGACTGGACAGAAACCTGAAGGGGAACAGCTAGAGTTTGGGACCCGATAGGTAGTTGAGGTCGCCTCTGCCCCAATTTTAAGATTAAAGTTACCCCACCGGGGTTGGTGTTAATGAAAAAGCGAGGGCTCCGTACTTGAACGGAGCTCTCCTTTTCTGTACCGGCCGAGTAAGGCACACTGGTCACCGCGAGGATTACAAAGCTCCTACCATCCTCCCCTCACCCCTCACTTGAACGCGGGCATCACCTCGTCGCTGATCAGCTTGAGGGAGTTGAGGAGGCGGTCGGTGGGGATCTGGCCGCCGTAGTTGACCTCCATCACCACGCCGGTCACGCCCAGGTCCTCCTGATAGCCTTTGATCGTGTCGACGATTTTGCCCGGCGTGCCGAAGACCACCCGCTCCTCCAGCACCTGCTCGTAGGGCGCGGCGGCGATGCGGCGCATGCGCTCGGCGATCTCCGGGTTGGCCGCCGTCTGGATCAGTTCGGTCACCGCGTACTGGATGGCACCCAGTGCGCTCACCCGCGGCTCCTCGTGTGCCTTCTCCGTAGTCTCTGCGCAATACACCGGCACGCGGATGGCGATGTCCGGAGTTCCCGTGAACCCTGACCCAGACAACTTCTCGCGGTACGATGCTAGCCGCTCCTTCAGGGCCTCGCGCCCCGTGTTGGCGCTGATGAATATCGGGTGGCCCATCGCGCCCACCAGCGGGAAGGTGTCCTCGCCGGCCACCGCCACGCGGACCGGCGGGTATGGCTGCTGGTACGGCTTGGGCGTGACCGTCACATCGTGGAAGGTGTGATAATCGCCCTCGTGGGAGAGGCTGTCCTCCCGCCACGCCTTCATGATGATCTCCAGCGCCTCCAGGAAGCGCGGGCGGCTCTCGGAGTAGGGCACGTTGTAGCCCTGGTAGTACTTGGTCAGCCCGCTCCGTCCGATGCCGAAGTCGAAGCGCCCCTTGCTGATGTGGTCAACCGTGGCAGCTTCCTCGGCGACCCGCAGGGGATTGGTCAGCGGGAGCACCTGCACGGCCAGGCCGGTGCGGATGCGCTCGGTACGCGCCGCGATGGCGCTGGCAATGACCATCGGCGAGGCCAGCACGGCCCGCTCCGGGCTGAAGTGATGCTCGGCCAGCCAGACGGTGTCGAAACCCATCTGCTCAGCCTCGGTGATCTGGGTGAATGACTCGTCGAACGCCTCCGCCTGCGAGGCTCCCCTGCGGACATGGAAGTCGGTAAACATTCCGAAATTCATCGGTAATCTCCGGGCAGTTGCGGCTTGGTCTCGGATATTGGGCAAAGGCGAGTTTAGTTGCGCCCATCCAGTGCGTCAATTCGACTCGTTCAGGACGACACGGGCAACCGCATTCTAAACTTGATACTTGGAGCAGCCCCCCGTAATTCCCGCTTTCGCGGGAATGACGATTTATTGGGCTCCATAAAATTAGAATGCATTTGCCTTGGTTCCAGTGCGACACGGGCAGGTGCTTAGAGCCGACAGGTTGCACCGGTTCAGTTGCGCCGCTGATGGGGCGGGATCGAACCTACACTGGCGGGCGGCGCGTGTGCCAGTCGGTGGCCTGCTGGTAGGCGTGACCAGCGTTCAAGACCGTGGCGTCCTCGAACGGACGGCCCGCGATCTGCAAGCTGAGGGGTAGTCCGTCCTCGCTGAATCCGCAGGGCACCGAGAGGGCGGGCAGGTTTGCCAGGCTGGGCACCGTAGTGAACAGCCATGGAGTCCGGCTGACGTCCGCCTTGCTGGTGATGGTGGGATCCGGCTCCAGGGGCTGTGCCGGCACCCCCATCGTGGGCGACAGCAACAGGTCCACCTTTTCCATCGCCTCGAGGACGTGCGCCCTGAGCAGTGTTCGAAGCCGTATAGACTTGTAGTACATGGTCGCAGGCATTATGGCGTTGACCAGGTACCCAATGCGGTTGTCGTGGCCGATGTCGCGGGGGCGGTCCCTCAGCAGGTCCCGGTAGGTGGTTGGCGCTTCCACCCGGATGCCGCCGTTGATCGCACCCGCGTTGGCCGCCATGGGTACCGATATTTCTTCCACCGAGGCGCCGAGTTTGCTCAGCGCGTTGGCGGCGTCGAGGATGGACTTGCCCACCTCCGGTTCTACGGACTCGGCGTAAAGAACTTCCCGGAGGATTCCGAAGCGCAGTCCGCTGATGTCCCCGGTCAGCGCAGCCCGGAAGTCCGGTGTCGGCTCCTGGCTCGTCAGCCGGTCGCCGGGGTCGTGCCCGGCGATTGCCTGCAGCACGATTGCGCAGTCTTCCACGGTTCGCGCCAGGGGACCTACCGTGTCCATGGAGCGCACGCCAGGTGCCACGCCGTAGCGGCTGACCAGCCCCCAGGTGGGGCGCATTCCGGCCAGTCCGCACCACGCCGCGGGGCAGCGCACCGACCCGCCGGTGTCCTCGCCCAGGGTCGCCGCTGCCATGAACGCCGCGGTTGCCCCCCCGCTGCCGCTGCTGGAGCCGCCGCAGGATCGGTCAGGGTTCCATGGGTTGCGAGGCGGGTCGAACTGGTGCGACAGGGCAGTGGTGGCGAACTCGGTCATGTTCAGCTTGCCCAGTAGCACCGCCCCAGCCTCCTTGAGCCTGGCCACGACCGTCGCGTCGTATTCCGGCACGAACTCGTTGAAGACAGGCGTGCCGATGGTGGTCCGAATGCCCTCCGTGTACATCTGGTCCTTGACAGCCACAGGGACGCCGTGGAGAGGGCCCCGGTAGTTGCCGCTGGCGATCTCCTCCTGGGCCTGCTCCGCCGCCTGTCGTGCGAGGTCGGCTGTCACAGTCAGATATGCGCGGATTTCGGAATTGCGGGAATCGATGCGATGCAGGTAGGCTTCGGTGACTTCGACGGGCGAGACTTCGCCAGTGCGAATGGCATCACCCAGCTCGGCAACTGAGAGAAAGGGAATCTCGGCACGTTCCATTGGTTTCACCCCCGGTACGATGACGGAATCATAGGCGCGGGGAAAGGGAGGGTCAACACCGCCAGGAAAGGGGTCGAGCTATAACACTGGCATCGCCCACAGCCCGTCATCCCCGTGAAAGTGGTAATCCAGGGATTTGGCACTTCTGCCGGGCTTGACCGTAAGGGATAAACCGGACTCGCCCAGGGCGCTACGGGGGATGCCCAGGCGTCTGGCCGACGGAAACGAAACTCAAGCCGTCGGGCTGTTAGCCGACCGCTCGCTCGGCGTGCAGGCGTTCAACCTCTCCTGCGTCGTAGCCCAGCCACTGTAGGATCTCGGCGGTGTGCTCGCCAAGAGACGGGGACGAAGGGGCGTGGGTCAGGGGTGTGCCGCTGAACTTCGCGTACGGGCCCACCATCCTGACCGCGCCTTCCTGGGAGTGAACGAACTCGTCAACGAGGTCGTTGGCCACCACCTGGGGATCGTCGAACATCTCCTCGATGAAGCGCACCGGCCCAGCCGGGATATTCCGCTCCTCCAGAATGCGCAGCCACTCCGCGCTGGGTCTGCTGCGGAACAGCTCCTCGGCGCGATGCTCCAGGTCTCGAGTGTACTCCCTGGATTCAGGCTTCGTGGGGTCCCAGTCGGGCGCCATCGACTCGTCTGTCAGGTCCAGGGTCTCCAACAGACGCAGCCGCAGTGCCTGGCTCAGGCAGCCCACGCCGATCGGCCCGTCGGCGGCCATGTACACGCGGTAGTAGATGTTGCCGTGGTGCTCCCGTCGTCGGCTTCCCGGAGACAGTTGGACGAGGTCGTCGAAAGAGGCGCCAGCCTCACGCTGTTCGCCGATGTCCTTGAGGGTCTTCTCGCGGGTCTCCTTGTCCAGCTTCTCCACATGCAGGAACCGGGCTCCCATCAGGTTGAGCGCTTGGCCGAGCAGCGTCGTCTCGATCTTCTGGCCCACGCCGGTGCGCTCCCGGGCGTACAGCGCGGCGCTGACCGAGCCAGCCATGGCGATGCCCGAAGCGGTGTCGATCAGAGGGCTGGACCACACCCACGACGGCACATCGTCCACGGTCTTGGTCTCCGAGGCGATCATGCCCGTCATGGCCTGGATGATCATGTCGTAGCCGGGCCGGTGGGCGTCCGGGCCTCTTCGTCCGTAGGCAGTCAGCTCGCAGTACACCAGGCGGGGGTTGATGCCGGACAGCCTTTCGTAGTCCACCCCCAGCTTCTCCGCCACATCCGGGCGGTAGTTCACCAGTACCACGTCGATCTGCTGCACCAGCCGCGACAGGACCTCCTGGGCCTCGGGCTTGGTGAGGTCCAGCGGCAGGCTGCGCTTTCCCCGGTTGTAGGTCATGAAGGTGCGGCTTTCCGGCTTCGGAGAGTCCGGGGGAGTGAAGCGCTGGGTCAGCCGCCAAGGTTCACCCCAAGGCGGCTCGATCTTGATGACATCGGCGCCCTGTTCGGCCAGGATGCGACCGGCCAGCGGCCCGGCGATGATCTCGGTAAAGTCGGCCACCCTCACGCCTTCCAACGGACCGGGCATTGCGCGTTACCTCCAGACGAAATCAAACACAGAGGTCACAGAGAACGCGGAGAACTGATGCCCTCTCTGAGGGCTCTGTGCGCTCTGTGTTTAGTTGTCCCCCAGCAGCATCGCCAGCTCGGCGTTCACGTCGTCCGGGCGCTCGCAGTGGGGGAAGTGGCCCGCCCGCTCCAGCTTGATGTAGCGGGAGCCGGGCACGGCCTCGTGGATCTCCAGCTCGTACTCGTCGGGCTGCATCGGGTCGTCCACGCCCCGCACCAGTGTCAGCGGCGCCTTCAGCTTGTGGATGCGGTCGCGGGCATCGAAGCGGTCGATGGTCAGCAGGTCATTGTGCTGCGAGATGGGGCCGACTTTCTTGTGTCCCTCCATCAGCTCGTCGCGCAGGTCCGGATCATCCACGAAGAGAAGCATGTGCTCCATGGCGTCCAGCCATTTCTGCATCGGCTCCCCGCCCTTTGCGGCGTTGAGGCGGAACTCGAGGCTGCCCGGCGCCCGCTCCTTGGGCCTCATGGCAACCGTCATCAGCAACAGGCCGTCCACCTCGTCGGGCCAGGTCAGCGCGTAGTCCAGCGCCACGCAGGCCCCGAGGGTGAACCCCGCCAGCACCAGCCCGCCAGTGTGTCCGCAGTCGTGCAACCAGTCGCGGAGCCAGCGGGTGTACCCCGCCACATCCTCGAACGACTCGCCCTCGAGGTGGCCCGGCAGGTCGGGGGCCAGAGCGTCCGGGAAGCGCTCCAGTTGGTAGCGGTACGACGCCGCGCACCCGCCAGCGCCAGGGCCATGGATCAGGACAAGCTGCGACATTGCGAACCTCCGTTGGGGCTCTGGATTCCCGCGAAAGCGGGAATGACGGTTTTGGACTCTGGCTGGTTTTGAGATAGTTGCTAAAAGAGTATTCCGGTCTTCGGTTCAGACTATCGGCCAGGGCGGCGGGAAGGACAGGCCGGTGCGAGCCAGCATGCTCTCCCCCACGGCCTGCACCTCGGCGATCAGGGCCTGCTCGTCGACGAACAGCGGCTGGTGGTCCTCGACGACCACCCGGCCGTCGACTATGACGGTGTGCACACTGCGGCCGTCGGCATTGTAGACCAGGTTGTTGACGGGGTTGAAGAGCGTGGCCCACTCGGCACGGTTGGTCTCGTAGAGAGCCAGGTCGGCCTTCTTGCCCGTCTCGATGGAGCCTATCTCGTCGCCAAGGCCCAGCGCATGGGCGCCCCGGATGGTGGCGAGTTCCAGCGCCGTCTCGGCGGTGATGGCGGTGGTGTCGCGCCGCGCGTCCTTGTACAGAACGGCTATGAGATACATGGCGCGGTTGGTCTCCACAAGATTGGAGTTGTTGCCCGCGTCGGTGCCGATGGCGGCGGTGATGCCGGCTTCCAGCATCTCGGGGAGCAAGCCCTGGGATGTCATGCCGTAGCCCGACTTGACCGCTGCCGTGGGTACCGCCACCACCCTGGTGCCGGTACGGGCCAGCGCCTCGACTTCCGATTCGTCCTGGCCGATGCAGTGAGACATGACCACATTCTCGCCGAGGACGCCGAGACTCTCGAGATACTGGGTCGGCCGCATTCCCGTATCCCGCAGGCAGGATTCCACATAGGCCGAGCTGTTGTTGTAATGCAGCGTCAGGGAGACGCCGTTCTCGTCGGCCAGTCGTTTCGACTCCTGCAGCAGCCGCGGCGTCGATGCGCTGGGAGCGAAGGGCATGGCCCAGGCCTGCACCCGGCCATCGAGGGCTCCGTTGTAGTCGCGTATGACGCGCTCGACCCGCGCGATGGCCTCGTCGGTCTCGTACACGGGAAGATTGACCGGGTTGGGCATGTCGGTTACATGGTCGCCCACCATCACCCGGCAGCCAGACTGCTCGTAGGCTCGCAGTCCGTCGTCCAGATACTTGGTGCTGCCCGGGTCAATGAAGGTGGTGGTGCCGTACTTGAGCAGCTCGGTGATGCCCAGAAGCGAGGTCAGGTATTCCTCCTCGCCGGTCATCACGGACTGAAGGCGGAACACATTGGGCAGGTAGCTGGAGCCGAGGCTGTCGGGGAAGATTCCCCGCGTGGCGTGGGCGTAGCTGATGTGCATGTGCCCGTTGACCAGTCCCGGCGCCACCACCATGCCGGCGGCGTCGATCACCCGGTCCGCGGCTACATCTGCAAGCTCCGCAGACTTTCCCACCTGGACGATCCGGCTGTCCTCGATGACGACGGCGCCGTCCTGGATGATGCGGCGCTCCTCGTCCATGGTGATGATGTAGCGGGCGCCTGTGATCTTGATCGCTGCGTTGGGCATCTGGGACTCCTGGCCTCTGGGGTTGTTCACACCTGCTTTTTGTGTTGGGCAATTATAGCGGCAGCCGGAACAGGAAAGGGGCGCACGATGTGCGCCCCCGTTTTTGCCAACCTGGCTGGATCGCCGATAGTCTACAGCCGGTCGAGGAAGGCAGTCACCACCGAATTGAATTCGTCCGGCTTCTCCATCTGTGGGCTGTGTCCGCACTCGTTGATGATCGCCAACTGGGAGCCGGGGATCGACCCCCGGAAGATCTCGCCGCACTCCATCGGGATGATGGCGTCGTTGGCGCCCCAGACGATCAGCGTGCGCGCCTGCACCTTGGACAGGTAGTAGGGCAGGCTGGGGTTGTGCAGGTAGGGCTTCCAGCCGAGGCGGGACAGCATCTCGCGGTTGGAATGGTCCACCGCAGCTTCCTGGGCGCTCAGCTCTCGGGTGAAGTAATCGTAGTTGGGAACCTGCTCGGGGTTGTGGAAGGCCAGTTGCCTCCGAGTATCGCCGCCGACCATGAAGACCTCGGCGATCTCTGAGTTCTGGGGGCGAATGCCTGCGGCGTTGATCAGGATCAGGCCCTCAATGTCGCTGCCGCCCATTGCGGCCATTTCTGCAGCGGTCCAGCCCCCGATGGAGTGGCCGGCCAGCACATAGTCGTCGAGGCCCAACTCACTCGCCAGTTCCAGCGCGAAGTGGGCGACGTCGGTGATGCTGTAGACCCAGCCGGGACGGGGGGTGCCGAAGAATCCCGGGAGTGAGGGCGCGTAGACCGTGCGCCGCTCGGCGATCGGCCCACTAGTGGGGTCGAAGGTGCCGAATCCGCCGCCGCCGTGGAGGAAGAGCAAAGGAGGACCCGAGCCGCCGGAGAAGACCTCAACCGGCGTGCCGGATACTTGCACCGTTAGTTTGTTGCCCACTGATGCCAGCGTCATGCACTATACCTCGCTTTCGGTAGTTGGCGCGCCCTATCCGCAAAGGAGGCGAAGAGGGGCTATGGACCGTCTTGTTCGCCTTGATGGAATAGCTTCAAAGGCAATGCGATTCTGGTATAAACGACCATGCTTGTCAAGCTGGCTCAGTCTTGACACCCAGCCATGCCGTCAATAACATTGATGTAGTCGTTTTCCGTCGCGAGGCGGCAAACGCCCCTCCGTTGGGGATTAGTCTAGCGGTAGGACGCCTGACTCTGGATCAGGTAGCGGAGGTTCGAATCCTCCATCCCCAGCCACACCCCAGTGCACTTCCCTGGCCCCTGAACCTTTTCCCTACCCCCATTGGCACTCCCTTGCCGTTGTCGCGTGGTATCCGAAGCTCACAGATATATCCCTTTTGCCATAACGCGAACAGCGCCTTCCTGAATTGTCCCGCTCCTCGCGCGACATGTCCCACCCCTGGCACGACGATTGTGTATGTGCATGGCTGTGCCCCGCCAGATGCACATATTGCTGACTGTGCGGTGCTACCTAGTAGCTATCTCAAACCCCGCTAAAGCCCAAAATCGCCGCTCCCGAAAAGGACCCGTAATTCCCGCGCCCCCGTCATTCCCGCGAAAGCGGGAATCCAGTGGTCCAGACCGTGCATCCGGCTGTTGAGATCAAGGGCATGACAGCTTTGAGGTAGCTACTTAGCCGCCAGAGACGTTGCCCCATGACCTCCGCTACGACTCGTCGATGTTGCACTGCTGGAAATAATCATTCACTCGAATCGCTTCCCGGCTCAACCTTTCCATGGCATTGAGCCGTGTACTGCAAATGGCGACTTGGCCCGGTAGTCACTCATGCCATTCGTCAGCGGATGGGCGCCAGCAACTGGGAAGCACTGCAAATTTGCACTCTTTTCGAAGGAAAGGTGCAGCTTCATGGTGTAGCACGTTATGGTAACCAGAGAATATAATTTCGCGGCTGAAACCATTACTTCGAAAGCTGCAAGACGGCCCATGACCAAGTGTCGGGAATCCAGGACATTCACCCAAGGACGGGCATTCCCGGGGGTGGCGGGCGTGAGTGCGGCATTCCATGTCGCCTAGATTCCTGCTTGACCACAAGGGCCTGGCAACCCAGGGCCTTTTCCTTCTCGTATTCTGCGCCGCCTTCGTCGCCCTCACCCTCTTCGTCGTCCTCCGTCCCCCCGCCGAGGTGCAGGGGCAATCGGATGACAAGCCCTATCTGGTAAGAATCTCAGAAATCCAAAGAGTGCCTGTTGATGTAGGGAAGAGTTTCGTTGTTGATGAGGGAAGTAGCTTCACAGTTACCTTGGAGATGTTTCCTGCATTTGAAGGTGACCAAACGGGCAAAAATGGAGATGGCAAGTACATTTACAACTATTGCCTAGGTCGCGAAAGTTACCCGCAATGTCTTGAGGGCGGCATTCAGGTTCTAGATTCGTACAATGATCACAATACGGACAGCGAAATAGCCGACTTCCTCGTGGCCTTTCTCTTTTTCAGTGAATCTGAAAGCTCTCCAGAGGGCGATGAGGACGAGGTCTCGGCATTTGCCTCCGAAGACAATTGTATAACTCCAGGCCGTACCATCCGTGTACGGCTCAACTCAGCGTTCGTGACCTCCAACTTCAACTACGGCTACACGGTGGACGATACGGAATACACCGTCCGCGTCAACGGCAACGATGATATTAACAGCGACGCCAAAGACGATGGTTGCGATACTGCCAATAACGGAAAAGACGAGAGCGCGGGCAGCTCCAACAACAAGGGAAACGGGAATACCGGAAACAACGGCAACGACGCCCCGCCGATTAACCCGAACCCGAACCCGAACCCGAACCCGAACCCGAACCCCAATCCGAACCCGAACCCGAACCCGAACCCGAACCCGAACCCCAACCCGAACCCCAACCCGAATCCCAACCCGAATCCAATAGAGCCACCTCCAAATACCCCCACCCACACGCCTACTCCTACCGCAACTGGCACGCCCACACCCACGGTTACGGCCACTGCTACCCCCACGCCAACACCCACGCCCACTGAGGCGGGTGAAGAGGAGGAAAAGGATGACGGCGATGGCTCGGCCGCAAGGTCCGACGGCTCCTCTGGTTCGGTCGGCGTAGCAGGGAGTGGCACCGTCAAGGTTGAGCCGCCCACGGCGACACCGACGCCGACGGCCATGCCGACGATGACGCCGACTCCGACGGCCACGCCAACACCCACCCCTACGCCGACGGCCACGCCGACTATGACGCCTACGCCCGTACCCACGGCAACGCCGACACCTACTCCCACGCCGGTGCCGACGGCGACCCCCACGTCGACGGCTACCCCTACGCCGCTACCCACGGCCACCCCGACGGCTACTGCTACGGCAACGCCGACACCGACAGCCACGGCCACTCCATCGCCAACGCCGTTGCTGCTGGCAGCGCCGACTCCCACCCCGCCCAGTCTCGAGGACCGGGGCGTGCCCATCATCGGCGACGCGGTGCCGCGCGTACGGGATGCCTTGGGCGCAGTGGCGTCTGCCGGCCGGGACCGGCTCCCGCTGCTTATCGTCCTGGTCATCGCCCTTATCGGGGCCGGACTGGTGTTCGTTTACCTGATCCTTCGCAGGCGCTAGGGTGCCCCCAAGGCCATTCGACCGTAAGCGCGCGGCCAATTCTTCCGTTAGCTCTGAGCCTAGCAGTCCGTCCGAGAAACTCCGATGCTATGGTGCTGGGGTTATGATGGGAGAAACCTCCAGCATGGGGATACGCCGATGAGCAAGACTTTCCGTCCCTACGACCCCGAGCAACAATTGCTGCTGCCGGCGGCCCTCCAGGAGTGGCTCCCCGAGGACCACCTGGCCTACTTCATATCCGACTTGGTGGAGCATCTGGACCTCTCGGCCATCACCGCCCGCTACCAGGGTGAGGAGCGGGGCGGCCCTCCCTACCATCCCAGGATGATGGTCAAGGTGCTGCTCTACGGCTACTGCACCGGCGTGGCATCGTCGCGGCGCATCGCACAGCGTCTCCACGAGGACATCGCCTTCCGGGTGCTGGCAGCCAACAACACCCCGGACTTCCGCACCATCTCCGACTTTCGCAAGGACCATCTGGCGGCGTTGGCCGATTTGTTCCACCAGGTGCTGGAACTGTGTCGGCAGGCTGGTCTGGTGAAACTGGGCCATGTGGCCTTGGACAGCACCAAGGTGCGGGCCAACGCATCGAAGCACAAGGCCATGAGCTACGGTCGTATGAAGGAGAAGGAGGCGCAGTTGAAGGCCGAGGTGGACGAGTTGCTGCGCCGGGCTCAGGAGGTGGATGAGGAGGAGGACCGCCGGTACGGCCGGGACAAGCGGGGCGACGAACTGCCGGAGGAGTTGTCCTTCCGTGAGGGGAGGCTGCGGAAGATAAGGGAGGCCAAGACGGCCTTGGAGGCCGAGGCGCAGGCGGCGGCGGAGCAGGCCGAGGTTGAGGGCAGGGAGCATCCCGGAGTTCCCGATGACAAGACGCAGCGCAACTTCACCGACCCCGACTCACGCATCATGCCCGGTCCTGGAGGGCAGGACTTCCAGCAGTCGTACAACTGTCAGGCGGTGGTGGACCATGAGCATCAGGTGATCGTGGCGGCCCGGGCCACCGGCCAAGTCTCGGACAAGGGGCAGGCGGTGGCCATGACCCGGGAGACCATACTGAACACGGGAGAGACGCCCAGGGAACTGTCCACCGACGCCGGTTACTACTCGGCCCAAGCGGTGGCCGAGTTGGAGGCCCTGGGAGTTGACGCGTACATCGCGCCGGAGAAGACCCGCCACGGCACGAGGCCGGAGCCCGCGCCCCGGGGACGGATACCCAAGGGACTGTCGGCCCGGGAGCGGATGAGACGCAAGCTGCGAACCAAACGAGGCCGTGAGCGCTACGCCCTGCGGATGGAGACGGTGGAGCCGGTGTTCGGTCAGATCAAGCAGGGCCGTGGCTTCCGGCAGTTCCTGTTGCGGGGCTTGGAGAAGGTGAACCGGGAGTGGCTGCTGATCTGCGCCGGCCACAATCTGCTCAAGCTGTTCCGGTTCGGGGCCGGACGCCCAGGCAATGCACCAGGCAGAGGCAGTAACCTCAGGTCTCCCCGGCTCGCCGTCGGCCAGTTCCCACGGACCCTCCCGGCATTCACGAATCCGCACCCTCCCACGCTGCTGGTCTCCAGATAATCCTCAGACGGGCTGCTAGCCTGGCCCGGCCAGCTCTCCCGCATAGACGCCAGGCAGTAGAATCCGCTACCCCCCGTTGTAAACGAACGAGACCTCGTCCCCGTTCCTCTCCACCCGGAACAGCGACCAGAACTTGTATCCCTCAGCCTCCACCGCCTCGCGCCCGCCCTCGTCGCGGTCGATCAACGTCAGTGCATGGGTCACCAGGTAGCCCTCGTCCTCCGCGTGGCGTATCGACTGCAACAGCGACCCACCCGTCGTCACCACATCCTCGATCATGGCAACAGGCTCACCGGGAGGAGGGAACTGCCCTTCGGCATTCGCCCCTGTCCCGTGCTCCTTGGAGTCCTTGCGGTGGTAGAACGCCCGAATCGGCTTGCCCTCACGCAACCCCGTCATCATCACGATGTGGGACACGATCGGAATACCGCCGTAGGCAACTCCTCCCACATACCTGATCCCTTCCGAGTCCAGGCGATCGACCAGGTGCCGGGCCACGAACGCGGCCCCTGCCGGCTCCATCGTCAGCTTCTTCGAATCAAAGTAATAGCTCGACTTCTTGCCCGACGAGAGGGTGAACTCTCCGAACAGCAACGCCCCGGAATCTTCCAGCAAGCGGATCGGGTCCGCCTCTTCCCTGACCTTCCCAGCGAAGGACTCGACAGCCATTCTCAACTCCTACCCTTATTCCTACCCGATCCCATACAGCCCCTGCTCCCGGATGTACCGCTCCACCTGCTCGGGGATCAGCCCGCTCACCGGGCTCCCCGCCGCCAGACGGGAGCGCAGCTCGCTGGCACTCACATCCACCGCCGTGCTCTGGATGCACTCCACCCGACCGCGGGCATAGGGGTTACGGGCGTAGAACCCATCCCAGTCGAACCCCGCGTAACCGGCGCGGTTCACCGCAAGCAGCCTGGCCAGTTCCACAACATCCTCGGGGTCAACCCACTCGTCTAACCTCGCCAGCACGTCCAGACCCAGGATGAATGCCATCTCGACCCCGTCATCCAGGGTCGCAGACAGCTCTGTCAGCGTCTCCACGGTGAGCGTGGGTCCGGACCTGCCAATCTCGATGTCAGAAACATGGAACCCGGGATTCCCCTCGACCGCCAGCCTGATCATCTCCAGGCGCTGCTCCGCCGAGGCGCCCGGCTCTCCGGACTTCAGGCGAGGCTGACCCGCAGGGACAAAGACGACCCGCTCCAGTCCCGCCTCGTCGATGGCATGCCGGGCGATCTCAAGGTGGCCGCGATGGACGGGGTCGAAAGTCCCGCCAAGTATCCCAACCCGTCTCAGAACCATTCGACTTCCACTTTGCCGATGCGAATGGTGTCCCCCACCTCTATCCCCTCGTCGATCAGCTTCTCCGCCATCCCCGTCCGGCGCATCTCTCGCCACAGCTGCAGCAGCACCCGTTGGTCCCGGGTATCGGCCAGTGCGCTCAGCCGCTCCAGACGCTCAGACTCGACGATGTAAACGCCGTCCTCCATCCGCACCGACTCCGGACCTCCAAAGTCCCTGCGCCGCGACACCGGGAGCTTGGCCGATTCAGTCTCTTCCTCAACCGGCAGGTCCTTGGGCAGTTCCTCCAGGATCGCAGCGATACGGCCCAGCATCGCACCCACACCCTCGCCCGTGACCGCGGAGATGAACATCACCTCCCCTGCCGGTTCACCCTGCTGCCTGATGGCCTCAGAGAGTTGCGAAGCAATTTCCTTGCGCTGCTCCCTCACCTCGGTGACATCCATCTTGTTGACCACCACCAGCTGCCGCTTGTCGGCCAGCTCAGGGTTGAACTGCAGAAGCTCCTCCCTGACCATCCGGTAGTCGTCCGCCGGGTCCTCCGTCAGCCCGTCGATCAGGTGGACATAAAGCCTGGCCCGCTCGGCGTGTCGCAGGAACTGGTGCCCAAGGCCCACGCCCTTGTGCGCCCCCTCCAGCAGCCCGGGGATCTCCATCATCACGAAGTCGCTGTTCCCGGACCGCACGACTCCCAGGACCGGCTCCACCGTCGTGAAAGGATAGTCCGCCACTCTCGCCTTCGCCGCCGAGCAGCGCGAAATCAGCGTCGACTTCCCGGCATTGGGCCGAGCCAGCAGGCCCACATCAGCCAAAAGCTTCAGCTCCAGGAACAGCACAGATCCCTCACCCCGCTCGCCTCGTTCCGACAGCACGGGCTCCTGGTTCGTGGAGGTCGCAAACCGTGCGTTCCCCCAACCCCCGCGGCCGCCTCGCCCGACCAGGTAAGGTGTGTCGCTCCGGATATCCGTCAGGAAGTCCCTGCTCCCGTCTTGGTTCATGCGCCAGACCACAGTGCCTACGGGTACGGGGATGAGCATATCGTTCCCATTGGCCCCCCTGCGGTTCTTTCCCTTCCCGTGCTTGCCGGCTTCACAGTAAACCGTGCTGTTGAACTTGATATGCAGCAAGGTATTGTAGGAAGGGTCTCCAACCAGGTATGCGCTCCCACCGTCGCCACCGTCGCCGCCGTTGGGTCCTCCCCGGGGCCGGTACTTCTCCCGCAGGAAGCTCGCGCAGCCATTCCCGCCATTGCCCGCCCGGATATTTAATCTGACCGTATCAATCATCTGCTGTCATCTCGAGCATTGCGTAGGTTTTTGCCAACAATCCCCGTTATCGTTAACACAAATTATCAATCTAAAGGATTATGTGAAATTTGAGAGTAACAATAAGAATAAGCCGGTTGATATAGTGGATAAATTCTTGGGTACAACGTCTGTCTGAAGCTGAATTGACCTGCCTGGAGGTGATTCACAGGTTAATTCTAGCATGGAAGGTGGAGCCCATCTCGTGGACAGCTCGCTGTATCCGGGGCTTCAAAAGCATGTCGGCTGGGAACGCAGGGACGGCACTCGCCGGTGCCGCTCACCTGAATCCCGCTTCGGGAAAGTTTCGTATACTTGTAGCGCGGGGTTATCCGCACGACAATTGCCACTTATCAACATAACCAGTTTGTTATCATGTGGCAGTGACCCCTCGTTGCCGCCCCTGTTTTGAGGGCAAAAGATGAAACGATGGCTACGGCTGGTCGTCGGTCTGGCCGCCATGCTGTGGCTGGTGATTCTGCCCGGCTGCGGTGGTGCGGGCTCAGACAGCGCGGGCCCTTCCCCGGAGTCCGGTATCCTTGAGTCTGACGAGATCATGGTTGACCTGATTGCGTACATAGACAATAGCGGCGACCTTCTGGTCATGGGCGCCGACGGGACCGGCCAGCGGCGGCTGACCGGCGATGCTCGTGCCGGGCTCTTGTCTCAGGCCCTGGACCGGGGCGATTCGTACAGCTGGCCGACCTGGGCGCACGACGGCACTCGCCTGGCCGCATCACGGGTGGCGGTCAGTGGTAGGAGCGCTGAGCTAACAGTGCAGGTGTTTGACCTGTCATCGGGCGGCATGTCCACGGCCTTTACCAACGAGATACCCGCACCGGTCGCTGACGGCACACCCCACTATCTCCAGTGGTCGCCTGACGACCGTTACCTCTCAATTCTAGCTCCGACCCGCGACGGATTGGCCCTTTTCCTGCGCGACTTCCAGTCTCCGGAGGACGCCCACCGGGTGGCTATCGGAGCCCCACTCTACTACCACTGGACCTCCACCGCATCCCTCCTGACGATCCATACCGAGGATCGCGTGATTCTGCGAGAGCCGGCCCCCGATGGAAGGGAGGCCCGTGTGGCGGTCGACGCTTTCAGCTTCCGGGCTCCGGCTGTTTCCCCTGACGGCTCCCGGTTTGCGTTTGCAGGCATCAGTGGAGGGGTCGAGGGCATCTATGTTGCTCCCGCGGCGCCGGACTCAACCGAACCGCCCAGCATGGTGATGCAGACGGAGGGCCTCGTTGCCTTCACCTGGGCCCCCGACGGCTCCTCCCTCGCCGTGGCTGAGCAGCTCCGTAGAGGTGTCCCGTCCTTCGACCGGTTGAGCCTGGTCTCCTCTGACGGGCAGGTACGCTCAACCGTGGCCGAGGAGCAGCTACTGGCCTTCTTCTGGTCCCCGCAGGGAGACAGGATTGCGTGGATCGCCCTTGAACCCCAGACGCGGGAGATGGAGCTTGCAGTTGCCACGGTCGATTCCGGAGGTCAGGTGGGAGAGCCTCGGCGGCTGTTTCGCTTCAGCCCCACCGGTGAGCTGTTCACCATGTTCAGCTTCTTTGACCAGTACGCCTACTCCCACTCCATCTGGTCACCCGACGGCTCAGCCCTCGTGATCACCGCCACCGAGGGACACGAGCCCGGCAGGCGCAACGGCAGTGCCCCATCCGGCGGGCAGGTCTACATCATAGAAGTCAGCACCGGCGAGTCCCGACGCTTGGCCTCGGGCAAGGCTGCCTTCTGGTCCTGGAACTGATCCCCAACATGAAGACCGGCATCACACGGGAAAATTGGCGTTCCCTGCCGGTCCTTCTCGTCTTCGCGGCTTCCCTCGTGGTCTTGGCAGCGGCTTGCGGCGCCCCAACGCCCACACCAACCCCAGAGCCGGTTGACCCCAAGCAGGAACTGCAACGCACGGTGCAGCGGCTGATCGACCTTCAGTCGGCCTCCTTCGACCTCGAGCACATTGTCGGCTCGACCAATCTCCTGCCCGGCGTGATCATGCACCGGGCCTACGGGCAGGCGGTGGTTCCGGGGCAGTTCGAGGTCACCGTAGAGTCAGAGTTGCTCTTCCCCCGCTCCTACCTCGAGATTGGCATGATCACCGTCGACGGTGCCTCCTACATGACCAACGTCCTGAACGGCGAATGGGCCGAGGTACCCCCCGACTCCCTCCCCATCAACCTGACCGACTTCGGCGTCACCCTGGCCGGAATCGTCGACAAGGTGCAGGACCCCGAACTGCTGGGCGAGGAAGAGGTTGATGGGACGGATGCCTACCGTATATCCGGGAGTGTGATGTCTGAGGACCTGGTAGTCCTGGTACCATCCGCGGCGACAGGTTTTCAAGTAGCCCTCGAAATGTGGGTCGAAAAGGAAACCGGCGCCCTCCGCCAGGCCCTCATCACCGGCCAGGTGGTCGCCACCGACGTAGTCGACGCCCAACGCAAGCTGACCCTCGACGACATCGACGATCCGGTGACCATATCCCCACCGCCCGGACTCGGACCAGACTCCTGACCTCCCTGAGGACGGCTCCAAATCTCCCTCCTCCTCGGAAGGAGAGTCCCGATTCCCCCTCCCCCTCAGGGGGAGGGCTGGGGTGGGGGTGAGAGGATGCAGTCAGCACCCAGGAATCCTGCGAGCAAACTCCCACACCTGAGCCTGGCCCTCAAGAAAGGAGTAACAACGCGGAACCCGTTGCAACTCCCAAACCGTCATTCCCGCGAAAGCGGGAATCCAGAGGCCCAATTGCCTGCTCGGAAGGAGAGTTCCGAATCTCCCTCCCCCTCAGGGGGAGGGCTGGGGTGGGGGTGAAAGGTTGCAATCAGCACCCGGCAATCCTGGGAGCAAAGGCCCACACCCGAGTCTGGCCCTCGAGAAAAGAGGAACAACGCGGAACCCGTTGCAACTCCCAAACCGTCATTCCCGCGAAAGCGGGAATCCAGAGGCCCAATTGCTTCCTCGGAAGGAGAGTTCCGAATCTCCCTCCCCCTCAGGGGGAGGGCTGGGGTGGGGGTGAAAGGTTGAGATCAGCACCCAGGAATCCCGCGAGCAAACGCCCACACCTGAGTCAGAACCTCGAGAAAAGAGGAACAACGCGGAACCCGTTGCAACTCCCAAACCGTCATTCCCGCGAAAGCGGGAATCCAGAGGCCCAATTGCGATTTCGGGTTCACGAGACCCTCACCCCCACCCGGGAGGGTCTATGCCGCTCTGACCGTGTCCACTGAGTCCGCCGCCCAAGCCCCCTCCGAAGCCCCCCGGTACTCAACCTGGGCCATCCTCGCCATCGCGGGCCTGGGGACCTTCATAACCGCCCTCGACCAGACGGTCGTGGTCACCGCCCTCCCCAGCGTCATGCTGGACCTCAAGATCCCCATCACCCAGCTCGACCGGGTCTCCTGGATCATCACCGCCTACCTTCTGGGCTACACCGTGGTCATGCCCCTCATCGGTCGACTCGGCGATGTGTACGGTTACCCCCGGGTCTACCAGGCCTCCCTCGTCGTCTTCTGCATCGGCACCAGCCTCGTGGCCGTGGCCCAGAGCTTCGAGTTCATGATCGGCGCCCGCGTCATCCAGGCCATCGGAGGCGGTGCCACCGTCCCCCTCGGCATGGCCCTGGCCACATCGCTCGTCCCGCCCGAGAAGCGCGCGTTGGCCCTCGGCGTGGTGGGCGGCGCTGCCGAGGCCGGCTCCATGCTCGGCCCCGCCTACGGAGGCGTGATCGTCGAGCTGTCCAGCTGGCGCTGGATCTTCTGGCTGAACGTCCCTCAGAGTGCCATTGTCTTCGTCGCCCTCATGCGCCTGCCCAACCGGCGTACCCCTGACGCACGGGTCGACTACCTCGGCGGGATGCTCCTCATAGCCGCTCTCTTCCTGGTGTCCCTGGCCCTCTCCCGGAGCGACCTGTTCACCTTCCAGTCCCCGGTGCCGTTCATCCTGGCCGTGGCCGGTCTGGGTGTCGGGGGCATCCTCCTGGCCGTGGAGCGTCGGACCCTGCAGCCTCTCCTGGCACATGTCTTCCTGAGGTCCTGGGCGTTCATCGTGGCCAACCTCACCCAGGCCCTCGTGGGTGTGGCCCTGATCCTGGCGATGATCACCGTACCGCTGACCGCCGACACAGTGATGCAGAAGGACCCCTTCACCGGCGCAATGTGGCTCCTGCGGATGACCGGCGTGATACCGCTGGCCTCGGTGGCAGGCGGCTGGCTCCTGCCGAAAACCGGCGAACGCCCCCTCACCGTTGTTGGCCTCCTGATGGTCGCCGCAGGCCTGTTTCTCTGTTCCCGCTGGGAGATCGGCGTCGACGACCCCGAGCTCACCCTGCAGCTCCTTCTCGCCGGTGCCGGGTTCGGCTTGGTCATCGCCCCGATCCTGCACCGCGCCCTGCAGGCCGTCGGCGAGGACTACCGCGCCACCGCCGCATCCTTCGTCACCGTGGCCCGCATGATGGGCATGACCCTGGGCCTGGCCGCCATGTCCGCCTGGGGCGTCGAGCACTTCCAGGTCCTGACCTCCGACCTCGTCCTGCCCCTCGCCCAGGCCGGAGAAACCGCCGAGGCCTTCAACACCCGCGTCGAGCAATACACCTCCGGTGTCAACGACGCAGGTCTCGCAGTATTCCGCGCCTTCTTCCGCACCGCCGCCATAATCTCCCTCGCCGCCATCCCCTTCGCCCTGACCCCAAGGCGATACAAAACCTGATAAAATTGACCTGCCGTAAATGACGGAAAACCTACTACATCTTGTCCAAATATGCTATCATTGCGCGACATTTGGTACTCTGAGAATCGTTGCATCTGAGCAAAATTCGCAACTTGGGGAAAATGCCAGTCAACTGTATCTGGAACACGAATGATGAAAGGAAGAAGTCATCACGCCAAGACGCGAACTAAGTGCCATTCACAATGCGGATTTTTTGGTGGCCACCCCGGCAGTGCAGAAGGTCTAATCCCGCTGGCTGACCTTCCTGAAGAGCTTGAGGAATTTCTCGCTGAGTGTAAGGATTCTTGGCGCGATGAAGACGGGTTCAAATTGGTCGTTGAGCGCACTGAGGAGGGATCCGGATGTCGGGTTCTGTGTCTTGATGTGTCCAACAAATTTGCCAAGGCGGGAATCAAGGAAGGCTGGGGACTCGCTGGCGACCCGGCGGTGGATAAAAGTGGCTGGGGCAATACTGTTAGCAAGTGTGGTATAGGCCCTAGCTATTGCTTTGATTCCGAATTTCCGGAGTCCGAGCGTCTGCCAAGGAATTTTATCGTCACGGTAATAGAAAATGTAAGTGGTATAGTGGAAATATACAGCGACGGAGTTAGACTAGGAAATCGGCTTAGCGATAATCGATACCCTCAAGATGGCTATCGCTTTCACGATGTGTTTCACCTAAGTAACGCAGCTGTTCTAGGATGGTCGCCAATTACGCGATGGTTGCTAAAAAGAAAGCGTAAGAGCGATCCGCGCACAGATGAGATGGAAGATGGTGGAAGAGCTATTGCCATTGAGGAAGGTATTTCCGCAATGGTCTTTAGCTATGCAGAGATGCAGAACTTCTATGAGAATAACGAACAAATAAACGCTTTAGTGCTCGGGACAATCAAGAGGATGACCGGATACTTGGAGGTTTCTCGCTGCACTGTGCGGGATTGGGAAAGGGCGATTTATGTCGGCTTTGATATTTGGCGCAAATTGAAAGAAAAAGGTGGTGCTACCTTGGAAATAGATTTGGATAGGCGGGATATAACCATTTTGAAATAGGGGCCAACGTTACGACAATAGACTATGGTACGGAACCAATGTAAAATGAGAGGGCGTCATTGGGTACCGCGTCGCTTCGACGATTCTGCGAAAGCTCGCGCAGTCTTCACTAAGAAATAGATAATCCCTAATACAGCGCAAGTGAAGAGCGTCAATAGAATGCCCCAGCCCCAATTGTTTATCCAACTAGGTGCATCCCTTACATTGAGAATGAGGCCTGTCACTCCTGCGAGAATTGTAATTGCTACTAAGAAGACACCAAACATTACAACAGACTGTTGGTTGTCTCGGGCTCCCTCCAGCCCACGGTTAAGCCTGTTGTCTAAGGACGATCCTTGAGTCTTCATCCTCTGGTCAAGCCTGTTTGCGCGCCGTTCAAAGTTTGACTGGACTCGTGTTACATATGTCCAATGACTGTGCTCTTGACTTGCAAAACTTTCCAGAATCCGCTGCCAAGTTCTTATCCTTGGAGACTGAGGTCTTTGTGCCCCAGTTACCTCGGAGAATTCTATGTTAAAAACTAGGTCGCGATGTTTAATATCGACGGGCTCGTTACCGAAATTGGCAACTTTAATGTAAAGCGGTTCATCTGAAAAACCGTCCCCATAGTAGGGGTCAACCTGAATGCCCATCAGGCCCGTGAGGCCCCTAGAGGCGAAGTCTAGGCGAATTCCTAGCTTCCCTACCAAATCAGGGGGCATGCACAGATGTTCCACGGTGGAAAGTATGGCTATATTTCCTGGATTAATTTTCAGAGGGAAGTTTTCGTTGACCTCGCCCGGACTATACTTTTGGCCGTCTATTATCATGCCACGATTTGCGACTCTAAGGGCATAAGAGGCTTCCTTGATAGAAGTGGAGCACCACGTGCCGGGACGAAAGATCTGGCCCTTATGAAGACGACCTAGGATCTGGTCGGTGCCTAAAATCATTACAACTTCCCTGTCCACTTGCTTTGGGGACGCAGATTATCATAAGAATAGCAGGTTCAGACCGGATACGCCGCTTCCAGCCGCTGCACCTGGGCCTCGGTCAGCCGCCAACCCGACGCCCCGCAGTTCTCCTCCGTGCGAGCCACGCTGTTGGTCTTCGGGATCACGACAACCGGCGAACGCGTCAGGCACCAGTTCAGTGCCACCTGAGCCGGGGTCTTACCCGCCTCCCGGGCCACCGACTCCAGCGCCTCCCAATTGCGCCCGGCTCGCACTCGCGGCCTCACCGCCAGCGAGCCGTCGGCCAGCGGCGTGTACGCCATCACCGTGACGCCCCGTTCCTCGCAGTAGGGGATCAGGTCGTGCTCGATGCCTCGCCGTTTCAGGTTGTACAGCACCTGGTTGCAGACGATGGCGTTGTTGGACATCGCCGCCTGCGCTTCCTGCATCTGCGCCACCGAGAAGTTGCTGACCCCGATGTATCGGACGATCCCACGGTCCACCAGGTCCTCCATCGCCCGCATCGTCTCGGCGATGGGCACGCTGTGGCTGGGCCAGTGAATCTGGTACAGGTCGATCACATCGTCGTCCAGCAGCCGCAGGCTCTTCTCCGCGGCCTGCAGCACCTGGTCGTAGCGCAGGTTGCTGCCCAGCACCTTGGTCGCCACGAACACCCGGTCGCGCATTCCCTTGATGGCCGCTCCCACGGCGTCCTCGGTACGATACATCTCCGCCGTGTCGATGAGGTTCGCCCCCAGCTCGACCCCTCGGCGCAGCGGCTCCGGCCCGCCACGGTACTTCCATGTCCCCAGCCCCACCTCGGGAATCATCACGCCCGTCCGTCCCAGTTCCCGGTATTCCATCGGCCCCTCCGAAGAGTCAGGATGCAGGATATCCCCGGCTATGTTATACCAGTGAGGCCAATCGATTTCGGCCAGGCTCTAAGGCAAGCACACTCCCGTCGAATCCAACCCTCGTCGAATATAACTCGGAGATGTAGCAATGGAATTTCAGGACTACGAGAATTTCGTCAACGCCAACAACAAGCGGGGAGTCATCACCACCTATCGCCGCAACGGGATAGGCCACACCAGCATCGTCGTGTGCGGCGCCTACAAGGGCAAGGCCGCCTATGTCATCGTCTACGGCAGTTCGGTCAAGGTTCGCAACCTGCGGAACGACAAGCGCTGCACCATCATGGCCGTCAGCGAGGACTGGCGCAGCTGCGTCAACGTCGAGGGCACGGCGACCACCATGAGCTACCATGACACCGACGCCGAGACCATGCGCGTCGAGCTCCGCGAGGTCTTCCGCGCCTGCAGCGCCCACGGCGACCACCCCGACTGGGAGGAATACGACGAAGCGATGGTCAAGCAGGACGCCGTAATCGTCCTCGTGGAGCCGGAGCGCGTCTACGGCCGCGTCCGCGGGTAGCCGGCGGGAATGCGCGACCGCGGGGTTCGTTACACCCCGCGGTCGGATCACAACGCAGGGAGCCCAACGCCGTGCCGCCAAAAGTCAGGGAAGCCATCCGCATCGTCCAGGATGACGGGTGGTATCATATCTATACTAGGGGTAGCCATCGTAACTTCAAGCACCCCGTTAAGCCCGGCAAGGTAATAATTCCGGGGAAGCCGAGCGATGACTTGGCTGCCAAGACTTGGGACAGTATCCAGAAACAAGCCGGCCTGAAAGGGAGCAGGTAAAGTGAAGTTTCTTGTCTTCTACGAAAAGGCAACGGGAAATTATTGTGCTTTCGTTCCCAATTTGCCGGTCATTTGTTTGTCTACCGGCGCTACCGTTGAGGAGATTCAGCAAAATATCAGGGAGGCAATGGACTTCCACCTAGAATCTATGATGCTGGATGCCGACCCGATAATTCAGCCTTCGCTATGGTTTGAGGAATTGGAAATCGGCCTGCCTGATAACGGACAGACGCGAAAATACAATGTGATGTTTGAGAATTCCCCTACCAACAACGCTGCCTATTGCCCTGACCTGCCGGGCTGTTGGTCTTCAGGTGGAACGCTGGAAGAGGTGCGAGAAGAACTTCGCCAGCTTATCCTGTTTCGCATGGGCGGAGCGGTACCCGACGACCTCATTGTGCCCGAGCCGGACTCTTGGGGCGAACTGGTGGAAGTAACGCTGCCTGTGCTTCCCGATGGCGTCCCTGCGGCGGGAACCTAGCCCACCCCCAGCGACGCGTCCGCCAGGCACACCAACTCCCCCCGCTGGTTCGTGCCCCGCACCCGGCACTCCACGATCCCACGCTCTCCCTCGCGCCGCCGTCCCGTCACCTCCCCCGCGAAGGTAACCGTGTCCCCGCTCCGGAAGGGCGTGATCGCCCGCATCAGCAGGCTTCCCCCGTTGTAGAACGCCTCCGCCGGGAACGACAGCTGCAGCATCTGGTCCACATACGACATCGTCGCCGGCCCCGAGTTCACCGTCCCCCCGAAGATGTTCTGCCGCGCGAACTCCTCGTCGGTATGGATGTTGCTCTCGCTCGGCCGCCCCGCCAGCCGGAACGCGCTCCTGTCGTTGATGATCTGCTGGCTCTCCGTAATCCTCAGCTCCGCAAGCGCCGTCCCCTCCGCCGCCGAATCGTAATCAAGTAACTTGCGGGACCCAACCCCAATTCCCTCCCCCTCCGTAATTCCCTCTCCCTCTGGGAGAGGGTTAGGGTGAGGGCGTTCCCCCGGCGCCTCCCGCTGTCCCTGGGAATAGTCGAAGATACAGGTGTAGTCATACTCCACCGCCGTCTCGCCCCGCTGGTTGACCCCCTCGACCCGGAAGGTCACAAAGCGGCTGCCCCGCCGCTCGTACTTCTCCAGCGTGCCCCGTCGGCCGGTGATCACATCTCCGGCGGCCACCGGCTGGCGCCAGCGGATCTCGCACTTTGCGAAGGGCGTCTGCCGTCGGGCAGACTTCGACTGCTCCAGCGCCACGAACCCGTTGGCTTCCGCGATCTCCTCCCGCAGCAGCGGCGCGTAGGCCAGCACCATCGACGGCATCGCCAGCGTCGCCTTCGCCCCGCGGTACCGCGAGTCGCCGTTCAGCGCCACCTCCGCGTACCCTGCGATGTTCTCTGGCGTGATCTCCACCACCGTCTCGGCCCCGTATTGCCCGGGCTCCACCGCCTCAAAGGTCCAGAGCCGTTCCGCCATTTCAACCATTGTCACTACTCCTTCAGGACGATTGCAAACTCGTTGTCAGACCCTTCGGCCTGCTCAGGAGTGATTCATCCGGTTTTGGGATTCCTCTGATAGGACCCCAATCCTGCTCATCGTTTAGTAGAAACTATCTCAAGACTCGCCGCTCGCTCAAGACCGCCATTGCTCGCTCAAGACCGTCATTCCTGCGAAAGCAGGAATCCAGTGGCCCAAAGCTGGAAGGCGGGTGATACGCGCAGGGCATGTTCACTTTGAGATAGTTACTTAATCCTGATAGGACTTACGCAGTTGAAAGCCATCCCCTCCCCCTCAGGGGGAGGGTTAGGCCTGTCCTGAGCTTGTCGAAGGGGTGGGGGTGAAATCCTTGCTGAACTCCCGCCGAAGTTAATTTTTATACTCTGACGTGGCCCAAAGGACCCGTCATTCCCGCGAAAGCGGGAATCCAGTGGTCCAGTCCGTGTATCTGGCAGTTGAGATCAAGGGCATGACAGTATTGAGATAGTTACTAAGAGCGAACCAGCCTTGCAATCGTCCTGCCTATTCCATGCCAGTACTTGCCGCTATCTGAAATCCGTGAGGTTGGTTGTATCCGGCCCTGAAGTCGGTAATTGGTCCAGCACCTGCCGTATCAGCCGCGGCGTGATCGCTGGGCTGTTGGGGTCCAGGTGCCGGGTGACTGCTTCCAGGTAGGGCTGGCTGATCCGCCCGAGATAAGCGGGAGCCCCTTCCTCGCGGATTGCCTTCAGCGAGTCGGTGTAGAAGGAGAAAATGTGGTCGCTTCCCATCTGCATTCCAGCACCAACGGCCCCCGCGGCAACCAGCGTGGAGACCGCCAGCAGCGAGTGCTTCTGCTCCCTCGCCGCGTCGTTCAGTTGCGAGAACACCTCGGCCAGCCGTTGAGGCCCCGGGATCAACTCGGCGTTCTCCCGCAGCAGGTCCACGGCATCTCGCATATCTGCAATTGCCGTAGGCGGGATGTCGATGGCGTCGGCCGCTTGCTTGGAAGCCCCGTCCAGCACGGTGAGCAGGTCGCTCACAGTGGAGACATCCGTGCTTTCAGGCAAAACCCCCACATGCTTGAGTTCCCCGACGAAGGCGTGTAGGTACGCGCGCGTCCCGTTGGTAACATCCGACGCCGCCGCCAGGAACCACAGGGGCGAGAAGCCCACCGTGAAGACGCACCCCATCTCGACCACATTCCCCGCCACCTTGCGCTTCACCAGCTCCGGAGCCGGCATCTCTTCCTCGAACCGCCCCTCGACACCGCCCACAAACTCCACCGTGATGCGGAAGGGACGAGCGATGGTGCACTGGTAGAACTTCGAGCCCCGCGCCACCGGCGGCAGAATATGGTCCGCGGCTTCCAGCAGCAGCCCGCCCCCGCTCGCCGCCGTAGCCCGCAACAACCGCTCCGGCAGCGACATCACATATCCTGCCAGCGACCCACCACCCTGCCGTCTGGGCGATCCCGTTTCCTCGTGGTCCGGGCTGGGTTGCTCTGTAGACTCAGACATGGACTCTCCCGAACTGGAATCCGTGAGTAGCGATGACTTCGCAGCCGTCCTCGCAGCTATCGGCACACGCAATGCGCTCCCCCATCATAAAACCCGGTGTCAACGAAGGTCAGAGTTCAATCAGGGCCCCCTAATAGTTCCTTCACCCCAATAGTTCCCTCTCCCCAATAGTTCCCTCTCCCGGAGGGAGAGGGTTAGGGTGAGGGCGTTCCCCTGTTTTCATCTCCGGACCCCCGTCATCTCCGGACCCCCGTCATCCCTGCCCCCCGTCATTCCCGCGAAAGCGGGAATCCAGTGCCCCGCCTATCAAACCGTCAAACAGGCTCGACCTACAGACTCGGCACCCCGATTGCTGACACGCGACCCCTTGCCATCCACCGGCACTCGATATACCATTGACTGGACCGCAAATGGAACCCATGTACTGATAAATGGAATTTATCTGTAACCCTCCATCAGCCTGAATGACCGCCCGAAAGACCGGAAATTACCGGAAATTACCGTGAAATCAAAATTCCCACCAGGCAGGCAAAGCCCGGCAGCGCGGGAAATAATAGAGAATGGGAGATAATGAGAGACTAATTCGAAAACACCGCAGGCGGCTTTGCACGAAAAATCAAAATCGAGACCTAACAAAAATTTTCCTGCATGAAAAATAGGAGACGAGTCCCTTTCGCTCAAGCAGCGAGATCCAAGGGATCAGACTGGAGCCTCCTAACTTCGACCATTTCCCTGACACAATCCTGAAGGGCCAACGCCTCAGTCGGCAAGTCCAGATCAATCATTCAGTAAGAAGAGGGGGAATTCGAGGACAACTTCAAGCTATGACATTGAGCCTGCGGCTGTAACCAAGGAGAACAACGACACACTAGAACGGGAGAGGAGAAGAGGATGAGCAGATACTACGAGGACAAGTTGCCGCCGAGCAATTACCACGGGGACCTGGAAACGGTGGCCCTCGGAACAAACAACCACGCCGAAGCGGTCTACCTAGACGACAGCAACGAATATGGATTGAGACTCCTGATCAAGTGCTGGTCGGAGCATGATGAAGATCCCCACTGGTACTCCGTGAGGGACCACAAGGGCGACGTGTTCGTCGCCGAGGTTGAAAAGCCTCCCGGCTGGGACGCCGCCGACTGGCAACTGGTCTGGAGAGAACCTCGCCCACGGTACGACGACGAGGAACTCGACACCGAGCTCGCAGATCCTCCCAGCAGGGACGCTCCCCCGGGAGGATGACCCGACAAGCGGACCGAAAAATCCGGCATTCCTGCCCAAAGGCAGGCAGCCAATGCAATAAAAAGCAAACTTGCACGAAAAATCGGGAATTGAAAACATTTTTCGTGCAAAGCCACCGCAGGCAGGGTTGCTGAAACGCACCCCCTCAGCACGGCGATGTCCCCGGCCCCGCAGGCCGCACCCGCAACTCCCGCAGCGTCTCGCCGTCGAACGGAGTGCCCCCCGACTGCAGCGTTGCGATCCACGACTCCCGGCTCGGCCGGAAGTGCGGACGGCAACTCTCCTTTACCGAGGCATCCACCCACGAAAGGAACGTCCGGAAGTCCTCGACGGCCTCATCGGGCCTCCCCAACACCGCGTACACCAGACCGCGGCTGTCCCGCGCCGGCCCGTCGGGGTCGTCCGCCAGCGCCATGTCGCAGTAGGGCAGGGCCTCCGTCGGCCGCTGCTGCACCCCCAGTTGCCAGCACAGCGTATTGCTGAAGGCCGCATTGCCCGGCTCCCGCTCCTGCGCCGCCCACAGGTCCGCGTTGGAACGCACCCAGTCCTCCAGCTCCGAGTAAACCAGGCCCCGGTTGTAGTACCCCGCCGCGGCGTCCGGCGACAGCTCGATGGCCTTCGTGAAGTCAGCGATGGCCCGTTCCGTATCCCCATCATCCCCGCGCTGCAGGTGGGCACTGCCACGATTCACCCATGCCGTCGCCAGTTCCGGGTCGATTTCCAGCGCCTCCTCCAGGTCATCGAAGGCCGCGTCCAGGTCGTCCTCGTTGCCCCGGGCCAGGTACGCCGCCGCCCGGTTCACATACGCGCCCGCCCCCTCCGACCCGGCGTCGATGGCCCGCTCCAGGTCCCTCAGCGCCCGGTCCAGGTCTCCCGGCTGGCCCCGCTCCATGTACGCCACCGCCCGGTTGAAGTACGGTCCGTCCTTCGCCGGGTCCAGCTCCGACGCCCGGGTCAGGTCTCTGATCGCCAGGTCCTCGTCACCCGGCCTGCCCCGCTCCAGGTAGGCCAGCCCCCGGTTGCTGTAGGTGTCTGCCGATCGCGGCCGGACCGTCAGCACCTGTGTGAATCTCCAGATGGCCTCGTCCAGGTCGGCGTACTTCCCGCCCAGGTACGCCAGCCCCAGCCGGTAGCGCAGGTTGGCCAACGCCGCCGGGTCGTCCGGGGCCTGCTCCAGCGCCCGGATCAGCACCGTCTTGGCCAGGTCGTACTCCTCCTGCTCCAGGTAGAGCTGGCTCAGGGTCAGCAGCGCCACCGACCGCACCTCGTCCGTCAGGTCGATGTTGATCGCCGTCGGCAGCTCCGAAGGCGACGACGCGATGTCCACCACCTGCGGCCCGAACGCCTCGCTCTCGGTGCGGGTCGAGGTCAGGTTGGCCAGCACCCGCCCGCTGTCGTATTCGCCCCAGATCACGATGGCCGCTCCCGACTTCTCTCCCGCCGAAGACGCCTCTCCTTCGCCTGTCAGGGCCTCGGGCCACTCCACGGTCCTCACATCCGTCAGCCCGGCGGAGACGATCTCGCTGTCGATGCTGCTCCTGAGACGGCCCCGGATGTTGAACCCCTGCTGCCCCGCCGTGTAGTTGGCGAAGGGCGCGATCACGATCAGCGACTCGTTGGCCGACGCAATGGGGAAGTCCGGCCCGCCGTCGGGCAACGCCGCAAGGACGATGAAGACGCCAACCACGGCAACCGCCGCCACGACTACCGCGCCGCCAGCAATCCGCATGCCGCGCCGCCGCCTGACCACCTCCGGAACAGTGGGCGCCTGCGCGACACTGACGATTGTGGAGGCTGGTGCCGGAAGCTCGGCAGGCGCAACGGCCACAGCCTGCGGCTCCGGCTCTGCATTCGACGGAAGATCTTCCTCCGGCTGGAAGTCCGCCGAGATCAGCAGCAAGTCCCGTTCCGCCGGAGTCAGCCGCAGCAGCTCAGAGCAGCGGAGCACATCCTCCCGGTAGCGGGGCCTCGCGGTAACCCCTTCCTTCCACCGGATCAGCGTCAGGCGGCTGACCCCGATGCGCCGCGCCAGGTCCGAATCACCTATCCCCGCCCGCTCGATGTGACCGGTCAAAAGCTCGCCGAAAGTTGGCAAGTGATACAACTCCGCTACACAATACAGGCGGAATGTTACACATCTGTCGTCCAATGTACACCCGGTGAAACGCCAGAATCGCCATTGCCAAACCAAATTCATGGAGGCAATGAGATGTACCCAATCCTGATCAAGGCAATCGTTCCCCTGGCAATGGTGCTGTTGCTGGCCGTGCTGGCCTGCGGTGGCGAGTACTCCGAATCCACCACCGCCCCCCGTCCCCAGGCGACGGCTGCCCCTGCCGCAACCACGGCCCCTGCGGCGACCGGGGCTGCGGGGGCAGCAGGGCCAGCGGGGGCAACTGAGGCTCCCGCCGCCGAGGCCCCCGAGCAGGAACAGCCCGTCGTCGTTATGACCGAGTCCGGACAGCCCGAGGGCTTCAACACCATCGGCGGCTCCGCCACCGTCAACGACGCCGCCACCGTCAACGACGCCGCCTACGACCTGACCTTCTTCCAGCACTACGGCGTCAATCCCTTCATAGACACGGAGGACGACCACTTCTCCACCTTCGCCATCGACGTGGACACCGCGTCCTACACCGTCGCCCGCAAGTTCCTCGACGACGGCTTCCTCCCCGACCAGAACGCCGTCCGTGTCGAGGAGTTCGTCAACTACTTTGACCAGGGATACGAGGTCCCCACCGAGGACGCCTTCGCCATTCACGTCGAGGGCTCGCCGTCCCCCTTCGGCGGCAGCAATCACTGGCTCATGCGCGTCGGCCTCCAGGGCAAGGAGCTCCTCGAGGAAGAGCGCCAGGACGCCACCCTCGTATTCACCATCGACATCTCCGGCTCGATGGCCCGCGAGGACCGGCTGGGCCTCGTCAAGCAGTCTCTCCGCCTGCTGGTCGACGAGCTCCGCTCCGACGACAAGGTCGCCATCGTCACCTACGGCAACCGTGGTTCCGTCCTGCTCGAGGCAACCGAGGGCCGCAACAAGGGCGAGATCCTGCAGGCCATCGACTCCCTGCAATCCGGCGGCTCCACCTATGTGGAAGACGGCCTCAAGGTCGCCTACAAGCTGGCCGTCGACGAGGTTGAGCCCGGCCGCATCACCCGGGTCATGGTCCTCTCGGACGGAGTGGGCAATGTGGGCAACACCGGCCCCGACTCGATCCTCAGTCAGGTCCAGGAGTATGTGGACCAGGGCGTAACCCTCACCACCGTCGGCTTCGGCATGGGCAACTACAACGACATCCTGATGGAACAGCTCGCCAACGACGGCGACGGCGCCTACTACTATGTCGACACCCTGTCCGAGGCCCAGCGCATCTTCGTCGACGACCTGACCGGCACCCTACAGTTCATCGCCAAGGACGCCAAGGTCCAGGTCGACTTCAACCCCGAGACCGTCAGCCGCTACCGCCTCCTCGGCTACGAGAACCGCGATGTGGCCGACGAGGACTTCCGCAACGACGCCGTCGACGCGGGCGAGATCGGCGCCGGCCACAGCGTAACCGCCCTCTACGAGCTGAAGCTCCGCGAAGGCGCAGAAGGCACCCTCGGCACCGTCTACATGCGCTACGAGGATGTCGGCCTCAACGAGATCGTCGAGATCAACAAGGAGCTCCAGAGCACCGACCTCGCCGCCTCCTTCGAGGAAGCCTCCTCCCGCTTCCAGCTCTCGGCCGTCGTCGCAGAGTTCGCCGAGGTCCTGCGCGGCAGCTACTGGGCGAAGGAGGGCAATCTCCAGGCAGTGGCCGACGAGGCCCAGCGCCTGCAGCAGCTCCTCCCCGAGTCCACCGATGTCGCCGAGTTCGCCAGCCTCGCCGCCCAGGCCGCCGCCCTTGAAACCGAGACCAACAGCTAGCGGCCCCATTCCTGGCACTCCACGACAAAAGAAACGCCCCCTTCCCGATATCGGGAAGGGGGCGCCCGCTCGCTCTCGGTGATCCGTCCCCGGCTACAACTGCCGAGGCCAGATCAGGAGGTAATTTGAAGCTCTAATAGGTGGGAAGCTCGAGGCTCCCTCCCTCGATAATGATCCGCTCAATGACACCCTGACTGTCGTCCAGCGTGCAGGGGATACCAGGCAGCAGGCAACTTGTGGGCATCAGCTCCTCGCCGCCGAAGCCGGCATCTGCATCGAAGCCCTGGGTTGAACCCAACTCCAGGTACGCGGCGGTGGACAGATGGCTCGCGTATTCAGCTGTTTCGGTGTTTTGGATTGCCGCAGCAGGGCTGGATACCCAAAAGCAATGCCATCCACCCACAAACCAGCACTCCCAGCCGGCACTTGAAGGTGCCGCGGTGGCACCTCCATTCGATGACAGGAGGGCGATCTCAGGCTGGCTTTCCGAAACGGAGGCGGTGCTCCCCGACGCGGGCTGAACGTTGGGCCGGAGCGTTAACGCTACCCCTTCGCACTCCTCCTGCGGGGCGTATGCGCACTCGAAGGACGACCTGTGGCCGTCGGCCGACACTGATTCCGGGGCAAGGAAGCCGCCGAACCACAATGCTGCGGCCATTCCCACCATCACTGCGAATGTGATAATGATCGGCCGGTTGCCAAGAACACCCTTTTGTCTCGTACACATCTGAGGCCTCCGTAAAAAATGAGATTTCAATAATTGCCTGTAACCCTGTGAGGCCCACACCAGCTAAATATTGATAGTTCATATCCTGTATCATTGCGACAATGAATACAATAGTATTGTGTATAGGAATAATGAAAACTCTGTGAGTGCTATATGACTCCGCCTGCTGCAGCTGTCCCACAGGGCAAACAGATGGCCCCGGACTCAGGGCAACCGCGTTCTAAGTTGATACGCGGTGCAGCCCCCCGTCATTCCCGCGAAAGCGGGAATCCAGAGGGTTCCGCGCCGATACAATCAGCTTCGGGCAAGGAAGCTTGGATTCCCGCTTTCGCGGGAATGACGATTTATTGGGCTGCATAAAATTAGAATGCGCTTGCCTTGGTTCCGGACCCGGCATGAAGCTTCACCGGGAACCGGCTACGTTATGATAGGAGCCAATCTCCACTGGAGGCACGCAAATGAAGGTAGGATTCATCGGACTGGGAACTATGGGGGCCAGCATGGCCTACAACTGCCTGCAGGGCGGCAACGAGATGGTCGTCCACGACATCCGCCGCGATGCCGCCACCCAGCACCTCGAGGCCGGCGCCGTCTGGGCCGATTCGCCCCGCGAGGTCGCCGAAGCAACCGAAATCGTCTTCACCTCACTCCCTGGCCCAACTGAAGTGGAAGCCGTGGGCCTCGGCGAGGACGGCATCCTTGAGGGCATGAGCGAAGGCAAGGTCTACTTTGACCTCAGTACCAGCACGCCCACGCTGATCCGCCAGATTCACGCCCACGCCGCCGCCCGGGGCATCCAGGTCCTCGACGCGCCGGTCAGCGGCGGCCCCCGGGGCGCGGCTTCCCGCAACCTCGCCATCTGGGTCGGCGGCGACAAAGAGGTCTTCGACCGTTGCAAGCCCGTCCTCGACAGCATCGGCGACAAGGCCTACTATGTCGGGCCCATCGGCTGCGGCGCCATCGCCAAGCTGGTCCACAACTGCACCGGCTACATCGTGCAGGCCGCCCTGGCCGAGGTATTCACCATGGGTGTCAAGGCCGGCGTCGAGCCCCTCGCCCTTTGGCAGGCCGTCCGCAAGGGCGCGCAAGGCCGCCGGGGCACCTTCGAAGGCCTGGCCGAGCACCTGCTGCCCGGCAATTTCGACCCGCCCGACTTCGCCCTCCGCCTCGCCCGCAAGGACGTGGACCTGGCGCTGTCGGTGGGCCGCGAGTACGACGTCCCCATGCGCCTCGCCCAGCTCACGCTCCAGGAGATGACCGAGGCCCTCAACCGAGGCTGGGGCCACCGCGACTCCCGCGTAGCCATGCTCCTCCAGGAAGAGCGCGCCGGCGTAGAGGTCCGCGTAGACGAAGCCCTCCTCCAAGCCGTCCTCGAAGAGGAACGCCAGGCGGGGTAGGGCTGTAGTAAAATTGGGCATCTTGGAATCCCACTCAATCTGTTGAGGCTAAGGTCATGGCGGTCAGAGCGACCGGCATTAACCCTTTAATGCTGCGCTGGGCGAGAGAGCAGGCAGGCTACTCGACTGTGGATTCGATAGCTGTCCGCATGAAACGTCCACCTGCGGAAATTGAGGCTTGGGAATCTGGCACTGCATTTCCCACATGGAGACAACTAGAGCGGTTGGCGAGAAATTTCTACCGTCGTCCAACCGCCCTGTTCTTTTTGCCGTCCCCTCCTATGGAGAAAACCCCGTATGCTGAATTTGACCGTCTTCCGAAGGCAGCTATTGAGGATCTAGAACCCGACACTTGGTTTGCCCTCCGTCATGCTAAGGCACGCCGAATGGACTTGGAGGAATTGGCTCAGTTTGACACCTCTCGAGAACGCCAAATTCTGAGAGACGTGAATGAGCATGTAGATCATATCGATGCTGTTTCCTTAGCTGCACAGGTGCGCGAATACTTGCAAATTCAATTGGATAACCAACTGGATTGGCCATCAGAGCGAGCAGCTCTGGAGAATTGGCGAAGCGCCATACAGGAAGCGGGAGTGTGGGTGTTCAAGCGGCGCTTTAGGCAAGATGACATCGCTGGATTTTGCCTTTACGATCGGAGCCACCCTCTTATCTACTTGAATAGCGGACAATCTGTCGGGCGGCAAATGTTCAGTCTTTTTAACGAATTGGCACATTTGCTCTTCGAGTTCAACCATCTGGAACGCCGGGATGTGGACATTCATTTGAAATCCCTGGAAGGACGTGACCGGGAAATTGAAGTTGCTTGCAGTAGGATCGCTACCGAGGTTTTGATTCCTACGAAACACTTTCTGGAAAACGCTGCTTTCGGGGCGATGTCGGTCACCGATGAGCTAGCCTTGACGTCTGTGTCCCGTAGATACCTAGTAGGAAAGGAGGTTGTTCTTCGAAAATATCTGGATCAAGAGTTAATTGACCTACAGCAATATGCCGAAAAACTTAGCGCATGGAACGAAGCGGAATCGTCCGAATCAAGGAATAGAGGGGGAGGTAACTTCTACGCCGTTCAACGTGGGAACCTTGGGGCAAAATTTACAAACTTGGCTTTCCGAGGCTATTACCAAGGCGCCTACGGAATTGACCAGCTGGCTGAATATCTTGATATAAGACCTCCCAGTATCATCAACTGGGAAAACTGGTTACATGAAAGCTTAGCCCCCAGATGACTGATTACTGCTTAGACACAAATACCATCAGTACCATATACCGCTTCTACTACAGGGACAGCTTCCCTAGCTTTTGGGAAAACTTCAGCGACTTAGTAGGAGTGGGAAGAGCGAGTTCAGTCAGCGAAGTAGAAACCGAGCTTTCCCGCAGTTCTGGACTTATTTCGGCAGTCGAAGAATTGAAGGAACTTAATCAGGGATTTTTCTCTCTGCCCTCACCAGAGGAGCAAGAATTCGTAACTGAGATTTTCGCAGTCAGAAGGTTTCGCAGTCTGTTAGGCGGAGGAAACGCAGCCAGGGGAAACCCGGTAGCAGATCCATTTGTAATAGCTAAGGCTAGGGCATCTCCCGGAATGTGCGTTGTGACTGAGGAAATCTATCGTCCTAACGCAGCTAAAATTCCAAACGTCTGCGAATATTTCAATATCGAGTGTATTAGCCTGCAACAGTTAATGATTCGCGAAGGCTGGCAGTTCTAGCCCCCTAGCAGTCCGTCCGAGAAACTCCGATGCTATGGTGCTGGGGTTATGATGGGAGAAACCTCCAGCATGGGGATACGCCGATGAGCAAGACTTTCCGTCCCTACGACCCCGAGCAACAATTGCTGCTGCCGGCGGCCCTCCAGGAGTGGCTCCCCGAGGACCACCTGGCCTACTTCATATCCGACTTGGTGGAGCATCTGGACCTCTCGGCCATCACCGCCCGCTACCAGGGTGAGGAGCGGGGCGGCCCTCCCTACCATCCCAGGATGATGGTCAAGGTGCTGCTCTACGGCTACTGCACCGGCGTGGCATCGTCGCGGCGCATCGCACAGCGTCTCCACGAGGACATCGCCTTCCGGGTGCTGGCAGCCAACAACACCCCGGACTTCCGCACCATCTCCGACTTTCGCAAGGACCATCTGGCGGCGTTGGCCGATTTGTTCCACCAGGTGCTGGAACTGTGTCGGCAGGCTGGTCTGGTGAAACTGGGCCATGTGGCCTTGGACAGCACCAAGGTGCGGGCCAACGCATCGAAGCACAAGGCCATGAGCTACGGTCGTATGAAGGAGAAGGAGGCGCAGTTGAAGGCCGAGGTGGACGAGTTGCTGCGCCGGGCTCAGGAGGTGGATGAGGAGGAGGACCGCCGGTACGGCCGGGACAAGCGGGGCGACGAACTGCCGGAGGAGTTGTCCTTCCGTGAGGGGAGGCTGCGGAAGATAAGGGAGGCCAAGACGGCCTTGGAGGCCGAGGCGCAGGCGGCGGCGGAGCAGGCCGAGGTTGAGGGCAGGGAGCATCCCGGAGTTCCCGATGACAAGACGCAGCGCAACTTCACCGACCCCGACTCACGCATCATGCCCGGTCCTGGAGGGCAGGACTTCCAGCAGTCGTACAACTGTCAGGCGGTGGTGGACCATGAGCATCAGGTGATCGTGGCGGCCCGGGCCACCGGCCAAGTCTCGGACAAGGGGCAGGCGGTGGCCATGACCCGGGAGACCATACTGAACACGGGAGAGACGCCCAGGGAACTGTCCGCCGACGCCGGTTACTACTCGGCCCAAGCGGTGGCCGAGTTGGAGGCCCTGGGAGTTGACGCGTACATCGCGCCGGAGAAGACCCGCCACGGCACGAGGCCGGAGCCCGCGCCCCGGGGACGGATACCCAAGGGACTGTCGGCCCGGGAGCGGATGAGACGCAAGCTGCGAACCAAACGAGGCCGTGAGCGCTACGCCCTGCGGATGGAGACGGTGGAGCCGGTGTTCGGTCAGATCAAGCAGGGCCGTGGCTTCCGGCAGTTCCTGTTGCGGGGCTTGGAGAAGGTGAACCGGGAGTGGCTGCTGATCTGCGCCGGCCACAATCTGCTCAAGCTGTTCCGGTTCGGGGCCGGACGCCCAGGCAATGCACCAGGCAGAGGCAGTAACCTCAGGTCTCCCCGGCTCGCCGTCGGCCAGTTCCCACGGACCCTCCCGGCATTCACGAATCCGCACCCTCCCACGCTGCTGGTCTCCAGATAATCCTCAGACGGGCTGCTAGCCTCCCGGCGTCCACCGCAGGTTCGGCCTCCGCGCCGCCTGCGCCTCGTCGAGCCGCGCTACTGGGGTCGTGTGAGGCGCGTCGTGCACCAGGTCCGGGTCCGAGTCGATCTCCGCGTTGATCTGTATCAGTGCCGCCACGAAGTCGTCGATGGTCTCCTGCGTCTCCGACTCCGTCGGCTCGATCATCAGGCACTCCGGCACGATCAGCGGGAAGTACATCGTCGGCGCGTGGAAGCCGTAGTCCAGCAGCCGCTTGGCGATCTCCAGGCCGCCGGCGCCTCGCGCCTTCTGCCAGTCGGCGGCGAAGACGGCCTCGTGCATGCAGGTGCGGTCGTATGGCAGGCGGTACACGCCCCGCAGCGCGTTCATCATGTAGTTGGCGTTCAGCACCGCGTTGCCGCTGATCGACTTGACGCCCGCCGCGCCCAGCGTGCGGATGTAGGTGTAGGCCCGCACCAACACACCGAAGTTGCCGTGGAACCCGGCCAGCTTTCCGATGCTGGAAGGGGGTGTCACGAGCTGGTAGCCATCCGCCTCCGACCCAGCCACAACAGGCGCGGCCAGGTAGGGCGCCAGCCGCTCCGTGGCGCACACTGGCCCGGCGCCCGGCCCGCCGCCGCCGTGGGGCGTGCTGAAGGTCTTGTGCAGGTTCAGGTGGCAGACGTCGAAGCCCAGGTCGCCCAGCTTCACCCGGCCCAGGAGCGCGTTCATGTTGGCCCCGTCGCCGTAGACCAGGCCGCCCGCCTCGTGGACGATGCGGCAAACCTCGACGATGTTAGTGTCGAACAGCCCCAGGGTGCTGGGCAGCGTGATCATCACCCCGGCCAAGCTGTCGTCGGCCACATCGTGCAGCGCCTCCAGGTCCACGTTGCCCTGGCTGTCCGAGGCCAGCTCCACCACCTGGAAGCCGGCCATTGCCGCCGATGCGGGGTTTGTGCCGTGGGCGCTGTCGGGGATGGCCACCTTGGTCCTCCCCGTCTGACCCTGGGCCTGCAGGTATGCCTTGACCATCAGCATCCCGGCCAACTCGCCATGCGCCCCGGCCAGCGTGGCCAGGCTCACCGCCGGCAGCCCCGTAATCTCCCCCAGGAATCCCTGCAAGCGGTACAGCAGATCCAGCGCCCCCTGCGACTGGTCGGCGGGCTGCATCGGGTGGATGCCGGCGAACCCGGGCAGGAAGGCAGTCTCGTCGTTGATCTTGGGGTTGTACTTCATCGTACAGCTGCCCAACGGATAGAAATGCGTGTCGATGGAGAAATTGCGCTGGCTCAATCCGGTGAAGTACTGCACCACCTCTGGCTCAGACAGCTCCGGCAGGGGCAGGTCGTCCCGAAGCAACGCCGCGTCAGGCATCGGCTGCGGCGGCACGTCCGACTCCGGCAGCACGGCACCGGCCCGTCCCGGCACGCTCCGCTCCATCAGCAGTTTTGAAGTATCCCGGTTTCCACCTTGACGCATGGTGCGTTTTCTCCTTAAGAACGTAGAGGTATCCCCTTCCGTCCTCCCAGCTACTCTGAATTGGTTGCCAGTCGGTTGGCGGCGCGTTCCATGGCGTCGGCGGCCCTCTCCATAGCATTGGTGGCCCTGCCGGAAGCTTCAGCGGTAGCTGCGGAGTGCTCGGCTGCCTGACCTGCGGCGTGTGCTGCCCTGCTGTAAGTGTTAGCGGCTTCAGCAAAGACGGCCTGGACTGTCTCCGCAGCCGCTATCAGTGTACTGATGGCGCCCTGACCAGCGCGGAGACTGAGCTCATTAATATGGTGGGCAGATTGCGCTTCCCGGTGCGAGTATTCTGCCTGCTTCTGCGCTTCTTCCGGCTCTCGCTGAGCACCCGCGGCCTCGCGGCTTAGTTCGACCGCTTCGGCTAGAGCGGAACGGGCGTCGTCCCCTGCGGTGGTGGTCATGGTCGACCTCCATTGGTATGGCGATTGTCCTATTAATCTTACGCGGACGCCAACGCCCCGACTAACTCGTCGATCTCGTCCTTCGTGTTCATTTCGGTGACGCACAGCAGCATCCCATTCTGATACCTGTCGCTGACGTCCAAGCCGCCCAGGATGTTCTGCTCCATCAGCCGTCGGTTGATCTCGGCCGGCGGCGCAGGACACTGGGCCACGAACTCCCGGAAGAATGGCAGGCCGTTGACCACCGAGTACCCCGGCAGCGCCGCTATCTGCGACGCCGCGTACTGCGACTTCTGGTAGCACAGCTCCGCAACCTGCCGCAACCCCGACTTCCCCAAGGCAGCCAGGTAGATCGTTGATGCCAGCGCATACAGCGCCTCGTTGGTGCAGATGTTGGAAGTCGCCCGCTCCCGCCTGATGTGCTGCTCCCGCGTCTGCAGCGTTAGCACATACCCGGTCTCACCGTTGCGGTCCACGGTTCGCCCCGACAGGCGGCTGGGCATCTGGCGAATGTACTCCTGCTTCGTGGCGAACAGCCCCACGTACGGCCCGCCGTAGCTGGGAGGAATCCCCAGCGGCTGCCCCTCGCCGGTAACGATGTCCGCCCCGTAGTGCCCCGGCGGCTGGAACATCCCCACGGCAATCGGGTCGCACGACACAACGGACAGCGCCCCGGATGCGTGCGCCGTCTCAACCTGCGTACCCAGGTCCTCGATGCTCCCGAAGAAGTTGGGGTACTGAGTGACCAGGCAGGCCGTAGCATCGTTGACCCCTGAAGCAGCGTCGCTGACCGTCGCCACCTCCAGGTTCTGCGGACGGCAGTAGGACTCAATCACGGCCCGGTAGGCCGGCGACACGGTGTCCAGCACCGCCACCCGCTCCCGGCGCGTCACCCGGCAGGCCATCAGCGCCGCCTCGGCCAAGCTGGTCGCCCCGTCGTACATCCCTGCGTTGGCTACTTCCATGCCATACAGGTTGCAGATCAGCGTCTGGAACTCATAGATGACCTGCAGGGTGCCCTGACTGGCCTCGGCCTGGTAGGGGGTATAGGCGGTGATGAACTCGCCGCGAGTCACCAGCGACTTCACGATCGAAGGTATGAAGTGGTGGTACGCCCCGGCGCCCAGGAATGACGGTCCGCTCCCCAGCGTCCGGTTGCGACCCGCCAGAGCCCCCAGCTCTCGCTGGATCTCCAGCTCCGATAGCGGCTCGGGGATGTTCAGGGGCGGATTGCGGTGCTCAGCCGGAATGTCGGCAAAGAGTTCGTCGATGGACGAGATGCCCAGCGACGCCAGCATCCCCGCCTGCTCGTCCGGCGTGTTGGGAATATAGTGGGACTGGAAGTGCCCTGTCCTGAGCTTGTCGAAGGAGCCGTTGCCGGCACTGCCCGAAGACATCAGTGCTGCTCGGCAACGTAGGCGTCGTACTCTTCCGACGACATCAACGCGTCCAACTCCGACGGGTCGCTCATAGTCACGCGTATGAGCCACCCCTCGCCGAAGGGGTCGCTGTTGGTCAGTTCCGGCTGGTCAGTCAGGGCGCTATTCACTTCCACGACCTCACCGCTGACCGGCGAGTAGAGGTCCGACACGGCCTTCACCGATTCCACCTCGCCCATCTTGCCGAGTTGCGAGACGGAATCCCCGACCTTGGGGAGCTCAAAGTAGACGATGTCGCCCAGCTGGTCCTGGGCGAAGTGCGTAATGCCCACCAGCGCCCTGCTGGTCGAGGCATCCTCAACAATGATCCACTCGTGCTCTCTGGTGTAGCTGCGATCGCTGGGACTGCTCAAGGATTGACTGCTCCTTCTGCCAGCGTACGCAGCCAAACGTGCAGGCTACGAGGGCTGGCTGGATTTGGACCGACGGGGGCGTCGGTAGTGAGGAAGAGCGGTAACGGTAATCTCCTCGATGAGACCCCGTTTATCCAGTTCGAGGACGGTTCCCGGGCGTGAATATTCAGGAAAAACGTAGCCCATACCCAGGCTGGTGTCAAGCGTGGGAGAGTAGCAGCCGCTGGTCACCTGACCCGCCGGCTGGCCCAGCACCGTGAGCGCGTAGGTCGCCCGCGGCGCCGACCGCCCAGGCATTTGCAGCCCCACCAGCGTGAACCCGGTGCCGTCGTGGTGCTGCTTCACCAGGGCGTCCCGCCCCACGAATTCCTTGTCGTAGTCTACGAACCGCTCCAGCTTTGCTTCCACAGGGGTGGTGGACTCGTCCAACTCGTGGCCGTGCAGGGGCAGCCCCGCCTCGGTTCGCAGCACATCCCGCGCTCCCAGTCCGCAGGGTACCGCCCCCGCGTCGGTCAGCGCCTGCCAGATGCCCGAGGCAGCCGCGGCCGGCGCCAGCACCTCCACGCCGTCCTCCCCGGTGTATCCGGTGCGCCCCACCAGGACCTCCGCGCCGCACATTCTGGTTGCGGTCCACGCGAATGGGCGCAGCCCTTCGAGGCCGTTATCCGCCAGCGAGGCCGCCAGCCCCAGCGCCTCCGGCCCCTGGCATGCCAGAAGGCAGGTCTGCATGGTCTGGTCGTCGAGGGTGACGCCCGCATCGCCGTTGCCTGTCAGCCAGCCCAGGGACTGGCCATCGCCGAAGCGCTGGGCAATTACCTGGCCGAACCAGTCCAGCACTCGGGGCCGGTTGCCCGCGTTGGGGATGAGCAGGTACTGTTCCTCGGCCAGCTTGTAGAAAATGGTGTCGTCGATGACCCCGCCGCGGGCGTTGCAGATCAGGCAGTACCGCGCCCGCCCCGCAGCCAGCGTCGACGCCGACCCGGTCAGAGCCCAGTCAAGGAAGTCGGTAGCCGACGGCCCGGAGATGTACACCCGCCCCATGTGGGACACGTCGAAAATCCCGGCGCCTGTCCTCACCGCGCGCACCTCGGCCAGTATCCCCTCCGGATACTGCACCGGCATGTCCCACCCCCCAAACGGCACCATCCGCCCGCCAAGGGCAACATGCGTGTCATAAAGCGGGGTTCTCAGGTTAACGGCGTCCATCACTTATCCTCGCTATCGTATAGAGCGCTACCGTATATCGAGTCGTATACGGAACGAGTGAGTGCGGCCAGCCTGTCCTTACGCTCGTCCCACTCCGCTAGAGATTTCACTGGAAACCCAACGTCTACATCACTCGCCTCTACATCCCGCCGGTGGGTCGGGTATGTCCAATATTCTGGCAGTTCACGCCGGATTTGAACGAAGTCCGGCAAGCATGAGTTGACGGTGCTGCGATGGAAAATCGGCATCACGAGTTCAGGATGGATGCCAAAGGGGCCCAATTGAATCGCCGCGCCGCCCCTTTTTACACCCGGAAGCTTCAGACGCAGCCTGTGCCTGGACCAGTCGGTATTTCCCCCTGCAGCTATCTCCTCCGCCCCGGGAAAGTTCTCCCTGAACATCTGCAATACGGCATCCCACAAGTCCCTGGCTTCTGGCCATTCCGAGGTGTGTTCGTCTATACGTTGTTGCAGCAGGTCCCCGCGTTTCCGCCTCCCAAGTCTACCTTCCCTAGACCTCGGCTTCCTTTCAGCTTCTTCGGACGCCTCCACCCGCACTTGCCGGGCAAGCAGAGTCTCGCCTGCGTGTCTGAAGCCAAGAAAGGTCAATAGAGAGATATCTATTCCACCGTTTGCTAGGAACTGCACCATGCGGGTGGTGCGTTCGTCGACTCCCAAGCCCACCAGAACCGTCCTCACCGGTTTAAGTGAGGCAGACTCGCTCTGTCCGAACTCGTGGCCGTACCACTCCTCAAAATCCGCGAGCTTGCCTACGCCGTGTAGTCTGGCCTTCTCCGAAATGAAATTCACCAAGTCTGGTTCGGGCTTGGCATCAAGGAAAGATGCGTAGTCAATGACCTGTGCCACGGCGTCGCGCGATAGCGTACCCCGCTTCAACTCAAAGACCACCAGCCGCCCATCTTCGTCCACGCCCAGCAGGTCCAGAGGCCCGCCTTCTGTGGGAGTCTGTCGGCCTACCAGAGTCAGGCCAGGCATCAGCATCTCCGGGTTCTTGACCAGCGCGTCCTCAAGCTTCTGCTCCGTGTCCGTCTGCTGCGCAGTCTGCAACTGCATCGCGCCCCCAGAACCGTCCATGGCCCACAGCTTGATCTCTTCCAGTGCCAATGCTAGCCCTCGGCGTTGCTGAATCCGTCACTTCGATGATAAACAACGCGGCCCGCTGCCGCAACTTTGACACTGGCACGAGGAGCGGGGCCTGCGTCGCTGGTGGCGTAGAGCCATTGGGCAATCACCTAATGGTTACGAATTCCAGCCTGCTGAAGCGGTTGACGCGGTATATGAAGGGCTTGGGAGTCGTGTCTATCGCCTCCAGGATTCTCTCGTAGGCGTTCAGGAAGCAACGCATCTTTTCCCAGCGCCGCGCCTGCGCTCCCCACAGGTAAAAGCACCCCATTTCGTATTGCTGGATGGCCGAACTTTCCGGAAACCTCCTGTGGTGCATCCTGTCGTGGCCAATGAGTATCCATCCCCGGCAGCCGACCACTGGCATCCATTCGTCATCCTGGGCATCGGCCGGGAAATGGTTCTGGAGATACTCCACCGGCGTCGGCAGTCTCAGGACGTCAAGCGCTCGTGGGAAAGCGGTTCCAACGTCCCGGTCAAAGAACAGTACCGGAGCGGTCCCTCGGTTCTCCGAGGTGTCCGAGGCAGTGACCATTCACGTCGCCTGCACGTCGTTATCGAAATCAACACCCTCAAACAGCAGGCCGTATCGAACATCATCCTCGCTCAGTCCATAGTCGTCCTGCATTTCGGGGACGCTTTCTCCGGCATCCCACCGGCCCTTGAGGGTCCATGTGGGCACGCCACTGACGCTGGGCGCGCCGAAGCAGACTCGCGGGTCTATCACGACAGGGCTTCTTCTGCCAGCCAAGTGCCATATCAGCGCTAGACCGTTGTCGTAGTCGAACTGATAGAATCGGTCGCTCACGATATCCTTCCAAGCAACCTGCCCTTGGCTATCGGCCGCGATCAGGCTTCCTATGGAGCTGTCACCCTCAACGGTGCGTAAATCGAGCAGCACCTGATGGCCCTCGGTCAGCCATGAATACTCGGCGAAGGGATATTCGGACTTCAGGACCTGTGCGGCATAGTCTCGCGCTCTACGAATGCGTTGCAGAGAGACTCCAAGGCCCCGGAACGTGGCTACGAAGGCAACCTCAACCAGTTCCAAATAGGACAGATCCTGACGCCGCGAGTGACCGGGTAGCGCTGCGGTTTTTCGTCCCCTCCCAAAATGCCAGCGACTGACAGTCTGCGCCGGCACGTCGGCGTACCGCCCGGCATCGCCAACGCGATAGGCGGGCAGATAGAGGCGCCGACGCCATGGAGCAACGTCCTGTTTGACCTGCACCGTTGAAAAACCATTCCTTCCGCTCTTCTTAGCCTATACGATACTCACGGAAAGCTGGCCTGACAACTTAATTTCGAAGACTACAGGCCCTCTCACCCCCCCGGCGCCAGGCGGAACCGCCACAGCGCCGCAGAGAGGAACAGCGCGGCGAACACTACCAGTGCCACCATCGACGGCACCACATCTCCAAACTCGGCTCCAAACAGCATCAGCCGGTTCAGGGCGTCGTTGGCCCAGCCGTGGGGCGTCAGCTTGGCCAGCGACTGCATGAACGGCGGCGTGATGAACAGCGGCCACCAGCTCCCCCCGATCGGCGCAAGCACCAGCGAGGTCAGGACCCCAGCCGCCGAAGCCGTCCTTACGTTGCTCACGAAGCTGGCAAGTAGTACCCCGAAGGCCGCCGAGGCCACCACCATCAGCAGCGACAGCACGATCACCGCCACCGGCGACGCTCCCATGTCGATGTTGAAGGCCAGCGCTCCGACCACCCACATCACGATGACCTGCACCACCCCGATGATGGCACCCGCAAGGAACTTGCCAACGATCAGCGACTCCCGCCGCACGCCGTTGGCCATCAGCCGCTCCAGCGTGTGCGTCTGCCGCTCCCGGGCCAGCGCCTCCGCCCCCATCGCCGCGGTGAAGAACACGAACATCGTCAGGTAGCCGGGCAGCACGAAGTTCGAGGTGTTGAACGGAGCGATCTCCCCGATTTGTTCCACCTGCAAGTTCACTGCGGGTCCGCTGGTGTCCGACAGCAGTTCCTCCATCGCCGCTGCGGCTTCCTGTGGGCTCCCCAGCGCGATGACCGCCGACAGCGTGGCCCGCGCCTCCGAGAACCGCGCCGCGATCTCCTGCGCGAACCCCCGCAGCGCCGCCTCGTCCGACGGCTGGGCTCCATCCCCTACGATCACCTCCAGCGCAGCCGTCTCCCCAGCCAGGAATCGAGCGCTGAAGTCCGCCGGAAACGCCACGAAGCCGGCGATATCCCCGGCCTCCACCGCCGCCAGCGCGTCGTCGTATCCGAGTACCTCGACCCCGCCGTCGCCTGAGTTGCCGATCGCCTCCAGGGCCTGCACGCTGATGCCGGCTGTCTCCTGGGTGGCCACTACAAACCGCAATGCCGCGTCTTCCGGTCCCACATCACGCAACGCCAGCGTGAACCCGATGACGAAAATGAAGGGAAGCAGGAAGGCGAAGGTCATGGCCGCCCGGTCCCTGAAAAATATCCGGGTGTCCTTGGAGGCCAGCAACATGGCCTGTCGGAGGATGGTCGTCATCGGCTGCTACCTTCCCTCCGGAGTCACCTTGAACAGCATCCGCGCCACCACCAGCCCCACCACGGCTACCCCGGCCATGACCGCCATCTCCAGCCACTGCTGTCCCAGGTGCTCGCCACGGCCGATGATGTTCTGCATCGCGTCAATGGCGTAGGCGTTGATGGTGGCCCGGGAGATGGTGTGCATCAGCGTGCCCTCGGTGATCTGGAAGAAGGTGCCGCTGAAGACCACCATCACCAGCGTGAAGAAGACGGCTGCCCACGCTGCCTGGTTTCGTGTCCGCGCCACGGCGCCGATGACCAGCGATACCCCGGTGAAGGCCGCCGCTGCCAGCAGCGCGAAGGCCAGGAGCTCTGCGAACGCCAGCGCGCCGCCCGGTTGAAAGACAATGAACGCCAGCGACAGCATCACCACCGTCTGGAACATGGCCCGGAACACGCCCGACAGCAGCTTCCCCAGGAAAAGCTGGTTCACCCCCAGCCGCGTGGTCATCAGCCGCTCCAGCGTCCCCGTCCTCCGGTCCTCGACCATCGCCTGCGCCGCCAGCGTCACCGAGAACATCACGAACATCACCACCAGCCCCGGCAACAGCCGCGAGAACAGGTCGGCGCTCGATTCATCGCTCGTGCCCTCCCCGAATCGTCGCACTTCCACCGCAACCGGGGGACTGGAACGCATCGAGGCGAGTTGCCCCTCGACTTCCGCTTCGACCCGGGCTGGCGCCACGCCAGAGTTCGCGAGGGCTCGCTGGGTCTGCACCCTCACCCGGGCGTCGGTAGCCATGTCCCTCGCTATGCCCCGCACTATGGCCGCGACGATCTGGCCCGTGTCGCCGCCGTTGCCCCGCTGTCTGAACACCAGAGGCACCGGCTCTCCTGCCGACATCGCCTCGCTGAATCCATCGGGTATGACCACCACGAACAGGATGGCCGAGCGGTCCAGCGCGTCGTCGGCGCTGTCCTCCGAGCGCTCCTCTACCTCCACCTCTGCCAGCGAGTCCAGCCGCTCTACAAGCTCTCGCGCATGGACTCCGCCGTCCAGGTCCACCACGCTGGCGGGCGTAAACACATCGCTTTCGCTGCTCAGCGCGCCGTACATGAGCGCGAACAGGAGCACCGGCAAGGCAATGCTGAAGGCCAGCTCGGCGCGGTTGCTGAGGAACAGCTTCAGTTCGAAGAGGGCAATGTAGAGAGGGCGCAGCATGGTGGTGCCTTAAAGCGTCTGAACTTAAAACCTCCTCCCCCTCAGGGGGAGGGTTGGAGTGGGGGTGAAATCCGCGTTGTCAGAACACCCAGATTCCTGCCCATCCGCTTGCAGAAAACAGTCAAGTCTAGTCGCGCAGGCTGCGTCCGGTCAGCTCCAGGAACACACTCTCCAGCGTCACTTCCGCCGGGTCGCCGATCTCCGCTTTCAGCTCGGTGGGCCGTCCCATGCGAATGATCTCGCCGTGGTCCATGATCGCCAGCCGGTTGCAGAGGCGGTCGGCTTCCTCCATGTAGTGCGTGGTGTAGAGCACCGTCATCCCTTCGTCCCGCAGCGACTCCACAGTCTCGAAGATATGGCTGCGCGACTGCGGGTCGATGCCCACTGTCGGCTCGTCCAAAAACAGCAGTTGCGGCCGGCTCATCAGCGCGACAGCCAGGTTGACTCGCCGCTTCATACCCCCGGAGAACTTGTCCACCTTGTCCCGGGCCCGCTCTGTCAGGCCCACCGACTCCAGGTGCTCTGCCGCCGCGGTCTTTGCTTCCCGCCCGCTGAGGCCGGTCATTCGACCGAAGAACACCAGGTTGTCGGTGGCCGAAAGCTCCGGATAGAGCGCCAGTTCCTGAGGGCACACCCCCACCAGCCTTCGCACCGCATCGCTCTCACGGTTCACCGAATGCCCGCCGATGACCACATCGCCCTCGTCCGGTGCCAGCACCGTCGACAGCATCCTGATCGTCGTGGTCTTGCCCGCACCATTCGGCCCCAACAGCCCGAAGATCTCCTGCTTGCCGATGCCGAACGAAACGCCATTAACTGCGGTCAGTCCGCCGAAGGATTTGTGTAGATTGGTGGCAACCAAGAATTGCGGGGTCGCGGACATGAGCGGTCATCCTTCCAAAATGGGCCGCTATTGTACACCCGCAGGCCTCCGCAGGTACGGAGGTGTGGCCGCCCGGCAGAGGAATTGCCGCTTGCGATAGGTCGCCGTCCGCCAGAGCCACTCAGCCGGCCCGTAGCGATAGTGTTTCAGCCAGAACGGCGACCACAGCAGGTGGCCCACCCACACGGCCAGGCAGAATAGCAAGAGCCACGTTCGCGTCAACTCGAAGCTGCCCAGCGCCACATTCAATACCACCACCGCCAGAACTGTCTGCGCCAGGTAGTTGCTCAGCGCCATCTGCCCCACCGCCCTCAGCCGCCGCTTCAACCAGTTGTCGTCCCCCCGTTCCCAAAGGACGATCAGGGCGATTAGTCCCAGTGCGGCTGGGACGGTTCCCAGCGTGTTGGGGATCTGCCCGATGAAGGCCACTTCCCGGGAATAGCCGCCGACCGCCGTGAAAATAACTCCCAGAGCCGCAAGCGACAGCCCGATGCCCAGTCCGCTTGCGGCTATCAGCTGGTAAAACCTGGTGGAAAAGCTGCCGTGCATGAACCCCAACTGGTACAGCCCTGCGCCCGCTAGGACCAGCCCGATTCCACGCAGAAAGAACCCTGTGAGGGTTAGTTCCTGCATGTTGCTGCACAGAAACAGCGTGATCCCGCCCTTCATCGACCCGTCCAGCCACATCCTGAGCAGCATCTGGGGGCCTTCCGTACCTCCTGGTTCCCATACTCCGGACAGGGGCACATCCGTGGTGTTGGCGATGTACTGCATGAGCAGGCCGGTGGGGATCGACAGCATGAATACCACTAAGCCGGTCCCTATGAGGGCTCCGGCTGGCAGGTTGCGCAGGAACAGCAGTATCACTGCGCATACCGCGTACATCGCCAGCACGTCCCCGTTCCACAACAGGGCATGGAGCAATCCGATGCCCAGCAGCAGCACGTTTCGCCAGGCAGTCAACATAACCGGACGCGTTTCCCGGTTCTCCGCCCTCTCCACGAACATCAGGACACCCGCGCCAAACAGGAGAGAGAACAGCCCCATGAATTTCTGGTCGACGACTATCTCGCCGAAGATCCCTATGGCCCAGTCCAGCCAGGTTTCCGACCCGCCAGCGCTCAGGTTCAGGTAAGCCGCAAGCCCCATCTTGATCGCCACGGCGTTCATCAGGAGCATCCCCAGGACCGCCACGCCACGGATCAGGTCAAGCGTTGTTACCCGCTCCGTTTCCGTAACCGGACCGGACCCCTCCAGACCATCCAATCGCCTCGCGTCGTATATCGGCTGGGTATTCATCGCGTCACAGTGGCCCTGTCGATTCCCGTCTTGCCACCTGGCCTATTTCTCGCGAGCCCGAAGCTCGCACAGTTTTAACTAACGCCATTCCGCAGACCCTGTCCCTGTCCTGATGCCTCCCGAACACAGGCATCAGCCACAGCAGTGCTTCTACCCAAAACAGGCTGCAGACTTGCCGCATTCGCGGCCAGTGGGAAGGAAACCTTCTTCTTTACCACCTCTACCGCCGTGGATGGGCTTCTCCTTCCGCCGGTCCGGTGGTCCTGCATCGTGTGCCACACAGAGAAATCCTGCTCCACGCCGGAATCCCCTACGGCCGCGCCGTCGGCTCCGGTGTCGTCACCTCGAGCCGTCGCGGGTCGTAGCCCGCCAGCTCCACGAACGCCCACCCCGACACCGGCTGGCCGCCGCGATTCCCGACGGCCGACGCTGCTCCTTCCCAGTAAGCTACCCCCAGCACATCGCTGTCGAATTCCGCTTGAGCCAGGTACGGCGACAGTTCAAGCTGCAGTTCGATGGGGAGTATCTCCAGACTCCAACCCGACGTATATTCGACTCCGGAGCCCGGGCTGGTCCAGCTGCCCTGCGCGGTGATCGAGATGTCGTCCTCCTCGAAGTAACTCACCGCACCGTCGGGAGCGATGTAGGTCCCGTGAGCCCCCAGCCTTCGCTTTCCTTCCGGATGCCAGATCACTGCCGCCATCACATCCGCGCCGTCGTCCAGTTGCACGCTGGTCCAGTCCCAGCCCACCCGGTCGCTGGCGATCTCCCCCCATTGGTGGTCCATCCACCCCGGCCCGCTTACCGGCCGCCGGTTTCCCGCCTCGTCGATCCACCCTCCGACGTCAAGTCGAGTGCGCGAGTAATAGTAGGTGGAACCCGCCTCGGGACCCATGTGCACCAGGCCCGTCCCGCCGTGCAGCACCGCCTCACGCTGCGGGACTGCCGTCAACTCCAGTTCGACCGCCCCTTCTGCGCCACTGAACTCCATCCGCATCTCGTAGCCGGTGCCGTCGCCCCTCATCAGCCAGCCGCCCGTCTTCACGTCCACGTTCCTGGCGTCTGGATTTTCCGGCGACAGCACCGGTTGCTCTGCCGTGTAATGTACCCCACGGACGTGGTCGGCCAAGGACGCCTGCAGCAGGTGCGGGACCACTCCCTGCGGCCCCGGCGACTGGAAGGTCACGAAGTGGTAGCTGTACTCTCCTCCTGCATCGTCGGTAAGCATTCCGTTGAAGTACCACCACTCCACCGGCGCGTCGTGCGGAGCCTCGTCCTCCGGCAGGAAGACCAGCGGCTCCGGCGTGGGCGTGGGAGTTGCCGCGGGGGTCGCCGAAGGCGTTGGCTCTGACCCACAGGCAACGGAGAGGAGGAGCGCCGTCGCAAAAAGAACGGCCAGGGGAATTCGCGCGCCGCCTTCCTTATGGATTAAGAACATCTGGATATTCAGCAACATGAGAGGGTTTGCCGTGTCCGAAGGGCGGGCCTCCGGCAACCGGCTGAATCAAGGCTATCGTTATTGGAGGATTATTAGGATATTCACAATCCTGATAATCCTCCAATCCGGTGAATCCTGATTCAGACAACTACCCGCCAGCCAACTTTAGCGGTGGCTGATCAGCCCCTCTTCCATCATTGCCTGGATCGCGCCGTCGAACGCCTCGATTGACTGGTCGATGTCCGACTCCGTATGCACTCCCGACAGCACACCGCTCGTCCGCGACATCAGGTCCACACCTCGAACCTGCAGCGCCTGCCGGAAGTTGGTCTGTATCTCCGACGACACTCCCTTCAGCACGTTGGCGTCCAGACCCTCGACGGAGGTCCCGCCGAAGTAGATGTGGAAGGTAGAAGACTCCCCGTAGACCGCCGCGGAGACTTCGTACCGGTCCACCACATTCTGCAGCCCGGTCCGCAGCCGGGCCGCCATCGCGTCCGCCTGCGCCTGCATCTCGCCGGTCGCCACTATCCTGAGCGCCGCGTTGCCCGTGGCGGCGCAGTAGGGATTGGCATTGAAGGTCCCGCCGTGGTACACCCGCTCGAACCGGTCGTGGTGCGAGTCACCCGTTTGCTCCATCACCGACATTACATCTCCCCGGCCCGCAATGGCGCCGCCGGGCAGCCCGCCCGTCAGGATCTTGGCCATCGTGCACAGGTCTGGCCGGATGTTTAGCACTTCCTGCAGCCCGCCCGGGCTCCAGCGAAAGCCGGTGATCACTTCGTCAAGGATCATCACCACGCCGTACTTCTCCGTCAGCTCCCGCACTCCCTCAACGAACCCCGGCTGTCTCGGCACCGTCCCGTACGATGCGCCCGAGCCTTCGGTGATCACCGCGGCGATGTTGTTGTCTGTCGACAGCACCTGCTCCAGTGTGTTCAGGTCCGGCGGCAGCACTATCATAGAGTCCACCGTCCCCTGTGGTATCCCGGTTGACGACGGCACATCGAAGGGCGCCAGGTTGCCCGGCATGACATAGTCGTGCCAGCCGTGGTAGTGGGACTCCCAGCGGACGATTTTCTCCTTGCCCGAGAATGCCCGCGCCACTCGCATCGCCAACGAGGTCGCCTCTGCCCCCGAGCCGACGAAGCGCACCTTGTCGGCGCAGGGCATCAGGTTGCATACCCGCTCGCCCCATTCCAGCACAGTTTCGACCGGCGATCCGTAGTGCGAGCCGTTGGGCGCAGCACGCACCAGCGCCTCCACCACCTCGGGATGCGAGTGGCCGAGGAGCAGCGAGGCCGACCCCAACCCGTAGTCAATGTATTCGTTGCCGTCCACATCCCACTTGCGCGGGCCCTGCCCCCGCTCGATGGTGATCGGGAACGGATCGGCCACATACCCGTCGTGCCCTGCACCTCCCGACGGGAAATGCTGCTGGAACCGGGGGAAAAGTGCCGCCGACCTGGGATTCCTGCGGATATAGGCTTCACGGATAGTCTCGGCCATCATATCTCTCCCCTGGGGGTTGCTGATTCTTTGCTTCCCGGCATTTTACCCCGAATCATGGTTACATCCAATCTTCCACCTTGCAACGCTGATGCCTGCGATTTTACCCTCTCCCCCAAGGGAGAGGGTGAATCAAAAGACCCTGCCCAAAGCGATGGATTTTCCGGCAAACTTCCGCCGCAAGTGGTATATTTCCCCCTTCATGGGAAACAGCAAGAGTTCGGGGGCAGACATCATGGCCAATTTGTCGCTAGAGGAAGTAAACGAATTCCTGTCCCACCCCAAGATTGCTCACCTGGTCACTTTGCGCCCATCCGGCACTCCTCATGTGGCGCCGGTGTGGTTCCTCTGGGACAACGGCCGTGCCCTCGTGATGGCCGACGCTGGCGCGGTCAAGGTCCGAAACATCCGCCGCAACGCCGTCGTATCCCTCTGCGTCTCCTCCCCCGGCCATCCCTACTCGTTCGTCACCCTGGAGGGAATGGCCAGCATCGAGACTGCAGGACTGGAAGATATGGTGAACCGCACCTGCGTCCTCTACGAGGGGCCCGAGCGCGGCGCCGAGTTCGCCGAAGAGCTGCTCGGGGATGAGCGCCTGACCCTTATAGCCATCTTCCCGGACCGGATCATGTCCTGGAAGGAAGGCGACGAAGAAGAGGAGGGCTAAGAAACTAGCTCAATACCCGCCGCGTGCCCAAGACCGTCATTCCTGCGAAAGCAGGAATCCAGTGGCTAATGCTGTACTCCCCGTTGACGCGTTCAGGGGACGAAAGTCTTGAGATTCTCGCTCAGCCAGCCAGGGCGATCTTCAGGCTCTTCCCCTCAGCAGAAGAAAGCCCTAGGACACTTCTCGCGGCGGCAGCACAGCAGTCATCCACTCCACCAGGTCCCGTATCACCTCGCCGCTGATCTCGTGCCCCATGTCGTAGACATGGAACTCGGGGCTGTACCCCGCGCTCTCCAGGTAGTCTTTGGCCGCGTGGGCCGTCGACTCCGCGATCATCTGGTCGTATCGCCCGTGGGCGACGAAGATCGGTTGCTTTCGCTCCGTCGGCAGCCGAGGATCCAACTCCTCCGCACCCGGCAGCGTTGCGCTCAGCGCCGCCAGCCCGGCGAAGGTGTCCGCCCGCCCCAGGCCGCAGCGGTAGGTCATGCCCCCTCCCTGCGAAAATCCCAGCAGCAGGCAGTTCCCCGGCTCCACCTTGAACTTCCCCATCACCTCGTCGAAGAAGTTTCCCAGCAGCGTCTCCGAGTTGGCGATTTCCTCCGGCGTGGAGCCTCCTCTGGGCGTCATCCAGCCGAACCCGGCGTGCCCCAGGCCGAGGTTGAAGGGTATCGGCGCGTTGGGGCAGGCGTAGACATAACCGGATGGGTTGATCACAGCGGCCAGTCCTGCCAGGTCGTGCATGTTCGCCCCGAACCCGTGCAGCATTATCACCAGCGGGTAGGACTCTGCCGAGTCGTAGTCATCGGGCAGCACCGTCAGGTATTTCAGTCCTGGCCCGTCGTGAATTTCCCCTTGCATCCCTTCCTTTGCCGTTGCGTTTCGCGTTCCATGGTATCACGAAGCGGGGTGACCCAGTGGTGTACAATCCCCTTGCACCACTGGCACCACTGGGCGCCGCGAGGGTGGTCTCTCGAGGGAATGCAATCGTGCGTCAAAGATGCCGGGATTTCCTTGCCGACTTGGGCAAGCAGAAACTACGCCACTGGATTACTGCTTTCGCAGAAGTGGCGGTCTCTTTTCCCAATGACAGGGTCGCGCACACTGCAACCTTAGCCGGAGTGCTGCCTTGAGCACCATCTATCACCTGACCACCCGCGAGGCCTGGGAGGGCGCGCAGGCCGCCGGGGTGTACGAGGCCCCCAGCCTGGCCGACGAGGGCTTCATCCATTGTTCGGCCGACGAGGCCCAGGCCCTACGCGTCGCTGAGCGGCTATACGCTGGTGCGACCGGCATGCAGCTCCTCGACCTCGACATCGGGAGGCTGGACGCAGAGGTCAGGCGCGAGCCCAGCCGCTCCGGTGAGATCTACCCTCACATCTACGGCAAAATCAACTTCGACGCCGTCACCCGCGTCCGCAACCTGTTCCTTGATGCCAATGGCCGTCACGCTCTGTCTCCAGAGTCCCCTCTCCCTCCGGAAGAGGGTTAGTGTGAGGGCGTCTCCCCTAAAATGACCCAGCAATCCGTACCTTACTCGGACACCGAGTTGGCCGCGATCAGCAGGGCGATTGCACCGCCCCCTCCTGCACCGCCAGCAGAATTTGTCGGCGTGATGGGGACCTTGCCGCCCGAATGGATGCAGCCGTTCTGGAAATTGAGCGACCTGGAGCCGGACCTGTTTGTCCGTGTGTCAGAGGATTCGTGGGTGGTGGCCCTGTCGCAATATGCCTTCTTCCCGCCTGTCTTGGAATGGCGGAGGGAGGGCCGCCCTGTCCCCCGCCTGACCATGACCGGCCGCACCCGCGGCCCCGTGGCCGTTCTCCGCTCCGGCGATGAGGCCATCGCCATCAAGCCCTTCCAGAATTCCCGCGAGGACGAGATCACCCGCATCGCCGCCTCCGTGGGCGCGGGCCCGGCCCAGTACCCTTCGTTGCCCGGCTACCTTACCGAGCGTTTCGCCGCCGGCGTGTTCTTCACCGACCTGCCCCCGGAACGTCGCGACTCAGGTACCATGCGGTCCGTGGGCCACGCCTTGGGTGGGATGTTGCGGCGACTCCATGACGCCGGTATCTACTACAACGACGCCTCCCTCTCAGACCCCGAGGGCCGCTCCCACCTCATAATCGCGGACGACGGCGGCTGCACCCTCATCGACTTTGGAGTGTCCCTCCTCCTTGATCGTCACCCAGAATACTCCCGGGAGGAGGTCCACAACTTCGTCCGCACTCTCCCCATGTACCGCATCTTCGCGGGCATGGCTGACAGCCGGGCTGAGATGGACGACTTCCTGCGCGAGTACGGCAGGCAAATGGCCCGGGCCACCCGCGAGGACATCCTCGCCCGGGACCTCAAGTTCGTGCAGCAGGGACTCTCCATGTCCGCCCGTCGCCTGGGAGAGGACATCATCCCTCCCCTCCGCGACGCATTCCTCGAGGCCTACCGCCCTGCGGCATAGCCCGTCGCGACCGCCGAAAAATTCCCTCCCCCTCAGGGGGAGGGCTAGGGTGGAGGTGACGCGGAGAGGTGTCGCCCCCTACCGCAACGACTTCATGTACTCGATGATGTGCGGAATTTCCTCGTCCTTAACTCCCAGCGTGGCAGGCATCAGTCCCGCCGTGAACCCCTCGACCACCTTCAGGTTCGGCTCCTGGATGGACTCCCTGATGTACTCGTCGTTGACGGTTACCGACGTTCCGTCCTTCAGCTTTTCCTCCGTCCCATACAGGCCCTGCCATGTCGGGCCCACCAGCGTGGTCCCGTCCGTCGAGTGGCAGGCGTTGCACCCGTACTGCTCCACCAGACCGGCCCCGATGGCCGCAGACTGAGGGTCGTAGTCGACCGGAGGCAGGGGAGTGGCGGGCACTTGAGTCGGTCCCTCCGCTTCGCCTCCGCACGCCGAGGCAAGCAGCAACACGACTCCCAGTGCGAGAACTGCTCCAGAAATCGAGAACCAGTTTTGGAGTTTCAGGCAGCAGCGAACGAAGGTGAGCATAAGCGTGGGCATTCTTGAAGGCATCGGGTGGTTGGACCGTCCAGGCAAACGGGTAGGAAACTAACTCAAGATGGCTCAGGAGTAGCTTCCGTCATTGCCGCAAATAAAGTCATCCAGTTCTTGATCCAGAACAGGATTCCGGTGGACCAAGCAGGCAATTCATCAGAGCTTCCTGACCAGGGTCGCCGCGGGACACCCCATTCGAGGGCGAAAAAATTCCCTCTCCAATGGAGGAGAGGGACTAGGGTGGGTGGGGCCTAATGGCCTCACCCTACTGGAGCGACTTGATGTACTCGATGATGTGCGGGATCTCGTCGTCCTGCACGCCAAGCGTTGCGGGCATCAGTCCGGCCGTGAAACCTGCGGTGATCTTCGCGTCTGGGTCCTGGATTGACTCCGTGATGTACTCGTCGTTCACCGTCGCTGTGGTTCCGTCGTCCAGCGATTCCTCGGTCCCGTACAGCCCCTGCCAGCTCGGTCCGGTCAGCACGCTTCCGTCAATGGAGTGGCAGGCGGCGCAGCCGTATTGCTCAACAAGAGTGAACCCTATGTCGGCGTCAGGCGGCACGGAGAGGTCCAGTTCTTCGGGTTCCGTGCCGGCCCCTTCTACTCGCGCGGGCGGGTCGGTGTACTGCGCCAGCGGGGCGATAATGGGTGCCGGAGTCGGTGCCGGATCGGCCACCGGGTCCGGGCACACGTTCTCGCCGTGCGCTCCGATGCTATGGTCGAAGTAACAGGGCTCCGAGAAGGCGTCGTCAGCTCTCAGTTCCCCGCCCTTGATCGCCGTGAAGAGGCCGATCAGGGACAGCCCCACCATTACCGCCAGCACCATCCCCGCAACGAACGTCCAGAAGAAGAACTTGTTGTCGAACTTCAGGTGCATGTAGAACAGGATGACGATGGCGAACTTGATGCCCGACAGCACGAACAGCAGGATGGTAGTGGACGGCTCCCCAAGCGCGTCGCTGATCACCTTCTCCGCTTCGCCGGGGAAGTCCATGATGATCACGAACTCGACGATGGTTATGGCGAACAGCAGTATCGCTATTACTATGTACTGCCCGAGCGAAGGGTGCCCGCCGCCGTGTTCAGTTTCGTGCGATGTCGCCATCAGGGGTGTTCTCCAGGTTCTCGGAAGCCGTAATCAAAGAGACAGAATTACCGAAGTTACGCCACTTCCTCAGTGGCCCGGTACCGCCGGCCCGGCATCGAATCCGCCGACGAGGTACAGCAGCGTGAAGATTACGATCCAGACTATGTCGACGAAGTGCCAGTACAGCCCGCAGATTTCCACATCCAAGGCCGTTCCCGGGTGCAGCCGGCCCTTGAAGGAAATCACGAACAGGGCCAGCAGCCAGATGATTCCAAGTGTTACGTGGGCCCCGTGGAACCCCGTCAGCGTGAAGAAGGTCGCGCCGAACAGGTTCTGTCCCAAGGTCAGACCCTCTTCCTTGAAGAGGTTGAACTCGTAGACCTGGAACCCGATGAAGATGGCCCCCAGGACTGCCGTTGCCAGCAGCCAGACCTTGATGGCTGTCTGGTTGTTCTCGTTGGTTGCCGCCAAGGCCCGCACCATCGCAAAACTGGAGCACAGCAGTACGAAGGTGCTGATGGTTGTTATCGGAATGTCGATGATGTCTACCGGGTAGGGCCCCTGCAGGCTCTGCCCTCGATAGACCATGTAAGTCGCGATCAGGGAGCCGAAGAACAGGCAGTCCGACCCGAGGAACACCCACATCAGCATCTTCCGGTGGTTGAGGCCGGTGGTGGTGTAGTCGTGCCCGACGGACCCGGAGTGCTCTCCGTGCCCGGTACCGCCGTGCGCCGTCAGCGCCTCGCCGTGGGCGGCGTGGCTCCCTTCGTCATGGTGGGCCGTTTCAGGTGCGTGGGCCAAGATCCCTGACTCCTGCCTCTCTCTCCTAGTGTTCCTCGGCGGCCGGCGGCTCGTTGGACCAGCCGATTACGCCGATGAATGCAATGGCCCCGCCGAGGAAGCTGACGCCGTAGTGCGACAGCAACCCTCCACCGATCAGCCCGACACCTATTGCTGTTATCAACGGCCAGTACGATGGGCTCGGCATGTGAATGGTCCTGGGATCAACCGCTGCTTCGGGCTCCGTTATCGGGTTCCCGGCCTCGCGGGCCTCGTCCTTCACTATCCAGTAGTGGTCGCGTCCCCGGATGGTCGGAACCTCGGCAAAGTTATATGCCGGCGGCGGGGAGGCGATGGTCCACTCCACTCCAGGGGCATCCCACGGGTCGTGGCTGACCCGGCGGGCGTTGCGGTTCTGCAGGATGTTGTAAAGGAACACCAGGAAGCCGACGAACAGTACCAGGTAACCGGCGCTGGCCATCAGGTTCAGGTCGCCCCAGCCGAACTCGCTGGAATAGGTGTAGATCCGGCGCGGCATTCCGTTCATCCCCACGAAGTGCATGGGGAAGAAGGTTACATTCATGCCGATGAATATCAGCCAGAAGTTGATCTTGCCCAGTGTTTCGTTCAGCAGCTTGCCGGTCAGCTTGGGCCACCAGTAGTAGATGCCGGCAAAGATGCCCATGATGGAGCCGCCGAACAGCACATAATGCAAGTGGGCGACGACGTAGTAGGTGTCCTGCTGCTGGAAGTCGGACGGGGACACCGCGTGCGACACCCCGCTCAACCCGCCGATGATAAACAGGAAGATGAAGCCCAGGGCGTAGAGCATGGGCGTCGTGAGCTCGATGCTGCCCTTCCACATCGTTCCCAGCCAGTTGAATATCTTCACTCCGGTGGGCACCGCGATCAGCATGGTGGTGATGGTGAATACCGAATTCGCGATGGGGCCCAGCCCCACGGTGAACATGTGGTGGCTCCACACCGCCCAGCCCATGATGGCGATGACGATGCCGGAGAAGATGACGAAGGGATAGCCGAACAGCGGCTTCTTGGAGAATGTCGGCAGAATTTCCGACACAATCCCCATGGGCGGAAGGATGAGGATGTACACCTCAGGATGGCCGAACACCCAGAACAGGTGCTGCCACAGGATCGGGTCGCCGCCCTCACTGGGGATGAAGAAGTGCGTTCCGAAGTTCCGGTCCATCACCAGCTCGATCAGGCCGACGGTGATGACCGGCATGGCCAGGATCAGCAGGATGGAGGTCAGCAGCGTCATCCAGACGAACACCGGCATCCGCATCAGCGACATGCCCGGAGCCCGCAGGTTGATGATCGTCACAACGAAGTTGAGGCCGCCAGCAACCGACGAAGTTCCAAGGATGAGCAGGCCGATGGCCCAGAAGTCCAGCCCTGCGTTCTGGCTGAAGGGCTGCTCCGTCAGGTTGGCGTAGGAAAACCAGCCCGCATCCGGCACCTGGTTCACGACGAAGCTGAAGTGCATCAGGATGGAGCCGAACAGGAATATCCAGTATGAAAGCGCATTCAGCCGCGGGAACGCCACATCCCGCGCGCCGATGGCCAGGGGCACCACGAAGTTGAAGAAGGCTACACCCATCGGCATGATGACCATGAAGATCATCACCGTGGCGTGCATGGTGAACATCTGGTTGTAGCGTTCCGGGCCGAGGATGTCCGAGTCCGGCACCGCCAGCTGCATGCGAATGAGGCCGGCCTCGATGCCCGAGAGCAGCATGAAGATCAGTGCGGTCGCGCCGTAAAGTACGCCGATCCGCTTGTGATCTACGGTGGTTATCCAGCTCCATATCCCAGCCGTGGCGGACGATGGGCGGGGCAGGACCTCAGTTATTGCAGCCATCGCTTGTCTTTCCAGCAACCAGATTGGGCAGGGACGGCCCTCTCCGTCCCCTGCCGCACTTTGACGCAGACCCAGTCTAGCGCAGGTTCAGTAGATACTCAATTAACAGGTCGATTTCTTCGTCCGTGAGGTTGGCGTTGCCACCCTCGTCATATAGCAGGGCGTTTTTGTACATCAAGTTGCCCGGCTTGATCGTCTCCGGGTTCTTGATCCACTGCCTGAGGTTTTCAATCGTCAGGTCTGTTATGCCCGCGCCCAGCGTCAGCCGCGTTCGCAGGTCGGTCAGATTCGGACCGGGCACCGCAGCGTTCTCCTCGCCGGTCAGGAACTGGTCCAGCCTGGCCTGCGCCACAGTGTTGACCTCAGGCCCGTTGACCGTGTGGCACAGTGAGCAGTGGATGCTGAACAGCGTCTGTCCCCGCTGGGCCCTCGGCGTGATCGCCGCTGGCGGGCTGTAATCCCGCACCCAGGCCTGATAGTCCTCTTCAGACAGGACCGTGACCCTGAAGCGCATCTGAGCGTGGGCCACGCCGCAAAGCTCGGCGCACTGGCCGTAGTAGGTCGCCGGCAGTGGCTGGTCGATAAGATCCGAGTCCGCCATCAGCCACAGCGTGTTCTGCCGCGTCGGTACCACGTCCACCTTGCCGCCCAGCTTGGGCACCCAGAAGCTGTGGAGAACGTCGTCGCTTTCCAGGATGAACGAAACGGGACGGTCCACTGGTATCTTCAGATCATTGGCCGTGCTGATTCGCTTGCCGTTGCCGTCGGCATCCGGGTATTCGAACTCGAAGTACCACTGGTGGCCGGTAACGGTGACCTCGAGAATCTCACCCTGGTCCGTGGGGGGCTGGTCCAGTTCGAACAGTGTAAACACCGACCAGATGCCCAACCCGAGGATCAGAGCGGTGGGGATGATGGTCCAAGTGACTTCCAAGGCCGTGTGCCCGTGTATCTGCGGTGGCCTTGGTTGCCCCGGACGCCTCCGGTAGCGGATGACGATATAGAGCAGCGCCCCTTCCACCAGAACGAAGACCGCTACCATCGTCCATAGCAGGACGTTGAACAACTGCAGCTGCTTCTCGGCGACCGGGCCCTTGGGATCCCAAGTCGACTGGAAGCCCTGGCTGCACGCAACGGTCAGCAAGAAAAGAGCCGCCAGCGCGCCAAACACCAACAGGCGGTGATGCTTGTAACGGCGCGGAGCGGATCGTTCAGGGTCTTGAGGACGCATTTCTGGGCTTGTGGGTGTGGGTTCCGGCGGGCCGGCTCCGCGGGGATCAGACCCGGTCGCCCGCTTCCTGGGCAACAACCCCATGTGAGGACTCCCCTGGTTCGTTCGCCAACTGGACTATGTGCTTTTTTTCACTACCGCGCGAAACGGTATCACAGGGAATGGTAGCTGTCAATTGAATTTGAGCGCCTTCGAGCTTCGGTTTCTCTCCTTCGTTCTCCCTTGGCCGACGGCGCTATGCTAGTATCAGGAAGCAGAAGGACACCGCACGGCCGCTCCGCTGTGGAGGGACTGCCATGACTATTAAACCGAAGCATCCAATGATCACATATCAGCAGGAAGACCGCGACATCTACGACGGTCTGGAATTCGACCCCGACGATCTGGCGGAGCTGTGGCCTGGCAATATGTTTCAAGAACCAGGGCTAATGGAAGTGGTATACCTGCTGAACGACCATTTTGTAGGTTCCACCGGCAGGAGAGATGTTCTTGTTACCGGTGTCGGCTTCATTTGCTACGATCGGGATAACCTGAACATCCGAATCGGCCCCGATTGCATGGTGGCCATCGGCGTCGACGCCCTTGCCATCCGGGGGCGACGGTTATACCTGCCCTGGGAGGCGGGCAAGCCGCCCGACTTCGTCCTGGAATGGGCCTCCGACAGCACGGCGGGAAACGACATCGGCCCCAAGAGGGAGATTTATCAGTCCATAGGAGTTGGCGAATACTGGCGGTTTGACGCCACGGGGGGTCGCCACTACGGGGTCCCCATGATCGGCGAGCGGTTGGTGAACGGCCGTTACGAGCCCTTTGATGTGGTAGCCAAGGCCGACGGCTCTATCAGGGGATACAGCCCAACACTGGACCTCTACTTCACATGGGAACCGCAGGAAGTCGGCGATGGGCTGGTTCGTATCTACGACCCGGCCACCTGCCAACGCATGCAACCCTACAGTGAAGTGAAGGCGCGCGCCGAGGCCGAGAAGAACCGCGCAGATGCTGAGAGGAACCGCGCCGATGCCGCCGAGGCCGAGGCCGGGGAGCTCCGCGAGCAACTCCGACGCCTGCGCGGCGACTGAGGCCTCGTCCGGGAGCCGGAAAGCCGCAGGAAGTCAGCCCCAGCTACAGCCACACCCGGTACACGCCGTCCGCCATCATCGCCCCGAACAGCAGCGCCAGGTACAGCAGCGAGTACAGGTACAGGTTCCGCGCCTTCGGCCGGGTCTGTTCCTTACGCAGTCGCCAGGCACCCCACACGAAGAGCACGCCCAGCAAACCCGCCGAGGCCAGGTAGATCCCACTGACCGCCCCGGTTGCTGCGAACACCAGTGTCAGCGCGACCAGCACCAGTGAGTACGCGAAGATGTTGTCCGCCGTCTTCTCCGGTCCAACCACCACCGGGAGCATCGGCACCCCGGCCCGTTCGTAGTCCCCCTGGATCAGCAGAGACAGCGCCCAGAAGTGAGGCGGGGTCCAGAAGAAGACGATGCTGAACATGTAAAGAGCAGGAAGGTCGAAGGTTCCCGTGACCGCCACCCAGCCGACTACTGGCGGAATGCTGCCCGCTGCTCCCCCGATCACAATGTTCTGAGGAGTGCTGCGCTTCAGCCAACCGGTGTAGACCAGCACATAGAACAGCGTCGCCGCCAGCGTCAGCGCCGCCGCTATCCAGTTGACCCAATAGAAGAGGACGCCGAAGGCCAACACGTTCAGCGCTATCCCGAACCCCAGCGCCATCATCGGGCGTACCCGGTTCCCCGGCACCGGCCGCTGCGCCGTTCGCGACATCAGCGCGTCGATGTCCTGGTCCAGGTAGTGGTTGATGGCGTTGGCCCCGCCCGCTCCCAGCGCTCCGCCCACGCACACCAGCAGCAGCGTCAGCAGGTTTGGCACTCCCGACGCCGCCAGGAACATTCCCCCGATGGCGGTGACCAGCAGCAGCGAGATTATCGGCGGCTTCGTCAGCGCGACATAATCCGCCAGGAGCCCTGTGAGTCCGCTCCGTTCCTTTCGCGCCGAGCCCGGCCCCAGCGTCTCCTCTCCCTCTGTTAAGAGGTTGGAGTGAGGAAGTCCCTCCGTGTCTGCCGTAGGCCTGTCCACTTTTATATGTCCGGCTTGGTCCGCCATATCGCTCTGGATTTTCCCGATTTACTCTTCCCAGTCTATAGGCACCCGGGTCTATAGGGACCCGGTGGAGCGCACTGGCTCCCGTGAGTAGGCCAGCACTGCCAGCGCAGAAACCACCGCCCACACGCCCGACGCCAACGCCAGGTGCAACGCCCGTAATTCTACATCATGGCCGAACCCTGCCCAAATCACCCCCGCCCCGGCCAGTACCTGCAGCGCAAACAGCGCCAGCGCCCCCAGCGAAAGCATCCGGATTACCGGTGGCTGTCGCCGTCCTGAGCTTGTCGAAGGGGGACGAAACCCGAGGTGGAGAGCATACATCACCAGCAGCCCCGCCAGCAGCGCCACATAACGGTGCGCCATGTGGATCATGGCCAGCTTGCTGCCAGGAAATACCCCTCCCCATTCGTTGGTGCAGAGCGGCCAGGTGGCGCAGGCCCAGGTGGCCGATTCCGTGTTGGTCAGGTACGACCCAGACAGCAGCAGGATGAACAGCGCCCCGGTCGCCGCCAGTACCAGCGGCGGGAAGAGCCGTGCTTTCCCCGCCGCCCAGGAGGGGACCTCAGTCCGAATCCCTCCCCGGTACGACATGACCAGCACCAGGACGCAGCAAGCCATCGTGATCTCCGCCACAGCCAGGTGCATCAGCACCACATGGCCCGCCAGTTCCGTTGTGACTGTAACCGCCCCGATCAGCGCCTGTATGATCACCAGCACCAGCGCCGCTGTGGCCGGCCAGATGACCCATGGCTCCCTCCGGTACCTTGCCCAAGCCCCGATGAAAGTCGCGGCTATCAGTGGACCCACCAGGAACGATGCCGCCACCCGGTGAGCGTACTCGATTATCGCATCGGACCTCAGCGCCGGTAGCCATCTCCCGTCGCAGAGCGGCCAGTCGTCCCCGCAGCCAAGGCCTGATTCCGTGACCCGTACCACTCCCCCCAGCACCAGCATGGCGAAAACAGACACCACCGTGACCCAGCACAGCCCCTGGAACCACCCGTCGGCGGCGGCGCTGTCCGACCGGAACCTGCCCCTGACCGCGACTGTCATAGCCTCGCCTCCTCAGGCAACAGAGAAACTGCACACAATACCGTTGCAATGCGAAAGGCATCGGCGGAGAGCGATGTGCTTACGGGAGGCGCAAAAGGACGGCAGGGGCCCATGAAAGTCAGAAAAAGCTCCTCGCGAGGGTACGGCGAGCAGTCTACGGGGGAGGAAGAACGACGAAAACCGTATCACCGCCAACTCCCGGATGTCAATCAAGAATTCCCCTCCTGCAGGGTCTTCTAATTCTCCCTCTCCCTTGAGGGAGAGGGTTGGGGTGAGGGTGAAATCGCAGCATCAGCAACTTTGCCTTCCGCAAGGGAACGCCCCTACCCTAGCCCTCCCCCAGAGGGAGGGGGAAGTATTAAAAGTCGCTGTCCTCTCCTGACCACCTGCCGCTGGGGTAAAATGTGGGTCATTGCTCCCACGAAACGGATGGACTATGGCGAAGAAGAAAAAACGAAAGTGGCAGCAGACCACCCACCGCATGGCCGAAGACCACCAGTGGACTGCGGCCCCCGGCAACAAGATTTTCGTTGCCGACGCCGGTGCCATGCAGTTCGAAATACCACGCGATTGGGTCATCAAGCCCGGAGAGGCGGGGTCCATTCGATTCTTCGACAAGGAGGACGAAGTGGCCGCCGACATGCGGCTGGAGGTTTCCCTGCTGTACGCCCCGCCGTATGTGGACTGGACCGGCCTCCCCCTCACCCAGCTCCTGGAGGACTCAGCCCTTTCTGGTGAGTCCCGTGGCATCACAGACCGCGGACCTTTTCAGGAGATGCGTCGTGCGACCCTGGAGACCGTTTGGCTTCAGATGGACTTCATCGACCCCACGGAGAACAGGCTTGCCCACTCGCGCATCGGCATCGCAAGGGGACCCGCGGCCCACGCCCTGATCACCCTGGACTTTTGGCCCGAACACATCGCTCGCGCTCGAAAGGTCTGGGATGGGGCGCTCAAGTCCCTCAAGCTGGACGGCAACAGCCGCGATAGCCTGAACATCGACGGTTCTCACAAGCCGCGCAGGCTCAGCCTGAACTGACTTGGATTTCTTTATAAGTGGGTGTGCGACGATTGAGGCCTTTTCGATGTTTCTACCCAGGCCCGATCAGTTGGAGGCACTGGATTCCTGCGAAAGCAGGAATGACGTGGTGAGCTACCGACGACTGTCACACAACCTTTGAGGTCGGAGGCGGGCCGGCCAAGGGAGGAACTTGGCCTCGGCCCGCCCCGACCGGTGGTAGCGGGATGAGGGGAATCCCCCGCGGTCCCCTCATCCCTGGATGCCCCTCCCGCAAGGGAGCGGCCGGAGGAGTTCAGGCGAGCGGTCTCAGCGTGCCACCACGATGGGCTTCCCAGTCTCCGGGTGCTCCAGCACCAGAGTGTCCGCCCCGTACACCCGGTGGATGGCCTCAGCTGTCAGCGTCTCTTCGGGACGCCCGCTGGCCATGACACGGCCCTCGCTGACCAGCGCCACCTCGTCGCAGAACTGCCCCGCCAGAGTCAGGTCGTGCACCGCCGTGATCACCGTCCGCCCCTCGCTGGCCAGGTCCTGCAGCAGCCTCATGATCGTCGGCTGGTATGCCAGGTCCAAGTTTGCAGTCGGCTCGTCCAGGAGGATCACCGGCGTCTCCTGCGCCAGCGCCATCGCAATCGCCACCCTCTGGCGCTCGCCCCCCGACAGCTGCTGCACCGGCCGTTCCGTCAGGTCCTCCGCGTCCGTCATTCGAAGCGATTCCAACGCGATCTCCACATCGGAGGCCGTCTCCCACGACAGCAGCGGCAGGTGCGGATTACGCCCCATCAGCACTACCTCAAGCGCCGACGCACCCCGGGGCAACTCCGGGCTCTGCGGCACCATCGCCACCAGGCGTGCCCGCTCCCGCCCTCGCAGGGCCGTGATGTCCTGCCCCACCACCATGACGCTACCCCGCGTCGGCCGCAGCGCCCCAGCGATCGCACGCAGCAGTGTCGACTTTCCGACCCCGTTCGGACCCGCAAGCGCCGTCAGCGTTCCCTGCGTAACCTCCAGGTCCAGCCCCCTCAGCACTTCCCGCTGACCATAAGAAGCCCACACGCCCGCGGCGCTGACCCCCGGAGCTCGTGGTCTTTCCTCTGGCCCCTCTCCCGGCATCGTTTGCTCTGAGCCCGGCGAAGATCGCAAAGTCGCTGCCTGCCCATGCTCATTGGCTGCGATCCCTTCCGGGCGGTGTCCGTTCGAGACTTGGGACACGCTTACACCCCCAGCCTGCGCCGGCGCAGCAGGTACAGGAAGAACGGAGCCCCGCAGAAGGCTGTTACCATCCCTACCGGAAGCTCACCCGGCGACACGATGGTCCGGGCCACCAGGTCTGCCAGCACCAGGAAGGTGGCCCCCACGATCGCCGACATCGGCAGCAGGAACCGGTAGTCCGGCCCCCAGATCAACCGCACCACATGCGGCGCGACCAGTCCCACGAACCCGATCAGCCCCGAGAACGACACCGCCGCGGCGGTCACCAGCGTCGCCGCCGCGATCAGAAGCAGCTTCACCTTCTCAACCGGTACGCCCAGCATCGCCGCATGGTCCTCGCTCAGCTGCAGTACGTTCAGCACCCGTCCGAACCCCAGCAGCACCGCCATCCCGGGCACCGCGTAGGCCAGCACGATGGCGCTCTCCTTCCATTCCGACGAGATGAAGCTCCCCATCAGCCAGGACAGCACTGGCCGCAGCTCCGGGTCGCTCCGCAGGATCAGCAGGCTCGTCACCGCCGCCGTCAGCGCAGCGATGGCCACGCCCGCCAGGATCAGCGTGGTCGTCGGCGTCCCCTGCGAATTCCGGGCGATGGAATACGCCACCACCACCGCGCCGGTCCCTCCAACGAACGCCGCCACCGGCAGAAGACTCACCCCCGCCAGGTACATCGGCACTCCGGTCAGAAACACCACCACGGCGCCCAATCCCGCTCCCGACGCAACTCCCACCAGATACGGGTCCGCCAGCGGATTCTTGAACAGGCCCTGGTACGCTGCCCCTGACATCGCCAGCGCCGCGCCGACCACTGCTGCCTGCGCCACCCTCGGCAACCTCAATTGCCACAGGATGGTTTCCCACGCAGCCGGAGCGTCCTGCGGCAGGTCGATCCCCGGCAGGCGCGCCGCCACGATCTCCACCACCGTCCCGAACGGAATGTGCACCGATCCGATGGAAGCCGCAAAGACGGCCGCTACCGCCAAGACCACCAGCCCCAGCGCGATCCGCCACCACGGGTACCGCAGCCCCACCAGCCCTGCGGCCAGCCGGCCAGCGTTCAGAGTCTCGCCTTCCGACGACGCCCTCCCGGCCAACCCGGCACCTTCGCCTCGCGCGGCTCCGTCATTCCCCAGAGGACCGTTGCCCCGCAAGACGCCGTCGTCCTTCAAGGCACCGCCATCTCGCGCGGCGGCGTCATTCCCGCGAAAGCGGGAATCCAGGGCCCTCCTTCCTCTTAAGCGAATGCCAGCCAATGCCTGACCCTTTACCTCTGTGGTTCCTGCTTGTTGATGCTCGCGTAAGGCCGGTTCACCCGAACGATGACATCAGTACTTCCCGGCGCACGTACTCCACCCCGTCAGTGCCTTCGTATCTCGCGCGCATTTTATCAAATGCCGCGTGTCCCGAGTCTGGCGGTCTTTCCAGTTCGCCCCTTCCCTTGGGCATATACGCCCGCACCAACGTCTCCCCATCATGGTCCGAGAACCGCACGTAATGCGACGAAAGGTCTCCGTAGGTCTCAACGAGCTGGATGCCGTCCACCAGCTCCGGCTCCAGGTGGAACCGCCAGTTGTGGGCCGTGATCGTGATGTACGGCCCGTGAACCCGCGGCTCCTGAATCCCCCTGGAGGTGTTTTCACTGACCATCTCTCCCGGCCCCACGATCCACATCACCCCCTCGCCGGCGGCAATCAGGTCGCGGATGACCCGCAGTGTCGCCTCCATCCCGGACATCCGCTAGAGTCCCTCCCCCGACCTTGCCGATAATTGGGACACGAGCGGACCATTCATGGCCATCACGTCAATCACACGAATCACAGTTCAGACTACTCGAACAGCTTCGGATAGACCCAGGCTGCGAATTCCTCCACGGCGTCCATGAACCGCGGCCCAGCTACGCTGAAACTGTTGCCCTCGCTCAGGGTGAATACATGATGTGGCTCGGCCGAGTGCATTCCGGCAAACGCCGGTTCCGACCCCACGGAGTCCGGGTCTCCCACGATGATATCCGGGTTGGCCGCAACCACGACCTCCGGGCTGATCTGCTGGTAACCCTCGAAGTCCGCCACGTTCTGCAGCTTCAGCAGCTCGAACACATCGTTCACCAGCGTGTTCCGCCCGGGAGTCCACCAGTCGAAGCCGTGCTCGTACACGGTCCAGGCGGTCTCAACCGTCTCCACTTTCTCCTCGATCGCTGCCACTCGGGCATCGAACTCCGACGCTGCTGCCTCCGCCTGCTCCGTTGCCCCGGTGATCGCTCCCCACATCCGGATCTGGTCGGCTATGTCGGTGAACCCGTGGGACAGGCTCTTGATGTACAGCACCTTGAGCCCGGCTCGCTCCAGGTCCTCGTTGAAGCGGTCGTAGAACACGTACACCAGGTCGGGCTCCAGAGCCACTATTGCCTCGATGTCCATGTTGAACGCGTCGCCTACCTTGGCGATGCTTTCCGTCTCAGCCGGGTAGGTGACGAAGCTGTGCGTTCCCGCGATACGGTGTCCCTGTCCGATGGCGAACAGCATCTCCACCGCCGCTCCGTCGTACACCACCATCCGCTCCGGCGGAGTCTCGAACACCACCTCGGTCCCGTCCGAGGCAGTGACCGTCACCGGCTCCGGTTCGGGTTCAGGGACAGCCGTAGGTGGTACCGCCGTCGGAGTGGCCGTGGGCTCTGGGGCCGTCGTTGCGGGCACAGGAACCGCCGTCGGAGGCGGCTCGGTGGGACGCGCCGTCGGCGGAGCGGGTTCCGGCGTCGCCGTTGCCGGCTCAGGGGTGGCAGTTGCGGGCGCTTGTTCGGGCATCACTGTGGGCGCGGCGACTGTCGGTGCCGGGGGTTCGGCAGTCGCCTCTGAGCCGCAGGCCAGCATCCCTGCCGCTACGAGCATCAGGATTGCTATGAAGGGTATCAGGTACTTCAGAGTGGGCACTGAGCTTGCTCCTGGATTCTTGGTTTCGGCATCGAGGCCGGGCAATGCCCGGGCGCCGTGGGCTCTTGGCCAATAAAAAACCCTGCCCCAGAAAGGGCAGAGCATCAGAAAAGGTCCGAGCAATGCTGACGCCTTTCCTCGAAGGCCGAAACATCGCCGGAAGCCGTGGACCGGGCTCGCTCCGACCGGTTGTACCGGGCGGAACCTACCGTTGCGGGACAGCGCTGGACTTAGACCAGCTTCCTCGTTCAATCCCCGTGAGGAGTACTGCCGGCGTCGATTTATTCAACTGTAAACTGCGAATGACAATACTCGCACGGGCCAATGATGCCCCATCCGCCCAACCATGTCAATCGCCAATCATCTGGATGAAACAACGGCAGAAGATGCGGGAAGCCGAGCCGGTAGTGGTGGTCTGGCCATGCCCTTCTCAGTGATGGCAAGCGCCGCTCAAGAATTCAGGTTGTACTCTTATACCCCGGCATCTCCAGCAGCTTTTCCAGCGCGGCCAGCACGGCCCGCCAGTGCGACCGCATCCTCTCCCGCTCCCCCTGGTTAGCCAGCCCTTCCTGGTGAAAGCGCACCGATGTCTTGTCCCCCGACTCTACCAGCGTGACCTGCAGGGTTGACTGCTGTTCAAGCTCCGGACTGCTCCAGGTCAACCTGACCCTCTGCCCAGGAACTGCCGATCTGACCTCACCCCAGGCGCCTTCGGCTGTCTGATACTTCTCACCCTTCCGGAACTCCAGGAGTTCTACCTTTCCCAGCCAGGTGTCTCTCCCCGCTCCGTCTGCCACCAGGCGCCATGCAGCTTCCACCGGAACCGGGAACGTCTTCTGCACTCCGATCTGGAAGTCCGCCGTTGAGGTTTGCCCCACCACCCTGAGCCCTCGCGCCTGCTCGTAGCCGACCGTCACCGACTGCTGCCACCACCCGTTGTCAAGCTCCCCTGGCCCGGCCACGAGCGACACGATCTCCTTGTGGCTCATTTTTCCCGCTCCGAGGCCGTCGAGGAATACCAGCCACTGTTCCCAATCCCGGCCTGTCGCCTTCGCGACAGCATCGCTCGAGACACCGCTGAATTGCTGCTCACCGTCCGGCACGGTCAACCCCCGTCAACTAGCTGCAACATACTATAGACCACTTTCCAGCTGAGCCTTGTCGGCAGCCGCCTGTGATAACATTTCTACTTGATATGTCTCAGGCCCTGCTGGTGGAAGATCTTGTCAAGCGGTATGGCGACGTCCTTGCCGTGGACGGCCTGTCATTTTCCGTGGAACGCGGGGAAATCTATGGCCTGCTGGGCCCGAACGGCGCCGGTAAGACCACCACCCTGGAAGTCGTTGAGGGGCTGCTGCGCCCCGACTCCGGCAGGGTGACGGTACTCGGCCTCGACGGGGCCACCCAGGGCCGTACCATCAAGTCCCGCACCGGTGTTCAGCTCCAGTCTTCCTCCTACTACGAATATCTCACCCTGGCCGAGATACTCTCCCTGCTCGGCCGCTTCTACCCCAAACGGCTGCCCTCATCCCAGCTGCTGGAACTTGTGAATCTGGCCGACAAGAGGGACCGCCGCATCCGGCAACTGTCCGGTGGCGAGCAGCAGCGGTTCGCCCTTGCCGCCAGCCTCGTCAACGACCCCGAGCTGGTTATCCTCGATGAGCCCACCACCGGTTTGGACCCCCTCTCGCGCCGGGAACTCTGGGCCCTGGTTCAACAGGTCCGCGAGCGCGGAGCCACGGTCATCGTTACCACCCACTACATGGAGGAGGCCGAGGAGATGTGCGACCGTGTCGCCATCATCAATCACGGCCGGCTCCTGGCAGAGGGCTCCCCCCGGGAACTGGTCAGCCGTATCGAGGCCTCCTACGCCGTCAAGCTGGTGACCTCCGCACCGCTTTCGGGAGAGCAGCTTGAATCGCTTGAGTTGAACGGGCACGGCCCACCCGCCGTCAATGGTAACGCTGCCTTCCTCCGGTTGGATGGCTCTCCCGCCGCGCTCCAACACCTGCTTCACTGGGTGGAGGAAACCAACGTCGCCCTTGAACAGATTGAGATAACACCGGTAACCCTCGAGGACGTATTTCTCGAGCTCACCCGCAACTGACGTTTGGTCGCCACCTGATGTAGAAGGGCAAACGCATCCTAATTTTATGGAGCCCAATAATTCGTCATTCCCACTAAAGGGGAATGACGGGGGCTGCACCGCATATCGAGTCAAAACGCGGTTGCCCTGCCTGATGTAGAGGAATTTGACTTGCTGGCAATCACCATCGCCAACCTGAAGATGATGGCGCGCAACCGGCAGGGTCTCTTCTGGGCCCTTGCCTTCCCGTTGCTCCTGGTGGTTGTCTTCGGCTTGTTCGACTTCCGCGGTGTCACCCCCACCGGCATCGCCGTAGCTGACTTCTCCGGCGGCCCCAGGGCCGAACTCCTCCGCGAGCTTCTGGAAGGCATCGCCTTCCTGGAAACTGAGGACCTGTCGGTGGAAGACCCGGCCGTCCTTGAGGATGCCCGTCGGCGCCTCGTCGATGGCGACCTCGGCTATCTGCTCCTGATCCCTCACGGCATCGACGCCCCAGCCGAGGAGAGCGGTGCCGGTGCCGTCCAGCCGGTGACCCTCGTCTACGCCACCCGCAATCCCGAGCGAAACCAGCTGGTCGAAGGAGCGGTACACAGCTTGGTGATCGAGCTCCGCTCCGATGGCAACCCCATCCTGCCGGAACACCTCGTGGTCTCCGAGGTCATCGAGACCCCTGAGATCGACTACTTCGACACCGTGCTGCTGGGCTTGCTCGGCCTCGGCATAATGACCAACAGCATCATCTCCATCGCCGTGCGCATCAGTACTTACCGCAACCAGTCTGTGCTGAAGCGCCTTTTGGTTACGCCTCTTCCCGTCTGGAAGTTCTTCGCCGGGGAGATCATCGCGCACCTTCTGCTGGCCCTGGTGCAGGCCCTCATAATCCTGGCCGTTGGCGTGTTCGTGTTTGGGGGGGACATTCATGGCAGCCTCGGTTGGGTGCTGCTGATCGTCCTGCTGGGAACGGTGGTGTTCCTGAACATCGGGTTCATACTTTCGGCATGGGCCCGTAGCCCGGCGGCCGCCTCGGGGATGGGCAACGCCGTGGCCCTGCCGATGATGTTCCTGGCCGGTACCTTCTTCTCCACCGCCTCTTTGCCCTGGCTGCTGCCCTACGCCGCCCTGGTCCTGCCCCTCACGCCGATGCTGGACGCACTCCGCGAGGTTGCCATCAACAGCGCTCCCCTTTGGGACACCTGGCCCCAGCTCGCCGCCCTTGGAGCCTGGGCCGTCGCCACCGCCCTCATCGCCGTCCGCGTCTTCCGCTTCAGCTGATGCGATCATTGCTATAATGTCTGTTGTGTACCCCACGGGAGTGCAATGTGGTAGTAACTAATAGAGTCCAAGAAATCTTTGACGACGCTAGGGCGCAGCACCAAGCTGCTCTCGAACGATTGGATGCCGGCGACATTCGGGATGCCGCTGAGAAGGCCTGGTGTGCCACCAAGCGGGCGACCGACGCCCTGATTCTTGCCCGCACGGGAGAGGAACCCAGGACGACGGCCTGGACTTCAGACGGCCTTGACGCCGTCGCTCGTGCGGATGAGCTGATCAAGTCCCTGGTCGGTCGCTACTACAGCAGGATCAGCCAGCTACATGGCCAGTGCTTCTACGACGGCCGCTGCGCGTCACCGGATACTGAGCGCCGCATCCGGGAGACTGCGGATTACATACGCGACGCTGAGCAGTTGGCGTAGTCCGGAGCCGCCGCCGCGCTACCTTTTCACCATCACCCCTTCGATAGGTTCACTCCCACCCTAACCCTCTCCCTCAGAGGGAGGGGACTTTTCGAGATAGCTTCTCAGTCCCGCAGGGCAACGGCAATCAGCGTCCCTGCGCGCTCTTCGTACTGGACCTCGATCGTCTGGCCCAGCACCTGGTGGAGGCGCAGGTGCGCGCCGTTCTTCTCCAGTGCTGCGGTTGTTGTGAAGGTCCACTCCCGGCCATCGTCGTCGCGGACGGTAAGGGTCTCGATCTCGGCCAGGTTGCGGTCCTCAACCGCGACGATCACACCTCGCACCGTATCGGCCGGACTGCCGCAGGCAGTCAGTTGAATGCAGAGGAGAACGCAGAGGACGCAACATAGTCCTAAGTTGCTTGAAAATGTTCTTCCTGCGCTCCCCGCGCGTACTCTGCGCCCTTTGGGTTTAATTCAAGGTCTCCAGGAGGGCACTCTCGATCACCGACGCCGGCGTGTACTGCTCGTACTTGGCCCGGACGATGCCCTCGGCGTCTACCACGAAGGTCCACGGCTCGGTGGGAAGGCCCCATTCCTGGACTGCGTCCACCAGGCCGCCGGTCGGGCGTCCTCCCTCAATCAGGTGTGGGTCGTTGAACACTTCGACATGGATGAAGTTGGCCCGCCCGACATACTCGTCCCGGAGGGCGGAGAGTTCCGCCACCTGGGGGCCGCAGGTGAAGCTGACGCAGTAGGCGGGGGTGGCGAAGAGTACGACTAAGGGCTTGGCCTCGGCCACCGCCTCGTGGATTGAGAGGGCGTAGAGGTCCGGGTCGGGCTCGGGTGCAGTGGTGATGTGGGAGAGATCGTCCACATCGGATGCCTTGAGGGTGATGCTGGCGGGCGCGGGCGCGCCGATGGCCGGGGTGGCGCTGGACTCCTTGACGGGAAAGGCAGAGGTGGCCACGACCTCCGTGCCGTCGGCGGTGGTGAGCTGGGCCTCCAGCTCCCAGGTTCCGGCGATGTCGAACTGCGGATTGGCAACGAAAACACCGGCGACGGTGGGCCAGGGGAGAAATTCCGCTTCGAGGATCTGCCGGGCCTGCCGCTCTTCGGTGTTATCTGGGAGGTAGAAGGTGCGGACGACGGCGTGGTCGGCCTCCAGGGGCCCGCCGTCGCGGGTAAGGACACCGAAGGCGAGGCGCTCACTGCCGATGGCCATGTCGGTGGTGATGACGACAACTGCGTACTCGGGGCCGCCGAACTCCTCGGTTGGAGGAACGATGACATTGTCGCTGGCGTCCCCGCAGGCCGCTGTCAGAGCGATTAGGCAGACCGCCACCAGTAGGAAGAGATGCTCCCATGCCAACCCCCTCCCCCTCAGGGGGAGGGCGGGGGAGGGGGTGGAACTCCTTGCCGCCGCTACCTCGTCAGTAGTTGATGGCACTGACGGCGCCGCCTTCCACCCCGATTGTCTGGCCGGTGATCGCCCCGGCGCGGTCTGAGACCAGGAACAGGATCAGATCGGCGATGTCCTCCGGCTCCACCATGCGGCCGATGGGAATGCCCGCAACGGCCTGTACCTCCGCTTCCTCCATGGTGATGCCGGCATCGTTGGCCCGCCGCTCCAGCAGCATGGTCTGTCGCGGAGTGCGCGTGGTGCCGGGGTGAATGCAGTTCACCAGGATGCCGTCGCCTGCAACCTGGTCGGCCAGGTTCTTGGCGATGTTGGACACCGAGGCGTTGGTGACGCCGTTGCTGTTGGTCAGCCGGTTGGCCGAGCGGGCCGCCATGCCACCGATGTTGATGATCCTTCCGCCGCCGCGCTGCCTCATGTGTGGTATGCACTCGCGGGCGCAGCGGACGTAGCCCATGATCTTGACATTGATGTGGTTCAGCCAGTCCTCATCGGCCAGCTCCATGAACGGCGCGGCGGTGGAGTTCACCGCGTTGTTGATCAGGATGTCCACGCCGCCAAGCTCGGCGACGGTGGCGGAGACCAGGTTCTGGATGTCCTCCGGCACGCCGGTGTCGGCGCGAACGGCAAGCACGCGACGCCCCGTGCGTTCCCGAATCTCGGTTGCCGCGTCTTCCAGGTCCTCGACTCCACGGGCGCAGATGGCAACGTCCACGCCTTCCTGTGCCAGCGACAGAGCGGTGGCCCGTCCGATGCCCTTGCTTCCGCCTGTAACGATGGCGATTTTTCCTTCCAGTCCCAGGTCCATTGAATGCTCCTGAGGTCAGTTGACCACAGCAATTTTAACCCAAGTTCCGCTTTTCGACGTCATGCCGGTACGCAACAGGTTACCAGTCGTCCGATGTCCCCGGCCCTGTCGATGTCGGAAACCGCTGCGACCAGTCCCTGCAGCTTCTCCGAGGGCCAGTCCATCGGCGTGAACAGTTCCCCGATCCGGGATGTCTCCGTGGCGAAATCCCACTTCAATTCGTCGCCGGTGAACTCGTCGATAATCTCGGCGCCGGAACGGGTTCGCACTGTGATCCTCGGTGCGAATGACCCTCGGGTACGCTGCCCCACGACCTCAACTCGCTCCTGAAGCTCCATCACCTGCTGGTCGAGGTCTGCGGAGTCGATGCCGGGATCCAGCCGCTGGCGCAGGGGCGGGTAGCTGCCATGCACCCAGGTGTAGGCGGTGAAGTAGTGAGTGCTCCCCACGCCGGGCATTCGCCGGTCGGTGTTGGGAAATGCAGGCGAAGGATAGGTTGTCTCCAGCCAGTTCATCTCGACTGAGATGCTCTCGATGTCCTCGGGTGCGATGTCGTGGGCGGCACGCATCCGGGTGGCCAGCTCTATGACCGGGCAGTTGTAGCCTGCCGTGGGGTAAATCTTGGGAGTGATGTGCATCAACTCCCAGCGGTCTCCCAGACCTTCGACGGTCGCTGCAAGGTGGGTGGTGCCGGGACCGCAGTCGCCGGGCGGGTTCGCGGAGAAGGTGTAGGACAGCTCGCCCCGGTTGTTGCCAACGAAGGCGTTGTAGAAACCGGCGTCACCCTCCAGGCAGGTCTCGGAGCCACGCAGGTTCTCCCGGGCCAGGAGCGCGGCCATGATGCCGCTACGGGTGGCGTTGGGCTCGTGGTACAGCATCTCCCGCCCGCTCACCCGTGGCCCCTCGGTGGTACCGCCGGCGAAGGTGCAGGCCAGGGCCAGCGCCGTTACCGTCTGGTCCTCGTCGAGCTCCAGCAGCTTGGCCGTGGTAACGGCTGCCCCCAGGGTCCCATACACCGGGCTGCACCTGAACCCCCTGGCCTGTGTCGCGGGAATGAAGTCGCCCGCAATCCGGGCTTCCACTTCGTAACCGGCCGCCATTGCGGTCAGCAGCCGTTGTCCGGAGGCACCCGAAATCTCCGCCGATGCCAGCGCGGCCGGAATGATGCAGGGGCCGGGGTGAATCAACATCCGGTACGAGTCGGTCTGGTTGGTGGCGTGCATCAGCTTGCTGTTGGCGAAGGCTGCACCGCTCCGGGTCGCCTTTGCCCCGTCCGCCAGCACCGTCGCTCCCCTGGGGTTGGGCTCCTCTTCCTTCACCAACTCGATGGCCGCCTTGCCGTGGGCCGTCTGTGCCCCCACCAGCGAAACGAATGTGGCATGCAGCAGCGACGCCTTCAGCTTGTCCACGGCTTCCAGGGGAAGTTGCTCGTATTCTAGGCCTGCGACAAATCGGGCGTAGGTGCGGGCAAGGGCATCAGGCATGGCGTTGGCTCCTTAAAGTTGACTGTGTGTTGCAGGTGCGACAGGGCTACCCACCCCGTCATTCCTGTACCCCTAGTTACTCCTGCACCCCTCGTCATTCCTGCACCCCCTTCGTCATTCCTGCGAAAGCAGGAATCCAGGGCCTCTCGCTAGTCAGGTCATCAGGTCAAGTCTTGTAGGTAGGGCCGTATCGCCAGCTTCATGACCGCGAGGAGGGCGACAGCTCCGATGATGCTGAGGAAGATCAGGAAGTCAAACTCCCGGCTGGCCATACCGAGGGCGGTGCCGGCTGCGGGCGGGTGCTCGGTGTTGGTAAAGGCCATGAAGAGCATGGCGAGTCCGACGGCGAGGGCGAGGGAGACGTTCTGCATGAGATCGCGCTGGTCGAGGAAGCCTTCGATGGGCCCGAGGAACAGCATGACGGAGAAGAGGGAGCCGAGGCCGAGAGCGAGGGCGTGCCCTCCGACAACGGAACGGACGCTGGCGGTGCGGTTGGAGGGACCGATGAAGATGCCGACGACGCTGGAGGCGAGGCCGGCGGCGATAGCTGCAGAGGAGAGGGAGTTGACGAAGGCGAGGATTACGAGCATGACCACGGTGGCGAGGACGGCCTGGGAAGCGAAGGCCCAGGGGTGCCGGGCGAAGGCCGGGTCGCGCCAGACCCAGCGGTCGCCGGTCTCGGGGTCCCGGCCCGCGAGCAGCCGCAGAAAGATGAGGTCGTAGTCGAGGGGCCGTTGCCGCCTCCGCTGGAGCATCCCCGCTAAGAGGATGGCGGCCATCCGTCCGCGCCGTCCCCTGCGTCCGCGCCGTCCCCAGAAGATCATGGGCGTCCTTCGACAGGCTCAGGATGAACGGCGGCAACCCCCGGCCTGATAGTTGGGCAGCCTCTTGAAGCCCCTCCTTCGACAGGCTCAGGATGAACGGTCGGGGGGGTTGCGGGGCTGTACAAGGGACCGCTCTTACAGGACCTTAGAGAGACCGTACCCAGTCGAGCCAGACGCGGGCGCAGGGGGTGGGGAGTATGTGCTGGACAAAGCCGGTGATGCCAGGGAAGACCACCCTCGTGCCGTTGGGAAACAGGTCGGCAGCTCCGCGGAAGTCGCCCAACACTTCCTCGCGGAGGCTGGCCGCTGCCAAAACCAGCACTGGGGTCTGCACCTTTGCCAGGGCCGGACCGAGGTCGCCTCCGGCGTTCGACTGGAAGCCGTGGACCACCTGGGCCGGAGTGGCCTTCATCTGGTCGGCGTACCAGCGAATGTACTCGGGGGGTACCAGGTCGGGGTCCAGCCGGCGGCCGATGGAGTCGTCGACCCAAGCCTCGATGCCCTCGCGCTCGATGAGGTCGGCGCTCTCCTGGTGGTGGGAGTCGAAACTGGTGGGGGAGGTGCAGACGGTCAGGGAGCGCAGACGCTCCTGGTGGCGGGTGGAGTAGTTCATGGAGATGGAGCCGCCGACCGTCTCGCCGATGAGATGGAACCTCTCCAGTTCCAGCTTGTCGGCGACCTCCTCCAGGTCGTTGGTGAAGTTGTCGAGGGACCAGGGGTAGCCCTTCTCCGGGAGGTCGGACTGGCCCATGCCGCGCATGTCGAAGCGGATGACGCGGTAGTGCCGCGCGATGGTGGGCACCCAGCCGAACCACATGCGGTGGTTTTTGGCCATTCCGTGGTGCATCAGCACCGTTTCCGGCTCGGTCCAGGGGTCGGTGAAGTCGTCCACCGTGTAGAAGAGCTCGGTTCCGTCGTCCAGGCGGAGTTTCATGGTGCCTCCGGCGAGCTGGCTCTCCCTCGGGGGAGCCTCGGCGTGGGGATGGATATTTTCTGCGGCCAGTTGAGTCAGGCTGAGCCGATACCCTTTTCCACGAACACGGAGCGGGCCACACGCATGGCCGTGCGGGAATTGGTGTAGCTGCCATAGAAGATCAACTGGAAGAAGACTTCCATTATTTCCTGGGGCGTCGCGCCAACATGGAGGGCGCCCTCGATCAGCCGGCGTATCTGGCGGTCGTACTGGCCCAGTACGGTCATGGCCGAAAGACTGCACAGCGCCCTGCTCTTGGGGTCGAGGCCGGGGCGGGCGTGGATGGCGCCCCAGTGGTACTGTTCGATGAACTTCTGCGCTTCCATTTCGAGCGAGTTGGCGTCCTCCACCGGGTAAAGGGGTGGTTCCCCCATCTGCTCGTCGTAGATGCGGAGGCCGTTCTGGTGCAGTTCCTCCACCGTGCGGGAGGTGTCGTAGGCGTGGGTGGGGGTGAATTCGATGCCCTGCTCCTCGAAGATGTCCTTGGTCAGCTTCATGGCGGCTTCGACCGACGGGATGCCGACCAGGAAAAGCATCTGCATCACGACCTCGACGACCTGGTCGGGACTGAGGCCCAGGTTGAGGCTGCGCTCAATGTTGCGGCGCAGCAGGGCCTCCTGGCCCAGGGCGGTGAGGGCGGCCACCGTGACCATGCAGCGGCGCTCAGTGTCGAGCCCTGGCCTGGTCCATACCGAACCCCACAGCGCCTCGTCCACGATGCGCTTGAGGTCGGGAGCGAGCTGGTCGATGCCCGGCAGGCTGTAATGGCTCTGGTTGCCCCCGGCCATCAGCTTGCGCATTTCCATTCCCCGATTGTAGCGGTCTTCCAATGTCTCCACCTTACTTTACTCCTGTTGCTCCGTAAGTCTGTCCCTGCCCGGCTCCGGGAGGGGTGGTTACGCTGCCATCACCTCTTCGGCGAAGCGGGACATTCGCTCCTCCGTCTCGGCGTGATGTGGGCTGCGAAAGTCGAATATCAGGTGGGTAACGCCAACCTCGGCGTAGGCGTGGATGTCCTGCAGTACCGATTCCGGCGGGCCCGAGAACCGACGCCGGTTTCCTGCGTCATCGCTGGCTGCGTCGTACAGGGGGGCCTTCATCGAGACCTGTATCTCGGAGGGGTCGCGCCCGGCGCGCTCGGCGTGGCGGTGCATGTAGGCCAGGTTCTCGGCCAGTTCCTCCGGCTCCAGCGGTGCCGCGGGGATGGCGCCCACGGGATGCCAGGCGTTGCCCAGGCGTGCCGCACGTCGTAGCGCGGCCCGGCTCTGCCCTCCGATCCAGATCGGCGGATGGGGCTTTTGCACCGGCTTGGGCAGAAATATCAGGTCGGAGAACTTGACATGCTTGCCGTCAAAGCTGGGGTTGTCCGCGGTCCACAGCTCTATGAACGCCTTCAGGTATTCGTCGGTGGCGAGGCCGCGCTCGGCAAAGGGAGGCGCATCAAGCAACTCGAACTCTTCCTCCATCCAGCCCACGCCAGCGCCAACGATTAGCCTCCCTTTTGAAAGCATGTCCAGGGTGGCCAGCATCTTGGCGCACAGAAGAGGATTGCGGTAGGGAACGATCATCACGCTCGTGACCAGGCGGATGCTCTCGGTCACTCCGGCGAGATACGCCAGCGTTGTGATCTGCTCCGGCCACTCACCCGCGCCTGAATTACCCCCGGCGAGTATGCTGCCGGTAACACTGTATGGGTAGACCGAATCAACATTTCGCGGCATCAGTATGTGGTCGGGTGCGACCATACAATAGAAGCCGAGCTGGTCTCCCAGTCCGGCAATACTGGCCAAGGCATCGGGCTGGGCGCCCTCGCCACTGTTGGGCAGATAAAACCCGAATTCCAAACCAATCCTCTGTGAAGAGTCTTCCTGGCCCAAATTTTAGCACACGGGAATTGGCGTCCCACCCTTCACGGCGAGTAAAATCCTGTATTGATTCGATCCAGGGGGCATACCCCATTCAAGCTGGGCAAACGAAATGCGGGCGCCTCCGCTGCGATGGAATCGCACAGTCCCATACGCAGACACTGATGGCAACAGCGAGCGTATCCGAAAAGCCTGCGCAATTGGTTTCAAATCGAGTTTGAGAGAGGAGCTTGCCATGGCATTGCAGGAGTTCATCAGGGAGTCCATTGAGACCAACTGGGAATGGCTGGAGCGCTACCTGGAAGGACTCTCCCAAGAGGAGGTCGAGTACCGGCCGAATAACCAGTGCCATTCCATTGGTTTCATAGTCTGGCACTATGGGCGGGCCCTCGACATGTGGACGCAGACGCTGGCTCGCAGGCAGCCGCAGCTCTACGAGGAGGTGTGGGCGGAACGTCTTGGGCTAAAGCCTGAGGCCATGGACGTCGGCTTCGGGTATTCTGCCGAAGACCTGTCGAACTGGCAGTGTCCCGGAAAGGAATTGCTGGTCCAATACGCCACTGCTGCGCGGGATAACTTCCTGGGCTTGCTGAGTGAGCACGACGACGAGTCCCTTACCAGCACCACCATGACAAACCGTCAGGGCAATGAGATCACCTTGGCGACGATGTTCCGAATGCTCATCTGGGAGGTGAATCAGCACGGGGGGCAGGCTGGATACCTTCGGGGCATGCAGCGGGGTCTCGGCGCTTGACCGGGACGCCGAAGCGTGAGTGCGGGTCAACAATTCCCGGAAAATGTTTCGTCGCGACCGGCGCTACTCGTGGCAAGTATGGGTGTATCCATTCCATTGAACTATGTAGCAGAATGTTCAAGAGTGCGACAGGTTCAGTATCAATCCATCCTTTTCGTGGTTGGGTTTCGAACTTGACACCCCTGCCGCGCCCGGATAGACTCGCGCGTTGTTAACACTTTGTTAACATGGTCTAGTTGCTTGATTATAATTCGTGGCGTTGATCGCACGGAGGGCTCCAGTGTCCACCGCTCCCTCTTTTCTGACTGAAGAAATGCGCCAGCGGGCCATTGGCCAGGAGAGCGCCCCTCAGACCATGGAAGTAGAGAAGGGCGCCATCATCAAGTTCGCCCAGGCCATTGGCGACGACAATCCGCTGTACAACGACGAGCTAGCGGCCAGAGAGTCTCGCTTCGGTGGCCTGATCGCTCCTCCCACCTTCCTGAGATCGGCAGTGACAGCAAGGCCTGAACTGCCATTCGATGTTCCATTCGAAAGGGTTCTGGACGGGGGCAGCGATTGGGAGTACTTCGTGCCGGTGCGTCCGGGAGACCAGATCACCTCCGTCTCGCGCATTGAGGACATGAACGAACGCAACGGCAGTATCGGGTTGATGCTGATCTTCACCATCGTGGTCACATACACCAACCAGTTCGGACAGGTGGTGGCCACCCAGACGAGTACCTCCATACGGTACTAGGCAAGACATTATTTCCGACGTTGATGCCGCAGTGAGGGGCTCCCCCTTTTTCAGGGGGAACCATCATTTTTGGAAGGACGCTAACCCTGCTACCCCGGAGGATTGAGCATGGGGAATCAGATAGTGTGGGATGAGGTCAACGAGGGCCTCGAGATCGGACCGGTGGTGCGCCACCCCACCAGCCAGCAACTGGTCAAGTACGCGGGGGCTTCGGGCGACTATTACCAGATCCACTACGACAAGGACTTTGCCCAGGGTACCGGGCTGGAGGACATCATCCTCCACGGAGCCCTGAAGAACGCCTTTCTCGGCTCCCTCGTTACCGACTGGATGGGCCCACAGGGCAACCTGCGCAGGCTGTCGTGCCAGTATCGGGGAATGGACATTCCAGGCAACCCCATCACAGCCCGCGGCGTCGTGACCAGCAAGTACGAGGACGATGAAGAGTACCTCGTGGACTGTGAGATCTGGCTGGAAAATGAGAAGGGCCAGCGCACCACCCCCGGGCGCGCCACGGTATCTCTCCCCAAGAGCTGAAGAGATTTATCTTCCTGCCCGCGACTCTTCCCTCCCTCTCAGGGGGAGGATCAGGGTGGGGGTGAAGTCCCTCGCAATCGAAATTCTCAACACCCAGGGGTAGGACATTGGTTGATTCACTGTTGGACAAGGTGGCCATAGTAACCGGCTCGGGCCGGGGCATCGGCAGGGGCATCGCACTGGAAATGGCAGCGGAGGGCGCCAAGGTGGTCGTCGTGGATCCCGGCGTCAACGTGGACGGAAGTGGGCAGGACCACTCGGTGGCCGCCCAGGTCTGCGAGGAGATCAAGGCTGCTGGCGGAGAGGCCGTTCCCTGCATGGAGTCGGTGACTTCGATGGAGGGCGGCGAGAGGATCATCCAGACTGCCGTTGACAACTTCGGCAGGCTGGATATTGTCGTCACCTGTGCCGGAATCCTGCGAGACCGCATGATCTTCAACATGAGCGAACAGGAATGGGACGATGTGATAGCCGTCCACCTGAAGGGCACCTTTACCGTGGTAAAGCACGCCTGCATCCTGTTCCGCCAGCAAAGGTCCGGGCGGATCATCACTTTCTCGTCGGAGTCAGGGCTGGTCGGCAACTCGGGGCAGGCCAATTATGGTGCCGCCAAGTCCGGCATCGCCGGTTTCACCAAGGTCGTGGCCAAGGACATGGGCCGCTACGGTGTGACAGCCAACGCTATCGCCCCCAGGGCCAACACCAGGATGATCGGGGACATCCCTTCCAGCGCCGCTGAGATCAGGGCCCGAAGCGGCGTGGCCGCGATCCCGGGTGAGGACACGCTCACCGAACTGGACCCCACCCACATTGCGCCCTTTATCTGCTACCTGGGCAGCGACTACGCAGCCAACGTCAACGGGCAGACGTTCCTAGTCTACGGCGACACCATATCCCTTATGTCGCAGCCGCGCCCGGAGCGCTCGATCTACGAGCCGTCGGGCCACTGGGACCTGGACACCCTCGCCCCCCTGGCCCGGGATGTGCTCACCGCCGGCGTCACCAATCCAGCGCCTCCCACTCCGCCGCGCGAATAGGGAGGCGAGCGACCCGGAACCCTGTGATTCGAAAGGACTGAATGGTAACGCCCGAAGAGCGCATCACTCGCCTTGAGGCGATACAGGAAGCCAACGGTCAGCAGTTGGCATTGGTGTTGTCGCGTCTCGACCAGGTGCTTAACCTGATCGAGGCGGTTCGCCAGGAAGCCCGGGAGATGAACGAGGCCACTCGCCAGGAAGCCCGGGAGATGAACGAGGCGACACGCCAGGAAGCCCGGGAAATGAACGAGGCCACTCGCCAGGAAGCCCGCGAGGAAATCAGGGCTTTGCGCCAGGAGACACACCAATTGGTCGAAGGAGCCAGGCGAGACGCCCGAAACTTGTTTATCGCAGGCCTCGCCATCGTCTCCGCCTGGGGAGGCGGACTTATCGGCTTGGCGATAGCAATTCTGCAAAGGCTTCCCAGCTAGGCAAGAGCAGGTTGGCAACCGCAGATAAATTCACCGGAACCTGGAGGCTGTTGGCCTGCGAGGGCCGCTGGTCGGATGGACGCTTAACCTATCCGTATGGTGCGGAGCCCGACGGGATGCTGATGTACGATGGGCGGGGCGGTTTTGCGGGACAGATAATGACCCAGGGGAGGCCCGCCTTCGCTTCCGGCAACCTGCTCAAGGGTAGCGACGACGAGGTGCGTGCCGCATTCGAGGGCTATGTGGCCTACTACGGCAGCTATTCGGTTGACGAAAATGAGGGGCTGATGCTCCACCAGGTGGAAGGGAGCTTCTTCCCCAACTGGATCGGAGAACATCAGGTGAGAGAGTTCGAGTTCAGGAGCGACGGACGGCTCGAACTTCGCACGCTGCCAATCAAAGGATCGAGGGCTGACCTGAGTGTGGTCCTGCTCTGGGAGCGGACCAACTGAGCAGTTTCACTGCGGTGATTATTGAAATTGCTTCGCGAGGCTTGCAGGGATTGGGCTTGCAAGAACCACGGCGGGATTTTCCGCCGGATTGTTAGAGGGGCACAGGAATGGCTGACCGGCTTAATGACAAGGTGGCGATCGTAACAGGAGCAGGGCGCGGCATCGGCCGCGGCGTGGCCCGGCTGATGGCTGAGGAGGGCGCCAAGGTTGTGGTATGCGACCTGGGTGTCAACGTGGACGGTTCCGGGGCGGATCTTTCGGTGGCCGACATGGTGGTCTCCGAGATCAAGGAGGCCGGCGGTGAAGCAGTGGCGTGCACCGAGAACGTCGCCAGCATGGATGGCGGCGAAAAGATCGTGCAGACCGCTCTGGACAGCTTCGGCAAGCTGGACATCGTGGTTACCGTGGCTGGTATCCTGCGAGACCGCATGGTTTTCAACATGACCGAGCAGGAGTGGGACGACGTTATTGCCGTCCACATGAAGGGCACCTTCTCGGTGGTCAAGAACGCGTCGGTTCTGTTCCGGCAGCAACGGTCGGGACGGATCATCACATTCAGTTCAACATCCGGGTTGTATGGTAACTCTGGCCAGGCCAATTACGGTGCGGCCAAAGACGGGATCGCGGGGTTCACCCGCGTTGTCGCCCGCGACATGGGGCGCTACGGCGTGACAGCAAATGCGATCTCGCCCAGCGCCGCAACCAGGATGATCACCAGCATCCCGGACGATACCCGCGAGTTGCGGGCGGCCAGGGGGATCAGTACGGGCGCCAGTGTCACCATGCGTGGTGAAGCCGAAGATATCGCACCCATGGTCACCTGGCTGGCCTCAGACGATGCACTGCATGTCAACGGGCAGGTCTTCCATGTGACCGAAGGACTGGTAAACCTGCTCAGTAATCCGGAACCGGTGAAGACCATCCAGAAAGACGGCAAATGGACTGTCGAGGAAATCGCCCGCGTCTTTCCCGCCACCATCGGCCTGGAGCTCTACAATCCCGCTCCAAGCCAGGTGCGGGATTAGAATAAAGGCCGACCCGGGCGCGAAAACCCGGGAGAACCAGCCAATGGAGAGAACCCCTATCTTCCAGAGTCGAGAGCACTGATGTTTAAGAACTTTTCCGCATCATACGCCGGGCACGTTGTTGACGATAACCTGGGGTTCGACGGAACTCCGGCCAACGACCGCTGGTATTCCAACGAGAAGTTGGCGGAGACCTACGATTGGGCCCTTGAGATCGCCCAGCACCTCGAGGCCAGCGGCTATGACGAGTTCTGGATGGCTGAGCACCACTTCCAGCCGGAAGGGTACGAGGGCATACCCAATCTGCTGATGCTGGGCCTGTACCTGGCTACGCAGACCAAGACCCTCAAATACGGCTGTGGGTTCAACATCACGCCCATGTGGCATCCGCTGCGCTTGGCTGAAGACTTCGCGATGGCTGACATCCTCACCAAGGGCCGCATCATATTCGGTGTTGGGCGTGGCTATCACACCCGGGAAGTCGAGACCTTTGGCGCGCCGATGCGCGACTCCGATGCCAACCGCGAGCTGTTCGAGGAACAGGTTGAGGTCATGATCAAGGCCTTCAATGAAGACTCGTTCTCTCACCAGGGCAAGCATTTCCAGATCCCTGCCCGGGTTCCGTACCGGGGATATGAGCTTGAGAAGCTGACCCTGGTGCCCCGGCCGCTCACCCGGCCCGTGGATATCTGGCAGCCGCTGGTCAGCGGGAACCCCCGGGGCGTCGAGTTCATGGCCAGGGTGGGTATCAAGCCGCTTCTAGCCAACACGCCGGAGCCGACGCTGGGCGAGCGCATGAGAATGTACCAGCAGGCCCAGCTTGACCAGGGACAGGAAACTCAGCTGGGAGAGAATGCCGCTCTCGGGTTCCGTATGTTTCTCGCCGAGTCGAAGGAAAAGGCCATCGAAAAGGCCAAGCCCTACTTCGAAGAGGCAATGAAGTTCGCCGCGCCGCTGGGCCTGATGGCTCTTAGCCAAGATCAGATCGACTCTGTGGCCGCGGGAGGCCGAAGCCGGGGCGTCAAGCTGCCGACCCTTGAGGAAGCGGTCGAGGGCGGCGGATGGATCTGTGGCACTCCAGAGACCGCTGTAGAGGCACTCAAGACAGCGGAAGAGAGCTATCCGGGCGTTGAGCGGGTCAACATCGGATCCGTCATGGGTATGCCCCTGGAGGTCTTCAAGGACCAGCTCAGCATCTTCGCCGAGGAAGTGATGCCCTCATTCAAGGGCTAGGCTCCGAAGCAGCAGGACGACTGCAAGGCTTATCCCAATTTGCTCATAGTGAGCCTATCGTACCAGTGGTCGTTGAACCGACATCCTTCGACAAGCTCAGGATGAATGGACTTCACTCGGCGGAGCCAATTTGCAACCGTTCTGCGTAAGGCAGCAGAGGAGCGATGGTAGCGACCAGCAGGGTCCATGATATTTTCGCCGATGCCAGGGCCATGCAATCCGAGGCCCTGCAACGGCTGGGGGCTGGAGACATTCGCGACGCCGCGGAAAAGGCCTGGTGCGCTACGAAGCGTGCCACTGATGCTCTGATTCTGGCCCGCACCGGCGAGGAGCCAATCACGACCGCTCGAACCACCAACGAATTGGACAGGCTCGCAGGCGGGGACACCAACTTCGAGCCGCTTGTGGGCCGCTATTACAGCCGAATAAGCCAGCTTCACGGAGCCTGCTTCTACGATGGGAACTGCAACGACCAGACTGAGCGGCGCATCAGGGAGACCGCGACATACATCGATGACGCTGAGAGGTTTGCTTAGCGAGGAACATTCCTGAGAGGAAGTGAAACTAACGGCCCTTCATGCGGGAAGCATGAAGGGCCGTTAGTTTACTCTTCCCGCATCGGGATTGTTCCCCATGTCAGGGCGTCGGCGTCGGTGCTTAGCCCCTGGTCGCGGGCCGTCTCGCGGATGCTAAGCAGGGTCGCATTGACCTCCGGGGTCACGAAGGCCCATTCCGGTTCTTCGGGGAACCAGTAGGGAGAATTTATGCGGACCACCTTCTTCTCCCCGTCGTTGATGTAGATGCCAAACCTGGACGCCTGCATTTAACTGCTCCGAACTTCACGATTTCCCGTAAGATGACTCCCCGCGGGGTCGTATGCTCCGCGGAATTCCTGGGGGAGTTGCAATGCAACCCGCTCCATGATCATGCGCAACATGCTCTGCATCACCGGCCTGGGGATGCGCCCTTCCACCACCGGCAGCGAGAATGGCGCCCCTATGTTGGCTGTGAGCCGGCAAAGAGGCATGGGCATTCGCCAGGCTTTCATATTCTGGGTACCGGTAACGCCAACCGGCAGAATGGGTGCCTGGGACTTGAGAGCTAGGTAAACAATTCCCAATTGGGCTTCCTGCAAAGAGTGGGTTCTGCTGCGAGTTCCTTCCGGAAACACCACTACTGTGCGGTCCTCCTCCAACAGCCCCAGCAAAGTGCGAAGCGTATCGGTGCTCGCCTTTCCACGCTCATAGGGGAATACATGGAAGCCCCGCATGATGAAGCGCGTGAGAGGATTGGCGAACAGCTCCTTCTTGCCCATGAAGTGCAGCCTGCGAGGAATGGCGGCAACCAGAAGGGGAGGGTCGGTGTAGGCCATGTGGTTGCAGGCCAGGATCACCGGCCCCCGGGGAGGGACGTTCTCTTCGCCGATAACTTCCAGTCGTCCGAAGGTGCCGAAACAGAAGCGGGCCAACGGGCGGCCCAGCTGATACATGAAAGTGGCGCTTTCACCCTGCATCATCTAACCTCGGATTTCCGCAGGATGGCCTCCACTACCTCTTCCACCGCAAGATCGCTCGTATCCAGCTGCCAGGCGTCGTCGGCGGGGAGCAGGGGAGAATCATCGCGAGAGGAATCAATGGCGTCCCTGGCTTCGATTTCGGCCAGAACGGATTCCAGGTCGACAATGTCGCCGCGCTCATTCATTTCTCGCCAGCGGCGAATGGCGCGTTGCCGGGCCGAGGCGGTGAGAAAGACCTTGAGCTCAGCGTCAGGCATCACCACGGTTCCGATATCCCGGCCGATCATCACTATGCCCCGGCGCGAATCTCGGGCTTCCATCCCCTGGTCGTCCTGGAGGACTTCATGGGCGTACCGGCGTTGCTGCTCCACCAGTGCCCGTCGCACTCCGGAGTGGCGAGATACCAGGGAGACATTCTGGTTTACCTGGTTTTCCCGCAGTTGAGGTCCCACGCTGCGCCCGGCAATCTTAACCGAATCGCCGTCCTTGGATAACGGACGCACCTTCACAGCTTCGGCCAGCCTTCCCAGACCCTCGGCGTCGTCGGGTTGTATGCCTTCCTTCAGGGCCAGCCAGGTGACTGCCCGGTACATGACGCCGGTGTCCAGAAACCAGAAGTCCAGGCACCGCGCAAGGTTTCGTCCCACGACGGTCTTTCCGGACGCGGCAGGTCCATCTATGGCTATAGTCCTGATCATGGCTCCCGATTATATCATCGGCCCAATTTGGCAGGCCTATCGAGCTTGGCAGGGATTATCCTTGAAGGGTGGCAAATCCTTCCGACAACTGCAGCCCCCGCTTTCAATTCGAGAGGCTCTTACCGTGGCTCATCGGCCTTGTGGTGGCAGGAGCGCTGCTCGGCCTGGGGCGGGCCTATGCGACCTTTCCCGGAGATGACCAGGCCTTTCACCTGATCAGGCAATCACGAACGGACTGGTTGGACGATGTCGCCGTCTTCATTTCCGCAGTCGGGTCGGGCGGCAATGGCTGGGTTGGCATTCCCTTTATTCCCATCGGTCTGGTGGCCGGACTTCTGGTGGCCGGGCAGTGGAGGGGAAGCCTTTTCCTAGCCGCAGCTGCGTTAGCCCCTGTGGTGAACCTGGGGTTGAAAGAGCTGGTTGCACGCCCACGCCCTGACGCTCACCTGGCCCTGGTGTGGGAGTCGGGATATGCCTTTCCCAGTGGCCACGCTGTATTTGTTGCCGCGTTCCTGGGAGCCGTAATTTTACTTACCGAGGAATCCGGCTTATTCGGCGACAGAGCTTACCTGAGGCGAATCCTGCAGGGAGTCCTGGTGTTATCCATTGTCGCCGTGGGGGCATCGCGAGTTTACCTCGGGGTGCACTGGCCCAGCGACGTGATCGCCGGATTTCTGTTTGGCGGACTGTACCTCTGCGTGCTGGTTGTTGTAAGAAGGTTGATAGAAATATGGCGCCATACTTACGATCGTTAACGAATGATTGACAGCGGATAGACTGTATTCGTTGCACCGGTGTTAGACTGGAAGAGTGAACTGGGTTGACACCATATCGTTGACGGCCTGGGTGGTGGGTGCGGTCGCCGGGCTGTTCTTCGGGTTCATCAGGATTTGGATCCCCTTTGCGTTCTTGATGGCCGGTGTGGGGTTCGCCGGAGCCTTGGCCTTGGCCTTTGGCCCCAGCCTCTCCGGGCTCCTCGAAACCGAGGGCGCACAGTTGACGGCGGCTTTCTTTGTGGTGTTTGCGATATCGCAGCTGCTGGGCGCGTTCATTGCCCACACCACGCGTCACTTCATGTCCATCGCGTCAGTGTTGGTCTCAGTGGCTCCCATGGGCGCCCTGTTCAACCGTACCGGAGGGTTCGCGGCGGGTCTGGTGTACGGCTGCATATTCGTTTCGGTGATACTCATCGGTATGCACCAGTGGCCGCTGGAGACGGTCACGAAGGGCGTGCAGGAGTCGTCCTTCGCCCACAGACCAATAGGATGGGTGGGCCGGTATGTGGCTTCAATCGAGATTTCGTCCGATTGGGACGACCTAGACTAACGAATTGGGGGTGTGGCGAGGCGTTCTTTCCTTTGCGCTATAATGGGGATCGTACACTAGGGATCAAGAAGAGGCCTGCAGAAAACGAGCGTACAACCGGGCACTGATCAACAGCACCAATGACATTCCGACGGGGAGGCGCGTCTATTGGCGACAGTGGTTGAAAAGTCCAAGGCTGCCCCCGTTAATGGCGTGGCTGTTTCCGCTCAAGACGAAGGAAAGCCGCCTGATCCCGCAGTCCTGATACGCGCTCCCGTGCTGGTTCTGAACCTCAATTACGTTCCGGTCAACGTGTGTTCCGTGCGCCGGGCCATTGTCATGGTGGACAAGGGCAAGGCGGAACTCCTGGAACAGCACGATGGCAGCCTGCACACCGTCTCCGGGGAAATTGAAGCCCCCGCAATCATCCGGCTGGTCTATCTCGTCAAGCGGCCGTTCCTGCCCCGCAAGCTCTCCAAGAAAGAGGTATTCCTGCGCGACCGCTTCACCTGCCAGTATTGCGGGAAGAAGGCCCAGGACCTGACACTCGACCATGTGATTCCTCGCCGCCAGCACGGCCCACACACTTGGGAGAATGTGGTGGCCGCCTGCAACCGCTGCAACCTGCGAAAGGCTGGCCACACCCCTGCTGAAGCGAAGATGAAGCTCCGCACGGTGCCCCGCGCCCCCGATCCCAACCCCTACCTGATTCTCCAGAACCGCACCATCCTGGAGGTCTGGAAGCCCTATATCCCCTGGAACCTGGAGTAGAAGTCCACTCCGCGTCGGTCAACAGCGGCTTGGCTGCGCCATTTTACTGACCACTGAGTTAATCCTCTTGGTCTTTTCCGGTGTACCTGGCCCTGAGTCTTACGCCCAGCCCTGCCGCTGCACCCAATGCCAGGCTCACTAGTAGCAGGACACTTCCATCCCCTGGAGTTGCGGTCTGGTTGATGGGCACGAAAATGACGAGCGCGACTACTGCTCCAGTTGCCAGTGAGCCGCTATTTATCTTTTGAGTTGCCGTCAGATATTTGCCCGCTTTGAATCGCCGGTAGCTCTCGGCGTCCGGTGAATCTTGGGTGACGCGGCGAAATTGAGCTTGGAGAATGCGACGGGCGGGCATAGTGCTAGGCCGCTGGGGCAGGAGACTCCTGTAGCGGTGCCGAAATTCAACGTCGCTCCGGTCCGATTTCCTGAGGTTGCAGCCCGCACAGAGCAACTGCAGGTTTTCTCGATCGTTATTCCCTCCCTGATTTACGGGGATAATGTGGTCAATGTGTGTGGCCCCTAGCGCGCTCAGGGAGAGCTTACAACGGCAATACATACAGAGGCCCTGTTGATCTCTATAGAGTTGCTCTCTCCGGCCCTTAGGCCAAGCAGTTCTGGATCCTGGCTTCGGCCTTGCTCCTTTTCTCAATAGAGATAGGGAAATGATGCTATCCGCGGTCGTTAGGGAGGCGGCCTTAAGCAGACGCCACGACTTGAGAGCAACTTCTTTGGCCTTGCCAATTCTAGGATTCATCACGAAGCGCCCCAAAATGATTCGATTTTACCGAGGACTTTGCCCTACTCCACGTTGAGCATCAGCGTCTCGAGGGCCAAGCGGGGGCTGGCGTTGGCATCCAGGGCGGTCATGGTGCCCTGCAATCGGCGGATGAAGGCTGCGATTTGCGATACAGACAGTGTTTCCGCGTGGGCACGTAGCTCCTCGGTAAGGTCGGCGTTGTGCAGGTACTCTTCCGCGCCCTCCTTGACCAGCAGCAGGTCCCGCCACCACCGCAGCCAGAGGGCCAGCAGTTCACGGGCGGCAGGACGGTCGGAACTGAATAGCGCAGCAACTTCGTTGGCGTAGCTGAATCGCGTGGTCAGGCCCGCGCCGATTGTCTCCCGCATCCGCTCCAGGTCGGCCAGCCGCTGCTCCAGTATCTGTGGGTCATTCAGCGCGTGCAGGGCCCATCCGAGGCAGCCGCGGGAAAGTCTGAAGAGCGTGTCTGCCTCCTCCTTCGGTACACCGCGTCTTTCGAACAGGGAATCGATCATCTGCTGGCGCGCCATCGGGAGCAGGGGGAGTGTCTGGCAGCGGGATCGAATCGTGGGTAGCAGTGCCTCCTCGTCTTCGGACAGCAGCAGGAACAGCACCCCCGGGGGAGGCTCCTCGAGAGTCTTGAGGAGTGCGTTGGCGGCATCGGTGGTCATGGAGCCGGCGCCGTCGATGATGATGACCGTGCGGGAGCCCTCGAAGGGGTTGAGGTTGACTACGCGTTCGACTTCACGGATGGTGCCGATGGTGATGGTGGTCACGGTGTTCCGTTCTTCCACCTTCCGGCTGAACTCGATGTCCACGACCCGCACGTCGGCGTGGATACCGTCGGCGATACGTTGGCACTGGGTGCAATCGCCGCAGGCTTCGCTGGGTCCGCTTGGGCAGTTGACCGCTTGGGCAATCTCCCGAGCAAGGGTCAGCTTGCCCACATGGGGAGGGCCGGTCAGCAGGTAGGCGTGAGACTCACGGCCCTGCTCCAGCGCGGGCTGTAGCCTGGCAATGAGGTGGTCCTGTCCCAGAGTTTTCCACGGCATCGGGATAAATTAAACGCCGAGTTCGCCGAGAGCACAGAGATTTTTCAGTAATCTATCCAGATTCTTGTCGTACTTTGCGTACTTGGCCTTTAATCTCACTAGACCACATCGCAGTACATGAGGTCCTGGTAACTCTCCCGGCGCCGGATCAGGCGACTGCTGCCGTTGGATGCCAGGACCATGGGGGGGCGCGGGTTCAGGTTGTAGTTGCTGGCCATGGACGGGCAGTAAGCGCCGGCGACGGGGATGGCGAGAAGGTCGCCCGACTCGATCTCCGGCAGCGAGACCCCCTGGGCCAGCAGGTCGCCCGATTCGCAATATTTCCCGGCAATGGTCACTGTTTCCGACGGGTCGGCGTTGGCCTTGTTGGCCACCACGACTTCGTACTGTGCTTCGTATAGGGCGGGGCGGATGTTGTCGCCCATCCCGCCGTCCACGCTGACGAATTTGCGAACGCCGGGGATGTCCTTGATGGCTCCCACCCGGTAGATGGCGACGCCGGCCGGGCCGATAATGGAGCGGCCGGGCTCCACGACGAGAGTGGGCAGTTCCATGCTGAGTTCCTCGCAGGTGGCAGTCATGGCAGAGCAGATGGCCTCGGCGTACTCGGCAACCGAAGGCGGCTGCTGGTCCCGAGTGTAGGCCACGGCGAACCCGCCTCCCGGGCTGAACTGCTGAATCTGCAACCCCTCCTCGCGGAATTCGGCGGCGAAGCGCAGGACCAGATCGGTGGCGACGCTGTAGGGTTCCAGCTCGAACACCGGTGAGCCGAGATGGAAATGCAGGCCGCGCAGGTTCAGGTTCTTCGCGGCGAGGGCCTGCCGGACCGCCTGGGCGGCATGGCCGGTCTGGATGGAGAAGCCGAACTTGGAGTCGAGAATGCCGGTGGTGGTGTAGACGTGGGTATGAGGGTCAATGCCCGGCGAAACGCGAAGCAGGATGTCCTGGGTCTTGCCAGCCTCGCGGGCCAGGTGGTCGAGCAATTCCAGCTCATGGAAGCTGTCGACGACAACCCAGCCAATGGACTGGTCGATGGCTTCCTCAAGCTCCTGGGGAGTCTTGTTGTTGCCGTGGAAGTAGACATCCTCGAGGGTGGCGCCAGAGCTGGCGATGGTTGCCAGCTCGCCGCCGGAGACGACATCGAAACCCAGCCCCTCCTCGGCGAGCACGCGGGCGAGGGCCGGGTTGATAAAAGCCTTGCAGGCGTAGGCCACCTTGGCGCCGGGAGCGCGCTGCCGGAACTCGCTGACGAACGCCCGGCACTTGGCGCGGATGGTGGCCTCGTCAAGCACGTACACGGGCGTTCCGTACTCCTCGGCCAGGTCCAGGGCACTGCAGCCGCCGATGACGAGGTGTCCCTGGGCGTTGATCTCAGCGGTGTCGGGAAAGACGGATTTGGGGAACATTGGGCATCACCTTAACGCAGTCTATATGGAATTCGTGCCGGTATTCTCTTGGTTACCGACGGGGTTGCGGGCGCATTCCACCAATGCGTCGGCAAATTCAGTTGCTGCTGTGGCTTTTCCTGTCTGAGACTGGGATGGCAAGTCAATAAACCAGTCGCCAATTCCTGATTCGCGGCACAAGGCATCGTATGCGGCTTGCAGCTTCGGGTAGCAGGGCGCGTAGTCTTGGCGGAAATAAAATATCTCAACGCCTACTATGTGGAGACTTTCATCCTCGATTACCCACTCAAATCCGTCCGGGTCATTGTCCAGACAATGCAGGATAATGAACCCCGGGTTGCCGAACTTGAGCTGTATGATGTCTGATTCGTAGTCGTAATGGATGCGCCGAGCTTCCTTGAAAAGCCGATTTTTCCAGTCTGCATTGGCCTTAAGTAAGTATTGGTCAAATTCCTCGTCAGTAAGGGTTTGAGTGTCAATCATATTACATCCTCCCCCCTAGGCGGGACTTTGCTCAGATGCGCTGTTAGAACGCTTCCCAGCCTTCTGCCTGTGATTTCGTCAGAGTAGGCGATGATAACTCTCAGATACCTGTTCGGCCTACTGGCTATTACTCCCAACCGGGCAAGGCGTAATTCCCCTCGGTCTCCGCGCTTCACAAATTCTGGGTCCCGGATTACTAACTGGATTTCTTCGATGTACGGCTCCATTTCCGAGTGTTCACGGAGGACATGCCCGCGCCACTGGGACTCGGTCAACCGCACCTCGTTGCCTTCCCTGTCCAGCGTAGAAAATACCAGGTGATAGGAGCCCATGGGCAGAGGGTTTTCAGGTTGGGACAAAGCTTATCAGCTGGGCGGATGTGATTGTGTGCATTTTATCACTCTGCCGTCCGTTGGAGAGCCGCTCGTGCAAGCCGTTCGCGTTGACCGCCGTATGAGGGCAACATTATACTGCGGGCACTTCGGCGAAGGCGGCCGAAGCTACAGAACCCTACACCTGAGGGGGTGCTGCATTGAATATTCAAATGACTGTCAACGGGCAGTCCCGGGGAGGGGACGTTGAGCCCCGCCTGTTACTGGTGCATTTCCTGCGGGAGAACCTGGGGCTGACCGGCACCAAGATCGGGTGCGACACCAGCCAGTGCGGGTCCTGCGTGGTGCGCATGAACGGAGTGACCGTCAAGTCCTGTACCACCTTGGCGGTTCAGGCCGATGGAGCCGAGATTGACACAATCGAGGGGCTCGCAGCCGACGGGGAGCTGCACGCGATGCAAGAGGCCTTCTGGAACAAGCACGGGCTCCAGTGCGGATTCTGCACCGCCGGCATGATCATGACGGCCGTGGAGCTGCTGGAGCGCAACCCCAACCCATCATCGCAGGAAGTCCGCGACGGATTGGAAGGAAACATCTGCCGCTGCACGGGATACCACAACATCGTCCAGGCAGTACTGGCAGCTGCCGAGGCCAAGGGAGGCTAGACGATGACAACCAGAATTTTTGGCTCAGGCATACGCCGCCGCGAGGACCCGCGCCTCATCACTGGCGGCTCCACCTACACCGATGATGTAACGCTGCCGGGTATGGTGCATGCCGCCATCCTGCGCAGCCCCCATGCCCACGCACGCATCACCAGCATCGATACCTCCGCTGCGTCGGCTGCTCCGGGAGTGATTGCGGTCTACACCGGCGCGGACACGGAGGGCGCTCTGGCGCCGATCCCGTGCGCTTGGATTCCGCCGGATTCCGACGTGAAGCCCGTGGCCCACCCTGCCATCGCCAAGGATGTGGTGCGCTACCAGGGTGACGCCGTCGCCGTGGTGGTCGCGGAAACGCGCTACCAGGCCGAGGACGCGCTCGAGTCGATCAATGTCAGCTACGAGCCGTTGCGTGCCGTGGTGAGCCCGGTGGCGGCGATGGAAGAGGGCGCGCCCCAGCTTCACGAGGACGCTCCGAACAACCAGGCGTTTCACTGGGTGGCCGTCGGAGGTGATCCCGATGCTGCCTTCGCCGAGGCCGATGTGGTCGTCAGCGACACAATCATCCAGCAGCGCCTCGTCCCCAACGCCATGGAGCCCCGCTCGGCGCTGGCAAGCTGGCTGGGGTCGATGGGCGAACTGACCCTCTGGAGCACGAGCCAGAACCCCCACATTGCCCGGTTCTTGGGTTCTCTTATCACGGGAGTGCCGGAGCACAAGATACGGGTGATTGCCACTGAGGTCGGTGGCGGGTTCGGCAGCAAGATCCCGGTCTACGCCGACGAGATGATCACTGCCTTCTGCGCCATGCGGCTAAACCGCCCGGTGAAGTGGACCGAGACCCGCTCCGAGAACTTCCAGGCCACCATCCACGGGCGCGACCATATCGAGCAGGTGGAGATGGCCGCCAACAGCGACGGCAAGATCACCGGAGTTCGCTCGGTGGTACACGCCGGTATGGGCGCATACCTGTCCACCGCGGCGCCTGGAGTGCCGACCATCCTGCACGGCCTGATGTACAGCGGTCCCTACGACCTGCAGGCCACCCGCGCCGACATCTACGGCGTGTTTACGAACACCACGCCCGTCGACGCATACCGCGGCGCGGGCCGTCCGGAGGCCACCTTCCTGCTGGAGCGGCTGGTGGACTTGGTCGCCGCCGAGGTGGGCAAGGATCCGGCGGAGGTGCGGCGGCTCAACCTGATTCCAAAATTCGACAACGGCCACGACGTCTGCGCGGGCCTGACCTACGACAGCGGTGACTACGTAGCCGCCCTCGATATGGCCTTGGACCATGTGGGATACGCCGGCCTGCGCGAAGAACAGGCCCACTCCCGGGAGCACGGCCACTACAGTGGCATTGGCGTCTCGACCTACTGCGAGATCTGCGGCCTTGGCCCGTCCCAGGTGGCTGGCGCCGTTGGCTTCGGCGGCGGCCTGTGGGAGAGCGCGGTGGTGCGCTTCCATCCGTCGGGCAAGGTCAACGCATACGTTGGCGTCTCGCCCCACGGACAAGGCGAGGAGACAACATTCGCACAGGTGGTTTCCGACACCCTCGGAGTGCCGGTGGAGGATGTGGAGATCGTCCACGGCGACACCGACAATACCCCCATGGGCTGGGGCACCTACGGCAGCCGCACCACGGCGGTGGGCGCCGGAGCGCTGCTCTTGGGACTGAACAAGATCAAGGACAAGGCCCGGGCGCTGGCGGCGCACCTGCTCGAGGCGGCCGAGGCTGATATCGAGTACGCCGACGGGCAGTTCTTCGTACGCGGCGCGCCCGACCAATCCAAGTCGATCCAGGAAATCGCGCTGATGGCCAATGTGGCCTGGAACATGCCCGAGGGCATGGAGCCGGGCTTGGAGGCGTCAGCCTTTTACGACCCACCCAACTTCGTCTATCCCTTCGGTGCCCATGTGGCGGTGGTGGACGTCGACACCGACAACGGGCATGTCGTCCTGCGGCGCTATGTTGCGGTGGACGACTGCGGCCCGCAGATCAACCCGATGATCGTCGAGGGCCAGGTCCACGGCGGCGTGGTCCAGGGTGCTGGGCAGGCCCTGTGGGAAGGCGCGGTCTACGGGGACGACGGGCAGCTGCTCACCGGTACCATGCAGGACTACGCGCTGCCCAAAGCACACATGGTACCCGACATCGAGACTCTGTCGTCGGAAACGCCGTCGCCTCACAACCCGCTCGGAGTCAAGGGCATTGGCGAGACCGGCACCATCGCCTCTACGGTCACCATCTATAACGCGGTCATCGATGCGCTCAGGCCGTTAGGTGTGACCAGGCTGGAGATGCCCCTGACGCCCGAGAGGGTATGGCAGGCGATCCAGGACGCCAAGGCTTAACAATTATTCCCCTCTCCTTCTGGGAGAGGGTTAGGGTGAGGGCGTCTTCCCGGGTAAGGGAGGACAGGCCCGAGGAGTTAAGCGATGTATCCAGCCCAGTTTGAATATACGAAGGCAGGGTCGGTGGCAGAGGCCATCCAGATCCTGCAGGGAGACCCCGACGCCAAGATCATCGCGGGTGGGCACAGCCTCATCCCGCTGATGAAGTTTCGGCTGGCTCGTCCCTCCCGCGTTGTGGACATTGGCGGCATAGCCGATCTCCGGGGGATCAGTGTCGACGGGGGCAATGTGCGCATAGGGGCGTTGACCACCCACCATGAGGTCGCGAGCTCTGAGGCCGTCCAGAGCAACTGCGGCATACTGGCAGAAGCGGCCGGCGGTATCGGCGACCCGGCAGTACGCAACAGGGGGACCATCGGCGGAAACGCGGCCCACGCCGATCCCGCCTCCGACTACCCCACGGTGCTGACGGCCCTCGGTGCCAGCTTCAACCTCCAGGGGCCGTCGGGCACGAGGACGGTCTCGGCGGACGACTTCTTCACCGGGCCCTTCGAGACGGCAGTCGGGGCCAACGAGGTGCTGACCAGCGTGAGCGTGCCGGTGCTGGCCGCCAACCAGGTTGCCGAGTACGCTAAGATGGCCCATCCCGCCACTTCCTTTGCGGTGGTGGGAGCCGCTGCCGTTGTGACCCTGGAGGGCGATGGAGGGCACGGCCACGGGCATGATCACGGGCATGACCATGACCACGGACATGGGCACGACCATGCGGCCCCGCGCTGCACTGCGGCCCGCGTAGCCGTGGGTGGCCTGACGCCCAAGCCGACACGCTCGCCAGCGGTGGAGGCAGCCCTGGCCGGCAGCGAACTGACCCTGGATTCCATCGCCGCAGCGACTGCCGGCGTGGGTGGCGACCTGGGCAATGACCTGCTGGGGGACGTTTACGCATCGGCGGAATATCGGCGCAGCATGGCCGCCGTCGAGCTGAAGCACGCGCTGTACCACGCTGTGGGCCTGGCCCACCACTAGAAGAAACCCTGCCAGCAACGGAGCGAAGGCACCCGGCGGAGAATCCGGGCAGTGTCTTCGCTCCGTTGGCGTTGTGTGGCTAACTGTGAACTTGACGCGAATAAATCAGATTGCGGTACGGAGGCCCGTGGTGATCGCGTGAATTTGCCCTGAGTTCTGAAAGGAGGTTGCTTGGCCTTGTCAACGGAACTGACAACCCCCTCAGAGGCTACGCAAGCGAGGCACAATCGCATTGCGATGGGCTACATATTCATCGCGGTTATTTCCTACGCCATCATACCCACGGTAATCGGGTACATAGGCGGCGAGGAACTGCCCTTCTATTTCATGGCCGCGTGGCGGGCGGGTGTGGCCGTCGGATGCGTGGGCATACTGGCCGTCTTCTACTTGCCCCTATGGTTCAACAGGTACAACTGGGGCAGGTTCAAGTACCACCTTTCGACTTCTGAGACCAAGGCCGTGGACTGGCGATTTCCGGTTATTGGGCTTCACATTCGCGTCGATGAGATTCGAATTCCGCTGGTCAAGTGGAAAGTTCCGGGAGATTTCATTGACTGGCGAATTCTGCTTACCATCCTCGGCAACTGTGAATACGCCCTCTTCGCCTGGTCGCTCCAGTTCATTGACATTGCTGTAACCACGCTGCTGTTCCAGTCCTGGCCTATATTTTTCCTCTTGCTAACGGCTGTGTTTTTGCGGAGGGATGCGAGCATAGACCCGTCGGGTAAGGGGACTCTTTCCCTCATCCTGCTGATCGGTCTCGGGTTCATCGGATTCACCTTCATCATCTTCAGCCAGACCGGGGAGATCGGGGAATTTGGGGAGATCGGGCTTTCCAACCTGGTCTACGGCCTCGTGCTGGCTTTGGGCGCGATGGTCCTGAGTAACCTCAAGGCTTTCGGGATCGAATGGGGGAGAAACCTGGGCAACCAGCTGTCGGGGAGTCTCAGAGGACTCGGCAGCAACCCGGCAATGTTCTTCGTCATCATTTCTTTCCTGTTGAGCAGCCTGGGGGCCGCCGGAGTCGGCTTCGTAGTCGGCACTGGCAGAGGCGAGACATTCGATTTCGGACTGCTGGGCGTGGCCTTCGTTTCGGGCCTGGCGTTCAACACAACTGCGGGCCTCATGTGGCGGAAGGCCAACATGGCCGACGACGATATAAGTTTCAACGCGCTGGGCTATGCGATTCCTATTCTGGCCCTCCTGTTTCTCCTCCTGTTCCAGCAGGCAGCCATCACGCGGGTGGACTACCTGGTCCTGGGGGCAACCGCAATCATAGTGGCCAATCTGCTCATCAACTTCGAAGCGGAGGTGCGTTGGAGCTTCGAGGCCCTGATCCTGGCGCTGGGCGGCTGCGGGACCCTCGTGTATTTCAGGGCAGACATGTTTGAGTGGATGGGCGTTCCAGAGTGGTCATGGTCGGGCGACGGATACTTTGCCTCCATCGCGCTCTCCGCGACCGTGTTCACCCTGCTGCTGGCCTTCAGGGTGGCCCGGCTCGTGGCACGGACCAGCGACGAGGAGAACCGTACTTTCAGTATCCTGAGGAAGCTGGATGCGCTGGCGCGACGGGATGTGATCAATCGCGATGTCCGTCAATGCATCATGGTCATCGATGAGTCCAACAACCAGGCGGTGCTTAGAGAGTATTACCTCAAGACAAGGGGATACATAACGTCGGCCGTACCGGAGAATGATTCCGACCGCCAGGCCCTCAATCAGACCGAAGCTGAGCTGGATATGCTGGTCCGGTCCAAGCAGGTCTCTCCGGTGCTGGGTGAGATATTTGCGCTCCTGGTGTTTGCGGGAATCACCATCTCTCTGACCATATTCACCAGGCCTTCGGAACCTGGCGGCTGGATCCGGCTGCTACTCGATATGTTCGCTATGCTGGTGTCCTCTGTAATCATCTTCCTTATGATCTATTCCATCGACCTGGACAGGGAAAGGGATGCGCACAAGTTGGAGAGGGCATCTGTGGAAGACGACAGTCTTCTGCTGCTGTTCCCGGACACGGAGCGCCGCCTGTTCGATCAATGGCTGTCCGTCGGAGTCGGCGCGATAATTATCCTGGTCTACGCCGGCCTGCTGGCGCACAAGTGGCTTGGCTGGCTGGGTTGAAATTACAATGGGTATGAAATTCAACCCAGGCTCATAGGAATGGTTAATGAAGATACTGGTAATCAACGACGACGGAATCGAATCGGCTGGCCTGTGGGCCGCGGTCAGGGCCGTACGGCGGATCGGGGAAGTGTATGTCGTGGCCCCGCATCAGCAACAGAGCGGCGTGGGAGCCTCGCTGACGCTGCACTCCCCGGTGAAGGTCACTCCGTGGGTTCCCGCCGATGAGTTCACTGAATCGGGACCCGACAGGCATCCGGTAACGGCTTTCTCGGCTGAAGGCACTCCAGGGGACTGCTGCATCCTCGCCCTGGAAACGCTGACGACGGGAATCGACCTCGTGGTGTCGGGCATCAACTCAGGGTCTAACCTCGGTTGGGATGTGATGGTATCCGGGACGGTGGGCGGCGCGGTCCAGGGATTCAACCGCGGTCATTCCACCATTGCCGTCTCCGTGGGCTCCGTAACATCTCCACGCTACGATGTGGCTGGCCGCATCCTCGAGGGACTGGCCCGCCGCATAGTACAAAGGGAGGGTAGTCCCCTGTTCCTCAACCTGAATGTTCCGAATGTCGCCGCCGAGTCGGTGAAGGGAATCAAGGCGACTAGGCTGGGAGGTCTTTCGTATCGCGAATCTGTGCGATTGGAGGGCACCGACGGCGATATGAAACGTTACTGGATCGCCCGCAACCGTCCGGGCAACCAGACGCAGGCGGAGGACTCCGACATCACCGCCCTGAAGAATAACTTCGTCTCCATCACCCTGCTCAAGCTGGGCATGGGAGACGATGCCGGAGTGCCTGCAGTCGAGGCGCTGCTCGAAGAACTGATGGATTAGGGGCAAACCGTCCCCAGGTTCTCCCTCCCACTTGGAGGTCAGGGTGAATCGCCAGTAAGCTACTGCAAGGAATTCACCCCCACCCTAACCCTCCCCCTCAGGGGGAGGGAATTAGGTAGTAGGTTGGGTGCCGTTAATAACTATATCCAAATCCGCCAAAATCTAAAACCGCCATTCCCGCGAAGGACCCGTCATTCCCGCGAAAGCGGGAATCCAGTGGTCCAGACCGTGTATCTGGCCGTTGAGATCAAGGGCATGACAGTCTTGAGATAGTTACTTAGTCGTCCGCCGCAACCGGCTCCGGGGCGAGTGCGCGGGACACCCCGATCATCGAGTCCCTGGTTACCAGTGCAGCCAGGTCTGCTTCGCTCATGCCCTCCGTTCCGGCGGGTTGCTGGGGCAGCACCAGGTAGCGCAGGTCGGCGGTGCTGTCGAGCACGACCACTTCTGTTTGCTCTGGGACCTTGGTGCCAAACTCCTGGAGCACTCCGCGGGGGTCGCTGACGGCCCGCGAGCGGTAGGCAAAGCTCTTGTACCAGTCGGGAGGGCGCCCCAGAAGGGCCCGGGGATAGCAGGAACACAGGGTGCATACCACCAGGTGATGCACCTCGTCCGAGTTCTCCACCACGCCCAACTTGGGGGTCGGGTCCGGCAGCTCGTATCCCAGTTCCGCCAAGGCGGCCTCCGGATCCGACAGCAGCATCGACTTGTACTGCGGGTCGGCCCATGCCTTGGCCACCACGCGGGCGCCGTCGGCGGGTGAGCGCGACTCCACGTTGTCCACGTTTCGTTGCACTTCTTCGACGGTCAGCACGCCCTTCTCCGCCAGCAGGGCCTCCATAGCCCTGACGCGGCGGGCGTGGTACGACAGTCCCTCGGTGTCCATGCCCGGGTGCGTGTGGTCGCCGTGGTCTATTTCGCTCATGGATTCCTCCGGATTGCCTTCCCTGGCGAGTGTCAGTTTAATTGCATCATTGCCAAGCCGATTATGACCAGAACCCCGAGAACAACCGCGATGAGGCATCCACAGCCACACCTGGGCTTTCTGAGCAGGCTCAGCAGGACAAACAAGGGCTGTTACCCGGGACAGCCGTGATTCATCCGGTCCTCTCCAGCCACTGCTCGTAGATATCCACCTGCAGCCGGTCGGTGGGTGGACCGCCATAGGAGTCCCACAAGTCCGTCTGGGGGAACTCCACTCGATACAACGGCTTGTGGGGAGTGCCGTCGCCGCCGTGGGCCAGCGATTCGGGGTCGGGGTATATGCCGCACAAGGCCACCACGCGCCCGGTCTTGCCCTGCACATAGACCGGGGTGCGGTAGTGGGTCGGCGGATTGCCGGTGCGGACCGTTACCAAGTCGCCGGTCTTGAAGGCCGTTTGTTCTGTCGTGGTCATGAGGACGCCCTCACCCCAGCCCTCTCCCGGAGGGAGAGGGGACTAATTTTCCTGCCGTTCCATAACTGCGTCCAACTCGGCCGCGGTCAGGACTCCCTTCTCGATGAGCAGCGTCTCGACCGCTTCGGTCCAGCGCTCGTAATAGCTGAGGGACTCGTATCGTTCCGGGGACAGTCCTTCGATGGCGCGGCGAAGTTCGTCCACGCCCAAGTAGCCTTTGTCCCCGAGGACGCCGCGAATCGAGTCGATACGGCGCTCCCAGTCCATCAGGACATGCTCGCCCTGCTCAATGGGGTCGTCGTTGGGCCTCCCGCCCATATCATGAACCTTGGCCATTGCTTGCTCCGTTAGTCCCGAGCCTGTCGAAGGACGGTGGGATGCCGATATGCTAATCGTGCCCGGCGGCGTTGGCAAGGTGCGGGCCCGGGGTCAGAGCGGCTCGGTGCGTGTCTTCAGAAATTGGGCAATCCTATCCCGGTTACCCGATAAATTTGAGAATTGATTCTCACAAACGTCGGTAAACCGAGCTAATACTTGCCGACCTATGGATGTCTGGTCTTCGAAGATGGCAATGGGATGAAATTCGAGATTCCATTCCCCAAACTGATGTAGGGCGATGGTGGCGTCGCGGGTATTCGTGTCGTTAAGCAAAGCATAGGCGAAGATGGGCCGTGTCATGCCGTTAACGCGACAGTCAACCTTATATTTGCCTGATGGGTCGAAATCAGTATCGTACCAGTCAAAATGCCTGCGTTCTTCTGGAACAGATTCTGACAGAAGTCCCTGAAAGTCGTCTTTAAAAGTAGAGCGAACACGCTCACGCGAGAGGTATGACAAATCTGACATTTTGAGCAATGCCTGCGCAAAAGAAAAAAGCGCATGTCCGTACCCGTCGTCAGGGATATCCAGCAAAAGTTCTCCCTCACGGTCCTCCACTTGGAAGGCCGAGAGGACGTCGGAAATAATCTGTTGGCGTGTTCCGCTGAACAGGTCTTCCTCGTCGATGTCATAGGTAAGACGCATGTAGGTATGACCTTCGTCGGAAAGCATCCACCCCAACAGCCCTTGTTTAAGCACGATCGAAAGATGGTCGCCATCTTCGAATTTAAATGGAGTAAAGACCCGATAGCGGCCTAATCCTTCAGGCTCCAAACGCACCTGAGCACAAATACGCTCTTTGAACTCTTTCTCAATGCTGTCTACGATCATGTTTACACCTCCGGGGCAAGGAGAAACATAGTGCCCTGCGGTCCTTCGATTTCAAAAGCTGCATCGGCAATAAGGCAGTCCAAGGCTGCAGTAACATCCCCATACCGTGCGGTTACTTCCGCATAAGAATCCTCCCGAGGCTCACGATTGCCTAGCATTTGATACCGCTCAGTAGCCATGTGGATATGGAAATCGTAGAAGGTCTGTCCTTCGATCTTGTTGGTGTGCTCGTGGCTCTTGCCGTTGTAGCGGCGCAACCGAAAGATTCGGTTCGATTGAGGAATGCGTACCCCTAGAATGACCGAGAAAGCCAGCGGATTAAGCTTGCTTCTCCTGATTATGACATCAAATTCATTTTGACCAACTCCGATAGTAACCAACTCGCTCTCATCGTGGCCTCGTTTCGGTTTAAGCTGAAGTTGAGCACTCCAGTTGAACGGGAGGGGTTTGCGCTCCGCGAGCAACGCAGCAATTTCTGGGTCCGAGAAAGTGACTGCCATGGTTCGTTAGACCTTTATCTCACTACGGCTACGGCATTCTACACCGATCAGTATTTCATCTCTTATTTCAGAGAATGAAATAAGAATCTGGCTTATTTCAATTTCTCTCCTGATATGAAATAAGTCCGGTGGTAAACCTCGCCCCCTCGATCTTCACCCCTCCGGCGCGAAGAGCTTGGCGGCGTCGATGGCGCGCATGAACTCGACATTGCGGTGGCTCTTGATGAACTCGATGAGCTTCTCGAGCATCAGCAGGCGGCCGGGGCGGCCGATGTACTGGGGGTGCATGGTGAGCACGAAGGCGCGGCCGTAACGGTAGAGGCCCTCGAACTCGGCGGCCCAGGTTCCGTAGACCTCGTCGGGGTTGCGCATGGGGCCGAGGCGGTTGGCCACGGGGGCGTAGACGAAGTTGGGGGCGTCGTCCAGCAGCCAGTGGATGGGGATCTCCACCAGCTTCTGGCCGGTCTGGGGGGCGGTCTCGAGGTATGGAGCGTCGTCTCCCATCAGGCTGCTGTCATAGACGAAGCCGTGGCCGGCCAGCAGGTCCAGCGAGTGCTCGCTGAGCTCCCAGCTGGGCGAACGGTAGCCGACAGGTTGCTCCCCGGTGAGGCCTCCCAGGATATCGATGCCCCGCCGCAGCACCTCGTCCTCCTGCTCGCGCGTGAGCGTGGAAGGAGGCTCGTGCATGTAGCCATGGTGGGCAACCTCGTGGCCGCGCGCGGCGATTTCGCGGACCAGGCGGGGGTGGGTCTCCGCCACATAGCCGGGAATGTAGAAGCTGGCCGGGATCTCGTGGGCGTCCAGCAGGTTGAGGATACGAGGGGTCGCAACGCTGGGGCCGTATTCGGCCATGGACATCAGGCTGGGGTGGTTCTTGAAGTTCGGGTCGCGGTTCAGCCAGGACGAGACGCCGTCCACATCGAATCCGAGCATGGCTACGCACTGGGTTTCGTCAGGCCATATTCCTGCCATGGCTTTGCTCCTTCAGGCAGTTTCTGTAGATTCCACGGATGGAGTGGTCACACTGAAGCAGAAAGTTCGGGGAGAGACAGCATTCGGTCGACAAAACGGTGCACGGCAAGCCGGTCCCGTTGCAACTGAAACTCTTCCATAAAGTCGTGATAGTAATTTGCGTGAAACTTTTCCGCGAGACCAAAGTCGGAAGAAATGAGCGGATCGCCCAACTCATCTGCGAGACGATCGGCAGCGTCGCACATGTATCGATGACTTCCGAATCTCCAGCCGCGATGTTGAGCTACGGCCATTATGGCATGAGCCGCTGCCCCCCATAGCTTTTCGGAACCCTGCATCTGGTCGCTCTGATCGAAGTAGCGATCCGAATCGACCAGAAATTGCTTAGCAGTTTGTACGTGTTCGTTGGTCAACATGAGACCATTATAGGGGCAAAGTAAACTGGGTCAGGGCGCGTGGATCCTGTCGAAGCCCGTGTAGGGGCGCAGTACCTCGGGGATGATGACCGAGCCGTCGGGCTGCTGGTTGTTTTCCAGAATGGCGATAATCACGCGGGGCAGGGCGAGGCCGGAGCCGTTCAGAGTGTGAGGAAACTGCGGGCGACCGCCCTGCTCGGGACGGTAACGGATGTTGGCCCGGCGGGCCTGGAAGTCGGTGCAGTTGGAGCAGGAGCTGACCTCCAGCCACTCCTGGCAGCCCGCAGCCCACACCTCGATGTCGTAGGTCTTGGCGGCCGCAAAGCCCATGTCGCCGGTGCAGAGCTCGAGTACCCTCCAGGAAAAACCCAGCTGGCGGCAGATCTCCTCGGCGTGCCCAAGCAATCGTTCCAACTGGTCTGCAGATGAATCCGGTTCGACGAACTGGTACATCTCGACCTTGTTGAACTGGTGCACCCGCTTGATGCCCCGGGTGTCCCGGCCCGCAGCGGCCTTCTCCCTGCGGAAGCAGGGGGTCTGGGCGACATAGTACAGGGGCAACTGCCCCGGAGGGATGATCTCGTCCCGGTACAGGTTGGTGATGGGGACCTCGGCAGTCGGGATCAGCCAGAGGTCGTCCTCTTCGTCGTGATAGAGGTTGTCGGCGAACTTGGGGAGGTTGCCCGACCCCTCCATCACATCGCGGCGCACCACGGCGGGCAAGGCCAGCTCGGTGTATCCGTGCTGGCTGGTGTGGAGGTCGAGCATCCAGGAGATGAGGGCGCGCTCCAACCGCGCACCGGCACCGATGGTCGTATAGAATCGGCTGCCAGACAGCTTGGCGCCCCTCTGGAAGTCGATGATGCCAAGGCGCTCGGCCAGGTCCCAATGAGGCAGTCCCTCAAATCCCAGTTCCGTCGGAGCACCCTCGGTGCGATAGATGCGGTTACTGTCCGTGTCTGCACCCACGGGGACGTCGGACAAGGGCAGGTTGGGGAGGCCCAGCAGCATCTCGTGGATCTGCTCCTCGGCCTTTTGAGCACTGGCCTCCAGTTCGTCGACCTTTCGGCCCAGGGAGCGCATCTCCTCGATAACTTCCGGTGAAGGGGGCTGGCCCGACGAGCGGGCGTGCCCAATATCACGATTCACCTGGTTACGCTGGTTGCGTATCTCGTCGGCCTGGGTCCGATCGTGGCGCCAGGCAGCATCCAGCTCGAGGATTTCGGCGACTGAATCGGGTTCGCCGCGAGAGTCCAGAGCCTTGCGCACGGTGTCCGGGTCGCGCCGCAGTTGGTCGATGGCAATCATTAATTACAGCCTTGGATTGTTGTTGTGCTGCCGCGAGGTGTAGCAACACTGAGACGGTATTATATTACATGGCAAGCCTTTGCCTTCGCATAGTACCAATACAGTTCCCGTCAGGGTCAGCCCGCTATAATATGCTTGTGGAAGAGAGATGGCTCAGGCTGCACTTGGTGGCTGCTCCGTTCGGTACAATTCTGGTTACATGGCTCCTTGCGCTCGCTGTTGGAGCTTGGCAATGGGGAATTCGGGAAAACCTTGGACTGGCCGGCCAGTTAATGCCAATGGGCGCCGCCTGCTACGCAGCGGCTATCGTCGTGATTGAGAGGGCAGGAAGAATGTTTTGGGCATTGGCGCAGATAAAGAAAGACCGAGAAAGATTTCGAGAAGAAGGGCTTGAGTTGGGGCGCGAAGAGGGGCGTGAGCAAGGGCGCGAAGAGGGGCGTGAGCAAGGGCGAGAAGAAGGGCTTGAATTGGGGCGCGAAGATGAGCGAACCAGGATCGAGCAGGAGTTGGCCGAGCGGGGCATAGAGGTTCCGCCAGAGGCTATCGAGATCATACGGTCGCCGGTCAACGGCTCCAGCCGCAACGGGGATGCTAAGTAATGACGCCCATGTCCGGGCGCCCCTCCATAGTCACTCGGCGCATCTGAGGGAACAGTACCACATCGCGGATAGAACGCTGGCCGGACAAGAGCATCACGAGGCGGTCGATGCCGATGCCCAGGCCGCCGGTGGGTGGCATTCCGTACTCCATAGCCGTGAGAAAATCCTCGTCCAAGCGATCGACCTCTTCGTCCTGGTAAATCTGACGGATTTCCTCCTGCCCCTCGAATCGCTCCCTCTGCACCTTGGGATCGTTCAGCTCGGTGTAGGAGTTGGCGATCTCCATGCCGCTGGCGAAGGCCTCGAACCGCTCCACGTACCCGGGGGCGTCTGGCTTGCCCTTGGCGAGGGGGGACATCTCCTCGGGGTAATCGAGGACGAATGTGGGCTGAACCAGGTGAGGTTCAACGAGGGCCGACAGCAGCTTGTCGATGATGCGGCCGCGGCTCTCACGGATGCCGGTGTCCACATGAAGCGCGGCGGCCCGGCGCTGCAACTCGTCATCGTCGCACTCGTTTAGGTCTATGCCGCTGCGCCTCTGGAGCTCCTCGCGCAGGGACACCCGTCGCCACGGCGGGGTGAAGTCGATGGCCTGCTCGCCCATGGCTACCTGCATGGAGCCCGTCGCTTCCACGGCGAGGCGGGAGACCATCTGCTCCACCATCTCCATGACGTCGTTATAGTCGGCGTAGGCCTCGTAGCTCTCCAGCAGGGTGAACTCGGGGTTGTGGTCCTGGTCGATGCCCTCGTTGCGGAACACGCGGCCAATCTCGTAGACCTTGTCGAAGCCGCCGACTATCAGGCGCTTCAGGTAGAGTTCGGTGGCGATCCGTAAATAGAGCTGCTCGTCCAGGGCGTTGTGATGGGTGATGAACGGACGGGCATGGGCGCCGGCGGCAACCGGCACCAGCACCGGCGTGTCTACCTCCAGGAAGCCGCGCTCATCGAGGAAGCGGCGCATGCCCGTGATGACGCGGCTGCGCAGCCGGAACACGTCCATGTTCTCGCGGTTGGCGATGAGATCGAGGTAACGCTGGCGGTAGCGGGTCTCGGTGTCTCGGAGCCCGTGATACTTCTCGGGCAGGGGGCGCATTCCCTTGGCGATGATGGTAACGCCGGAGGCGTCGATGGTGATCTCGCCGGTGCGGGTGCGGATCAGGTTCCCCCTGACGCCGAGGTGGTCGCCTATGTCAAGGTCCTTCAGCAGTTCAAAGTCTTCGCCGAGGTTGTTGCGGCGGAAGAGCGCTTGGATGGAGCTTGAGTCATCCTGGATGTCGAGGAAGGCGGAGCGGCCCATATTGCGGAGGGCCACTATGCGGCCAACCAAGGACAGCCCCTCGGCATCGGTTGCGGGGCGGGATTCGGCCTCGACGGCTTCAAACACGGCGATGGCGGTGGCGTTGTCGCAGGTGCGGCGATAGCGGGGCGGGTAGGGGTCGATGCCTCTCTCGCGGAGACGTGCGAGCTTGGCCTGGCGGCTGGCGATATGTACGGAAGTTTCGGAGTCGGGAGCTGGGGATGTGGTTTCCGCCTCTATCTCATGACGATCCGGCATAGCGATGTACTGCTACTCAATGGCTATGATTTCCAACTGGATCTTGCCCGAGGGGGCGGAGACCTCCGCGGTGTCGCCCACCTTCTTGCCGAGGAGGCTCTTGCCGATGGGAGATACGTTGGAGATCCGGCCCTGGGCGGGGTCGGCCTCGGCACTGCCGGTGATGGTGTAGGTGGTGGGCTTGCCCTGCTGCTTGCGCACGGTAACGGTGGCCCCGACGTCCACAGAGTCGCGCTGGCCCTGCTCCTCGTCGATGATCAAGGCGTTGCTGATCATGTCGTCCAACGCCTGGATGCGGCCCTCAACGAATGTACGCTCGTTGATGGCCTCCTCGTATTCGGCGTTGCTGACGGTGCCGCCGCGCTCGCGTGACTGCTGGATGCGGTCGGCAACTTCGCGACGACGGACAGTACGCAGTTGGGTCAGCTCAGCCTGCAGCTTTTCCAGTCCCTCGCGGGTCAAATAACTAGGCTGAGTCATGGCGGAACCCTCCGGCGGAGGCAAAAAGCACAAGAGAGTCCGCGCGGAGCGCAACCCTCCCGATCTTGAGAGAGATTCTAGCAACGGAGGCGGGGCTTGTAAAGGAGAGTGGGTTACAGGCCAGGGTCTTTTAACAGTTCCCTCTCCTTCCGGGGGAGGGCCAGGGTGGGGGCGTTTCCTTGCGGAAGGCAAAGTTGCCGATGCCTGCGATTTCACCCTCACCCCTCCTGAGCTTGTCGAAGGGCCTCTCACTCAAGGGAGAGGGAGAATCAAAAGCCACTGGACTCTTCCGAAAGCGGGAATCGCGGATATTGCCAAGAACGACCAATTCTGCTGGGAACGGCGAACCCTCAGCCGATAAACCCGCTGCGTCTGAACGCCATGGGGTTTACGCCGCGACCGCCGCTGACGGCGAAAGGGGCTAGAGGTTGACTGGGTAGAGGACCTGGATGACCTTGTTGTCGCGAAGGACTTCAAAATAGGGGTTGGGGTTGTCTGGGTTCTGGAGCCATCGCTGTGTGAAGTAGGAGCAGAAGTTGGCCAACTGCATGGCTGAGGAATCCTCGGCCCTGACGAATACGAAGTTTTCATGTAGGCCGGTGGAGTCTTCGCCCTCTTCGGAGTGAAGGAACTCGTTCATAATCCGCTGGTCGATGCTGGTGCCCTCCTGGGCGACAAGCATGGCGAACTGTGAGACGGGAAAGGCTCCGGACATAATCTGGTCGTGGTTGAGGGTGGCCATGTTCATCTCGTCGAGAAACATACTCAATGCGAAGAGGAAGCGACTCATCACGGGGCCGATTGGGTCGTTCCAGAGGAGGGCGGCGGGCGAAGTCGCATCGGTGCGGGCATCGGTCAGGGCCTGTTTGTCGAGGAAGGCGCTGAGCACCGGGGTCTCGCGGCGGATGAGAATGTCCAGGCAGTCTTGGATCATCTGGGACCGCCTCTCGGGGTCCCACGAAGAATAGAAATCCAGCCCATTGAAGAGGTCCACGGGCCGCACCATGTCAGGGGCGCCGTCCCCGCCGAGGGGAGAACCGAACTGTCGCCTGCAGAGGGCGTCGAATTCACCGTTGAGGGCGGTAATCTGGGTCTCGTGAATCATCAGCCCGGCCACGACCTCGTGGGAGTCCGAGGAGCCGTCTGCACTGGTCCCGGGCATTCCTGACTGTCCCATATATACCAAGTGCATATCGTGGCCCTCCTTGCTGGTGCGTCCGAGACTTGTATTGAATCCACCCCGAATCCGTCGACAGGGTGGGCCGGCCGAGTTGTCGGGTTATTCCTCGGCTTCTTCCGCTGCCCCTCCGGCATCCGCCAATTCTTCCTCTTCGTCGACGGTTGCCGTTCCCCTGGGGACGTCGATGCGGACTACGATTTCCTCCGCATCGGAGAGCAGGGTCGCTCCCGGGGGGAGCTGGAGGTCTCCGGCCCGGATCACCATATTGGGGTCGGTCAAGATGGAGAGATCGGCTTCAATCTGGGCTGGCATCTCCAATGGAAGCGCAGAGACTTCGACTGCGAGCAATTGGTGCATGACGTTGCCGCCAGTGCGGGCGGCCCCCGGTGCTTCCCCCTCTATAGCAATGCTAACCTGGGCAGTCACGGGCCGGGAGACGTCGGCAGCCATCAAGTCGACGTGCAGCACCGTATCGCGCCTGGGGTCCCACTGAATCTCGCGGACGAACGCCATGTGGGAGCCGGACTCGCCCTCGATTGTGACGGTAATCGGGGAACTGGCGCCGGCGCGGGCGAGAGTTTGGATCAGCCTGGGAGCGACGCACTGGAGGGACCGGGGCTCGATGCCCGGTCCGTACAGGTGAACGGGGATGATGCCGGAGCGGCGCAGCCGCCCGACCTTTTTGCCCAGAAGCTCCCTGGGCTGGAGTTCCAATTGCACCGCGCTGGTAGTCATAAATGGTCTGTCCCTCAATGGTATTAGGCAACGATGAATGATAACACCCTATGCGTTGAATGGGAATGCTGCGACTGCGCCGCGAGTCGCCACAGGATCGTTAGTCGTGGTACGGGAGAGCTGTTCTGGTGCAGGTAAGGGATCGCGGCTTTGTTACGCTGCGAGTGTTTCCCAAGGGTTCGGTTTTTCGGCTCACTCTTCTCCGTTTTGGCGAGTCTGAATAGCGGGTCGTACGGGGTACCCCGGAGGTGTTGCATGCAACCCTGTTGGGTGAGGAAACACCCAGGAAAAGGTGCGTGATAAATTGACAGCAGGGTTATCATAAGGCCTGATTTCATAGGGTCAGAAAAGGCCGTCGGAGGACGAAATGGCGTCTCATTCCCTGGGGCTCTCGCTGCACGAGGCGGCGCGGCGCATGGGCGTGCCGTTCATTCACGAGAACGAGCCGGTCGACCGGTTCGTGGAAGCTAACGGCCTGCGCTTTCACTGCCTGGAATGGGGCCACCCGGCCAAGCCGACGGTCCTGATGCTGCATGGAGTTTCGCAGCAGGCACACAGCTGGGACTTCATCAGCCTGCCACTTTCGGCGGACTACCATGTGCTGGCGTTGGACCAGCGAGGACACGGGGACTCGGACTGGGCCGAAGATACCGACTACTCCCTCGACGCGATGGTCGGAGACCTGGACGCCATCGTTCCCGCGCTGGGGCTGGACGGCGGCCCTTCGACGGGCTCAGGGTTTCACCTGATGGGACATTCGATGGGCGGTCGCAACAGCTTCGTCTGGGCGTCGCGGCACCCGGGGGCGCTCAGGTCGTTGACGATCGTGGACACCGGCCCGGAGACAGTAAGCCGGGGACGCCAGCGCATCCAGCGGTTCCAGAAGTTGCCCGACAACCTTGATACCCTGGACGAGTTCGCCGACCGCATCCAGGAGTACACCGGCCGTACCCGTGAGCAGGTGCTGGGAGCCCTGAAGTACAGCATCCGGCAGGGCTCCGACGGCAAGTGGACCTGGAAGTACGACCGGGTGATTCGCGAGAGAGGACGGCAGGACGGTCCCTGGTCGCCCGAGCAGCTCTGGGACTGCTGGCGGCGCATCGACTGCCCGACGCTGGTGACGCGGGGCGACCGGAGCGATGTCTTCGCCGACGATATCCTGCAACGGATGGGGCAGGAGATCGCCGACTGCACGACGGTCACGGTCTCCAACGCGGGACACCTGGTGCAGGGCGACAACCCGCCGGAGTTCCTGGCAGCCGCCCGCGCCCACCTGGACCGGGCCGAGGGACGGTAGGAAGAAATCCTCCGCTATAATCGGATTACCGGCCATGCCGTCGGCACCGTCAGAGAGCGCGTCGGGAGAAACCATATATGACTACTCCCAAGCCTACCCAACATACGAGACCTGCCGAGCAGGTGGAAGACGAAGCAATTGATTACGCGAGTCTGGAGTACGACCCGTTCGAGCCGGACCCGATGCCCGACGCTATGCTTCAAGAGCCGATTTTAAGGGGCCTACTGGCTGTGCTATCCAGCCGGGCCGCAGCGAATAATCCAGGGCAGCCCCTGTTCGTCAGCAGCAACACCATCGTCTGCTACGACCCGAACAACCTGAACATCCGGGTATCCCCGGATTACTACTTTGCCGTGGGAATTGACCCTGATACCGTAAAGTACCGGGGCATTTACCGGACCTGGATTCAGGGGAAGCCGCCTGACTTCGTGCTGGAAGTGGCATCGCCCTCCACAGCCAGGAACGACGAGACCACAAAGCGGGAAATATACGCCAGGATGGGAGTACCGGAATACTGGCGCTATGACCCTACCGACCTCGTCAATCCGAACCAGAGGCCGCTGTATGCGGTGGCCTTGGTGGGGGAGTTGCTGGTTGATGGTGAGTACCAGTCTATCGAAATCAGCAACGGTCCGGAGGGCTGCATCTGGGGTTTCAGTCCGGCCCTCGGGGTAAGCCTTGCCGTCAAGGACAAGCGGCTGATGGTCTACGACCACGACCTGGGGGAGTTCGTCGCCGAGTTCGAGGAACAGGAAAGGGCCAAGATGGAAGCTCAGGCCGAGGTACGCACTGAGCGGGAACTGCGAGTTGCGGCAGAGGAAAGGCGGGCGGCGGCGGAAAGCCAGGCCAGCGAGCAGGCTGCCACCATCCTTCGTCTGGAAGAGGAAGTGCGCCGACTGCGCGAGGGCGGCTGACATCCGGTGTCCTGTTGGTCCAGGCATGCCGGGGCTTTGGCCACCCTCTTTAGCCTCGAATCTGGAGCCCGTTCATCCTGAGCTTGTCGAAGGATCGACGGGTTTCCTCTTTAACGGAACTCGGCCCCATTCCTGCGGGTACGTGGTTCTTTGTCTGTACCTACCATCCAGAAGCAGACCAAAAGTCCAGCGGCCGTCACCGCCATGGGACGCCAAAGAGCTTCCTCGTTCGGCAGTACGAACAGAAACGCCCCCACGACAGCCACAAAGAGGATCGCCACGTCTACCGCATTTCTGCATAGCTTGGTAGCCAGGCTGAATGAAATGAGCATAGTGGTTGAAATCCAGATCCAAGAGAAAACCGAGGGGGTCCAGCCGTACACGGGCAAGCTGATAAGGGCATACCCCTGCCAGGCCCGAGGGAATACATCGAAAGCCATGTGAACGGCAATACCGATACAGATTCCTGACCCCAGCCTGCGCTGAACAGGGTTATCTCCCGAAGCGAATACAAACGCCATCAGGGACAACCATGGGCCGTGGGTGATGATCGACCGATGGAGCAGAAACCCTGCATGTTGGTCAACATCGGGAAATTTCAGCCCGCCGTAAACCGCCATGGTCAGCACCACGAGGCTGAGCGAATGCCAGATGAAAACCACCTATTCCTGACTTCCCACTTAGCGCGTCTTCCTCTAAGTGAACAGCCGCGGTATCAGCTCGCCCAGCGCGTAGCCTATGCCGGCGGAGATGGTGCCGATGCCCAGAATCTCCAGTCCCTGCAGCAGAGGCGAACGCTTCACCATCCGGCCCTTAAGCAGGCCGAGGGCGAACAGCCCGGCCAGCGTCGCGCCGACCGATACGCCGATGGCAGTGCCGCCGGTAAGAAAGAAATGGGGCACGAGCGGGACGGCGGCTCCGGTGATGAACGCCAGTCCCATCACGAGGGCGTCCTTGACCGGGTTTGTTGTGTCCTCGGTGCTGATACCCAGTTCCTTCTCCACGAGGGTCTTGAGCCAGAGCTCCCGGTCCTGGGAGATTTCGTCGGCCAACTCCCGGGCTTCCCTGTAAGTCCGGCCCTCGCGCTGGAACAGGACGACCAGTTCGGCCAGCTCCTCGGCCGGGTTGGCTTCCAGCTCGCGAGCCTCGCGTTCGATCTCTGCCCGCTGGACATCCTGCTCGGCGCGGGAACCGAGGAGGGCCCCGGTGCCCATGGAGATCATGCCGGGCAGGGCGCCCGCCATTCCGGCGATGACGACGGTTGTCTGGCTCTCCACGGCCACGGCAATGCTGGTGACGAGGGCCACGATGCTGAGCAGGCCGTCCTGGGCGCCGAACACAACCTCGCGCAGTCGGCCCAACCGGGCGACGCGCCAGATCTCGCGGTCGACCTCTGCGGCGGCGGTATTGTAGGTCTCGCGGTCGAAGGCGCGGCCCGCCGCTGCGGCAGCTTCCGCCGAGCCCTCTGGGACGGAGGCGAAAGACGCGGTTGCCTCGCTGGAGGGCATGACAGGTATTTCGGGAGCTGGTGCCGGGCGTATGCCGTCACGGGCAGCCATTTTGGCTTCGAGCCCCTGGAGGGCCTCGGTGAACGCCTCTAGATGGCGGCGCTCCCGCTCCATCGCCATGGTGAAGGAGTCGGCAGCTTCCTGGTGGCCTTCCTCCAGCGCCTCGCGGATCATCATGGGGTAGATGGTGGCGGCCTCCTGGGCCTCGCCCTCTATGATGGCGCGGAGGTTCTCCACCGTGGCGGCAATGTCGCCGGTGACCCGCAGGTGGTTTATGCCATGGACAGTCTCGGCACCGGCGACCTCCTGAAAGATCTGGGCGACCTCGGGGTGGCCCTCCTGCATGGCGTGCTGGGCATAGGCGTTGTACTTCAGATTTGCCAGAGCCTCGGAGACGATGGCGTTCCAGAGGTTCTTCTCGGTGCGGGTGAGAGCGACGGGCTCGGTGGCCATGGTGGATCCCCTGCTTGACGTCGATTAACCAAACTTACTGAATATATTGTATCAATTGTATTGGGATGCAGTGGGTTTCCCTGACTCTAAATACGAAATCCGTCGAAGGCTTGTCTGAACTGTGATTGGTGAATTTCGCTGATTTCTTGACGCAGAAATCACGGGGAGAGGGGCCGTCTGTTCGCCTTGCGGTGGGCCTGTGGAGGCACGGTCAGTGTAATTCGGTTTGGACGTGGAATCGCCGTGGAGTACGGTTGCTGTTTTGGAGCACTGGATCCCCGCTTTCGCGGGGATGACAAACCGGGCGGGGATGACGAACCCGGCCGGGATGACGAACCCGGCCGGGATGACGAACCGAGTGGAGATGAAGGATCGGGTGAGGATGACGGATCGAGGCGGGGATGACGGTTGGAGGTGGGAGTCGCCGTTGGCGCCGGAGGCGGACAGACCTGGGAATGAGCGGGGGCTAGCCTCCGGGAGAGGCGTGGTGGCCGATCATCTTCCAGCCGTCGTCGTGGCGGGCGAAGAAGTTGGTGGCGAAGGTGGCGAAGTTGGAGGCCCGGCCCTGCACCACGCTGGTGATGACCTCAACGCAGGTGACGCAGCCGAACTCGCCCTGGGCAACGACGTTGAGGTAGCGAACGGTGAACTGCATCAGGTTGGCATTGTCGAAGATGCGGACCCAACTCTCTCGGATGGTGTCCCAGCCGACGATGGGGGTCCAGCCCGGGTGTACGCACATGGCGCGCTCGGAGTTCTCCCACACCTCGTCCATCCGCTCGATGCTGAGCTCGTTGAATGCGTCGTAGAACCGCTGGTTGGCGGCCCTGATTTCCTCGACTATTTCGGGTTCTTCGTTGTACATGATTTTGTCTGAACTGTGATTTATTTGACTAAATGATTTCCCTGATTACGCCGTATTTGAAAGATGCCTGTGATCATGGCAATCATCTAATCAGACGAATCATAGTTCGGACTTCTGCCGGCGCGGACGGCCCAGTATTCCCAGGCGCGGCCCATGGTGCGGAGGCCGAGCTGCCCCTCGGACATTATGGCGATCTCCCCGGGAGAGAGGTACTCGACCTCGCCCAGCCTGAGAGACTCAAGCAGGAGCTTGGCGTTTACCTGCAAATAGATGGATGCCATGACCGCTTCCTTCAGCGACTCGCCCGCTACGACGCAGCCGTGGCCGCGCATGAGCGAGACCCGGCGCGGGCCCAGGGCGGCGGCGAGGTCCCGGCCCTGTGGCATGGTGGTGACCAGCAGGTTGGTGTCGCCGAAGTTATCGCGAATGTCCCACACGGGGATGTCGCCGCCGATGATTGCGGCCAAATGGAACATGGGCTTCAGGGGGACGCCGGTCACTCCGAAGGGGACGACAGGCTGGGAGTGGTTGTGAACGACGGCCATGACCTCGGGGCGCGCTTCGTAGACGCCCCCGTGAATGGGGCGCTCGGAATACATCTCGCGGCCCTGCTGGTCTAGTGGTTCGCCCTCGAGTGTGAACTCCATCAGATCATCGAGTTCCACCAGCTGGGGAGCCCGGGAGCGGGAAAGTATGTAGCGGTTGGGATGGTCCGGGTGGCGTATGCTGACATGACCGTAGGCATCGACCACGTCCTCGCGGGCGAGGATGCGGTTGGCAGTCACCAGGTCGTACAGCTGGCCGTCGAGACCGGTCATGGGGCGGCGTCCCGATCCTTGCTTGAAGGAGTGTTTACGATGTAGGGGCGGGTTTCAAACCCGCCCCTACCTGCGATGCGGTGTTCGGTCCGGATGCAGACCCGTGCCTAGTGGGCGGGCGAGAAGGTGGCCGGCACCATGATCTTGTTCTCTTGGCTGAGCAGGAACTCGCGGGTGGGCGGCGGCCAGTGCGGCGACTTGATGGCCTCTTCGCGTACCCGGTTGCGCTCGTCAAGGTCCTTGTAGGGCCAGATGTGCACCCACTTGTTCAGCCCGCCCAGCTCGGTGTGCCAGGCGGCAGCCAGAGGGGAGTACTCCTCGCGGTGGGGGACGGCGGCCTCCCAGCGCTTGAGGACCTCGCCCATGGAGCCGGTCTTGTAGGTGTAGGAGCGCATCTCGTAGACATTCCCCAGGGCCTGATCGCCGCCCAGGGGGCGCATGAAAGGCGCTGGGATGAAGATCTCCGACTCCATGTTGACATACATGTCTGGGTCGTTGGCGGGCGGCCAGTTGGGGTCCTGGGCGGCCTCGGCGCGGATGCGGGTGCGCTCGTCGAGGCTCTCATAGGGCCAGACGTGAATTACCTGGTTCAGGGGGCCGACCTCGGTGTGCCAGAAGGCAGCGAGGGGCGAGTACTTCAGCCGGTGGGGCAAGGCCTTGGCAAAGTTCTCCTCAAAAGTGGGCACGCTACCGGGCTTCAGCGTATAGGTGCGGACTTCGTAGATCATTCCCTATCTCCTTGGGGCGGCGTTCTACTGCAACCAGTGGGTCGCATAGCCATGGGGGCAGTCTGTGGCTAGTGTACCAAAGGTGTGGTGGGTGGGCAATTTGACATGGAATCTGCTCGTCAGAAGAAATTGCTGACATTCTTGGCGAGGAGGACTGTCTGGTCGAGGATAATCTTGCGGTAGGCGACCCTGAGTTGCCCCGCCTCCCGGCGCAGTACATCCTCCCTGCTGCCCACATAAAAGTCCTCTTCGGTCTCGCCACGGGTGCGGTACATGATGAAGTTGGAGTAGACGCGGAGCTCAGAGTCCCTCTCTCCTGGCTCGACCTCGATGTTGGAGACGAAGTGGCGGGTGCGGGACGGCGGGTCCTCGGCCCAGGCCATGCCGGAGTCCAACCGACGGATGCGCCGGGTGAGGGAGTCCTTGTCCTCGTCCATAATGGCGAGCTCGTCCTCCCGGGAAAACTCACCCTCCTCGTAGCGGGAGCCGTCGAGGATGGAAATTGCTTTGCTGTTGGCCGGGTAGCGGTTGGAGCGCAGGGGCGCCCAGTACTTGATGTCGTCGGCGAGCATGTCCAGCCAGTCGTCGAACCGGCGGGAGTCCAGCAGCCGGGCCTCCCGGTAGAGGAACTGTTCTACCTCGCGGATGATGTTGTTTTGCATTGAAGGCTTCCTATTATTGAGTCTGAAAGGTAAGGGGGCGCCCTCACCCTAACCCTCTCCCGGAGGGAGAGGGAATCGTGTCAGTATGTCGGCTACTCAGGCCAGGTTTGGGAGTCCATTAGCTGGCTCCAGCGGCGATAGAAGGAGCGGTGGTTGTTCTCGCTGAGGCGGTAGTCGCTGGCCACGCCTCCAAGGTCCTCGTCGTAGCTGGCGTGGCCGAGGCCCATGGAGATGTTGAGGTCGTGCCGACGGGAAACAACGCCACGGCCGGCCATGCTGCAACCTTGCCAGTTGTCCATGTCGTCCTGCTCGAACACGCCCGACGGCCCGAAGGTCCGGATGGCAGTGATGCGGAAGGCCTCCTTGACCTCCGGCGGCGCGGCCTTATCGACGAAGACCGAGGCCTGAATCTCGGTCTTGCCGGGACCCTTGGGCTGCCAGATGCGGAAGGTGCGGGAAATGCTGCGGAGCAGGGACAGGTTGGGGAAGATGGTGCCGGCGTGGGGGCGGATCAGGCGCAGCCGCTCTCCCATGCGCCTGGAGACCTCGTCGCGGATGGACTCCTCGTAGGCGACGATCTCCGGGACGTCCGGGTCGGAGGGGTCGTCCGGGCCCAGCCCGACGATGCAGTGGCCGTTGGCGGGCGAGACGACGGCGCCCTCGCGGGCGGGGCGGCCGCGGAAGTTGCCGCCGAAGCCGCTGGTAATGGCCGAGAGGTGGCTCCAGCCGGTGTGGTAGCCGTCTCCGCAGAAGTTCTCGGCGGGCATCTTCCAGTTAGCGGGAATCTGCCACTTGTGGATGCCGCCGACCACCTCGACCCCGCCCTCGCGCCGGTCGAAGAACACATCGAGGTACCAGGTGGTTGGGCCGAGGTACTCCAGCAGGGGCGGAGCAGCCGGGTCGAAGGTGGCGAATACCAGCCCCTTGTAGGTATCGAGCTGGGCCACCGGGATGAGGCCCCACTGGGACTGGTCGAGCTCGTTGTAGTAGGCGTCCTGCAGGTTGGGCACCGCCTGGAGCGAGCCGTCGTTGCTGAAGGCCCAGCCGTGGTAGGCGCAGATAAAGGCGGCGGCGTTGCCGTTGTCGGCGCGGCAGAGGCGGTTGCCCCGGTGGCGGCAGATGTTCAGGAAGGCGCCGATCTTGCCGGAGCGATCGCGGACCACGAGCACCGGGTCCTCGCCCATGTAGGTGGTGAGGAAGTCTCCGGGGTTGGGGATCTGGGTCTCGTGGCAGAGGAGCAGCCAGCAGCGGGCGAAAATCTGCTCCAGCTCCTGCTGGTAGATTTCCTCGTCGCTGAAGATGCGGGGGTTGATTACGCCGTTGTCGGTGTCAACCAGGGAAGCCATCTGCATCGTCGCCATGGGAACCTCCTTGCCTTGCTTGGTTCCTCGTCTGAGATGTGATTTAGTTGAATTCTATGATTGCCATGGTGTTCGAATCAAATGCGCGGTCTGGGCCGCTGGATTCCCGCTTTCGCGGGAATGACGGGGTGGGTGCGGGGTGATAGTCGCAGCACTCTCCGAGAGTAAGATGTTGCTATGGACGTATCCGCACCCTGTTTGAGGTAACGGTGATCAGGCATCCGCTTTCTATTGAGTCGGCGTTATTCTCGATCAGCTCCAATACCGCATTCACCTTGTCTGCGACCGACATCCCAACGAGCCTAATGACGCAACGGTGGGCCAGTTGACGCAGAAAAATAAGCTCGCCGAAGTCCTTGTCCTCCGTAATGATGGCGCGCTGGTCCTGTGTTGCAAGAGCCAGAATTTCATCATCGGACACCGTGGGGTCTGTTTCAGCGATTGACATGACGTCATGGCCCTGCAATGTGAGCGTGGACCGCATCAAGCGGGAGTCTGCGCACACGTCGAGCAGGAATTTCATCGCCCCCTACCGGACTATCACTCGTTCCTGGACCGTTTCGCCAGCAACTGACCTGTGAGCGTATGCCAGGCAGGCCTGGATGTCTTCGGGTTCGAGTACCGGGTACTCTTCCAGGATGGTTTCCGGAGTATCCCCCGCAGCCAACATTGAAAGGATATGCTCAACGGCTATGCGCATATCCCGGATAATCGGTTTGCCGCCGAATACATCCGCTCGGACAGTGATGCGCCTCAGCGGTTCGTTCTCTGGTGACATTGACATTCCCCTACAAGTCGGCCCAGCCGTCGGCGGCCATTAGCTCGCTCCAGCGCTTGTAGAACTGGCGCTGGTTGCTGTCGCTGAACCGGAAGTCGCTGGTCAGGCCCTCGTTGTCCTCGCTGTAGCTTTCGTGGCCGATACCCATCTGGTAGTTGAGCATCTGGCGGCGGGCCACGACGCCGCGGCTGGTGAGGGTGCAATTCTGCCAGTTGTCCATGTCGTCCTGCTCCAGGGTGCCGGAGGGGCTGAACCCCCGGATGGCGATGAGGCGGATGGCGTCCTTGATCTCGGGCGGCGCCGCCTTGTCGGTGAAGACCCAGGACCAGATTTCGATGTGGTCCGGCCCCTTGGGGTGCCAGACCCGGAAGGTGCGGGAGCTGGCCTTGAGGATGGAGAAGTTGGGGAAGATGGTGCCGACCAGGGGATTCAATTCCTCGGAGCGGGGTCCAAGCCGGGCCTCCACTTCTCCGCGAATCCGGTCCTCGTACTCCTTGAGTACCTCCATTGGCTCGCCGGTGGAACTGCTGGCGGCGCACCATATTCCGTGCCCGTTGCCGGTGGAGATGGCGCCTCCGCCGGCGGTTGGCTGGATCGTGGGGCCCACGCTGAAACCGGTGAGGATGGGTGACAGGTGGGACCAGGGGGTGTGGTAGGTGTCGCCGATGAAGTTGTCGGCGGGGAACTTCCAGTTGCAGGGGGCAACCCACTTGTGGATCCCGCCGATGACCTCGATGCCACCCTCTCGCCGGTCGAAGAAGGCGTCTAGGTACCAGGTCATCGGGCCCAGGTAGTCCAGCAGTGGAGGCGCCGTCGGGTCGAAGGTTGCGAAGATGAGGCCCTTGTAGCTGTCGAGCTGGGCGACAGGGATGAGGCCCCATTTCGACTGGTCGAGCTCGTTGTAGTAGGCGTCCTGCAGGTTGGGGACGGCGGCTAGCTTGCCGTCGGCGCCGAAGGCCCAGCCGTGGTAGGCGCAGATGAATGTGCCGGCGTTGCCGTCGTCGGCGCGGCACAGGCGGTTACCCCGGTGGCGGCAGATGTTCAGGAAGGCGTTGACCTTGCCCTGCCGGTCGCGGGTGACCAGCACCGGGTCCTCCCCCATGTAGGTGGTGAAGAAGTCGCCGGGGTTGGGAATCTGCGTCTCGTGACAGAGGAAGAGCCAGCAGCGGGCGAAAATCCGCTCCAGCTCCTCCTGGTAGATGTCGGGCTCGCTGAAGATGCGGGGGCTTATCAGTCCCCGGTCTGTATCAACGAGGTGGGTTACGTTTGCCACCATGAAGGTCTCCTGGCGATTTGTCTGAACTGTGATTTATTTGATTTTGATGATTGCCATGATTCTCGAGTCGAAAATCACGGCAATCAACTGAATCACCGGAATCAAAGTTCAGACAACTCCGCCCAGCTGCGGGCGGCCATGAGGTCGCTCCATCGCTGGTAGAAGAAGCGCTGGTTGCTGTCGCTGTAGCGGTAGTCGGCGATAACGGCCTCGTAGTCCTCGTTGTACGACTCCCGGCCCAGCCCCATCTGGTAATTGAGCATCTGGCGGCGGGCCACCACACCCCGGCTGGTCTGGGTGCACTCCTGCCAGTTGTCCATGTCGTCCTGCTCGAATGTGCCGGAGGGACCGAACCCCCATACGGCGCTCTTGCGGACGGCTTCCTTCACCTCGGGAGGCGCGGCCTTGTCGGCGAAGGCCCATGACCAGATCTCCACCTTGTCGGGTCCCTTAGGGTGCCAGACCCGGAAGGCGTGGGAGCTCCCCCGCAGGAGGGAGAAGTTGGGGAACACGGTACCCACCACCGGGTTCAGCATCGCGGCGCGGGGACCGAGACGGGCCTCCAGCTCGCCACGGGTGTCGTCGTCATAGTCCTTGAGGGCCTGCAGTGGTGCTCCGGACTGGTCTGCGCCCACGGCGATCATGCTGTGGCCGTTGCCCATGGACACCGGACCGCCCTTCATCTTGGGCTGGGCGGTGACGCCGACGCTAAAGCCAGCCTTGATTGGGGACAGGTGGGACCACTGGACATGGTAGGCGTCGCCGGCGAAGTTCTCGGCGGGCATCTTCCAGTTGCAGGGGACGACCCACTTGTGCACACCGCCCAGGACCTCGATGCCGCCCTCCCGCCGGTCGAACAGCATGTCGAGGTACCAGGTCATCGGCCCAAGGTAGTCCAGCAGCGGCGGGGCGTCGGCGTCGAAGGTGGCGAAGATCAGGCCCTTGTAGCTGTCGAGCTGGGCGACGGGGATAAGGCCCCACTTGGACTGGTCGAGCTCGTTGTAGTAGGCGTCCTGCAGGTTGGGGACGGCGGCGAGCTTGCCGTCGGCGCCGAAGGCCCAGCCGTGGTAGGCGCAGATGAATGTGCCGGCGTTGCCATCGTCGGCGCGGCACAGGCGGTTGCCCCGGTGGCGGCAGATGTTCAGGAAGGCGTTGACCTTGCCCTGTCGGTCGCGGGTAACCAGCACCGGGTCCTCCCCCATGTAGGTGGTGAGGAAGTCGCCTGGCTTGGGGATCTGGGTCTCGTGGCACAGGAACAGCCAGCAGCGGGCGAAGATCTGCTCCAGCTCTTCCTGGTATATGTCTTCTCCGCTGAAGATGCGGGGGCTTATGAGACCGCGATCGAAGTCAACCAGCTTGTTGGCGTCTGCGAGAACCATGCTTTGCTCCTCCCGCCGCGTACATGTTCGTGTTGCGACATTTCTCTGGCTGGATTGTATTACAAGCTGATGGTAAAGATAAGCGAGGGGCTAAGAAACTATGTCAAAACTGCCATGCCCTTGATCTCAACAGCCGGATACACGGTCTGGGCGACTGGATTCCCGCTTTCGCGGGAATGACGGGGGTAGTGCGGGAATGATGGGGGTGTTGCGGCTGACTGTGTTGTCTCTTGCGAGAATTGCCCCCTCACCCTGGCCCTCTCCCTCAAGGGAGAGGGAAAAAGTGAAGGAGAGGGTGAATTAAAAGGCCCTGCCTGGGAAGGGGAGAGGGCTTGTGCCGTGCTGCTATTGAAGTTCGGCCCAGGTGGGGGCGGTCATGAGATCGCTCCAGCGCTTGTAGAACTGGCGCTGGTTGCTGTCGCTGAAACAGGAGTGGCTGGCCAGGCCTTCCTTCTCCTCGCTGTAGCTTTCGTGGCCCAGCCCCATCTGGTAGTTGAGCGGGTGGCGGCGGGCCACTACTCCCCTGCTGGTGAGGGTGCAGTTCTGCCAGTTGTCCATGTCGTCCTGGTCCAGGGTACCGGAGGGGCTGAAGCCGCGGATGGTGCCCAGGCGGATGTCCTCCTTGACCTCGGGCGGCGCGGCATGGTCGGTGAATACCCAGGACCATATTTCGATGTGGTCCGGCCCCTTGGGGTGCCAGACCCTGAAGCAACGGGAGCTGCCCTTGAGCATGGAGAAGTTGGGGAAAATGGTGCCAACAATGGGGTTGACCACCGCGGCGCGGGGTCCGAGCCGCTCTTCCACTTCGCCGCGAATCCGGGCCTCGTATTCGGTGAGGACCTCCGTCGGCTGGAGTGTCGAACCGGTGGAGACGGTGAATATTCCATGACCGTTGCCGGTGGAAACTGCGGTACCGGAGTTGTCGGATTGGGTCGTGGGACGCGGAGTGAACCCTGCGAGAATGGGCGACAGGTGCGACCAGAGAAAGTGGTAGGTGTCGCCGATAAAGTTTTCTGCGGGGAACTTCCAGTTGCAGGGCGCGACCCACTTGTGGATGCCGCCGATGACCTCGGCGCCGCCCTCTCGCCGGTCGAAGAATGTGTCCAGGTACCAGGTCATCGGGCCGAGATAGTCCGGCAATGGGGGCGCAGAGGCATCGAAGGTGGCGAAGATGAGGCCCTTGTAACTGTCCAGCTGGGCCACGGGAACAAGTCCCCATTGGGACCGGTCCAGCTCGTCGTAGTAGGCGTCCTGCAGGTTGGGAACAGCCTGCAGCTTGCCGTCGGCGCCGAAAGCCCAACCATGATAGGCGCAGATGAACGCGGTGGCGTTTCCGTCGTCGGCGCGACACAGCCGGTTGCCGCGGTGGCGGCAGATGTTCAGGAAGGCGTGTATCTTGCCCTGCCGGTCCCGGGTGACGAGGACCGGGTCCTCACCCATGTAGGTGGTGAAGAAGTCTCCCGGATTTGGGATCTGGGTCTCGTGGCAGAGGAAGAGCCAGCATCGGGCGAAGATCTGTTGCAGCTCCTCCTCGTAGACGGATTCCTCGCTGAAAATTCGTGGGCTAATCAGGCCCCTGTCCACGTCTACCAAGGAGTTGACATCCGCCAAGACCATGATCGTCCCTCTCACCGGGTTTGCTCACCGGGTTTGCCCTTCGAACCAGTTGCGGCCTGGACGAATTGTATTACGGAGGGACGGGGAGATTGGTCGCAATGTGTGAGAGAGTAGTGTGGTAATTGTGAGGGATTTGAAGGTTGAAGATCGGCCGCGTGGCTTACCGCTACGAGTTCACCCTCACCCCAACCCTCTCCATCCAGGGAGAGGGAAAACGGTGGGCGGCGAATCAACGGGAAGGGCGGTGGATGGCAATGGTGTCGGCGAATTGGCGGGCGGTGGCGACCGTTTCGTCGTCGTCGCTGCCATCGCCCATGACGCATACGATGCCCCAGAGGCCGTCGCGGGACTCGCGGGCAGCGCGGTTGATCAACTCCTCGCGGTTGTCGGCGTGCATGGTCAGCTTCACGCCGCGCACGAGGTGGCCTACAGCGTCGAAGGCTGCCTGGTCGGCGACCACGTAATCGGCCATGTTCAGCATGTCCTTGACCTCCGTCGAGAGGCTGGACAGGTCGCCGTCGCCCAATGCGGCGATGTTCAGGGCGCGCTCCTCGGAACGGAATGCGGCGATGAACTGGCGGGTCAAGTCGATCTGGCGAGCGTGGGAGGACTCATGGCCCGCCGAGCGTTCCAGCAGTTCCAGCAGCGTCAGGCCGGGGAAGGAGTTGGCCGGATTCGGCGGCGTGGCCGGGCGGGCCAGCTGCTCGGGGGTGAGGTCGGTCAGCAGGGCCCGGAGGCGCCGGTGGGTGGCCTCCTGGTGCTCCAGCTCCTGGCGAAAGTGCTCCTCGCGGCTGGTGAAGGCAGGCAGCATCTCCATCTCGCCACGGGCGATCTGCCCCAAGGCATCGACATAACGCTCGGAGTCGAGGTGAAGCAGGACATCGCGAACCGACCAGCGCTGGCCGAGGAAGGCTTCCTCGGTTTCCAGCCCCTCGAGCGACCTGAGGAGTATCTCGTGGCCTTCGTCGAGGCGCTGGAGCGCGGCGTCGCGGCGCTGGATGATGGACTGTCGTTCTTCAGGGGTCAAGGGGCCTCCACAGCCGGTTGTCACGCAAGCTGCGGCGATTATACCCGCCGGCGGCTGGAGCGGCGATGCTACAATCGACGGGTATGGTTGGAGAGAAGCTGATGACCGGGCAGGCGGTGCCCGCCGCGCGGCTGCGGCGGATGCTGGACGCGCTGGCGGCGGAGTCGAAGTTTGAGGACTGCTCGGCGCTGTACCTCGCGCCCGGGGACGCGCCCGATGCGTCGGCTCTCGCCGCGACGGGATGGGCCGGGCATGTATCGGAACTGGGCGAGGCCGCGTTCCGGGACGGTTGCGGGCTGGCCGGGTTGAGGGCCGGCGGGCGCGGGCTGCTGATCGCGCCGCCGTTCCCGGTGCAGGAGACGTTCCTGTCGCTGGACTGGGACGATGGGCCGCTGCGTCGCATCTTGGACGGGGACTACACCGTCGGGGTGGTACTGGTGCGGCTGGGTCGGTTCTCGGTGGCGGTGTTCCGCGGCGGGGAACTGGTGGAGGCCAAGACGGACTCCCGGTATGTGAAGGGCAAGCACCATGCGGGTGGAACCTCGCAACTGCGGTATACGCGCATACGCGATGGCCAGATCCGGCGGCTGTACGACAAGGTCTGCGAGGAGGTGCGGGGACGTCTCGCTCCTCCGGCAGTCAAGCTGGACTACCTGGTGCTGGGGGGCGAGCGGTTCACGCTGAACGGGCTGCTGAGGGAGTGCCCGGCCCTGGCGGCACTGGGACCGATCACGCTGAAGCGGCGGCTGAACATCCGGGACCCGAAACGGGACACGCTGCCACAGGTGGCGTCGATGCTGACCGAGAGCCGGGTCTGGGAGCTGGAGTTTGAATCCCTAGCGGCAATTGGTTGAGGCAAGCTCGTCATTGCCATGAAAATACCCCATCTAAGACCAGTTCCCTCTCCCTCCGGGAGAGGGTTAGGGTGAGGGTGAGGGCGTTCCCTTTCTTCCATACACATGCGTGGCCCAGAGAGCCATTGGTATTTCCTGCTTTCGCGGGAATGACGGATTCGGTCCTGTGGCGGGTTTTGAGATAGTTTCTTGACGGAGTTGCTGAATGGCTCTGGGTGGTTTTGATACGGCAGGGCGGCTGCTGGAGTTTGATCAGGTGCTGGCGCGGCTGGCTGGTTATGCACGGACTGAGGTGGGCCGCGAGAGAGTGGGTGCGCTGGAGCCTTCGGAGGACCTGTTGGAGGTCGCGACCCGGCAACAGGAGACCACCGAGGCCCGCCGTTACATTGATGGGGGCGGGTCGCTTGAATTCGGCCCCGAACAGGATATCAGCGAGCTGATCAACCGGGCCGTGCTGGGCGGGCTCCTGCGGGGTCAGGAGCTGTACGCCGTCCGCGCCTTTGCCCGCGCCGCACGCTTCGACCGCGACGAACTGAGCGGGCAGGAGAATCTCCCGTTGCTCTCGAGCCTGGCGAGCAACATTCCGGAACTGGGCCACCTGGATAGCGAGATCGGAGCGGCCATCAGCCCGGCGGGGGAGGTGCTGGACTACGCGAGTCCCCTGCTGGGACGGCTCAGGATCGAGGTGCGGCAGGCACAGAGCCGTCTGAACGACATTATGGAGCGCAACCTGCGCCGGTTCCAGCGGTCCGAGGTGGTGCAGGAGCCGCTGATCACCCAGCGCAACGGCCGGATGGTGCTGCTGATCAAGACGGAGATGCGCTACCGGGTCCAGGGGATCGTTCACGATGTATCGGACAGCGGCGCAACGGTGTTCTTGGAGCCGATGGCCGCCGTGGACATGGGGAACCGATGGCGGGAAGCCCGTTTGGCGGAAGACCGCGAGGTGGAACGGGTGCTGCGCCAGCTCTCCATCCGCGTGGGAGAGACGGGTGAAGACCTGATGCTGGCGCTGGACATCGTGGCGCGGCTGGACCTGGATGCGGCCAAGGCCCAGTACTCCTCTGCGCTGCGGGCAACCCCTCCGATCATCGAGGAATCGGAGGAAGGCGACGGCGAGCGTGATAGCGGGGAGGTGACGGAAGCTGCATCCCGCCGCCTGCGACTGAGCCGGGCACGGCATCCGCTGCTGGCCGGAGACGAAGGGTTCAGCGGCCCATCGACAAGCTCAGGAGTGGTGCCCATCAGCCTGTCGATGGACTCGGAGCGCGGTGTGCTGCTGATTACCGGCCCCAACGCAGGCGGCAAGACCGTGGCGTTGAAGACCGTGGGTCTCCTGGCGATGATGGCCCACGCGGGCCTGCATGTGCCAGCGGAGGAGGCGCGATTTCCGGGCTTCGATGGAATATACGCCGACATCGGGGACCAGCAGAGCATCCAGGAATCGCTATCGACCTTCAGCTCGCACATCACCAACCTGCTGGGCATCATGCGTAGAGCCACCGACCGTTCGCTGGTGCTGGTCGACGAGCTGGGAACCAGCACGGACCCCGAGGAAGGGGCGGCGCTGGCCAGCGCCATTCTGCGGCACTTCCAGCGGATGGGATTGTTCCTGGTGGGCACAACTCACCAGCGCGGCGTGGCCCGCACGGTGCAGGAGCACCCGGGGATGCTGAACGCCAGCGTGGACCTGGACCCGTCGACCCTCGCGCCCACCTACCAGCTGACCGTCGGGCTGCCCGGGCGCAGCTACGCGCTGACCATCGCGGCGCGGCTAGGGCTGCCGCAGGAGATTGTTGACGACGCCAGCGCGGGCATATCGCCGGTTGAGCAGGCCACGGAGACGTTGCTCCGGGAGCTGCAGCAGGAGCGCCAGACCGTCGAACGGTTGAAGGAGGAGGCCGAGTCTTCGCGGCTGGCTGCGGCCAGCCTGCAACGGCAACTGGAGGAGCGGCTGGGCTCGGTGGAGGCTACCAAGACGGAACTGGTGGAGGAGGCGCGCCGGGAGCTTCAGCTACGCACCAGCGGCATCCTGGACCGGCTGCAAAGGGCGGAACGCTCGATGGACCTGGCGGCGCGAGCTGCCAATGTTCCCGCAGGGGCGCACGGCCGAGCGCCTGCGGCCCAGCAAGGCCAGTCGGAGTTTCGTGAACATCGAGACGACCTGCGGGAAGTCCAGCGGGAGCTGGATGACGCTGCATGGCAACCCATCGAGATCAAGCGCACGCCGTGGCAGGAGCGGCTCAAGAGCGGCGACCGGGTCTATGTGCGAGGTATCAGCCAGCCGGTGGAGGTCATCACTCCGCCGGACCCGTCGGCCAGCTCAGGGCAGGCCCAGCGCGTCGAGGTTTTGCTGGGTACGATGCGAGCCAAGATCCCCGTCTACCAGTTGCAACGGCAGGCCGAGGGTGATCCGCTCGCGGCGCGCCAGGGTGTCTACCTGGACCGGGCGCAGACCCGGCCACAGGCTCCCAGGCGTCCCGACCCGGAGATGGACCTGCGTGGCCTGCGGGTGGACGAGGCGGTCGACAGGGTGGAAACGGCGCTGAACGATGCGGCTCTTGACGGCGTGGGGATGCTGCGCATCATCCACGGCAAGGGTACCGGAGCGCTGCGGCGGGCCGTCCGCGAGCACCTCTCAGACCATCCGCTGGTGGAATCGGCCGCGGAGGGCGAGGGGCCCGGCGGCGACGGGGTGACGGTAGCCCACCTGCGGTGAAGCTACGAAGAGAAGAAACGCAGGGATTATTGACCGTTCATGGTAAAGGCTCTTGTCGATGTCAGGAGGCAACTGTCCAGCGCTGATGTTGTACTTACTCTTCGCGCCTCCCGTAACATCATTCAACGAAGCATAAGTGAGCAGGAAATCAGGGAGGCGGGAGCAGAGGCCGTTGTGATCGAGGGATACCCGGACGACAAGTTCTCTCCCAGTTGTCTCATGTTAGGATTTACCGGTGGTGACAGGCCTCTTCACCTCCTGGTCTCGCTGTCGGACAGCAATCCACTTAGAGTAATCACTGTGTATGAACCGGACCCTGCCGAGTGGATTAATCACAGAATCCGGAGATAAAAATGTACGAGTGTGCGGTCTGCGGATGTAAACAGAGCCGGACGGACCTTGTCGACGAGGTCTTTCAGGTTGACGGAGCCTATGTCTTGGTAGAGGACATTCCCGCGAAAGTCTGTACTCGCTGTGGAGAGCAATCCGTGAGCCTCGAAACGGCGGAGGCGGTTCGTGTTGCTATCTCCGGTGGTGCCTCACCGGCCAGGTCGCTCGCAATGCGAGTTTTCGAATTTGGATCCATTAAGAGCGGTTCAACTGCGGATGTCACCATCTCGTAGCAACCCCGGAAGCCCCCACTCGCGTGGTTGAGGCTCAAATCCCCTGGAACCAGGGCTGGCGGCGGTCGGCGAAGGCCTTGATGCCTTCCTGGAAGTCTCGGGTGCGGGCGGTACGGGCGAAGGCATCGGTCTCGGCGTCGAGCTGGGATTCCAGGGTGGAGTCCCAGGAGCGCTCGTAGAGTTCCTTGACCCGGCCGTAGGCGATGGTGGGGCCTTCCGCCAGGCGCGTCGCGGTCTCCAGGGCGTGCCGGTCCAGCTCATCGTCGGGGCAGACATGGGAGACAAGCCCAAGCTCCAGCGCCCGGGGAGCGCCGATGGGCTGGCTGGCCAGATACAACTCCATGGCGCGCCCGGAACCGAGCAGCCGGGGTAGCAGCCAAGTGGAGCCCCCGTCGGCTGGGGCGCCGATGTTGGCGTAGGCCATCAGGAAGCGGGCGCTCTGGGCGGCAACCCGCAGGTCGGCGGCGAGGGTCAGGCTGAATCCCGCGCCCGCCGCTGCTCCGTTGATTCCGGCCACCACCGGCTTGGGAAGGCGGCGCAGGGGCAGCACAACCTGCCCGTGCAGAGCGTCGGCCAAGTCGCGGATGGCCTCGGTGATCCCGTCGGGACCGCTCTCCTCAAGTGTGGCGACCAACTGCCGGACGTTGGCCCCGGCGCAGAATGCGCCTCCTGCGCCCTGTAGCAGGACAGCCCGGATGTTGGGAGAGGAGCACTGCTCCACGGCCCGGCCCAGCGCTCCGATCATCTCGGGGGTCAGTGCGTTTCGGGTTTCAGGGCTGTTGAGGGTGATGATCCCCACGGCCCCGTTGGTGGTGTACTTGACTGCCTCATCGACCATTGGTGTTGCTCCTCTTCTGGATGACAGTTGCTGCCGGGAAAGGTTGGGCTGAGGTAATAGCGAACGACGGGAAATGCGGCCGGGATGGTTACCGGCTCCGGTAATTGCGGGCATGAAGACATGCCGGAAACCGCAGGAATGAGGGCATTCTATGCAGGGCACAGTGGGGTTGCAAGCTTGCGGGGTTCAAAGGAGTTTGCTTTCGAGAGTTCACTCACACTCCATGGAATGGCCAGGGTGGGAGTATAGTCCCACCGCAAGCTGAAGGGTGGCACTCGCGATTTCCCTGCCTCCGTATGAACGGAATTTGACTCGCAATGGTTGCGGAGGCGGCGGTGGGCGGGGAAAATGGACAGCGTGCTGGAATTGCTGAGGACTCACTTCGGCTACGATGCCTTCCTGCCTTTGCAGGAGGAGATCGTGGAGTCGGTGATGGCGGGACGGGACACCTTCGCGCTGATGCCCACGGGCGGCGGCAAGTCGCTGTGCTACCAGTTGCCCGCGATGACCCTGCCGGGTCTGACGCTGGTGGTCTCGCCGCTCATAGCGCTGATGAAGGACCAGGTCGATGCCCTGGAGGCCAACGGCATTCCCGGTGGGCTCATCAACAGCACGCAGACCTCCGCGGAACTGTCCCAGGTGGTCCGGCGGATAAAGTCAGGCGACATCAGGCTCCTGTATGTAGCCCCCGAGAGGGCGATAGAGCCCCGGTTTTCTGACTTTCTCGGAACACTGGATGTCAGCCTCATCGCAATCGACGAAGCGCACTGCGTGTCCGAGTGGGGGCACGACTTCCGTCCCGCCTACCGGCAGCTTGCCGACCTTCGCCGGCTCTGTCCGGATACGCCGGTCATTGCCCTGACCGCCACCGCCACGGAGCGGGTGAGAGCGGATGTCCTCTCCCAGCTTGGCCTTCGAAACCCGCAGACCTTCATCTCCAGCTTCAATCGCCCCAACCTGACCTACTCGTTCATCCCGAAGGAGAGGAACCTGTCCGGCCTGCTGTCGCTGCTGGAGAAGTACCGGGGTGAGCCAGCAATAATCTACTGTGGCTCCCGCCGGGCGACCGAAGACATGGCGGCGACATTGCAGGAGCGCGGCTTCGTAGCCGAGGCTTACCATGCGGGCCTGGATTCCGGGGTGCGCCGTTCATCACAGGAGCGCTTCATCCGCGACCGGACAAACATCATCGTGGCTACGATTGCCTTCGGCATGGGGATCAACAAGCCGGATGTGCGCCTGGTGGTGCACAACGACCTGCCCAAGAGCGTGGAGAGCTACTACCAGGAGACAGGACGCGCCGGACGGGACGGGCTGCCGGCGGAGTGTGTCCTGTTCTATTCCAACGGCGACAGGTCCAGGCAGGAGTTCTTCATAAACCAGATCGAGGATAGTGAAGAGAAGGGACGGGCCAGATGGCGGCTTGAGAGGATCCTCTCCCTGTGCAGCCTGAGATCATGCCGGCGCAAGTTCGTACTCGAATATCTGGGAGAGAAATGGCCTGAGGAGAACTGCGGCGCATGCGATAACTGCGTTGAGCCGCAGGAGCAGTACGATGCCACCGAAGCTGCACAGAAGGTGCTCTCGGCCGTGATACGCACGGGAGAACGGTTCGGGGCGGCACATGTGATTGCTGTGCTACGCGGGAGCCGGGGCCAACGGATATTGGCCCAAGGCCATGACCAGCTTTCGGTACACGGGATTGCATCGCGTCATTCCCAGGATGAGCTGCGGGATCTGGTCGAGGACCTGAAACGGGAAGGGCTGCTGTTGGTGTCCGAGGGTGAGTTTCCGACGCTGGCTGTCACACCTCGAGGGCGTGATTTCCTGAAGAGCCGCGAGACTTTGACCCTGTCACGACCCGTTTCCAGAAAGGATTCCAACGACCGAGCCCCCAGGGGTTCCAGCGGCTTTACTGAAGACTATGATGCTGGGCTGTACAGCGAACTGGCGTCGCTGAGGAGGGACATTGCCGAGCAACGGGGGATCCCGGCGTTCATGATATTCGGCAACCGCACGCTGCAGGACATGGCGCGCAAGGTGCCGCGAACGACGGCTGAGTTTGCCCGCGTATTCGGCGTGGGCCGGGCGAAGCTGGAGGATCTGGGACATCCGTTTCTGGAGCGCATCAATGCCTACGCCCTGGAACACGGGCTCACTGGAACTGCGGAAGTTGTAAGCGAACCCAGTGTTACGAAGGCTGCCCCGCGTGTTGTCAGCGGGTCATACAGGGAGACCGGGCGGCTCATCTCTGAGGGAGCGTCCCTGGCGGAGGTGGCCGAAGCCCGGAGCCTGGCAGCCACCACCGTCATCGGACACCTGGAGCGCCTGGTCGAAGAAGACGTTGCCGTCGAGTGGGCACACCTGCTTCCGCCTGCGATGCACCGGTTGGAGATAGAGGCGGCGTTTGAAGTTGTCGGGGATGCGCTGCTGCGTCCCGTGTTCGATGAACTCGGCGGGCAGTACAGCTACAACGATATCCGGCTGACGCGGCTGGCGAGGGGGAAGGCGACGACTGCTGCCGGGCCTGCGCTATCCGAGCCCAAGGGACGGGACCCGCGGTCGATGATGGGGCGCGGGGAATAAGAGAGGAACTGGTTCACCCCCAGCCCTCCCCGTAGGGGGGAGGGAGTTCTCGCTCACCCCAGCAGTTGCCCTTCGAACCACTGCTGTGCTGCCTGCCAGTCGGCTTGCGCCTCCGTGCGCAGGCGGCGGGGTTCCTGACAGGGTGTGGCAAGTGGGCTTGCTGCGTCTGAAAGCTGGGATGGACCAGTGTGAGACGGACTAGTCACTCGGGTTGAATTACTTTCTCAAAGATATGCTCTCTATGGTGTGCAAGGAAATTGGTATCAGGACTAAACTTCTCAGGAACGCGAATAGTCTTACCATTGTATGTTCCAATTGAAAAGGAAAAGAACGGGTTGTTTGCTGTGGATATTTTGTCAGACACTCTTACCGTCAGATCGTCGTTGATCGTAATGAGTCCGGCATCGAAAGCCTTGTCATGCAGGGCTGACAACAGCAGACCGTTCCTTGGGTTTACTCGGTTCAGTGGATCATCTCTCCACGGTACGATGTGGCTTGCGATTAGCAACGCCGGTGTAGCTAGTCCCGTAATGCAGCATCGGTTGTCGTAGGCGCTGAGGACTGCCCTTCGAAAGAATCTTTGGCCTACGCGAACCTTGGTTGTGGCAATGCTATCTGTGCTGGAATAATCGTGGTTGTCATCCGGACCAGGGGTGTCGAGTTGCCCATCAAGAAATTCTTCTATTGCAATCTGGGATTCAAAAGCAAATTGCTCCCAGTCATTTTGCATTTCGTTCCACATTTCACGGTCAAGTGCCGACGCAGATCTCAAGCCTGAACGTCCTGTGGAAGTAATCTCAGGGTCTAGGCTGGCGATGTTTGTCAACTTCATAGCCAGCGCCGACGGTGTGCGTCCGATTGCCTCAGAGTATCTAGCAATCTCAGGATTTCGGTGATGCAATTGTCCAAAAGTCAGGCGAGTATACAGATCAAATGCAACTAAAAGTTGTTTTCGCGACCACCTTGCTGTCGAGGTCATGGCTAATTGTCCAAATACGAGGAACTAGAACCCGTTACAAGGGGGGTAGGCCCACCAAGGCGTCCCCGGCACCCAAGAGGGTCCGATTTCCCATCGACAAGTTCGGAAGTCGTCTAATTCGGCGTAAAGTTCATGCGGCCAATACAGTGGTGGCCCCCAGCCCGCTCCATTCGTGTAAATTGCTGACCCGTCCGACCCGAAATGCAATAAGGCCGAGTCGTCATGGCCTCTGCGTTCCAAATTAACACGGCTTCGCTCCAAGACTTCCCTCAGCCGGTCATTGGATCCAGCTAATGCTCCATCGGGAGTTACGTATTTATCGCCAATTATGTCGCGATCATAGAGCGAAACGTTCTTCTCGGTTGTTCTGCGAATCTCCGAGAGGCTAATTTCTAATATACCCTGTCCACTAAACCGGTACTTACCTATGTAGTAAGTTTGCTGCGCCCATGTAAGTTCCGTCCAATCTGGAATTGTGGATCGGATGGCTGTAGCAACCCCTGTCTTGTTATCGGTGATTATCGACCAACCACGAGCGATCATTTGGGGAATTGTCAATTCGTAAATCGTGGGCATAAGGCCTCTTCGGCAACTATATGGATGAGGCTGCAAGCCTGATTTTCTGAGACGTGAGCCGGAATCAAACTTCGTTAGATGTCAATCGTGAGGTGGCACATCTTGCGGATTCAGATGCCCTATGTCGCCAGCAATCTCCGTGTCGCCGAAATTGGCGCAATAGGTTCGCTGGCTGGTATTTTTTTCATTTGCAGGTGAAGAGGCACTCTCCACCTCGATGCGTAATGGTATACCGTTACCTCGAATGTTACAAAATATTGTATCTTTTAAGTAAAATGATCCACTACGCCGTTCCTGGGCGTCTATGAGTTCGCCCCCACCGAACCGTCTCCCGTAGGTAGAGGGAGCAAAGCGAGAGGGCGGGTTTCAAACCCGCCCCTGCGTTTCTTGCTGGAGAGGTGTGCAGGCTTAGCCGCCTGCGCCGTGGGTGGCCCAGGCGTCGGCGCAGGCTTTGGCTACTGCGGCGGGTACGGTGGGGTCGAGGGACCACGGAATGACCCGCTCCGGCGTGGGCTCGGGTACCAGGGCGGCTAGGGCCTCTCCTGCGGCCAGCTTCATGGTGGTGGTGATGCGGCTTGCCTTGGCGTCCAGGGCGCCCCGGAACACGCCGGGGAAGACGAGGCTGTTGTTGATCTGGTTGCGGAAGTCGCTGCGGCCCGTGCCCACCACGGCGGCTCCGGCAGCTTCGGCCAGGTCGGGCATGATCTCGGGGACGGGATTGGCCATGGCGAAGACCACGGCATCCTTGGCCATGGACGACACCATCTCAGGGGTGACCATGTCGGCGACGGCGAGGCCGATGAACACATCAGCGCCGCGCATGGCCTCGGCGATGCCGCCGGTGCGGTTCTCGGGGTTGGTGGTGTCGAGCATGGACTGCTTGATGGGGGTCAGGTCGGTGCGGCCCCGATGGATGATGCCCACGCTGTCGACGAGGATGATGTTCGTCGCGCCGAAGTCGAGAAGCAGCTTGGCGGAGGCGATGCCTCCGGCGCCGGCGCCGGCAAAGACGAAGGAGGAGTCCTCGATCTTGCGTCCAGTGACTGCCAGGCCGTTGATTACTGCGGCAAGGACGGCGATGGCGGTGCCGTGCTGGTCGTCGTGAAAGACCGGGATTCCGAGGTCCTGCAGGGCGTCCTCGATGTCGAAGCACTTGGGCGCGGCGATGTCCTCGAGGTTGACGCCGCCCAGGCTGGGGGCGATAGCTCGGACGGTCCTGATTATCTCGTCGGGGTCCTGGGACGCGACGCAGATGGGGTAGGCGTCGACATTGCCGAGGCCCTTGAACAGGATGGACTTGCCCTCCATCACCGGCATGGCCGCTTCGGCGCCGATGTTGCCCAGGCCGAGCACGGCGGAGCCGTCGGTGACCACCGCGATGGTGTTACCGCGGTTGGTGAGGTTGTAGGACTCGGCCCGGTCGGCGTGAATTGCCATGCAGACCGAGGCCACGCCAGGAGTGTAGGCGATGGACAGCTGCTCCAGCGTTTCCACCGTCATCTTGGAAGCGATGCTGACCTTGCCGCGGCTTTCCCGGTGCCGCCGGATGGCCTCTGTCCCGTAGTCCGTTGTCATGGTGTGCACTCCTGACGTGTTTTGTTTGGGTTGTGCTGATCGGTGCGGGCGAGGGAACTCCTCTATTCAGCCAGCCCCAAAGCGAATCGCAGCGCATCATCAATTGCTTCCATTTTCTCGCGGTTGAGACTGGAAATCTGCGTACGCAAGCGGGACTTGTTGATGGTGTATAAAGTGTCCAGGTTGACCGCCGAAGGTCTGGATAATCCGTCTTCAAGACCCAAGGGAACCTCGGCCGTAATTCCGCGAATTCTAGTAGATACCGGGGCGACAATCACTTGTTGGCGAGTTGAATATGCTCCCTCCCGAGAGACCAGGACTACCGGGCGAATTCCGATTGGGGAATCCAGGGCTACCCACCAGATGTCCCCTCTATTCATTCACATCGGGCCATGGAGGCTCATCCTTGTAGAATTCCCTCAACCCGGCCATAGATGCCTGCTCTACCCAAGCGGCCAGTTCCTCTTCGGTTTCTTCCCGGGCCCAGAACAGCCTCTTTTTCGCTTCCTTTATCTCTTCCTCGATTTGCAGGTAATCCGCCAACGCGAAATGGATAAACTCACTGCGAGTGACCAATGGCGTAGTTTTTCCGCATCGCTCGTCAATTGAGTCGAGCAACTCGGCCGGCAGGTCTATGATAATCTTCGCCACTCTCCTCCTCCTGTCCGACGCTACTATGGTGCTGAATTACCGCGTCACCGCGCCCTCGGAGGCGGAGGAGGCGAGCTTGGCGTACTTGGCCAGGGCGCCGGTGGTGTAGTTGGGTGGGAGGGCCTGCCAGCTGGCGCGGCGGTCGGTCAGTTCCTCCTCGGTGAGCATGACGTTGAGCTGTCGGTTGGGGATGTCGAGCACGACCTCGTCGCCCTCGTGCAGCAGGCCGATGGGTCCGCCCACGGCGGCCTCGGGGGCCACATGGCCCACCATCGGGCCGTGGCTGGCGCCGGAGAAGCGGCCGTCGGTTACCAGGGCCACGTCGTCGCCCAGGCCCTGGCCGACGATGGCGGCGGTTACCGCCAGCATCTCCTGCATACCGGGGCCGCCCTTGGGGCCCTCGTAGCGGATGATCACGATGTCGCCGGCATTGATCTCTCCGTTCTGAACAGCCCGGAAGGCGGCGGGCTCCTGGTCGAAGACGCGGGCCGGGCCACGGTAGACTTTCTCCTGGTGTCCGGCGACCTTGATTACCGCGCCGTCGGGGGCGAGGTTGCCGCGCAGGATGGCGAGGCCGCCGGTGGGGCTGCGCGGCGCGTCGACCTGGGAGATGATGGGCTGCTCGTCGATCACGCTGATGCCCTCGAGGTTCTGGGCAATGGTCTTGCCGGTAACGGTCATGGCGTCGCCGTGGAGCAGGCCGGCGTTGAGCAGTCGCTTCATCACCAAGGCGATGCCGCCGTAGCGGGAGAGGTCGGCCATGACATAGCGGCCGGCGGGCTTCATGTCGGCGATGTAGGGAGTGCTGGCGCTGATGCGCTCGAAGTCCTCGAGGCCCAGGGGCACGCCGGCCTCGTTGGCGATGGCCAGCAGGTGCAGCACGATGTTGGTGGAGCCGCCCATGGCGACGCCCACCGCGATGGCGTTCTCGAAGGCCTGCTTGGTCATGATGTCGCGGGGGCGGACATCCTCTTCCAGCAGGCGCATCAGGGTGCGGCCGACGTCGCGGGACTCGCCCAGCTTGCGCGGGTCGATTGCGGGCAGCGAGGCGTCGCCGGGCAGGGACATGCCCATCACCTCGATGGCGGTGGACATGGTATTCGCGGTGAACAGGCCGGCGCAGGAACCCTCGCCGGGGCAGGCGACGCACTCCAGTTCCTGCAGTTGGTCTAAGGTGACGTCGCCCTTGGCGTAGGCGCCCACGGCCTCGAACACATCCTGAATGTTCACGTCCCGGCCTTCGTACTGACCGGGCATGATGGAGCCGCCGTACATGAAGATGGAGGGGACGTTGAGGCGGGCGATGGCCATCATGCAGCCGGGCATGTTCTTGTCGCAGCCGGCGATGGTGATGAGGCCGTCCATGCGCTCGCCGAAGGTGACCAGCTCGATGGAGTCGGCGATGACCTCGCGGCTGACCAGCGAGGTCTTCATGCCTTCGGTGCCCATGGAGATGCCGTCGCTGACGGTGATGGTTCCGAACTCGAAGGGTACGCCGTCGGCGGCGCGGATGCCCTCCTTGGCGCCGTTGGCGAAGCGGCTGAGGTGTACGTTGCAGGGAGTGACGTCGCTGGCCAGGTTGGCGATGGCGACGAAGGGCTTTTCCATGTCTTCCTGGGTGATGCCCATGGCCCTCAGCATGGCGCGGGCGGGCGCGCGCTGCGGGTCGTGGGTGATCTCGGCGCTGCGGTGCTTGGACTTAGCGGGTTTGGTCATCGTCGCCACAGGGTCATCTCCATTGACTAAGGATTGATACCGGCCCCGGACACCTGCTCCGGGGCCGATTCGCGCACTTGGGTTGGCCTGATGCGCAATTATAGCCCTTCGAGTGGGTAATGTAGAGAGTGTGTCAAGAAAGAGGTCAGGAAAGCAAAAACCCTCTTCGAAAAAAGAGGTTTATGGTGCAGACCAGTACCGAAACTGTGGGCCTCTAGGTGCCGTGTTCCCTACTTTCGCCTACATTCAGCCGCTTCTCGTAGCAGAGGCTGAGGGGGTCATCGGGAGGGTAGTCGCGGAAGGGCGGGATGCGGTGGTAGCCGCATTTCTCGTAGAGCCGGACGGCTTCCGGCTGGTATATGCCGGTTTCCAGGCGGACTGCGTTTACGCCCTGCGAGGCGACGATACCCTCGATGTGGTCCAGCAGCAGCTTGCCGAAGCCGCGGCCGCGGAAGTCGTTGCGGACATACATGCGCTTCAGCTCGCCGTAGGGAACATCGGTCTCGTCGTCTCGTGGGAAGAACTGCACCCCGGCGCACCCTGCGGGCTGACCGCCGTCGTAGAGCACGAAGAACTCGACCTGCTGGTCGATCAGCTTCTCGACACTGTAACCGTGCTGGCTTTCCTTCGGGTACAGAGGCCCGAGGTACGCGTCCAGCTCGGTGATGAGCTGGCAGGAAACTGTGGATGCCGGGTGCTCCCGCAGGATGGAGACGGATTCCTTTGCTTTCATACTAAAAGTCTAGCACCGCCCCAAGGAGCGGTGCCAGGACAACATGGTGAGCGCAGGCTGGAATCGGGGAGGCTACGGATCGAACCAGAGATGCTCGGTGCCCATTCCGTATTGGACCGTCTGGCGGGGCACATAGTTCTTGACCCGGTTGGGCACGATCCAGATGGGGTCGCCGTACCAGTAGTACTGGATCATGTGATGCTCACCCTTGAGGATTATGTCCTCAGCATCCCGGATCAATTCCTGGCGCTTGGCCAAGTCGGACTCACCCTTCTGTATCTCGAAGACCGCGCGCAGGTCTGGGTCCTCGTAGTCGATGGGGTTCCGGGGCGCCCCTGACAGGTAGACGCCCAGCAGCAGGTCGTCGGGGTCCACGATGTTCGGGCCGTTGTGGACGCTGACGAAGTGGCTGAAGTCCACATTCTGCTCGGAGTCGATGACGGTGGCGACGTCGGTGATGGTGATATCCAGATCAATGCCGAGGTGTTCGAACAGGTCCTGCTTGATGATTACCGGAATGTTCTTGTTGACGGTGTAGGTGTGGTAGCTGGCTTTGAATCCGTCAGCGTAGCCCGCCTCTTCCATCAGGCGCTTTGCTTCGGCAATGTCGTCGGGGTGCTTTGTCAGCCCGTCGACGCCGATGGGATCGCCGAGATAGAGTTCGCCGCTCTCGTCAACATACCGGAATCCCGGCCAGGTGGCCACCACCTCGTCGGGGGAGGACCAGTCGCTGCCGGGGAAGAAGGGCTGGCCCAGCTTGGCGAAACCGAGCTGCTGGACATCGGCTAGCACCTTGCGGTCAATGGTCAGGAAGACAGCGCGGCGCACCCTGGGATCTTCAAAAGGCGGTACCGTCCAGTTCATGTTGAAGAGCCCCTGGATGGTGGCCCCAGGAGGCTGCACGACGCCGCGTCCCTCCGACTCCCACTGGTCCTTGAAGGAGACCATGTCGATGAGAGGTATTGCCCCTCCGGCGCCCCGGTGGGAGATATCGACCTGATCGGTCTGGAAGGCGGTGATGAACCGGTCCTTGTCGATTATTACGAAGGTCTTCTTCCCGTCGACGAAGGGAAGGCCGTCCTTGAAATAGTCGGGGTTTCGCTCGAACTCCCAGCTCTGGCCGATCTGGTGGCTGACAAACCGGTAGGCGCCGGATGCGACGATATTGGCCGGGTCGTCGAACAGATCTTCCGGCTCTGCGGCGTTTTCCAGGATATGCTTGGGGACGATTGACATGAAGTCGATGGCCATGAACGGCAGGAAGGCCGCGGGATTGGGGAACAGGGTGTTCACCTGGATGGTCGTGGAGTCCACGGCCTCCGAGCCCGCGTAATAGGGGCGGAGGTTCTTCACCCTCGGACGGGACGCATCGGCGGAAACCATGCGATTAAGGCTGAACACGACATCATCGGCCGTAACGGGCTGCCCATCAGACCAGATGGCGTTATCCCAGATCCTGAAGGTGATGCTCAGCCCGTCGGGGGCCCACTCCCAGCTTGCCGCCAAGTCGCCGATGATGGTCTTCTGGTCGGTGGGGTCGAACATTACGAGGTTGTTGTACAAATCGCGGGCGGCGGCTGGCCCGGGATTGCAGCAGGACTGGTGGAGGTCCCAGTGGTCGGGCAGGACCGGCTCGGCGTTGCGCAGAAGCCCGCCATACTTGGCCTGGGAAGCGAAGGACTCCCAGGGCTTTACGGCTGCGGAACTTGCCACCCCGCGGGTTGGCACGACCACTGTGCCCACAGCGATAGGCGGGGAAGTCGGAGCGACGATCGGAGCCGGCGTGGCGGTGGCGCCAGTGGTTGTCGTCGTGGTCGCCCCGGGAGCTGCGGAGGTAGCGGCTGCGGTAGCTGCCGGAGCCGGGGCGGCCGTAGGATCGGCGGGTGCTTCTGTGGGTTCCTCGGCACTGCCGCAGGCCAGTATTGCCACTAGTGCCAGCGCGATCAGAGCGATAACCAGGTTCTTCGTGCCCAACCTGTGAAGTACGGACATGGTGCACCCCCTCGTTTCGGAAGATTATGAAACTATATTGATGTGCTCCTGCTCAAAACTATTCCGTTCGGGTGCCGTTGATGGGTTACCGGCCAGGGCCTCTGGACTGTGGCTTTCTTTGCCTGCCCTCTTCACTCCCTCATGGGGAGGGGATTTTAGAGACTGTTTCTAAGTACCCCTCAGGCGTGGGTCCAGGACATCGCGGAGCGCGTCGCCCAGCAGGTTGACTCCGAATACTGCGAGGGAAAGGGCTATGCCGGGGGCGATGGCCAGCCATGGGGCATCCCTCAGGTAGGCAATGCCGCCCTCTGCGAGCATCCCGCCCCAGCTTGGGACATCGGGCGGTACGCCGACCCCGAGGAAGGTGAGCGTGGCCTCCACAATGATGGCGTAGCCCAGGTTCAGGGTGAAGAGGATGATGAAAATGGCCATGCAGTTAGGGATGATGTGCCGGATGACGATGCGCATGTCGCCGGCGCCCATGGCCCGGGCAGCCAGCACGTAGTCCATCTCTTTCACCGCAAGGGCCTGGGAGCGAATGGTGCGGATGGCGCTTGGCGCCAGCACCAATATAAGTGCGAAGATGATGTTGTTCACCGATGATCCCAACACTGCCATGATGGCCAGCCCCAGGATGATGCCGGGGAAAGCGATGAAGGCGTCCACGAATCTTTGGACGATCAGGTCGACCTTACCGCCGAAGTAGGCGCTAACAGCGCCAAGGAACGAACCTGCGGTGATTCCTATGGCGATGCTGACCAACCCGACGTACAGGGAGATTCTGCCGCCGTAGAACAGGCGGCTAAGCACATCCCGGCCGAGGGAGTCGGCACCCAGCCAGAACTCGCTTCCGGGAGACTGAAGTATGGCGTTTCCACGGATTTGATAAGGGTCATGAGGAGATATCAGCGGAGAGAAGATGGCGATCAGAACCAGGATGAGCAGTATGCCGCCGCCAATGGCACCCAGAGGCTTGCGACGGGAGAAGTCGATCACCCCGGACAGGACACGTGAGTACACTGGCAGTCTTATGTCCCGACGTGCCCCCGTTGACTCCTGTGGTAATCCTCCAATCATGGGAACTCCTGGACGGCGGAATTAGGTACCGGGATTGGGTAGCTGGGAATGTTTTCCTAGGCGTACCGGATCCTGGGGTTCAGCCAACCATACAGCAGGTCGACGACGAGGTTGAGTACCAGCACGACGAGGGCTATCAACAGGATTATAGCCTGTACGACGGGATAGTCCCGGATGAGGACGCTCTGCACCAGCAGCGTACCCATGCCTGGAACAACGAATATCGCTTCAATGACGACCGCGCCACCGAAGAGCCGTCCCAGCTGGAAACCAATGATGGTGATCACAGGCAGGAAGGCGTTCTTGATGGCATGACGTCCCACAACCGACAGTTCCCTCAGGCCCTTGGATCGTGCGGTGCGGATGTAATCTTCGTGCATCACCTCCAGCATGGTGGAGCGGGTGAGCCGGGCGGCGAAGGCGGTGTTGAAGTAGCCAAGCGCCAAGGCCGGGAAGATCATCTGCGTCATGTTGGTCCACGGGTTTTCCCACAGGTCGGCGTAGTCCAGCGGGGGTACCCAGTTGAAGTAGTACCCCAGGATGAAGAGCATCAGGATGCCGACCCAGAAGGTGGGCAGGGCCACGCCGGCGATGGTGAATATCTTGGCGGCGTGGTCGAAAATGGAGTCCTGCTTGACCGCCGAAAGCACACCAAGGGGAATGGCCACAATGTAGGAAAGGATCAGGGCCATAACTGCCAGCTGGGTGCTGACCGGGAACCGGTCCTTCATGAGCTGGGCCACTGGAACATGGTGGAAGTAGGACTCGTTCAAGTCGCCCAGGAACAGGTCGCCGATCCAGGTGCCGTACTGGATATGGAGGGGACGGTTTGTGCCCAGTTTCTCCCGAACCAGGTCGAGGTCTTCCTGGGTGAAGCTTCCTTCCGCCCCGCCAAGCATGGCAATAGCCGGATCGCCCGGCAGGATTCGCATGATGGCGAATGCCAAGAAAGAAGCAAGGATCAGTGTCGGAAGAAAAAGGGACAGCCGTTGGAGGATATAGCCAGTCATAAGCTCGTATCCACTTTTTGGCTCGGGCGCTCACCGGCCGGATGGGTCTCCAATGAAAGGTCGGACCCCCTGCCGGAAATTTCCGGCAGGGGACCCGACACGGTTAAAACAGGTCTTACTCTTCCATCCAGAGATGCTCGATACCCATGCCGTACTGGACGGTCTGCCTGGGCACATAGTTCTTGACCCTTTCTGGCACGATCCAGCGGGGGTCGCCGTACCAGTAGTACTGGATCATGTGGTGCTCGCCCTTCAGGATGATGGCCTCGGCTTCACGGATGAGTGCCTGCCGCTTGGCCAGGTCGGGCTCGCTCTTCTGCTGCTCGAAGATTGCCCGGATTTCCGGGTCTTCGTAATCCAGCGGATTACGGGGCGCTCCTGCCAGGTACACGCCGCTCAGCAGGTCGTCCGGGTCAACGATGTTGGGGCCGTTGTGCACGCTGACGAAGTGGCTGAAGTCCTGTTCCTGTTCGGCAGCGATGGTGGCGGCGGTGTCGGTAATCTTGATGTCGAGCTCAATACCGAGGATGTCCGAGAGCTGCTGCTTCAGGATCACCGGAATGTTCCTGTTGGCCGTGTAGGTGTGGTAGTTGGCTGAGAAGCCGTCGGGGAAGCCAGCTTCCGCCATCAGCCGCTTGGCCTCGGCGATGTCGTCGGGGTGCTTGGTCAACCCGTCGACTCCGATGGGGTCGTCCTCGTACAGGTTTCCGTCGGCGTCCACATAGCGGAAGCCGGGCCAGGTCGCGACCACCTCATCGGGTTGGGACCAGGGAGAGCCTGGGAAGAAGGGCTGCCCCATCTTGGCAAAGCCCAACTTGTCAACGTCGGCCATTTCCTTGCGGTCCATGGCCAGGAAGACGGCGCGTCGGACTCTGGCGTCCTCGAACGGCGGGGCCGTCCACTTCATGTTGGTCAATCCCTGGAGGGTGAAGCCCGGCGAGTAGACCACGCCCAGCCCGTCGGATTCCCAATTGTTCTTGAAAGAAACCATGTCGGTCAGGGGCAGCAGGGACCCGCGATGGACTATGTCCACCTGGTCATTATGGAAGGCCGTGATGAAGCGGTCCTTGTCAGTAATGTAAAAGGTCTTCTTTCCGTCGGCGAAGGGAAGGTTGTCCTTGAAGTAGTTGGGGTTGCGTTCGAACTCCCAGGCCTCGCCGATCTGCAGGCTGCCGGGAACAAATATGAAAGCGCCGGAGCCGACGATGTTATCCGGGTCGTCGAAGAATTCTTCCGCGTCATCCCTTCCTTCCAGCACGTGCTTGGGCAGAATGGACATAAAGTCCACAGCCAGGAAGGGGAGGAAGGCGGCCGGGGTGGGGAACTTCGTGTTCACCGCCACGGTGTTGGGATCGATGGCTTCTGAGCCGTCGTAGTACGGCGTGATGTTCTTCACCCTGGGGCGGGAAACGTCCTGCTGGATCATCCGGTCGAGGCTGAAGACCACGTCATCGGCGGTCACGGCCTCGCCGTCTGACCACACGGCGTTCTCCCACAGGTTGAAGGTTACCGTCAGCCCGTCGTCAGACCATTCCCAACTCTTGGCGAGGTCGCCGACTAGAGTCAACTGGTCGGTGGGGTCATAGATGAGCAGGTTGTTGAACAGGTCGCGTGATGCAGCGGGACCTGGGTTGCAGCAGGACTGGTGCAGGTCCCAGTGGTCGGGCAGCACCGCCTCCGCATTGTTCATTACGCGGGTCTGCACTCCCTGGTCCGCGAACTTGGCCCAGGGCTTTTCGCCCTCGGTGGCCTCAACCACGCCGCGAGTGGGGACCACGGCGGTCACCACCTGCGGGGGCGTGGGAACGGCAGTGGGAGCGGCTGCCGATGTGGCCGCAGCCGGTGCCGTAGTTGCAGCCGGTGCCGAGCCAGAGCCCGAAGGCGCCGTTGTGGCGGCGGGAGCCGTGGTTGCTGCGGGTTCCTCCGGCTGCTCGGCGCTGCCGCAGGCCACTACGGCTGCCAGGGCGACAGCCACCAGAACAGTAATCAACAGTCTTGGACGGAGATGCAAGAGATTGAGCATAAGTCTCCTGGGAAGTATATGAAAATTCGCCATCAGCCGACGCGTTCGGCTATGGATAGGCGCAATATTAGGCAGTGCCTAACGGAGTGTCAACCCAAATTATCGATGGTAAAAGTTAACCGATGAAGAAAATCTCTTGATATGCATCTTTTTGTGATTAATATCCCCAAGTATGCAACGAATATCGTCAAGCGGATGTTTACTCAACAATGTTGGTGGAAGGATGATACACGATGATACACAGGGGTCAGGGGACGGACGGCAAAGAAGTCCGCCAAAGTGTGGGGAGGCAAGCGGCGGGTTGCAAAGTCGCAGCTAGTCGATCGGTGATGGGCCTGTCGATTCACCAAGGGATTCTGACGACTCGCCCTTCGACAGGCTCGGGACCAAGAAACTATCGCAAAACGATTTTGCCCTGATTGAATCGAGCAGTTATCAGCAAGCGCCGCTGGATTCCTGCTCTCGCGGGAATAACCTCGCGGGAATAACGAATTGTGGATTTCCTAATGCGATAGCCCTGTGCGGGGGATGGGTTTTTCTGAAAAGCGCGACATTATCGGACATTATGCGACACTTGCGACGAAATCGGTTAAGGCGGCCGATGCCGGTGTGGAACGGAGAAAGTGGGTCTTTCCCCATGAATTCAGAGCTCAAGCAGGCATTCAGTCTGTCAGCGATGGGCGCAGAGGGCGGATGGCCGATAGCGTACAGGCGTTCTATGGCGGATTGCAATAGGCAGGTGTCACCGGCTCAAGACGACTGCAATGCCGCAGTTGATCTGCCGGTGGTGGGACTGTCGATCCATCGAGGGATTCTGAAGGCTGCTACTTCGACAAGCTCAGGGCTGATGGGCTTGGAAATCCGGAGACATTCCAATAGTCCAGTGGGAAGGGACGCGGTGGGTTGCGCCGATAGGGGTTTTCCTTTAACCTTTTGACAGTTTGGATTGACGCGACCGCCCCAGGGCGACGGGTCGGAATATCCTCAAATCAAGACTTTAGGAGGGGCACGATGTTTAACCCCCTTGGATGGCTCAAGCCCGAGGTAGCCAAGGCCCACTGCGACATTCCCTGCGGCATTTATGATCCCGTATCAGCCAAGATAGCGGCACAGACAGTCCAGAAGATGGTGCTGCGGATGCAGAACCTGGAGCACCCGGCTCCCGGATCGGAAATGTCCGCTCACCAGGCCTTCGCCAACACCTTCAACCGCTATGTCCAGGTGAAGGAAGAGCACGCCGAGAAGTGCAAGGAAGAGTTGCGGATTCTCTGGGCCGACTACGCATGGCCCGGCACCGACGCCGGCGAGATCGCCGGGAAGTTCAATGCGGCCCTGAAGCTGGCCGGCCAGTGCAAGCAGACTGTCAGCATGGAGAACGCCGAGAACCTGGTAGCGGCCTGCGACGACATCGCCGCCGCGTTCTGGGCCACCAAGAACCAGGAGTACAGCGACCCCCTGGCTGCCGCTCGCTACGGCACCTAGCCTCCCCCGGCAAGGTTGTTTCTGGCAAAGTATAGGGGCGCACAGCCGTGCGCCCCTACATCTTTGTTTGCTGGTCAAGCCCACCGCAGCAAAGGAGCAGGGGCGGGTTTCAAATCCGCCCCTGCTGTTGTTTGCGCCGAGTAACCCCGGGAAAAGGGAGCGGGGAGGGGACTCGGGGTCTCCTCCCTGCGTTATTTAAGTTGGGCGGGGCATCATGGTGCCCCGCTGACTTGGGCTAGCTGGCCTCGATGGCTGCCGGGCCCTCCGCGACCTTGACCTCGAACTGCTTGGCCTTCTTTTCCTCTGCCTTGGGGAGGCTGATGGTCAGCACGCCGTGCTCGTAGCGGGGCTCTGCCCTGTCCTGGTCGACGGTGTCGGGCAGGCGCAGGGAACGGTGGAAGGACCCGCTGCGACGCTCCCGCATGAGGTAGTTACCCTCGGTGCTTTCGAAGTGGGTAGCGGTCTCGCCGCGGATGGTCAGGACGTTGTCCTCGATGGACACCTGGATGTTGTCCGGGGACACGCCGGGCATGGAGGCCCGCACGACGAAGTCGTCGCCGTCGGCTACGACGTCCAGCGGGGCCGCCCAGGCCTCCATCCCGCTGCTGTCTTCGTGGTTGGAGGTGCCGAACCGGCGCCACATCCGGTCCATGTTGTCCTGCATCTGCCGTAGTTCACTGAAGGGGCTGAAGTGGTTCCTTCGCTGCAACATCATGAATCTCTCCTCAATCCTGATCCGGTAGGGTTCTTCCGTGCAATTTGTCGTGGTTTCTCGTGATCCCCTAGAAGTAGTAGCGGACCCCGGCGCTGGGAACGCGGTAGGCCAGCACGGGCTTCTCGACGGGCTTGGTCCGGCGGGCCTGCTCGAGGATGTCAGACACCTGCCGGGTCACCTTGTCGCTCAGTTCCTGCACCCTGGTTTCCGCCTCGGGCCTGTTCGTCAACTCGGTCGCTGCCATTTCCTGTCCCTCCGATCACTGGTATGAGAAGACTATATCAGTTGATATGTACTGTGTCAACTACTTATATAGTAAACTATGTTACTTGATATAATTGCAGTGATTATTCGGATATCTTGTTGACAGAATTCTTCCTTACGGATATAAGAAGGCTATGTCGGATGTCGTCCGGCACAGGGGGCCAGCCATGACAATGCAGCAGGCACAGGGCATATATCTGATCAGCGTGGTGGCGGAAACGCTGGACATGCACCCGCAGACGCTCCGCAAGTACGAGCGGGCAGGGTTCGTGGTGCCGCTGCGGATGGGCGCGCTGCGCACCTATTCCGACGAGGACATTGCCCGGCTGCGGCTGATCAAGCACTTCGTCGACGACATGGGACTGAACCTGGCCGGGGTGCAGCTGGCGCTGAAGATGACCTCGGAGCTGCTGGCCCTGCGCCGGGAGGCCACGGTGGAGGGCGCCGCCGCCCTGGACCGGATCGACGGCATGCTGGCGACGCTGGGGGTGCGGGTGGTGCGGCGCCGGAAAGCGGAGTCAGCGGCAGGGCAGCCCGATAGCTGGTTCAATGTGAACGAGGGGGAGGCGGTGGAGTTTGGAGAGGGGGCGGGGGACGAGGCGAATTAGGTGTCTGGATTTCTGTTCGCGGTAAGCCTGGGACCAGTAAGAAATCCGACCACAGCGCCAATCAGGACGTAAAATGCCCTCCAGAGTTGCTCTATTGATGACTCGACCGCTCCGCCGGGTCTTTCAAGGGAATCCGAATAAATGGACAGCGCCACAGCCGAGACCAAGCACAGGACTGAAAGCGCTGAAACGACGGTGAGTGCTCTGGCATAGAGGCCACGGAATTCCGATTCTCTACTCACCTGCCTGCCAAACGTCGCCTGTGTTGTAGTCAACTCGCATTGGCTTGCCGAAGTGCCGGAAAGAGAAGACTATCATTCGACCAGAGGCTAGCAGTCCGTCCGAGAAACTCCGATGCTATGGTGCTGGGGTTATGATGGGAGAAACCTCCAGCATGGGGATACGCCGATGAGCAAGACTTTCCGTCCCTACGACCCCGAGCAACAATTGCTGCTGCCGGCGGCCCTCCAGGAGTGGCTCCCCGAGGACCACCTGGCCTACTTCATATCCGACTTGGTGGAGCATCTGGACCTCTCGGCCATCACCGCCCGCTACCAGGGTGAGGAGCGGGGCGGCCCTCCCTACCATCCCAGGATGATGGTCAAGGTGCTGCTCTACGGCTACTGCACCGGCGTGGCATCGTCGCGGCGCATCGCACAGCGTCTCCACGAGGACATCGCCTTCCGGGTGCTGGCAGCCAACAACACCCCGGACTTCCGCACCATCTCCGACTTTCGCAAGGACCATCTGGCGGCGTTGGCCGATTTGTTCCACCAGGTGCTGGAACTGTGTCGGCAGGCTGGTCTGGTGAAACTGGGCCATGTGGCCTTGGACAGCACCAAGGTGCGGGCCAACGCATCGAAGCACAAGGCCATGAGCTACGGTCGTATGAAGGAGAAGGAGGCGCAGTTGAAGGCCGAGGTGGACGAGTTGCTGCGCCGGGCTCAGGAGGTGGATGAGGAGGAGGACCGCCGGTACGGCCGGGACAAGCGGGGCGACGAACTGCCGGAGGAGTTGTCCTTCCGTGAGGGGAGGCTGCGGAAGATAAGGGAGGCCAAGACGGCCTTGGAGGCCGAGGCGCAGGCGGCGGCGGAGCAGGCCGAGGTTGAGGGCAGGGAGCATCCCGGAGTTCCCGATGACAAGACGCAGCGCAACTTCACCGACCCCGACTCACGCATCATGCCCGGTCCTGGAGGGCAGGACTTCCAGCAGTCGTACAACTGTCAGGCGGTGGTGGACCATGAGCATCAGGTGATCGTGGCGGCCCGGGCCACCGGCCAAGTCTCGGACAAGGGGCAGGCGGTGGCCATGACCCGGGAGACCATACTGAACACGGGAGAGACGCCCAGGGAACTGTCCGCCGACGCCGGTTACTACTCGGCCCAAGCGGTGGCCGAGTTGGAGGCCCTGGGAGTTGACGCGTACATCGCGCCGGAGAAGACCCGCCACGGCACGAGGCCGGAGCCCGCGCCCCGGGGACGGATACCCAAGGGACTGTCGGCCCGGGAGCGGATGAGACGCAAGCTGCGAACCAAACGAGGCCGTGAGCGCTACGCCCTGCGGATGGAGACGGTGGAGCCGGTGTTCGGTCAGATCAAGCAGGGCCGTGGCTTCCGGCAGTTCCTGTTGCGGGGCTTGGAGAAGGTGAACCGGGAGTGGCTGCTGATCTGCGCCGGCCACAATCTGCTCAAGCTGTTCCGGTTCGGGGCCGGACGCCCAGGCAATGCACCAGGCAGAGGCAGTAACCTCAGGTCTCCCCGGCTCGCCGTCGGCCAGTTCCCACGGACCCTCCCGGCATTCACGAATCCGCACCCTCCCACGCTGCTGGTCTCCAGATAATCCTCAGACGGGCTGCTAGAAGCCAGGCTACAAACGGATGCTTCACGCTTCCCCTTGGACGGTCAGCGCTTCTTGGAGCAGGGATTTCATTTATTGGATAGCCCACAGGAAATCCTCCAATGGAAGACCGAGCTTGACTGCCTCTAATTTTACTACAGTGTAGTGAGCTACCCCAGCTCAGCCAGCGCCTCCCGCACCCGCTCGATGGTGGTGTCGATGTCGGACTCGGTGTGGGCGGTGGAGACGAAGCCTGCCTCGAACTGGGACGGGGCGATGTAGACGCCGCGCTCCAGCAGGGCGTGGAAGTAGCGGCCGTAGGCAGCGGCGTCGGACTGCTCCACCTGGGCCAGCGACTCGACGGGGCCGGGGTTGAAGAAGCCGGTGAACATGGAGCCGACGCGGTTGATGGTGCCCGGCACCTCGGCGTCGCGGAAGGCGGCGCTGATGCCCTCGGTGAGGCGGACGGCCAGCCGGTCGATCTGCTCGTAGACGCCGGGCTTCTGCAGCTCGGTCAGAGTGGCAACCCCGGCGCTGACGGCCAAGGGGTTGCCTGACAGCGTGCCGGCCTGGTACATGTCGCCCAGCGGGGCCACGCGCTCCATGATCTCGCGTCGCCCGCCGTAGCAGCCCACAGGGAGTCCGCCGCCGATGATCTTCCCCAGGGTGGTGATGTCGGGCATGATCCCGTACAGTCCCTGGGCTCCTCCTGCTCCAACACGGAAGCCGGTGATCACCTCGTCGAAGATCAGCATGGCGCCGTCGTGGGCGGTGATGCGGCGCAGTCCCTCCAGGAAGCCCGGGGCGGGAGGGACCACGCCCATGTTGCCGGCCACTGGCTCCACGATGATGCCAGCGATGGCGTTCGGGTAGCTGTTGAATAGCTGCTCCACGGAGTCGAAGTCATTGAAGTCGGCCACCAGCGTCTCGCTGGCATAGGACTCGGGCACCCCGGCGCTGGTGGGGATGCCGTGGGTCAGGCCGCCCGACCCGGCGCGCACCAGCAGGCCATCGGCGTGGCCGTGGTAGTTGCCGGCGAACTTGATGATCTTGTCGCGGCCGGTGAAGGCCCTGGCCAGCCGGATGGCGCTCATGCAGGCCTCGGTGCCGGAGTTGACCAGCCGAAGCGACTCGATGCTGGGCAGGGCGCCGGTGATCAGACGGGCGAGCTGTACCTCCTGCTCCACCGGTGCGCCGAAGCTGGAGCCGCCCCTAGCCGCCCTCTCGAGGACGGTAACGACCGAGGGGTGGGCGTGGCCCAGCACCAGCGGCCCCCAGGAGCCGAGATAGTCGATGTACTCGTTGCCGTCGACGTCGGTTACGCGGGCGCCGCCGCCCGACGCGATGAAGGGCGGCGTTCCGGTTACGGCGCGGAACGACCGCACCGGGCTGTTGACGCCTCCGGGCATCAGGCGCTGGGCTTCGGCGAAAAGGGCTTCGGACTTGGCGAGCTGCATGGCTTTCCTCGTGTTTTAGCGTGGGTTAGGGGATTCTGCGGACCCGGTAGTTTCCGGGGCCTCCTTCGAGACGGATCGAACCGGATGGAGTGGGGTCGTCGGCCAGGGAGCGAATTGCTTGCAGGACATCGTCCCGGTCGTCTGCCGGGATGCCGTCCAGGTCTTCTTCTGCCTCGGGGGTCAACGCGATCGAACGCCGGCCGTCGCCGGAATCGGGGTCAGGCGGTTCCAGGGGGATGCGCTCTTCCGCAGCCCGGTCGCGGGACTCGGAGAACTCCATCAGCATCAGAATGTCCTCGAAGTCCTCCCAGGCTCGCTGGAACCCGGGCGCAGTCAGCGGGGGCATGTATTGCTGCAGGTGGTCGAACTGGACAATGGGCTCCCAACGATTGCGGAAGAAGGAGACATACTCACGCAGGGACTCAGCAAATGAGTCGGGGCGCGCGGAGTCGAGCCTGAGTATGACCAGGCCATGCTCTTCGTCGGGCTCGGCGTAGACAAAGAAGGATATGGATGGAAGGACCCAGACGCTGTCGATCTCCTCGCCATCAAACTCCATGCAGAGAAAGAAGAGCTCTGGCCGTGGCCGGAAGTCGGGCGCGGCAAAATGGCATTCTTCCTCCGTGCTCTCGACGGAAGGCAAGATGGTCTGCAGCTCCAGTCGGCGGCCCATGACGGTGCTGACGCCGATGCCGCCGCCCGAGATCCGGTAGGGCAGAACGCCGCGCTTCAGCAATTCGGTGAAAACCAGGCTTTCTGCACTTTTGTATAGGTATGTGATGTCGCTGGAGCCAAAAATCATTGAGTCCACCCTGTAACCGGGACGCCTTTCTCCTCCCATCCCTGAGTAGAGAGGGAAGGTGCTTGCCAGAGGTGCCGCAGGCGAGGAATTACTCCTGCTGCCAGCGGGCGACGTCCTTGGCGAAATAGCTGATGATGATGTCGGCGCCGGCGCGCTTGATGCCGGTCAGGAGCTCGGTGGTGACCGGGCGCTCGTCGACCCAGCCCTGCTGGGAGGCGGCCTTGACCATCGAGTACTCGCCGCTGACATTGTAGGCGGCCAGCGGGTGGTTGAAGCGCTCGCGGGCCTCGCGGATCACATCCATGTAGGCCATGGCGGGCTTGACCATCACGATGTCGGCGCCCTCGGCGATGTCGCTCTCGATCTCTCGCATGGCCATGCGCGAGTTGGCCGGGTCCATCTGGTAGGTCTTGCGGTCTCCGAACTGGGGCGTGGATCCTGCCGCCACGCGGAAGGGGCCGTAGAAGGCGGAGGCGAACTTGGCGGCGTAGCCCATGATGGGGGTGTCGTCGTAGCCCTCGGCGTTCAGGGCCTGGCGTATGGCCCAGACTTGGCCGTCCATCATGGCTGACGGGGCGGGCAGGTCGGCCCCGGCCTGCACATGGGACAGGGCAGTGCGGGCCAGCAGCTCCAGCGTGGCATCGTTGTCGATGCGGCCGTTGTCGATGACCCCGCAGTGGCCGTGGTCGGTGTACTCGCACATGCAGACGTCGGTGGACACCAGCATGTCGGGATGGTCGCGCTTGATGGTGCGGACGGCTTCCTGCACGATACCCTCGGGGTCGTAGCCCTCCAGGCCCAGCGGGTCCTTCTCGGCGGGCAGGCCGAAGAGCAGCACGCCGCCGATGCCCAATTCCGCTGCCTCGCCGACTTCCTCGGACATCACATCCAGCGAAACCTGGTAGCAGCCCGGCATGGGCTCGATGGGATCACGCACCCCCTGCCCGTGCATCACGAACATGGGATAGATGAACTCCTTGGGGGACAACCGGGTCTCCCGGGCCAGGTTGCGCAGGGAGTCGTTGCCGCGCAGGCGGCGCAGACGGGTCTCGGGATAGGCGTTGTAGCCGGTCATGGCGCTACTCCCTTTGTCTGAACTGTGATTTATATGATTATTGGATTTTCTTGATTTATGGATTTGGCGTCGGAAAATCGTTGGCTCAACGCAAGCGCGAGGCCATCTACGGTGTGGTCGTCGGCCACGATGTCCACGCGGAGGCCTAACTCGCGGGCGGTGTCGGCGGTCACGGGGCCGATGCAAGCTATGAGGCTGCCGGCCAAGCTTGGGCCATCCTCCTCCAGCAGGGCCAGCAGGTTGCGGACCGTGGACGAACTGGTGAAGGTGACGATGTCGATGCCGTCAGCCAGGGCGTCCCTGGCCCGTTGCGCGGCGTCGGGTGGTGTGATGGTGCGGTAGGCTGTTACTCGCTGAACTTCTGCGCCGAGGCGGGACAGGCCATCAGACAGCTCGTCGCGGCCAATGTCGGCGGCAGGCAGCAGCACGGGGACGCCGTGCCAGTCGTGCGCGGCCAACTCCTCGAGGGCGGCCGACGACACGGAGCGCGATGGCGTGAAGTCGGGGCGAATGCCGCGCTTTTCCAGGGCGGCGGCGGTGGCGGGGCCGATGGCGCCGACGCGGGCCTTCCCGAAGGCGCGGGCGTCCCTTCCCATTGAGTCAAGCCGGTCGAACACCGAGTCGACGGCGTTGACGCTGGCGAAGACGACCCATCCGTACTCAGACAGGCGGCCAACTGCATCATCCAGCGGCGCGAAGTCATCGGGCGGCGCGATGGCGATGGCGGGAAGCTCGACGGCTACGGCCCCGGCGTCTTCAAGCAGCTCGCACATCCGGGAGGCCTGGGTGCGGGAGCGGGTGACCAGCACTCGCTTGCCGAAGAGCGGGCGGTTGTCGAACCAGGCCAGCTCCTCGCGCAGGTTCACCACCTCGCCGATGACGGCCACGACGGGAGCGGTCAGCCCTGCGGCCCGGCCCTTTCCGGCTGCATCGGCGAGGGTGCCGGTCACGGTTCGCTGGCGGCTCCAGGTGCCCCACTGCACCAGGGCGACGGGGGTGTCGCTGGGCAGCCCGGCCTGTTGCAGGGCATCGAGGATCTTTTCGATGGAGGCCCAGCCCATCAGCGTCATCAGGGTGCCGCCCTGGGCGGTCAGGGAGCGGGCCAGTTCCTGCCAGCGCACGGTGGACTCGGGCTTGGACGGGTCCTCGCTACCGCTGACGACGGTGAAGCCGGTGGCGATGCCGCGGTGTGTCACGGGGATGCCGGCGTAGGCCGGGGCAGCGATGGCCGACGACACCCCTGGCACCACCTCGAAGGGGACGCCGTTGCGGGCCAGCGCCAGGGCCTCCTCGCCGCCGCGCCCGAAGACGAAGGGGTCGCCGCCCTTCAGCCGCGCGACTCTCAGACCGGCCTTGGCCTTCTCCACCAGCAGGGCGTTGATGCCGTCCTGGGTCAGCTCCTGCTGCCCCCGCGCCTTGCCGGCAAAGATGCGCTCGGCGGAAGGCGGGGCATAGTCCAGCAGCGACGGGTGGGCAAGCCGGTCGTAGACGACCACATCTGCCCGCTCCAGCGCCTCGCGGCCCTTCACGGTCAGCAGCCCCGGATCCCCGGGGCCCGCGCCGATGAGGTATACCTTGCCGGTGGGTGGGTTCATCTCGGGCTATACTTCTTCCAGCAGGTCATTCAGAACTGCTACGGATAAATCTCCGACGCGTCGAAAATCCCCATCATTTGTGACAAAAAGAGTGCATTCAGCGTGCCGGGCGGTAGCGGCGTGAAGCGCGTCCGGGATCTTCAATCCGGTTTCAGCTCTCAGGTGCGCGGTTTCCTCCCACAGTGAGCGCGTAGCCGCGATTAGCCGCACCTCATTGGCTCCGAGCAACGAGCGAAATAGTGTTTCGGCAATTCTGTTGCCTTCCCTCAAGGGCCGGACCAGGATTTCGGAGACTACCGGTTCGCTGCTTACGATTGTGAACTGTCCATCCCGAGCCTGTTGCCAAATGGGTTCGATTAGTGCCCGGTAAGGTTCGATACGTTCCACGCTGTAGATAAAGGCGCTCGCGTCGAGGTAGACAGGTCCGCTGGGGGGAAGTACTAGCGATCCCACGAGTCCCGTTCTTCTTTCAGATACGACGCCACGTCTTCCGCCGTTTTGAATAGGAGATGTCCCGGTGCTTCAGCCAGTATGTCAATTGCGGACCGTCCTGCCGATTCCGGCGATTGACTTACCACCACGCCAACAGACTCCCCTACAGGAAGAGCCTGGTCTACGATTTCGATTTTGCCTCCCGGCTGTACCGTCGTCCTCAGGTGCAGGGCCCTTTGCACTGTTGCGCCTCCTCATGTGCGTGGGAGATGGCCTTTCGGCATTTTGACTTGGCGGAAGATAAGTCTACCAAGTTCTTGGCTACAGGTTCTCAGTCGCCGGGGGGCCCTGGGGTTGGCGGGCGCCCTCGAGTAGGTCGGCGCCGCCGCGCTCGGCCACGGCCAAGTAGGCGTCGCTGGCCAGTTGCTTCGGGTCGTGCTTCAGGCCGTCGACCTTGGCGCTGAAGACGCGTGAACCCTCCGGGTTGCTGAGGAAGATGGTCATCAGGAGCTCGTGGCCCATGCAGCGGGCGTAGGCGCCGACGGGCATGGAGCAGCCACCGCCCAGCGTTTCGAGGAAAGCGCGTTCAGCGGTCACTTCGAACCGCGTGGCCGGGTGCTCGATGGATTCCAGGATGTCCAGAATCCGCCGGTCGTCGGCTCGCACCTCCACGGCCAGGGCGCCCTGGCCGGGGGGCGGGACGAAGCGTTGCGGTGACAAGTAGTCGGAAACCCGGTCCTCCATGCCGAGCCGGGCCAGTCCTGCAGCGGCCAGCACCGCGCCGTCGGCCTCCTCGCCGTCGGCCTTGCGCAGGCGCGTCTCCACATTGCCCCGGATGGGGACGACCTCCACACCAGGAGCAAAGCGGCGCAGTTGCGCGGCCCGGCGCGGGCTGCTGGTCCCGATGCGGGCACCATCGGGCAGCTCGTCCATCGGGCAGTTCCAGCGGTTCACTAGGACATCGCGGGGGTCGCGGCGCTCCATGATCGCGCCAAGTGTCAGCCCGTCGGGGAGCTTCGTGGGCATGTCCTTGAGGCTGTGGACGGCCATGTCCAAGTCGCCGGAGAGCAGGCGCTCCTCCAGCTCGCTGACGAACACGCCCAGTCCCATGCCTGCCAGTGGCGAGGTCTGATTGGCGTCGCCGCTGGTGCGTACGACCACGACCTCGAACTCAAGCTCTGGGTGTCGGACCTTGAGCTGCGCGATGGCTTCGTCGTCCTGGATCAGCGCGAGGGGGCTGCCCCTGCTCCCGACGCGGATGGGCCGGCTGGTAGTCATGGGGACGCTTTCACCCCCACCCTAACCCTCCCCCTGAGGGAGAGGGAATGATTGTGCTGGCTGAGGGGACTCTTGCCTCGGCTGGCGCATCTGGCATTCTTCGACCTGACACCGGGAAGTGTCTTCGCACAGGCCGCGGCCGTCGTCGCCGGTCAGCCCGGCGAGCAGGAACTCGGTGGCCTCGACCGCCCTGCCTTCCTGGACCATTGCCAGCAACTGGGGGGTGATGCAGCACTGCCAGCGCTGGGGATCGATGCCAGCCAATTGCCCCGTCTCCCGGAGGTGAGAACGGGCAACGGCCATGATGCTGGACAGGTCGGCCCAGGCCAGGGCCTCAGAGGTCTGCAGCGACTCGCGGAGCTTGCGGGCCAACGCAGGCGAGACGCCGCCGGTGGATATTGCCAGCGTGACCGGGCCGCGCTGCACGATGGAAGGAGCGATGAAGCTGCAGTTGGGCGGGTCGTCAACGGCGTTCAGCATCACGCCGCGCTGTTCGGCTTCCTCGAAGATACGCCGGTTGACTTCGCGGATGTTGGTGGCGGCGATGGCGATGAAGGCCCCGTCCAGGTCGCCCTCCTCGTAGGTTCGCTGCTCCCAGCGAACGGAGCCGTCGGCGACGAACTGCCGGATTCCCGCCGTGGCGTCCGGGCTGACCACGCAGATTTCCGCGCCCGAGTCCAGCAGGCGGCTGATCTTGCCCTCGGCCACGGTCCCGCCGCCGACGATGACACAGCGGCGGCCGCGCAGGTTCAGATAGACAGGGTAGTAGGTGGTCATGTGCCTTTGCTCAGGACTCCGTCGCTCTTTCGGACCTGGTGAATGAGCGCCAAACCATGCGGCAGCCTAGTCGTCGGAGGAGGCCAGGGGGGCCATCTCCTCGAATTCTTCCTCGTCCATTTCCACCGAATCGAGGTCAACGAGGGACTCGGAAGTCAGGTACTCGTCGTAATCGGGGACGAAGTATCGGACCCGGGTTTTCTTGTACTCGCGAGAGCTGTAGAGCGCGAGCCGGTCGGTGATGCCGGTGGCCTCGGAGATTTCCTGGCTGTATTGCTCGCATCCCTCCGGGGTGGTGGCGTGCACCATGGTGAAGTGCGTGTAGGGCCAGTCGGGGAAGGTCGGCCGCTCGTAGCAGTGGGTCACCGCCTTGTGGCCGGCCATGATCAGGCCCACTTCCTCGGAGCGTTCCGGCGGCACCTTCCAGACGATCATTGCGTTGGAGCGGAAGCCGGAGCGCCGGTGGTGCAAAACCGCGCTGTAGCGGCGCATGATGCGGCGTTCCTGGAAGTTCTCTCCCAAGGCGAACAACTCAGGGAGCGTGATGCCCAGACGCTCGGCGACGGGATTGAAGGGCCGGGGTACCAGGGGCAGATCCTCTTGCATCTGCCTGATGGCTTCCTTTTCCCACTCGGTAACGGGCTGCGGCTTGTTCCAGCTGTCCGCAGCGTTCTTATCAAAGCCGTCAGGCCTGAAGTTGTACGACGAGCCCTGCTGGTTCACCATGTCGAAGTTGACGCCGATCTTGAAGAACCGGATCGTCGGCATAATGCGGGATTCCATGGCGCCGGTCTTGCGGCCCATGTGGTTCGCCGTGGCCTCCAGGTCATGTTCCGGCGGCACGGCGAGGGTGAACCAGAGGTTGTAGTAGGAGCCCTCGCGGGCGTAATTGTGGCTTACGCCGGGGTGGCGGTTGATCTCCATGGCGGCCCGGTGCAGCTTGTCCGGCTCGTAGGCCATGGCCACCAGGGTGGTCTTGTAGCCCAGACGGCGGGTGTCGAAGATGGCGCTGATCTGGCGCAGAACATTCTGACGCTTCAACTCCGTGAGCCGGTCCAGCACGTCCTCCTCGGTGGTTTCCAATTGCTGGGCCAGATCGAGATAGGGCTGCTCCACCATCGGGAATGGTCCCTGTATGATGTTGAGCAGCTTGCGATCGGTCATGTCCATAGTCATTCTATTGGCCCCTTTGGCTCTGCCTTTTCAGAGGATGTGGATGCGGCTTACCTGGAGGCGGTAGTCTCGGCAGTCCGCTGGTAGGAGTAACAGACACCGGTCAGAACCCGGTCGGAGGTCTCCAGTATCCTAGACCACGAGGAGGCCGGCGCGGTGTCGAGCACCATGGTGCGAAAGAAGACGAAGGCCTCCACCGTGTCGGTAAGGGCGACTCTTCTCTCCGACATTTCCGAGCCGTATTCCTGTCCCAGAATGCGGGCCTCCTCCAGCAACTCCTGCCTGCGGCGGCGTGGCCCCTGTTCCTGCATCAGCAGGGAGAGAAGGCGGCGTCCGAAGAGGCGCATCCGGTCGTGCCCCTCCGGCTCCACGCCCTGGAACCAAGGTTGCTGGTGCACGCTGTCCTGGGAGAGGCGGCGGCGGATGCGCCGGAGTGCGGGGCCCTCGCCCCGGTCATCGCGAACCTGTTCCGCTGAGGGCCGGGTTGTGCCGGTCATGGTTTCGACGTCCTGTCGCAAGAAACGGCGATGCCCTCCGGGCGTCCGGTAAACGCGCAGGTGTCCTGCGTCGGCCCATTGCCGCAGCGTGGTGTCGCTCACGTCCAGCAGGCGGCAGGCGTCCTTGAGCGAGAGCCAGTCCCCTTTTTCACGGGGGAACTTGTCGGGGGAATTCGACTCAACCAATTGTCACCACTCGCCCTTTAACCTGCAAAAATCTGAAAAAATCTAATTCAATGCTGAGGTTACTTCAGTGCGTTTGAGAGATTAGCATAGGGCGCCGTTGTGGTCAATCAGGTTGGCGGCAAGGGTAAACGCATTCTACTTTTATGGAGCCCAATAAGTCGTCATTCCTGCGAAAGCGGGAATCCACGCCTCGCTGCTCGAAGCTGATTGTATCGGCGCGGAACCCTCTGGATTTCCGCTCCCGGATCAAGTCCGGGACAAGCTTCGCGGGAATGACGGGGGCTGCATCGCGCATCAAGCTAGAATGCGATTGCCCTGAGTTGGCGGCGACTTTCGGCGCAGGATTCTTGTTGAGTCTTTTAAGAAGGTAGGGACGGGTTTCAAGCCCGCCCCTACGCAATTGTCTCCCTTGTGGAATGGGGTGTGCCTAGCCGGGGATGTCGTCGTAGAAGTGTTCCTCGGAGATGACGCGGCCGTCCCGGAACTGCTCGACCTGCTCCTCGCTGTAGCCCAGGATGCCGGAGAGCACCTCTTCGTTGTGCTCCCCCACCTGCGGCGTGGTGCCGATGTTGACGGGGGTACGCGAGAAGTGCCAGTAGTCGCCGGACACCGCGATCTCTCCCGCCAGGAAGTCCGGGACCTCCACCATGGCGCGCCGCTCCCACGGGTGCGGGTCCTCCGCCGCCTGCGGGATGGTGTTCACCGGCGCCGCCACCACATCGTGGTCGGTGAAGTGGGCAATCGCCTGCTCCATCGTCCGGTCGGCCAAGAGCTCCCGGATCGCCTGGTTCACCAGTTCCGCGTTGTTGAGGCGCTCATGCCTGGTGTTGAACCGTGGGTCCTCCAGCCACTCGGGCTTGCCGAGGGCGTTGCACACCCGGTGCCAGTGATGTTGGTCCCCCGCGGATATCAGCACCCAGCCCTCCTTGCAGGGGTAGATGCCGGAGGGGGGAGCGGTGGTGTCGCCGCGCTTGGGGGGAATCTTGGTGCCGTGGTAGGCGGTGATAGGTATCTCGGTCATGGAGTAGCCGGTGTCGGCCAGGCACACGTCCATGGACTGCCCCTCGCCGGAGGTCTCCCGCTCGTGGAGGGCCGCCAGGGTGCCGATGGCCGCGTGGAGGGCGGTGATCCGGTCGATGATGGGCACGCCGGTACGGATGGGGGGCATCCCCTCCTCCCCGGTGACCATCGTTATGCCCGACATGGTCTGACCGATGGGGTCGTAGCCGATGTTGTCGGTGTAGGGACCGAACTGCCCGTAGGCCGAGACATTGACCATGATGATGCGCGGGTTCAGTTCCTTGAGGGCCTCGTAGCCGAAGCCCATCTTCTCGATGGTGCCGGGCCTGAAGTTCTGGACCACCACGTCGGAGACCTTGACCAGATCTCTGAGGACCTCCTTGCCCTCCTCCTTGCGGAGGTCGATGGAGAGGGACTTCTTGCCGGAGTTGTACTGGACCCAGTAGGAGGACTGCTTTTTGACCCAGGGGCCGTGGTATCGGGTCTCCTCGCCGCCCAGTCGCTCGACCTTGATGACCTCGGCGCCCATGCGGGCGAGGACCTGGGCGCAGCGTGGGCCGGCCTGGTGGCGGCCCAGGTCGATGACTCTCACATTCTCCAGGGGGTGGTTCAGTCCTGCCATCTCGCTCTCCTCTTCTTCTCAACCTGCCCGATCACCTGCCGCGGCGGGGCGGGCCGGGCTCCCGTAGCTTTCCGGCATTCTACGGCCCGAGGCCACAGTCGGCAAGAAGCCCAAAACTTGTATGTAATTCGTAACATTTCTGTAAGATTTCCGGCTATAATATCTGTCCCAAGTAACCAAATCGACGGCGAAAAAAGTTCAAGGAGGACACCAATGATCAAGTTGCGCGGCTGCCCCAAGTGCCACGGAGACCTCTACGCTGGGAAGGATATCCACGGAGAGTACCTGTCCTGCATCCAGTGCGGCCGGTATTTTGATGTGGCCATAGATGCCCCGCAGGTGGCGGAGGCGGTTAAGGTCGCGTCTGCTGCCGGCCCGCCGGAGGAGGTGCCGCTGGAGTTGGCTGCATGACCCGGGCCATGAATTGGAGTGTTTCTCAAATTAGTTAAAGAAATACTCCAAAAATTATTGACTCCCCCAGCCGGTTCCGGCTAGCGTTTAAGTGGCGGGTACTTGGATTATTCCAGTGCCCGCCACGCAATATTTTTCCGGTTTCCGACTGTGTGATAGAGGAGGGGAGACATGTTAATGGAAAAGGCGCAGGAAGCGCCGGTGGCTTTGGAGGATGCGCCCGTATGCCGCCACCATTGGGTCATCGAGCCGGCCAACGGCCGCTACAGCCAGGGGGAGTGCCGCAACTGCCACGAGGTGAAGTCCTTCGAGAACTCCATCTACGAGGGTTCAGAGCCGACCTCCGCGTAGACAGTAAGAGAGCGACCATTGTGTAGGGGCGGGTTTCAAACCCGCCCCTTGTTGCGTTAAGGGTATCGCGTCAGTTCCCCTTCCCTTAGTAACTATCTCAAAACTGTCATGCCCTTGATCTCAACGGCCAGATACACGGTCTGGACCACTGGATTCCCGCGAAAGCGGGAATGACGGGTCCCTTGCGGGAATGGCGGTTTTGGATCTTGGCGGATTTTGAGACAGTTACTTATTGGTAGCAGTTCTTGTGTACTCAAGGAGACCAATACCTGCGATTTCGCCCTCACCCTAACCCTCTCCCGAAGGGAGAGGGGATTTGCCGCACATCCTCTTACAAAATGGCCACAGGATTGACCGGCGAGCCGGTACCGCCAACCACCCGAAGCGGGTTGATCGTGATCATGAACTCGTAGCGGCCCTCTGCTGCGCAGGCCTCGGCCAGCGGCTGCAGCAGTGCATTGTCGAGGAGGCCGATGCCGTAGGCGAAGATTGAGCCGTGCACCGCCCACGAGAGGTCGTAGCCGTTGGGGGTGTGGTCCATCATGTCCCAGCCCAGCAGGCAGACGTCCGACTGCTTGATGAACGGCAGGCAGCTCATGTGCAGGCCCGGGCGTTCCAGGGGGTTGCTGCCCCAGATGGGGTTGCCGTCGGCGTTCCAGGCCTCCCGCCCGCCGTAGACCAGCAGCGCGTCGCCGGGGCGCATCTCGACGCCCTGCTCTTTGGCGATGTTCTCCAGTTCCCAGCCGTGGATGGGAGTGTCCATGGTGACATAGGCCCCGCCCCGGTGCTTGGGAACATCCAGCAGCACGCCGCGGGTGATCAGCCCCTGGTTCCAGTGATGCACCGCGCCCCACTGGGCGCCATCCATGGTGATCTGCTCGTCGGGATTGCGGCCGTTCCACATTCCGTTCTCGTCCCAGACATGGCACAGGGCGTCCAGGTGGGTGGTGGCCGTGCCGTGGTAGGAGATGCCGTAGTAGTCGGCGGAGAACCCGGCGGTGGGGCTGCGGTATACCTTCTTCATGTAGTGGATGGCCGGGGTCGGGTTGTTGGGCGCCGGAATTACTGGAAAATCGCGGCTGAGGGATATGGCCTGGCCCGTTTTGATCAGTCCGGCCGCCTCGATGCGCTTCTCCTGGGTGATCATGTTCACGGCGCCCATCTGGTCGTCGTCGCCCCAGCGGCCCCAGTTGCGGTCGTCCTTCAGGTAGGACAGCACCTCTTCCTTGGTGGGAATTCTGCGTTCCATCGGGTACCTCCTGCGAAAAGTGTCCCCTCTCCCTCGAGGGGGAGGGTCAGGTTGGGGGTTGAATATCCGGCTGCTTAAGAGGCTATCTCGAGACTGCCAGGCCCTTGATCTCAACAGCCAGATACACGGTCCGGGCTACTGGATTCCTTCTTTCGCAGGAATGACGGTTTTGGACTGCCATGCCCTTAATCTCAACGGCCAGATGCACGGTCTGGACCACTGGATTCCTGCTTTCGGAGGAATGACGGTTTTGGACTGCAGCGGGTTTTGAGACAGCTACCAAGTCCGCCCCTTATTCTAACCACCCTTCACAGCCGCCTCGCCCAGGCAGCCGAAGAAACGGTCCATCATGGTGCGGCCCGCGCTCTCCATCATCCGCTGGCCCACGCGAGCCAGCAGGCCCCCCGCCTGGCCGTCGCCGTCGACGCTGACGGTGGTGACGCCGCCGTCCTCGGTGAGCGTGATGAAGCACTCGCCGTTAACGAACCCCGGGGTCCCGCTGGCCGAGACGATCATTCTGTACGACTCGTGGGGATTCCAGTCCCGGATGGACACCTTGGCGTTGAAGCTGCCCCGCACCGGCCCTAGGGAGGCGCTGATAGACGCCTCGTAGTTGCCGTCGCCCACATCCTCCAGTTTCTGGCAGCCGGGGATGCAGCCCTGCAGCGAGGCCGGCTCGGTAATGGTACCCCAGACCGTTTCCCGTGTGGCGCTGATTTCGTATTTGCCGGTAAGCTTCAAGATGACCATTCCTTTGATTTCGGCTTGGATTTGGACAAGGGAGGTATTTTACTCCCGTTCTCCTGGGTATTGACCTACGTGGGCCAGGTTGGCCCGTATCCTCCAACCCAGCGTGAGCTACGGGCTATTGCTCTGGCTTTCCCGCGGCTCTTGCGTCCCGTGATATTGCAATGACCTGGGTCGCCGGGTACGGGGTCGCGTTCCACATCAAGACCTTGGGCGCGTATGGCCGATATTTCCACTTCCACGACGTATGTTCCGGGGTGTTCCCGGGTGATGTGCGCTGGGGTAGTTTCAGATTCCAAGTAAACTGAAACGTCTCCGTCGGGCCCATCTTGGATGAAAGCGTTGCTGGAGGGTCTCGGCGGGCCGTCGTTGCTGTCCGTGATAATTTCGTAGTCTCTGACTCGCCGCATGACAATCTGACTGTCTTCAAGGCGTCCTTCCTGAGTTGACGATGTCATTTGGGAATTGTCTACTTCCTGTCATGGGGCAACATTGCAACGTGCCGCTTGAGTTGAACCAGAGCTTCATCCACAGGGCCCTCATATTCTTCCATTCCCGGGCCGGCGAAGTTGTACTCCATGGTTCCGCTTGGGTCGCACTCGATTTCCAGGTCGAATCCGTTGACGTGCCACTCCGCGGTCACTCCGCCTCGCCATGTGGGGATGATGCCGGTAGGGGGTATGGTGTCGTCGTCAAGGGCCATCGCCAGCAGCCAGAGCAGAGCTGCGGCGGCCTCGGGTTGAGGCGGAGTTCTGCCGTCCGGGAGGTTCGTCTCGAACCAAGGCAGGCGGGCGATGGCAGCCGTGGTGGGCCCGAGCCATCTTATTTCAGGGTTGCCCGGGCCTCCGGGGTTCTTCCCGGGCACGGCGCTCAAGCTTACGAACACTCTTCTTCCCGTTATGGCCTTTTCCACGAAACTTCTGAGCACATCGTCCGGGACGGAGTGTTGAGGCGCTGCCATGTCCGGTGTTGCCGTAGTCATTGTTCTGCTCCTCGTTCGGCACAAATCAGGGGATATCCCGACTTCCCGTCACCCCTACAGCCGCTCGTCGGCCAGGAGCAGCAGTTCCAGCAGCACCTGGGCGCCGTTGGCGCAGTCCTCGGGGGACGAGTACTCCTCGATGGCGTGGCTGATGCCGCCGACGCTGGGGACGAAGACCATGGCCATGGGCGCGATGCTGGCGATGGCCTGGGCGTCGTGGCCCGCCCCGCTGGGCACCCGCTCCCAAGTGAACCCGGCGCGCTCGGCGGCCTCGCCGACCCACGCCTGCATGTCCGGGGTGATGGGGACCGCGTCGGTGAAGCGGTGGCGGTTGATGGTAACCTCCACCCCGTCCTGCTCCTCCGCCTCCCGGGCCATTCGCGTGAGCTCACGTTCGGCGGCGGCCAGCGCCTCCATGTCCAGGTCCCGGAACTCCACTCCGACGGTGGCCCGGCCAGGCACGACGTTGACGGCGTTGGGCAGCACATCCAGCGCCCCTGCAGTGGCGACGCGGCAGATCTCGTCCTCGGCGGCCATCTTCTGCACCTGCACCACCATCTTGGAAGCCGCGACAAGGGCGTCGCGACGCTCGCCCATGGGAGTGGTGCCGGCGTGGTTGGACATCCCGGTGATGTCCATCTCGAAGACCCCCCGGCCGGTGATGCCGGTCACGACGCCGATGGGGGTGCCGGAACGGTACAGGTAGGGCCCCTGCTCGATATGCAGCTCGAAGTAGGCCGCCAGCTCGCCGGGCTTGCGGGCCGCCTCCTCCACCCGCGACAGGTCGCCGCCGATGTCGCCCATCCGCTGGGCCAGCGACACGCCCTCGGCGTCCACGGCCGCCAGGTCCTCGGGCTCCAGCATCCCGGCCATGGCGCGGCTGCCGATGAGCCAGCGGTGGAAGCTGGTGCCCTCCTCGTTGGTGAAGACGATGGCCTCGATGGGATGGCGGGTTGTATGCCCGTTCTCCGCCAGGGTCTTGATGACTTCGATGGCACCCATCACGCCGAGGGCGCCGTCGTACTTGCCGCCCAAGGGCACGGTGTCAGTGTGGGACCCCATGGCGATGGCGGGCAGGGAGTCGTCGGCTCCTGCCTTTCGCCCTATGATGTTGCCGCCGGTGTCGATGCGGACCTCGAGGCCGGCCTCCCGCATCAGGCTCATTGTGTACTCGCGGCTCTCCACGTCGGCGGGGGAGAAGGCCAGGCGGTCCATGCCCTCCGGCGTCTCGCCGAACTTGCCCAGCTCGTCGAGGGTGCGGTTCAGGCGCTCAGCGTTGATGGCAAATGCGGGCATGGCGCTCTGTCTCCGATGTGGTGTGGATTTGGGGACAACCGGGGTGGTCATTTCGGTTAAGGATCGTTCATTCAATCGGCTGCGGGGAAATTCGGACCCGTCCGCCTCTTATCGTTATGATGGCATGTTCTTCCAGTTCAGCCCCGTAGAGACGAATTACTTCGGCCATTAGTGCGATTCGCTGCTTAACGGGCACGTCCGGAATACGGACCAGTCCTGCGTGACTCTGCCCATGTCGAAAAATGAGTTCCCCGAAGTCAGTATCTATCGTTATCAGTATGCGGTTTGACGATGATGCCAGTTCGAGTAATGCCATGTCTCCAGGGTCTTGTTCTAGCTTGTCGGCTTCAATCACGTCGTGACCGCTTTCACGGAGCCATTGCGCCAACCGGCGCCCCGCGCATCCGTCAACGAGGAATCTCACGATGGGGCGATGGAAATGGCGGCGAGGGAGTCTCTTGCAATCACTGCATGAGCGTATGCTATGCAGGCGGGAATATCCTCAGGTTCCAGCCTTGGATAGTCGTCCAGAATGTCTTCTGGGCTTACTCCCTGGCTCAGCAGGCTGAGTACCAGTTCCACTGAGATGCGCATATCGCGAATGATCGGCTTTCCGCCGAATACATCGGGGCGGACGGTGATGCGCTTCAGGAGTTCTTGATTGTCGGGCATGGCTTCTCTTTCTTTAACAGCAGGGATCAGGATCTTTGAGATCTGCGGCGGCGCTGGGGCCGGATCTCCTTGATCATGTCCTCCAGGGACTGCCGGTCTATGCCCAGTCCCACGGCGGCGTTGATGTCGCGGCGGACCTCGTCGTGCTTCCCCAGCATCGCGTTGGCCGTGGCCCGGTTGACATAGGCGACGGCAAATGTGGGCTCCAGCTTGAGGGCCTCGTTCAGGTCTTTGATGGCCCAGTCGAGGGCGCCGGTGGCGATGTAGGCGTCGGCCCGGTTGTTGTAGGGGACGGGGAAGCGCTTCTCCAAGCGGATGGCCTGCGAGAAGTCGTCGATGGCCGGGCCCAGGCGTCCTGCCGCCCGGTGCGCCGACCCACGGTCGCTGAAGAAGCCGGCAAAGCGGGGATTGATCCTGATGGCCCGGGACAGGTCCTGCACCGCCTCGTCGTGGTTTCCCATGGAGTGATGGGCGTTGCCCCGGACGCTGTAGGCCACCGGCTGGCGGGGTTTCCTCTTGATCGACTCGTCGGCGTCGGCAATCGCCAGGTCGTGCTTGCCGAGGTTCAGGTAGGCAGAGCCCCGGTTGCTGTAGGCAGTGGTCAGCTCCGGGTCGCGCTGCAGGGCCTCGGTGTAGGCCCGCACCGCCTCCTCCATGTTGCCGCGCCGCTGCTGGTGCACGCCGTAGTCATACCAGCGCTCGGCTTCGGGCTTGCCCATGGCGCCCGGTAGAAAGCGGCCCAGTTTATGCAATACGCCCGGCAACTTCCTGCTGTCTCCTCGGTATCCTGGCTGCGATCGCCTGGCTGCGTGCTTGCACGGGAGCCCGCTGCCGGAATTGGCGGCTTCAGACCCCCGCTCGCATCCTGGCGTCGGACAGGTTCTGCTCCAGGACCTCGCGGTCGGCGCCCAGTTCCACCGCACTCTCCAGATCGGCAAGGGCCTGCTCGTGCCTGCCGATTAGAGTATACACAATGCTCCGGCTGACCCGGGCATCCAGGTGGCCCGGGTTGTTCTGGATCACCATGCTGAAGTCGCCGATCGCCCGCTCTGGGGAGCCGATGGCCAGGAACAGCAGCCCGCGATTGTAGTAGGCCTTGGAGCCGCCACGGTTCATGGTCACGGCTCGGTTGAAGTACCAGAGGGCCCGGGTCGGCTGTCCCCAGCGAGCGTAGATCATCGCCCACTGGTAGTAGAAGTCGCTGACCAGCACCCGAAGGATAGTGAACGCCCGCCCCAAGACTCGAAGAACAATCATGGCAGTCACATTTAAGCATAGGGACGGTGCGAGGGACAGGGCAACAACAATTCAGAATCAACTTTGGGGACCATCAGGCTAAAAGGCGACTGTCCCAACTTCAACAAAAGTGCAGACCATTGACGCAAAAACCAATATATATTTGGCGCTAGGCTGTCCATAGATCCTGGCGTCCCACCCAGCGACGTTTGATCTCCTCAAAATGGCTAACGCGGCCCTTTATTTTCAAAATCTCACTCGGATAAAAATCCAGTACAGTGTCACACAGTTGTATCATCCAATTTCTTCGAGAAAATCCGTGGTTTATAGACAGAAAATTGGAATTCGCTATCTGGATTTGTCCCCATCCCAGTGCTCCAATGGTCAGACATTCCCAATCTAAGAACTCAATGGGACTGAATATGACATCTGTGGCCTCAAGCTCGGAGTCATTAATCCTATATTTGACCATTAAAATAGCAAACACGTTGCTGTCCGATTGATAGAACCTAGCGAGTCTTTCAACTGATGTTAGATTGGGCATGTTAAACTTTGTATCTTCTCTGTGCGTTTTTACATCTACCACGGTGTAAAATCCATCTCGATCATTGAAAGCCAAATCGGCCATCGCCCTTCGGGCAAAGTCACTTGAATATTCAGTGCACCATTCGCCAAGAAAAGAATCAAAGCTGTCTGAAATTAACTTTTCAATCGCATCTCCCACTGCACGTGGGCTATCTGCAGTGTACTGAGACAAAAAATGAGGCATAGAATTGATGTGTGATTTGATCCTTTCAGCAACAGTTTTGTAGTGTCCTTCGTAATAAAAAGGTACTTTCATAAGAGCATTTCTCCTTGAGTAGTTGATTGATGCAAGATTTTCGCTTTGGAACCCAAACTATTCCGCTCCCAAAAAACTCCCTCATCGTATCCTTGAATCCTAGAATTCAGTTGCGCCATCTCGAGTCTCTTAAGGCCCCAGCAACAGAATTGCCGATCTATTTCGATACCGCAGAATTGCCTCCCCAGCTTCCTAGCAACTACAGCACTGGTCCCGCTACCGAGAAATGGATCGAATACAAGGCCATCGGGAGGAGAGCTGGCGAGAATCAACTTGGCTACCAGCTTCTCTGGTTTCTGAGTCGGATGATCCGTATTCTCAGGCATTGACCAAAAGGGTACGGTAATGTCGGTCCACAAATTCGAAGGAAAAGTGATCCGGAAGTTTCCATCTTCGCTCTCTGTCCAGTCCTTCGGAACGCCATCACTCCGATAGGGGGCAATCACTTTTCGCTTCATCTTTACAGAGGAAATGTCAAAATAATAGTTTTCATTAATTGTGCAAAACCACACATCTTCCGAATTGTTTTTCCAATTGCGGCGAGCTCCCCGTCCTTTATCTCTCTCCCAGGTAATCCTGTTGCGAATACGAAAATGGCGATCTAGAATTGGGCCAATTATAATAGACGTTTTCCAGTCTGAACAGACATATACTGTGGCCTGTGGCTTTAGCACTGGTTTCAGCAAAACCAAGAGGTCGTCGAACCACTGTGCGTAGTCGTCGGCATTCTGCTTTTTAAATTGTCGGCCATTGAAATCCTTCGAATGATTGTACGGCGGATCCAATATCAAGAGATCAGCGAAGGCTTCCGGTAAATATGCTGCCACTTTCCAGATATCACCCCAAATGACCCGATCCTTGATGTCTTCAACTGTTGAAGTTTGGTAGACCTTGAACAGCGACTCTTCCAAGCGGTCGTATTCGTCTACCTCGCACTGAATGGTCCGATTTTTAAGGGTTCGAGTCTCTCCCGTTTTCATTGCTTCGCCTTCAATTCTAGGGGCCTTCATTCCGTTCTGCCTACCAATGCCGACTGCCGACTAATGGTAGCACGATGTATAATTGCCTCCAAGGCTTTTTCGTCGAGTCGAAATTCATCCTACATATACTGGCAAATCTTTTTTCAGGGAGGAAACCGCTATGGGCGCTACCGAGACCATCGCAAGGTGGGTTGTCAACACCAACTACGAGGACATACCGCCCGACGCAATCCGCGTCGCCAACGAGTCCTGCTTCGACCTGCTGGGAGTGATCCTGGCTGGGTCGGTGCAGCCGGTGGGGCAGATCATCCAGAAGTATGTGAACGACCAGGGCGCCGTGCCCGAGGCAACCGTGCTATCCGGCGGGAGCCAGACCACCCTGGCCAACGCCGCGCTGGCCAACGGCACCATGGGCCACGCCCTGGACTACGACGATTTCGGCGGCTTCGGCCACCCCACGGTCGCCATATTCCCCGCCCTGCTGGCCATCGGCGAGCAGACCGGCGCCACGGGCCGCGACCTGCTGGAGGCCTATGTCGTCGGCTGCGAGGTCGGCCTGGCCCTGCAGCACACCACCAAGTACAAGCAGATGGACCGGGGCTTTCACAGCACCGCCGTCATCGGCCGCCTGGCCTGCGCCGCCGCCTGCGCCAAGCTGCTCAAGCTGGACGAGGACCAGACGGTCACCGCCCTGGGCATCGCTGGGTCCATGGCCTCGGGCCTCATCCACAACTTCGGCACCATGACCAAGCCGTTGCACGCCGGCCTCACCGGGCGCGACGGGGTCACGGCCGTTCAGCTGGCCCAGGCCGGGCTGACCGCCGGCGACCAGGTGGTGGAGCATCCCTTCGGATTCGCCAACACCGTTCTCGGCCCGGGAATCTACGACCTGGACGAGATGGCCAACAACCTGGGCCAGCCCTTCCGCACCCAGGACGCGCTGATCATCAAGAAATACCCCTGCTGCGGCGGCAACCACGCCATGCTGGACAGCCTCTTCAGCCTGATGCGGGACAACGATTTCACCGTCGACGATGTGTTGAACGCCGAGGTCGACCAGTCCTACTTCTCGGTGGTCATGCTGTACCAGGAACCCGAGGACGACCTCAAGGGCAAGTTCAGCGCCAAGTACAACGTGGCCGCTGCCTTGGTGGACGGCGAGGTCAACATCGACACCTTCACCCAGGAGAAGATCGACGATCAGACCATGGGCGAGGTCATGGACAAGGTCAACCTGCGGGTGATGGCCAAGTCCGAGGAACTGCTGACCAACTCTGAAGACGGCCTGAAAATCAAGATCACCCTCAAGGACGGCCGCGTCCTGGAGCACGCCACGCCCAGAGGCGACATCCTCGGTAGCCAGAAGAACCCCTGGGGCTTCGACAGCATCAGGGCCAAGTTCGAGGAGAATGTCGCCCTGGTTCTCAACGACGACGATGTCAACCACGCCGTGCAGGCCTGGTCCGACATCCCCGAGGTCACCAACGTCTCCGACCTCATCCGGAGCACGCTGGTTGCTACAAAGGCCTAGCTGCCGCGACGCCGGAATACCGCTCTACAGACAGGGGCGGCTCGTAGAGCCGCCCCTGTCATTTGCCTACCCTTGGAGATCGCTTACTTGAAGTAGGGGATGACGTGTTTGCCCATCAGCTTAATGGAGTCCATGATGCGGGTGTGGGACAGGTTGCCGGGCTGGACGAAGCAGAGCACCTGGTCGACGCCGGCCTCCTGGTACTTCTTCATCACCTCGATGACCTCGTCGGGGGTGCCCATGGCGAAGGCGCCTGACTCGAGGTGGTCCTGGGCGGTCTTGTCCACGCGCTCGGTCTGGATGGCGTCGACGGCGAACTTGTAGCTGTCGGGGACCTCACGGCCAGCCCACGGCGCGTACAGGTTCTCGGCCATCTGCACGAACCAGGCGCCCTCGGGGCCGCCGACGCGGCGGGCTTCCTCGCCGTCCTCGCCGCAGTGGACGATGCACAGCGCGGCGACCTGGTCGTTGACGAAGCTGCCGACCGGGTCGGCGTTCTTCACAGCCTCGCGGTAAGCGCCCACGCGCTCCTCCATCTGGGCATAGCCGCCCAGGTTGAAGCACAGCACGCCCAAACCCTGCTCGCCGGCGCGGCGGAAGCTGTCGGGCTGGCTGCAGGCGACCCACATGGGCGGGTGCGGCTGCTGGACGGGCTTGGGGATGACCGACCGCTCCGGTATGTTGAAGAACTCGCCCTGGTGGGAGAAGGGGTCTTCGGTCCACATCTTGGGGATCATGCGGATGGCTTCGTTCCATTGGGCCTGGGTCTGGGCCGGGTCGACCTCGAAGCCGTCCATCTCGACTAGGGTGGTGGAGCGGCCGGTGCCCAGCTCCATCCGTCCGTCGCTGAGGATGTCGAGCACAGCGGCGCGTTCGGCGACGCGGACGGGGTGGTTGTACTGGGATGGCAGCAGGGCCACGGCGTGGCCGATACGGATGCGCTTGGTGCGCTGGGAGATGGCGCCGTAGAGGACCTCGGGGGCCGAGCAGTGGGAGAACTCCCGCAGGAAGTGGTGCTCGACCGTCCAGAAGTACTCAAAGCCGACCTCGTCGGCCAGGTCCACCTGGGCCAGCACCTGCTTGTAGCGCTCTGCCTCTATGCCGGGGTGATGGGGTTCCGGGATCTGGATCTCATACATCAGGCCAAATTTCATGCGTCAATCCTCGCTATGGGGCTTTCTGGGGCATTCTAGCATACGGGGTTGAGGCCTCGAACCTGAATCCAATTCCATACCTGGCTCCCTGATTCGTATGGCGTACGCTCACAGGTTGGCGAGTTTCTCAATCATCGAATCCCCTGGAACCCGCAGTAAGCCTTTGGGAGCCGGTTTGACCTCTCTTAGAATTTGAGGCCCCGAATTTCGCTCCGCTATTTTCAGATCGTATGAGTTCTGGAGATCCATCCAGAACCTGGCCGTACCGCCAAAGTAGTGAGACAAGCGCAGCGCAAACTCGGCGTCAATATCGCGACGTCCAGCAAGAACTGCCTCGGTAGTTCCTGCTGGGACTGCCAATAGAGCATCGAACTCCTGTGGTGAAACTTCCATTTCATTAAGGTCGTCAGCTAAAGACTCTCCAGGGTGCATAGGCGGCATACCGTTCTTGAAAGGCCTATCGTCAATTTTCATCGTTAAACCTCACCTGTGGTAATCCACTATTTCAACGTCGTAAGGCCCATCAGGTAACCATCGGAAGCAGATACGCCACTGCCGGTTAATCCGGATGCTGTACTGTCCCCTCCGATTGCCGACAAGAGATTCCAAGTGATTGCCCGGCCTGATAGACAATTCAGTTAACGAACGCGCCTCATCCAAGTCATTCAGTCTCTGCCGTGCCTGCCGTGCAAAACTCTGAAAAGCAGGAACGGTTCCTCCATGGAAGAACCGTTCGGTGTCCCTGTCCCTAAAGCTGCGTATCATTGCCTATTCGCGCATTCAGTGTAATGCCGAAACGCAGCGAAGACCAACCCCTACGGGACGAGCATGGCGCGGGTGATCTCGGGTTGGCGCTGGTCCCACTCGCACTGGGGGAAGGCCTCGTTGACCTCGGCGAGTGGGAACTTGTGGGAGACGATGCGCTCGAAGGGAAGGCGCTCCCTGTTGCGGACGAGGAAGTTGAGCAGCCGGGGCAGCAGCTCGGGCTTGTACATCAGGGAACCTACGATGTTCTTGCCCTGGAGCAGCTTGGACGGGTCGATGGATACCTCGCGGCCACGGACGATGTCGCCGATCTCGACGAAGGTGCCGCCGTTGCCGAGCATGTCGATGCCCTCGGCCAGCAGCTCGGCGCGGCCCACCAGCTCCATGACCACATCGGCGCCGCGGCCGTCGGTGAGCTCCTTGACGCGGCGGACGCGGGTCTCGGGGGTGTTGAACTCCTCGATGTTGATGGTGTGGTCGGCGCCGAAGGCTTCGGCGAGTTCCAGCCGGTTCTCGAGGCGGTCGAGGACGATGACGCGGTCGGCGCCCATCTCCTTGGCCATGGCGGTGGCGTGGACGCCCAGGCCGCCGGCGCCCTGGATCACCACGTAGTCACCCTCGGTGGCGCCAGCGCGTATCAGGCCGGTGGTGACGGTGCCCATGGCGCAGTTGACCGGGCCCAGCAGGTCATCCTCCAGCTCGTCGGGGACCCGAAAGAAGGGATGGCGGGGCGGCAGATAGAGGAAGTCGGCGTAGGTGCCGGTGAAGTAGGGCCAGGTGCCGGCGGCGGGGTAGTTGCGGTTCATGCACCAGTTGGTGTTGCCCTTGAGGCACTGGTTGCAGTGGTAGCAGGGGAACACCGCGGCGTAGACCACGCGGTCGCCCTTCTGGATGGGGGTGCCGCCGGAGTCAGTGGCCACGCCGTCGCCGAGGAGCTCGACGACGCCGGTGCCCTCGTGGCCCATGGCGCGCCCGGTGGGCGGCAACGGCACGTTGACCTGGTCGCCTCGCCAGACGTGCAGGTCGGAGCCGCAGATTCCTGCCTGGGTCATCCGCAGGACCACCGCGCCTGGGGCGGGTTCAGGGACTTCGTACTCCTGGATTTCGAAGGGCTTGCCGTACTCCACGCAGGCAATAACTCGGCCTTTCATCGCGTCCTCCTCGTGGTGGGTGAAGGTGGAGGCAATGTATCACAAGGGGTGAGTGTTTGATACTGGAGGGTTAATCGTCAGCTGCTAATTGTTCCTCGTAGGCTGCTTCGCCTAGTTCATCGAACTCTATATCGTCGTCTGTGTCGTACGTGTCGAGGTCAGCTTCTGATAGTACCGAAACTTCTGGCGGCTTGGCAAAACCGGCCGAGACTAGGGCAGCCCAAAAAGCTTCCCGTCCGCCGGGGATCTGCCTGCCCATTGCACTACCAATCAAACCGAGCATTGCCTCGCCTCTCTGGACAAAGCACTCAGTGAAGTTGTCCAATTCTAGCAATTGGGGGATCAGCCAATGGGTTTGTAGCGCGCTGTTCAACGCGCTGTTCTCCCTACGTAGTCTAGGCAAGTATTGCGAAGGGGCATTGCCTCCGATAATTCGATTTGTCTTTGCGCTAATCGGTGTTTTGTTGATAATTGAGTTGTACAGACGCGGTGGAACCTTGGGGCTTGAGCTGTTCTCACACCATCTCTTCGGAAAGATATGGTGAATATCAATATTCTCGCCGTGCCAATCGGTCAAATTCAAGTGCTTGCCAGTCCGCCAGTCAGCGGCCCCGTTTTTCATCTGCAAAGCGTACAATCCCTTGTAGGCTGCGCTTAGCCGGGTCTTCAAGCTAATGAGCCGACTAGGGCCAAAGTTCACATCTCTTACTAGAGTGGGTTCAGTATTACTTCTTACATACTCCGCCACCTCTACTAAGTCTCGTGCGTATTGGGTTTCGACTGCGCTACCATAAGCTTCACCAAACACGCCCGACCAATACCATCGCTCCAAGCGGGATTTCGCGTTAGCGGATTCCAATTCAACACCAAGTTCCACACATAAGGCTGCTATGGGCACCAATTGAGTGTTGTATGGGATATTATCTTGAGCGAAAATGAACTGGCTATGCAGGAATTTGGCTGCGGAGTCAAAACCATCCTCCACCTTGTCGGCCCACCCCTTGTATTCGTTTAAGGTCAAATCAAGGATGTCTGCCCTCTTGCAACCAATGCCAGGGATCGGCCCACCTGCTGCCTTTGCTTCTTTCTGCCGTTGCTGCGTTGCCAGTAAAGCAATGACCTGTAGGAAATTGGTATTTTCGACCCCACTTAGTATGCCCTTGGCACCATACTTTGAAAGCATACGTTCGCTCCGATGCGACCAATCATCACGTAAAGAGAAATCATCTGCAGCAAGCGAAGCAGTCAATAACTCGAACACATTCAATGGTACGTTTCCGGTATTGACTTTCTCAAAAACTGTGCACACCCCTTCCTTTGTCGTGTCCTTTCCCAAATTTATGACTGGGAGTTTGTAACGGGTAAAATTTTGCAGTATTTCCCTGTAGAATCTCCTAGAGAACTCGCGGGCTTCACCATAAGGGTGATTGTCATCTTGATTTCTCCAATAATCGATGTATTCATCCGACCAATCTCTATCGTCCATTATCCGCTCGGTAGGCATCATATGGTTCTTGAATTCGAGGTTCGGCGTGGATAAATCAAGTACGATTGTCCTTCCAAAGTTTGTCCTCTCAATCCTAGTCTCTGACACACTGATAAATGCATCCTCTAAATCTCCATCATGGTCCAAGGCATACAAAGCCTTTTGCATATCGATGTAATACCATCGCTTGATTGCCCTTTTCCCGTCAGGCCGATCACGGGTCTCTACGGGACCTTCATAGCGCAATGCTTGATAAAGAGACGTCAAACGCTGCTGCCCATCCAAAAGATATCTTTCGGGATTTTTGCTTCCAGTGAGATTTACTCCCTCTATTGGCCTCTTTTGGAACTGAACTTCACCGTCAGCATCCAAAGTCATGATTGCGCCCACTGGAAATTGTCGAGCTATGCTCACTAAGAGGCCCTTGATACGGTCGTCATCCCAAACCCAACCCCTTTGGAAATCAGGCAACTGAATCTTGCCTTCTTCTACGTCATCAATAAGGTCTCTCAAGTCAATTGGGTTGGTCTCGAACATCGCCATTCTCCTAATGGTCCGGGATTTAACCTGTCCTACCGCGAGATGGTGGCAATCTGCTCAGAAATTGTCAACTAAAGGTACAATTCTGTAAAACCACGAGGGGGCACCATGGCGGCTAAGACGGGGGCGCAGTACATCGACGGGCTCAGGGGGAATCCGGCGGAGGTTTGGATGCGGGGGGAGCGGGTGGAGGATGTTACTACGCACCCGGCCCTCGCTGGCGGGGTGAGGTCGGTGGCGGCGCTGTATGACAAGCAGTTCGAGCCTGGCCTCGAAGAGACGATGACCTTTCCGTCGCCGTCGTCGGGGGAGGCGGTGGGGCGGTCGTTTATCGTGCCGCGCACGGTGGAGGACCTGCTGCTGAGGCGCAAGATGATGACCCACTGGGCCTGGGTCGGATGCGGCATGATGGCGCGCACGCCTGACTTCATGAACGTGTCCATCGCCGGCTGGGCCGGAGCAGCCGAGTTCTTCGGACAGAACCGGCCGGAGTTTGCCGACAATGTTCGCAACTACTATGAATTCATCCGTGAGAACGACGTAACGCTGACCCATACGCTGGTCAACCTCCAGCCGCGCCGCACCCGGGGCACACTGGACGACCTGGACGAGCAGGTGGCTCTCACCGTGGTCAAGGAGACGGACGCGGGCATCGTCGTGCGGGGCAGCCGTATCCTGGCGACGCTGGGGCCGATTTCGGATGAGATTGCGGTATACCCCACGCGTACTCACATGCTGGGACCGGAGTCCTGGCGGCAGGCCTTTTCCTTTGCCATTCCCAACAGCACTCCGGGGGTCAAGTTCATCTGCCGCGAGAGCTTTGACTACGGGCGGTCCAACTTCGACCATCCCCTCGGGTCGCGGTTCGAGGAGATGGACTGCATCGTGTTCTTCGACGATGTGCTGGTGCCGTGGGAGCGGGTGTTCCTGCTGGGCGATGTGGATATGTGCAACAACTACGGCATCGCCACCCAGTCCACGACTCACTCCGGCTACCAGGTGGTGAACCGGTGCGCGGTGAAGACCGAGTTCATCCTGGGGCTGGCGCAGATGATGGTGGACACCCTGGGGTCGGGGGGCATGACCCACATCCAGGAGAGGATTTCCGAGATCATCGTCCACCTGGAGACGCTGAAGGCCTGCATGAGGGCCTCGGAGGCCGATGCCTGGGTCAACGACTACGGCGTGATGTGCCCGGCGCAGGGGCCCATCACGGTGGGGCGGGCGCTGTATCCGACGACGATCTACCCGCGTCTAGCGGAAATCGTGCAGCTGCTGGGTTCGGGCAACTTGATGGCCCTGCCGTCGGAAGGGGACTTCGATGCGCCCATCGGTCCGGAGGTGGAGCGTTACCTGACGACGGACAGCGCCGACGCCCGGGAGCGGGTGCGGCTGTTCCGGCTGGCCTGGGATGTGGCGTGCAGCGCCTTCGGGGGGCGGCAGGTGCTGTACGAGCGGTTCTTCGGGGGCGACCCGACGCGCAACGCGCTGCTGCTGTACCGCACCTACAACCGGGACGGCGCGGTGGAGCGGGTGCGGGAGTTTTTGGAGCGGGAGGGGTGATAATGGCCATCTCCTTGGCAGTTATCGGCGTGGCACTTCCGATCTTCTTTCCGGCCTTCTGAGACTACCTACCCGGTTTATTTTCTAACTGCACGAGGGTTGTCGAAGATACCACTAAACACAGCGGAGAATCGAAGACGTGAAACAGACAGGAAATGAGGAGTTGTGGACAGAAGACGAGTGGGTCTGCTTATTGGAGGAAGTCATAGCATTGGGACAGGGGTGGTTACAGTCGCTGCCACTACGCAATGAGACTGAAATCCCCTCGGTCAGTGCCGCCAAACAACTATCGGAAGAGGCTTGTGAGTTTGCCACATCTATCAGCGATGCCGTCAAATCCAGCCACATGGTTGCTGCATTTGGGAACCTACGCCTGCTATCAGATCGTCTACTTCACGCCACATGGTTTTTTGAAAACCCCGAGGACGTGACCCCTTGGGAATACTGGTCTTTGGCTGAAATTGACAAACAGATAAGCGACGCCATGAGTCGGGGAGCAGCTGACTCTCCAGAACGTGAATCATTGCGAGCGATTCGAAAGCACATTCGACACTGGAATCGTTCTGAAGAGTATGGTGAGGATCGCCTGATGTCTAAACCCAGCGAGTATGGCTGGGACCAAACACGAAGAGAGCTCACCAAGGGTGCCACTCCTCGAATCAGGTCTAGTTATGCCATTACTTCCACTTACGCTCATCCTACATATCGTGGCCACAACCCGCTTGATCTAAGCCCAAAATACGTCCTCCAACAAGCAGTGATCTCCACTTGCTTCACTTTCATCGTGTCTGGAGCGGTACTCATTTCCTTGGAGGGCGAATACCCGGATGACATCGACCCACACCTCCTTGACCTGATGAAAGTGCTGGATCTTTTTATAGCTAGCGATAACAACCTATCCGCTTTGGTGAGAAACTCGCCCAGTGGCCTGAGTGAGGCAAAAAAGTTCTACATTTGCGCAGCGATTGTGGTGATGGCCGTATTCGGGAGAAACGTACTAGATTCCCCTGTGCTCCCTCGATGATTCCGCATATGAAAAGCTGCCTGAGGGGCATCCTCGCCGAGTGCTGTCCCTAGGTTTCAAACTGTCAATTGCTACCGGTATTGGCAAACGCCGGGGGTTGGGAAACACGCGAAGCATTTGTAGATTTCGACTTATTGCTTGAATTATTCACAATAATCTTACATGATTCTCATACCTTTTTGAGATTCTGGGAACATTTAGTAGCTAGAATTTCTGGCAGTCCTTCGGTTGGACAACTAGAGGAGCTGTCAGAATCTTGCCAAAGCACTTCTTCTGGATACCTGTGGTTTGTATTTTGAGTGCAATCCTTGTGCTGGGGGCGTGCGGTTCCGGTGAACCGGGGGCGACCGCCACTCCATATCCCACCTATCCGCCTCCCACTGCCACTCCGGGCCCGGAATTGCCGGGCACCAACGCCGCCTCCATGATGGCCTACCTGGAGCGGGTGGATTTCCGGTCCAATTGGAGGCGTTGGCCCGGGCTTGGGGAGAAGTACATGTCAAGCGGAGGACACAGCGTGCTCCTCACGACTCGCCTGAACCCGCTGGCCTACGCGGCCGTCATCGGGAAGGAGGGCGCCATGCCGCCCAATGCCATCATAGTCAAGGAGAATTTCACCACCGAGGGTGAGCTACGAGGCACCACTGTCATGTACAAGGTGGAAGGTTACTATCCTGAACACAACGACTGGTTCTGGCTCAAAGTGCTGCCCGACGGGACGGTGGACCAGGAGGGCACGCCCGACGGCTGTGTGGTCTGCCACGCGGAGCGAAAGAGCAACGACTATGTCTGGGTCGGCGGGCCCACCTCGCTGTCGAAGTAGACTGCGGGCCGGCGCCTGCTGCGGCCGGTTTGGGAAGCTGATTAGGCGTGGGGGCGTTTCCTAGCGGAAGGCATAGTTGCTGATGCTTGGGATTTCACCCTTACCCCAACCCTCTCCCTCTCCCTTGCAGAGAGAAAGTGGGAGCGGCGGTAGACTTGCGAGTGTTTCCCCCGGTTTGCTACGGGGGTACGCCCTCACCCTAACCCTCTCCCTCCGGGAGAGGGAACAACTAGAAGACCCTGGGCCTGGAATGAATACTATTGGCAAAGGTGGGCGCTGGCGTTATAGTACGCATCACTAGATTTGCGGCTCCGAGGGAGTCTGCACGGAGGGAACGATGGCGAAACCGAAGAGGATCGGGCACTTGGTTATCAATGTAAAGGACCAGGACGCCTCGACCAGGTTCTATACCGAGGTGCTGGGATTCGAGATCGCTGTGGAGCGGCCGGGCTTCGGCACGTTCCTGACCTGCGGCCGCATCCACCACGACCTGGCCCTGTTCCAGGCCAAGGAAGGCGCGCAGGAAGTCGTCGACGGCGGGCTGGGCCTGAACCACATGGCCATCCAGGTCGAGGACTACGAGGAGCTGAAGGACTACTACAACAAGCTCCAGGAGTATTACGAGGTCGACAAGCTGCGCACCGTCGACCACAGCATGACCAAGAGCATCTACATCCAGGATCCGGACGGCAACGGCATCGAGCTGTTCTGCAACTCCTTCGAAAACGCCGAGGATGGCCTCGAAGAAATGCGCCGCCCCGGCCGGCAGAACACCGCGCTGGTCTTCGACTAGGATACCCCCACCCTGGCCCTCCCCCTGAGGGAGAGGGAACCTTTGGAAGCGCATAGGGGCGCACTCCCGAGCCTGTCGAGGGATGTGCGCCCCTACATTTGTGTTACGGACAATCGATGACGGCTGAATCCGACATACGCATCAGAGCGGCGGCGCTGGACCTGGACGGGACGATAATCGGGCCGGACGAGCTGGTCACGCCGGCGGTGCTGGATGCTGTACATCGGCTGTCGGCGCGGATTCCGGTGTTCATCGCTACCGGACGGGAGCCGCAGGATGTTTTCAACTACGCTGGGCAGCTGGGCCTGACGGGGCCGCAACTGTCGGACGGCGGGGCGGCGATCCTGGACCCGGTGGCATGCAATCACATCTGGAGCGCGAACCTGGGGGCGGAGCTGGCGCCGGATGTGCTGGGGCTGATCGAACAGCTTGACGCCCACTTCGTGGCGACGCATGTTCAGGGCACATTCCGCAGGGTGATGGACATCCCGGACTGGGACATCGTGCGGATCTCGGCGCTGGACCTGACGCGGGAGGCGGCGGAGGAGCTGGTGACGCGGTTCCGGGAGCACCCGCGGATGAGCGTGATCCTGGCGTCGCTGCCGTACAACGGGCTGTGGGCGGTGGACTTCACGCGATCCGGGGTGGACAAGGGAAGCGGCGTGGCGCGCATGGGCGAGATGCTGGGGGTGGAGCCAGCGAACATGGCCTGCGTCGGCGATAGCTACAACGACCTGCCGATGTTCGCGGCCTGCGGGCTCGCGATCGCGATGGGTGGGGCGCCGGATGAGATCAGGGATGCGGCTGCTCTGACCGCACCGGCGGTCGAGGAGGATGGGCTGGCCTTCGCGATTGACCGCTATATCCTGCCCAGAGTCAATTACTGATGCGTGAATGAATTGCTAAACCTTAACGTCATTCCCGCGAAAGCGGGAATCCAGTGCAAAAGTTTCCTTTTCCGCCCTGTACCGAATTATCCCTCTGGATTCCCGCTTTCGCGGGAATGACGGGGCGCGCGGGACATGACGGGGCGCGCGGGAATGACTGGTATTTGTTGTCGGAATGTTTACCTAATGATTCACTCATCGGTAAACGCCGACAGCGTAGAGAACGCCAGCGATTCACCCCCACCCTAGCCCTCCCCCTGAGGGTGAGGGGATTTCTAACGCAGGTTGGGGGCGACCTCGGTGGCGAAGCGGTTGACCGAGGCCAGGACCTTTTCCTTGGAGATGCCGCCGCCTACATTCACCTCGGCGACCACGCCGTCGAGTCCCTGCTCGTCGATGATCTCGCGCAGCAGCTTTGTGACGGTGTCGGGGTTGCCGTAGGCCAGGCGGTCGCGCAGGAGGTCTTCGTAGGTGATGGCCGAGAGCGTGTGGCCCCGCTCGACGCGCTCCTCGTCGGGAGTGGCGCCTGCCACGGTGGCGCTGTTCAGGAAGTTCTGGGCCAGGCGGCGGTAGGCCCGCATGGTGGACTCCTCAGCATCGGCGAAGGCCTGCTCGTCGGTCTCGCCGATGTAGACCGGGAGGCGGAGGAAGACGCTGGGTTTCGCCTCGTGGCCTGCACTCTTCCAGGCGGCGCGATAGCTGTCCAGGCTCTCGGCCAGGGTGGGGCGGTCCATGCCGCGGAGGCCGACGAAGACGGGGATGCCGGCGCGTCCGACCTGTGGGAAAGTCTCCTTCGTGGTTGCGGCGATGCGCAGCGGCGGGTGGGGCTTCTGGAACGGCTTGGGGATAACGCAGACATCGTTGAACTGGTAGTGCTTGCCCTCGTAGGAGAAGCGCTCGTTGGTCCAGGCGGCTAGTATCACCTCGAGGGACTCCTGGAAGCGCTCGCGGCTCTCGGCGTAGGAGATGCCGTAGCCCTCGTAGGCCCGGGCGAAGCCGCTGCGGCCAACCCCGAACTCGACGCGTCCGCGGCTGATGTGGTCGATGGTGGCAACTTCCTCAGCGACCCGGACCGGATGGGCCAGCGGCAGCACGTTGACCGCGACGCCGACCCGCAGCCGCTCGTAGCGGGCCACGATGGCGGACGAGATGATCAGCGGCGCGGAGACCACCGACGGGATGCCGGCGCCCATGGTGTCCAGTGGACTGCGGGGCGCGGCGAAGTGCCGCTCGGCCAGCCAGACGCCGTCGAGCCCGCCCATCTCGGCGGCTTCGGCCATGGCGAAGGCCTCATCGAAGGCGGACTGCTCGGTCTCGCCATAGCGGTAGTCACATTCCATTACCAGTCCGATGTGCATGAACCCTCCGGGGTTGAGAAGCTATCTCAAATCGCAGCGAATGGCCGAGAGCCTGCGAGACTCCAACTGGGCCACTGGATTCCTGCTTTCGCAGGAATGACGGGTTAAACCAAGAATTATGGGTTATACCCGGCGGCCGATTTTGAGATAGATACTTCGTAGCCTTTAGTCTCGATTCTAGGTTCACCTCCAGGCAGTGTCAAACCATTGGAAAGGGGCCAATTATCGCCCGTGCTAGAATCGGGTATGAACGAACTGGAGCGAAACCGGGCGGAACTCATGCGGAAGTTGTCCCGCCGGATTCGTTCGCCACGGGTGGTGGAAGCGATGGCCGCGGTGCCCAGGGAGAGGTTCGTGCCGCCTGAATCGAGGCACATGGCCTACATGGATGTTCCGCTGTCGATCGGCGAGGGACAGACGATCTCGCAACCGATGATGGTGGCGGAAATGACATCGGCGTTGCGCATATCAAATCGTGACAAGATCATGGAGGTCGGGACCGGGTCGGGCTACCAGGCGGCGGTGCTGGCGCAGTTGGCTCCGCAAGGCATGGTGGTTACCGTGGAGCGGCTGCCGGAGCTGGCGGCGCGGGCCGAGTCGACGCTTACGGAGCTGGACTACCGGAACGTGGTGGTGGAGCCGGCGGGCGATGTCTTGGGGTGCCCCGAACGCGGGCCGTATGACGCCATCCTGGTCGCCGCCGCCGCGCCGTCGATACCGCCGTCGCTGCTGGGCCAACTGCGGGTGGGCGGGCGAATGGCCGTGCCGGTCGGGAAGCGCGAGGAGCAGGAGTTGCTGCTGGTGCTCAAGACGGGCGAGGGCGTCTCCATCAGCGCGCTCGGGCGGTGCCGGTTCGTGCCGCTGCTGGGAGCGGAGGGCTTTGGGGAGTAGCGGCCGGTGATCTTCAACAGGTCAACAAATTGGATGGAGATATTTGCGTCCTGTCGTGATGTATGAGCAACCGGCTTTGAAACTATCCCAAAACGCCGAGGCTCTGCCAAAGAGGCCAGCGGTGAACAAAGACACTGGATTCCTGCTTTCGCAGGAATTACCCATGGCCCTCCGTGCCACGCATGTATATGAAAAAGAGGGGAACGCCCTCACCCTAACCCTCTCCCGGAGGGAGAGGGAACTGGCCTTCGATGGGCTATTTCCATAACAATGACGACTTTAGCCTGCAACGAGTTTTGAGATAGTTTCTGATTTACGGGTGTGCCTCTTGATATCATCCTTCGATGAAATTCAGCGGGCGGCGGCGCTGATTCGCAATGCTGACTACCTGGTGGCGCTGTCGGGGGCCGGGCTGTCGGCTGGAAGCGGGATTCCGACCTACCGCGGGGCCGGGGGGTTGTGGACGCAGCACGGGACGCCGCCGCTGCTGTCTTACCAGGAGTTCGCCAGCGACCCGGCTGCGTGGTGGCAGAAGCGCCTGGACGCCGAGGAGGACCCGTCGCATCCCGTCTACCAGATGAAGCTGGCGGTCGACGCTGCTGCGCCGAACGCGGGGCACCTGGCCCTAGCGGAACTGGAGCATCGCGGAACCCTGCGTTCGACCATCACCCAGAATGTGGATAATCTGCACGGCGAAGCGGGCAGCCGGGCCCTGCTGGAGATACATGGTAATCGCAACCGGCTGCGCTGCCTCGGTTGCGGCCTGCGTTTTCATCGCGACGGCTTTGACCTGTCGCGCGTTCCGCCGATGTGCGGCGAGTGCGGAAGTGTCCTGAAGCTGGATACCGTGATGTTCGGCGAGCCGATTCCGCCGGATGTCCTGGAGTCCTGCCGTGATGCGGCGGAACGGTGCGACTGCATGCTGCTGGTGGGGACCTCCGGGACAGTGAATCCCGCGGCGAGGCTGCCGCTCCTGGCCAAGGAGCGGGGGGCGTCGCTGATTGAGGTGAACCCGGAGTCAACGCCGCTCACGTCCTGGTGCGACATCGTCCTGCAGGGCCCGGCTGACGCTATTCTGCCCGAGCTGCTCCGTTCTATATAATCGTACCCTGGGTACCGGCGTCCTTCGCCCCCTCGCCAACAGTTGATCCGGAGCAATAATTCATGCCCTTTGTCCTTGCTCAATTCGGGCTCGGCGACCAGCCATGGGTCGAACCGGTTGTGTCCATCGTCGTAGTCCTCATTTCCATATTCGTGGCGGCCTTGGTGCATTTCGCCATGTTTCCGCTGATAGTGCGCCTGACGCACCACACGCCCACGGAGCTGGACGACGTCATCATCCGGGCGGTCCGGCTGCCGATTAACGTCGGCATCGTGGTCTTGGGCATCTATCTGAGCCTGACGATCACCCTCGATCTGCCCGACGGGGTTCAGCGGGCCATTGACATAGGGGCGCGAGCCCTGGGTGTCCTGCTATTCATCATCATGGTGGGACGGGTCGTCTCCCGTGTGATGGATTGGGCCATCGCGGAGCAGGACAAGAGAGTACACCACACCGTGGATACCCGGCTGCTGCTGATGCTTCGACGGGTGCTGACCGGCCTGATATATGCCCTGGGACTGTTGCTGGTGATCAACACGCTGGGGATTCCCATCAGCCCGCTCATCGCCGGCCTCGGTCTCGGAGGCGTTGCGGTGGCCCTCGCGATACAACCCACGCTGTCCAACCTGTTCGCCGGCACCTATGTCATGACCGAGGGCGTTGTCTCGCCGGGCGACTACATCGAGATGGAGGGGGGAATCGCGGGTTACGTGCTGGAGGTCGGCTGGCGGAGCACACGCCTGCGAACCTGGAGCAACAACCTGGTGGTGGTCCCCAACGCCCGGTTCGCCGAGACCATCATCACCAACTTCTACGAACCGGAAGCCCCGGTGAATGTGTATCTCACCTGCGGAGTCAGCTACGACAGTAACCTGGCCGGCGTGGAGTCCGTTTCCATGGAGGTGATGAACACGGTCCTGGAGACCAGTCCCCACGGCGTGAAGGAATACGGGGCCTATTTCGGATTCGAGAATTTTGGCGAGTCGAACGTGGACTTCTGGCTGTTCGTGCAGGCCCGGGACCGCCTGGCGAGCTTCGAGCTGCGCTCGGCTCTGATACACGAGCTGCACCGCAGGTTTGATGAGGAGGGGATCGTCATCAACTACCCGGTGCGCGCGCTGCAGTTCCCCGATGGCTCCCCCCCGGACGATATCGCCCACGCCGCGACGGTCAGGGCGCCGGCGATGGTGCAACGCACGGCCCACCGGGACACTCCGTCAGGGGACATTGCGGGCGGAGACGGGCCGGACGGGCCCGCCTAACGGCCAGGGAGGCACTTGTACCGTCGGAAGCGCGCCGATATAATTAAGCTACGGTGTTGCTTGCGGTGTCCGCCCGGACATCGCGGACGGAGCGGCACTCCCCTCACGACGAGGGCCTGTAGCTCAGGCGGTTAGAGCGCGGTCCTGATAAGACCGAGGTCGATGGTTCGAGTCCATCCAGGCCCACCAAACTGGATAAAATCAAGAACTTTCCAGTTGACCTTCAGACTGGTCCTATAGAAAAATAGCGGATTGGTACTCAAATTTGTGGCTGTCAGAGGAGTGTGTTCACGTAAAGGCTGCCTGATATGCGATGATGAGTGGGACTGTGGCACCCGGGGCTGGACTGACGAATCGGCAATTAGGAGCATCTATGCATGAAAGATTCTTACCTGGGGTTCCAGGTAAGCAAATTGAGGGAATCTACAATGCCGCACCAGGCAAGGAGATCGTAAGCGGGAAATTCGACAGCCCGGAATCCTCAGCTGCTCTTGCCGCCAACACTTTCGGATTCTTCCTCAATCGACCTGGCGATCTCCCTCCCTTACCTGGGTGTGAGGATATAGAGTGGCCCGCGTCTTCATTGAGCCTTGAGAAAAAGGTATCTCTCCCTTGGCGTGGAGGCAAGCATCCCATTCTGGATGTCCTAAACCAAAGCCAAGGTGAAATACGCAGACGCATAGGGTAAATTTGTGAGGGAACTGGGTTAGCTGGTCTCAGGAGTAGCGGGGGGTTGGTGATGGGTGTGAGGGAGATAGACCGGTCTCTGGATCAATGGCAGATGGGAGTCAAGGATTTGCGTCGGCGGATGATTCTGGCGCCCACACCCAGGGAGCGGGAGCGGTGGTACGCCATCTGGCTCTTGGCGCAGGGCTGGACAGCAACGGCCACAGCGGAGGCGCTGGAGCGGGACCCCCACACCATAGGACGGTGGGCTTCGGTTTTCGGCGAGGGAGGACCGGCGGCCTTGATATTTGAGCAGACCGGTGGTTCCCCCCCGTCCTTGACGAGACGCAGCAGGAGGAGTTGAAAGGGGCGGTAGGGCAACCACCCGCTGAGGCGGGCATCGAACTGGCCAACTGGTATTGGAAAGGAGTGCGGCAGTTTGTCTTGGAACGGTTCGGGGTCAGTCTGAGCCGCAGCAGTTGCCTGAACTGGCTGCACCGGTTGGGATTTGCCTTCAAGCGTCCCAAGAAGCGCTTGCTCAAGGCGGATGAGGGCAAGCGGGAGGCCTTCGTGGCGGAGTATGCCGCCCTGAGGGAGGAGGCCCAACGGACCGGAGCCAGGATATTCTTCGCCGATGAGGCCCACTTCCGGGCCGATGCAGAGTTGCGGGGCAAGTGGGTACTGAGAGGAGAGGCTGCTCTGGTGGACTCGACCAGTCCGCGGTATGGGGAGAAGGCCAGCTATTATTCGGCGGTGTGCCTGGAGACGGGTGAGGTGGAGTGGATGGAGTTGCAGGGGAACAGCAACGCCGGGACCTCGGTTGACTTCCTGAAGCAACTAAGAGGAAAACACCCTGAGCCGCTGCGGGTCATCTGGGACAATGCCCCGGCTCACCGTGGAGAGGCGCTGCGGGAGTACCTCAGGACACCTGGGCTGGAGTTGAGGTTGGTGAACCTGCCGGGGTACAGCCCGGACTTCAACGGGGATGAGGCCATCTGGGGCTGGGCGAGAGAGGAGGCTACCGGCAATCTGTGCTTGGGAAGCAGGGAGGCGGTGCAGGAGAAGGTCGGTAAATTCCTTGCCGGACTGGACAGCCGCAAAGACCATGTGAGACGGCGGTGCCGGACAGTCTTGCAGTCACGGGGCGAGGCGCTCTTGCGAGTCTCCCGGACCGATTCTCAGCCTCCGGCAAATGCACATCCCACCTTGGCTTTGGTTTAGTAGAAACATCATCAGCCGTCATCGGAATCGAGTCCAAGCGCTTTGAGCCTTTCCGGGATAAACCCGAGGCACATTTTTCGGATGCCTACCGGCGAGACGTCTGGGGCGATCGCATGAGTGGTTATCAAGAGATCAGAGATGCTCTCCGTGAAAATAGGAATCTATTCAGGTCTCTCAAGGCTGATCAGCTTGTCAAACATGCCATGGGCCTGCGGACGCGTACCAGACCTGGCAAGCAATATGCAGGTCTATCGCCCGTCCTCTTCTACCTCTATGCAGAGCCTGACCTGTTGCCGAATTCAAACAAGCGCATTTCCGATGAGGCCAAGGCGGTTCATCGAGATGAGATCAGACACTTTGCCCAGAGCGTCCGCGGTGACGAAGTAAGATTCGCAGTCTGCACGTACCGCGAACTGCTGGCGATGTGGAGCCGCAATACAAACCCGAAGATCCGAGAGCACGCGAAAGCAGTGGCCTGCCGCTATTTGCTATAGGTTGCCGTGGTCATCAACCTGAAAGAATTAAGAACTTTCGAAATCAGGTTCAGGTTGACGCGGTAGGCGTCGCCGTTCCCCCAGGTGGTCGCCCGGTGTGGTTGCCGGTTAGACTCGCCGGAAGTGGGTTCAGCCAATCACCGGAGGATCCCCCCTGACATTGGGGGACTCGCGGTCATCTCTCCGCCCTACTGTACTCGGTCGGCCGGTCAGGGTGGTGGAACCGGAACTCTCGTGTCAGTCGGTAAAGGTATCGGGAAGGTCTCGGTAAAGTCCCGGCCCACGGAGTCCCGTGCAACAATCGCTACTCAACCTCAAGGTATTGTACGGGCAGATTGCCGGGCCGGTAGCGGTTGGCGGGATTCTCCATTCGCCTGAATACGCTGGCATGAATCCTGGCGGATTCGGGGATGCGCCTCGCTGCTGGAGGCCAGAGCAGCCACAGCCCCCTCCTCGATTCGTGGATTCGCCCCGATGGGTCCGGGGTCAATCCCTGGGCCCATCCCTCCCTCAGGCGCAGTCCTCGGTCCCGAGCCCTCTCAAGCATCCACTTCAGCGCTATGTCGGACAGCCCCGCATCGGGATGCGAGCCGCCCACGTCGGAATGAAAGCCCGGGAACCAGACCTGCTCTATCACCTGGCCCCCGGCCTTCCGGCCCTCGTCCCACAGGCTCACCGGGAATTTCCTGCGCCTTTCGTCCACAGCCATCGCCTGATACCCGTAGGCTACGTCTTCGTTCAGGGTGGAGTCGAAGAACTTCCTACCCCAGAACCAGCCCATGGAACCCACGGTGTCCCAGACCCCGATGAAATGGGGCTTGCACTGGTGGCAATAGGTGTCCTTGAATCCGGCGGCGATGTCCTCGTTGCCCCGCCGGTTGTAGATTCTCGAAGCGTAGGGCACCAGGTTGTGGCCGCCCCTTTGCAGCAGGCCGCACTTGTGCAACATGCCCGCCAGCGCCCGCACGGTGAAGGCCCCCCGGCTGAACCCGAAGAGGAAGACCCGGTCCCCGGTCCGGTAGCGGTCCATCAGGTACCGGTAGGCGTCCTCGATATTGAGTTGCATTCCCGCGCCGAAGGCCTGGCCCAGCAGGGTTCCCGTCCGACGGCCCAGGTTGCGCCCCAGGATGCTGAAGGTTCCGACGCCCGGGTCGTAGAAGGCGATCTGCGTTGAATCGCGCACCACGCGCTGGTACAGCTTGACCACGTTGGAATTGTGGCGGCCGTACTCGGCCCCGGTCCCGTCGCAGCAGATGACGATGTTTTTCACCGCGCCCTCCCGGCGTACGGAGACCTGCCCTGCTCTTTTACTCCACTGATATAGGGGGTCTACCGAAGCCTGAGCAGTCGCCCTTCCCATCACGGACCAACTTTGGGTCCGCCGGCCATGTGCCCTCGCTTCAGCCCCGGGTTCCATTTGGTCTCAGAATTGGAGGCGGTGAAGCTCAGACCCCGGCCGGACTTGATGGCCGAGGCCGCCGCGCCATTGCACAGGCGGCTCCACCCGGCAGGTCAAATTCCCAGGTCAGACTCCATAGAAGCGGTTCAGCGCCTCCGGGAGCATCTTGGACGCGGCTTCCAGGCCGACCTCCCAGGCCCCGGTGGACGCCTTGGTCAACATATGGCCCAGCCACGCCCCCACCCTGGCGCCATAGTTGCCGTCCGGGAGGCCCTCGGGCTCCGAGGCGACGGCATCCCTGAGTTCCCGGAGGTCCTCCTCTCCGACGCCCTGCTCCCGGAGGTACTCCAGCAATGAGGCCGCGTCGTCTCTGCGGACGATGCTGACCTGCTGGTTCACCCGCTCTCCGGTGGCGATGATATTGCGGCCTCCGTAGATATGGTAGTTGACCAGCCTCCCAACTGCCTCCGACTCGCCGCTCTCCTCCGATGCGCCGCCGTTGTCCTGGAGATCCAGCAGGAAGTCAAAGAGCCTGTTCCTCACCTGTTCGAGAATGTCCGGGTACACGGACGCCGGAATAGGCTGATACGCCTTGATGAGAAACAGGCCTCCCTTCAGCGCCGTGGCTTCCTGAGCCAGCATGACCAGGTCCGGTGGCCACAGCCTCTCGTCCGGCTCCGCACCGTGGGCCTGCAATGCCCCCACCCCGTCGAGCATGACCAGATCTTCGGCAAACTCCTTGACCTGTTGCGGCAGGTCCTCCGTCGAGATAAGCAGGCCCTCGGCCGTCCCCTCGTTGGGGCCCGCGAAGTTGCCGTAGTTGGCGGTGGGGAGCCGACGGTAGTCGGGCACTTCTTGGGGATCCGCGTACCCGTAGAGTTCCCGGTCCAGCCACTCGTCGAGTTCCGGCGAGTGCAGGTTGTTGGTCAGCGCCTTTGCCTTCCTGAGGGTGCTGGTCAGATCCACGTCATGCTGGGTCAGCTCGTCGATAAATTCCCGCAAGGCATCCATCAGAGCCTCCTGCCGTTCTGTCTGTGTGTGCCTTCCTTCCCTGAAATCCGCCGGACGCCACGCCGCCTCTTCCGTCGCAGGGCGGTAAGTTTGACCGGAAGCTTGCCCCATTTCCGGTTGGAAGCCATACTATTTTCGGCGCGTTTCGTTGTCAACCATGCATATCACGGTGCATATGACAGCGCAGATGGCAATTGCAACGATGTCCGGGAAACGAATTCCAGTAACTAATGACGCTTGCTGCGCTCTATCCGCTGGTCCTCCAAGTCCCGAAAGCATTCCATGTTCGACGCACCTGGCCTCCTCACCATCAATCACCTCACAACACATGTCCTCGCTTTCTCAAGTCCATCAGTTCAGACGCGATTGGCCTGGGACTTTCGGCTTTCCAACAATGACCCGGTGGTGTAGAATCCTAATCGTGAATAGACACCTTTCAGGGGAGCCGAAGCAGCGGCGTTGCCGTCAATTGCCAGGTGCGATATGAGCACACCCGACACCTTTGCCAGGACGCCCAAAGTCCAGGGCCGCTTCCGGCTGCCGGACCCGCCGGAATGCCCGGAAGACAAGATGACCAGCTTCGACCACCTGACCATCAACGGCAACGCCCACTACCTGGCCCTGCACCTGGGCAACCCCGAAACAACCCTGGTGGCCGGCGACCGCTACCTAGTGGTGCGGCCCACCCGGAACCTGGCCGGGAGCCGGTATCCCGACCTGCTGGTGGCCTTTGACGTGGCCCCGGACCTGTTTAAGGAGAGCAACGGGTACATCATCGCCGAGCAGGAGAAGCCGCCGGACTTCGTGCTGGAGGTGGCCTCGGAGAGCACGGGCGGCGTTGACGTGGGAGCAAAGCGGGAAGACTACGCCGCCCTGGGCATAACGGAATACTGGCGGTTCGACGAGACGGAGACGGGCCGGTATCACGGGGCGCGGCTGGCCGGGGACCGACTGGTGGACGGGGAGTACGTTCCCATACCCTTGGACGAATTGCCCGAGGGCAGTTTTCAGGGGTACAGCGGGGTACTGAACCTGATTCTGCGCTGGGAGCGGGGCCAATTGTTATTTTACGACCCGGCCACGGAGCAACGCATCGCCACCTTTGAGGATGAACGCGCCCGGGCCGACACCGCCGAGAGTCGGGCTAATGCGGAGCAGCAGGCCCGGGCCACTGCCGAAGGCGAACTCGGCCGGGAGCGCGAAGCCCGGGCCACCGCCGAGGCCCGCATTCGGGAGCTGGAAGAGCGGCTTCGCCAACAAGGCGGATGACGCCGGGCGGCAAACACGCCGCGTCGGCCCCTCCGGGCCGGCGGCAGTTGAAAGGAGACAACCCAGCCATGTACGACACGATCAGAGACAGCAGCAAGGTGCGACGCCTCCTCAGAGCGGGCGCACCTTTACCTACCCCTTTCAGCCCCCCCCCCCCCCCCCCCGACTTTTCTCCGGCGAATTAGTCTCTTTGTCCTGACCACCCTGACCCTGCTGTTCGCCCTCGCCGCCTGCGAGGGTGGAACCATCACCATCGAGGAGACCGACGACGGGGCCGTGGTGCGTACCAGCGGGCTATCGGGCTCAGGCACCCCGGAGGCCACCGGCACCCCGGAACCCACCCCCACCCCCCGGCCCCGCATTCCCTTTCCACCGGAATCCGACGGGGCCGCGCTGACCGCCCTCTTTGACGCCGCCAACGGCGAGAGCTGGCAGGACAGCGACGGCTGGCTCTACCTGGAGGACCTGGGCCAGTGGCACGGCGTCACCACCGACGCCGCCGGCCGGGTCACCGGCGTGAACCTGCGCGGCAACGGGCTGAGCGGAGAGTTGCCCGAGGAGCTGGGCAGCCTCGGCGGCCTGACCGAGCTGGACCTGCGGGACAACCGGCTGGGCGGAGCGCTGCCTGCGCAGTTGGCCGGCCTCACCGGCCTGGAGGGGTTGTACCTCAGCAACAACGGGTTCACCGGCGCCCTGCCCGCCGGCCTGGTTGCCCTCACCGCCCTGACCGACCTGTACCTCCACGACAACCAGTTCAGCGGGGAACTGCCGCCCGAGCTGGGGTCCCTCCCCAACCTGGACAGCATTACCATTGGCGGCAACAATTTCCTCTGGGCCGACAGCTACCCGCCGGGGATGCTGGCCGACCTGGTGGGGCTGTCGGCGCTCCACGCGTCGGCCGGGGGGGCCGACTGGGCCGACGGCGCCAACTGGGTGAGCGACCCGGCGGTGGCGGCCTGGAGCGGCGTATCCGTCGACGGCGCCGGGCGGGTGACCGGTCTGGACCTCAGCCAGAACGGGTTGAGCGGGGAGATTCCCCCGGCCCTGGGCAACCTGTCCGGCCTGACCCGACTGGACCTCAGCGGCAACCAGTTGAGCGGGGAGATGCCGGCTGAGTTGGGCCGGCTCACCGCCCTGACCGAACTCCACCTCCATTCCAACCGGTTGGAGGGGACCTTGCCCGCCGAACTGGGCTTACTGACCGGCCTGAGCGAACTCCGGGTCGACAACAACCAACTGGACGGGGCACTGCCCGCCGAATTGGGCGCCCTGGGCGGCCTGGAGGAGTTGCACCTGCACAGCAACCGCCTGAGCGGACAGATTCCCGCCACCCTGGGCGGCCTGGCCGCACTGACGGACCTGTACCTTCACGACAACCAGTTCAGCGGCGAACTGCCGCCGGAGCTGAGCAACCTGGCCGCCCTGGAGCGGGTGTCCCTGTGGGGCAACCAGTTGAGTTGGGCAGAGAGCTACCCGCCGGGCATCCTGGCCGACCAGGTGGCGCTGGTGGCCCTCTACCAGTCCGCCGGCGGCGAGGACTGGGCCAACAATTCCAACTGGCTGACAGGGGAGCCGGTGGACCAGTGGCACGGGGTCGCGGCCGTCAACGGACGGGTCACCGGGCTGGACCTCCGGGAGAACCTGCTCAGCGGGAAACTCCCGCCGCAGTTGGGCAGCCTGGCCAACCTGGAAACGCTGGTCCTGTGGAACAATGAACTGGGCGGGGAGATTCCCCCCACCCTGGGCAGGCTGACCGGCCTGACCAGCCTGGACCTGGACCAGAACCGGTTGAGCGGGCCGATACCCCCGGAGTTGGGCAACCTCACCGGCCTGGAATACCTGGGGCTCTGGGGCAACCAGTTGAGCGGGGCCGTACCCACGACGCTGGGCAACCTGGTAAACCTGGAGGGGCTGGCTCTCAACGACAACCGGTTGAGCGGCGAACTGCCGGCCGGGCTGTCGGAACTCCCGGCCCTGGAGCGGGTCTACTTCTGGGGCAACCAGTTGACGTGGGCGGGGGAGGGCTACGAACCGGGCCGGGGCTACGCTCCGGGCCCGGTGGCCGACATGGTGGCCCTGGTGGCCCTGTACCAGTCCACGGGCGGCGAGGACTGGGCCAACAATTCCAACTGGCAGAGCTTCGCCCCCATCGGCGAATGGCGCGGGGTCACCACCGCCGGAGACGGCGGGCGCATAACCGGACTGGACCTGAGCGGCAGCGGCCTGAACGGGAAGCTGCCGCCGGCGCTGAGCAACCTGGCCAGCCTGGAGAGGCTCATCGTCAACGGCAACCAGTTGACCGGGCCGATACCCCCGGAGTTGGCTCGCCTGACCGGGCTCACCCACCTGCACCTGAACGACAACGGATTGAGCGGGGCCATCCCGGCGCAACTGCAAGGCCTGGCCAGCCTGAAGGAGTTGAACCTGGCCTCCAACCGGTTGAGCGGGGCGGTGCCGGCGGAGCTTGGCAACCTGACCAACCTGACCCTGCTGTACCTGGACAACAACCAGTTGAGCGGAGAGCTGCCGTCCGAGTTGGGCAACATACCCAACCTGCAAAAGGTGTCCGTATGGGACAACAACCTGACCTGGGCGAGTTCCTACGCCAATGGGATCCTGTCGAATACGGTTGCCTCGGTGGCGCTCTACGAATCAGCTTTGAGCTCCAATGAAGAGTGGCGTGAAAGAGGTTGGCTATCGTACGAACCATTGGAGGAATGGTTTCATCTCGGCATTAACTCTCCCGCGTTTACCGTAGTCGGCGGCCGAGTGACGGAACTCAGGATATCAAATTTGAGCGATGGGCGCGTCAGCGGCAGCATTCCTCCCGAACTTGGCCTTTTGACCGATTTGCGAAAGATCAATCTCTCCAACAGCCCGGGACTCACTGGGCCGATACCGGCGGAGTTGGGCAACCTGACCAACCTGACGGAACTGCTCCTCAACGATAGCGGCTTCACGGGGCCGATACCGGCGGAGTTGGGCAACCTGAGCAATCTGAAGGAGTTGAACCTGGCCTCCAACCGGCTGAGCGGGCCGGTGCCGGCGGAGTTGGGCAACCTGACCAACCTGACCCTGCTTTACCTGGACAACAACCAGTTGAGCGGAGAACTGCCGTCCCAGTTGGGCAACATCCCCAACCTGCAAAAGGTGTCCATCTGGGAAAACAACCTGACCTGGGCGGACTCCTACGCCAACGGCTACCTCAGCGACATGGTGGCTCTGGTGGCCCTCTACGAATCGGCTTTCAGATCCCATCGCGACTGGCGGGTTGGTGCAGTCGGAGAGAGCCGCTGGGCATCGTACCTGCCATTGGAGCGATGGAGTAATCGGTTCATAGTCGTGACTGGCGGCCGAGTGACGGAACTCAGGATATCAAATTTAAGCGATAGGCACGTCAGCGGCAGCATTCCTCCCGAATTGGGTCTCCTGACCGGTTTGCGCAAGCTGGGTCTCTCCAACACCCCAGGATTCACCGGCTGCATTCCCGCCAGCCTGCGCGGAGTCGAATACGAGGGTGATCTGCCCTTCTGCAACTGAACCGCCGCTCAACTGAAAGGCAGTCGTCCCCGGTCTTCCGGGGGCGGCCCGGGCATACCTGAAACGTGAGGAGAGCGGGTTCGAGCGCTGGAGCAGGGGACAAAATCAGCATGGCCGCAACCCGCTCGATGATTGAGCCCAATCAACCAGAGAGAAGGGCGGGGCGCTAAACCGGAACCGGGCAGCGGCAACCTGGGCGGGGAAGGCAACGTCCGTCCCGGAGGGAGGCAGGATGGTCACGTTCCTTCGAGTCGCCGCAGGGGTGGCGCTGGCGTTGGCAGTCATAGCCGGGCTGCTCTACCTGCTGGTGGCGGCCAACTTCACCCGGCGGCTGGAGGACTCCCGGGTTTACAAGGCAGCCGTCAGCGAAACCGGCGTCTACGCCCGCATCTATGACGAGGTCCTGGTGGACGAGGCGCTGCGGGAGCAGAGCCGCCGGCTCCTGGGCAATGTGGAAATGGCGGACCAAGGGGACGCGGTTCGGGTGCTGCGGGACATCATGCCGCCGGATTACCTCCGGGAGCAGACCGAGGACAACATCGACCGGTTCACCGGCTATCTGCGGCACGAGAGCGCGGACCTGGAGCTCTACGTCAGCCTCACCGGGCCGCTGGAGCGGGTTGAACCGGCGGCACTGGGGGAGGCGCACCGGTTCATCGACGGGCTGGAGGTGGCCGAGCCCGAGTCGTCAGGCTGCTCGCTGGCGTCCGTGCAACGCCTGGCGGACGCTTCCGCCGAACCCCTGGCCCGGCTGTCCGAGGGCGAACTGCCGGCGTCGGCGCCCTCGCTGAGGATTCTGAGCCAGGAGTGCCGGGAGCGGGAGTTCGACCGCTGGTTCGGTCTGGTGGTGGACGACCCCCTGCTGGACTCACCGACGGCCCGGACCCTCCGTGGGGAGCGGGAAGCGCTGCGGCTGAGCTTTGTCGAGGGCGACACCCGGGGTTTCCTCAAGGCGGCGGCCGGGCCGGCGGTGCGGCCGCTGACGGACGGCGCCGTGGCCGGGGTGCGCCGGAACCTGCAACCCGGAGACCGGTTTGACCTGCTGGACTGGGCGGCCGACCGGTCGCCGGACCTGGACCGGCGGGACATCGAAGCCGGGGCCGAGTCCCTGCGGGCAATGCTGGGCGCGGTGAACGGGCCGGGCTGGCTGGTTGCCCTGGCAACGGCAATGCTGGGCAGTCTCCTGCTGGCGCTGGTCCACCTGCCCCGTCCGGTGCCGATGCTGGGCTGGCCGGGTGCGGCGCTGCTGCTGGGCGGGGGCATCTGCCTGGCGGCGGGGTTCGCGGCGCAGGCGGTCCTGCCGGACCTGGTAAGGAGGACGCTGCTGGACGCGGTGTCATATCCCGGCAACGTTCCGGTATCGGCGGTAGACCTGGCCGGGGACCTGGTGGAATCCCTTCTGCGCCAGGCCGCCGGCGGGTTCGTGGCGGGGACGGCGTTGGTGATGGTGCTGGGGGCGGCGCTGGTTGCCGCCTCCCTGTTCTACGGCAGGCTTTCGGAACTGGTGGGGAGAAAGCCGCCCACCCGGGGGAGTTCGGCCGGAAGGTTCCGGTAGAACCGGGATCCGGCGTCCACGTGGGTCTGGCAGGAGCGGCGGCCCCGGTGGAAGCGCACTCGCCCAGGACCCTCCCGCCGGGGAGACCGGCGACGCATACTCTTGATGGACCGGCAAGCAACGTCGCTACAGGAGACACACCACGGCGCAGCCACCTATGACTTTCCCGCCGACTGTCCCGTAGCGCCTGGTGAGTTTCCAGTGGGAGTCGGGGCCGCCGTGAGCCGAACTGCGCCGCCGCCTCGGCGCCGACCGCGAGAAACCGTCCGCCGCCGGCGGTACAAGGAGCGCTGCCCAGCACCCGGCACTATGCGGCGCTACCGTTGGCGGCAGGACTCCGAAGGCAATGATCCGTGCCTTCTGCCTGGACGGCAGCCGGTGAGCGGGCAGACAAGGAGGCAGCATCTGCGTGGGTATTTCCAGGACTTTCGGCGCCGTCACGGATTCATAGCCCTGCTTTGTTCAGTTCCTCTCTCAGGGCGGGCAGTCTCCGGTGGCGTTCTTTCAACTCGCCAACATAGGCCAGCCACCCCGGTTCCTCGGCCAGATTCCGGTACAGGTCGCGGATACGGGTGAGAAGCGCACAGGCCCACTGGTAATTTTCCCGGCCGCGGGCGGCAATCAGCCCTTCCACCTGTCGCCGGTAGATGTCTAGGGCAGCCTGGGGACGGGTCGCGGCGGCGGCTTCAGCCACGCGGGTCAACCGGTTCCCGCCTTGGAGACCCGCCGGTCCCTGAGCCGCAGACCGCAATGCTAGGTCTATTTCGCCCTCTTCCAGGTGGATGTCGGTCAGCAGGCCGTATTCCTCGGCGGCGGACCACCGGCCCAATAACTCCGAACGGAGTTCCTCCCAGGCGCCCAGTTGCCGGGACAACTCTCGCACCTCCGCATACCCGGACAGGCTCGGGCGTCGTTCCAGCAGCCGTTTCGCCAGGTCCAGGGCTTCCGGCAGTCTCCCCTGTTCCAGATGATGCTCCTTGAGCCACTCCATTAACCGATGGTTCCCGCTGGCTTCAACTCTCCGGGCCACCACCGGTACTATCCCCTGGCCCAGGCCGTGATGGCAAAAGATATCCGCCAACTCAAGCAACTCGTGATCTTCGGCCAACTCTGCTTCAGCAATCGCTTCCTCCAGCCGTCCCAGCGTCAGCAGGCGATCCACCAGATCGTCCAACAGCCCGGCCTCGCGGCAGATGTTCAGGAAGGAGACATCGTCCAATTGTTCCATCTCCAGGTCCAGCAGGAAACGGCCGTGAGCCTGACGGTTGAAGCCGTCGCTCTTGCCATCACCGTGGTCCAAGGCGGCGCGCACCCAACCGGCAACTGCCTGCTTCTCCTCAACCGTGGCCTGTTCCAGTATGAGGCTCGGCGCGCCTTCTCCCAAGCCCACGCCGCCCCACTCCAGGTCAGCGCAATAGATGTCGAAGAGGGTTCGCACCAGGGTTTCCCTGCCCGCAACGCCATCCTCCCATAGGTTCAGGCATTGTCCCAGTCCTTCGACGCAGCGGTCCATCACATCGGTCAAGCGCCCATCCTCGTCCAGCATGGCGTCGTAATGTTCCAGCATCGCCCTGGACACCGACCGGTGCACTGCACCGGCGTTGGCGCAGTCATCCCAGGCCAAAAAATCGTCGCCTGCGTCCAGGATGACGCCGATTTCCGTGGCGATCCTCCGCGATGCCATCCAATCGTCCCTGCCCTGTCGAAAGGCGGGCGCAACCTGGCGGCGGCAGATTTCCGGGTTGAACGGAACGCTCCTTCCGCCGCCTCCGGCCATGGGCATTTCCAACAGGGACTCCAGGTCGGGTTGAAGCTGCAACATCTGCTTGATCAGAACAACCAACTCCCCTCTGCTGCGTTGCTCCAGGTCCGCGTCCAACTCCGCCACCACCCGGAAAGCCTCGGGGTGCTCCAACCAGGTCAGCAGGAGCGCTCCGGCGTGCTTGCAGCGTCCGCCGCTGCCCACCGGGCAGGAGCAGTCCGCATCTTCGATCCCTCCGTCGCCCAGGGCTACACGCAACCGGTATGGTTGGGGCATGGACCCCTGGCAACGGGCCTTGAGCGTAGCGCCCTGTAGGCGCAGGTCGAACACGGCTCCATCCTCAAGGTAGCTGCGGCCCAGGTGGAAGTTTCGCAAACCCACCCAGCCTGAAATGGTCTCGGCGCTTACTGTGGGCATTGATTCCGGCATGGCGTTTCTCCAGGCGAGGTTGCGGCCAATTTGCGGGGCAGTGCAAGTTGGCGAGGACAGTATGTCCGGCGGCGTCACGGCGGTCAACGGGAGAGCGGCGCTGCCATCCCCCGACCGGTAGGGAGGCGGCCGAGGGGACGTTGCTGCTCTCCGTGCTTTACGGCTGAACCTGTTGCAACAAACCGGAGCGGCCCCCCGCTGGTCAACGGCGTGGTGCACGAACACCCGTCCCCGCTGTGATTGCTGGCGGTGTGTGTGAAGTCCGAATCGGTACATCCAAAGCGCCGCCCTCCGTGAAAGCCGGGAAAAGCGACACAACCGATTCAATTATTCGCCGGCGATGCCAGGAACGGAAGACTGATCATAGCCTTTCAGAGTTCACTCGCCGCCATTGTCCGCTCTGGAGTCGGCTGGTGCCACGGGGACGCAACAACCTGATCGCGCCGTCGCCGGACACCCCTGAGCCGGGACAGATGGCAGGCCGCGCACAGGGTGCCGGAAGACCAACGGGCACTGAGGGATCACCGGCTATGCCGCCAGCGCGAGTGCGGATGAAAACCGCTGGAGGCCACCGTCGGGCAAACGCCAGGCGCTCACCGGAGAACAAGCCGTCCTGCGGGTTACCGCGGTCCGGGGCGGGATTGTCGTCTTCAAACCCGACGCTCACCCGGCCTGTTCCTGGCCTGGAAACTACAATGACTGCAATGCAATCAATGCAACATAGTGATTATGGGCCCGCAGTAAAATTGGGGACGCCAATTCCCTGGGAAACCTCTGGAAACCCCTTGCTTCAGGTAGGAACAACCGCCGGATTGCACTCTGCAATCTGTTATCAATTCCCTTGCAGGCCGCCTACTGTGAAAATCCGGTCCAGGGATTGTAGCCTGACAGGTCAGGCCCACGCCACGGCAGGCTCCCTTCCCTTGTAATCGACAGAGACGACATCGCCGGGTACAGGTTTGGGATGATAATTGCCGCTCTGACGTAATAGACGGAGAGCGGGCGGAATGCGTCGGCTCTTGGACGGGCAGGACACTTCCGGTTTCTGGGGTTCTTGCGCGTGTCGTATCCCCAGGAATACGATTGGATGGCGCGGCGAGGTGTCAAAGTTGGCGAAAATTGACACCGTGGGCGACGCAATTACTGACACCTGCCCGCTGACGACGGCGACCCCCGGCTGATACGCTGAAGTCATGGCATTCTCACAAGAACGCATCCTGGATGCCCTGGCTCGGTTGCCCTTCATAGACACGGCGGAACTGGCGATGATCCTGGGCGAGGCCCACGTTGCCATTCACCGGGGCCTGGCCGGGCTGCTGGACGACGGCATCGTGGGGCGCGTCAGCCACGGCACTGCCCACCTGCCGTCCAGCAAGCGGCACTACCTGACGGCGAAGGGCATCAGGGAGGCCGCCGGAGTTCTGGGCTTCGACACCCCATCAAACCTCGTCAGGGCCTACCCGGCATCCAGGGAGTGGCTCACTTTGCTCATCCGCCGGATGGACGCCGTGGCCTCTGTGTACCGACTGGCGGCGTCCCTGTCCCCCGGAACCGACGGGCTGCGGACCCTGGTGGATTTCCACCGCCGGGGGCGGTTCGACGCCGTGATCACCCGCCACGACGGCCGCAGCTTCGGCGTGGTGCGACAGGGACCGGCCCTACGGCGGCGCTCCCTCTACGACCGGCTGCGGACCATCGCCGAGTACGACTACCGGCGCCGCCCCGGTACGGTCCTGGTGCTGACCCCCAGCGTCTGGGAGCAAAGGCTGACGACCCGGCTCTGCGAGCGGTTGAACATCGACGACTGCTACGTGGCCGTGGAGTCCCGGGAGGCGCTGGAGGACCGAAACAGCAATGTGTGGCGCTACACCTCCTGGCTCTTCGGCAGCCTGCCCTACTCTCTGGAGTTCATCAGCACTCGCGGCAGCCCGAACCGGGGACCATTCACCGAGCCGCCAGAGCGCAAGCGGGCCTCGCTGCCCGACGCGGAGCGGATGGTCTCGTCGGCGCCGGCCTTCGCCCTGACACCGTCGGAGAAGAGGACGCTGGACCTGATCACCGACCACCCGATGATTCCCCGTGAGCACCTGGCCCGTTGGCTGGGCGTCTCCGAGGGAAGGGTCAGCCAGATGCTGCACAACCTGGTGAACGCCTGCGGCCTTGTCGAACGCCGGGGCAAGCGGGGCGACGTGCGCTACACCCTGTCGGAGGAGGGCATACGCTACGTCACCCACCGGGACCGGGCGGAGCTGCCTACAGCGCGGGGCATCTGGAGCACGGAGCTAACCACGGACAAACACGGGAAGCCCCGGCACCTGGGACACCGCATTGAGACCTGGGCCAGGCAGACCAGGCACTCCGACGGCGTAACCTGGTTCCTGTCCGAACTGGCTGCTGAAGCGCGGGTGACAGCGGACTCCGAGCTGACCTGGTCAGTCCCCACGGCCAAGACCGACCGGTCCTTCGACTGGGGGGAGTCGGCCATCGCCCCCGACGCCGTGGGCCACCTCGTCGCCGACGGCCTGCACGTCCCCTTCTACCTGGAACACGAGCTGCGCGCCCGCCACCCCAAGGGAGTCCTGGCCCGGCTGAGGCCCTACACCCGCTACTACCACTCAAACGCTCCCGGGGAGGACATGGCCCCGTTCCCCACCACGCTATTCGTGGTGGACAGCGAGGAGGTGGAGGCGACCTACGTGAGGACGGCGGCCGGGATGAACCTGATGACGCTGCCCATCCTGGTGTCATCCGCACACACCCTGACCCGGCGCGGGCTGCTGGGCCGGTCCTGGCGTCCCCTGTGGGAGTCGCGTTCCCCGAGGCTGGCGCTTTCGGAGTTGCGGGCCTACCAGTGGGACTCGCTGCGGCACCGGATGCGTCCGATAGAGGGGGTTGCGTGATGGGGCAACTGATGCGACCCCATCTGCCCTTTACGCCCGCTGGGTGTCCAGAACTGTCCCCGCAGGCCCCGATCCGGTGGTGCGGGAAGGCCGAAATAGGGCCCAAGACCCCCGGTTTCAGCTACGAAATGGGGTTGATGCATCGCCTGACCAGTCATGTGCAAAAATGAAAAGCGGGGCTAAAATACCTAGAGAAAAATGTACCGGTTTTGTACCACTTGCAGGTCCCCGACGTATCAGCCGTTACCGAGGTGAAAAGCGATGTCAGAGCAAGTCCGCTGGGTGTCCAAGGCGGAGGCAGCGGAGGAGCTGGAGGTATCCATGTCCACCCTGGACCGGATGATCCGGAGGGGCGAGGTCGAGGTTCGGCGGGAGGGCCGGCGGGTGTACGTGCGGATGCAGGGGCCGGAGTACGTCAGCGACGGGGAACTGCTGCTCCGGTCCCTCGCGAGGGAGGAGGAGCTCCAACGGACGGTGCGGGAGTTGGAGAAGAGCGTATCCGAGTGGCAGTTCCGAGCGTCCGAGCTGGAGCGGGAGAGGGACGAGGCCAGGGAGTCTGCGGCCGCCGCCAAACGGCCTTACCACGAGCTTGAGAGGAAACACCGGAGGGAGGTGGCCGAGCACAAGGAGACAAAGGGGGATCTCATCGCAGCTCGCATAGGCGCCCTAGTGCTGCTGGTGCTGCTGATCGGCCTCGTTCTCCTGTGGTGGTTCGTGCTGAGGTAGGGACCCATGCGCCGGGTTGGCGCCGGGTTGGCGCCGGGTTGGCGCCGGATGGTGAAGGGGAGCAGCCGATTTCCGAAATTGACCGCCCTGAACGACATTTGCCACTTGCGTACTAGGTATCCGGTGGGATAACATACTGGGACATGGGTCACACTCACGACGGCGAGGCGGCTGCGATGGACAGCACTGTGATTCGGGCGGAGCACCCGGCCGCATCCGATGAGATGACGGCTGCCCTGAACGCCGCCCTGGAAGCGGGCGACCTGGAACTGGTAATGGGCATAATGGGGCAGATGGCCCGAGCGCACCGGATGCGGCGGGTGGCCCGGGAGACGGGCCTGGGCGAGAAGAGTCTGTACAAGTCCATGCGGGCCGGGGCCAGCCCCGAGTTCAACACCGTGCTCCGGGTGCTGCGCTCCCTGGGGTTCAGGTTGCAGGTCATACCGTCGGCCAGCGCCGACGGGCAACAGCCAAGGAAAGAAGGAATATAGAGGATATGACGAAAATCACGGCACTTCTGCTGGCATCAATGGCCCTGGTCGTATTGTGGGCCGGCTGTGGGGGCGGAGAGAGCAAAGAGAACATAGCGACCGGAGTGGCAAAGGAATGGGTAAACACGAGCATCGATCTGGTTTCCGACGCCACCGTGGAGATAATCGTTGGCGAGAGGCCCGCTCTGACTCAATTGGCGGGAGGAGTAATCGCCGACCAGATTCGCGAAAACCTATCTTGGACTTACTCGGCGCCGAAAGAGGAGGGCGAGGACAGGTACTCGATTACTGCAACCGCCGTTGCTGATCTCAAAATCGACCTGCCCCTCTTGGGAGAAAAGGCGTATTTTGTGTCCGCGCCGTTCAATCTCGAAATCGATACCGGTGCCCGCGCTGTCTCAAGATGGTCTCTCGATCTCCTTTCCGCAAGAGTAGAAGAGCGATGATGATGCGAGCATGCGACATCGGAAGGTGGTTATCTCCGCTCCTTGGGTACTGAAGACCACCGCACAGACAAACAAGGGAGGAATACATATGAAGAAACAGCAGTTCCAACCCCTGACCCCGGCGGCCCTATATGCCCGGGTCTCCAGCGACCGCCAGGACGTGGACCTGTCGGTGGCGGCCCAGCTTCGGGCGCTCAGGGACTACGCCAGGAACAACGGCTACTCCATCGCCCGGGAGTACGTGGACGAGGCCGAGAGCGGCCGCATCGCCGACCGGCCCCAGTTCCGCAACATGATCGATGAGGGCGGCAAGGCTGCGGCCCCGTTTGAGGTGATTCTCGTCTGGAAATTTTCGCGCTTCACCCGCAAGCGGGAGCACGCCGTGGCCTTCAAGTCCATGCTCAGGCGCAAGGGCATCCGCGTCGTCTCCATCACCGAGCACGCCGACGACTCCCCCACCGGCAAGCTCATGGAGGCCATCATCGAGTCCGTGGACGAATTTTACTCGGAAAATCTTGCCCAGGAGGTCGTCCGGGGAATGCGGGAGGCCGCGTCAAGGGGCTACTTCCTGGCCTCCAGGGCCCCCTTCGGCTACAACCGCATCAAGGTCAACGACGGGGTGAAGGACCGCCCCACCTTGGAAATCGACCCGGCGGCCGCCCCCATCGTCAAGGAGATATTCGAGAGTTCTCGGCGGGGCAACGGCCTGAAGGAAATCTGCAAGGAACTGAACGGGCGGGGCATCACCAACCGGGGCAAGCGCTGGCAGAAGAACATCGTCCACTACCTGCTGACCAATGAAGCCTACACCGGCACCGCCGTCTGGGGAGTGAAGAGCAAGGACGAGAAGGCACAGGAGCCGGTAAGGGTGGAGAACGCCTGGCCCGCGTTGGTGTCCCGTGAGACCTTCGACCTGGTGCAGCAGGGGCTGCACGAGCGGGCGCCCACGGTGGCGCGGCCCGGACGGGTGGGCAGCCAGTACCTGCTGAGCGGCCTGCTCCGCTGCGGGGTCTGCGGCAAGCCCTACTCGGCCCAGGGAGCCAAGAGCGGCCAGTTCGCCTACTACGTCTGCGCCAGCCTGTTCCGCGAGGGAGCCGGGGCCTGCACCGCCCGCTACCTGAACGCCACGAAGGTCGAGGACCTGGTAATCGAGAAGGTCAGGGAGCGGATTCTCACTGAGGAGACCATCACCGAGCTGGTGACCCTGGTGGCCGAGGAAATCGACGCTCTGGCCGGGGAGGTCAACGGACGGCTCACGGCCATCACCGCCGAGCTATCCGACGTGGAGACCCGGTTGGAGAACCTCTACCAGGCCCTAGAGACCAAGCAGTTGCCCCTGGAAGCCCTGTCGCCCCGCATCCTATCCCTGAAGAGCCGCCAGGACCAGCTGACGGCGGCGCGGGAGGAGGCCGAGGCCCAGCTGGAGCAGCGGCGGGCGGAGCTGCCGACGAGTAAAGAGATAAAAGGGTACGTTGCCGACTTCCGGGAGTTATTCCAGGAAGGGACGTTCCCGGAGCGGAAGGCCCTCATCCGCAACTTCGTGCAGGGCATCGAAATCGTGGAGGACGAGGCGGTTCTGACGTACACTATCCCCATGCCCCAGGACGGGGTGACGTCGGAATCGGCCTCGGTTCTTGATTTCGTCCAGTCCGGCCCACCACCAATTGCAGACCAACCCCTTGGCCCACAACCACATCAGCCCGCTAGCCGCACGAAGGAAGCCCCTGATGCGCGCTGGCTACAACATCGGTCTGGGGATCGCAATCGGGGCTGGAGCAGGCGTGGGCATCGGCGCGCTTATTGGCAGCGTCGGTACGGGCATAGCGATAGGAAATCCCGTGGGCATTGTTGTTGGTACCGCATTGAGCCGGCGTCGCGGCGATGCATGACGTTTGCACTCCCTCGCCCAAGCCACCCTTGCCGGGTCCCTGCCGCATAACCTCCCATCAAGAAGGTGGTTAACAGAAGCCGCAAAAGCGTCCGCAAGACATATCGCCATGGAATAAGTGTGGTGCCGCAGTGAAGATCCATCACCTGCTCGCGTATCTGCAGGTCAATGATGCCGCCGGGGCGATCGAGTTCTACAAGTCGGTTTTCGGAGCGACCGAGAAGTTTCGACTGACGGATCCGAATGGGCGCATCGGGCATGCCGTGCTCGATTTCGGTGGTACAACACTCATGCTGGCTGAAGAGTTCCCTGAATACGGCATCCTGGGTCCGCGGAGCTTGGGCGGCACCTCTGTAACGATGCACCTGCTGGTCGACGATGCCGACGCGGTGATCTGTCGCGCGGCCGAGGCGGGCGCAGAGATCGAAAGCGAACCCGAGGACCAATTCTATGGCGAACGGTCGGGCTGGTTGCGCGACCCTTCCGGCCATCGCTGGAATGTCGGCCATTTTCTCGACGAGGTCACCCCTGAGGAAATGCAACGCCGTTTCACAGCGATGGTGACTGGCACGGAGAGCTGACTAAGCCAGGAGTCTCCAGATCACCAATCCAGTCCCCACCGTCCCCTCGCCGGACTCAAACTTCCTTTCCGTGGGGGCTCAAAGACCACCACTTAGTAACTATCTCAAAACTGTCATGGCCTTGATCTCAACAGCCAGATTCACGGTCTGGACCACTGGATTCCCGCTTTCGCGGGAATGACGGGTCCTTTGCGGGAATGGCGGTTTTGGCTTTTGGCGGATTTTGAGATAGTCACTTATTCGAACGCTGGAATCATTGGGGCGTTTGGCCCACCACCTCCGCTATTTCTGGTAAGACCGGGTACAAGATGATGGCCTTGTATCTCAGGTGCCGCCAGGTGAATGGTCATCAAGTACCATTCAGCATTTTGACCACGGTCTCCGCCCAACTGGGAAACGGTATCTCAGCAGCCGACGCCTCCCACCCGTACTTCGAGGGGTAGTACCTCGCCAGCCTGGAAACCACCCTCGGCATGGCCGCCCTGTACGCCGTGGAGCAGGGCTGGGCCGATGTGCAGGACATCACCACCGAGCACATCGAGGACCATCCCGCCTGCCTCCGGGAAGGGATACGCCGGTTCTGGGAGCGCACCTGCCCCGAGCCCCGAAAGCTGTCCAGGGGCCACACCAACGCCCAGTACCGCCGCCTGAACCGGTTCTTCAACTGGCTGCTGGAGCGCCGGCCGGGGGTCGCACCAGGGATAGTCTAGTCTCCTGTTTTCGTTCTTTCGCCGGAGTATCTGTTGGAGAGCCCATCCGGTCCTGCGACAGTTTCTCAGCCCCCAAAATTCACGGCATCTGCGACAAAACCTTCACTGCATCTTCATCTACGGAATACTCTCTACGGCTTGAATCGCCGCTATGATGTGGGTCGCGATTTCAATGCCCTTCCCCCTGAGCCTGTCCTGAGCCTGTCGAAGGGTCGCAATCTATATCCATTGACCCCTGATGAGAATCCCGGCGCTCCTCTTTCTCCTCTTTTTCCTCTCCATATCCTGCCTGGCGATTGTGGGCACATCTGCGTATGCCGATGGGCCCTCTCCCCAATCCGGAAAGCTCGACTCGCCCGTCAGCCCACTCCTGCGGCAATTCATCGCGGAGCGGGAGAGCACCACCGCCCAGCAGCCCGCCCCGGACGCACTCTCCCGAGCCCCTCGTCATTCCCGCGAAAGCGGGAATCCAGTGTCCCCTCTCCCCAAAAACTCCCAGGACGCCCAAAGCCCCGGAGCATCCGGCGCAGTCTACGAACCCGTACGCTTCGACTCCTCCGGCAGAGTCCAGGTCTACATCAACCTGGCCAACACCGCTGACCCCACCCTGCAGCAGCTCCGGGACCTGGGCGCCAGCATCCAGGTCGTCAACTCCCGCTGGAACAAGCTGCAGGCCTGGGTCCCCGTCGATGCCCTGGACCGCATCGCCGAGCTGGACGCCGTGCGCTACATCACGCCCCCCGACTACGCCTCCACCAAGGCCGGCAGCGTGCTGACCGAGGGCGACGGCATCCACCGCGCCGACCTCGTCCGCAACCTCAGCGGCCTGACCGGCAGGGGCGTCAGGGTCGGTGTCATCTCCGATGGCGCCGACTCGTGGCGCACCGCCAGTGCCACCGGCGATCTCCCCAACTCCCTGCAGGTCAACCCCAATGTATCCCGCAGAGGCGACGAGGGTACCGCCCTCCTCGAGATCGTCCACGACCTCGCCCCCGGTGCCCAGCTGGCCTTCTCCAGCGCCACCTCCTCCCTCGTTATGGCCGAGGCCATTCTCTGGCTCGCCAACAACGCCTTCAACGGCGAGGGTGTCGACATCATCGTCGATGACCTCAATATCAAGGACCCATTCTTCGAGGATGGACCCGTCGCCCAGGCGGCCCAGGACGCTGTCGACGGAGGCGTCGTCTTCGTCTCCGCCGCCGGCAATGACGCCCGCAGGCACTATGAGGCCGACTTCGTCGATGCTGGCGACGGCTTCCACGCCTTCGATGGCGTCAGCGACACCTCCCTCCGCGTCTTCGGCGCCTCCGCGGGAGCCATACTGCAATGGAACGACCCCTTCGGAGCTTCCGGCAACGACTACGACATGTACATCTGCCCCCCGGGCCTGAGGCCCGTCAAGTTCAACCTCCAGAACCGTATCTGCAGGGCCAGCGTTCGAGTGCAGGACGGCGACGACGACCCCGTCGAGGGCGTGATTCTCTTGGATAGCAGCGGCTTTGCCGATATCTACATCCGCCAATTTTCCGGCGACGACCGGCGCCTCGAGCTGTTCCTGGAGTACCAGTTCGGCACCATCCAGGAGCACCGCGTCCCCGAGGGAGGTATCATCGCCCAACCCGCCGCCGCCGGCGTCCTCGCCGTCGGTGCCATCCCCGCCTCCGATCCCGGCCACGACGACCCTCAGTCCTTCAGCGACCGCGGCCCCTCCATCTTCATCGATCCCGATGACCACGAGAAAACCGTCAGCAGAAACAAGCCCGATGTCATGGGCATCGATAGCGTGCTTGTTACCGGCGCAGGAGGCTTCGGCTTCGCCACCAGCGACGGAGCGAGCCGGTTCCCTGGCACCTCCGCCGCCGCACCCCACGTCGCCGGCATCGCCGCCCTGTTGGTGGAGGCGCAGCGCCTCGCCGACCCCGACATGACAAAGAAGGAGGTCGCCGACGCTGTCGCCCAGACCATTCGCGATTCCGCCTTCGACCTCGGCGACCCAGGCTACGACGGCACCTTCGGCTACGGCAGGGCCGACGCTTTCGCCGCAGTCGAGTCCATCGACGGTTTCGAGCTGTACTCGAGGGAGCCCTTCACCTTCCAATTCACCGTGGACTCCACGGGCGACGGGGCCGACAGTTCCACCACGGATGCCACCTGCGACGACGGCAGCGGCAACTGCACCCTTCGCGCCGCCATCGAGCAGGCCAACGCCCTGTCAAGCGGCGTCATCATGTTCGACATAAGCGGCACCGGCACCCGGACCATCAGCCCGGCCTCGGCCCTGCCCACCATCACCAATCCGCTGTTCATCGACGGCTACAGCCAGTCCGGGGCAAGCGCTGGCACGCTGCTCATCGAGCTGGACGGCGCCAGTGCCGGCACCGATGCCGACGGCCTCACCCTCAGCGGCGAGGACAGCGTGGTCCGTGGCCTGGTCGTCAACGGCTTCGAAGGCAACGGGATAGTGCTGCAGGGCACCTCGGGAGGGCAGTTCCTGGAGGGTAACCACATCGGAACCAACGTCGACGGCTCGGCCGACGACGGCAACGGCTCGGCGGGTGTGTACGTCAACGGCGCACCCGATGTTCTGCTGCGGGACAACGTCATCTCCGGCAACGACTCCCACGGCGTCCATGTGTCCGGCGGTGGCGCTTCCGGCGTTGTCCTGCAGGGCAACACCATTGGGCTGAATGCCGCTGGCGCCGCAGACCTGGGCAACACCAGTGCGGGCGTGCATATCGACGGCGCCCCCGATGCTCTCCTTGCTATGAACACCATATCCGGCAACGACTCCCATGGCATCAGCGTCTCCGGCGGTGGAGCCAGCGGAGCATCAATATCCGGCAATACCATCGGGCTGAACGCCGCGGGCGACGCCAGCGTGGGAAACACCGGTTCCGGTGTGCATATTTCCGGAGCGGAGGATGCAATCGTCGCCGCCAATTCCATCTCGGGCAATGGCTCCCACGGCGTGGCCCTCACCGGTGCCGGTACAGAAGACACCCTGGTCTATGTCAACTATATCGGAACAAACGGGTCCGGCGATTCTTTGGGCAATGGCGGCTCCGGCGTACACATCGGGGACGGTTCTCTCAACAACTCCGTGGAGGACAACACCATTGCCAACAACAGCGGCGACGGCGTTACCATTGTTTCCAGCGGCTCGACCGGCAACACGATTCGCAAGAACTCCATCCACACCAACACCGGCCACGGCATCGACCTTGGCGACGACGGCGCCACCGCCAACGACACCGGCGACGCCGATACCGGTCCCAACTCCCTGCGAAACTACCCGACCGACATTACTTTCGCCGTCCGGGATGACGCCGCCTCCTCGAGGTTCAAGATCGATTCCACAAGGAGCCAACGGTACATCGTCGATTTATACGGGTGCGACAGCTCCAGCAGCGGCGAGGGCAAAGAGTGGCTGGGGTTCTCCGAATTCGGTGCGGGGTCTACGGACACCATGACTCTTACAGTCGGCTCACTTCGGGGCGAGTTGGAAGAATACTCGGCCGCGACAGGTACTCATGTGACCGCCACGGTCACCGAGCTGCAGACTGACTCGACCTCCGAGTTCGCTCCATGCGTGGAGATGGTCGATTTCCCGGAGCTGGACCTCTCCGTCAGTAAGATTGAGGTGACCGAGGATTCAACGACCGAAACGACCTACTCCATAGCCCTGGCATCACAGCCCTCTGACACCGTCCAGGTGCAGATCGCCGTCCAGTTTTCCGATAGATCGAACATAGTCAACCCCACCACCGGTTTCCCTTACACCATCTTCTTCACGACCATGAATTGGAGCGAACCTGTATCGGTAACGGTCTTTGGCGTTACCGATGACGACGCTATGCATGAGGCCAATGAGATACAACACCGGGTGAGCATCGGAGGCGGCAATCACCTCATCGCAATCCTGCCCGTATTTGTGACTGACGACGAGGCGCCGGGCACCGCCACGCTGACCAGCACGACCAGCGGGGTCACATTCCCTGCCGGTGTGTCGGTGGGGCGTGAATACGACGGGATTCTGGAGCTGGACGAGGGAGACACCTTCACCTACACGGTGGAGTTGGACGAGGAGCCGGAGGGTGACATTGCAGTCGAGACCTTTTACGTGGGCGGCGATGCACTGACCGTAACCCCGGCTTCCATAACATTCACCGAGACAGGCGAGGCTGCAGACGCAGACAAGTGGGAGTGGGACGACCCGCAGACCGTCACCCTTACGGCGCTGCACGACTCGGATGACCGGAACGAGTTCCGCACGGTCAGGCATCGGGTTGAGGTGGGCAGCGAAGACTACGTCGTGGCGCAACTCTCCGTCGAGATTCGCGACTTGGCCCTAGTAGTTCATCTCTAATGTAATGATGGGTACAGGGACTTGAGTTTGATCCGGGCGTCCTGGGTGGTAAATCGCCGGTCCGCCCGGATTGCAGCCCGGTTGCGCCGCTCCTGCCAAGTCCCGCTTTCTTGGGTCAGGACCTCCCGGTCAGGCATTCGGCGGTCCAGGCACTGCCTGGCCAGCACTCCCAATTCTATCTCCGCCATCCCTTCGGCAAGCTCAGGACAGGATTCAGCCAACTCCCGTGCTTCGGAGTGTAGTGGATCTCCAGACGCTCGGCGATGCGCCTGGCCTCCGCAGGCTCGAAGGCCTCGTACAAGGATGACGGATGGTGCGTGTTCAGATTGTCCATCACCAGCACTATACGCTCCCTGTCAGGGTAGTCTTCATCCACCAGTTTCCGCACCACCTCCGCCCAGTCGGTCCGCGTGCGCCTTTCCCTGACCTCCACCCGGCGCCATCCCTCCAAGGGCGCGTACAGCATGAACAGGTTGCTCACCCCGTTGCGCTGGTATTCGTAATCGTAGGCCACGGGTGCTCCGGGCCTCGCCGGACGGGGTTGACGCGTCTCCTGCACCAACTGCTTGCTGGTCTCGTCCAAACACACCAGCACCTCGTTGTCATCAAAGCTCCGGTGATACACCTCCAGCACATCCTCCATGGCGCAGACAAACTCGGCGGCGCAGACAAACTCGGCGCTGCCTTGCGGTGGCAGGCACCAGCATTCCTTCAGCCACGGCTTGACGCAGTTTTTTTCAGTGTCCGCCGCACCGTCTCCGGGCAGATGCTGTCCACTATCTCCCTTTCCACCAGCCCCTCGGCCAGCAGTTGCAGAGTCCAACTAACCCGTCCCTCCGGCGGCTGGGAGACAGCCATCGCTATCAGGTGGGCCTCTCCCTCACCGTCCAGCTTCCTGGCGCGGTGGTTCAGTTGCCTCTTGCGTCCAATGGCCGACTCCACTCCCTGCACCACGCAACGGCGGCGCACCCGCTCTACCGTGGCCGTGCCCACCCCAAGGGCCCGGGCTATCTCCTGATCCATCATCGGACCCTCGGCCTGATTCTCGTCGCTGAGCAGCAGAATTCGGGCGTGAGTCTGCTTGTAGGCCGCCGCTCGCCCCTTGGACACCAGTGCCTTCAGTTCCTCTTGCTCCTCTCCCGTCAAACTCACCCGATACTTCTTCACCATCACATCCTCCCACTTCCCGGTCGCCGCGCCTAAGCGCTAGCTCATCATAGATCATCAGCCATCATCTCAAAGCAGTTGGTCCACTAGCGGGGCTCGCTTTCGACCCGGCGGACCTGGAGGTAAGCGTCGACGAGGGGGGCACGGCCACCTACACCGTGGCTCTGGCCAGCGACCCCGGCGACAGCACCACCGCGACGGTGGAAATCAGCGTTGAGTCGGGCCCATTCGACAACGCCATTTACGTTTCGCCCGATGACCTCACCTTTACCGGTGGCGCCAGCGGGAACTGGAGTACCCCACAGACAGTTACCGTAACCGGTCGCAACGATGACGACGAGTTCGACGATCTCCCTGAAATCGAGCACATCCTGAAGGTCGGCTCCAAGACCGGCCTGGGCCGCAATGTCGAAGTGACCGTAATCGACGGCAACCGCGCGCCGTATTTCCTCGAGGGAACCGGTACAACCCGGCGAGTGTCCGAGGGCGCTGGACAGGATGACGAGGTCGGCGACCCGGTCGAGGCCCTGGACCTGAACGCCAGCGACACCCTCACATACTCACTGGAGGACACCAGCGGCAAATTCAGCATCGACAGCGGCACCGGCCAGGTCACCGTCGCCGCCGATGGCGCCCTGGATTACGAGACCGCCACGGTGCACGAATTCAACGTGATCGTCAAGGACGATGGCGGGTTGTCGGACAAGATTGACGTCACTGTCCTTGTGAGGAACGTGGACGAGCCCCTGGAGGTCACCGGCGACGCCACACCCACTTTCAACGAGAACGCCAACATCAACAACGCCGTCGCCCGCTATACCGCCCGCGACCCGGAGGGGAGCCCGGTCAGCTTCGCCTGGTCCGTGGAGGGGACCGATGGCAGCGATTTCTCCATCGACACCGGCGGCAACCTGAAGTTTTCCAGCCAGCCCGACCACGAGACCCAGGACGAATACAGCATCATCATAGTCGCGACAGACACCGCCGATTCGTTCAACAGCGGCGAGCTCACGGTCACAGTTACCGTGACCGATGTGAACGAGCCGCCGGAGATCATTGGTAGCGGCTCCGAGATCTACCGGGAAAATCAGGCCAATCCGGTGGCGACCTTCGGGTTCATCGACCGGGAGGGCGACGATGTGGCTTGGACGCTGGCAGGAACGGACCGTGGCGACTTCACCATCAACAGTAACGGCCAGCTGCAATTCGCCAGCACCCCTGACTTCGAGCGTCCGGTCGATTCCGGCAGCAATAACATCTACAACCTGACCGTGGTCGCCACCGACGACGGCACCCCGCCCCAGGTGGACCGCCTCGACGTCACTGTGACGGTCGAGGATGTGAACGAGACGCCGTCCACGCCCAGCGGCAGCGCCAGCATCACGGAGGCCGAAAACACCACCGGCAACCTGGCCCGCTACACCTCCTCCGACCCGGAGCGGCGAACAATTGCATGGAGCATCACAGGAACCGACGCCGGGTCCTTCCGCATAGACTCCTCCGGCAACCTCGCCTTCGACGGCGCCCCCGACCACGAGAACGCCGGGGACTCCGGCCGCAACAACGTATACGACATCGCGGTCACTGCCTCCGACGACGGCAATCTCGCCGACGGAACGTCATCAACCCAGGGCCGGCTGTCAGCGTCCTTCAACGTCACGGTGACCGTCACGCCCGTGGATGAGCCGCCTGTGATTGGCGGCGCCTCCACCTTCAACAACTGGCAGGAAAACGACGGCGGCGTCATCGAGACCTACACTGCCACCGACCCTGAAGGCAATACGCCCATCACCTGGACCCTTGGCGGAACGGATCGAGGCGATTTCACCCTAACCGGCGGCGTCCTCGAGTTCGTAAACACTCCCGACCACGAAGCCCCGACGGACTCCGGCGGCAACAACCACTACGAGGTGACCGTACAGGCCACTGACTCCAACAACAAGCGCGGCCAACTGCACGTTGATGTCATCGTCAAGAACGTGGACGAGCCGCCCACAATCGCCGGCCCCGAAACCGTCGACGACTTCCCCGAGAACTCGCCCACCAGCCGCCAGGTGGCCCGCTACACCGCCACCGACCCCGAGGGCGCCACGGTCGCGCTGTCGTTGACCGGCGCGGACAGCGACGAGTTCACCCTTGCAGGCAACGGCGTGCTGGCGTTCAAGGAGTCACCGGACTACGAGGCGCCCGGGGGGCAAAGCTACGGTGTTACCGTCAGGGCCGCGGCTGGATCGCACACGGTGGATAAGCCCGTAGCCGTCAACATCCAGAACACTGAGGAAACAGGGGCGGTAACGCTGTCCACGGTGCAGCCCCAGGTGGGCACTTCTCTGGCGGCCACGCTGGAGGACGATGACGAGCCGTCCGGCGTCACCTGGCAGTGGTATCTCGCCTCCAGTCGCAGCAGCGCCGGTACCGCCATCAGCGGCGAGACATCGGACTCGTACACTCCGACGTCTGGAGATGTGGGGAGCTACCTGCGCGTCGTGGCCTCCTACGACGACGGATTCGACACCTCCAACACGGCCGCCGCCGTCAGTGCCAACCGGGTGCAGGTCCGGCCGCCGGATCCGGCGCCGCCCGTGTTTGGGCTGGACGGCGACTACCAGCGAACCATCCGCGAGAACACGCGGGCCAGCACGAACCTGGGAGCGCCGGTAACAGCCACCGACATCAACAACGACAAGCTGACTTACAGCATCGACGACACAACGAATTTCGAGATTGTGGAATCCACCGGGCAGTTGCGCACCAGGGTGGAGCTTGACCACGAAGAGCAGGCGAGCCGGTCCGTAGTGGTAACCGCCACGGATCCAGACAACACATCGGACAACGTGACCGTCACCATCACCGTCGAGAATGTGGACGAGACGCCGGTCGTCTCCGGACCAGCCACCGTCGATGTCGCCGAGAATGCCGGCACCAGCGTCGCGACCTACGCGGCCACGGACCCGGACGACACGGGCATCGACTGGATACTGACCGGAACCGACAGCGGCCCATTCACGCTGTCCGGCGGCGTCCTGACCTTTAACGAGGTGCCGGACTACGAGGAGAAGAACAACTACCGGGTCACCGTTGAGGCCCACGAGCGGAGCCCTGGCACCAGCGTCGCCCGCCTCAGCGTAGCCGTCCGCGTCACCAACGTCGACGAGCCCGGCATGGTGGAGGCCAACGCCGAGTCGCCTCGGGTGGGCCAGGCGCTGCGGCTCGGAGTGGAGGACGAAGACGACGGCGAGTCGGTGACCGAATGGAAGTGGGAGCGTGGCGATCCCAACAGTCCGTGTGGTACCGGGACCAACTGGCAGACCATCCCGGGGGCCAACGGCAGTTCCTACACCCCGACCGCCGCCGGCCAGGGCAAGTGCCTTCGGGTTACTGCCATCTACAACGACCGGGCCGGGACCGGAAACACCGTTCAGTACATCACCGCCGAAACCGTCGAGTTCGGCCCCTACTTCGATTCCGACACGGCGACTGCCAGCGTTCCCGAGAACTCTGCGGAGGGCCGAAGCGTCGGGCAGTTCCGGGCCAGGCACTCGAACAGCGGAGAGGCGCTGACCTACTCTCTCACGGGAGGTGACACCGGCTACTTCACAATCGATGACACCGGCCAGCTGCGCACCAGCGCAACGCCGCTGGACTACGAGGGCCAGCCGGGACCGGAGGCTGTGGCGGAGATCACTGCGGAAGACAACAGCGGCGAGACAGCCACAATCACTGTGACAGTCAGCGTTACCGATGTTTGCGACAGTGCCACCAGTGTACCCGGCAGGCCTGCGGCTCCCAATGTATCGGCTGCCTCAAGCACCAGCCTCAGGGCCTCGTGGTCGCCGCCGTCAGGCCCCTGCATCGCCAGCTTCCAACTGCAGTACAGGCAGACCGGCAACACCGGCTGGTCTTCAGGTGGGTTTACGGGAACCACCCGGAGCCGCACAATCACCGGGCTTTCTGCCAGTACAACCTATGAAGTCCAGGTGAGAGCCAGGAACTCAGAGGGTCCGGGCGGCTGGTCGCCGACAGGGACTGGAACCACCAGCGCTGGTGGCGGTGTTGGAATTGGTGGAAGCAATGAAGGAGGTGGCAGTGGCGATACCGGCGGCTCCGGGGGTGGCGGCGGCGGTGGGTTCGCCTTTGCGGGTGGCGGTGGTGGCGCGCCGGCCCCCGCCCAACCGCGGACGGTGAACAACTTCCAGTCGCCACAGCAAATCTTCCAGCCGCTGGTGGCCAACGGGACGCTGCAGCGCGTCTGGCGGTTCTTCGCCCTGGGACAACGCTGGCTGTTCTATGACCCGCGGCCCAGCTTCCTGCGGTTCAACACCCTGAGAACGGTAAACCTGGCATCCGACCCGCCCGCCATCCTGCTGGTGAGCTCCACCCGGCAGCAGCGGTTCCGCGGCTACGCCCTGTTCGAGGGCTGGAACTTCGTGCCCATCGAGGCGGAATCGCCCGCTCCTAGGCCGGGTAGAAACCTGCAGCAGTTGTCCCAACTGCTCCGTCCGCTGGTCCAGAACGGAACGCTCGAGCGCGTGTGGCGGTTGGACCCGCGCACGCAGGGCTGGGAGCTCTATGACCCCGACCCCGCATTCGCCAGCGTCAACACCCTGCGCACCGTGGACCTGAACGCCAACCCCCCCGTCGTCTTGGCGGTGAGCGTCAACCGCTCCACCGAGTTCCAAGGCAACCCCCTCTACCCAGGCTGGAACTACATCCTGATGAGATAACCCCCAACCCCCGCAACACACCCACCCCCTTCAACTACCCCCGTCCCATCTCGTCATTCCCGCTCCCACCCGTCATTACCGCGAAAGGAGGAATGTGGATTCACATTTCAAGTGCAACATCTGGTTTGAATAGAATTCGGATGGGGTGAGGTAACCGAGGGACTTGCGAGGAGTGTTATTGTCCGCTTTGGTGAGCTGGATGAATTGCTGGTCGGAACAGGCAGAGAGGTCGGTCCGGCGCGGCAGGAAGCGGCGCAGGCGGCCGATGCGGTTCTCCACAGCCCCCTTCTGCCAAGGAGAGCGCACATCGCAGAAGAAGGTTTCCACGCCCAGTTGGTGGAGTTGGTAATGCTGAGCGAACTCGGTACCGTTGTCAAAGGCGACGGAGCGGCGCCAGTGGGTTGGGAAAGGCGCGAGAATCTTGGCCATCGCTTGGGCCACGAGTTGGGCCGCTTTCCCGGGCAGACGGGCCACGGCCAGCAGCCTGGAGCAGCGCTCCGTCATGATCAGCAGGACCTGACCGTGGTTGCCGAACAGCATCAGGTCGGCCTCCCAGTGCCCCGGTTCCTGCCGGTCGGCAGCCTCGTGGGGCCGTTCCGAAAGGCGGCGGCGATGGGCAATGAAAGAGGCGGGACTGCCTCCCTTGCGTCCCCGCCAACCGCGCTTGGACTTGGCCCTGGGGAGGTAATAGCGCCACCTGTAGTCCTTGGTCCTGCGGATCTGGGCATAGATGAAGCGGTAGATGGTCTCGTGGGAGATGACAGTGCGGCCGGATTCCAAGGCAAGGCGTCCCGCCACCTGCTGGGGAGACCAGCCTGCCCGCAGCCTGACAAGGACCTCATCCCGCAGGCAGGGATCCCGGTCAAGGCGGGACCCCCGCCAACGGCGGGCCCGGGCCTGCTGTTGGGCATAGGAGGGTTGGTAACCCTGGGTCTTGGAGCCATTGCGTTTCAACTCCCTAGCGACCGTAGATGGCGAGCGATCCAGACTTGCCGCGATTTGGCAGACCGAATGTCCCTCGGTGTATAGACGGGCCAATTCAAATCTTTCCTCAATGGTGAGGTGCCAATATTGAGTTCCCATGGCAACACCTTAACAACTCGGTGTTGCACTTCGTCCGTGAGTCTACAGAATCCAGCCCCCAGCAACAGCCAACGCGACCTCCCGCAACACCCCCTACAACAGCGACACCACCTCCCGCGTCAGCAGCGACACGCTGCCCGCCAGCGTCACCGCCAGCACCGCGTACCGGAAGGCCCCGAAGGTCATCCGCTGCGCCAGAAACGCCGCCACCACCGCCCCCGCACCAACCGCCACGGCAATCACCCCGATGTTCTGTGCCGTGGACACCGTCACCAGCCCCGTCGCCAGGAACAGCATCATCGCCACCGCCGCCGCCAGGCAGAAATACAGCGCCAGCGTCGCGCGAATCTCGTCCCTCGACCACCCCTGCTCTATCGCGTAGAGACCGGCCAACGGCGCTCCCACACCCAGTGTCGTTACCAGCAGCGTCGTAATAAACCCGAACAGCGGAGCCGCCAGCCGCCTGCGCGCTCCCGGCAGCCGCACCTGCAACAGCGTCAGCACTCCCAGCCCCAGAATCAGGACCACGATCGCAATCCTCAGCGCCGCCGGCTCCGCACCGTGCAACAGGAGGACGCCCAGCGGCACCGGAGGCAGCCCCGCGGCCACAAACGGCCAGGACCTCCGGAGGTCCAGATGATGCCGGGTCTGCACCAGCGTGAGCCCCGTGGTGGGGATGATCATCGCGTTGACTATCACCACCGCGTCCTGGGGAGGCATGACCAGCAGCATGAACGGCATCGCGACCGTTCCCAGGCCGAAGCCGATCGTCCCCAGAACAATCGCGCCGAAGAAAGTGGAGACCAACGCAACGGCAAGTTCCCAACCGCCAAGCATCAGTAGTCAGTCACGCTCTGGAAGCATCCATGCACAATGAGAGGCTACCATAGTCCCCTCCCCTTCCGAGAGGGGGCCAGGGTGAGGGCGTCCCCTCGCGAAAGGCAAAGTCCTGATGCCTGCGATTTCACCCCCACTTGGGGCATCCTGTTGACCGCCCGAGCACCCAGCGGTTAGATTCAACCTCGCACCCAAGTTCGAGACAGGGGGCTGGACACCGCCAGCGGCACTGAGGGGGACGCCCCCACCCCAATCCTCCCCCGGAGGGAGAGGGGACTGCGCATTGCAATCCGCCGAACCGATCCTGCTCCGCTACTCACTTTATGGAGGAACATCGCGATGCCGTTCTACGAAAGAGGCTCCACCCGCATCCACTACGAAGAGGCGGGATCGGGCTTCCCCCTGATGATCATTCCCGGAGGAGGACTAAACTCTTCCATCGCGTCCCTGAGCACCTCGGTGCCCTTCAACCCCATGCTCACCTTCAGGGACGACTTCCGCTGCATCGCCGCCGACCTGCGCAACGCCAACGGCGGCCAGTCCACCGGGCCGCTGGAGATGGAGAACCCCTGGGACGCCTACTCCGACGACCAACTGGGGCTTCTGGACCATCTCGGCATCGAAAAGTGCGGAGTCATCGGCTTCTGCATCGGCGGGCCGATGATCCACAACCTGCTTCGGCGTGCGCCGGACCGCATTGTCGCGGCCGCGTTTATGCAGCCCAGCGGGTACAGGCCGGAGATGCCGGACCTCTTCTACCAGAACAACATCACCGGCTGGGGGCCGCCGCTGTGCGAGAGTCGTCCGGAGATCACCATGGACATGGTGCACGACTTCCTGACCAGCATGTACACGAACCGGGCGGACTTCGTTTTCACGGTCACCCGCGATTTCGTGCGCAACCTACAGACGCCGATACTGGTGGCGCCGGAGGATGTGCCGGCGCACCCCTACGCGGTGGCGATGGAAGTCGCCGAGCTGGCCCCGAACTCCGAAGTGACCATCTATCCCTGGAAGGACACGCAGGAACACATCGACGAGGTGGTGGCCCACACCCGCCGCTTCCTCAAGGCCCACCAGCCGGCCACCGCCACGGCCTGATCGCTCCCTACAGCTGAAGGACTCGGCGCCCCGCTCGCTTCTGTCATCGCCAGATGATGGACGGAAGTGGCGGGGCTTTCGGTCTTTCCGCCTGCGGCCAAGCCAGGAGACCAATCACTCCGAGGGTTACCAACTGTCGTCGGATTCGCTGCAATGGTACTGAATCAATCGAGGTGATGTCTTGACCAATCCCGAACACCCAACAATCAAGACCCTGTTCGACCAACTGGATACATGGCGTCATTTCGCTGGTTTTCCGTTGGAAGCGCGGGTGGATGCTTTCTTCGGTTTGTATCTCCCGAAGGTCATTGAGAATTGTCTTGATGCTGAAGAGATGCACCCTCGAGTAATCCCTCAATTTCCGCTCAAGAAGGACAACAATAATCAGTCAGACAGGGTTGATTTCCTTGCTATCTCAAAAGACGGAAAGCGCGCCTTCCTGGTCGAGATCAAGACGGATTTGGATTCTCGAAGACCGCCACAGGACCTGTACCTGAGGGACGCCCAAAAGAGAGAGTTGCCAAGGATCTTGGAGGACTTCAAAAGTGTTGCGGCGGCCAGCAACAGCCGAGACAAGTATCTCCATGTTGCTGTTGCACTTGCTGATATGTCTCTCTTGGAATTACCGGAGGAATTGAAAGACCAGGTCAGAAACGGTGAAACAAGGGTGCCACGAGAGTTCTTTCGCAAGATCGAAGTTCCTCGGTCTATAGAAACCAAGCTTGAAGTAGTATTTATTCAACCAAAAGAGTCTAAACCTAAAGACCCCGAATCGAACAAAAAGAAGGACTTCTGCTGCATATATTTCGAGGAGTTCGCCAAAGCCATAGAGGAGCAGGGAAAGCTAGGATGCCTTTTCGCCGAATACCTCAGGGCCTGGCAGACACGCCCTGCAAAGAACCCTCCGGAAATAGCATAGAGCTAGCGCCCGAACGTGAGGGCCTGGGAAGCCTGCCTGGGAGCTATCTCAAGACGCACACGTTCGGAGCCTGTGGCCGAACGAGGTCTTTGGCCACTGGATTCCCGTGAAAGCGGGAATGACGGTGACTTTGGGTCCACGTTTGAATATGAAGACGGGGGAACGCCCTCACCCTAACCCTCTCCCGGAGGGAGAGGGAACTGGTCTTCAATGGGCTATTTTGATGGCAATGCCGGTGGCCTCTGGGCCACGCATGTGGGTGAAAATTAACTTTGACGGGATGTCATTGCTCTACGATAACGTCCGCGTAAATTGCTCAGGGAAAATGTCCATCTATGAAGGATGTGACATTGAACCAACGAGAGCAGGCAAGACTCCAGGTGCTCAACAGCGTGATGGAATATCAACTGCCCAAGATCCAGGCAGCCGAACTTCTGTGGATCAGTGAACGCCAGCTCCGGCGAGTCCTGGCGGCCTACCGGAGGGATGGGGCCGCCGCGCTGGCCCACGGCAACCGCGGCCGCAAGCCCCGCAACGCGGTCCCCCAGGATGTCGCTGGCGCCGCGGTGGTCCTGGCCAGCGGGAAGTACGCCGGCTTCAATCACAGCCACCTGACCGAGGTCCTGGCGGAACGGGAGGGAATTCACCTGAGCCGGCAGACAGTAAGCCGTCTCCTCAACCGCCACGGCCTGACCAGCGCCAGGCAGCACCGTCCGCCCAAACACCGGGTGCGCCGTGAAAGGATGCCCCAGGAGGGCATGCTGCTGCAGATCGACGGCAGCCACCACCTTTGGCTGGAGCACAGAGGCCCCAGATTCGTACTGCTGCTGGCGGTGGACGACGCCACCGGCACCGTGGCCAACGCCCTCTTCCGGCCCGAGGAGGACACCAGGGGCTACTTCCTGCTGATGGAGGGCATCGTCCGCAGCTATGGCATCCCCCTAGCCATCTACGGCGATCGCCACGGGGTCTTCAAGTTCAATGGCAAACCCAGGCACATAATCCAGCCCGTGGGCCCAACCCAGTTCACCCGGGCCATGGGTGAATTGGGCATTGAACAGATCTTTGCCCGTTCGCCACAGGCGAAGGGACGGGTGGAACGCATGGCCGGCACCTTCCAGGACTGGCTGGTCAGCGAACTCAGGCTGGCGGACGCTGCCACCATCGACCAAGCCAACGCCGTGCTGCGGGACTTCCTCCCCAGCTTCAACAACCAGTTCCGCGTGCCTGCGCAGCAGTCCCAGCACGCCTATCGTTCCTTGGACACCTCCCTGAATCTGGAACGTGTCCTGTGCTTCAAGCACCTGCGTCAGGTGGCCAGGGACAACACCGTCAAGTACCAGTTGCGCACCCTGCAACTGCTTCCGGCACAGGAGCGGCCCAGCTACGCCGGCGTCAAGGTGGAGGTGCTGGAGCGGAGCGACGGACAGCTCATGGTCCAGCATCAGGGGAAAGTGATTGCCCACCAGGAAGCTCCGCCCAAGGCCGGAGCGCTGCGGACCGCCCAGGGGGCTCTGGCTCCGACTCCCGAAATGGCCCAGGTGGTCAGGAACCTGAGCCAGCACGGTCTCACACGGCCGCAGCTACAGCGCCTGGCAGCTTTGGGAGCGCCTGCCGACCAGCCTGTGGATGACGAGAACGCCCCCAGCTCATACACTCCACCGCCCAGACAGGCAACACCGCGCAAGCAGGCCCTGTGGAAGGCGGTCCACCACGCTAAGCTGCAGGGCGTTTCACTCAGAGGCATTGCCAAGCAACTGGTTATTTCCAGAAATACAGTCAGGAAGTACGTCGACCTGCCGGCTCCTCCCATCAACCCTACTCGTCGACGGGCTGCTCACTTAGCCACTCAAGAAAAGATCCGCGGACATTTTCCCTGAGCACTTAACCGGACATTTTCGCTGGACAACAACAGACGGGATTTCAGCAAGGATTTCACCCCCACCCTAACCCTCCCCCTCAGGGGGAGGGGACTGGTTTGCTCCCTTTTTCGTGGGAATGACGGTCTTGAGTCCGTGGCGAGCTCTTAGGTTGCTTCCCAGTCGTACAGCATGTTCTGTGATTCCTGCCTTCTAGGAATTGCTTCCTTACCCAACCAGTAGTTCCCGGCCTTCGTCCGAGGCCTGCTTCAGGGTGTCGACGAAGCGGTGGAGGTCGACGGCTGTGTCGAAGTCGGGGGCGCGGTTGTGGCCGGTGCGGATGGCCTCGGCGAAGAGGGCGTACAGCTGGCCGATGTTGAATGGGTCGCCCTTGGGGAATTCCGGTGGGACAAAGACGAAACGCTCGGGTATTTCCAGGTCCTGCAGGTCGTGGCCTCCCTGGGCGCCCTGCACCCTGAGCATCTCGCCGCGCTGCGATGAGACGCTGCCCGTGGCGACCAGCGTGCCATCGCGTCCGTAGATCTCCATCCGGAAGCCGCTGCCGGCCCAGGGGACGGCGCCGACATGGACCGAGGCCGCGGCGCCGCTCTCCAGCTGCCCGCTGACCCGCACGTTGTCCGGTGAAGTGACTTCGACGAACTGCCGGGTGTCGGTGTCGTACCATTGCGGCGCCTGGGTGCTGACCATGCAGGCCACCCGAGTGAAGTTTCCGGCCACGAAGCGCAAGGCGTCGATGACGTGTCCGTTGGCGATGGTCAGGGTGTGGGCGCCCAAGTCGGCGTCGCGTTGCCAGGTGCGGCTGGAGGGGCGTTCCAGCGCACCATCGCGCATGGTGGTGACGGAACACGAGAGCACGTCGCCGACATAGCCGGTCTCGATCAGCTCCTTGACCAGCAGCAGCGCGGGGCTGACCCGGGACTGCAGGCCCACGGCGGTCTGCAGTCCCTTGCTCCGGGCGAGGGTTGCCAACTCCTCGGCTTCGGCTGTAGTCCGCCCGAGGGGCCACTCGGTGAGCACGTGCTTGCCCGCCTCGATGGCAGCCTTCGTAGGCTCGTAGTGGGATGGAACGCGGACGACCACGGCCACTGCGTCGATCTCAGGCGACGCCGCCATTTCCCTGAAATCGTGGAAGGCCAGCTTGGCTCCGAAGGCCTGACGGGCCTCCTCGGCGCTCTCGGGCCGGGTGGTGCAGACTGCGGTGAACTCGACATCCGGGCAGGCCAGTATTGCGGGGAAGTGCGATTGCTGGGCCCAGGTCGAGTTGACGTTGGCGCCGACAAAGCCCAGCCTTATCTTTTCAGCCATGAGACATGCTCCCTAAGTGAAGTGTCGTGAAGTGTCGAAAATCCCCTCTATCTCCGGGAGAGGGTTAGAGTGAGGGCGTAACCCCTGCTCGCTCAACAATGAATTGCGCTGGAGGCTGTCGCGAAATTCAACCCAATCCCGGGATTATCACATCCCGAAAGGCGTCGACCTCGGCGCGGGGCATGTCGTAGCCGCCCTCCTGGGTGTGGGTGGGGAAGATGAAGACTTGGTCAATGCCCGATTCGTCCCTCGCTCGCTTCAGCCGGGCGAGGCACTCCTCGGCTGTGCCGAAGAGACCGAAGGCATCGCAGATCTCGGCGGCCCGGTCGTCGCTGATGTTCTCGGGTACGAAGTCGTCGGCCAGGTCGATGCCGGCCTCACGGAGCCAGACGAGGTTGGAATCGCTGGGGTACTTAAGGTACGGCTGGTCGGAGCGGAACCACTGCTGTGGGAAGCGGCGGGCCGCCAGGCCGTCGTCGGACACCGTGGTAGGCGTGATGAAGATGGTCTGGAAGCCGTCGAGGCTGCGCCCTGCCCGTGCCGCGCCGATTTCCAAACGGCGACGGGCCGCGTCCACTGCCCTGGGATGCAGGCCGACCAGCATCAGGGCGCCGTCGGCGACCTCCCCGGCCAGCTCCACCATGCGCGGGCCGGCGGCGGTCATGAAGATGGGTGTGGGCCGCTCGCTCACATTGCGGACGCGGGTTTCCACGCCGTTGAACTCGACACGCTCGCCCCGCAGGAGGCTGCGGATGGTCAGGATGGCCTCGCGCATGGCGCTCACGGTGGCTCGCGGCCGTCCGATGTTGCCGACGGCCAGGTAGCCGGGCCCGACGGTCAGGCGCACCCGCTCCGGTGCGATCTCCTCCAGGGTGTGGGCCAGCGAGGCCAGGACTGCGGGGTGCCGTGTGACCGGGTTCGTCGTTGCGGGGTATACCGTAAGCCTTGAGGTGCGTTCGGCGGCTAGTGCGAGGGTCAGGAACACATCCCGGCCGCTGTGTTGGTGGTCGTGGACGCCGACCCCGGAGAAGCCGGCGGTCTCGCATGCGGCTATGAATTCGGCGGTTTCCTGCACCGGCAAGCCCACGGGTACCCTGATATCGACTTTCATCGAACTCTCCGATATGGCTCCGCCTCCTGATCCCGGTATGGGCGGCGCCTGCTACTCAGTCCAGAGATGGGAGAACCGGGTGGCCACCACCTGTTCGTAGGGCACCTCGCCAGAGAGGCGACCGTTATTCCGCGCGAAGTCGTTGAGGCTGGTCACGGACTCCGGGGAGATTTCGGCGGAGTAGAAGGGAGAGTCCCTTCTGACAAGGTCCTCGGTCAACTCGGCCTCGTCGGGCGGGAACAGCCGCTGACCGACCTCGACGGCACGGGAGGGATCGGCCCGCAGTGCGCGCTGCGCCTCCACTATTGCCCGCACGGCTCCCTCAGCCGTGGCCGGAGAGTCCTCGATCAGCCGGTCGGTGGTAACCAGCGCTGCGAAGGTGTAGTCCCGCGCCGTCGGCGGTCCGAGGCCCTGCCGGGGATCGAGGACGATCTCTCCAATCCCGCTGCGCACTGCTACCTCGGCTCCCATTGAGTTGGCCCAGAACCCGTCGATGATCCCGTTTTCCAGGGCCTGGGCGGCATGGACGCCGAAGGAGACGCCCGGCTCGCCGCTGCCCGGCACGGGGGCCAGGGCCACGCCGTCGCGTTCCGGGTCGATGCCCGCCTCGGCCAGCATCCGGCGCAGCGCGGCGTCGGGGCCGGGGGCTGCTCCGATGCGCAGGCCCTTGACTGCCGACACGTCGCCTGGCTGGGCTCCGAGGCCGGAGCGTAAAACCAGCACCCAGAATGTGTGCTGGGACAGCGCGGCCAGCAGCTTCGCGCCCTGCCAGCCGGGGAAGGCCGACAAGGTGGCGTGGGCGGGACCGGCCACGCAGTCGATGCTGCCGTCCCGCAACGCTTCCATGGCCCTGGGTATCGGGAAGACCATCTCCAGTTGCGCGTCTATTCCCTGGTCACGGAAGAAACCCAGCTCGACGGCGGCCACCGCCGGGAAGTAGGAGTTGGAAACAAGGTCGGGTACCGCTATGCGCATCTGGGGTTTCTCCTAGTTGGAGTTCTGGTTCAGGGTGCGGTGTTGGGACAATTGGCGCAGGGGCAAGTTTACCACCGCCGCTTCTTCCAGTATCCTCTGCGCAATGTCTCCGGAGCTTTGCGCAGGAGTGGAATGATGCCCGATACGCCCTTGCACTACCAGACCATTGGGGAGGTGGGCGCCCGCCTCCGGTCCCGGGAGCTTTCGCCCGTGGAACTTACAACGGCCATACTGGAGCGCATTGAGGCCCTAGACGGAGGGCTGAAGAGCTACGCCACGGTGATGGCGGAGTCGGCGCTGGCGTCGGCAAGGGTCGCCGAACAGGAGATTGCCGACGGAAACTACCGTGGCGGCCTCCACGGGGTGCCCATCGCGGTCAAGGACCTTTGCTTCACCACCGGGGTCGCGACGATGGGCGGGGCCAAGGTGCTGCGGGACTTCGTGCCCGACTTCGATGGCACCGTGGTGAGGAAGCTCAACGCCGCCGGCGCGGTGATTCTCGGCAAGCTGAACCTCACCGAGGGGGCGATGGCGGGGTACAACCCGGAGTTCGACATTCCGGTCAATCCCTGGGGCGCAGACCGCTGGTCCGGCGCGTCGTCCAGCGGCTCGGGTGTGGCGACAGCCGCCGGGCTGTGCTACGGGTCCCTGGGCAGCGACACGGGCGGCTCCATCAGGTTTCCGTCGGCAGCCTGCGGCACGGTGGGCATCAAGGGCACCTGGGGCAGGGTAAGCCGCTACGGCGCACTGGCGCTGGCTGAATCCCTGGACCACCTCGGCCCCATGACCCGCAGCGCCGCCGACGCCGGCGTCATGCTGCAGGCCATCGCGGGCCACGATCCCAACGACCCCACCTCGCTGACCGTCCCGGTGCCCAACATGCTGGGCGGGCTGGCCAACGGAGTGCGCGGCGTTCGCATCGGCGTGGACGAGCGGTACATCGGAGACGAAGTGGACTCCGAACTGGCCGCGGCGGTGATGGAGGGCGCCCGCCTGCTGGAGAGCCTGGGCGCTAGGCTGATGCCGGTTCGTATGCCCGACACCGAGCCGTACTCGCAGGCGTGGGGCGTGCTGTGCTCCGCGGAGGCGGCCGCGGCCCATCGCGAGACCTTCCCTTCCCGCGCCGACGAGTACGGTCCCTGGTTCCGGGGGTGGCTGGAGAAGGGATCGCGGTACAGCGCCGTCGACTATTCAGTCGCCAGCTACACGAGGCTGGCCTGCAACGGGGTGCTGCGAGAGATATTCGACGGCGTCGACGTGCTGGTCTGTCCGTCCATGACCACTCCGCCGGAGTGGGTAACACAGGAGGCCCTGTACGGGCCGATGGACGAGGACGAATGGACCTGGGGGCGGTTCACCGTCCCCTACGACTTCAGCGGTGCGCCCACCATATCCCTGCCCTGCGGCCTGAACAGCGAGGGCCTGCCGCTGAGCATCCAGTTCGTCGGCAGGCACCTGACCGAGGCGACGCTGGTGCAGGTGGGCCACGCCTACGAGCAGGCCACCCAGCACCGCCTGCAGCCGCCCGTGTAGGGGGTGCTGCTATTTCCTTCTCTTCTGAAAGAGGGTGCGACAGCCACCTGGCACCTGACCCGTCATTCCTGCTTTCGCAGGAATCCAGAGCATCCATAGCGTTGAATGACTGATGGTTTTTGGTGGGCAAGGTTTCCCAGCCGCCGCACTGACGCCGGTTAATGTAGTTATCGACCATGGATTCCCGCTTTCGCGGGAATGACGGGGTAGGGACCTCGGGAATTTCTCGGATAGCTCCCAGTGAATGAGACCGACACTCTCTAACAGGAGGCAAGCCTCATGACCACTTCCTCCCGTCCCACCGGGTTGCTGCGGTATCGGGCGGGCAGCGCCTACCGGGGTTACACGCTCTTTTCGCCCAACGGCGGGGATGATGCTTACCTGATCGATATGGAGGGCAATTTCGTCCACCGCTGGCATTATCCCGGCGGCATCGCCTACGGCTACCTGCTGGATAACGGCAACCTGCTCTTCCGGGACCTGGGGTCCAATGCTCCAGGTGCCGACCACATCCGCGAAATCGACTGGGATAGCCGGCTGGTGTGGGAGCACTACGACCCGACCCTGCGGCGCCACAACCGGCTGCCCAACGGCAACAACCTGTTCCTGTTGCAGCGCGACAGGATTTCTGCCGAGCTTTCGAGCAGGGTCCGGGGCGGCTTCGCTCAGCCCAGCGACCCGGCGGAGATGTTCAGCGACCAGGTGGTGGAGGTGACGCCCGACGGCACGGGGGTGAGCGTGTGGCGCTCCGCCGAACACCTGGATCCGGAGACGGACACGATCTGCCGGCTGGAAACCCGCGACGCCTGGGGAGGGGCCAACGACCTCACTGCGTCTCCCGACGGCAGCTCCTTTCTCATCAGTTTCCGCATCCTCGACACCGTGGCGCTGGTGGACCGGGCGACGGGCGAAATGGCCTGGAAGTGGGGGAAGGGCGTCATCTCGCACCAGCACCATCCCACTTTCCTGGACAACGGCAACGTGCTGCTGCTGGACAACGGTTCCCATCGCCGGGGACTCAGTTACTCGCGTGTTCTCGAGGTGGACCCGTCCACCAGCGAGATCGTGTGGCAGTACGAGGGACTGCCGCGTTTTTCCTTCTTTACCCACTTCACCGGGGGGGCGCAGCGCCTGCCCAACGGGAACACCCTGATTACCGAGGGCCAGCCGGGCAGGATCTTCGAGGTGACGCCCGGGAACGAGGTCGTGTGGGAGTTCATCAGCCCCTTCGTTGTCCCGTCCCAGTTCGGGATGGCCAACGCTGTGTTCCGGGCCCATCGCTACGGCCCCGACCACCCGGCCCTGCGGGGAAGGGAGCTGGACCCGGCGCGGCTGGGCAACCTCAACCGGCTGCATGGCGGAGGGTAGGAGGAGGTGGGCAATCGCAGATGATCCGCGCGGCCGGTGGAGCCATTGAATCAACCCGTCATTCCTGCGAAAGCAGGAATCCGGAGCTCCTGTCCTCCTGACCAGCCGAGACCGCCGGAGCGAATTGTGCGGCATCCCGTAGCTGTCGCCCTGAGTTCTGACCACTGGATTCCTGCTTTCGCAGGAATGACGGTCCGTGGCAGGAATGACGGATGGAGGCGGCAATGAGGAAATAAGATCGGTGCAGTTGCGAGGAACTCCGTGGGTGCGCCTCCTTGAGTTGACCGTCCCAAGTCTGCCGCCTATGATTCCCGCAACTTCGCAGACCCCATCGTCAGCCGGTACACCTCGGAGGTCTTATGGCCCGGAACGAACTGCCCCTTCACTCTGCGTCGGCCCTCGGTCGCCTCATCGAGAGCAAGGAGGTGTCTCCGGTTGATGTCGTGGAGGCGTACCTGGAACGGATCGACGACCTTGACTTCAAGTTCAACTCCTTCATCACGGTGCTGCATGAGCGGGCACTCGAGGAGGCCCGGCAGGCGGAGCAGGAAATCCAGGCGGGCAACTACCGGGGTCCGATGCACGGCATCCCGGTGGGGGTGAAGGACCAGATCCTGACCAAGGGAATACGCACCACCGGCGGCGCCCGCATCACCGCCGACTTTGTGCCGGACGACGACGCAACCGTGGTCTCCAGACTGAAGGGCGCCGGCGCCATCCTGCTGGGCAAGACCAATCTCAGCGAGTTCGCCATTACCGGGTTGACCCATCGTTTCAGCACTCCCCGCAATCCTTGGGACCTTAACATATCCGCGGGCGGCTCCAGCGGAGGGTCTGGAGCGGCCACGGCGGCCTTCCTCTGCGCCACCTCCCTGGGCGAGGACACCGGCGGCTCCATCCGCCGTCCGGCGGCTTGGTGCGGCATCGTCGGCCTGCGCCCCGGCTGGGGAAGGGTCAGCCGCTACGGCGTGATGCGGGGCGTTTGGTCGATGGACACCATCGGCCCCATCTCCCGCACGGTGGAGGACGCGGCCATCACGCTGTCGGCCATCGCGGGCCACGACCCCAAGGACCCGACCACCTGGAACACGCCGGTGCCCGACTACCGGCAGGCCCTGGACGGCGACATCCGGGGCAAGCGCGTGGGCATCGTCAGGGAGCTGCTCCATGCCGATGTGGTGGAGTCTGATGTGGCCGCCGCCGTATCGGCCGCCGCCGGGGTGCTGGCTGAGCTGGGTGCCGAGGTGGAGGAGGTCTCGATTCCGCTGGCGGCCCACGCCAACGCCATCTCAGGCACGCTGCTGGCCGTCGAGCCGGCCGTCAATATGAGGGAATGGGTCCGGGAGCGGCTGCACGACTTCGGCCACGACAACCGCGTCGGTCTGCTCACCGGCAGCCTGGTCCCGGCACAGGCCTACCTGAAAGCCCAGAAGCTCCGGACGATGCTGCGCAACGATGTGCTTGCCGCCTTCGGGAACTACGACGCGCTGGTCATGCCGACCTCGGGCCGCCAGGCTGTCCCGGTGACGGAAGACCCGCCGGTAACGAGCAAGGAGACGACTTCCCGGCTGCCCTTCATGCGCACCAACACCTTCAACCTGGCCAGCTCCCCGGCCATCTCGGTGCCCTGCGGCTTCGGCGGACGCGGGCTGCCGGTGGGTCTCCAGATCGCGGGCCCGCCCGGCGGCGAGGAGATGGTGTTCCGCATGGCCCACGCCTACGAGCAGAACACCCCCTGGCACACCATGCGGCCGCCGACCGTCGATATCTAGGGGCCACACCCCAAGATCCCCTCTCCCTCTGGGAGAGGGTTAGGGTGAGGGCGTCCCCCTGATGGGGAAGGTTAGGGTGGGGGTCAAGTCCTTGGCATCAGCACCTGGTTTGTAAACAACACCGTAACGGAGGTCTACACCATGTGGAACAAGTCCATGATCAGCCTGGAACAGGCTCAGAACGCCATCACGGCGATGATCGCCGATTGGAACAGGGACACCAACCGCCGCAAGGTCGACATGGCCGTGGTGGACGATGCCGGCAACCTGCTGGCCTACGCCCGGATGGACCGCTGCCCGCGGCCGACCTTTGCCATACGCAAGGCCTACACCTCGGCGGTCCGGGGCATCGACACCGTCGCCTTCGCCGAGCAGCTCAGTAGCACCGGCAGGTCCCTCGAGTCCTTCGGTGATCCCCAGCTGATCGCTATTCCCGGCGGAGTCGCAGTCATCCACGAAGGGGCGGTGGTGGGAGCCATCGGCGTGGGCGGCCTGCCCAGCGGCCTCGATGACGAGGCCATTGCCAAGGCCGGAGTCGCCGCTCTGGGCATCTGATATTACAACGGCTGTTCAAAGCTAGGTGTTTCGGGCGACCGTCTGGGCGGTGCGGAGCGTGGCGTGAGAGTTGCCGTCCCTCTGGGTGCGCACTGCCCCGCATCCGGCGGAGGCAGCAGTTCTTGTTGGCCTGAACCGTTGCCGGGGCTGTGTCTGACGCACTACCGAAACACCGGGCCTTGTTGTGCGTGGAATCCTCTGGCCCAAGTCGTGCTACAGGCTCAGCGGCAAGGCTCCCGCGTCAGAGCCAAAGCGATGTGATGCTGGGCACGAGGGAGATAAACCCGTCCCCGGAGCCGTGGCGGATGGAAGTCAAAGACCGGCGTCGGCGGATGATACTTCCGCCGACTCACCGGGAGCGGTGGTGTGTCATCCGGTTCTTGGCTCAGGACTTGGGTCAGCGGCCACGGAGCAAGCTCTGGGACGGGACCCCTTATTCCTGGCCCTTCGACAAGCTCACCACTCCGGAACCTGCCCCAACGGGCTGATTCAGTATCTGTCTCAAAACTGTCATGACCTTGATCTCAACAGCCAGATACACGGTCTGGACCACTGGATTCCCGCTTTCGCGGGAATGACGGGTCTTTCGCGGGAATGACGGGTCCTTTGCGGGAGTGGCGGTATTGGATTTTGGCGGATTTTGAGATAGTCACTAAGTCGAGGGCACTTGGATCCCGCTATCGCGGGAATGGCAGTTGGGGCCGTCGCATGTTTCGAGGTAGCTGCTAGGCGGGTGGTTCCTGGGCTGTGGGAGGGGAGGCGGTCCTCTCCACCGGCACCGGTGCCAGTGGGCGGCGCACCGACGCGGGGTTGACTCCCGCCTTGAGAGCCGCCATCATGCCCGCCGCCTCCCAGTAGTTGGCGACGCGGTGGAACTGGCCCTGACGCCAGGGTAGAGTCGACAGGTCGTTGCGCATCAGGTTGGCGTTCTCCTCCACCTCGATGACCGGTATGCCCTGTTCGAGGGCTGCGAGCGTCGGCAGGCCAAGGCAGCCCTGTGGCAGGACCAGGCAGGAAATGTCGCGCGCCGCGAGCACTCCCGGCTCCCTCATTGCCTCGGGGTTGGTGATGATGCGCGGGCTCCGTTGCAGTCCCTTCAGCACCGACTGCAGGAAGGTCATGGAGATGGCTTCGGCGGCCATGCGGGGGTCGACCACGCCCACATCCAGGTCCAGCACCTCCTGGGACTCCAGCATCGGCGAGTGGGCCGACGGCATGTCGTAGCGGCTGGAGATTGCGTGGGTCAGCATCGCCTCCACTCCGCCCCAGGGGTTGACCATGCCGCCATCGCTGGTGAAGTAGTCGGAATGGTATTGGAAAGGGACGGATATCACCGACGACAGGGCCACGGCGTCGAATTCACCGAGCCGGGAGTCCAGCACTGCAAACAGGCGCTCCACATTCTCCACGCGTCCGGCGGCGCGGGCGGAGTCGGTGTACTCGGAGCGCATCACCAGCGGCGGGTCCAGCGCCACCACGCCCGGGCAGAGCAGGCCGTATGAGGCGTGGGCAGCATTCACGGCGTTGACCGCCAGCTCGGTAAACAACGGGTTGGGGTGGGAGTCCACCACCGCCAGCACCCGGTTGGCCCGCACCGGCTGCAACCCCGCCGTGCCCATCAACAGGCGGCAGACCACGCTGCCCTCCACATACAGGGCGTTGGCGGGCATCTCGTTGATGTCGGAGGCGTTGACCACATTCGGGTGAGTTACCAGCGTGTCGCAGACCGAGGCCAGCAGCCGGGCCACGGGCGTCGCGTCGCCTGCGTGCCCCCCGATTGCCGCGCCGATGCCCGTGGGCACCAGCAGCACCGCGTTGAACTGCGCCGTGTTTTCAGTGAGGCGGGGCCGGAACGAGAATGCCCCCTCTCCCTCAGGGGGAGGGTTGGGGTGGGCGTGAGGACTATCCCCCACCTGCGTCGTTACCTCGCAGTGATAGCCGCGACCGTGCGTCTCCGTGATCACCAGCCGGAGCGGGGTCTGTCCCTGGGGCAGCGATTCCTCAAGGTGCTTAATCAGCCACCCCAGCAGGCTGAGGCCGGGGGCTGCCAGTGGCAGGTTCAGTTCCGTTTCGGTCAGGTACAAGGGGTTAATATCTCCGTAAGCGATTGAACGGTCACATATTAGCAAGGTCGGGATAATTGTCTGAACTGTGATTTATGTGATTGGATGATGGGCATGATTTTCCAATCTGCGAAATCCGGTAATCAGGCGAATCACAGTTCAGACGATCCCGGAAGAAATCGACGGCACTGGGATGTAGAATACGGACGCAGTTTGCTATGAAGACGGAAGGTTGATATGCCCGAACACCGGTTGCTGGCCTGCTTTGCCCATCCCGATGACGAGGCGTTCCCGGTCGGCGGGGCGCTGGCGGCGCACACCCGCCGGGGCGTGGACGTGCGCCTGATCACCACCACCCTGGGCGAGGAGGGCGAGATCCGGCAGGAGGGGTCGGCGACCCGGGAGACGCTGGGGAGCATCCGCGAGGTCGAGTTGTCATGCGCCGTTCAGGCCCTGCGCCTGAGCAGCAACGATGTTTGGGGCTACCGGGACTCTGGGATGCAAGGCTGGGATTCCAACAGCCACCCCAAGGCGTTCATCAATGCCCCTGCCGATGTGGTGGTGGAGCGCCTGGTGCTGGAGATGCGACGCTTCCGGCCCCAGGTGGTGCTGTCATTCGGCCCCGACGGGCTGTACGGCCACCCGGACCACATCGCCATCAGCAACCACGCCACCACGGCCTTCCACTTGGCCGCCGACCCGTCGGCGTACCCGGACCAGTTGACCGGCGGGCTGGAGCCCCACCAACCGCAGCGGCTATTCTACAGCGTGCGGCCGCGCGGATTCAGGCGCCAGTGGGCCGAGGCCCTGCGCGGCGAGGGCATCGACTGGCCATGGCCGTCCCCGGAACAGGAGTTGCAGGGCGTCCCCGAGGACGAGGTTCACCTGGAGCTGGATGTGGCGGGCAATGGCGACATGGAGGCCAAGATCGCCTGCATCCTCTGCCACCGCACGCAGGTGGCGCCGGACTGGCCCTACCACCGTGTCCCGCGCCGGGTCACCGCCCGCATCCTGGGCCGTGAGTTCTATGTACAGGCCCACCCGGAGGTTCCTGCGGGAGAGACCGTCAGCGCCGACTTTTTCGAGGGGCTTTAACGTCCTTGCCCTCTGCCCCTGAGGGGGAGGGCTGGGGTGGGGGTGAACTTCGAGCCAAGAGACCCGTCCATCCTTCGACAGGCTCAGGATGAACGGGTCTCTTGGCTCCCCAGATGAACGGGTCTTTTGGCGCCCGGACGGGCCATTTTGCGGGGATGTCTCCCCCACCCTAACCCTCCCCCGCTGGGGGAGGGAACTCAGGTTTGGCTTCTTCGTACGACTCCCCTGCTGGGGGAGGGGACATCTTGAGACAGTTCTACCCGGCCAGTACGACCTTCTCTTCGCCGCCGGCGGGGCGCTGGATGATCTCGACGCTGACCTCGTCGGGGGCGACGATGAAGGCCACGGCGGAACCGGAGGGCATCACCCACGGGTCGCAGTTGAAGTGCACATTGTTGGACTTCAGCGTGGCGGCCAGGGTCATGATGTCGTCGGTCTGGAAGCCCAGGTGGTCCAGGCCGTAGCGCGGCTCGGTGGATCCGGCGACGGGGTCCTCGCCCTGGGCGCGGCCGGAGATGGTCATCAGGTATGTGCCGTTCAGCGACAGCTCGATGGACTTGGTGTTGGACAGCGGCCGCTCGGCCACGATCTCGGCGCCAAAGTTGTCGCAGTAGAACTTGGCCGCGTCATCGGGGTCGGCGCTGCGGAAGTGCAGGTGGTTGTAGAAGACGTTCATGGTACCCCTCCTGTGTTGATTGTCTGAACTGTGATTTATTTGATCAGCTGATTGCCGTGATTGGTGTTGATTTTAGCCTGCGCCAGCTTCCAATCAGAGAAATCCCAAAATCACACGAATCACAGTTCAGACAGTTTACCCTACGGAAGCTCAGTTCAGGTACTCCGCCGTCCACTGGTTGTAGCTGGCGCGGCGGGTGAACTGGGCCATCTGCTCGTCGGTGGCCAGGCTGTCGCGCAGGTCGGCGGGCGGTACGCCGTCGCGCAGCGCCTTCAGGGTGTCGTAGACTGCCTTGACCGCCGCCGAGAAGGGCAGGTGGCCTTGGAGCGCCACCTTGACGCCGTTTGCGCCCAGCCATTCCTTGTCCTGAAGCTCCCCGGTGGTCCCGCCCAGCAGCAGCGGCAAAGACACCTCTGCGGCCACCGCCGCCACCTCGTCCCGGGTGTTGGCTCCGGCCAGGAAGATGGCGTCGACTCCGGCGGCCTCGTAGGCCTTGGCTCGCTTGATGGTGTCCTCCACGCCGGTGACCCGCAGGGCGCTGGTGCGTCCGGCGATGGTCAGGGCCGGGTCGGTGCGTCCCTGCAGCGCCGCTTTCATCTTGCCGATGCCCTCCTCGACGGACAGCAGTTGCACACCGCTGGCTCCGAAGCCGACGGGCAGGACCGTGTCTTCAATGGTCAGCGCAGACACGCCGGCGGTCTCCAGTTCCTCCACCGTGCGCATCACGTTCAGGGCGTTGCCGTAGCCGTGGTCGGCGTCCACCATCAGCGACAGGTCGCCGGCGCGGCAGATGCGGTGAATCTGCTGGGCAAACTCGGTCAGGGTCAGCACCACGATGTCCGGCGCTCCCAGCACTGTGAAGGAGGCGATGGACCCGGCGAACATGCCCACCTCGAAGCCCAAGTCCTCGGCGATCCGCGCCGAAATCGGGTCGAACACCGACCCCGGATGCACGCACTTGTCTCCAGCCAGTATTCCCCGGTACCTCGCCCGGCGCGTCGTGAAGTCCATGATGAGCCTCCTCCGTCATTCCCGCACAGGCGGGAGTCCACCGACATATAATGCAATCAAAAGCCGGGCCAATTCTAGCACGGGGGCAACGCGATGGCGGAACGAACGATCGTGGGCGTGGATTTCAGTGGCAACGCGACCACTAACGCCACTTGGATAACGAAGGGACAGCTTTGCGACAGCGTTGTTGTTTTGGAGAAATCATATAACCCCGCAAAGAAAAGAGAGGAGGCCCATAAGAAGCTAGCGAAAGTGCTCTGTGAGTTGCCGAGGGGTGCGGTAGCAGCCCTTGATTTTCCTTTCGGCGTACCTACGGAGTTTCACAAATACTTAAACGTAAAAGCAACAACGATGGACACTGTTTGGAAAGACGTTAGCGGAATTAGTCTTGAGTGCTTTAAAAATAAATGTGAGCAAATCATAAAGGACCGTGGCAAGGAAAAAATTCATCCCAAAGAACCCAAGCGAAGAGTGGACGAGGTTCACTATCCCGAAAGTATGTCGCCTTTGAATATCCGTATGAGACCCATGACATATTATGGAATCAGCCTATTGCAAGACTTACACAAAGCGAAACCAGACGCTTGGTGTGTGCCACCTCTGGACTGCGATGATGCCGTCAACAGAACGACACTGCTGGAAGTGATGCCGGGTGCTTTGCTTCGCGTTCTGGGACTACCGTATGTAAGGTACAAAAAAAATTACCGAGACCGAACGGTCGCCAAGAAAAACCGGCAGAGGATTTTGGATGGGCTGCTGGACAAGGAGCTAACTGGCTTTTCGGTAAAGAATCTTGACCAAATCCCCAAAAAGGACCTCGACAACGATGATTGCCTAGACTCATTAGTCGCCGTCATAGGTGCTGCTATGTGGGCGGACAACCTCAAGATTCTCGAACCCAATAAGGATGAAATCGCCAGTGCTCGTCTAGAGGGGTGCATTTATGCACCAGCAAAAATGAGTCCGCCGGTTGCCACCCGGCGCGGCGCCGTATAAGCTACGACGCAGGATACCCACGGAGAGGAATCATCCGCACGGTAATCACTGACGGCGTTGCAGAAATCTTTGCCGACGCCCGTGCCGTCCACGCCGACACGCTACGGCTGCTGGCCGACGGCGACATCCGTGACGCCGCCGAAAAGGCATGGTGCGCCACGAAGCGAGCCACCGATGCGCTCGTCCTTGCGCGAACCGGGACTGAACCCGAAATCTCTTCGGACACTTCTGTCGGTCTGGCAATGCTGTCTGAAGAAGACAGCGACGTCAGCCCTTTAGTAGGACGCTACTACTCAAGACAAGGTCAGCTCCACGGAACCTGTTTTTATTTGGGGGGTATGCCGACCGGTCGCAGAGGTAGAACGACGCATTCGGGAAACAGCGAGCTACATCGACGACTGTGAGAGGCTGGCTGGGCCAGTGCCCCAGACCTGACGCTCCCCCAGCCACAGAGAAACTTACTGAGGAGTCGCCATGGGAGTCTACCGCCTCTACTCCGGGGACGACGGGCAGAGCCACATCGAGGAACTGGACATCGCAGCCCGGGCCGACATCACCCAGGGCCTCGCCGTGTCCACAATCACCTTCCGCGAGTGGCAGCCGGGGCACTTCATCGACTGGCACCCGGCGCCCCGGCGGCAGTACATCATCTCGATCTCCGGCCACATCGAGATCGAGCTGGGCGATGGCACGAAGCACACCTTCAGCCCCGGCGACGCCCGCTTGGTGGAGGACCTCACCGGGCAGGGCCACATCACCCGCGTGCCCGGCGACACGCCCAGCATCAGCGCGGTGATACCGCTGGCGTGATTCACGGCAGGGGTACACCCCCACCCTAACCCTCCCCATCAGGGGGAGGGGACTTTGTCGGGACAGGGAGATTATTTAAAGGAGCCGAATATGGGAATCTACCGGATGTACACCGGCGACGATGGCCAGACCCACATCGAGGAGCAGAGCATCGCCGACCACCCAGAGCTGTCCAATCCCCGGAACGTGACCACCATCAGCTTCTCCGAGCGGGACTCGGGCCACTTCATCGACTGGCACCCGGCGCCCAGACGGCAGTATGTGATCTGCGTTCAGGGGGGCATCGAGATCGGGTTGGGCGACGGTTCGGTGCACCAGTTCGGCCCCGGCGACGCCCGCCTGGTGGAGGACACCACCGGGAAGGGCCACACCACCCGCAGCATCGGCGGCGGCAGGTGCATCACCGCCACCATCCCCCTGGCCGACCAGGGTTAGGAATCGTCTGAACTGTGATTTTCGTGATTCGGGGATTGTCCAGATTGGGCAGGGAGAAAATCAGGACAATCACGAGAATCACATGAATCGCAGTTCAGACAAATAACTGGAGGAATGCCATGAATATAGTCCGCGTTTACTCCGGCGATGACGGCGAGTCCCACTTCCAGGTGGTGACGCTAGAGGAGTTCGCCGAAATCGCCAAGCACAAGGGTGGCGGCGATGTGCAACTGAACGAAAGGCCCTCGCCATCCTTCTCCGACTACCACACCGCGCCCCGGCGGCAGTACGTGGTTGGCCTCAGCGGGACTTCGGAGTTCGAGTGCGCCGACGGGACCAAGTACCGGATGGGCGTCGGGGACATCCTGGTGGCGGAGGACCTGACCGGCCACGGCCACATCGCTCGCGGCCTGGGCGATGAGCCCCGCGTCCTGCTGGCCGTGCCACTGACCGACTAGGGATAATATCGTCTGCACTGTGATTCGTCTGATTCTCGTGATTGCCCTGATTATCCGCCTATCCAATCACGGTAATCACAGAATCACGAAAGTCACAGTTCAGACAAAAACGGAGGACTGAAATGAAAATTATCCGAGTGTTCGCCGGCGACGACGGCGAATCCCACTTCGAAGAGGTTCCGTTCGCGGAGATGCAGGGCATCGTCGACCGAGTGGGCCCTGGCGACATCAACATCAACCGCCGCGAGGCCCCCAACTTCTCCGACTATCACCAGGCCCCCCGGCGGCAGTACGTGGTCAACCTGGAAGGCATCGCAGAATTCGAGTGTGCCGATGGCTCCAAGGTGCAGCTGGAGCCTGGGGACATCCTGGTGGCCGAGGACCTCTCGGGCCATGGCCACATCGCCCGCTCCCCCTTTGCCGGGATGCGCACCTCGCTGGCCATACCCCTCGCCGAGCCCGGCTAACCCAGAAACCGGGCAACTGATTCGCAACTCAAGGTAACCGCATTCTAACTGGACACACGGTGCAGCCCCCTGGATTCCCGCTTTCGCGAGAATGACGATTTGTTGGGCTTCATAAAATTAGAATGAGTTTGCCCTGCTTCGCAGCTGTAGGGGCGTGTTTCAAACACGCCCCTACAGGTAAACTCACACTATTTCGGCCCAGCTCACTCGCCACCTCTCAGCAGCGCAGCCAGGTGTAGCAGCCCCTGTTGTCTGCGTGCGCCGCCTACCGATCCTCGCCACGCTTCCGGGAGCAGCTGTTCCGCCATCTCTCGCATGACCTCGTTCCCCTCCAGCTTGGGGAAGCGCTGGTAGAGTTCAAGGTACCTGGAATCCGTCCCTTTTTCCAAGGCGTGCAACAGCGGCAGCACGGCGTTGACCGCCAGGTCCCGCGCTCTTCCCGTGCCGATGGGAGCAGTACCTCCCTTGACTGACCCAACGGAAAGGGCGGCGACGAGTCGCTTCGTCGAGGTTGAAGCCTCTCCCAATCCCCGGACCAGGCCCTCCTCAAGGAACCTCGCCAACAGTATTGCCGCACCCTCGATCCGCGCTGAAGGATGGTTGGAAGGCCGCACCCGGAAGAGGTGCCAGTCCTTCCGCTCCATACTCGGCCCGATGCCCGAAGGCAGTCGCCCGGACGCCGCCGTGTCGTCGCCCAAACCTGACACGGTCAGAAACCAGTGCCGCAGCACCATCGGCCGTTGCTCGGCCAATACCGGCTGAGCCGCACGCCTCAGTGCCGCAACGGGTGCCGCCTGGGCCAGCTTCACGAAGGGCTGCTGGTTGTGCCGGTAGCCCAGCCCCTCCAGCAGGGCCTCGTACATGGCCTGCTCCAGGCCCTGCTCTGCGGCAAAGCGCCCCAGCGTGGCCGCCTTGCGCCGGAACCGGTCGTCCCCGGCCCGGTCTAGGAGAGCCCCGGCATCCTGGTCGCTGCAGGGGCGGGAGTATCCGTGCCTGTCCAGCCACTCCCACAGGCTGGAGGTTGCGCCGGTGCCCCCGGGGTCATCGAGGCCGGACTCGCCGGCTCCATCCATATCATCCGCATCATCCAGGAGCTGCGAGAGGGAAACCACCTGCGCCGAAGTTCCGCTTTGCAGCGCTGTCTCCGGGCCGTCCGCATCCAGGGAGCCGTGCAGCACCACCCCGTTGTAGTTGGGGTCGTCCCCGTGTCCGTGGGCGTCCCAGTCCCGCTGGCGACGATGAATCTCCACATCGCCGCGCACCAGCCCCAGGCCCTCCACGTCCATCAGAGCGTCACGGAAATCCGGCCCGGCCGAGGTGCCTGGGCGCCCCGGGTACAGCACCCGGACTCGCTTTCCCGCACCGGTGCGAAACTCGGCCTGCCGTGCCGCCCGGCGCTTCCACAGCTTCCAGAGCAGGCGTTCCGGCATGTCCGGCTTTCTGCCGCCCCGCTTCTCGGCCACGCCGCGGAGTTCGGTCGCCTCAGGCTCGATTGTGGCGTAGGTAGTCAATCCTGCTGCACTCAGTGGGGGCGGGTTTCAAACCCGCCCCTGCGCAATCGTCTCCCTTGTGGAATGGGAGTGTGCCTAGCCGGGTATATCGTCGTAGTAGTGTTCCTCGGAGATGACGCGGCCGTCCCGGAACTGCTCGACCTGCTCCTCGCTGTAGCCCAGGATGCCGGAGAGCACCTCCTCGTTGTGCTCTCCCACCTGCGGGGTCGTCCCGATGTTCACCGGCGTCCGGGAGAAGTGCCAGTAGTCTCCCGACACCGCGATCTCTCCCGCCAGAAAGTCCGGCACCTCCACCATGGCGCGCCGCTCCCACGGGTGCGGGTCCTCCGCCGCCTGTGGGATGGTGTTCACCGGTGCCGCCACCACATCGTGGTCAGTGAAGTGGGCAATCGCCTGCTCCATCGTCCGGTCGGCCAAGAGCTCCCTGATCGCCTGGTTCACCAGTTCCGCGTTGGCCAGGCGCTCGTGCCTCGTGTTGAAGCGGGGGTCCTCCAGCCACTCGGGCTTGCCGAGGGCGTTGCATACCCGGTGCCAGTGATGTTGGTCTCCGGCGGATATGAGCACCCAGCCTTCCTTGCAGGGGTAGATACCGGAGGGAGGCGCGGTGGTGTCGCCGCGCTTGGGCGGAATCTTGGTGCCGTGGTAGGCGGTGATGGGAATCTCGGTCATGGAGTAGCCGGTGTCGGCCAGGCAGACGTCCATGGACTGCCCCTCGCCGGAGGTCTCCCGCTCGTGGAGGGCCGCCAGGGTGCCGATGGCGGCGTGGAGGGCAGTGATCCGGTCGATGATGGGCACCCCCGTCCGGATGGGCGGCATCCCCTCCTCGCCGGTGACCATGGCGATGCCCGACATGGTCTGGCCGATGGGGTCGTAGCCGATGTTGTCGGTGTACGGGCCGAACTGGCCGTAGGCCGAGACATTGACCATGATGATGCGTGGGTTCAGTTCCTTGAGTGCCTCGTAGCCGAAGCCCATCTTCTCGATGGTGCCTGGCCTGAAGTTCTGGACCACCACATCGGAGACCTTGACCAGATCCCTGAGGACCTCCTTGCCCTCCTCCTTGCGGAGGTCGATGGAGAGGGACTTCTTGCCGGAGTTGTACTGGACCCAGTAGGAGGACTGCTTTTTGACCCAGGGTCCGTGGTAACGGGTCTCCTCGCCGCCGAGTCTTTCGACCTTGATGACCTCGGCGCCCATGCGGGCGAGGACCTGGGCGCAGCGCGGGCCGGCCTGGTGGCGTCCCAGGTCGATGACTCTCACATTCTCCAGGGGGTGGTTCAGTCCTGCCATCTCGCTCTCCTCTTCTTCTCAACCTGCCCGATCACCTGCCGCGGCGGGGCGGGCCGGGCTCCCGAAGCTTTCCGGCATTCTACGGCCCGCTTCCCTGCAGGGCAAGGCAGGTTGCCTCCGTCGCCTACGGCAACGGCTTCGCGAAGGGGGAATCGGGACCGGTTTCCGGGGCGCCGAAGGACTCGGGGGCCGGCTGGAACAGCCAGACTTCGGTGCTGGAAGGCAGGGCGGCGCGGGAAAATTCGGCCCCGGGAGAGTCCAGGCGCCGCACGGTCTGCTGACGCTCCAGCCAGCCTTCCGGCGGAAGGAGGTCGTTGTCGGCAGCAGAAATGCCGGGGATGAAGTAGTGCATGGGGATGACCACGCTGGGTTCAAGCCGCTGTACCAGCCCGTCCACCTCGTCGTATGAGAGCAGGTGGACGGAGTCGTCCACGGTTACCATCAGCACATCGATGTCGCCGATGGCATCGGCCACCTGGGTCGGCCAGTCGGCGCGATTGTCGCCGATGTGCAGGTAGCTGACGCCGTCGACCTCCAGGCGGAACATCAAGTTGGGAAAGTCCCGCAGGCGCGACGCCCCGGAGTGAAGGTCGCGGACGCCGCGAATCGCCAGGTCGCCAGTGGTGAACTCTCCAGGCGTCCGGAGCACGGATGCCGCCTCGGGCAGGCGGTCGGCCGCGTCGTGGTCGAAGTGGGCGTGGCTGATCAGCCCCAGATCGCAGTGCACCACGGGAAACAGGCGGGAAAACCAGTAACGGTCGGCCTGGTTCCGGTAGGGATCCGCCATCACCGTGACGCCGCCGGGCGTTTCCCATCGAAAGGCGCAGTGTCCGAAGTAGGTCAGTTTCATATCTTGGAGTCTCCTGAATTTCGGAACTGGTACGATGTTTAACTGTCATTCCCGCTAAAACGGGAATCCAATAACTCACGCGCACCGAAACCTGGGTCAGGTTTGGCTACTTCTGGATTCCCGCTTTCGCGGGAATGACAAATACGAAGAGCGAGTAACGGAGCGGGTTCAGAAGAGGAAATTGAAGGGTCCGGCGAGGAAGCGCCAGAAGAATTCCAGCTTTCCGGCGGGGAAAGCGCCGGGTTCGGTAAAGAAATACATCAGCGTGAAAAACAGCCAGATTCCGGAGAGAGGAATCCCGAAGCAGCCGGGTCCGCGCGATCCCCCATCCCTGCGATCTTGTCTCTCAAAGTACATGCTGTCCTCCCAGCTATAGTCTGAGGGAGGGGCCCCGTCCGGCGGCGTTCCTATTCCCGCAGGAGCTGGCGGGCGATGGTCTGGCGCTGGATTTCTGAGGTGCCCTCGTAGATGGTCAGGGCGCGGACCTCGCGGTAGAGGCGCTCCACGCGGTTGCCCTTCTCGAGGCCGGCGCCGCCGTGAATCTGGACTGCCTCGTTGACGATGCGGGAGGCGGCCTCCGTGGCGAACAGCTTGGCGAAGGATGCTTCCTTGATGATCGTTTCCCGCTCCCCGGAGTCCTTGAGCCACGCAGCGCGGTGGGCCAGCAGGCGGGCGGCGTCCAGGGAGACGGCCATGTCGGCCAGCTTGAACTGGGTGGCCTGGAAGTCGCTGAGCTGTTGCCCGAACATCGAGCGGTTCTTGGCGTAGTCCAGCGCCGCCTCGTAGGCAGCCAAGCCCATCCCGATGGCGGCGGCGGCCACGGTAGTGCGGAAGGTGTCCAGCGTGCCGAGGGCCAAACGCAGGCCCTGACCGCGCTGGCCTATCAGGTTGCCCTGGGGGATGCGGCAGTCCTCGAAGGCCGGTTCGCCTATGGGATGGGCGGCCATCAGGTCCAGCCGCTTCGAATCATCGAACCCGGAAGTGCCGCTTTCGACGATGAAGGCCGACAGGCTGCGGCTGCCCTGGCCGGGGTCGGTCTTGGCGAAGACAGTGTAGGTGGAGGCATCGCCAGCCTGGCTGATGAACTTCTTGCGGCCGTTCAGCACCCAGTCGTCGCCGTCTGGCACCCCTTCGGTAGTCATGCTGATTACATCGGAGCCTGCGTCCGGCTCGGTCAGGGCGAAGGCGGCGATGGCCTCGCCGCGGGCCACCGGCGGCAGGTAGCGGGACTTCTGCTCGTGGGTGCCGCCGAGGGTGATGGGGAAGCTGCCCAGCCCCTGCATGATGAAGTTGGTGTCGGCCTGCGCGGAGACCCGGGCCAGCTCCTCGCGGATTATGCAGAGGTTCATCACCCTTACACCGTAGCCGCCGTAGTCCTCGGGCACGGTGTAGCGCAGCAGCTCCGACTCGGCCAGGATGGACATCAGGCCCCGATGGACGGCTGGCGACTCGTCAGCCTCCTCGGCGATGGGCGCGATGCGTTCCTCGGCCAGCCGGCGGGTGCCGTCCTGTAGTGCCTGCTGGTCGGAGGTAAAGGCGAAGTCCATGGGCGCTCCTTATTTGTTGGTTGACAACGCCAAGTAAATGGGACACGATAGCAATGTCAACCTCCCCTATCGTTTCGATGGTAGGGTCGGGGCCGTTCTACGGACGGCCCCTGTTTTTTTGCCAGTTTTGAAAACGAACTTCTACATTGATGGGTTTAATCTTTCCTACCGTGCGGTCAGGGGAACCGAATTCCAGTGGCTCGACCTTCGATGTTTGTGTCAGACTCTTGCTCCGGCCCATGAAGTCAACCGCATCAGGTATTTCACCGCTCAACTTCTGTCTAGAGGTAACTCCGGGAATCAAACGGATCGACTGAACCAATCCGCATATTTGAGAGCAATCACGACTATTCCCAATCTGACCATACATTACGGTCAATTTCGGGAGCGCAGAATATCCAGGCCACTGGTCTCGGCCATTCCTGGACAGCCAAGGTTTGTTGAAGTCTGGGACACCGAGGAAAAAGGGACAGATGTGAACTTGGCCTCTTTCCTTTTGTTGGACGGATTCGACCAAGAATACGAGCAAGCTGTAGTAATTTCAAACGATGCTGATCTAGCCTTACCAATCAGGATGGTTAGAGATAACCTGAGATTCCCTGTCGGAATTGTAAACCCCAACCAGGACCCGAGAGCCTACACACCTAAAGAACTTACCGATGCCGCCACTTTCGTCAGGAGGCTGCGGTCCGGAACGCTACGCAACTGTCAGTTCCCACCTGAGTTGCAGGATGCCACGGGAGTCATCACCAAGCCCGCCGGTTGGTAACTCCCGACGATTCCGCAGGTCGGATGATGCTACAACCCCAGCCGGCGCACGATCTCCTCGTCGGTTACGGTCGCGCCGGTTAGGCCGCGGGCGTCCTGGGCGGCGAGGTAGACGGTGGCCTTGGCCATGTCCTCCGGGGTGGCCCAAGTGGAGAAGTCGGCGTCGGGGCGCTGCACCCGGAAGCCCTCCGTGGCCACCGGGCGCAGGGGCTTCAGGACGTTGACGGCGATATTGTAGGGCCCAAGCTCCGCAGCCAAGCCCCAGGTGAACCGCTCCAGTCCTGCCTTGGCCGTGCCGTAGGCCTGCCCGATCAGCGCGATCCCGGCATCATGGTCTTCGCCCAGGGTGGAGGAGAAGATGTTGGTGGCGGCGTGGGATGAGACGTTGATGATGCTGCCGCCGCCCTGCTCGATCATTATGGGCACGCAGGCCTGGCAGGCGATGAACGGGGCGCGCAGGTTGATGGCCATGTTCAGGTCCCACTCCCGCAGCGTCATCTGCAGGAATGGGGCATAGCCGCCGATCCCGGCGTTGTTGACCAGCACATCCACGGCGCCGAACTCGTCGAGGGTGGTGTTGACCATCTCACGGATGCTCTCCTCCTCGCGCACGTTGCAGGCGACGGCGAGGGCCCTGCCGCCGGCTTCCGCGATCTCTCGCACGGTGTCGTGGATGGTGCCCGGCAGGTTGGCCCGCGGCTCGGCGGTTCGGGCCGCGACCACCACCGATGCCCCTGCCCCCGCCAGTCCCAGGGCCATGGCTTTCCCGATTCCCCGGCTGGCCCCGGTTACGATGGCCACCTTCTCTGCCAATGATGCCTCTGCCATTCATCGTCCTGCTTGATTCAGATTGCCTTGCGATTCTGTCAGATGAGGACGGCCAGGTAAAGCAGGGCCTTTCTATCCTGGGCGCAAATATCTGAACTGTGATTTTTCTGATTCCGGGATTACCATGATTGGGAAATCATACTAATCCAATAATCACACGAATCACAGTTCAGACGAAGAGATTGAAGTTCTCGCGCGCAAAGTCACCAGCTTGACAAACCCGGAGGCAAACTCGATTATCGAGGGCGCATTCGTCTTTCGACACGAACTGCAGGAGGCAGCGATGACCACTCTGGTATTGGGCGGCACCGGATTCATCGGGCGGCGAGCCGTGCGCCGGCTGGCCGAGAGGGGCGAGCGGGTGGCGGTGATGGACATCAACCCGTACGCGGTCTCCTACGAGGAGTTCGGCGACCTGGTTTCCGTGATGCGGGGCGACATCATGGAGTTCGAGGATGTGGTCAAGGCGGTGCTGGCCTCCAAGCCGGACCGCATCATGAACCTGGCCTACCTGCTGGGCAGCGGAGACGACACTCCCCACTTCACCATGAAGCTAAATGTGCTTGGGATGGATAACTGCTTCGAGGCCGCGCGGGTCTGCGGCGTCAACCGGGTGGTCTATGCCAGCTCGGTGGCGGTCAGCGGGCAACAGAGCGCCTTCGGCGACCGGCTGGTCACCGAGGACGATGCGATGCACGGGACCAGCCAGTACGCCATGCACAAGCGTTTCAACGAATTCCAGGCCGAGCAGTTCAACAGCGTCTACGGCATGAACATCACCGGGATCCGCCCGGCAAATGTCACCGGTCCAGACAAGGTTCGCGGGTCCACGGACCACGTGCGGTGCGTCGTGCTTCCCGCTTCGGGCGAATCCGTCAGCTTCCCCAAGAGCGGCTTCATGCGCCTGCCGGTCCATGTGGATGATGTGGCTGAGGCCTTCGTGCGTGTGACGCTGGCCGACAGCTGTGCTCACACGGTGTACAACACGGGCGGCATTCCCGTCAGCATGGGAGACCTGGCCGACATCGTGCGGAGCTTCCTGCCCAGTGCCGACATCTCCTTCGACGCGGACGGCGGGAAAGAGGACTCGGGCAACTACCTGGTGGACAACAGCCGGCTCCTGGGCGAATTCGAGCTGGAATACCCGTCGCTGGAAACCTGGGTGCGAAGCATCATCAACGATGTCCGCCGCGACGACGGCCTGCCGCCGGTCTAGAAGACAGCTGGATCAATGCTAACTTCGGTTTCCCGCCGGTCCCGCTTCTTTCCTGTATTTCTGGCCCTCCTGATACTGGCCACCGGGTTGTTCGCAGGCACGGCGTCGGCGAACGGCGCCGTCCGGCTGGTGGTTATCGACGAGGTGGCCGGGCCCTACCTGCTTCGAGTGGGTGTGCTACCCGGAGATCCCACAATCGGTCCGCTGCATGTCAGCACGCTGATCCAGGACGCCACCGGCGACACTGCCGTGGACGACGCCACCGTGTTGGTGTCGATTGCCGGCCCCGGTTCACCGGGACAGGCGCAGGCGGTGAACTCGCCGCAGGGCCCCCAGCTCTACGAGGCCAACCTGCTCCTGGACGCCCTGGGGCAGTGGTCGGTGACGCTGGAAATCGACAGTTCCCTGGGTCCGGCCGGCCATACCTTCGTCGTCCGTGCGACCGAGGAAGGCGGGTTCAACATCATGTTTATCATCGTGGCCGTCGCTGCAGCGCTGCTGGTGGGCACGCTGGTGTGGTCGCAGCTACAGCGCCGGCGGCGGTTGGCCCGGGAGCGGTAGGCGGGCAATTTTCATACAGGCACAAGGTATACTGGATGTGCCAAATTTGCCGGAAATATAGCTGGTGCCATGAAGATCATATACACCACTGAAGAAGTACTGACGGAGCTTCCCGAGATTCTGAAGGCTGTCGGCGCGGGAGAGAGCATCACCATCACCGATCAGGATGTACCGGTGGCTGAGATTCGCCCCGTACCCGAAGGCCGGCGGGAACCGTACTCAGCTAGTGCCGACAAGCTGGAGCAGCACATGGAGGAGATGCGCCGCCGCGGAGTATTAAATCCTGCCAAAGACCCAAGGCAATCGCTCAAACCAGGGCCTCACGTACCCGGCGTACTGGAACGGTTTCTTGAGGAAAGGGGTTAGTGTCCACTGCGTACGCCGACACTTCGGCGATAGTCACCGTGGCTTTCAGTCAGCCGGGCGCCACCGAGATAGCTCGCCGAATCAATCACTTTGACCAACTGACATCAGGGAATCTTCTTGAGGCAGAAGCTAGGGCGGTATATGCCCGCGAAAATAGGAGATTCGACGACCTTATTCTGTCGAAAGTCCAGTGGATTCATCCGGTCCGGCCACTTTCCCGTGAGTTCGAGACAATACTGGGTCTTGGCTACCTGCGAGGTGCGGATCTGTGGCACTTGGCAGTAGCCCTTTACACCTATCCCGACCCTACTGAAGTCACCTTTCTCACCGTGGACAACCGGCAGCGTACAGTTGCGTCAGCGCTGGGATTTCAGGTGTAGTTGGGCTGGACAAGCACCGTACCGAAAGTTAAGGCCCCGGTGATGTCACCGGGGCCTTATGTTTCGATTTGGTAGCGGGGGTTGGACTCGAACCAACGACCTTCGGGTTATGAGCCCGACGAGCTGCCACTGCTCCACCCCGCGATGGTTTAGAGAATGCGTCGACCTGAAGAATATGGGTGTTCCTACGATGCTTCATTCTGGTTTGAAGTTCTTTGCGTGGGTCAAGCCGCTCGACTGGTTAGTACCGGTTTGCTGAAGTTGTTACCAACCTTACACATCCGGCCTATCAAGCAGATAGTCTCTCTGCAGTCTTACCCCCTAACTTAATAGGGGAGGGAGGCCTCATCTTGGGGGTAGCTTCGCGCTTAGATGCCTTCAGCGCTTATCAATACCAGACATGGCTACCCGGCGCTGCTCCTGGCGGAACAACCGGAACACCATAGGTCTGTCCCTTCCGGTCCTCTCGTACTAGGAAGAGGTTCCCTCAAGCCTCCTGCGCCCGCGGCGGATAGAGACCGAACTGTCTCACGACGTTCTGAACCCAACTCACGTACCCCTTTAACCGGCGAACAGCCGGACCCTTGGGACCGCCTTCAGCCCCAGGATGGGACGAGCCGACATCGAGGTGCCAAACCTCGCCGTCGATGTGAACTCTTGGGCGAGATAAGCCTGTTATCCCCGGGGTAGCTTTTATCCGATAAGCCACGGCCCTTCCACACGGTGCCGTAGGATCACTTTGCCCGACTTTCGTCCCTGCTCGACTTGTAGGTCTTGCAGTCAAGCCCCCTTATGCCAATGCGTTCTGTGGACGATTTCCATCCGTCCTGAGGGGACCTTTGGGCGCCTCCGTTACCTTTTAGGAGGCAACCGCCCCAGTTAAACTGCCCACCAGGCACTGTCCCCGCTATGCAGGTTAGAACCAAAAACTGACAAGGGTGGTATTTCAACGATGGCTCCACCCTGACTGGCGTCAGGGCTTCTCAGCCTCCCACCTATCCTACACATGACAGCTCCCAGCCCAATACCAGGCTACAGTAAAGCTCCACGGGGTCTTTTTGTCCTGCCGCGGGTCGCCCGCGTCTTCACGGGCACCGTAATTTCACCGAGCCCTCCGTCGAGACAATGGCCAAGTCGTTCAACCATTCATGCGGGTCGGAACTTACCCGACAAGGGACTTCGCTACCTTAGGACCGTTAGAGTTACGGCCGCCGTTCACCGGGGCTTTAGTTCGCAGCTTGCACCGCTCCCCTTAACCTTCCGGCACTGGGCAGGCGTCAGCCTGTATACGTAGGGTTTCCCCTTAGCACAGACCTGTGTTTTTGTTAAACAGTCGCCCGGCCTTCTTCTCTGCGCCCCCAGAACGCTCCACCAGCTAGTGGCTTCACCCCCCGGGGGGCCCTTTCTCCCAAAGTTACAGGGCTCTTTTGTCTAGTTCCTTAACGGAGGTTATCTCGAACGCCTCGGGACTTTTATCCCAGCCCACCAGTGGCGGTTTGCGGTACGGTCGCCACAGTTCCATAACCACGAAGCTTTTCTGGTCGGTTTGGCTTCAACAGGATTTCGTAACCCGTAGGTTCGATTTCCTCAACCCTCAGCTTTGCGCCGGAGTGGATTTGCCTGCCCCGGCTCGCCTACGGAAAAGGACACACCATGTCCAATGGGCATGCCCTGCCTAGCCTCCCGCATCCCTCCTTGGTTTTAAAGCGAAAAAATGGCGGTGCAGGAATATTAACCTGCTGTCCATCGCCTTCGGCGCTTGCCTACGGCTTAGGACCGACTAACCCTACGCCGATAAACGTTGCGTAGGAAACCTTGGGCTTTCGGCGTCAAGGATTTTCACCTTGATTTACGCTACTCATTCCGGGATTCTCACTTCCCCGCGCTCCAGCAAGCCTCACGACTCACCTTCGTCGCCCGAGGAACGCTCCCCTACCATGCCCAGGCGGTATTCAACGACTCCGGTCCAGCTTTCGCAGGCCTGCCTCAGGTATCCGCCGTCCAGCGTTTTTAGGCGCCAAGCGGTTTCAGCCATTGGCGGGCCGTTGTTGGCCGGGCCATTATCATTGCACCTGTACATCCACGGCTTCGGCGGCAGACTTAAGCCCCGTTACATTTTCGGCGCCGGACCCCTCGACCAGTGAGCTATTACGCACTCTTTAAAGGGTGGCTGCTTCTAAGCCAACCTCCTGGTTGTCTGGGGAACCCAACTTCCTTTCCCACTTAGTCTGCACTTGGGGGCCTTAACCGGTGGTCTGGGCTGTTTCCCTTTCGACAATCGCACTTATCTGTGACTGTCTCACTCCCGGGCATCGGATAAACGGCATTGGTGGTTTGGTTGGGTTTGGTAAGCTCACGCCCCCTAGCCCATCCAGTGCCCTACCTCCGTCCACCTAACCCGAGGCTGCACCTAAATGCATTTCGGGGAGAACCAGCTATATCCGGGTTCGGTTGGCATTTCACCTCTACCCACAGCTCATCCCAAGCTTTTGTACTAGCCACGAGTTCGGTCCTCCAGTCCGTTTTATCGAACCTTCAACCTGGCCATGGGTAGCTCACCCGGTTTCGGGTCTAATACATGGAACTAATCGCCCTATTCAGACTCGCTTTCGCTACGGCTCCGTAACTCCAGTTACTTAACCTCGCTCCACACATTAAGTCCCCGGATCATTCTTCAATAGGCACGCCGCCACCCCGACGAATCGAGGCTACGACCTTCTGTAAGCTTACGGTTTCAGATCTATTTCACTCCCCGCTAGGGGTTCTTTTCACCTTTCCCTCACGGTACTGGTACGCTATCGGTGACCAAGGGTATTTAGCCTTGGAGGGTGGTCCCCCCGGATTCCCACAAGGTTTCCCGTGCCCCGTGGTACTCAGGTAACGCGCCGGGAGTCCGGTCCCTTTCGTCTACGGGGCTTTCACCCTCTATGGCGGTCCTTCCCAGGTGCCTTCGACTAGAGACAGGATTTGTAACTCCCTCGGACCTTGTGAGGCGGTCCTAGGCGGTCCCTACAACCCCGATACGACATAGGCCCTCACGCCGTTAGGTCGTACTGGTTTAGGCTGTTCCCCGTTCGTTCGCCACTACTAGGGGAATCTCGGTTGATTTATTTTCCTCGGGGTACTTAGATGTTTCAGTTCCCCCACTTACCCCCTGCTAATGCAGGTTGACCGACTCAACACCGGTCAAGGTTTCCCCATTCGGGTATCCCCGGCTATGCCCGCTAGACGGCTCACCGAGGCTTAACGCAGCCTTGCCGCGCCCTTCATCGGCCCTTGGTCCCAAGGCATCCACCGTAAGCTCTTAATAACTTGACCCACGCAAGGAACTTCAAACCTCCCGGGGCCCATGCCCCGGTAGTGTGACCCCGGTCTGACCCGGAGTCGGATGCGCCCACTACGCTACGGTAACGCTTGCGGGCACACATGAAGATTTTGCAGGATTTTCTTCTGGTCGCGTATTCTCTTTTTAAGGTGCAGGCAAGAAAAAACGATTCGGGTTTACCCCGAACCGTTGTTCAGGTATCCCTGTGGGGTTCACCTATGTCAGGCGTTCTTTACCATCGATACGAATGCCTCACTTCTTGCACTCAGGGATTATAGAGAGCCCTCAAAGCTTCGTCAAGGGGCAATCCGTCTCAATTCGTGAATTGGTCTGAATCCTAGTTCAGGCCAGAACATCAAGCCAGAACACGGCTGGACCACGGCTAGAACACCCGGAAAGCTGGCTCCTGGCCGAGCAGGAGCATTCCACCGTCGGCCATGGTGGTCTGGCGCACGAAGGCGTGGGCACCGACGCTGTGGACATCCCGGAAGTAGCGGTCGATGGGCGAGGCCGAGTAGATCGAGCTGGCCCCCGCCGCCGAGTGGGCCCGGTCGACGGCCTGCACCGAGGCGGTCACTGCGTGGGTGCAGGCAAGGCGCATTCCGGCCCGCAGTTCCCGGGGGAGCTCCTCTCCGGCGAGGGTCAGCTCCCAGGCCCGTGCGGCGGTGTCGTAGAGGTAGGCGCGAGCCGAGTCCACCGTGGCCCTGGCGATGCCCAGGTCGGCCTGCTTGTCGAAGGCCGTCGCCACCGGGCGCAGGTTGCGCCGGTCCACCTTGCCGCCGAAGAGCTCCGCCAGGGAGTCGACGGCCCCGCGGGCGGCGCCGAGGGCAACGGCGGAGAGCATGGGCACATTGAATGCCGCATAGTCGTAACGCCGGTCGGGCAGGACCGACTCCTCCAGCAGCGAGTGGCGCTTGACATGGCTGTCGGCGACGAAGAGGTCGTCAATGGTGTAGTCGGTGCTGCCGGTGCCTCGCAGCCCCGAGGTGAACCAGGTATCGAGAATCTCGCAGTCGGACACGGGCAGGTGGAAGGCTCGCCATTGAGGGGTGCCGTTCTCGTCGGTGATGGGGCCGTCCCCGTTGTGGAGCCAGGCAGCCGTGGGCATCCAGGTGGCGTGATGGCAGCCGCTGGCGAAGGGCCACTGGCCGCTGACCCGCCAGCCGCCGTCGACGCGCAGGGCCCTGCCGTGAGGCACGAGCGTGCCGGCGATCACGGTGGGCTGGACCTCGCCCAGAGCCACTTCGGCGAAGATCTCCCGCCGTACCTCGTCCGGGACCATCCGTACCGTCCAGAAGGAGGCGGTGGCCAGGATCATGGTCACCCAGCCCACGGAGGGGCTGGCGGTGGAGAGGGTCTCGATGACTTTCGCCGCCGTTACCGGGTCGGCGGCCACTCCACCGTGCTCACGCCCAGTCAGGAGATGAAAGAAGCCGGCTGCTGCCAGCCGCTCCGCAAACCAGTCAGGCACGCGCCGCGCCTCGTCGATGCTGTTTGCGGCCTCGCGGATCTCCGGCAGCATCCCCTCGGCGGTGGACAGGAGGTCGCGGGAGACTGCCGCATCCGGGGGCCGTCTTGTAGCACTCATCCCTTACCTACTCGTCTGAACTGTGATTCGTGGGATTGATATGATTGCCGTGATTTACTGGTGCGTGGATGAACCGCTAAACCCTACTGTCACTCCTGCTAAAGCAGGAATGACGGGTATTTGCAATGACGGGTATTTTTCTTGGGAATGTTTGCCTAAGGATTCACGCATCAGCGATCATGGCAATCCCCAAATCACAAAAATCACAGTTCAGACAAGGGTGATCCTCAGCGGCGCCGGGAACTATCGCCCCTTGAAGACCGCCGGGCGCTTCTCGAGGAAGGCTTGTACCGCCTCCTTGTGGTCCTCGGTCTTGCGGGCCTGTGCCTGAGCCACGTGGGCTAAGTCGAGGCTTTCCTCGAATCCCATGTCCAAGCTGCGGTGCACCAGGTACTTTATTAAGGCGTGGGACTGGGTCGGCCCCTTGGCCAGCCGGGTGGCCAGCTCCATGGAGGCTTCCATCAGCTGGTCGTTGGGGACCACCTGGCTGGCGATGCCCAGCCGGTAGGCCTCGTTGCCGTCGATGCGGTCGCCGGTGTACTGGAGCAGCAGGGTGTTGCTCATGCCGATGAGGCGTGGAAGCTGCCAGCAGGAGCCGTCGCCGGGGATCAGACCCATGCGGGCGAAGGCCTCGGAGAAGATGGCGCCCTCAGCAGCGATGCGAATGTCGCAGGCCAGCGCCACGCCCATGCCCACGCCCATGGCGTGACCGTTGACGGCGGCGATGGACGGCTTCTGCAGCTTGTGTATGCGCAGCGGCACCAAGGGGGCGCCGCCGGCGTATTCCACGCGGTCGTCGCGGTTGGCGAAACGGGACTCCATCTTGCCCCAGGGCAGGGGTTCCGGTTCGGCGCCAGCGGCCTCGGCCTCCTCGATATTGCGGTTGAAGTTGCGCACATTGGCGCCGGAACTGAAGGACGGTTCGGTACCGGTGATCAGCAGCACACGGCATTCCGGGTCATCCTCGAAGCGGTCCAGCTCGGCCCGCACCTCGGTGGACATCTCCGGTCCAAGCGCGTTGCGGGTTGGCGGGTCGTGCATGGTCAGCACCAGCACGCCGTCGCGGTTTTCGGTCTTGATGAATTCGTAGGCCATCAGCTCTCGCCCCATGTATTATTTGGAGATTGATTTGTTTCGAGTTCCGAGCCGGCATGTCCGGCGGTGGCAGGGACTTGCCGCAGCCCATATAATCGCGAAACAACGGCAACGGCCGGGTCTCCCCCGGCGCGAAGCCATCTTGCAGGTTAGCATACGCCCAGAGACTCTCACAACACAGCCGGGTCGGGCCTACGGTGGCCGGCACGAGCATGAAGGAGCGCCGCGATGCAGCAGGGAAGCATAACCAATCTACACATAGCCCGGGTCAAGGAAACGCCTTCCGATCCGGTACAGGAAGCCACCGCCATCTCCGGCACGGGGCTGGAAGGCGACCGAAGCGCCCGCCAGGGCAACATGCGGCAGGTGCTGATCATGGACAACGAGACCCTGGGCCATTTCGGGCTGGCGCCGGGGCAGATCAAGGAGAACATCACCGTCAGCGGCCTCGACCTGTCCCAGACTGTCGCAGGTAACGTGGTCTTCATTGGCGACGAGGTGACCATGGAGATCGTTGGCGAGTGCGAGCCCTGCGGCAAGATGGACGCCATCCGCCAGGGCCTGCAGGCCGAGCTGAACCACCGCCGGGGCATGCTCTGCACCGTGATCAACGGCGGCGCCATTAAGGTCGGCGACAGCATCCGCGTCGAGCCGTAGCCCGTAGCGGGGGCACGCCCGGAGTCGGGGGGAACCTGTCAACATGAAAAACTATGTGTTCCGAGTGGTGCTGGAGCCCGACGAGGAAGGATGGCATGTCTATTTTCCTCCGTGGGGCAGCATCGGCGCGTCAACATGGGGCTGTACCCGCGAAGAGGCGTTGTACTACATAAAGGAGCTCCTCGAAATGATAATCGAGGAATTCCAGGAAGAGGGGACGCCTCTTCCGCCCATGGAAGCGGAGGAACCGGCTGATGGCATACCGGTCTCAGTTACCGTGTGAGGGGAATCGACTATAGCCGTCTGCGTTCCCTGCCAGCCCGGAGGCTGATTCGCGCACTCTTGGATGACGGGTTTACATTCAACCGACAAAAGGGCAGCCACCATCGGTATAGGCACCCGGACGGCCGCAGAGTGTCCGTTGCCTTTACTAGAACCGGCGAAACCATTCCGATAGGCACGTTGCGATTTATTTTCGAAGAGCAGGCGTACTGGGACCTCGATGACCTGCGGCGGCTGGGAATCCTCTGAGTTGCACCACGCGACTCACAGACGACAAATCTGCAGAGGGCAACGCTAATGGCAAACCTGTACTACGACGACTCGCGGGGCGGGTTCTACTCGCAGCAGGCGGCGGACGCGATCTTCACCGGGGTGATGACCCGGCTGTACGGCTGGGTCGCCCTTGGGGTGGTGACCACCGGGGCGGTGGCTTGGATCAGCCACCAGGCCGGCGCCCTGGAAAGCATCATCGAAAACTTCGGGATGATCGGGTATTTCGTGGTGCTCGGCGTCTGGATCGCGTTCATCTTCGGGCTGAGTTTCCTGGCCCACCGGGTGCCCCCGGCGGTGGCCGGCGGGGCCTACCTGGTATTCACCGCCATCACCGGCCTGATGATCTCGACGATCTTCTGGGAATACACCGGCGACACGATCATCCTGGCGTTCGCACTGACCACGGGCGTTTTCGCGGTTATGACCGCCATTGGCTACACCACCAAGCGCGACCTGTCCGGGTTGGGCACCATATGCATGATCGGGCTGTTCGGAGTGATCATCGCCGGGGTCATCAACTGGTTCATCGGCTCAAACGCACTGTCGTGGCTGGTTACGCTGATTGCGCTTCCAATCTTCCTTGGCCTCTGCGTCTACCAGACGAAGCAGGTAAAGGAGCTGGCCCAAGAGGCGGCGTCGCGGGGCGACGAGCGGGCCGCCAGCCAGATAGCCATCATGGGCGCGGTGGGCCTGTACGTGGTCTTCCTGAACATCTTCCTGATCCTGCTCAGGATCCTGGGCATCTTCAGCGGCGACTAGGGAGCCGGTTCAACCTGGTTCTAAGTAACTATCTCAAAACTGTCATGCCCTTGATCTCAACGGCCAGATACACGGTCTGTACCACTGGATTCCCGCAATCGCGGGAATGACGGGTCCTTTGCGGGAATGGCGGTTTTGGCTTTTGGCGGATTTTGAGATAGTTACTAAGGGTGCCGTCAGCGGTTGAACGGTAGCGTGCAACTGTGGGCAATTGGTGTAGGGTGGCGGTGTGGCCAGGAAGAGATCTGCGGTCCGGCTGTCTCCGTAGAAACGCGATCGACTGGAGCACGGGGTCCTGCCTGGACAAGAGTTCAGCCAGATCTACGATCCAGGCTCGAAGGGCTGGGCAAGCTGGAATCCTGGAAGCCCGCCAAGGCGGAAATGACGATGCACTGCCAGCCAAATGCGATGGCCTTTCACATCGGCGCAAGGGCCCACAGCCGAGAGCCATTCCTGTGCTAGAATCGGCCGATGACGGTTTCCAGCCTCGACTGTCCCGCCTCCTTCCCTGACGGGTTCGACTCGATCCGCACCCCGGCATTCGTCTACGACGAGCGGGTCATTCATCGTCTGCTCGACTACACCGAACCCCTGCGGGTTGAAGGCCGGTGCGGCGTCCTCTTCGCCGTCAAGTCATTCTCCTTCGCTCCTGCGCTCCGGGAGATGGCGCAGCGGCTGGATGGCTTCGCGGTGAGCTCGCTGTACGAGGCGCGGCTGGCGCGCGATGTGCTTGGTGATGGCGGTTCGGTGCACATAACGACGCCGGGACTGCAGGTCGATGAGATTGACGAGCTCGGCTCTCTGTGCGACCACATCGCCTTCAACTCGCTGGGCCAGTTGGAGAGGCTGTCCGGAGGGCTCAAGGGACGGGTCAACCGGGGCCTGCGGGTGAACCCCCAGCTTTCATTTGCCGACGACTGCCGTTACGACCCGTGCCGCCCGGACTCCAAGCTGGGCGTCCCGCTGGACGACCTGACCCAGGTCCTGCGCAACGATCCGGCCCGTCTTGAAGGAGTCAGAGGCCTGCTGGTTCACTCCAACTGCGACTCGCCGGACTTTTCGGAACTGAGGGCCACGGTCGACCGGGTGCGGGAGAGCATACCGGCAATGATGCACCGGATGGAGTGGGTCAACCTCGGCGGTGGTTACCTCTTTGAGGAGGAGGAGCCGTGTGGCAACCTGGACGAGCTTTGCCGGACGATTGACACCCTGCGTTCGGAATACGGCGTGAGGGTCTTCATCGAGCCGGGGTCGGGCCTGATCCGGGCGGCGGGTTACTTCGTATCTTCTGTGTTGGACATTTTCACCAGCGGCGGCGTGACGGTGGCGGTGCTGGACACCTCGGTGAACCACATGCCGGAGGTGTTCGAGTACGGCTTCCAGCCGGATGTGGTGGGGGGTATGGCGAGCGACCCTTCGGCTGGCTCAGGACCAACGGCGGACGATGATCCGTCCCACGAGTTCCTGCTGGCGGGATGCACCTGCCTCGCCGGAGACCTGTTCGGGGCCTACCGCTTTCCGGAGCCCCTGCGTGTCGGCGACAGGGTGGTGTTCGGCAATTCAGGCTCCTACACCTTGACCAAGGCCAGCTTGTTCAACGGCGTGGCCCTGCCTTCGATTTACGCCCTGACTTCGGAGGGCGTCCTGGTGCTGAAGAGCTGCCCTTCCTACGCTGATTTCGCCTCCCGCTGGGGGCTTGGAGACGGTGCGAAGGACAACAGTTCCCTCTCTATTGAGGGAGAGGGCTAGGCTGAACCCTTGCCTGAGACAGCGACACCCATTCCCTTCATCCTGCAACTCCGTGACGAGGTCTCCGCCCGGGAGAGCTCCATCCGGCTGGAGGCTGAGGATACCGGCCTGCCGCTGGGCGCACTGCTCGAGCGGTACCTGCAGTGCGCGCCCCTGGAACGGCTGCGGCAGGAGTCCCGGATTACCTCATCCTCCGCCGAATCCCTCTACGCGTTGCAGGACCTAGTGTACGCCAGCGACGACGCTGGACGGCTGGCCGGCATGTTCACAGGCGTGGCCTTCACGGACGGAGGAAGGCCCATGGGGTTGGGTGATACACCGACGGCACGCCAAGCGCGTGCGGCAGGACAGGAAATCGCGGTCCTGGACATTGGAATTGACCGGATTGCCTGCGAGTACGACCGCAACTGGCAGGGCTTCCACGCCCGCAAATGGCAGCGCGACCCTGGGCGCTATTCTTCATTCGTCTTCGATACGCTCTGCGCAGACTTTGGAGAGCAAGGTGCCAACGAGGTCATGGTGCTGCAGACCGCGGACGGTAAGCTGAGCTTTCTGAAAGCTTTGGCCCGTCGCATCTGGAACAGCCCCTTCGAGAACTACTCCCGGTTCACCGGTCGCAAGCTGGTCTACAAGTCCGGCGACGAGACCATCGACAACATCCTGGAAGGCGGCGGGGCCATCTGCTCGGAAAAAGTGCAGGCCCTCAAGTTCCTCACGGACCACTACGGGTTAGAGTCCGAGTACCTTCTCGCCGGGCAGGACGCCGACGGTCCCCTGCCTGAGGAAAGGCTGCGCGAGATCCTGAAGACCTTTGACCCCAGCTTCTCCAGGCGTTACATGCGCTACTGGCAGCACACCGCGCTGCTCTACCGTATTGATGGCACGGAGGTGCTGGTGGACGCCACCAACGGCAATGTGCCCTTCCTGTTCTCGCAGGGCCCGGACGCCGACCGCCTGCTGCGTTGCGGTGACAAGCAGCCGCTGCCCGTGAAGATGGTTGAATCTGAGGAGCTCTTCTACTACCACCGCACGCCGCAGGATATCCCGGAGAACCTGTTCTTTGCTTTGGAGGGGTGGATGCCCTTCTCGGACCTGATGCAGGTGTTCGACAACGAGCTGGGCCTCTACCTGTCCGCCGACTACTACATCGCTCCCATAAGCTACCGGAGCGAGGGGGAATACGAGCGGGACCGCCAGCAGTTTCTCGAGGTGTGCCGCCGGGGGCAACTGCAGTGCTCCATCACGGAAGACTGGACGCTGGACACGCCCGTGGGCCGGGAGTTCGGGGAAGCCGGACCGGAGGTGGCCGCCCGGATTATGGATAGCCGGGACCACCTGCTGCGCCGCCTGGACGAGTGCGACGGCCCGGAGCACGAGGCGGGGCTGGTGGTGATCAGACTGCGTTAAGTGATTGGGATTCGTTCCGCGGAGTCCACTCTCGCTTCAAATGGACAACGTGGCACTGGTATGGCCAGGGCAAACGCATTCTGATTTTATGGAGCACCAAAATCGTCATTGCCGCGAAAGCGGGAATCCACGCCTCCCCGCCAGAAGCTGATTGAATCGGCGCGGAACCCTCTGGATTCCCGCGAAAGCGGGAATGACGGGGGCTGCACCGTGTATCAAGTTAGAATGCGGTTGCCCTGCTGGCATGGCTCTCAGATTTGACGCGGGATCGATGTTAAGATTCAAGACGGGCAGTTGCGTGGCCCAGACGCCAAAAGCCAGTGCATTGGAAAGGGCACATTACACCAGGCCGGGGAAATTTCCCCGTGAATTCCTGTCGGCAGAAAAAGACCTCGCGTGGTCTCTGGGATAATTCCGCGCCAAGAACTATGGAGATGCCATGACGAAAGTTGAGTACAACCCTGCAGCCAGTTTCGAGGTGGTAACTACCGATGTGGTCTACCTGGAGCACGAGAGCGGCAGCCTGCAGGTCACCATCTACCAGCCACAGGGCGAGGGTCCTTTCCCGGGCATGGTGGATGTTCATGGCGGCAGGTGGTTCCTGAACGACCGCTCCAGCGATCACCACATGAACTCGGCGCTTGCCGCCAGCGGCATCGTGGTTGCCGCCGTCGACTTCAGGCTGGCGCCGGACCACCCCTACCCGGCCCAGGTCGCCGACTGCAACTATGCCATCCGGTGGATGAAAGCGCAGGCCGCACTGCTCAATATCGACCCCGCGTCCGTGGGAGCCATGGGCTGTTCCAGCGGAGGCCACACGGTCGCGCTGAACGGGATGCGCCCGCGGGACCCCCGCTATGCGGCTATTCCGCTTCCCGGCGGAGAGGACATCGATGCTTCACCGCGGTTCATGCTGTGCTGCTGGCCCGTACTTGATCCCTACGCCCGGTATCTCTGGGGCCGCGAAATCGGCGACGAACGATTCATCGGGCCCACCGAGTCCTACTTTGCGGAACCCGGAAGCCTCCAGGAAGGCAACCCCCAGGGGTTCCTGGACCGTGGCGAGCAGGTGGAGCTGCCCCCTGCGATAATCATCCAGGGTACCAACGACAACAACGTCCCCCAGTCCATCCCTCATAAATTCGAGGCCTCGTACCGGGCCGCCGGAGGACATGTGGAACTGGAGTTGTTCCCAGGCATGCCCCACCTGTTCGGGAACACGCCAGGACCCGAGTCGGACCGGGCCATCGAGCTGATGAAGGGCTTTGTCGCGCGCCAGTTGGCACGCCCGGCCGTCGCGAAGGTGTAGCCGGGTATGCAGCGTTTTCCCGGGAGACGACGGTCCGGCTGTCCCGCTCGATATCGCTGCTCCAGGCGGTGGCACGGGCGTAACGGCCATTGACCACAGCCCCGAATCTGTACCTACAAAGGGCACCCGGACATACGGGCGCCCTTTCTCTTTTCTGTAAGAATGCCACCCCCGGGGACTCGTGGGTGTGATGAAACTCGACTACTTGAATCGGAATGCAGCGATGGTGACAGTTGCTCATTGACCAGGATGCTGGGGTGATCTATGGTTGAATCAATACGAACACATGTGTCAAATTGATCCCATGATTACAGGAAGGTCAACACTCATGCCCAACACCTACCAATTTTCGATTGCCGAAAACGGAAGCCTTCTCTGCACCCGGTCCGACCCTGCCCACGCGCAGACCCGCGGCCTGTTCGTCGACGACCGGGACGACGGCTACGGCGCGTCCGGCGTCACTGAAGACTGGGCGATGCCGGCGAATGCCATCAACGGGTTCGGCTTCTTCGAGTTCTACCGGGGAGATACCGGGACCTATCACCGGGTGATGGTGCCCGACATCATGACGGCCGTCGACGCGGGGCGTGTGATGGACGACCCGCCCGCTCTCGATGTGCGCCACCGCGCCTGGCCGGGCATGGACAGGCGGGAGATCGAGCTGGAGATACTGGCCCGCCGCCGGAGGGCTGTCGAGGACGCACTGAGGCGCGCCCGGGAGAAGAAGGCCCGTGAGGAACGGGAACGGCTCCAAAGGGAGCAGGAGGCCCGCTGGCGTGCCGAGGTGGAGGCCGCAATCGAGGCGGAGTACGGCCCCCTGGAAACCCAGATCATCGAAGCCCTGGAAGCCGAGTTCGGCCACGGCTTCAGGCTCTGATCCGTGGTGGGCCCAAGTCCGGATATATCGCCCTCGTACCTGGACAACTTCCGGCGGTACTGGCGGGAACACCTGGTGCACCTGGCTGTGGGCGGCCTCTCGGGGTGGCTGCTGCTCTCCGGCCAGCCCTGGGCCGGAGCGGTCATCATGGCGACGGTGTGGGTGAGGCAGGCCCTGGAATTCCAGAAACGGAGGGACACCCCTGGCATCGACCTGTCCTACCACCTCGCGGGGTTGGTGGCGGGCGTGTGCGCCGGAGCGGGGCTGGACGCATCGGGATTGAGTTAGCAGAAACTATCTCAGGATCGCGGTCGCCCTCAGCCGTCATTCTTGTGGAAGCAGGAATCCAGGGCCGGAGCCGTGAGGCACTTGCTCCGCAATGGAAGTGCTTCCACATTTGATGTCTGTTTGCCCTGAGGCCAGGGATCGTCGCACGCCCCCTTGGCCGAGGGGTGTTCTTCTCACCGTGCGAATCGATTTTCGCCGTCATTGGTGGCGGCAGCGTACTGCTGTTCCCTTCCGTTCCCGAGGCAGGCTGACTCTCCGCGCCCTTGCTTGCCGGACGGCCCTAGCCGCAGGGAAACCGCATACTAACTTGATACGCGGTGCAGCCCCCGTCATTCCCGCGAAAGCGGGAATCCAGGCCTCCCTGCCCGAAGCCGATTGTATCGGCGCGGAACCCTCTGGATTCCCGCTTTCGCGGGAATGACGATTTATTGGGCTCCATAAAACGGGAATGTGTTTGCCCTGGCCCAAATCAAACAGCGTTGACGCTGTTTGGTGCTGGTGCTAGATTGAGGGCGCTATCGAATGTGAAGAAGAAGCTAAGGAGGGGCGAAATGGACTTTGGACTGTTCAACACTTGGAACGCCCTATACGAAGAAGACAGGGTGCCCTGGCACCCGGAATACCAGGGAGGCAAGCTGCTTGAGGAGGACGCCTACCTCAAGAACTACGAGGAGATCGACGCCGTAGAGTCCATGGGCTGGGACTACATCTGGCTGGGCGGCGGCCACTTTTCCAAGCAGGCCAGCATGGACCCTCAGGTTCTGATGCTGGCCGCGGTAATCGCCGAGCGCACCGAGCGGATCAAGATCGGCTCTTCCATTCACCGGCCGGTGATGAAGCAGCCCGACGAAACCCTGTCGGCGGCGGCCCTGCCCCACGAGCGGTACGGCTTCGACAACCTGTTGCTGGAAGACCCCATCCAGACCGCCGAGCAGGTGGCCATCGTCGATCAGGTCAGCCGGGGCCGCTTCATCTACGGCGCCGGCGGACGCACCCGAGGCTCGGAAACACGGCGGGAACAGTTCTTCGAGTACCTGGAGGTCATGAAGCAGCTCTGGACCGAGGACAACTTCTCAGGTTTCGAAGGCAAGTACTACAACTATCCAGCCTTCTACGAGTCGTACCTCGCCATCCCCAAGCCATACCAGAAGCCGTATCCGCCCATGCTGTTGCCGGTGGACAGCCAGGAGAGCTTCGTGCCCATGGGCGAGCAGGGCTACCGTATCGCCATCGGCGCGGGCAGCTCGCCGCACAATCCCCGGGGGTCGGCGGTGCTGAAAGAGGATGTGCAGGCCTACCGGAAGGCGTGGATCGACGCGGGGCACCCCGGCGACCCAACCACCGTGGTACGCATTCCGACCCTGGTGGCTGACACCAAGGAAGAGGCTGACCGCCAGACCGAGAACCTGATGAGCCTGGCCCGCCGCTACTATTCGGGCCGCGTGGCCATCGGCAGCACCGACGCTGGCACCGCCAGCCCGGACGCGACCGAGGAGGTCAACCTGTTCGGCACTCCCGAGGAGGTCTGCGACAAGATCGAGTTGTTGCGCGACGACTTCAGCACCGACGAGATCATGTTCGAGGTGAACTGGACTTCATCTGTCCCCCGGGAAGTGGTGATGAACACCATGCGCTGCCTTACGGACAAGGTGATCCCGAAGTTCAAGTAGTCTTCCGGCGTCCCGTAGGAACATAGCACCGGAGTGAATCGGGTTTCGCGCCCGGGGATTGAGTATTACAGTCCCCGGGCGCTCTGTCTTGATTGAGATGGCACACCACTCGCTGTGTCGCGGCATTCAGTTCAGAGGCCTGAAATTCACGGCGTGGCAATTACTTCCCCGACTGAATAGGCAGATTGCCCTACTCATCCTTTCGAACAATTGAATTGCCGAACTCATTCATCGCCCCTTACTGGATGCGCCCCAGAAGCTAGGTCACTAATTGAGTCAAGTACCGATATGACCTCGGTGTCTATTTCTTCTACTTCCAAAAAATCAACTAGAAAGTGGTAATCAGACTTTGGCACGTGCCCTGTCATTCCCGCTTTCTCATAAAAAGTACGAAACAAGGGTTCCAAGGAATCTTCGGACGCCTTGGTATTTTCGTCCCAAGGTGAAGTTTGCCCTAGAACCCTGCGGGCACTCTCGACTTCTGAAATAGCTTCCTCCATTTTCTGATGAAAGAGCGGCAGTTGGTGGTCTACCCAGCGAAATAACACATCCTTCTTGCACAAGTAATTTTCAATTTCCCTCTTTTGCCAACTATGCTCCCGTAAAATCGTACTACCGCCGTCGGGTAGGTTTAAGCGGTCGAATAGAGCGAATCCACGAAGGGTTGGACAAGCTTCCCTCAGTCCGTAGAAATGCTGACGAGACTGCATTGGCTGGTTGCCGACATAATGGACGAAGGGTCTCTCCAAAACAGTTGTCGCTCGATGTCCTAATCGGTGTGAGAAAGCACGCAAGATTGCCAAGTCGGTAGATCCTTCGAGATATAGTACCCACCCTTGTTGTGCGGCTTGAAGGTAATTTTCAAACCCAATTTCCGCCAATGCTTTGAACACCTGGCTGCTTCTACCGTCCATCCTATGAGGGGTGCCGACAAAAGCGGTGACCGAATGCCTGTCTCCAGCTTCATTTAGTACAATCTCGGAATGAGTAGCAATTAGCAATTGGCTGTTCTGCTGGGCAGCGGTTTCAGTAATAGCCTGATAGATTTGGCGCTGTCTCAGGATTTCTAGATGCGCATCCGGTTCGTCAAGCATGATTACAGAATTCGGATGCAGTAGCATATAAGCAGTTAAAAGCAGGGTCTGCTGGAATCCGCGTCCAGATGACGATAAATCTAACTCTAGGTTTGGAATTCTAGAGTCTCTATACCGCAACGTAATCTCGCCTCGTTCTGGGTTGTACTGCGGCTCAAGGATTGTAGCCCCAAACAATTGCTGCATACGCGGCACCAAGACTTTGTCCCAACCTTCCCGATCATCAAGAAACACTTGAAAACAAAGATTTCGCAGGACCTCGGCGGTCCTTCCCTGTCCCAAAAGAACATTCACAGTGCCCGGCTGGAGCAATGCTTCCGACGATGACAGACCGGACATGGGGGGCAAAAAGGCGACCTTCTCTCCCATGGCTTCTGTGGGTACGGGCATCCTAACTTGACCATCATCCGTGGTTCTCAGCGGGCGGCAATAAAACGACTCAGAATTGGCGTAGTCGAACTCGAATCCGCATATCCAGCTATCGCCCGCTATCAACCGCCCGCGTACTTCTATTTCAATACGGATATTGCTGGTGCCGCCACTTTGCTTGTTGGCCTCCCGGGTTCGCAGACCGCGCCACAATTGGTTGGCGTGACTTACAGGCACGGAGAACAAATCAAATCGATTGATGGAGACACCAGGCCGTTGCATATCATTGGTGGGCACTATGCCCCACCTCTCTCGCCATCGGCGTAACCCCAATTCCCATAGCAATAAAGCCTGTAAAGCCGTGGTCTTCCCAGAGTCGTTGGGGCCGACAAACACTACGACGTCATCTAGGTCGACAGTAATCTCTTCGAATTGCTTGAAATTTCTGATCGTTATGGTGGTTAGCATTTTGTCGTCACTGGCTCAACCTGAGATGTTAAAAGTGTAGAATCATAGTCTGATTTGTTAGCTACCCTTGGAGTTTCTCCGACGTTGCTTACTCTATCAGGATTAATGGCTCGGTAGCTACGCTAAGTTGACATCTCAAGACTGGTGGGGCAAATTCTTGTATCCAGCTAGTGTCGTGAGATGTCTTCGACTGCGTCGATTCCATGCCCCGGGAGGCAACCCTGACATCGCCGGCTTCGCAGAACCCGCGCTACGAGATACACGAGAACCCGCCGGTGCTCCCGTCGCTGGGGCACGCGGGGCAGTTCAACCTGATCGCCTCCGCCACCCTGCTGGTGACACCGGTAATCGTGGCCAAGGAATCAGGGCTTGGCGACTCCTACCTGCTCTGGATGGTCTTCGCCTCCCTGCTGGCTGTGGGGCTCTCCACCCTGGTGCAGGTCCGCCGCATCGGGCCCGTGGGCGCCGGGGCCCTGCTGCCCATGTTCACGGCGGCCGTCTCCATACCCTTCTGCATCACCGCCGTGGTCGATGGAGGGCCGGGGACACTGGTGTCCCTCGTCGTCGTTACCGGCGTGATCCAGGTCATCGTTTCCAGGTGGGTGGCCATACTACGGAGAATCGTCACCCCCGTGGCCAGCGGGATCGTGATCATGATCCTGTCGGTAACCCTCGCCTCCGTTGTATTCGCCCTGCTGGACGGATCGTCCCGCGAGGAGCCGCTGGCCGCCCCGCTGACCGCGATGATCACGCTGGCCGTGGTGGCTGCCCTCAGCCTGCGCCGCTCGGCCCTCCTCCGTCTCTGGGGGCCGGTTATCGGAATAGTCGTGGGCTGCATCGCTGCGGCCGGATTCGGCATCTTCGACCTGAGCCTGGTGCGTGAGGCGCCTTGGGTTGGAGTCCCCACCAGCATTCCCGACCTGACCCCCGACTTCGGGGTCCACTTCTGGTTGCTGCTCCCTTCTTTCCTGTTCCTGGCCGTCATCTTTTCCATTCACTCCAACGGCGAGGTCATCGCCCAGCAGCGGGTGGCCTGGCGGGAAGACCGGGCGGTGGATTTCCGCCAGGTCCAGAGAGGTATGGCCGGCGCCGGAGTCAGCAATGTGATTGCCGGAATGGGTGGGGCCGTTCCCAACATCATCAACTCCGGCATCATCTCCTTTTCGCAGACCACCGGATACGCCGCGAGGCGGGTCGGCTACTGCATCGCGGCTATCATCATCATCGTCGCCTTCGTTCCCAAGGTGTCCGGCCTGATCGCTTCCATCCCGGCGCCGGTGATGACCGGGTACCTGATGATGGTCACCGGGACATTGCTGGTGGACGGCACCCGGCTGGTGATCCAGAACGAGCCGAACCGGCAGAAGGTGGTGGTCGCAGGCATCTGCTTCTGGATCGGCGCCTCCTTCCATTTCAACCTCTTCTACCTGCCGTCCTTCGGCGCCGTATGGGACACGCTGTTCAAGAGCGCCATCACCACTGGAGGCCTGGCCGCGGTGGTGATGATCCTCTACCTGGAGATCACCAACCCGAGAAGGATGCGGTTCCAGTCGCCTCTGCACATCGATTCCCTGCCTGACCTCAATGACTTTATGGCCCGATTCGCCTCCAGCAGGGGGTGGAACGACGCCATGAAGGACCGCCTGAGCGCGGTGGCTGAGGAAACGCTGCTGACCCTGGCCCCACTTGACCTGAACCTTGACCTGGATGGCGAAGCTGACCAAGATGGCTGCACGGGAAACGGCCGGCGGCTGATCGTGCTGGCGGCCAGCGACGGCCCGGCGGCCGACCTGGAGTTCATCGGCGGAGGCAACGAGGACAACCTGGAGGACCGGCTCCGCCAGCTGCAACAGCACGACACCCAGGACCCGGTGGAGGAGGAGCTGTCCCTCCGCCTGCTGCGCAGCTTCGCCCAGTCGGTACGCCACCAGCAGTACCACGACACCGACATCATCACCGTACGGGTGGGCCAGCCCAGAGGCTGAGTGCGCCACTCTCGAAGTTCCGATTCCCCGTGGTACCGACCTGAACTCGACTCCCCCGGTTCAAAGCCGGATTACATGCACATTTAGCGGTAACCGGCCCGATTGACGCCCACAAGCCTGAAAGCCTAGAATGCCGATATTCCCCCTGATTATGCAACCACCGGAGAAGACTTATGGTGGACACGAAAGTTGATGTTGAATTGATGGCCCATCTGCTGCGCCGGGCCGGGTTCGGAGCCACTCGCGCCGAACTGGCAAACTACTCGGCCATGGGGTACGAGTCCGCAGTCGACGACCTGCTGGCGTCTCGTGACGAGCAGCGCATCAGCGAATACCTGGTGCGCCGGTTCCATCCCGAGCTGTCGGGAATGATGGGCCCCCTCGCTCCCGGAGAGAACTGGCTCTACCGGATGGCGACCACCACTGCACCGCTTCAGGAGAAAATGACCCTCTTCTGGCACGGCATCTTCGCCACGGGGTACAACAAGGTCATCCACGGCAAGGCGCTGTCGGACCAGACCCGGATGTTTCGCACCTACGCCATGGGAAGCCTGCGCACCTTGCTTACCGAGTTGTCGAAGGACCCGGCCATGATCATCTGGCTGGACAACCAGGACAACCACAAGGACGCCATCAACGAGAACTACGGCCGGGAGCTGTTGGAACTGTTCTCCATGGGCGTGGGCAACTACACGGAGGACGACGTCAAGGAGTGCGCCCGGGCATTCACCGGCTGGACCATCGCCAACCGGGAGTACATGGAGCTGCGTTCCCAGCGTGACTCCGACTGGCCCTACGGCCGAATCTCCTGGCACTTCGAGTTCCATCCCGAGGATCACGACTACGGCGAGAAGACCTTCCTGGGCGAGACGGGCAATTTCAACGGCGAAGACATCGTCGACATAATCTGCAGGCAGCCTGCCACGGCCCGCTTCATCGCCCGGCACCTGTACAGCTTCTTTGTGGCCGACGAGCCGCCGGTGCCGGAGTGGCCCTACACCGAGCCTCGCGATCCCGAGGCCATCGAGACGCTGGTGCAGGCCTACTTCGACAACGACTACAACATGGGCGCCATGTTAAGCGTGCTGTTCAACTCCGACTTCTTCAAGGCGGAGGACATCAGGTACACCAAAGTGAAGAGCCCGGTGGAGTTGGTGGCCGGCGTGCTGCGGCTGACCAAGGAGTTCGACCGCCCGCGATACGAGATTCTGGAGCGCTTCAACCAGGCCACCTTCATGGGCCAGTACCTGAACAACCCGCCCAGCGTGGAGGGATGGCACCAGGGCACCGACTGGCTGGACAGCGGCACGCTGGTGGAGCGCATCAACTTCGCCAGCCAGCAGATCGGCGACACCGACAAACCGGGTGTGCGGGCCATAGTGGGCCGAATAAGCGGTGAGTTGGCCGAGACCACGTCGCCGGAGCGGCTGGTGGACGCCTGCCTGGAGGAGGTTGGCGCGCTGGCCGTGGACGAGGACACCCGCCGCACGCTGGTGGAGTTCTCGGCGCAGGGCAGCACGGGAGGAAACACCGACCGGCAGCACATCGCCGACGTGCTCCAGATGGTGGCAGCTACCCAGGAGTTCCAGCGGGCGTAAATCGTAGGCAGGATAGTAGGCGGGATCGCAGGCAGTTCCCTCTCCCTCCGTGAGATGGTCAGGGTGAGGGCGTACCCCCAATCGAATTAGGCCGGTGTTTACCCAGTGACTACTCAGGGCGTAGAACCGCGACAGGATTTCATTCGGATACCGCCGGAGGCGCCGGGGCCGTATGTCCCCATCGTGCTGCGGCTGGACCCCGTTGTGCAATTGACCGACTTGCAGTTGGAAGCACTGAGTAGCGTTAACGAAATTCTGCGCATCGAGCGCAACGCTCAAGGAGACTTGGAGCTTCAATACCTGCGGCCTACCATGACAGGGCACCGGAACGCCAAGATTTCTACCCAGCTTTACCTTTGGGCCAGGAAAGACGGTGCCGGCGTTGCCTTCGGGTCCAATGCTGGCTTCACCCTTCCCAACGGTGCCATCCGCGCCCCCGACGCTTCCTGGGTTCTAAAGAGCCGCTTGGCAGAACTGAACGAAGAGCAAAGACAGGGTTTCTGGCATATCTGCCCAGACTTCGTGATAGAGATACGCTCCATTTCCGACGCCCTGGATGGACTGCGACGCAAGATGGAAGAGTACATCGCCAGTGGTTCCCGGCTGGGATGGCTAATAGACTCAATTGACGGACGTCAAAGGGTGTACGTCTATCGCCCCGGCGTGGAAGTGGAGGTGCTGGAGCGCCCGGAATCGCTCTCCGGCGACCCGGAATTGCCCGGCTTCACCCTGGACCTGAAACCAATCTGGGAGCCGGACTTCTGACCGGAGTACGCCCTCACCCTGACCCTCTCCCGGAAGGAGAGGGAACTCATCTGACTTGAGGCGCAACAATGACCACAGCACAGCAGACGATGATCCTGCAATACTCGCATACCATGGGCATGACCGTGATGGAGGGCAAGGGCTTCTACTACCCAGTCGACACCGCCGTCGGGAAGGATGACCGCCTCTATGTCATCAGCCGCAGCAAGGAGGAGACCGCCCGGGGCATCCGCGTCACCATCTGCGACGCCGAGAGCGGGTACTTCGGCAACTTCGGCGGCTACGGGCCTGACGCTGGCAAGTTCGTCTGGCCTGCTTGTGGGGCCACCGACAGCCAGGGCCGCTACTTCGTCAGCGACGAGAAGCAGAACCGTGTCACGGCCTACGACGCCGACGGCAACTACCTCTTCCACTGGGGGCAGGGAGGCGCCGGCGAGGGCGAACTGGACACGCCGTCAGGCCTGGCCTTCGACAGCGAGGACAACATCTGGGTCGCCGACACCTACAACAACCGGCTGCAGAAATTCACCGCCGACGGCCGATTTCTGCTGTCAGCCAGCGGCGAAGGCAAGCAGGGCGTGAGCCTCCCCTGGGGCCTGGCCTGCGACACGCAGGGCAACGTCTACGCAGCCGACTTCGGCAACGACGCCGTCAAGAAGTATTCGACGGATGGCGAGTTCCTGGCCGCCTTCGGCTCGTCAGGCCGGGGCGAGGGACAGTTCACCCGGCCGGCATCGGTTGCCGTCGCCCGTGATGGCTACATCTATGTCGCCGACTGGGGAAACGAGCGGGTGCAGGTGCTGGACGCCGACGGCAACTTCGTGCAACTGTTGCGGGGAGAGGCTACAATCTCCGAGTGGGCCGGTAATTTCCTCAGTATCAACAAGGAAGAAGCCGCTGCCCGCGCTACCGCAGACTTGAACATGGAGATCGACTACTTCATCGACGATCCGCACGAGGAATCGTCCCATATTGAGAAGTATTTCTGGTGCCCCTCGTCAGTCAGGCTTGACAGCCAGGGCCGGCTGTATGTGACCGAGACCAATCGGCACCGCATCCAGATTTACCGGAGGGCTGAGTAGATTTCCCACCCCGTCATTCCCGCGAAAGCGGGAATCCATGCGCGTTTCCAATGAGAAAACGTTGGCTGGCCGACGGGATTCTGGATTCCCGCGAAAGCGGGAATGACGGCAATGTCTTGAGAATGTAGGACAGCAACCAACACAACCCGGCAGGAGCAGGACAATGGTATCCACTAGGAAGGAACGCACGCTGGTCGTAATCGAGCTTAACGGCGGCAACGACGCGCTGAACACGGTCGTCCCCTTCAACAACAGCCTTTATTACGACCACCGCCCCGGCATCGGCATCGCGGCGCAGGACCTGCTGCCCATAAACGGAGAATACGGATTCAACCCCAACATGCCCGCGGTCAAAGACCTGTGGGATGCGGGCCAGCTGGCCGTCATAAACGGCATCGGCTACCCCCAGCCTAACCGCTCCCACTTCCGCTCGCGGGACATCTGGTACACCGCCGAGCCGGAAAGCATCGGCACCGAAGGTTGGCTGGGCGCGGCCATCCGCGACCTGGACGCCAAGGGCGAGAACGTCCTGACGGGGGTTAACTTCGGCCGCGGCCTGCCCCGGGCGCTGGTGGGCAAGGGTGTGCCGGTAGCCTCGGTTGGCAACCTGGAGACATACGGCCTGCTACCCGACATCGAGGACGAGAACGTCAGGTACCACGCCCTCGACGCCCTGGGCCGGATGTACGGCCCATCGGGCGGGAAGGACATCGTGGCCCAGGCGCTCAGTGAGAACGGCTCCCAGGCCTTGATGGGCGCCGACATCCTGCGGACAGCGCCGGAGCGCTACTCCTCCAGCGTCGAGTACGACGACACGCCAGTCTCCAACGGTCTGCGCAACGCGGCCCAGGTGATGAGTGCCGGGCTCGGCACCCGCATTCTCTACGCCCAGCACGGCAGCTTCGACACCCACAGCGACGAGCTGCGGGCCCACGGCAAGCTGTGGCAGGACGCTTCCTCCGCCATCGCCTGCTTCACCGATGACCTGAAGGAGCAGGGCCTGTGGGAAGACTCCCTGGTGCTCGTCTGGTCTGAGTTCGGCCGCCGCGTCAGGGACAACGGCACCGGCTGCGACCACGGCTCAGGAGGCGTGGCCTTCGTTTTCGGCGGCGCTGTGCAGGGTGGCCTGTACGGTCAGTACCCGTCGCTGCGGGACGCGGACTTGTCCGAGGGTGACATGGCGTACACCACCGACTTCCGCTCCACCTACGCCACCATTCTCGACCGCTGGCTGGGCCTGGACCCCGACCCCATCGTCCACGGCCAGTTCGAGCAGTTCGACTTCGTCGCCCGTTAGTGCTGCCCAGGAAGAAAGAGGAGACCGCCGGGTCCAATTGGACTTGGCGGTCTTTGCTTTTGTTCCCCTTCCTGATCATTGGGGAGGATTAGGGTGGGGGTGAAAGAATCCGGGTCAGAAGGCTGTCATTCAGGCAGGGAACGCCCTCACCCTCTCCCGGAGGAAGGCGGGACTTTCGAGGTCTGACGAAGGTTGCAGTCTACCCCGGCAGCAGGCCCTCGCCGACGAACAGTTCCTCGGCTTCCAGTAGCGTCAGGTCGGGTTCCGGCAGGATCAAGTCAGACTCGACCAGTTCGTCCACCGGAACCGGCTCCCCGTGCTCCCGCACCAGGTCCAGCATGTTCTTGAGAAGCACCTCGAACCTGGCCTGGTCTTCGGCCGCCACAGCTTCAACCAGTGCGTTGTCTATCTCGTTGAGCTGGTCGATGTAGGAGCCGGGCAGGTTGTACTGGCCCTCCGAGCTGATGCGGACGATCATTGCAGGTTCCCCTGTCCCTGGGAAGAGCCGGCGCGCCGCGCCTTCAGTGCCTCCAGCTCGCTGGCGGCGCCGCTGCTGACGGACATCTTCTCCAGCTCGCGGGTAATGTCGTCCTTGCCGCCGCCGGCGAAGTCGTCAAGCACGCCAGCCTCGGCCAACTCGTCGATGGCGCTGGCCCTGGCCCGCATGCTTTCGGTCTTGGTCTCCGCCCGCTCCACGGCCAGGCCCACGTCGCCCATCTCCTCGGAGATGCCGGAGAGGGCTGAGCCGATGCGCACCTGGGCCTGGGCGGCGGTGTACTGGGCCTTGATGACCTCCTTCTTGGTGCGGAAGGCGGCCACCTTGGCCGACAGCCGCGCCTCGGCCTGGGTCAGCTTCTCCTGCTCCATTTCCATGCCGGCAATCTGCTGGTCCAGCCCCTCGAGCTCCATCATGGCAGTATTCTTGCGCTCCAAGGCCATCAGGGCCAGGTCCTCGCGCTCGGCGTCCAGGGCCTGCTCGGCCTGACGCTCGAGGCGCGCAATGTTCTCCCGCACCTTGTCGGCCTGCTGCACGATCTGGCGCTTGGCGGCCACCATCTCCACAACGCCGCGCTTGACGTTCCGCAGCATCTCCAGCTGCTTTTCGTACGAGTAGTCCAGGGTCTCACGCGGGTCTTCCGCGTTATCGAGTATCCGGTTCATCTTGGACTTTACGATAGTGGACATTCTCGAGAGCATCCCCATGATGCGTCCCTCCTGTGAATTGCGTTAGCTTATAGTAGCGGGGTGAGTCACATGCGTCCGTAGCCACCGCTGCTGTTCTTGTTGCTGAAGAGGCCCACCGCCCCGACCACGATACCGATTACGCCGCCGACGATGAGAATCACTCCGCCCACGCGGAGCAGCCAGTCAAACCATCCGGCGACCATGGCTAACCCAAGCAGCAGAGCAAGCATTCCGATTATCAGTGTTATGGGCGACGACATCAGCAGCTCCGCATCTAATTCATTAAGTCCTTAACAATGCAAGCATAATCTACGCTCAACTCTCCCCGCAACCGGAAATGCTGCCCGCTCAGGGTGATCTCATTGCAAGCGCACCAAACCATCACTCCTGCGACAGCAAGGGTCCGGAGCGGGGAATCAGCCTGATATGCGAGGCGAAGCCACTGCCATTGACCACTGGATTCCTGCTTTCGCAGGAATGACGGGGGTGGGGCGGGAATGACGGTTTTATCAGGAGTGACAGTCTTATAGGGAATGACGGTCTTATAGAGTTATGGCCCGAATGGCCTTTCGTCCCGCAGCCGCAGATTGACCAGCATCGACGCCCTGAGTACACTCAACCTGCGACAATGGGGTCGCCGAGTCCTTCGACAAGCTCAGGACAAGCCCAGGGGGAGTATGCTGCGCTCACTGTTCGGTAGGGGAAAGAAGAAGCGTGAGCCCGTTGGACCCGCACCGGACGAAAGCATCCGGGCATCGCGCGTCGGGGATGTGGTCACCTTCTCCGGTCTGTCCCCCGAGTACGACGACCGGCTTTTCTTCATCGAGCGCATGCACCGCTACACCACCGCCTCCGACACCTGGTACGAGTTGCTCTGTGCCGACGGCGACACCAACCTCTGGGTCGACTGGACCGACGGTTCCGAGCTGTCGGTCTCCGTTACCCAGGACACCGGCCCCTCAGGGCTCACCGCCACCGGTCTGACGGAGGAGGACCTGATCCAGCTGGACGAGGAGCACTCCATCGACAACTTCGTTACCATCGATGGAGACAACTACTGGTACAGGAACAGCACCTCGGTGCTGTTCTTCCGGGACTGCAAGGGGCCGGGCGAAGACTTCTACCAGTGGGACTTCGTGCAGGAGCAGGGAGACTGGGGGCTGACCATTTCCAAGTGGCCGGAACGGCCCTTCGAGGTGGTGTTCAGCGAACTCATATCTGCCGACCGCGTGGCCCTCTACCAGGGAGACCGCCGGGAACGCTGACGCGGGCCCCGGGCCGGAACATCCAGCCGACGATGGAATCAGTCGATGATTGACGCTTTTCTGGATACTCTGCAGGCCTTTCCCAGGGGACTGGTTTTCGTCGCCGAGGGGATGATCATCCTTGCCTTGGCCAAGTTCGCCAGGGATGTGGTTACTCGTCACAACATTAATGAGGAAGTTGTCGACAAGGCCAACCTGGCCGTGGCCCTGAGGCTGTGCGGTTATTTCCTCGCCGTCATTCTCATCCTGCTGGGAGTGCTGTACCAGCCGCTGACCATCGGGTTCGCGGAGGAGGGGTTCGGGTTCAACCAGACTCTTGGCGAGGAAGTACTGCGGGTGTTCCTGTACTCCCTGGCCGGAATCGTGGCCCTGAACCTGGTACGCGTGCTTTTCGACCGTCTCATCCTGTACCAGTTCCACCTGGAGAAAGAGGTGGTGGAGGACCGCAACGCCGGTGCCGGGGCGGCCGAGCTGGGCATGTATGTGGCCACCGGGCTGCTCATCGCCGGCGCGGTGGCGGGCGAGACCGGCGGTAGCGAGGGCGAGGCGGCGCTGATAGCACTGGCCTTCTTCGGGATGGGACTGGCCCTTCTGATTGCATTTGCGCTGTTCTATGAATTCACTACATCGTTCGACATCCACGACGAAATAGAAAAGGACAATGTTGCAGTCGGTGTCGCGCTGGGGGGCAACCTCATCGCGATAGGACTGGTCACCCTGAAGGCGGTGTTCGGGGATTTCACCGGCTGGGGCGAGAGCATCGCTGCTTTCCTAGTCTTCGGGGTGCTGGGATTTGTGCTGCTCTATGTGATGCGGGTCCTCATCGACCTGGTATTCCTCCCCACCGTGAAGGTGTCGCAGGCACTGTCCGAAGGCCGGAATGTGGGTGTCGCCCTGGTGGAGAGCGCGGTGGTGATCAGCGCGGCCCTGGTCCTGTTCGTGGCGATCTAGCCGTTGCCAGCCAAGGCACTCGAGCCAACACAACTCGTCATTCCCGCGAACGCGGGAATCCATGGCAGAAGTTTCAGTGTTGGCAACATGCGGCCTGCACCCTTTGGATTCCCGCATTCGCGGGAATGACGGAATGCGGTCTGGAAAAACAGGTCAGGCTCGAAACGGAACTCTATTCCCCACCGGCCCGTCTTAGCAGGTCCCGGTCGGTGGCCTCCCGGCGTTCCTGCTCCTGGCGCTCTTCGAGCCAGGCGTGGCCGAAGTCCATGACCCGTTCCATCTCTTCAGGCGATACGCTGTCCCGGTTCACCACCGGCTCCAGGACCGCCTCGAAGAACTCTTCCGACTCCATGACCGTCTCCCAGTCCCGCAGCCGAGCGTCCAGCGTGCCGTCGTAGAGCCGCAGTAGGAACACCGTGCGGACGGGGTCCAGCTCATCGGCCAGGAAGGCCTGCACACGGAGGTCAACGCCCCGACCAGTGCCGAACTCCACCGTCTCCAAGTCTGGCTCGGCAAGGGTGTCCTGATAGTGATCGTAGTCGTCGATATACGACTCGGTCTCGTCCAGCAGGCCGGCGATGAATCGCCTGCCGTCGGGCGTGATGGCCAGTGTAGGCGTCGGAGCGGCATCCTCCTCGCCGGAATCATCTTCTCTCCCCTTCGAGTGACCGGTCAGTCCCTGCTCCTGCAAGGTTCCCATGGCATGTCCCATGGCAGGCCCGTAAGGTTGATCGCCCCCGGCATCAATCGGCACCTCGTGCTTGTCGATGAAATACAGCGCAGCCAGCGAGCGCATCCATTCCAGCAGGCCATCGCGGCTGCCCCAGAATTCGTGCTGCATGGCGTACTCCAGGGGGCAGTAGCGCTGTTCAAGGTGCAGTGAGAGTAGAGGCAGACCGTCGGACGGCGCGGCCAGTACGGAGATGGGTTCGTCCAGCGCGACCTCTCCGCTACCCGCCGTCACCCGCAGGGCGCAGCGCCAGTCCCGCCATTCCTCGCAAACAGCCAGAAGCACTGCGTAGATTTCGGGGAGGTCCGGGTTGGCGCGGAGGTCGAAGCCGTCGGCAATCTCCCGCCTCGCATCGTCATCAGCGGGGAATACCCGGTCCATCAGTTGAGATAGGCTTCCTTCGAGGAACTGAGTGTTCAGCCTAACCACCAGGCTGTCCTCCCGCTTCATGCCCTCAAGGGAGGCCTGGAACAGGAAGCGGCCGTCCGAATCCTCGATGCTTACGCCCTCCGCCTCACCCGCATGGCGCCGCCTCCACCGAAGCCGCCGAAGCTGCGGGACGAGGAGCGCACGGAGCTGCTGCGGGAGACGGTGTTGCTGGTGCGGAGGAGCCGCTGCTCCTCTGGGTGGACTGGTAGGAGCTGCGGTTGGAACTGACATTGCCCCGCGAGGACTGGTACCGCGACCCGGCGAAGGAGGACTGCTTCTGGTTGTAGCTGGCGTTTCGCTGGACCTGCCTGCCGTAGGACGAGGAGTTGCGGTAGGTGGTCCGCTGGTTGCGGATGTCCGTGCCGCGTGTGGGCGGAGTGGAATAGTAGTAGCCGCCGAAACGCGGAGTGACGGCCGAGATCAGCAGGTAGGTGAACAGGAAATCGCCCGGCCCCCAGTGGCTGTTGTAGTAGCCGTTGGAGTGGTAGCCGCGCATCTGGTGGTCGCCGTTGGTGTCGCGGACGATGGCAAAGAGCTGGTCGTCGTTCGCCTCGTCGATCTCGTTGTCGTTGTTCAGGTCCTCCCAGCCCTCAAGGGTCAGGGTCTCTCCGTCTTGCTTGGCGCGGATGAGGACTATGCCGTCGCCCTCGTAGATCTCGTTGACGCGCTTCTCGAACTCGGTGGCGCTGTCGGAGTCCTTGAAGGCCTGCTGCACATCGTCGAGGTTGATGCGGCCGGCGGCCCCGTCGGTGGCCGCCCAGTCCTCGTAGGAGGGCCCGCCGCAGGCGGCAATCAGCGGCCCGGCAGCGACGATGCCGCCGAGGGAGAGTGCCGTGCCTAGCCTGAAGGGTCGCCGCGCCATGCCGTTCATCTCCTCCGGTATGCTGCCATTCTAACCGCCATCGGGGGCAGCCGTCACTTGTTGGCCTGTTTCTTCAGCCCCTCCATTCCGGGACAGGAGCCGTTCGGTCTCAATGCTGACGGATACCGCAGGCGGCGCAGCCTCTGTCGCATGGGTCAAGGGCATGGTGGCCAGCCGGGACAGGAACTCTGCCTCCACCCGTTCCCAGAACTCCTGCCAGTGCTGGGAACACCGGCTGATGTACATCGCCACCGCCGACTTGTGATAGCGGCCGCTGAGCAACTGGCTGGCAATCGAGTCTCGCAGCAATGAAAGATGGGCGGGCCAGAGTTCGCCGCACACCCGCAGATAGAGCAGCCTCGCCAGCTCGGGGAACGAGCCGTTCCCGGCTTCGCTTGCACGCGTCGTGATCCGGGCTGTCAGCAAGCTTTCTAGCTCCGCGGGTACCAGAGAAAGGTCCAGCCCATAGAGGGACATGCAATCGACCCCGTAGGCCTGCAATAATTCCCCGGACAGGGCTTCGAATCGGGCCATGTAATCATCGTCGATATCAGGACCCAGGTATGAAGTTGCCAGCGTCGCAGCCAACCGCGCCGCCGCTCCCGTCCAGAGCTCTTCGATGGCGGCCATGTCACCGGTAGCATCCATAACCTGCCGGCGCCGCCGTTGGTGCAGGCCAGCCTGCCGGTCGAGCTCGGCGGCGTAGTCCTGCGTGAACGACCGCTGGGTCTCGCTCTCCCTGTCGGCGTCGGCCTGCAGCCGCTCGATGCGGCGGGTGACCTCGCCTCCATGGTAGAAAGCCCGCCCCGCGGCATCCGTACGCAGGCACCGGGACAGCTTGAGGATGGCCTCCGCCTCCAGGCTGACCAGCCGGTCCTCCACCGAGAGAAAGGTCTGGGCCAGGCCGAACTGTCCCTGTCGCCCGCTCCTGCCGTTGAGTTGCAGCGTGATTCGGCTGGAGTCGTGCACCTCGGTGCCGATTACGCACAATCCCAGGGCAAACTCAAGCGTGGAGGCGGGTTCTCCGATGGCTTCCCTTCCGCTGAGAGTGACCCTGATGCCGCAACCGCCGTCAGCATCCTTGGTGTGGAAGCGCCCGTTCTCCCTGAGTCGCTCCAAGAGTATTCCGGCCTGCTCGGGAGATGGGCAGCTCACATTGACTGCCCCTACGGCATTGCTTTCTGCGTCGAGTGCCCGGCCGATTTCAGCGACACACTTTTCTGCGATCAGGTCGTCAAGCGCAGGCTCGAGCAGAATGTCGGTGCCCCGCCCCGCCATGTGCGTTGCCACGGTGACCGCCCCGAAAGAGCCCGCATCCCTCACGATGGTGGCTTCTGCGTGCGTGGTGACCGCATTGAGCACCCTGTGGGGTACACCCCGGTCTTCCAGATGTCGGCCCAACTCCTCCGACTGCTCGACGGTGCGAGTGCTCACCAGCACCGGCTGACCGACCCGGTGGCGGGCCGCGACCTCGTCGACCAGCGCCGACAGCTTGTCCTCGCGAGTCTGGTAGACGCGCGGCGGCAGGCTGCTCCGGCCCGACGCCCTGGCGGGTGGCACCACGGCAACCTCCAGACCGTACTTGCGGCGGAACTCATCGGCGGCGGGTACGGCGGTCCCGGTGATGCCGGCCAGGCTCCGGTAGCGGCTTGCATATCCAGCCACCGAAGTCTGCGCCAGGGTCTCCGCATTCGGTCGCACCGGGACGCCCTCCCGCGCCTCCACCGCCGACTGCAGGCCGTGCTGGTAGATGCTGTCGGGCTTTGGGCGGCCGGTGTGAGGGTCTATCAACACCACGCCGTCATCGCCAACGCCGTTCTGTTCCACACCCATTTTGACCAGGTAGTCTATGTCGCGCTTCAGGAGCAGGTGGGCGGTGAGGGCCTGGCTGACCTGGTTCTCCAGTGCGTACCTCCTCGCGGCACGCCGGGAAAGTGCGGCATGTTGGCTGCGACGCGGCTTCCGCCCCCTGGGTGCGGCGAAGTCTAATGCCGCGTCGCCGTGGAATCTTCCGAGCCTGCGTTCCAGGTGCCTTCGCCCATTCTCCGTCAGGGTGACGAACCGTCCCCCGGGATGGACTGCGAAATAAAGGACGGACGACAGGTCGGCCGACTCGTCCTCGGCCAACGCGGTGGCCCGGCGACGGATCTGAGGGCGAGCGGCGAACCAGGCCTGCAGCGCGGGGTTGTCCGGCTCGGCCAGAAGCAGCGTTGCCAGGAGCCAGGTGGCAGGAACCGGACCACCCTCCGGGGTTCCTGCATCAGAGGCCAGTTCGGCGGCCAGCTCCCGCTGCAGCCCGATCATCTCCGCGACGGCCCGGTCCACTCGCACGGCGATCCGGGTGCCTCCCATCGGGTTGCCGGAGACTATCAGCGGCGTGAACGCCTCGTCGATCAGGGCGTGGTCCGCCTCGTCGACAATGGCGATATCGAGAGGCTGCTGCACCATGTTGCCTGCGGATGACCTGAGGCCGTCGCGCAGGTGATCGAATCCCAGTTCCCGCATGGCCGCGTAGACGATGTTCCGTTGGTAGATGTGCCGGCGCTCCGCGTCCTCCATGTGCCCGAGCACGGCGCCCGAGCTGAGGCCGAGAGAGCGGTAGATTGGCTCCAACAGCGCCGCGTCACGCTCCGCGAGATAATCGTTGGCGGTGATCACGTGCACTCGGCGGCCCATGATGGCGTGCAGCGCGGCAGCGAATGCGATGGCAACGGTCTTGCCCTCCCCGGCGTCCATCTGCACCACCCTGCCGTGGGACAGGTGAACTCCCGCCAGGAGCTGTTCGTCGGTGGCCAGGAACTGCAGCCGCCCATCCTCGTCTCCGGCACGGGCGGACTGGTAGAACCCGGCGGGGAGCAGGATGTCACCATCCCTGCGGTGCCTGCGCTGGCGGGACACCTCTGCGATGGTGGCGGCGACAGGACTGGCATCCTCCGCAGCGGCGCCGGTGGTCGGGGGTTCGTCGAAGAGCTTCCACACTCCCAGCCGCCGGTCGATGGCCTCGGCCACTATGGCGAAACAATCGGGCAGCAGTTCTCCTGGAGAAGCCCCTCGAGCACGGTCCCGCAGGCTCCGGACGGCGTCTCGCATCTCTTCGTCGGAGAGCGACGAGTAGTCGAGGCCGCGGGTGCGGGACAACAACGACTGGACGGGAGTCTGGCGGCGTCTCATGGAGCAAGTTTATCCCATGCCGAACGAGCGTAGTTCCACCTTGGAGGGTATTTGACAAGTTCCCTCTCTCTGATTCTCTCTCCCTATGCGAGAAGGTTAGGACCGTCCTGAGTTCGTCGAAGAGGTGAGGGTGGAAGGCAACCGCATTCTAATTCTATGGAGCCCAATAAATCATCATTCCCGCGAAATCGGGAATCCAAGCCTCCCTGCCCGAAGCTGATTGTATCGGCCCGAAACCCTCTGGATTCCCGCTTTCGCGGGAATGACGGGTCCTTTGCGGGGATGACGGGTCCTTTGTGGGAATGACGGGTCCTTTGTGGGAATGACGGGTCCTTTGTGGGAATGACGGGTCCTTTGTGGGAATGACGGGTCCTTTGTGGGAATGACGGGTCCTTTGTGGGAATGACGGGTCCTTTGTGGGAATGACGGGCCCTTTGCGGGAATAACGGGCCCTTTGCGGGAATGACGGGGGCGGTACCTCGTATCAAGTTAGAACAGCGTGATTGACACCTTTGCTGGCCCCGGCGAAAATCCCGAAAACTTCCATTGGAGTGTGGCTTTGCCTGATAGTGCCGATGTAGTTGTCATTGGTGCCGGTGTGGTGGGTTGCTCGGTCGCGTATTACCTGGCCCGGGAGGGCGCCAAGGTGACGCTGCTGGAGCGGGAGGCCATCGGCAGCGGGGCCTCGTCCCACGCCACCGGCTCCCTCAGCCTGCTGGGCGCCGAGTTCTCGCCTGGGGCCTCTTTCGAAATGGCCCGAGCCTCCTACGCCGAGTTTCCCGAACTCGTCTCGGAACTGGAGTCCGCCACGGGCATGGACCTGCTCTACCAGCGGCGGCCATCCCTGCGGCTGGCGCTGGACGACGAAGAGATCGAAATGATCAGGAGCCTGATGGCCTGGCAGCAACCGCATGTGCGGATGCGCTGGATCGATGCGGAGGAAGTGCGTTCCATCGAGCCCCGCCTGTCCCACTCAATCCTTGGCGCCGTGTACGAGGACGAGTCTGCCCAGCTGGACAGCTACCGCCTCAACCTGGCCCTGGCCCGGGGCGCCGAGCTCACGGGCGCAGACATCCTCTACCGGGAGGTAACTGGCCTGCTCACCAACGGGGCCACGGTTGCCGGCGTCAGGACCGTGTCCGGGGACATACACTGCGACTTGGTGGTGGTGGCTGCAGGGACCTGGAGCCGGGCCTTCACTCCCTGGCTGGGCTTCCCTGTTCCCGTGCGGCCCATGAAGGGTGAGCGCCTGTTGCTCAACTACCCCGGCGAGCCCCTTCCGGTGCTGATCAGCTCGCCAAAGCGGGGCCACATGATCAGCCGGACCGACGGCTTAACCAGCATCGGCAGCACCGGCGGCCGGGACTACGACCGGAAGGAGCTGTTCTGGGGCGAGGAGTTCGACCGGCAGCCCACGGAGACGGCCCGGCTGGAACTACTGCAGCGGGCGATAGATGTCCTGCCCGACCTGGAGCGCGCCGAGCTGGTGCAGCAGCTCGCCGGGTCCCGCCCCTTGAGTCCCGACAGCAAGCCCATCATCGGTCCGGTCCCCGGCTGGGAGGGCGTCTTCCTGGCCACCGGCCATACGACCAAGGGAATACACCTTGGGCCCGTCACCGGCCGGATCATCGCCGACTATATCAGCCGTGGCTCCACGCAGGCCGTCTCCGACATGAGCGAGTTCCTGCCGGACCGGTTCGCGGGCTTCGCCGACGCCGACTTCCTCCCTGCCGCGCTGTCCGCGGAGGAGTAAACCCGATGGCAGGTTGTCGGAACCCCAAGTCGCTGGACTGCAGGCGACATAACTGGACCGAATGCGACATAGGGGTCAATTCCGTAAGAGGGAGACAGAGGGCCATCGCATTTGGATTGAACTGTATCCGTCATTTCCGCCGGATCTGAATCCGGGACTAAGTGACTATCTCAATACTGTCATGTCCTTAATCTCAACGGCCAGATACACCGTCTGGACCACTGGATTCCCGCTTTCGCGGGAATGACGGGTCCTTTGCGGGAATGTCGGTTTGAACTTTAGCAGGTTTTGAGATAGTTACTAAACGTCTATCACTCCGTATGGGGCTGATCAGCATGGGCTTAATTCAGGGCCATCTGTTCAGTCAGTGAGACTCCCCCTTATACTCTAGCCAGAAAGACCAGCCGGAGTTTGTGATGGTTGAGTGGCCGCTACAGGACGCCAAGAACAAGTTCAGCGCTGTGGTCGACGCTGCGCTGGCCGGCGAACCACAACGAGTGCCCCGCCGTGGACGCCCGGCAGTGGTCGTTCTGGCCGTGGAAGAGTATGACCGTCTGTGCAGACTTGAGCAGGCCGGTGCCCCCACCTTTGGTGAGTTGCTTCTCGAGGTCCCTCAAGACGATGGTGAGTTCGGGCGTATGCCCCTCGAACCGAGAGCCACGGACCTGTGATGTTCCTGGTGGATACGGACATACTGTCTGCGCTCAGGAGGCGCGAACGACAGCCCGACGTGGTGAGGTGGCTGGACGCACAGGGAACCGTCGACCTGCATCTAAGCGTGGTCACAATAGGGGCGGTCGAAAGGGGCAGCTCACAGCGACCCTAGGACACGGCGGGGCCGACCTGCTCATTGCCGCCATTGCGTTGGAGCACGGCCTGACGGTGGTAACCAGGAACACCAGGCACTTCGAACCGGCGGGCGTGCCGGTGCTGAACCCGGTCGAGGGCCACGGGACGCCTGAGGCTTGAACAATTCTTCCTGAATTCGGCCTCTGGCCGCTGTGAGGGCAATGCCAGGCAGCAATAGCAAATCGAAGGCGGCCGTTGAGGACTACTTCGACGATCTCCGCAAGATCAAGGCTTCGGGCGCCGGAACCGCCGAGAGCTCCTACTACACGCCACTGAACAACCTGCTGAACTCTGTGGGTGGATCGCTGAAGCCCAAGGTGTTCTGCATCGGCCAGCTGGCCCAGCAGGGTGCGGACCACCCCGACTTCGGACTCTTCGCCGCCAAGCAGGTGTCCAAGGGCCAGCCCAAGCAGGGGCAGCTCCCGGAAAGCGGCGTGGTCGAGGTCAAGTCCGCAGCCGACGACGCGTGGCTCACCGCCGACAGCGCCAGGTCAGCAAGTACTGGGGGCTGTACCGGCTGGTGCTGGTGACCAACACCCGCGATTTCGTGCTGCTCGGCGAGGACGAACAAGGCAACCCGGCCAAGCTGGAGACCTTCCGGCTGGCCGGCTCCGCCGCCGGGTTCGACAAGGCCCTTCAGTACCCCAAGGCCTTCTCTAACAGGACCGGCCCGGCGCTGGCGGAGTACCTGGGGCGCGCCCTGTCCCACCGGGCGGCGCTGGCCGAGCCCCGGGACCTGGCCCGCCTGCTCGCCTCCTACGCCCGCGACGGCCTGGCCCGCGTCGAGGCCTCCGGCGACGCCGCCTCCCTGGACGCCGTGCGGGGGGCGCTGGAAGAGGCCCTGGGCGTCAGGTTCGAGGAGGACAGGGGAGCGGCGTTCTTCCGGTCCACGCTGGTGCAGACGCTGTTCTACGGCGTTTTCTCTGCCTGGGTGCTGTGGGCCCGGCAGACACCGGCCCCCGCTGGGCCGTTCAACTGGCACGAGGCCGTATGGCACCTGCGGGCGCCGGTGATACGGGCGCTGTTCCAGCAGCTATCGGATCCCGGCAAGCTGCAGCCCCTGGGATTGGTGGAGGTGCTGGACTGGACGGCGGCGGCCCTGGACCGGGTGGATCGCGAGTCCTTCTTCGCCAGGTTCAGCGAGGGCGAGGCGGTGCCCTACTTCTATGAGCCCTTCCTGGAGGAGTTCGATCCCTCCCTGCGAAAACAGCTGGGCGTCTGGTACACGCCTCCCGAGGTCGTGCGCTACATGGTGGCCCGCGTCGACCGCGCGCTGAAGGACGACCTGGGCATCGAGGACGGGCTGGCTGGCGAGAACGTATACGTCCTCGACCCCTGCTGCGGCACCGGGGCCTACTTGGCCGAGACGCTGAAGCGGATCGCCGCCAACCTCGAGGGCAAGGGCCTGGGCGCGCTGGCCGGAGAGGTGGTGAAGAAGGCAGCCACGGAGCGGGTGTTCGGCTTCGAGATCATGCCCGCCCCCTTCGTGGTGGCCCACCTGCAGGTGGGGCTGACCATGCAGGACCTGGACGCGCCCCTGTCCGACGATCCCGGCGAGCGGGCTGGGGTGTTCCTGACCAACGCCCTCACCGGCTGGGAGCCACGGGAGCAGCAGAAGCTGTACATCCCTGAGCTGGAGGAGGAGCGGGACCGGGCGGAACAGGTCAAGCAGGACACGCCGGTGCTGGTCATCCTAGGCAACCCGCCCTACAACGGCTTCGCCGGGATGGCGGTTGACGAGGAACGGGAACTGTCCCAAGCCTACCGCACCGTCCGGGAGGTGAAGAAACCGGAGGGCCAGGGGCTCAACGACCTGTATGTGCGCTTCTTCCGCATGGCGGAGCGGCGCATCGCGGAGAAGACCGGGCGGGGCGTCGTCTGCTTCATCTCCAACTACTCGTGGCTGGACGGGCTGTCCTTCACCGGAATGCGGGAGCGCTACCTGGAAGCCTTCGACGCCATCCGCATCGACAACCTCAACGGCGACAAGTACAAGACGGGCAAGACCACGCCCGACGGCAAGCCGGACCCCAGCATCTTCTCCACGCCGGGCGACCCGGTGGGCATACAGGTGGGCACCGCCATAGCCACGCTGGTCAGGAAGGCCGACCACGCCCCCGCCGAGTCGGTGGGATTCAGGAACCTATGGGGCCAGACCAAGCTGGCACAACTGGCTGGGACAGCGGAAACGGAACCGGCGGGCCTCTACGACGTTGTTGAGCCGTCCTTGCCCCTGGGCCTGCCGTTTGCGGAGCTAGCCGTCACTCGGGGCTGGAGCGACTGGCCCTCCCTGCCGGACCTGTTCCCGACGTCCTTTCCAGGCGTCAAGACCAGCCGAGATTCGTTCCTAGTCGATATCGACCTTGAACAACTGAAGAAACGAGTGTCGGACTATTTCAACGCTGAGTTGAGCCACGGAGAGATTGCCCGCCTCCATCCCACGGTGATGAACCCGGCAGCGAGGTACGACCCAGTCGCGGTCAGAGATACTCTCCTGAAACGCGATGAGCCGCACCCAAACAGCGGAATCATCCGCTACGCCTATCGTCCTTTCGACAGCCGCTGGCTCTACTGGGAAACCGACACCAAGCTGCTCGACGAGAAGAGGGCCGATTATAAGCCACATGTCTTTGATGGGAACCTGTGCCTTGTAGCGCAACAGAAACCACGCAGGGAATGGTCGCCTCCACAGGTAATCTCGGCCCTGGGCTGTCTTGACCTCATGGATCGAGGAGCCACCTGCTTCCCGGCGTACCTCCGAGAGAAGGGACTGCTGTTGGAGGCCGGCGGCGATGGGCGGCGGCCCAACCTGTCGGCGGTGGCGCAGCGCTACCTGGACCGGTTGGGGCTGGGAGTGGAGGACCTGTTCCACCACGCGCTGGCGGTGCTGCACGATCCGGCATACCGGGAGGCCAACGCTGGTGCGCTGCGCATGGAGTGGCCGCGCATTCCGCTGCCCGGCTGGCCCGACGGCAACGCGCCCGGCGCTGCCGACGAGCTGCGCGTCTCTGCTGCCCGGGGCCGGGAGCTGGCGGCGCTGCTGGACCCGGAGACGCCGGTGCCGGGGGTGACCGCCGGGACGCTGCGCCCGGAGCTGGCGGCCATAGCCGTGCCGTCCACCGTTTCTGGCGGCAACATGGGCGGCGACGACTTCGCGCTGACAGCCGGGTGGGGGCACTTCGGCACCGGCGACGCCGTGATGCCCGGCGCCGGCCGCGCTGTCGAGCGCGACTACACCGCCCCAGAGCGCGAGGCGAGGTGATGCCTTGAATGTTCTCGGCGCTGCCACCGTCGACGTCCACCTGAACGGCAACGCCCTGTGGCGCAACGTCCCCGCCGCGGTGTGGGACTACAAGCTGGGCGGCTACCAGGTGCTCAAGAAGTGGCTCTCCTACAGGGAGCACAAGGTGTTGGGCAGGAACATGCTCTCCGAGGAGGTGCGGCACTTTACTGACACAGCGCGGCGCATAGCGGCGGTGTTGCTGCTGACGGGGCAGCTCGGTAATGGGGTGGACTGGGCGGCAGCCAAACTGGCTCCCTAAATCGTGGGCATTCTGACTTGTCATAGCGGGCCTAATCCTGTCGGGCCTTGGTATGTACTTTGGATGGGACTGGCTGCTTTCTGGAGCGGAGGAAAAAGAGCCAAACAGCACAACGATACGGAATTCCGGTATCGTGATTGCCGGAGTCTTCGCTCTCGTGTTTGCGCTGTGGCGCGGCTTGGTGGCAGAGCGTCAAGCCGCCGCTTCGCAACGCCAAGCCGCGACGGCGGAACGTCAAGCCGAAACAGCATTGAGTCAAACTGAAACCGCACAGCAAGGGCTGCTGAACGAGCGCTACCAGAGAGGGGCGGAAATGCTGGGCAGCGAAGTTCTTACAGTGCGCTTGGGCGGCATCTACGCGCTCCAGCGACTCGCAAAGGAACACCCGGATCAGTACCACGTGCAGATAATGGAACTGTTTTGCGCATTTGTTCGCTTTCCCACTAATGACACCAAGATAGAGTTACATTCGGAAGTGGACGAAGAACAAGACGACCAGAGGCGAATACTGCGACCAGACGTTCAAGATGTAATGCGAGCTATAGGGTTACGCAATTCAAGGCTTATTCGACTAGAACGGAGCGAGAAATTCAGGCCATATCTACGAGACGCGAACGTAAGTTACTTGCAGACTGCCGATGCAAATCTGTCACGCGCATGGCTTACAAACGCCAATCTGTCTAACTCAATACTCATACGTTCGAACTTATCAAATGCAAGACTTCGGAAGGCCAACTTGTGTCGCGCTAATCTTTATGGAGCAAACCTGTCTGGAGCGTTGCTCATGTATGCCAGCTTGTCTAACGCATCCATGACCGAAACCAACCTATCTCACGCAACGATCCTAGGAGCTAACCTGTGTGGCGCATCCCTCTCCGACGCCAACCTGTCTAACGCAAGTTTCTGGAACGCAAACCTGTCTCACGCTAACCTCGCCGGTGCGAATCTAACTGGCTCGGACCCAAAACACGCTGACTTAACGGGTGCATCCTTTAGCAAAAATCAGGGAGTCTATGTAAGTTCAAATCCGTCAAAGGGCCTGACCCAGGCGCAGTTGGAAGAAGCTTGCAGTGCCCCCGACAATCCCCCCGACTTGGAAGGCGTCCTTGATGCTGAGACCGGCGAACAACTGGTTTGGCGGGGTGCCCGTTGAGGCTGGTCCGTAGAATTCATTGTTCAGAATGAGTCACGCCGTGAAGGGCACGACTTCTGGTGCAAGAAGAGAAACCCGGGGCAAACGAATACGGCACAGTCGAGATTGAAGGCGGAATTGTCGAATATGCTCCAAAGATTCTGTGGGCCGGCCGGTCGGACTCACCTAGTTGAAGTATTGGCGATTCAGCCAATTATAGGCGGGTACACTGCCGTAGCGAAGGCAATCTCCGGGTGCGTTGAGGTGGAATCATTCAATCGGGATTCCAGCATCATAGAGGAATCGGCGCCCGACAATGACCTGTACTTCATCCTGGCGGGTGTGGTTTCCGTCCGCGTTTCGGGTCGGGAGATAGCGGTCAGGACGGCAGGCCAGCACATCGGCGAGATGGCGCTCCTGGACCCGGGGCGGTCCCGCTCGGCGGCCGCGGTGGCGGACGGCGAGGTTGTGGTTGCCCGAATTCCGGCGGCTGCCTTGACGGAGCTGGCCGACGCCAATCCCCGGCTGTGGCGGAACGTCGCCCGCGTTCTGGCGGAGCGCCTTCGGGAGCGCAACAGGTTCGTGCGACCCGCCAACCCGCGTCCGGTTATGTTCGTGGGATGTTCAACCGAATCGCTGTCCATAGGCCGGGCCATCCAATCCGTGCTCGAACACGACCCGATTGTGGTCAGGGTCTGGACTGATGACACCTTCAAGGCATCCCAGTTTCCGGTCGAGTCCCTGGAGCGGGAGTTGGCCAAGGTTGACTTCGCCGCGTTTGTCCTGTCCCCGGACGACACGGTAATCAGCCGGGGTTCCGAAGTGCAAGCGCCTAGGGACAACCTTGTGTTCGAGCTGGGCCTGTGCATGGGAGCATTGGGACATTCCCGCACGTTCCTGCTGCACCCGCGCGGTTCGGACATCAAGATTCCAACGGACCTTGCCAGTTTCACCCCTAGATCTGCCGCTGGCGCTGACTACTTTTGCCGGTTAATCATCCGGTACTGGAGGTACCGGATTGATTACAGACCAGCAAGTCAGGCTATTGAGGCAGAAGAGTATGGAAGGAAAGAGACAGGAGACGGCTGCGGCCATTGCCGGGATGAGCGAGCGGTCAGCTCGCAAGTGGCAGTGCGGTTCCTTGCCGTCGGAGACCAAACAGGAGCGCTGGTGGCGCACTCGTCCCGATCCCTTTGACGGAGTATGGGAGGAGGAGATCCTACCCTTGCTCGAGGGTGAGGCCGTCGGCAGGCTCAGGGCAACGACAATTATCGAGTGCCCTTCGGCAAGCTCAGGAGGAGGAGAAATTCCCTGGCCGGTTCAGCGCATCCCAGCTCCGCACCCTGCAACGACGATTACAGGCCCTTCGACAGGCTCAGGAGGCGAGCACTGCACGGTCCAGACCGGGAGGTCTACTTCCCCCAGGAGCATCCACCGGGCCGCGAGGCCCAGATCGACTTCACCCACTGCAACTCCCAGGGAGTCACCATTGGCGGACGACCCTACCGGCACCTGCTGTTCCAACTGGTGCTGAGTCATTCGGGCTGGCGCTACGCCGAGGTGGCCACTGGCGAGACCTTCCTGGCTCTGAAGCAGGGACTCCAAAACGCCCTGTGGGCCTTGGGTGGCGCTCGTCGCGTGCATGCGCAAACTGCTGGTCATACTCAACTCCATGCTCAAACACGGCTCCCCGTGGTGCGATACGACACAGCCAGAAATCGCTCATTCCTATTGACATTAAAGACAGTTGCTACTGGAAGTTCCTTTAAGAAGGCGGGCACGTACCCCTTGATATCCGTGCTGGTAGGTAGTTCCGCCCGTAGGCGCAGCTCAGCAGCGCGGCAAGGAACGGGAGGCGAACCGGCAAGAATAGAAGATGTCAATCCAAATGGAATGCGTGGCGAAGGATACCCTAGGTACTCAGGCAAATTGCTCTTACACCATCTTCAGGACCGCCAAGCTCGCGTGATGGGTAAGGCGCTTCTCTTGGGTAAGAGCCAGCCGATAGGGATAGCCAAGTCAGGATAGCAATTGGTCCCGGCTCGTTCGTGTCTCCGTAAAACTGTGCTATACTATGAAGTCTGTTACACGATTATCAAAGCCTGAAATCATTTGCATATATATAACGCTATAAGAATTGGTCGATTGGACCTGCTGAAATGCCAGAGTGGGACTTCATTACCAATCACGGCGGCGTGCTGGTGACCGTGTTCCGGCAACCGAGGATCACCGCCAGACAGATTTCTCAGCAACTGGGGATTACCGAAAGGGCCGTGCTCAAGATCGTCTCTGATCTGGACAAAGCGGGGTACATAACCAGGTCCCGAGAGGGGCGAATGAATACCTATAAGGTGAACGAAGACCGACCCCTACATGGACCGGTCTTGAAGGACATAGCCATAGGGGACTTGCTTAGTATCCTCAAGGGCGGTACTGCCGAGACTGGAACTGATGGCTGATTTCACGACCCAAGTTACAACATGGGAAGTTAACAAAGGATGGTAGTCCGTGAATTTAATGTTCTGGAAAGCTTCAAAACCCAAGAGAGTGACGCAGGCAGTCAACAGGTATTTGATCTCCGAGTATGGTCTCGGACCTGAACTACTGGCCAAATATTCGATGCTGGAGAAGAACGGGAAATTTTCCAATCGAAGTGTAAGGATGGTCAGAGTTTTCGATCCAGAACTCCTTTCCACCGGTGAGACGTCCGATCAGAGATTCGACGACCTTAAGGGGACCCCAAACGAAGGTGCTCTTCGATTTGAAGGGCGATTTGAAAAGGACGGGACGATCTTCCTGTCTGACCGAAGGAAGCGGGAGGTCAGTTCAGTCGCCGACACCCACTAGAGGGTAGCGGTGCCGGGATCTCCTTGGAGACCGACGGTTCCGGACCAAGTTGGCGCCCGTTGTCCGATTGACTTTTCCCCAGAGGTCTTACCATCGGCGGTTCCGTTTGCTTGTAGCGTATGCAATCAGGAAGTAACCTGCCAACGGGTGCGACATACGCTGCAAGCAAACGGAACCAATTCGGAGTTTCCCAAGGGGTGGATTTCTGAATTATCAGTCCTTCATCTGGCGCTGAGGCCTGCCAGCTTGGACCCCAAGCTTAACCTTGCAACAGTCTCCTTAATCCTCCGTTCAATCCAATGAAGACCCCTATTGCTGCTATGATCAGGCTGAAGGCCATTGTCCATCCGCCCATGGTCAGCAATGGTCTTGGGACGTCTCCCACTATGGCTACTCCGACTATAACCAGAAACGGCATGATCAACATCGCGCCCGGGATTGTTATCAGTTGCCCGCTCATGGGTTTACTCTCGCCAGGCTGTCTTCAGGAGGGGCATTTTGATCAGGACAGCCACTTGAGGGCCTCCCCGGTGTTTAACGTCAACTACCTTTGCCGGTTGGCTTTTTTCGTCGAGGCCATTCCTGGTTCTCTCTCAGGTGTCGTTCATTTTTAGCGTGTTGACCGGCACCTGCCTTCTCGACTGAGCATCCACTGTCAGCATGGCGCCTTCTAGGACCATGGCGCCCAGATTGCTGAATCTTGGGAGGGCGGCGATTCTGACACCAGCAGGCCCGCACAACAGACAGGCATTTTAGGGCCGCGAAAGGTCCACTATGTCAGTGTTAGTCTCGAGAACCTTCTTCGCCCACCAGAACGCGTTCAGCATCTGCCGACTCCAGGAGTAGCGTGGCAATGTTTATCAGGTGGAGTAGAACTTCTCCGTTCGCGTTCAATAGGGTCAGAGAGCTTGGTAATTTCCCTTGCCTTACTTCCTCGAGTGCTGCTAAGGGAAACTCGAACAAATGAAATCTGGGAGTTTGTCCTTTACGTGCCCTGGTGTCTTCTTCAACACGGAAGCCAGGCAAGCTTTCTATTTCCAATTCTTCCAATTCGCCGCCGCTGGAATATCCTAACCGTAGGCGCTCGCCTGGGTCGGTTTCAATGACGCACTTTCTTACTAACTCCCCAAAAGGGTTAGTGGTTACCGTCTCTTCAATTCGCGCCATGCAGTCTCCGATATGCACCTATAGATCAGCTTTGCCGTGTTGCCCGAAAACCACTCTCAGTAATTATCCGCTTGATCACAAGTCCTGCCCTTACCTCAGTCACGCCAGCCCCGCCATCAAGTAGTCCGGGGGTCGGTTTCATTGTATAAGGTTGCAGGAGGTACCCCCATTGCCCAACAAATGGGCGTCACGGGTCACTTTGCATTGCGTCTATAATTTTTCCTACAGCCAAATTCTGGCTGAGCATTGTCCTCATATTTTGCACCGTTTCACGAGTATTCAACCCTTCTGCTTCGTCATTAGATACCGCGGCTTCTAAGTGTTTGTCGAGTAAGCCGACGAAAACCTCTTGGAAGCCGGGCTCCGGCTGCTCTCGTTCTATCAACTTGATTGTCGCAGCCAACGACTGGACGAACGAAAGAAGTGCCATAGTATCGTCGGAAATGGTTTCCACTTATCCTCCCATATATGCTCCACCAAGACTGTGATCTGGTCCGACGGTCCTTCTGTGCAGGTTGCTCGGTCCATCGGAGGCTAGGGGATAATCGTCCACATCGCCAGATAATCTCAGAACTTCTCATGCATCTGATACTTCCTCTGACTGGATCATCCCTATGGCATTCCAAGCTACGGAGAACTGGATGAGCATGCCGTCCTTGTCTTGTTCAAAGTTGCGTTGGACTTTCCAGACACCAACGTCTTTGAGATCCGTGCATTAGATTGTTCCTGGCAAAGATAACGGCACACAGGATTCGAAGCGCCCTCGTCTGATCGATTTGTTCTCCCTTCATCGCCATGGACCCTCCTGTCGGTTCCTGAATTCCGCACTTCGAGTTTCAGTTCGGCCACCCGCGGCGCCAGGTCTGGTGTCCAACCTTATTGCTCGCCTATGTCAGTCGTCATGGCCCTCCAAGGCGCAAGCATCCACCAGTTCGAAAAACCCGGGCGAGCTCCTTGCCATCAGGGTCATGGCTTTCTGCAGACAGCCCCGCTTTACTTGGCGGTGCTGGCAGGCACACTCCCCCGCTTGGGGCGTTCCTTGTCAAACCATGGCAGCCTCCCTAAAAATCTGAGCCTTCCGATTTGCTTAAGGCCCATTCTGTTGGGTCGACGTAATCGAGGAGCAGAAAAACATGTTCCACTTGACGGCTAATTCAGATTCGTTACTGTATTTCTATACTACCGCCCAAAAATGTCTCATTCAATTCAGTCGTCTTATATCTAATCGTTATGTCGCTGATATCGCCAATTTCCAAAAACATATGTCTCGTAGACTGGTTGCCTGCCCAGATTGCGAAACGATACTCACGTTGTTGACTGTACTGAGACTGTTTCCAGAACAATGCTTCCACATCTCGAAAGTTGCCATGAAACGACTCCGGATCGTAGTACCTAACTAATCCGGAGGCCACCCCGTACCCCTTAGGTTGCGCGGCAGACTTGACTCTACGAATGAACTCGGGGATGTCCCGTACTACGACCGCATGTTCTCCCAGCGTTTGAGCGCCTTCTGACACGAGCAACTGTTGCCGCAGCTCCTCAATATCTTTGGCTGGCAGATCGAAGTTTCCCAGGTCAGCAGCGTACACACAAAAGAGATGGACATCGTCTAACCAATTCCGCTTTATTTGAGTCGTTCCAGCTAGGTCGGCTGTCAAATCTCTGCCATTTATTTCCAGATATCCTTGGTCAGGCTGCAGCCACGCAATCGTGCCTTCGTTCTTATCTGCACGACCGGAGTTACTGTTATCTTCAAGCTCTTTAATCTCTCGAACCGTTCTGCAGAAAAGTTTTCCGTGGGTAAAGTCCTCTGCTCACAAAGAATTCTCATAGAACTTGACGAAAAATATTATCGTGCCCATCAACCCCATATTTACAAATGACTCGGTAATGTTTGGGAAAACGGCCGCGCTCAACAAACGGGAGCTCTTTCCGCGACGTCCTCCTCGCCGGGTCATTAGCCTTGCGCCGGCGCTCAACAGATACGCTCATCAAAGCTCACAGCCGGCTTACCCATTCGTGGTGCGCGCCGGCCAGCTCCACATAGCGCTGTGTGTCCTTGAGGGACTGATGCCCCAGCCACTTCTGCAGCACAGGAATCGGCACGCCGCGGAGCACGCAGTTGCGGCCGTAGGTGTGCCGGAAGGCGTGGGGGTGGGCCCGCTTCGGGTCGATCCCCACCTGGAGGGCCGTCTCTTTCATAACCTGGCTCAGGCGCCACCTGGAGATGTCCAGCATCGGCCGTTGCCGGTCCTCGTTGTGGAATGACGCCAGGTCGTGCAGGCTCTCGACCAGGTCGGCCGGCACGGGGACCTCCCTGACCTTGCGAGCCTTGTTGCCCGGGGAGTCGGCCTGGACCACGATGATCGGCGGGTCCTGGTCCAGGCGCAGATCCACACGCCGCAGTGCCAGGGCCTCCAACACCCGCAGGCCGGTCTTCAGCAAGAGCCGGAAGGCCAAGCGCGTCGGGTAGCTGGGCGCGCCCTCCACTAGGGCGGCTGCCTCTTCCGGCATGAAGTAGTCGGGGATCTGCTGGACCTTTCTTGGCACCCAATCGCCTCTCAGGGGATTTTCGCAACCCGTGGGCCGAGTACGCCACCAATTTCCCCCTCTGCAAAGCTGAACCAAGCCGTTTCACCAGTGGGGAGTTGCGTTAATCGCGCATTAGCGCAAATCAGTTGTAGAGCCTAACAAGCCCTCATGGGTTTCTGGCCGGGCAGGGGCTACTTGTCGTAGTCCCAATCGTACTCGTGGTTGTCTACTTGTTCCAAGGTCCTGAAGAAGTACAAAGAGCGTCAGTTTTCAATTGGTTCACGAAGAGGTCATTCCCGTTGTAGTAGAACGTCTTCCCGTGCACCTCGACGGAACCGGCGCGCCGTGTATTCCTGGGCGTTCTGAACTGCTCGGCCTTGAGGCCGACCGCACAGAACGCTCCGGTCAGCAGGGCGCTGGACGACGGGCTGCCGGACTAGCCCATGTACAGTATCCATGTCAGCCCGCTGGAGGAGTTGTCTCGACGGTAAAGCTACACGGTGGTGCGGGAGGGTCAACTGAGGGGGTGCATTGACTGGTGTGTGCATTCCGGGAGCGATGCCTCACGGGATTGCCAAGCCCGGTTTAAGCCCTATCCTATGCTGTCTGTGCCGCTTGTATCGCAATGCATTGGTCAGGGATTGTTCCAAAGACCGTGCGTCGGTTCCTGTACATTGTGTTTCTGCAGGCCGGGATAATGCATAGCCGCAGTGCGCATCCCATTCGCGGTTTTCGACCACGCTTAGAGGGTGTGTGACAATTCGTAATCAGGCAGGTTTCAGCCTTTTGAGCATCAGTGGGACCATCGCTATATGAACGCAGGCCTCGCCGGTTTCCGGGAGTTCCTCGTAGTCTTTGCTGAGCCGCCGACACCGGCTCAGCCAGGCCAGTGTGCGCTCCACCACCCACCTGCGGGGCAGCACCACGAATTGATGGCTGTCCGGGTTCCGGGGCGCCACCTGCAACAGCTATCCGCCGGTCGCCCACACCCACGCCACCAGCCTGCCCGCATAGGCTGCATCAACCCAGATGATCCGGAGCCGTGGGAACCATCCCAGCAGTTTGGCCAGCACCAGTCTGGCCCCATCCCTCCTGAGCTTGCCGAAGGGCTTGGATGTTGGCGGCATGAATGACCACCGCCAAGAGCGGCCCACTGGTGTCCACTACGATGTGGCGCTTGCGTCCCGACACCTTTTTGCCGGCGTCATAGCCGCGAGGCCCCCTTTTTCAGTGGTCCTCACCGATTGGCTGTCGATGATTGCCTCGCTGGGAGGGTGGCAACCCGTCCCTCGCTCTACCGGACCATGGGACGCGGTGCCTCCTCAAACTCCTCCCAGGCACCTTCCTTGCGCCATTCTTGGAAGTACCACCAGACCGTACCCCAAGGAAGCAGGTCATGGGGCATCATTCGCCACGGAATGCCGCCCCTCAAGACATACAGAATGCCGTTCACCACCTCTCGCAGATCAGAGGTGCGGGGGTGCCCCTTCTGAGAATCCGGGGGCAACAAGGGCTCCAAAAGGTTCCACTGGGCATCAGTCAAATCAGTGGAATATGTTATTCGGCTCATGCCCCAACAGTATCCACAACCCCGTCATAGAACCAAGCTGTCTTGATACAGGTGTAGTCCATTGTCACACACCCTCTAAGACCCGATTGCCCTGCGGTGTCCAGTTGACGACTTGACCGTCAACTGCTACAAGTTCGGCATGGGCAGACAGGTTGCCCGAGTTTCCTCAGGCAATCGTCCCACCGCATCGTCCTGTGGTGAGGGACTCTGCTCCCACCGGGCCCCTCTCCGGCTTTTTCGGGAATTGCCGCCGCTCTCCGACCGCCGCTCTCTAGGTCGAGAGATATGAAAGTGCCAGCCAGCGATAAAAGAGCCTTGCTTAGTGATTCCAGTCCCCGATGAATGTTAGCCGGAGCCTGTCCGCCTTCAATCCGGGGGCGATCAATTACGGGCTGTCCCAACTCAGAGGCGATGTGCTGGGCGGCGCCTCTGCGGCGGCTGTGACCCTTCCCGTGGCCATGGGCTACGGCGTGATGTCGGGTTTGGGGGCTGCAGCGGGGCTGTACGGCGCCGTTGCGGTCGGCATCTTGGCGTCGCTGTTCGGCGGCACCAGGGGAATGGTCTACGGCCCGAACATTCTGATCACCATCACCATGGCGCTGGTGGTCGCGGAGTACGCCAACAGTATCGCGGAGGCGGCAACCACGGCAATACTGGCGGGGCTGATACAGATACTGTTCGGAATACTGGGCTTCGGACGGTACGCCTCCTATATCCCGTTTTCTCTAACTTCCGGGTTTTTCACCGCCTTCGGCCTGCTGATAATCATCAAGCAGGCGCTCCCCGTGCTGGGCGGCTCCCCGGCCCCGGGCGGTGTAATCGAGACTTTTCGCGCCCTGCCCGAAGGGATTTCCAACGTTAATTACAGCGCCCTAATTCTTGCTGCCATATGCTTGGCGTTGCACCTAGCATGGCGGGGACGACTGCTCCGCATATCTCCCGCCCCATTTGTGGTGCTCTCCGCTGGAATCGTAGCGGGAATACTGTGGTTCGATTCCGCGCCCAGGATAGGAGAAATTCCAACGGGGCTGCCCGAAATCAACCTGTCAGCCATATCACTGGATTTCTTCGTGCATGTCCTGAAACCCGCCTTCGTCATGGCGCTGCTGGGCTCCATCGCTACTTTTATCGTGGCAATCAGGGTGGACGCAATCACTGGCTCCCAGCACAAACCGAACCGAGAGATGGTAGGTCAGGGGCTGGGCAATATCCTGGCCGGCTTCACCGGCGGACTTGCCGGATCAGTGGGGCAAGGCACATTCCTGAACGCCTTGAGCGGTGGTCGGACCCCGGTCGCCGGCTTGACCGTGGCCGGGCTGATGGTGGCGGTCCTCTTCCTGCTGGGGCCAGTGGCCGAACGCATCCCCTTCGCTGTGCTTGCCGCAATCCTGGTAATGAACGGCTGGAACATCGTCGATCGCAGATTTGTAACCAACCTGCATCGGATACCCAGGGGCTATGCAGCAGTGATGATACTGACGGCCCTGCTGGTCCTGTTCGTCGACCTGACCACCGCTATCGTCATTGGGCTGGTTATTGCCGCCCTCCTGGCGGCGCGGCGTACGGAGGGCTTGGAGACTTCCGCCCTCGTCTCAGTGCCACTGCTGGACCGGGCAATCATCCCACCGGAGGAATGGATGGATGAGGATGACCCCTTTTCGGCCCGTACCGGGCTGGTGGTGTTTCCGGACCGAACAACAGTGGCATCGGCACGGGAACTCAGCCGAATCCTCCGCCCGGACATCAGGGGGCATCAGTTCGTCATTTTCGACTTGTCCAAGACAGAATACGTGGATGACTCGGCTGCGAAGATCATAGGTGAATTGATCAGCCTCGCCATAGCGCGGAGCGACAGAACAATCATCATTGCCAGCATGACCCCGGACGTGTCCAGCACCCTCCGTGCCATGGGGTCGCTGGCCCGAGTCGCGGAGGCGAATATTGCGGCCGACGTGGAGGAGGCCAAGGAGATCGTCCGGCCTTTGCTGCGCGAGCGGAGGTAGGTCGGGGAGTGCCCTAATCGTACGCTTCGGCCGGAGGCTGGGTTGCGTCCTCATAACAGCGCTCTCCCAAGGGAGAGGGTTTTAGACGCACCACCTTATCCAGGGGAAATTGAGCGGATAAACTCTTTCAGCCCGTCCGCACATTTACCCGGCTTTTCCAAGGGGAGAAAGTGGGTGGTGTCCGGAAGAAAGTCATAGTCGACTTGCATGATGTCGGTGAGGTCGAGGGTGGGGAGGTACGAATACGGGAGGGTCGGGTCGGCCCCAATCACTTTTACCGGACATTCAAGGTTGGCGAAGTCAACCAGAACGGCGAAGGGCCCTGCAAAGTCGATCATCTGGGCCTCGTATTCGCGGGGACAACGCAAGCTGAAGTTTAGCTCCTGTGAATTGACTCGCAGAGTGGTGCGAGCCATCAAGTCCATGACCCCCGGCACTGTTTTCCGGAACATGGGCAGGAACTCCAAGACATCGGAGAACTGTTTCGGCGATTTGAAGGTGGTGGTCCTCCTCCTGGTCCCGGCCGCTGCCCTCATGGTCGCAGCCTCAAACTCCGCGTAGCTGCGCCCAGGCTTGCACAGGGGCGGATCGTACAGCACGAGGCCCGAATACCTGCTTCCCTTAGTGGCAGACAGCAGCGACACAAGCCCGGATATGGAATGGAACACCCCGTAGGTGGGTTTGTCTCCGTAGAGGCTGTAGACCGCGTCGATCAATATATCGTGATCTCGTACCAAGGTGGGAATGTTGTGCTTGTCGAGAGAGGTTACTTGATTCCAGCCGTGGTTCCTCAGGTCATACACGACGATGTCGAATTCCTCAGCCAGTTGAGACCAGAAGGGCAGGTACAAGTCGATGGCCAGTCCGTTGCCATGGGACAGAACCAAGCGCGGGCCGGCAGGGTTTCCGTGGCGGCGGAGAACAATGCGGGTCTCGTCGTCCACGGGTACCTCGTCGACTGACAGTGGCTCCGGGAGAATCCAGATGGTATCCGTGTCGTTCGACAATTCCTAACCACCCCGAGGACAGATTATGGTGTGGTCAGCATCCAAGGATGACGGGCGGGTCTCATATGCCAAGGCGGCGGCAAAGTCCACATTGCCAAGGTCAACAAGCGTCCAAGGGACCCCTGGCGCCTCGGCGAATCTGAACTCGTCCGATAAGCCTCCGAGTAGCATTTGTTCCGGGACCTGGAATTTCGCGAAGTCGGTATGGAGGCCGGTTCCGTACGCCTTTGCCAGCGCCTCTTTCATTGTCCAAACGCGATAGAAGAGACGCACCCGTCTATCTTCGGCCAAGGATAGCAGTTTCGCTCGCTCGACCGGGGCCATCACGGTATCGATCAACCCTTCGAGGTGACGCCGGGGGTGCCGCTCCTCGACGTCGACGCCGACCTCGCGGTCCCAAGAGAAAGCGATCAGCCCGTGACCACCGCTGTGGGCGACGTTGAAGCGCAAAGGCGCCGGAACCCCGCTCACCGTCACATAAGGCTTTCCGAAAGAGGCGGCATCGAAGGAGATGCAGTTATTTGGGCAATCCAAGAGGTACGAGAGGATTGCCCTTAAAGCAGACCTGCAGAAGATGAATCTGCGGTCGGCACCGGCGAATCGGAACTTTTCGAGACGAAACAGTTCCTCCCGGTCGAGCCACCGTGTTGCTTCTCTTTGGCGGACTGCGTGTGGCTGCAGGTCCACATGTACCACCGCCACACCGCCGATTGTGCAGCAGCCCTTCCACCACGGCCCGTCCGCGATGCGTGGAGCACCGGACACGTCCGCTTCCGAAGCCGGGTAGCGGGAAGGGTGTTCAGTCTCCCTGCCGATGGTCAAGCCGCCTCAGGAGGACTTGGCTTCGATGAAGGAGACAAACTCGCCCATGGTGTTGATGCTGGCGCAGTCCTCGGTGGACAAGGTCAAGCTGAATTCCTGCGCCACCAGCTTGGCAAACTCCACGAACTCCACCGAGGAGAGCCCGGAATCCCTCAGGCTTGAGGTGAGGGCCAAGGGGCTGCCCGCAGAACGCCCTTCGATTTCCAGATTGTCATCCACCAGTTTCCGGACCCGTTCTTCTATAGAGGGCATTAATTATTCTCCTAATGATTCTTTGGTTCGTTGCCGTGGTGATCGGCTGCCCGGCGAAGTGGCCGCACCAAATCCCCAAAGCTACTGAATGAAATGTACTACAAGAAGATCTAGAGATGTCAAAAGATGTTGGCTACAACGCTTGGTATGTTCGGTAAGATTCGACTTTACCAGTACTTAGATGTGCCTTTCGCAAAGTACCTAGTATTGCCTTGATGCTTGCTCGCAGCCCGCGATGAATACCCACCAGTGGCCCTGCTTCAGCCCTCCCGCCGTTCCCGTACCCAGAAGCTGCGACGCTGGAAGGGATAGCCGGGAATGGAAATACGACTTCGGCGTTCCCCGGAGAACAGCCCTTGGAACGACAAGCGCAAGCCGGCAGAGTAGGCCTCGGCAATGCTCCGCATGAATTGGACCTGCTCCCCCGCTGCCCCTGCGTCCTCCGGGTGCCAAGGCCTGCTTTCCATGGAGCCTGCCTTGGTCAGTATGGAGGGCCCTGTAGGACTGGTCCCATTACCGGAGGAATCGGGGGAGGGGAACGGGCCGAGTTCGACGACGAAGTCGACGGCCAACTCCTTGAGCGTCGATTCTGGGTCCCAGTTCCTCCCCGGATGGCTGGTTACTCGAAGCCAGAAGGCCTTATCGAGATCGTCGGAAGCCTGCACCACTCGGCCTGTGCCGTAGCTGTACCAGGTAACCGAAGGAGCGCCGGTCGGGATGTCCCGTACTGAGGGCGTTCCTGAGCTCAGGGACAACAGGAGTCGCAGGCCGTCTTCGAGGGAGACCACACCGGCCGCGAATGCCGCAGCCACCTCACCAACGCCCCGTCCATAAACCACGGAGGGACTCACCCCGGCGCTGTTCCACAGGGCTGTGAGGCCAGCCTGGAAGGCGTAGGTTGACGCACCCGAGAGCACGTCTCCGTTGGAGCCCTCATCACCGAACATCCAATCGATGAGGGAAACGCCACGCTCTCGCCTCACGACCTCGTCGCAACGGTCCAGCACAGCGCGGAACAGCGGTTCCGCATCGTAGAGCTCCCGACCCAAGCCAATCCATTGCGCCTCCCGAGCGGTGTAGAGGAAGGCGGTCCGTATGGAGGCGGGCAGCGGGGTGTGTCCCTCCGCCATCTCCGTTGATGCCAAGGAGGTCAGCTTCCCCCTCAGCTCGGCCGCGTCATGAAACGACAGGCCACTGCGGCGATCAAAGTGGCTCCGGCCAGCGCCGGCTGACCACGCCATGTCCGACAGAGTGGTCCAGGCATCGTCATCATTCGTATTGAGCAGTTCCGACCGCTCATCTAGCCAAGACAAGTAGCCCAGCGCCAAATCGCGCAGGGCACTTGGTGTCTTTCCCGACAGGGGAAGCATACGAACGCGCCGTTCCGCAGAGCCAACCACCGCCGCCGCCAAGGCGGCTCCGGGCGCTCCGCCCTCGACGGCCACAAGCTGCGGGGCACCGGACAGGACCGCCGGGGAGACCCTCCCGTTCGTGTCGCCGACTGGCGTTCCGTACCCCTCGATAATCATGTGTGCGTTGGTACCCGACAGGCCGAAGGAGTTGATCGCGGCCAGCGGTGGACGGTCCCGGTGCATCGGCCAGTCCGTCGATTCCGAAGGGATGCGGAGGGGCATCCGGTCCCATTCGAAGTCCGGGTTGGGGTTGCTGAAATTCAGATTGGCCGGGATCATCTGGTGGTTCATGGCGAGAACGGCCTTGATGATGCTGGCCATGCCGGAGGCCCATTCCAAATGGCCTATGTTGGCCTTCACCGAGCCCACCAGCAACGGCTGCTCGGTAGCACGTCCTCTGCCGTAAACGGAGGCGATGGCGCGGAGCTCGATGGAGTCGCCCAAGAGAGTGCCGGAGCCATGGGCTTCCAGGTAGTCAACCTCGGAGGGAGCGACCCCGGCTCGGTCCAAGGCATCCTGGAGGACACGTTCTTGGGCCGGGCCGTTGGGGGTCTGGATGGCGGCGCTAACACCATTCTGGTTGAGCGCCGTTCCCCGGACCAAGCCCCAGATCCGGTCACCGTCGCCCTCGGCCTCCCCGGCCCGTTTGAGCACCAGCACACCGCATCCCTCACCGCGGACGAAGCCGTCGGCCGAGGCGTCGAAGGCGCTGCAACGCCCCGATTCGGAGAGCATTCCCACCTCCCGGTGGAACCTGACGATGGGCAGGGAGAACTGGGCGTTGACCCCCGCCGCGAGGGCCAGGTCCACCTCGCCCCGCTCCAAGGCCGCAACGGCTTGGTGCACGGCCGCCAAGGAGGAGGCGCAGGCCATGTCGATGGGCATAGCTGGTCCCTCCAGCCCGAGGGCGAAGGCCACCCGTCCAGCGGCCACACTGCTGGTGGTGCCGAAGAAACTGTCCTCGTTTCCGCTGGAGATGATCACCTCCCTGTATTCGCTGCCGCCTATGCCCAGATAGACCCCGGTTCGGCTGCCCCGGAGGCTGGCTGGGTCGATGTCGGCGTCCTCCAAGGCCTGCCACGCGGTCTCGAGCAACATCCTCTGCTGCGGATCCATGGAACGGGCCGACATCGGCTGGATCCCGAAGAAACGGGCGTCGAACTGGTCGATGTTTTCGATGAACCCACCCCTCCGCAATGCAGGGTCCTTCGCAGCAGGGTCGCCCGTGAGGCCCGCCCAAGAGCCGGGACTCTGACGGCCATCGGTAATCGTCTCCCGGCCCGATTCCAAGATTTCCCAATAGGCGGACAGGTCCGGCGCGCCAGGGAACTTGCAGGCCATGCCGACGATGGCGATGCTATCGTCGAGGCTCGTGGCTTTTCGCTGGACTGTCGGCTCGGGGAGCTCCCGGGGTTCGGCAATCGAGGCGCCATTGGAACGGGCCAAGCCATCCACGATGTGTTCCGCCAAGCTGGATAGATTGGGGTAGTCGAAAATTGCCGAATTGGACAGCACCAATTCCCCGGCCAAGGCGCGATTGAGCCGGTTCCGCAGCTCGACGGACATAAGCGAGTCCATGCCGAGGTCGAAGAAGCCCACCTGCAGCGACGGGGCCGAGGGAAGGCGCAGCACCGCTTGCAATTCCCGCTGCAGGAAGGCAGCGGCGACGCCCGGCCGCTCCATCGCCGGGGATTCGTGAATCTGGGAGACCAGGTCAACGGCTGCCGACTGCCCCGCATCGTCCCCTTGCGAATCAGCGTTCTCCCCCAGTAACTCCTCGAGAAACGGTGGGCGATCGTACAGATTTTCGGCAAAAACTGGCCAGTCTACCGCAGCCACCATGGAGGCGTTCACATCTTGGGCGACCAGCTGATCGAGGGCCCTGATTCCGAGCTGGGGCGAAATCCAGCCGGTGCCCGATGCGGCCAGCTGACGCTCGATGCGCTCCCGCTGTTCCTCCGCCTCGCCCAGGCCGGACCAAGCGCCCCAGGCGATGGACTGTCCCCGCAGGCCCAAGGAGCGCCGGTATGCGGCCAGCTGGTCGAGAAAGGCGTTTGCGGCCGCGTGGTTGCCCTGTCCGGAATTGCCCAGTACCCCGGTCACGCTGGAGAACAGGACGAACATGTCCAAGTCGCGATGCAGCGTGGCCCGGTGCAGGTGCCAAGCACCTAAGATCTTGGGCCATAGGACCTGCTCGAACCGGTCCCAGTTCTGGTTCCCCAAGGCTCCGTCGGACAGTACGCCAACGCTGTGGATAATGCCGGCAAGGGGTGGAAGATGCTTTTCCATGCGTTCCAGCATGTTGTCCAGGGCCTCTTGGCTGGTAACATCGGCCAGTTCTACAACGATGTTGGCGCCCTGCTGCCGCAGCCCCTCGATGGCCTGTTCCGCCTCGGGGTCCGGGGGACGGCGTCCATTGAGCACTATGGTTCCTGCGCCGCGTTCGACCAGCCAGTCGGCGACGGCGCAGCCGATTCCGCCGAGACCTCCGGTGACCAGGTACGTCCCATCGGTGCGCAGGCGTCCCGAGGACATGGGGGGCATGGCGATCACGTTCTTGCCAACGTGCCGGGCGGAGCGCATGAACTCCATCGCGGCCCCGATTTCCGTCATCGGCCACCGGGTGTGGACCAGCGGCTGCAGCTCTCCCGAAGAAACCCTGGAAATCACCCTCTTCAGGGATGCCCCCAAGGTCGCGGGATCATGGACCTTCAGGCCGTCGACCTCCAGAATCGCGTAGGTTACGTCCGGGCGGTAAGCGGCCATCTCCTCCTGGGTCCAGATATCGCGCCTGCTCATTTCCATGAACCTGCCGTTGGGGGCCAGGCACGACAGGCTGGCCTCGATGAATCCGGGCCCCGTCAGGCTGTTAAGGACGACGGTGACTCCCTGACCGCCGGTCGCCTCCATGATGGCTGTTCCAAAGTCGGTGGAGCGGCTGTCGAAAACGTGGCGTATGCCCAGCGAACGCAGGTAGTCCTGCTTGGGAGCGCTGGCGGTGGCGAAAACCTCCGCACCCGCCGCCTGCACCAGCTGGACCGCGGCCAGTCCGACGCCTCCCGAGGCGGTGTGAATCAGCACCCGATCGTTGGGATTCAGTCCCGTGAAGTCGAAGGACAGTTCGGCACTCACAAAGGAGGTTGGGATGGTTGCCAGTTCCGGCACAGTCAGGCCACCGGGGGCATGGGCCACCATTTCGGCAGGAGTGGCCAACTCCTTTTGGAACGATCCTGTGCCTAACCCCAGCACCAAGTCTCCTGGGCAAAAGTCGTCCACTTCCGGCCCGGCCTCCAAGATGCGCCCGCAGAACTCGTCCCCGAGGACCGGCAGTTCAGAGGAAGCCAGGCGGACCGCCCCCATGCCAGTAAGCACGTCGGAAAAATTCAGCCCCACGGCCTCCACGGCCACACGCACCTCTCCCTCCTCCAGCGGCCTGGACTGCATAGCCTCAGCGTGGATTCCCGACAGGTCTCCGCTGGGGTCGGGCGCCATTCTCCAGTTGGAATCGTCGGGCAGGGACTGCCTGACCCGTCCGGCGCCGATTCGGACGAGCCGGGCAGCCCTTCTGGTCCCGTCACGGTAGGCGACATGGGATTCTTGGTCCGGGCGCATCAGCTCGCCGGTCAGCTCCGCCACGGGGACGCCGATGCCGGGGTCCAAGTCGATCATCCTGGGTTGCAGGTATCCTGCCTCCCGCGCCACCGCCTTGCCGAAGCCCCATAGCGAGGCGCCCGCCAGTTCTCCGGCGCTCGGGCGCATGTATTCGCGCTCCAACACCTGGGCTCCCCTGGTGATGAACCAGGTACCCAAGTCGGGAGAGATTCCAGAGTCCAGCAGGCCCTGCACCATGGCCAAGGCGGTGGCTCCGGCTTTCCTCGTATCCCGCGCCAGCTCGCCGGTCGTGGCCTCCGTTCCATTCCCGTCCAGCGAGACCAAGTGAACGACGCCGGTCAGGGGGATGTCTTTGGGCAGTTCTTCGATAAGAGAAACCCAGTCCTCCCTGCTCTCCGGGTTCAGCGAGACCCGAAGGATGCCTTCCTGCGGGAATGGGTCGTCGCCGCTGATATTCGCCCCAGCCAGCACTGCCACCTGGTTTTGGCCCACCAGTGCCGCCGCGATTTCCTCGGCAACTGCGCCCTCGTCCGTTGCCAGCAGCCAGACCCCCGGCGACTGGACAATATTGCGCGGTCCCCGGGCTATGATGACGCCGGAGCCTAGGGGAGGCTCGACGCTCCCCCGATCCCCGCCGAGCACCGTCGCATCCTCCATTCCGAAGTCGGTGAGGGCCTGCACCCACACCTGCGGTGAGGCAGTGGCGTGGTCCGTCCTGTAGGAGTCGGAGAAGCGCCACCATCCGTCAAGCTGCCCGAAGGTCATGTCCTGCCAGCCCCGGCCCCTGAGGCTCTCTAGGGCAATGAGCTGTCCGGAGGGAGCCAGCAGGTCGCGGCAGTGGGACAGGGTCTCGCCCAGGTCCCGGGTGGCGTGGAGCACGTTCACCGCGATAAGGAGGTCGTATGAATGGAGGTCATAGCTCTGCGAAGCAGGGTCCCGTTCGATATCCAGCGGACGGTAGACCATCGACGCGCCGGACTCTCGGAAACGGTCCTCCGCGGTGGCGAAGAACCCGGCGGAAATGTCGGTGTAGACATAATCGAAGTTGCCTTTGGGAAGCTCGGGAAGAACGACGGATGTCCCGGAGCCGGTGCCCGCTCCGACTTCGATAACCCGCAGGCGCCGGTCCTCCGGCCACTCGGCCACCATGGACGCCACCGCCTCGGCCAGCAGCCGGTTGGAAGCTCTTGAGGCGGGAGCGGAGAAGTAGAAGTCTGCCAGATTGGGCCCGTCGGTCCGGAACAGGATCGACAGCGGGTCGGTGTGGCCCAGCAGCACATCGGACAAGGCCGCTCCGCTCCGGCGCAACAGGCCGATCTCGCTCTCCCCGTGAGGGTGGCGCCCGGCGATGTGGTCGGCGAAAGCCTCCGCGTCGTCCAGGGCCTCGTCCGGCAGCAGTTGGCCCGCGCCTATAACTACGCGATACCCCTGGCCCCCGGAACGTTCCAGGATCCCCGCGTCGCACAGCAACCCCAGCATGCGCGCCACCAGCCGGGAATGGGCCGGTAGCACGCCAAACCGGTCCATCAGGCTCTCAACGTCTACGAAATCCCCTGCTGTACGCTCCCACCCCAGCAGTTCCAGTCCCCGCAGGGCAAGAGAGCGAGACAGCCGCTCCAGGTCCTCCAGCAACGAGGCGCGGGCGTAGACGTCCACACCCTCCACGGCCAAAAACTCGGCGAATGTGTCGACCTCAGCGGCAGTCCTTGAGGGGGCGGGCAGCTCCTCCGCGGAGAGCAGGGCGGTGGACAACGGCGCATCGCGCCAGACGGGTTCATACAACAGATCCTGCAGTCCCTCGGCAGCGGAGAGAAGAGTGGCTCTTGTGGCCCTCTTCAGGGTGAATCCGAACAAACCTCCAAGTGGCTCCCCATCCGTGGTGTAGAGCCACAGGTCTCCAGTCAGTGTCTCCGCCACCTCAACCGGACCGTCCTCCGTTGACGCACCATCGCCTGAGGGTCTCAGTTGAGCGCGGCATACCACCCTGTCCTGCAATGGACCATGCAACCAGAGACGTTCCCAGCCGAAGGGCAGATATGTCTCGTCGCCGCCGGCACCGGACAGCATGCGGGTGGCCGAAAGCACTTGGAAGCAGCCGTCGAGCAGGAGGGGGTGGACCTCCATGCCACTGTCGCCCGTTTCCTGAAGGGCTATTTCGCCGACGGCCTCGGCCCCTTGGCACCACAGGCCAGTGACAGTGCGGAGACTGGGGCCGAAAGCAACGCCCGAACCGGCCTTGTCGCGGTAGTAGGCAGCCACGTCCTGCTTTTGGAGGCTGGCTTTGAGCTGGGCCAGGTCGACCCGTTCCCCGCGGGCCGGACGCCCGGGCGCCGGCTCAATTTCTCCCTCGGCGTGCAGCGTCCATGTTTCGTCCGTGGAGTCGGGCGTGGAGTCCCGGCTGTAGACCTCGAAGTGGCGGGACTGTGCACCTCTTCCGCCGTCGACTACGATCTGCAGGCGTTTGCCCGTCGACTCGTCCCCGCTGTCCTCGGGGAATACCAGCGCGCTGTGCAGCCGCAGGTCTCCGATGGCGGTTGACGATGCGCCTCCGGCGAGGGAAACGGAGGCCGCCATGGCCCCGTACACCGCCCCGGGCATGACAACGCGGCCATACACTCGGTGGTCATCCAGCCACGCGGGATCGGTAGGGAGCATCTCCGTCTCGAACATGACCTCGCCTCGAGGCGACTCATGCCTGGCTCCCAGCAGGGGGTGGGCGTCGGCGGACCGCGCCCTTCGGGAGGAAGGCACCCAGTGGCGGCGGCGCTGGAAGGGGTAGGTGGGCAAGGGGACACGCCGCGTCGTTTCGCCCGCGAACAAGGCGGAGAAATCCAAGGGCAGACCGACCTCATAGGCCCGTGCAACGGCCCGAACAAAGGCCTCGGCCCGTTCCGGCTCCAACCCGTCGGATGCAGGCCGCAGCAGGCTGGGCATGACCAACGGCGCTTGGGGGTTGCCCGCACCGTCCGGCCAGTTGAAAGAGACCAAGGGCCCCAGGATGGAGTGCGGTCCCAGTTCTATGACCGCGTCCACTCCCAGGTCGGCTAGGCTCTCCACGCAACCAAGAAATGCAACGGGCTGGCGGGCTTGCCTCCGCCAATAGGAACCGTCCATCACCGTTTCCCGGTCCACGGGCTTACCAGTGACGTTGCTGATCAACGATATAGAGGGGTCAGCGACGTCCACTCCGTCAAACACTGCCTCCAAGTCATCCAGGGCAGGCTCAACGAGGGGGCTGTGGTAGGCGGGGCTGGGCCTCAGCCGCAGCACGTTGAATTCCTCCGACTCCAGCAGGCGACAGAACTCGTCCACCTCCTCGGCGGGTCCACTAATCACCTGCTGGGTGCCGTTATCCACGCCAATGCAGAGGTCCGAGGAACCCTGGGACTCATGCCACTGGGTAACTTTCGGCGCCAAACGGGATGCGGGGGCAAACACGGCCGCCATCGCTCCCGCCCTGGGAAGGGCTCCCATGAGTCGCCCCCTGGCGGAGGCGAACTTGAGGCCGGTCTCTAGGGAAAACACACCCGCGGCCTGGGCAGCAGCGATTTCTCCCAAGCTGTGTCCCACCACCGCACTGGGGCGAATGCCGATGCTGGCCCACAAGGCGGTCAGGGCGCACTCGAGGGTGTAGATGGCGGGTTGAGTCCACGCCGGGTCGTCCAGATCGCCTGCGGCTCCCGGGCGCCCGAACATTACATCAAGGAGCGATGCCCCCCTTTCCTCCCGTATGAGGAGGTCGCAACGGTCCATGACTTCCCGGGCCGCTGGCTCGCTGCGATAGAGGTCCTCGCCCATGCCAACCCACTGGCTGGCTTGCCCGGTGTAGGCGAAGGCCACCTTGGATGCCGTGGGCACAGGATATAGCTCTTCGGAATCGGCAACGTGCGACAGCCTCTCCCTCAGGGATTCCATGTCCCAAAACACCACTCCGGCCCGGGAGTCGAAGTGGCTGCGGCCCACGCCTGCGCTCCAAGCCATATCCGCAAGAAGGGAGTTCGCCACGGGTGCGTCACCCGCGTTGTCCCGCAGTTCGCCGAGCGTGGCCAGGTACGACTTGGCCAAATCCCGAAGGGCTGCCTCCGTCTTTCCCGACAAAGGCAGCATGCGCAGCGGACGTTTCGCGAGCGCCGGCGTGGCTGCTGGGTCCGTGTCACCCAGCTCCACGAGAGGAGCCGAAGGGCGGACGACTGCTCCAGTGGGACGAAGCATCCCACGGACGGCAACCCGGTCTTCCTCAGAGGTGCCGTACGACTCCACTATCAGGTGGGCGTTGGTCCCCGACCATCCATAGGAGCTCACTCCTGCCCTCATGGGACGACCGGCCTGCGCTGGCCACTTCATCTGCTCCGAGGCAATCTGCACGGCAAGATTCGTCCAGTCCACCCTAGGATTGGGGTCCCTGAAATGCAGATGCTTGGGAATAATGCCGTGCTTCATGGACAGCAATACTTTCATCAGGCCGGCGATTCCCGCCGTTGGCTCCAAGTGGCCCACGTTGGTCTTGATGGACCCAACCAGCAGGGGACAGTCCGCCTCCCTGCCTTCGCCGTAGGCCTCGGCGGCCGCGCTCAACTCAATGGGGTCGCCGACCAGGGTACCGGTACCGTGGGCCTCCAGGTAGTCCACACCCGACGGCGCGACGTCTGCCTGCAGAAGGGCCTCCTGTATCACCCGCACCTGGGCCCCGGTGCTGGGTACGGTCAGGCCCGCGCTGGCGCCGTCCTGGTTGATGGCGGAACCGCGTATCACACCCCAGATGGGGTCTCCATCGGCCTCCGCATCCCTGAGCCGCTTCAGGACCGCGATTCCGCATCCCTCTCCCCGGACGAATCCGTTGGCGGAGGCATCGAAGGCCTTGCATTGCCCGTCAGAGGAGAGCATGCCGGCTACGGCCCTCAGTTCGGTGAGCCGCCCGGAGAAAATAGCTTGTACCCCGCCGACCAAGGCCAGGTCCGCCTCCCCCTGCCGGAGCACCGACATGGCCATGTGGACCGCCACCAGCGATGACGAACAGGCCGTGTCGACTATCAGGGAGGGCCCCTCCAGCCCCAAGGCATAGGAGACACGTCCAGCGACGGTATTGAACGAAGTCCCGCTCACGGTGTAGAGGCTGTCCGCTGGCTCTAGGTTGGGACCGGAAGATGAGAGAATTACTCCTCTGTAGTCGTTGTTGCTGGCGCCGATAAAGACCCCGGTTCGACTCCCAGACAACCGGTCGGCATCTATCCCGGCGTCCTCAACAGCCTGCCAGCAGGTCTCCAGCACCATACGCTGCTGGGGGTCAAGTAGCTGGGCCTCGACGGGGGATATGCGAAAGAAATCAGCGTCGAAGAGGTCTATATCGTCTACCAGGGCGGCGTACCTGCATGCCTCCACCCGATTGGCCGACGCCGGATAGAACTGGCCGATACGCCCGATCCCGGAACCTGGAACTCCCTCGACAACGGCATTTCCGCCGCGTTCCAGCAGTTGCCACAGGGACCCAATGTCGGATGCCCCAGGAAACTTGCAGGCCATTCCGACTACGGCGATGGGCTCGGTCCCGGCGGCGGGGCCTTCCCTTCCAGGCAGTGTATCTGGTGCGGCAGTCGCCCTTTGCTCCGAATAATTCCGACTTGTTACTGACATTCCTCCCCCCGGTCTCTTCTATCGGACTAAGTCCCTTCGCAAGGGATCAAAGTAACGCGGCATTCAGGTATATAGGTACGTCCGTCGCACCTTTGCTGCTGCGGATAGAGTGGATTGTTGGGTCGCTTGATTTGCCCATCCAAATGTATCGCCCTTCTTGCGGGAAATGCCATAACGAATTGTGTGCATAGTGTGCATATCAGGTGTACAAAAATGTATTTTTTGTGATCCACATGAGCACCTGCAAAGTGATAGCCCAAAACCACGCGAAACAGAGCACCGGAACTCAATTCAGATTGTGTACAAAGAAATCTTGGCACGGCCTGCGTTGGAATTTAGCCTTTGTAATTAGGCGTTTTACTTGGCCCTTTCCCCATCGAGACCCGTCATGAAGTAACCGATTATTCCGGGACTCGATGCGGATGAAAGGGCCGGAGGGGCCGGATTTCCAGACATTCAAAGCGGGGAGATAGCAGCCCGGAGCAGTTGCTACCACCAGCCTGCAGTGCATCCGGGAGTGCCACGGCGGTTCCCACCTGTGACCTGAGACATTCGATAGCCGCCTAGTGGTGTTCCACCTACCGGCAGGCATATTGACCGAGCCATGAAGTTGAGCAACGACAAACCTAGTCTTCACGGGCCCGGCAGAAACTACCGGTCTCCGACCCGCTTCCTCCACCGGAATTACTCACCCCTACCCATATCCAGCGGCGTCACACCACGCTCCTTCCCCCGGCGTGGCAGGCTTCCCCTGGCGTGGCTGGCAGCCGTTGGAGCCGGTGTCCGCCATCCACCGATAAGCGGTCAATGATGATCCGATTGATCCCGACTCTGGCCATCCTGGCCGCCATCTCGGCAGCAGTCTTCTTCACCGGTGCGCCCGCCGGAGCACAGAGCACCGCCCCCACCGTCTCGGCGGTGGCAATAACGTCCGATCCCTCCACCGACGGGACCTACGCCGCCGGGGACACCATCACGGTGTCGGTCACCTTCAGCGAGGCGGTGACCGTCAGCACCGGCGGCGGCACGCCGAGATCGAAAAGGCCATCCGAGACCTGAAGTACGGCGTAGGGCTCAACCATCTCCCTTCGGGCCACTTCCCACCAACGGCGCCTGGCTGGCCGTCCAGATCATCGCCCACATCCTGGCACGCTGGACAACGCGCATCGGTCTGGGCGAGCAGATAGTGTCCACCAAGACCCTGCGGCGACGCTTCTTCTTTCTGGCCGGACGGCTCACCCATTCGGCCCGCCGCCTCACTTTGCATCTTCCCCGGCGCTGGCCCAGGGAAGCCCAGTTCAGTCGCGCCCTGGCAAGGCTCCGATCCTTACCACTCCCTGCCTGAAGCCGCTATCCGCAACCGGCCCAACGCCTCCAAACTCGCGTCCCCCGGTCCGCCAGTGCATCCTGTTACGTCCGATCCCAACTATCACGCGGTTCCCCACGTCCATAGGCCGCTCTCGAGGCTCTGCGCGGCTACTGAAGACCCTCTGCCGTGACACATCGGTCCCAGTGGAGGCCAGGGTTTCTCCCTTGTAGGCTCCCTCATCCCAACTTGCCCAGCCTTCGCGCCTCCCATCGGTGGATTCGGGCTAAGGCGTTGTCGAACCCCTCAGACTGCCTTGGTAGTACTGGGCTGCAGGTCCCCGTCCGGCAATTTGGGCCTCGGTGTACCGGGCGGCATGGTGGAGCTTTGCCACTTTCCCGCGGTCATGAGCTCCAGCAGCTCTGTATACATTAAAACTCCCTTTCCGAAGTTCTTGCTTACCGGTCCAGCCAGGCCGCAGCGATAGTGTCGCGAGGCCGTGTGCGGGCTACCAGGTCGCTCCAAACCGGGTCGGGACATCGAGCTGCAGATCATCTCATCTGAGAAGATAAGCTCGTCGAGGATCCCGAATTCCCGAAGTATGTGGAGCAGGGTCTCCAGGTTACTGATGGCGTTGTCGGCCTTGCTGACCAAGGCGGAGTCGAAAGTGGCTGGGATTATTGCGTCCAAAATTCGAAGTGTTGTCTCTTGGTGGCCTGGCTACTGGCTTTGGGATGCTGCTCTACGAACTATTTCCCGAGTTCCTCGTAGTAGCATTTCAGCATCCTGTTTTTCTTTGGTCGCATTCTGAGCTCTGACCACACCCAAATTTTGCTGCAAGGCCAGCCATCCTTGGCTCACATAGATCGATCGCTCACCTCCCCAATTGAGTTGATGCTGTCGAGCCCGAATTAAACACTCCTTGGTTCTACCGAAGAGGAATCGGCAGTTTAAGTTATGATAGTAATCTCGGTTCAAAGACACGAGCTGACGCCTGTCGACCGTGTCCCCGTCAGCAATAAGGTTAGATTCCATTGCCCAAGAATAAAATAACAAGCAGTGGCTGCTTATCGGGAGAATGACTTGACTCCCTGGGTTGAGGAGACTGGGACCGCCGGAACTTCTTCCCCGGACCGCTAACACTGGAGAATCTCCAATGACGAACGTCTCCTCTGGAGGAGCATAAATTGCCTGGAGTCCCATTAATCGCAGTACGTCTAGAACCAAAGAGTGGCCATCATTTATTGAATTAGCCAGATAGTCATGGTTGAGTCGGCTGTCCAGCAGTTGCTTGAGATCCTCTAAATCTACGTCTCCTCCCGAATGCTCAAAGGCTTCTTTTACCGAATCACTTACGGAATCCACCGCTTCCCGTCGCGCTTTTTCGTGATCGACACCGTTGTAGGGGTCGTATTGCATCATCGCGGCTACAAGTTGATCGATCGCCTTCCGATCATTCTCTGTTATTCGAAGCTTTCTCTTACGGATGTTCCTTATGGGTCCAGTAGCCTGGACTTCAATGCGTTTCATTAGTTCATCATCGCGATCGGTCATCAACTGTTGTTTGGAAGCAGCGGATTTTACTTGGCATATTTCGACCAGTCCGTTTCGCTTGTCCAACTGCCAAACTTTCGGTGCATTCCCTTTTACGCCGAACCATTTAAGAAGGAACTGCGATACCCAGTGTTGATTTGTATCGTTCCAAGTACTTGGCTGCGTGATAATCCCCTTGTGGTATAGACCTACAGCCGTGTCTTACCGGGGCTCTTCGAACCCTGTTCAACAAACGGCCGTTGTTGTGCTGGTCCCTCGAGGGCTGCTGGGTGGTCAGCTATGAAGGGACGCTCAAAAGCGTATTTCTATAATAATTGCCGCACAGAAAGGTCGTGGAGAATTTGTTGCGCGGGGATTTGGGGCGATGCGGCAGTTGCGAGCGACTGCCAGCGCCGGCTAGTTGGCGGCGGGCGAATTATGCCGAACCTAGTTGGTACGGTCGAGCCTCCGGAGAGTGGCACCCGTTCTTCTTTGCCACCGCGGACAGGGACATTTCGTCCTCCACGTCCCGGCGGATGGCGGTGATCCGGTCGCCGGAGAGACACCGCGGCCGGCCGAGCTCCTTTCCATCACACTGGCGGCATCCAAGCCAACTCTGGTTCTGCGGCTGATGCTCTGTCGCTCCTAGCTGGCCAGGATGTTCCCCATGAGGGCCTCCGGCGAGGCTGAGTCGGCGTCAAGAAGTCTGGTCCACTCCCCTTCGTTGCCAGCCAGAGACCGGAGTTGAACTCCCCTGCGCTGCAGGTCGTAGATCGCCCACATGGTCTCGAGGTAGCGCCTCCCCAGTCGGTCGATGGCGGCAACCACCAGAACGTCGTCCTGGACGAGCTGCTGGTCCAGGACGTGCCACTGGTCGCGGCTGTTGTAGTCCTTGGCCCCTGGCGTCGCGACGTCGGCGCAGATCTGCGCGGAGTCCACGCCGGCCTCGACGAGCTGGCGGCGCTGGACGTGGGGGTCGCTGCCGGGATGGCCAGGCTCCTGGTCCCGGCTGGTGCGGATGTAGCCGTAGGTGGGCAATCCCCATCCTACCCTTTTTCGCCAGGGGGTCACAAGAGCGAACTGTCAGCATTTTCGCCACTGGCGAAAACCGGGCGTTTTCCGCTATTTAAAGGACACGGACCCATTTCGTCCAACTGTCTGGGATTCCAGTTGCAATGGCCGACTGTCAAAAACTGCTGTCCTGCGGCTCCTCTCCATCTCCCGGGGAACGGAGCCCTGGAGGCATCATCCACGTCGACCCGGGTAAAAACGGCCTGGTGGCCTGAAAACCGGCAATTTTGCTGATCCTCGCGCCGGTCGGCACGAAAACATCCCTCGAGGACGCGATTTAAGGCCCCCGATTTTCCTCGGCCGACCCGGATCTGCACCTCAACCCTTGGCACGGTTCTGCAGGTGCGTAACCGCGCCAAATCTCGCAATCCCACGCTCTCTGAGATGTTGTATATGTAGGGCAGGGCCCAACGCGCGTCGAATAGGAGGCACCCCATGAATACCCCGGAGGAACGACGTGCGGAAGACCGACAGCGCCGCACCGAGCGGCAGAGGGAGAAGCGGGAGCAGGACAGGATCTGCGGGTACTGCAGGAAACCCGCCACCGCTGGCCTTATCCAGTGGTCTGGACGCAGCGCGCCCCTGCTCATTCCCATTTGCCGGGAGTGCCGGGCCAAGTTGGCCGGCGACTGGCGTCTCATGGAAGAGGCGGGCATCCAATGCGCCTTAGATGGTTCCAGACCCTGCCCGGACTGCATCTCTAGACCTTCGTCCGGAGGACCTCGGCCCGGGTTCCTGCGCCGGTTGTTAGGGCAGTGACGGCAGGCGGGACAAACCCCGCAACCCTGGGGGCCTGCCAAGAAGTTATGGTGAGGGGAATCTGCCTGGAGGAGGTTATATGACGACACCACTACAAGCATTGGGCATGGCCCCATGGCTATCGGTGAACGAGCTGGCTGGGTTCTGCTACGTGAACCGCACCACCATCTCGCGTGGGATGCTTCCCGAGTGGAGGGAGAACGGCCTGGTAGCCGTCAGGAATGATGGACGTTTGGTGCGGCCCCGGGACCGGATGCTGCTGAGCACCAGCGGGCTCCTTGAGGTCTACGCCCCAGGTCATGATCATGCGAAACCAGGAAATGTCCATTGGCATAACGCGTTGGATCCTGAGGAGAACGACCATACGCACCCTCACTACTACAGCGGATACGCCGGGGCCGAAATCCTGTATTCGCGTCTCGAAATGATTGAAATCGCCTATTCGCTTGCTCCTGTTGCCCTGATGGGTGAGGGTGCCCAGTGGAGCTATGACGGCCGCCCGCGGAAGCTGGTCTCGTGGAGATGGTCGAGGCATACCCGGTTCGTAAATGCCATCGTACTATACGAGGATGACTTCAAGCTTTTCTTCTGCTGGGTCGGTCGGTCGGTTACACCCCCCATGCTGCGCTGGCGCTACGAGAACCGTTTCGGGCGCCGCGGAAAATTGGTTACCAGGTCGGAAGGAGAGTGGATCGAGCGGCAGAGGGATAAGATGATCGATCCGCCCGATCCTGACTTGGACTTCGCCCCTCACGTGTCCGGAGTGGTCGTCGTGACCCCGGACACGCGGGGAGCGGAGGTCGCCGAGGAGGTCCTGCCCAAGAGTGGGTATCTGCGGAGCCCTGCGTATCTCTACGCCATTGGTCCCGAGGGCGGTCCACGCCTCTACACCGGGACGGCGTATCCCGCACCCCACGACGATGTCGCAGATATCTATGAAGACGTAGAGATTGGCATACCCCAGGACCTGTCCCTATCATGACTGCAGGAGGACGAGTCAGAAGGTGAACGCGAATCGAGGCATGGAGCCGGTCCCGTCGGCCACTGTCCATAGACTTTCCCACCTGAAGGGAGTCCTAGCCACAGAGGCTTTCCACTTGGTGGAAATGTATTCGGGAGTGACTGAGCCCCAGTTCAGGACTTTCACGGGCGAGTCAACGCGGAGAATCGATGCGACGCTGGCTCAGCTTATGGCAGGGGACCTCCTGGTGCGGCGTCCCGTGTACCGCCTGCCCGATGGCAGCCTGACGTCGGACGTCACCCGGTTCGGAGATGACGAGGTTCCCGCTGTCCTCTTCCAGATGCACTACCTGTCGGACAAGGGCTGCATCATAGTCGAACATGGCGACATCTCCTCGCTGAGCCGCATCCGCAGGCGAGTCCACGAAGATATTCGGAAGGATCACGCGGACGAGCGACCACAGATCCTTCATACCCTTGGACTCAACGACTCCCTGGCGGCCCTGACGGCGAGGGGATACCAGGTGTCTGACGGCTACAGGGGGGCTCTGTATCTGCCTGGAGGACGCCAACTAGCTCCGGATGCACGCATGTCCGCGGCGCTGGACCTGAGTGAGTATGCGACAGAATACATCAGGGGCAATTCTGAGGTGGCTATGGTCCGGGCAGGAGTGACCCTCCAGCTGGTCAAATATGTGACCAACCCGGGGCGGTTTCCTGCAGGACCGGTGATGTGCGTTTGCGAGAACGAGGGGCTGCTGAATATGGTCGCGGAGTTAGGGCAGGTCATCCACCCGAGAGTTTCAGATCGATCCACAGGTAGTCCCAGTCCTCAGGGACCGGGTTGTCTTTGGCCCGGCCCGGAAGGGCTTGCCAGAGGTCTCGGGGCAGTCCCACATCAAACTCCAGCTCTACGTGGAATTTGAGCGTTCAGCCGTTGAGCGCGCCGATATCCGCGAGAAGCTCATGCCTTTCATCAGGGTGGCGCTGGCAGGACATGCATGCGATGCGTTATTTATATGCGAGACGCAGCGAGCCGCCGACCTCTTCGAGGAAGAGCATTTGCGTCTCCTGCGGGAGCACCAGGTGAGCTTCATTCTCATAACGTCCACTCACGGAGCAGTGACCGGTCGGGGCGGGGAGCCGTGGCGCTGGCATGGGCAGCCGGTGCGGTTGGTCTAGCCGAGGACCTAACATTCCCGTGCAGGAAATCGGTGGCACGCCAATGCTGGGGTAGTTTCAGGGTCTGAAACTAGGCGATTATTCACCTGTACGCCTATCGTTGGGCCCTGCACGCCAATGTCACAGCTTTGACGACGGGGAAATCGGCCGACATTGGCGTGCATCGGGATGCTGACGCCCATTTAGGCCTCACCAAGGGGGGCTAGTATAGAGTAGGGCCATGTCCGTAGCTGAAAATGCCGCACTGGGGCGGAATTGCCGTGCGCGGGGTGGTGCTGGTCCCTGGTGAAGTGCCGGTTGACGGGAGGGAATGCCGAATGGAGCCGTGGCCCGCCGGTGCCAGCGTCAGGGTAGATGTGGAGCCGGAGGCGGGACCTGCCGGGGAGCTTCGGCGAACGGAGCACTTAGACTGACCTCGGGCCATGTCGGGCCATGTCGGGCCGGAAGGGAGGAGCCCGCCCGGTGCCCTCCGCTGTTCCCGTCCAGGGGTATAGCCAGAATCCGGGGGAGACCGCGTGCTGCGGAGGCCCTGCCTGGTGTCTATGTGCCAATCCCCACTCTTGAGGGAGCAGCGGCCGTATTTCACCGTCAGGCAAAACCGGCCGAAGCCCAGCAGCCATATGATGAACACCGGCATCGCCGGGCTGCCGTGGGAGCTCCAGTAGCTCAGGGCGGGGGCGTCACTCCCTGACACCCTCCTGCAGAACCCCACATGGGGACCAGCACCGCTGGCTCGCTGAGTGCGGCCGGTTTGAGAGCCGTCATCCAGCTCGCTCACCCTGGTGGTGTCAGCCTGACCACCAACCGGTCCAGGCAGCCGATGTCGACCGTCGACCGTGGCGCAGCTGCTGCTACGCCGAACCGCTGCCGGGCGAGGGACGCCCGGTCCACGCCGGGCCAGCGGGCCGCCTCCGCCCAGATGGAGGCGAACCCGGCCTGTGGCTCGCCGCTGGCGGTCAGCACCAGCAGGCGGCGCGCCCGGGTGAAGGCCACGCAGTGCTGGCGGGCCCGGTCGTAGTCCCCGATGAGACCCTCGGGCTCGCCGGAGTAGACGCCGAATTCCGTGAGGTTGCGGCCGATCCGGTCGGTGGCCATGTCGGGGCCGGTCAGCGAGCCGACAATGACGACGTCCCACTCCCGGCCCTTGGCCTGGTGGATAGTGGTCACCAGCACCTCGTCGCCCGCGGGAACTCGGACGTGCCCCGCCGGTTCGCAGCGGACGGGTATGCCGGCGCGCTCCAGACCGTCCAGGTACGGGCCGCTGACGGCGTCCTTCACGCTGTGCAGCAGGAGCGCGACCTGCCCGTAGCTGGTGATGACACCGTTGTGCCTCAGGAACCGGAGCAGGTCCGCGAGCTGGCTGACCTCGCTGTGGGGGTCCTGTCCCTGAACGGAGATGACGGCGGGATACTCGGCGTGGGCCTCCGGCGCATGGGGCACGATGTCCTTGGCGTAACGGAGCGGGCGGCCGGCACCGTTGGGGCCGGTCCAGTCGGCGGCCGTGTCCATCCACCGGCCACAGGCCGACACGATGTGGCGGTGGGAACGGTAGTTGCTGGTCAAGCCTAGCAGCCTGTCCGAGAAACAGAGGCGGCCTGCAGTTTTGGGTATGATGGGATGAGCACTCAGCCAACGGAGCCGACTGATGAGCAAGACCTATCTTCCCTACGATCCCGGCCAGCAGTTGCTGCTGCCACAGGCTCTGCAGGAATGGCTGCCTGAGGATCACCTGGCCTATTTCATCTCCGACATCGTGGATCAGTTGGACATCTCGGAGATCACGGCCCGCTACGAGCAGGAGCGGCGGGGCGGGCCGCCCTACAATCCCCGGATGATGGTGAAGGTGCTGCTCTATGGCTATTGCATCGGGGTGGCGTCGTCGCGCCGCATAGCCACCAGGCTCCATGAAGACATCGCCTTCCGGGTGCTGGCGGCCAACAACACGCCGGACTTCCGCACCATCTCGGACTTTCGCAAGGATCACCTGGCGGCGTTGTCGGGGCTGTTCTTGCAGGTGCTGATGCTGTGCTCTCAGGCGGGGCTGGTGAAGCTGGGCCATGTGGCGCTGGACGGCACCAAGGTCAGGGCCAACGCATCGAAGCACAAGGCGATGAGTTACAAGAGGATGAAAGAGAGGGAAGGGCAACTGTCGGCGGAGGTGGCGGAGTTGCTGCGCCAAGCCCAGGAGGTGGATGAGGAAGAGGACCGCAGGTATGGCAAGGACAAGCGCGGTGATGAGTTGCCGGAGGAGTTGTCCTTCCGGGAGGGCCGGTTGGAGAAGATCCGGGAGGCCATGGCGGCGCTGGAAGCCGAGGCCCAGGCTCAGGCGGAAGCAGCCGAGGCAGCGGGCAAGGCGCATCCTGGAGTGCCTGGGGACAAGGCCCAGCGCAACTTCACCGACCCGGAGTCCCGCATCATGCCCGGGCCGGGCGGCAAGGACTTCTTGCAAGCCTACAACTGTCAGGCGGTGGTGGACCATGAGCATCAGGTGATTGTGGCAACCCGCGCCACCAATGTCGCATCGGACAAGGGGCAGGCGGTGGTGATGATCGAGGAGGCCATTGCCAACACCGGCAGGGTGCCAAAGGAAGTGTCCGCCGACGCCGGTTACTACTCTGCCCCGGCCGTGGCCGATTTACAGGCCTTGGGCACCGACCCGTACGTCGCGCCGGAAAAGACCCGCCACGGCTACCAACCGCCGCCCGCGCCCCGGGGACGCATCCCCAAGGCTCTCTCGCCCAGAGACCGGATGCGCCGCAAGTTGCAGACCAAGCGGGGTCGGCAACGTTACGCGTTGCGCATGGAGACGGTGGAGCCGGTCTTCGGGCAGATCAAGCAGGGCCGGGGGTTCCGGCAGTTCCTGCTGCGGGGATTGGAGAAGGTGCAGGGTGAGTGGTCGCTGATCTGCACCGGGCACAACCTGCTGAAGCTGTTCCGCTTCGGTGGGCTGGCTCACGGCAAAGGGTCGCCAACCCCACACCCCCGCCACCGTGTTTTTGCCGCGGCAACATTCAAGCAGAGGGACAGCGTGATCAGTCTTTTATCCACGTTGGTATCAAGCCCCGTCAGCATTCCTCGGACGGGCTGCTAGCACCCGGCAGCCGGGGAACCGGCGGGGGAACTCCAGCAGGTTGGCCACGCTGGCGCCACGGAACCGGTAGATGGACTGGTCGTCGTCTCCGACCACGTTGATGTTGCGGTGCACGCCGGCCAACCTGTGGAGGATACGCATCTGCACCCGGGAGGTGTCCTGGAACTCGTCCACCATCAGGTGCCTTATGGCGTCCGACGCACGGGCGGCGACATCGTCGTCCTGCAGCACCCGTTCGGCCCACACCTGCAGGTGGGCGAAGTCCACGGCGTTCTTCGAGAGCAGCAGCTCCCGGTAGCGCAGCAGGGAGCGGCCCAGCGCGGCGGTGAACGGCCGCTCCGAACCGGCCAGAACGTCGGGGTCGACCAGCTCGTCGCAGATGCGGTCGAAATGGCGGGCGGCCTCCGCGGCGCCATGCGCGCCCTCCCTCCAGCCGCGACGGGTGAGCACGTCCCAGTCGGGGCCCAGCACGAAGTGAAACTGCTGCTGCATCAGCAGTTGTTGCTCCTGTTCGTCCAGCAACCGGTAGCCGGCCCCCAGCCCTGCCTCGGCAGCGTGGGAGGCCAGAACCCGGCGGCACAGACCGTGGAGCGTGCTGATGCGCACCCTGGAGAGTTCTTTGTGGGCGCCGCAGCGCAGGGCCGATTGGGTGAACCGCCGCTGCAGCTCGCCGGCGGCGTCCCGGCCGAAGGTGCACAACACGATGTCGCCAGGCCCGCTCTGTCCCGTGAGCAACAGGTTCAGGGCCCTCAGCTCCACGCAGAGGGTCTTGCCCGACCCCGGCCCGGCAATGGCCAGCATGGCGCCCGGCCCGTGGGCGACGACCCGCTGCTGCTCCGGGTCCAGCTCCGGGTGCATCCGGAGGATGATGGGCGAAATGTCCATGGGGATGTTCCTTGAGAGCGTGGCCCAGGGACGGGGTTGCCCTCCCCGGGCCACGAGTGCAATCTGAAAGTGGCGTTGGCTGCGCTATGCGCCGGAGACGGCGGGCCTCCCGTCGATGTCCCGGTCCTGCGGACCTTGCTGGATGACCAGCGTCTCCACGTGCTGGATGTTGATGGTCGCCGAACCCAGGGTGAGCGGCATCTCGCCGGAGGCGACCGGTGCCTCATCCTCCCCCGCGGCAGCCTCATCCCGGGGGCCTTCCCGTGTACCCTCCCGTGTACCTTCCAGGGGACGGTACTGGATCCGGTTCACCGCCTCCCACTCGTTCCTCGAGAACTACGGGGAGGGCGGGTAGAAGACCTCCTGGGACGCGATCCGCGCCAGGTCCTGGGCCAGGTTGTCCAGTTCCCAGACGATGTGCACGCGCTTGTGGTTCAGGGCGGCACGCTCCATGTCCGGGAATAGCAGCACCCCGACCACGAAGTTCTTGTATCCCGTGGCGGCCCGGATGGCGTTCCTCAGCTCCATGCTGGCGTCGGCGGTGGCCGACAGGGGGGAGGCCACCGACTCGCGACGGCCGTCGGGCCTGATGAGGTGCCACCGGCCGGCCTCGTCCATGTCGTAGCGGCCGCCCTTCACCTGCACGGCGAACCGGCCGTGCAGGTCCAACCAGAGGGCCACGTCCACCTCCCGGCCGCCCCGGCGGTGTCGGAACTCGTAGAGGCCGTAGCCCTCCAGGTCCAGGTTCTGTAGGGCGTCGTACACCCTGGCCTCCGCGGACCTCTTGGGATCCTGGCGGCGGTCTTGGTCAAACTGTTCGGGAATCATCATGATTCCCATGTCTTGCTCCTTGTTCTGTGTCGAATTGAAAAGGCCGCACCTGTTGGCGCGGCTTTGGGCCGGTGTCGTGGCATTGGATTGCCCCAGGAAGAACTTAACCTCCTCACGGGTTGAATACGGGCAGACTGACTGAACTGCGAGTCCACGCACGGACGTCTCGAGCAGGCATGATTGTCTGACTCGCGGACGTCCGCGCGGTGGACCGCAGGCGGCGGACGGTGGGGATCCCCAGTTGTGGCCTTCGTGGACCAACTGCAAACCTCACCCGCTGCCAGGCCGGTGCAGTTACTGGTTTCTCCCACCCTTTTCTTTCTCACCCCCTGCGCATCACGGCCTAGGGCCAGCCTGTACTGCATCTGAGGGAGCGCTGTACTCGCCCCGCTGATGTCGATGCGAGTTGGCCGGGTCCGAGCGGCCGTCGGAGCGGGCATTTCCAACTTGCTATTGACAGGCGACCCGGACAGCATCCCCCGGCGAGTTATGGACCCTCCGATAGGGAACTTCCGCAACTGGGCTGGCCTGAAGCCGGGGCGGCGGTGAGAGTGCAAATTTGCACTCTCACCCTCGGTCGTGCCAACCAGTCCTGGGGCTCAGAGGGGAATGATTCCGCAATCCTGGCCCCTTTGAAATGTCGCAGAATACGGAGGACACCGGCGATTCGTCTTTTGGCCCTCGTCGGCCGTCGAGACAAGACTCAGGAGGACTGCATTGACGACGAGCGACGGAAAATACTCCCTCAGCAGACTGGCGCTGTTGTATACCCAGATCCCACCACCCGAGTTCCAGGCGTTGATGGAGAGCATCCGCGAGGGGGGCCTGCGGCGGTCGATCACCCTGTGGCGAGGGCAGATCATAGACGGCCGCCACCGGTATGAGGCCTGCCTGCAGACGGGGGTGGAGCCGCACTTTGTGGAACTTCCCGGCAACGCCGACGCCTTCCAATACGTGCTGGACGAGAACTCTGCACGCCGCCACATGACCGACAGCCAACGGGCGGTCGCCGCCCACAGGACCTGGGAGGAGGCGGCCAGCGGATGGGCTGGCCTAGGCCTGGACGAAGGTGAGAGGGCAATTTTGCACTCCCTGACGCTGCAGCAGGCTGCGGACCTGTTCCACGTGAGCCGGCGACTGGTCGTCCATGCCGGCAGGATTTTCGGCAAGGACAGCCAGGCAGTCCCTGAGCTGCGTCAGGCCGCCGACCAGGGTGCCGTTGCCGTCAGCGACGCATCCAGGGTGGTCGACCAGCCCCCTGAGGTTCAGCTGCGGGCACTGGCAATGGTGGAGAGCGGCAGTTCGAAGACCCTCGCCCGCGCTGCGACTATGGCCCTCCAGGAAACCCACGACCCGCTGATTGACGAGGGGTCGGCGACTGTCCTGCCCGAGCAACCTCCCGGCAGCGTAACCCTGCACCGCTCGGCCCTGGGGGCCTTCACTGGCTGGTCGAGAGCGAGAGCGTCGATGCCATCGTCGCCAATCCGCCCCCGTCAAAAGGGGCCCTGGCAATGTAGCCGGACCTGGCCGCCTTCTCCGCCCACTCCCTGAAGCCCCGGGGAGCGATGGTGGTGCTGGCCAGCGCGGAGCACCTGCCCGAATCCCTCGAAAAACTCAGGCACACGGAACTGCTCTGGGTATGCGAGCTGGACCTGGTCTTCGACGAGTGCTGGGCCCGCCTCCGGGAAAGGCACCGGCTGGAACTGCTCCGCAGGCCCCTGTTGGTCTATGGCAAGAGCCATTTCCGGCTAAACGGCGGCAACGACGTCGTCCGGGTTCCACGCACGGAGGAGACACCAACGCAGGCCCGGCAACTGATGGTCGGGATGAGGTTGATCATCGAGCGGTTCACCCAGCCCGGCCAGGTGGTCTGCGACCCCATAACGATGGGAAGGGACACGGTGGCCTTTGCCGCCCTGGGGGCGGGCCGCAGGTTTACCGGTGCCGGTGAGGACCAGGCCGCCATGGACCGCATCCGGCATCGGGTGAAAGGGGCAGGATTACCTGACGTGTCCTCCGGGTGACCGCCAGCAGCACCATGGCCCACCGGGACCCAGTGTTGCGCCTGTCCGTTTCCGCTGCTCCGGGGATCCTCGCGCCCGGGCGTCTCCCTCTGCCCGCTCAATTCTGTCCGGCCTTCAGGGCCATACTCCGGTGGCGCCAGCCTGTCCCGGGCTCAGAGGCGGGTCATCCTCATCGTCAAGAAAGTCGCCGGTCCGGAGCAGACCGCTCACCTCGACGGCCCTGCCGGTCCGCCCCGGACCGGGTCTCAGATTGACCGAGCTGTAGACTAGGGCGCTGGAGGGTATGAACTGCGCGGTGGCCTCGCCGGGGCGGCTGAGCTCCCGCAGGAGCGCGGCTGCAATCACCGCCGCCGCGTAGCCGCCGACGGCGACCCGCCTCAACCGGCCGGCCAGAGAAATCCCTTCAGCCCGCCCACGCTGGATGCTCCCTGGAAAGTTTCTCCGCGTGGTTCAACGCTCTCGCGGTCCTCCTGGCCCAGGGTCCCCGTGGAAAACCGGGGCCAGCCCGGCGGTGAAGGGTCTGGAACCATTGCTGCCAAGCGGGCATTGACCGGGGCAGGCCCGGCACCGTCCTGATGGCCAGGTGCCAGCTCCACCGGATACGGGGCAATTTAACCCGCCGGCCACCCGCCGGCCATGGAGGGGCCTCTACCGCCGGTCCACCGCCGCCAAGACCCGGCCCATGAGGATCACCAGGATTCCTATCCCGATGGTCGTCCCGCTCACGCCCACAAAGGACAGGAGGGCTACGACCCCGACGGTGCCCCCTTCAGCCCCCTGCTCGTTCAGGATCACCGACATCACCAGGGCCATGGCAATTCCCAGCAGCACGCCGCTGAAAATCACGTATATTCCTATGGGAATGCTGGCACGCGACACTGGTATTCACTCCTTTCCGGGTTGGAACTGGATTGGAATCGGGTTGGAATTGAGAAGGCGTCCCTGTTCCCTCCCTCACCGGACGGGGACCCACCTCAGTCCCAGGGGTGGCGTCCGCGCCGGTTTCCTCCGCCTCTCCGGCTCTGTACCAGGCTCTGTAGCGGGCTCGGTCCGGGACCAGGGCACCCCCACGGCGGCGGTTTCCGGCCACGGCTCCAGCCAGAGGTCCCGCCGCGACTCCGCACGGGCCCCCTCACGTCGGATGTGATTGGCCGTTCCCCATGAAGCCGGCGTCCGGACCGGTGTCCAGAAAATTTGCGTGGGCCTTACCTTACCATTGCCTCCGGTATGGACTTCCCTCCGGCAGGGATATCTCTATGCTCCTGAGTTCGCGCCTGCCCTCCCATTGAACTGTTCCGTCGGAAGATTCAGTGCGCGTCCAGCAGATCGGCTGGCTCCAGGGGAGCCAGGCTCTCTCCCACTGCATAAACAGCACCTTGTTGTATGAACCGGTGCCAAGGCCGGTGTGCCACTGGTGTCTGCATGAGGCTTCTTGTGGCCTTACCTCGGCCACGGGCACGTAGCTGTTTGTGTGGCAGTCCTCCGGGTTGTCCTTGAGAAACTGCTTGGTCTCCTCGATCCATCGTTCGGTGTCCCAGCCGTTCCGGTATATCCTTTCTGCGATCTCGATCAGGCCGTGGTTGCATTCCGGTGTCTCGGGATAGGGCGCGTCGTGCGACCACAGGGGCAGGAAACCCGTGCCCGTGGGCGTTTCCACGGCCCCTGAGAAGTGCAGCCTGTGGGGGTTGCCCTCGGGGTCCGGGTCAACGTGCAGGGTCAGCGGCCCTCGCACCTTGTCGAAGGCGTTTTGGTGGACCCACGTGATGCCGCGCAGTTCCACGTACATGGGGGCGGCTGTGTCATCCTCGATGAAGTTGGTGTCCACGCTTATCCGGTAGTCGGTGTCGTGATTGATTATGGTCAGCCTGTCGATCCGGCCTTCCCTCAGCCACGGAAGGTTCCCGCTTCTCGCTGTTACCCAGAAGTTCCGGGCGCTTTCTCCCCTCTCCTCCGCAGCCCTGTTGATCCCCTGGTAGTCGGTGTCGGTGGGTCCGAATTCGATGACCAGCTCCGGCAGATGCAACTGCCTGGAGACATCCTGTTTCAGAATCTCCTGGCCATATGGCCGCTGGTCGATCACGTGGAGACCTATGCCATATAGCCCCCGGTGAAGGAACCAAGGGTAGTGTGCGCCCACGAATTCCAGGCTTCCCGGGGTGAACGTCATCTCGACCCGCTCCAGGCCGGTGTTGCTGTAGCCCGAGAAATCCACCGCAGCGCCTCTGGCCCCGTCCTCCAACTCACCCGGGACGAAGACCAGCTGCAGCAGCTTGAGCTGCTGCAGGATGGGCCCGCTCGCCCATATCGGCAGGTCGGGAGTCACCGCCTCCAGGGACAGGGACTCCAGGTTGTCCAGGCCGTGGAACTCGTACCCCTCGAGCCTCTGCACCCGGATCCGGTCCAGCCGGGTGCAGAGGCTCAGCTGCTCCTACGGGACCTCCTCACACGCGTCCACATCCAGGCCCAGCTCGCCCAAGATGGCCTCCCTCACGCTCTCCTGCCGGTTGCAGATATCAACGGTCCGCGCGGCAGGGGTCGCCGTAGGCGCAGGTTCCGTGGGTTCGCTTGATCTCCTTTCCTCGGTCGGCTCGGGGGTCTTGGTGGGAATAAAAGCACGACTGGTGGCGGAGGCCGGCGTCCTCTCCCGGTTCCGCACGGTGTCGCCGCGAGCGGGCGGCTCCGCCGGGACTGTGCCGAAAGCCTCGGTCGGAATGACGGTGGGAACCGCGTCTCGGGTGGGAGCCGGGCTCTCGCCGCCGCAGGCCACCAGCAGGGCGACATACAGCAGGGACACTGCCAGCACGGCCATGGCCCTCCCGAACAAGCCACCGCTCCGTGCCGCTCCGGAATCGCAGACCCGCGACTCCTTGGGGCGAGCATCCGGATGGCCGCACGGTATGCCCCTTGGGTCCTGGGCGTCCGGTAGACCGTTACCCGGAGTTGCGGTCGGGGTCTGCTGCTTGTTCCCGGGCCGGATGAGGACAAAGAAAAACACCTCCGGCTCGTGTCGCCGAAGGTGCGCAAAACCGTGGTACGATGAAAAAGACCCGTGTGGGTTCACCTCCACGGGGGGTCGGACCGGTGTTTGCACACCGTACCGCCGGGTCGCGGGGTGACGGCCCCGCGGCCCTTCACATATAACACGATTGCTAGTGCTTTACAACCGGTTTTCAGATTGAACAGCAACCGCCGGATGTGAAAATACCAGTCAGGTGCTCGACTACGGGGTGCCACCGCCGTAGGAAGGTCTCTCCCGGGGAAATGCTGTTTCTCCGCCGGGAGGGCGAGAGAGCCGGTCAGCACCGAGGCCTGGTCTGTCCGGCGTGCGTCAGGTGCGCCCCCGGCAATCCCGGCGAGTACGACCTCGACATCCCCTGGGCGAACTGCTGGTCGAGTCGGCCAAGAAAACCCCGCGGTGACGCATCTGCTTCACTCCCGAAGGCCTGCGATGATCAGCTCTCTTCCGAAGGCTGCAGCAACCCGGCAGGGAGAGCGCAGAGGTGAATTGCGGTACAGGCCTCTCTGTCCTGGCCAGCTCACCGGTCCGGGCAGGTTGAACAAACTCCAACTCCGTCAACCCGCTCTCTGGACACGCCTACCCCGAAACGACTACCCGGCAACAACGCTCTTTGATGGCCTGCACGTCATAGCGGAGATCTGTGTTCCGCTGTATTTCTGCGGAAACCCTCGCCACTCCATGGGTGACCGTTTTGTGGTTGCGCCCTCCCAGCAGACGGCCCGCCTGCGTGAATGCCAGGCCCATCTCTTGCACCATCAGGTACATCGCCACCTGCCTGGGCACAGATATGGCGTGCTTGCGGCTGGCGCTGACCAGGTCATCCACACCCAGACCGAAATGGCCGGCAACCTCCGACAGAATGCGCTGTGAGTCAATTCTATACTCGGCCAACGTTGCCCCCAACCGGTCAACAGGCATTTCCGAGTATCCATTTACAACCCGGTTCCAACGGGAGTTGCACCCATTATATGGCTGCTCCTCGTCCGCACCAGGCTTGACGGACCTGACGGACCTGACGGACATGGAGGCGCTGCAGTCTGCCTTGGCCGCTGTGGCTGAACACGCTGGCCGCCGCGCACCCCGGCATGCCGCACGACATGTATGGACTCCTCTTACCTGGCTAGTCGGCCAGTGAGCCGTCGGTGAATATTGGTGTGATTGACGGCGACTTGGCGCCATCCAAGGGAGGATGGACGGTGGAAACTATGATGCTGAGAATAGATGGGGTGGCGCGGACCTCAACGCGGCAATGGGAGACTGCTGCGGTACGTCACCTGAGAGTGACCACTATCGTAGTAGTAGTTATATATATATATATATTTACTACTACTACGTTTACGGTCACTTCCAAGTGACCATCGGCATCCCTGGACAAAGGGAACGCCGCCGGACATAGCCGGCGGCGTTGGCGTGTGGGGCGCTCCCTCGGGGCCTGGTCAGCCGGTCATGGCCAGGGGTACCGGGTCGAACCGCACCAGGTGGTCCCGGAACTCGAGGCGGATGCTACCCGTGGGCCCCTTCCGGTTCTTGGCCACGATGATCTCGGCGATGTTCTGGGGATACTCCTGGCCCGGGTGCGTCTGGGCCCACTCCTCCTCCGTGGTGTACAGGTCCTCCCGGTGTATGAAGGCCACCACGTCGGCGTCCTGCTCGATGGAGCCCGAGTCCCTCAGGTCCGAGAGCTGCGGCCGGTGGCTGGGCCGGTTCTCCACCATGCGGCTCATCTGGGAGCAGGCGATCACGGAGGCGTTCATCTCGCCCGCCAGAACCTTCAGGGCCCGGGAGATCTCGGTGATCTCCTGCACACGGTTGACCGGCCCGCCCCGACTGCGGCCCTGCACCAGCTGCAGGTAGTCGACCATGATCAGGTCCACTCCCTTGTCCAGGTCCAGCCGCCGGGCCTTGCCGCGGATCTCCACCATCCCCTGGTACGGGGTGTCGTCGATGTATATCGGCAGCTCCGAGAGCTCCCCGATGGCGTTGATGATGCGCTCCTCCTGGGACTGGCTGTACAGACCCAGGCGGATCCGGTGGGAGTCGATGCCGGTCTCGCCGGCCAGGGCTCTCATGGCCAGCTGGTCTGCGGTCATCTCCAGGCTGAATATGGCGCAGGTGCGGCCGGACTTGGCGTTGTTCATGGCTATGTTCAGGGCCAGGGTGCTCTTGCCCACCGACGGGCGGGCGGCCAGTATCACCAGGTCCGAGCGCTGGACTCCGCCCAGCAGCTCGTCCAGGTCGGAGAACCCCGTCATCAGCGGGGCGTCCGCGCCGTAGAGGACGTCGTCCAGGGACGACTGCTGCTGCAGGTAGCGGTCGAAGATGTCACGGAAGGACTGGAAGTCCCGCTGTTGGGTGGTGTTCCTGACGGCGTAGACCGCGTCCTCGGCCTGCCTGAGCGTGGCCTCCAGGTCGTCGGTGTCGGTGTAGCCCAGCTCGGCGATCTTTGTCCCCGCCGCTATGAGCTTTCTCATCGCGGCGGTGCGGGAGACGATCTCGGCGTAGTCCTCGGCGTGTATCGACGTGGGGGTGATGGCCACCAGGTGGGACAGGTAGGCCATGCCGCCGGCCATCTCCAGTTTCTCGGTCCTGGCCAGCTCACCTGCCAGGGTCAGCTGGTCGACGGCCTGGTTCCGGTTGGAAAGGGACAAGGCGGCGTCGTAGCAGAGCTGGTTTCGCTCCCGGTAGAAGTCCCCGGGCTGGAGCATGGGCGCTATGCGGGCGATGCACTCCCCGTCGATCAGCAGCGAACCTATCAGGGCCTCCTCGGCCTCGGTGTTGTGGGGCAGCAGTTTCTCGGCGTAGAGCGTCATCCTCCCTCACCTCCCTGTCTTTCCTCGTGGTCGTCCCAGGTGGTCATTACCTCGGAGACGTGGGCGAAGCAGGCGTACCGGCCGTGGCCGCCGCCGCTGGGACGCACCGTGTGCATGGGCTTTGCCCGGGAGTTGCAGACGAAGCAGCGTCCCCCGTCCGGTGGACCAAGCACCTCGACCTCAAACAGCACTCTGCGATTTCCGGTGTCCATTCCCATTTGCGTGCCCTCCCGGCCAGGACCTTCCCCAGCTCTTTCGGAACGCCTCGATCTCGGGCAGCTGAACGGGACCCAGGGCGCCCGCGTCCTCAGCCCCCGACCCCAGGGCCAGGACGTTGCGGACCCCGGCCTCTGCCACGTCCAGCTGGGCAGATATCTGGGCTGGGCTGCGGCCCTCCCCGGCCAGTCTCCGGATCTCGTCCAGGAGCTGGCGCGTGCCTGGCGCCATCCGGCGCGACGAAGTGAGGTCGCATCCCTCGACGGCTTCGCGGAGCCAGGCCGCTTTCTTCAGGGCCTCCACCCGTTGCAGGTCCAGCGCCCACTCCTCCGGATTGCTGAGATAGTACTTCGGGAGCCCGCCGGGCCGGGGCCAGCCCAGGCCCCCGGGGGGCGGGGAGCAGAAATAGTCCATGTTATCCCGGATGTATTTGCCGATCCTGGCCAGCTCCTCTTCCCGGGTGTCCATCAGCCCCCTCCTCGTCTTCGGCGCTCGGTACATTCGGGACAGTACTCCGCCCCGCCGTGTGTGGTGAACGGTCTATCGCGGGCTCCACCTCCCTGCGGCCGGATGGTGCGGGATCGTCCGGCTCGGGTGGCGCGTTGGGCCCTGCGGCCGCCGCCTCCCTGTCAGCCCGCAGCGTTTCCACCTGCAGAAGGAGGTCCTGCTCGTTCTCCGGGTTGAGGGAGAAGTGGTGAACCGCAGAGGAAACCCCGCCGCGGAACGACCGGGCGTAATGGTCCCTGAACTCCATGATCAGCGCTTCCACCCGGGCACGGCGGTCCAGGTACTCTTGTCCTTCAGCTGGGCCATTGGTCACTCCAGAGTGACCAATGGCCGCGTTCTCCCCCTGAGAACTGCCAGAGTCGGGGGTTTCGTAGCTGTGAGAAGCTGCTTGGGATGCAGTTGGAGGATCGCCATTGGTCACTCTGGAGTGGCCGATGGCTCCGGCGTCCCCTTGGGGATCAGGTGTTTCGTAGCTGTCAGGTTCTTCTGGATCGTCCCCATTGGTCACGTAGGGGTAACCGACGGCCCCGCCGTTTGTCAGGAGCTCCACTCTGGCCGTGAGATCCCGGACCTGTTGTTTCAGGTACTCGTTCTCGAGCCGGACTTCCAGCAGGGTGAGCCAGGGGTCGGTGCCAGGCTCTTCCCCGGGCATGGGTCGCCAGTTGCGTTTGCCGCCCAGGAAGCGGTAGGTGTTGCTTTTCCTCTCGTTGCCGCCCTGACCGTGGACCGTTTCCAGCATATCCATGGCCGTCAGCTTGTCGATGTAGCCCTTGGCGGTGTTTTTGCTGCCCAGGTCGGAGATCTTGCAAAGGAACTCCAGGGCGATCGACACCTCGCCGTTGGCGTTGGCGTAGCGGCTCATCCTGTCCACCATGAGCTGGAACGGGCCGGGCATGTGGAGGAGAGAACCGGTGACGTACTGGACGACATGGGGGAGTCCCATCGGTATGATCGGTGGAACGTAGGGGGCCTTCCTCTTCTCAGGCGGCGTGGCGGCCAGTTGGACTACTGAAGGGTCCGGATCGGCGTCTTGGTGCCGCATCACATGCCTCCTTGTGCCGCGGCCGCAATGGTGGTTCGCAGATAGCGATAGCTCTGGAGCTCGCACTTGAGTGTCGCGAGGTCCAGGTCGTTCTTGCAGGCGGAGAGGTAGTAGGAGGGGAAGAGGTTGCAGTCTGTGCTTTGATAAATGCGGGAGCCAAAATAGTGCTGGCGGCGGCAGGAGCTGCCGCCCGGGGGCTCGCTGACGGCTGAAAGATGGTCCGCAAACCGGGTTACGGGCCAGGAAAGTAGATTGCACCGCGTTTGTGCGCTATAGTTGTCTTGCATGGTACCTGCTGTTGGGCAGTTCTACTATGTGTCTTCCCGAGCATCAGGGGCCTTGGATCGACGTCAGATGGAATAGAGGTCATCTGCCGGTTTCCATTTTATTTTGGTGGAGATCTTTAACTCATTGGGTAGAGGTCTCCCGCTGATCAGCAAAGGACATTGGTCTTCCCAAATCAAGTGCCCCCCGTACTCCTCTTCTCATCCTTTGGGGAAACCCATCTGCAGTGGGCGCAGGTACGCACTCGGAGAACGAAGACCGTCTTATTGACATAGGCTCCTATTTGTCTGTGATTTAGTGGCTCAAGGCAGTAACCGTTGTATGGACGGGTGGGTTTATCTCCAATTCGACCCGCTCGCGTCCGGCCTGTCTGCGATCCAGCCCTGGACCTGTGATCTACGCCACTCCACCGCCCTCGTGTTTAGACGCAAGGGCGCAGGAAAAGTTCCATCTCTGACCATGTGATATAGGGTCGTCCTACTCAGGCCCGTGGTGTTCAAGACTTCGCGAATGCGTAAGATTCGGTCAGGGTCCGATGCTGGGTCGGAATGTTTGCTCATGGCGCCTCCTTGAGATGAAGGATCTCCTTGGAATGTGGTCCACTACGGAATATTTTAGCGCCTGGTTGTCTATTAGCTGTCGGCAGTAATCGCTAGGCCAGCGCGAGGGAACAGCTACGAGACACAGCCTTGACGGTGTGTTGTGGGCATTCCGGATAATGGGAAAATATTGTGCTTTTGGAACGGAAATTCAAAGAAACTAGAGGATGAAATGGTTGATGCTGCGATCAAAATAAATTGCCCGCAATGTGGTGCCGACCGCCCGCACAAGAACGGGCGGCGGTCTCGACAGCAGTTGTACAAATGGCGGTGTGTAGGCGCCAGTCTTGAGTGGGCCAGTATCTCAGTGGATATCGCTTTCCAGACGCCGTGATTGCCGACGGGCTACTCCAGTATTACAAGGGATCTACCCACCGGGACTTAGCCGCGTATGTAATGCGGCAGCACGGATACCGAAATAGCTGTCTTTACTGTGATTAGATTCACAGATGTAGCGGCCAGAGCGGTTAAGGGCCTTAAAGCAAGTGTCGGAGACGTATAGAATCTCGACTATTCAGTGATTAACGCCTCTGGAACTTGTTGGCAAGTCTTTAACCTGGACCTGTATGCCGAGCCCTATGACCCCCGGAGGCCGGTGGTCTGCTTCGACTAGACCTCCACCCAGTTGCTGGTGGACACCAGGGAGCCGCTGCCAGCGAATCCGAGGTGTCCCAGGTGGGACGACTACGAGTACGTGCGGTTTGGCACACGCAATCTTTTCCTGACCTGCTATCCCCTGAGGGGTTGGCGCCATGTGGAGCTAACCCAGCGTCTCACCAAAGAGGACTTCGCCCACCGGATGCGCCCGTTGGTGGATGAAGCCTGCCCCGACGTATCGGTGGTTCCCCGGGTGCTGGACAACTGATTAACGACAATTAGTCCTGCTGGTTTGAGCGACTATTTTTGCCGGTCTGGAGGTGTTAAACATCCGGCACGGAGGTGTCGGATTGATGACAGACCGACAAGTCGCAGTGTTGAGGCAGAGACGTATGGAAGGAAAGACGCAGGAGACGGCGGCGGCCATGGCCGGCATGAGCGTCCGGTCAGCCCGGAAGTGGCAGAGAGGGCCCGTTGCCGTCGGAGACGAAGCAGGAGCGCCGCTGGCGCACCCGTCCCGACCCCTTTGAGGGCGTATGGGAGGAGGAGATCGAGCCGTTGCTGCGGGGCGACCCAGCCGGCAGGCTCAAGGCAACAACAATTATCGAGTGACCTTCGGCAAGCTCAGGAGGAGGAGCATCACCCCGGCCGGTTCAGCGCCTCCCAGCTGCGCACCCTGCAGCGACGATTACAGGCCCTTCGACAGGCTCAGGAGGCGTGCGTTACATGGCCCGGACCGGGAGGTCTACTTCCCCCAAGAGCATCCGCCGGGACGGGAGGCCCAGTTCGACTTCACTCACTGGAGTGACCATCGCTGGCCGGCCCTTTCCCCACCTGCTGTTCCAGCTGATACTCAGCCATTTGGGCTGGCGCTACGCCGAGGTGGCCACCGGTGAGACTTTTCTGGCGCTGCAGCAGGGACTGCAGGCCGCACTGTGGACCCTGGGCGGCATACCGCAGGTGGAGCGCAGCGACAATACCTCGGCCGCCAGCCACGAGATGCGCTGCAGCCGCGGCCGGGCCCTGAATGACGCCTACCAGGCCCTCCTCGATCACTACGGCCTGCGTTCCACCCGCATCAATCGCGGCCAGAGCCACGAAAACGGCATAGCCGAGCAGGGCCACTACCGTCTCAAGGACGCCATCGACCAGGCCCTCATCCTGCGGGGCAGCCGCGATTTTCACACCGCCGATGACTACGCCCTATTCGTGGCGAGGATGGTCCACAGACGCAACCGTTTGGTGCAGGGAAAGCTGGAGCAGGAATTGGCTTGTCTGAGGCCCCTGCCCCCAGCTCCCATGCCGGAATACGTCAACTACCGTGCACGGGTGCGAAAGTGGAGCACCATCCAGGTAGCAGGCCGGACTTACACCGTGCCCTCCCGTCTCATCGGCAAGGAGGTGCAGATCCGGCTGTACGCCGACTGGGTGGAAGTTTACTACAAGGACCACTTGGTGGAGCGCATGGAGCGGGTGCGCGGCGAGCGTGAGGCCAACGTCAATTACCGCCACGTCATCGGCTCCCTGGTGCGCAAGCCCGGAGCCTTCGCCCGCTACCGATTTCGGGAGCAACTGTTCCCCACCCGGCAATTCCGCTTGTCCTATGACGCCCTCCGGGAATGGCGCGGGGAACGGGCCGACGTGGAATACGTACGGATCCTGCACCTGGCGGCGACCACCATGGAGGCCACGGTGGACAGCGTCCTGGCGCTGCTGCTGGAGACGGGTCGGCCCTTCGACTACGCCGAGGTGCGGGACCTGGCGGAGCCCAAGCCGCCCGAGGCCCCGGTGCTCACCCTGTCCGGCCAGCCTGATCTGAAAGTCTACGACTCCCTGCTGGCGGGGGTGGCCTGATGACGGACACTGTGGCGATACAGGAGCGGATCGGAGAGCTGTGCCACCAATTCAAGCTGCCCACCATGGGAGCACGGTCGGTGTCCCGCTTCACTGCCGCCGGCCATGGCGACGCTCTCGGCACCTTCCTGGAGGTGCTGGAGGAGGAGGCCGAGGACCGACGGCACCGCCGCATTGACCGCCTGCGCAAGGAGGCCAGGCTGCCCTCGGGCAAGACTTGGGAGACATTTGATCACGACCGGATACCGCTGGTGCTCCGGCAGCAACTGGACCAACTGGCCCAGGGAAGCTTCGTGGAACTCGGCGTCAACGTCCTGGCCTTCGGACTTCCCGGCACCGGTAAGACCCATGCCCTGTGCGCCTTGGGACACCGGCTGGTGGAGACCGGCCACTCCGTGCTATTCACTCCGGCCTACCGCTTGGTGCAGGAACTCCTGGCCGCCAAGCGGGACCTGGACCTGCCCCGGCGGCTGCGCAGGCTGGACAACTACGACTTCCTGCTGCTGGACGACCTGGGCTACCTGCCCCAGGGCACCGAGGAATCGGAAGTCCTTTTCACCCTCATAGCGGAACGCTACGAACGCAGGTCCTTGGGCATAACCTCAAACCTGGTCTTCTCCGAGTGGGAGCGCATCTTCGCCAACCCCATGGCCACCGCCGCAGCCATCGACCGGGTGGTGCATCACTCCGTCATCCTGGAATTCGACGTCCCCAGCTACCGGACCGATGCCGCCCAGCAGCGGGGTCAGGACAAGGAGGTGAACCGGCAAATCTAGTTGACACCAGATCGGCAAGAATGCTTGACGCGGGACAGCAACTTGAACACCCATCGCGTGGCGTCTCTGTAGGAGACCCTTCCGGCTCTGGAGACCCGGCGCATTGCCAAGCGGATGGAGATTCACCACACGCGCAAGCAGGCAGCCGGTTAAATCCTGTCCTTAGCGTGCCAAAGGGATGGCGGAGGTCGAGTTCAGCGTGTTGGCCCGGGCCTGCCCGCGGGGGCGCAACGGGAGATGAGGACAAGCTTGGTAAGAGCCGTCACCGGCTGTGTGTCGGAGCGGAACGAGACTGGATCTGCCATTTACTGGCGATTCAGTGCCCAAGACGCCAGACGCAAACTCCATCGCCTCTACCCCTGCCAGTCCCGGTTTGCTCCAGTACGAGTCGTTCTGGCTAGGTAATGCGACAGAAAGTCGGAGCCATTCAATCGGCAAGCAGCCACCTCTGACGGTTGCGAGCTTGAAATATGGACGGAATGGCAATTGGTAAGCCACCTGATATAGGTGCTGAATTCAACAGGGGACGAGACGCTATGACCTCGTGCCAAATGCGAACTGCTGAGGGGAGTCCTATCTGAGGCAGACCTAGGTCTGTGGGGAGAGAGGAGTCCCTTGCCCACTGGGGCAACCCGCCTTTCCTTGGACAACAGTATGCTGGGATCGGTTCGCTGACGACAACAGAATGGGTGGTCTACACACGTTGGAGTAAAGGAGCCGAGTCAAAAAGATGAGCGGAAGATTTACTAAAGAGCTGTGAATATGAGCAGTTTATTTACATGATACTTTCATGCTACCGACAAGAATTTCTATCCCGTGTAGTTAGGTACACAAGATGGCACACAAAAACCCAGTAGGTCTCAAAAATGCCCATTTGTAAGTAGGGATCTCTTGATATTCTGGCGGAGAGGGCGGGATTCGAACCCGCGAGAAGCTTGCGCCCCTACGCGATTTCCAGTCGCGCCCGTTCGTCCACTCCGGCACCTCTCCGCGCGTATGGGGCAACATTCATTATAGGTTCGGCCATACACCCCCGCAAGTTCGAGGAAGCATGCGGGCCTTTGCCCAACACATCCTATGCTCTTCTGCCCCAACATCCAGCGCGTAACGCCTGAGTCTAGGGGGCCGACGATGCTTGCAGTACGGAATCAACCGAGCAGGGCCGGTGGTCTCTCCTCACTGGTGGCGAACGCCGCGAACGCTGGCCTATAATGGGCGACGCAAGAATTCGTACTAGGAGATGCTGCACGTATGGCCGATGCCGGCTTTGTCAAAGTGGCCCAGGTAAGTGAATTAAGTTCCGGAGACATGATCTCAGTGGACTTCAGCGGCGACGCTGTGCTGGTCGCGAACGTCGACGGAGTCATCCACGCCTGCGATGACATTTGTTCGCACGCCTATGCCTCCCTTTCGGAAGGCGACCTGAACGGCGCAGAAGTGGAGTGTCCCCTCCATGGGGCCTGCTTCAACATAATCACGGGTGAGGCCCTTACTCCTCCAGCGGAAGCCCCGGTCAAGGTCTTCAGGGTCCAGGTCGAGGGTGACGATATCTATGTAGCTCCGCCGGAAGAATAAACAACAACGCTTCCCGTGAAGAGACCGGAGACCGGAATGTCTCCGGTCTTTTTTGTCTGCAGTTACAGAATCGGGCTTCCGGGTAGGTCCTAGTCAGACCTGACCAGGTGGAAGTCCTCCCATGGCCAGTAGACCAACAGCACTTTGCCCACGATGTGGTCTTCGGGAACCACTCCCCAGGCGCGAGAGTCGTTGCTGTTGCGCCGGTTGTCTCCGACCACGTAATACTGTTCATCGCTCAATGCCAACGGCCCGGCATTGGACCTGTCGCTCCTTTGAAGGTAGGGCTCGCCGAGGGCCAGACCGTCGATGTACACCGTACCTGAGCGCACTTCGACCGTTTCGCCAGGCAAACCGACGACCCGCTTTACGAAGTCCTTTGAGGGGTCGACCGGGTAGCGAAACACGATTATCTCCCCTCGAGTCGGAGGGTCAAACGCGAACTTGGGGTCAGCGTTTTCAGCCGCCCAAAAGGGAACAATTCGCGATAAACGTTCTACGTCCAGCTTCAGGTAGGACACGTGGTCGACCACCAGGTACTGCCCACCCTCCAGAGTGGGGGCCATGCTGGAGCCTTCGACCTTGAAGTTCCTGACGGTCCCCTGAAGGATTATCAGGGCCAACAGGGCCAATAGAACGGCTTCGAGTATTTCGCGGGCCAATCGAGGCATCGCAATAGTTGTCCCCAGGCGCTTCAATTCCCTTCTGGGCAGATATTCTCTAAACAGGATAAATCATATCCCTGGCTTTTGTACTGAGGCAGGGATGACTCGTTCGGCCTCTTGCACGGGCGCCACAGGTACCACAGGCCGAGCGGATGCCCGTTGCCGGTCGACGGGTCCTGCAACTGCTTCTCTACGGGTCCCGGGTGTTTGGTCTGCCTCTTTCTCCGCCTCTGGCGGCTCTGCTACAATCAGCGCGTTTCTGGACGGGGAACAGAAGCGCCGAATCTACAAAATTTTCACCACTTGGGGTCCGGTAATGAGTTGGAAGTTTGAACTGTTGACCAAGCCCTTACGCGGAGTGACCGAGGGGCCAATCTGGGATGGGGAACAGCTGCTGTTCACCCACATCCCGGCGAGTCGCATTTGGCGGTTAGACCCGAAGACCGGCGCGATCACGGTCTGGAGAGAGGGGACGAACCGCACCAATGGCCTCGCCCATGACGCGGCAGGCAGGATCTTCGGCTGCTGCTCCGGCGGCAGGGCGATTGTGCGCTTCGATGAAGACGGTACAACCGCCGTGGTCGCCGACCGCATCGAGGGGCACCCTCTGAACACGCCCAACGACCTGGCGGTGGACGCCCAGGGCCGCATCTGGTTTACCAATCCCTGGAATGCCGGCAACATCGACGCCACCGAGGTCGAGGTGCCGGGATGGCGATGCGTGCTGCGCGCCGATCCCCAGCCGGACGGCTCATACTCGGTAACACGGGTCGAGAGCGACAGCACGATGCCCAACGGCATCCTGGTGTCCATAGACGGCGGGACGCTTTATGTGGCAGAGAGCAACAGCGACGATCCGTCCATCGACCGTGAACTGAGGGCCTACCCGATCAACGACGACGGTTCGCTGGGCCCCTACGCCATGCTGCACGCCTTCGGTACCGACGGCAGGAACGCCCAGCGCGGCATTGATGGGATGTGCTTCGACCGGGAGGGCAACATCGTCGCCACCGCAGGATGGCCGACTTCGGGGCCTGGCCCGCTGATTTACGTCTTCGATCCCAAGGGGCGGGTGATTGAGACCCACCCGGTGCCCTGCATTCGCCCCACCAACTGCTGCTTCGGCGGCCCGGACCGTTCGGTGCTGTATGTCACTTCCGCCGAGGGCCATGTGTTCAAGGCGCAGACCGACATGGAAGGCTGGGCGCTCTATCCCTGACCTGATGCTGGAATCCATGGTACGGGAGCGGGAGACGGCTTGTGTTTTTCGCTCCCTGCTTCAGGCATCGCTTCAGGCATTGATGGAGGATGAACCGTGAGCTTGCGGAATTTGGACGGCTTCGGCAGGGACCAACTGCGCCAGGGTGGCGGCCGCGGTAACGGCAACGATCACCTTGATGAGTTGATCGGCTCCACCGAGCTGTTCATCTACCAGACGCCCAACCGCAGGACGAAGGGATTCGACGCACTCAAGCTGTTCCTGGAAGCCAACGAATGCGAGGTGCTGTTCACCACGGACGTGCCGCCGGAACTTCGCAATTACGAGGCGTTCCGCATCACCCACAAGCGAGGCGAGCCCATCCCGACGCCGGTTCTGCGGCGCTCCCACTCCTGGGCCCACGGCCGCAACTTCCTCCACAGCTTCTTCAAGCCCATGTATCGCTAGGGAGCAGTTGCGCAGTCCTGCCTTACAAACTATCTCAAAACGAGCATGCCCTGTGCATATCAGCCGGCTTCAGGCGTTAGACCACTGGATTCCCGCGAAAGCGGGAATGACGGCATTGGCCTGTAAAGGGTTCTGAGATAGTTTCCTAGTGTCCGGCTACCGTTGAAGGTCTCTCAACACTACCTATGCGTCTGCCTGCGGCCTCCGCGGCGGGCGGGCGAAGAGCACCAGCACCGTGGCAAGTCCTCCCATTACCGCGAAGGCCCCGAAGGCGAGCTGATAGTTGCCGGTGAAATCAAATATAAGGCCCGCCACTACGGCGCCGATTGCCTGGCCGAAGGTGGTCAGGGGTTCGGTGACACCTCTGATAACCCCCAAAGAGCGCCGGCCGTAGTAGTCGGCGTAGCCCACCGGAGGAACCGACAGCAGCCCTCCCACGCCGAATCCAAACAGTACTGCGTAGACGAGGATCTCGGGTGTGGAGTCGGCAAATATGAAGAGGGCTGATGATCCGCCCACAAATATGGCCACGCCTGCCAGCGCATAGCGTGGGGGAATCTTCTCGGTAACCCAGCCCCAGAACAGGCTTCCCAGCCCCAGGAAGGCGGCGTTCAGGCTTATACCAAAGCCGGCGAAAGCGGCGCTCAATCCCTCGTCTCGCAAATAGGCTGCGAGGTGCGTATTCACCCCTGCCTGCACCAGGAAGACCATCCCGGTGGCGGTGGCGAACATCCAGAGGGCTGGAGTCCGCATGGCCTCCCTAAGGGTCCACATGGCTTCTTCAGCGGCAGGGACAGCAGGGGTAGACTCGTTTGCCTTGGCCGTTTCTCCGATTTCACCTTCCGCGACCGGTGAGTCGCCGTCTGGGCTAAGGCCGACGTCCTCGGGTTGCTGGACTATCAGCAGAGCTGTGGGTATGAGGGCAATGCCCCAGACGAGCAGTCCCAGTACGATCCATGCCTCACGCCATCCGCTGGCTCCAATGACCACCGACGCAATGAGAGGGAAAGCGACGAGTCCGATGGAGTGGGAACCGAAGAGTATGCCGCTGGTCCGGCCTCTCATCCTGACGAACCAGCGGGAAACCACCACTGAGGAACCTATGGATATGGGGCTGGCGAAAATGACGCGCCCGACACCGTAGGCCAGGTAGAAGGCGATGGGAACGGTGGCCCAGGCAAGGGAAATGGTGGACAGGCCGAGGATGAAGATGCTTGCGGTCAATACCAGGCGTGAGCCATAGCGGTCCACCAGCCAGCCTACTCCCGGAGACACGAACGAGGCGGCCAGGCCGCCAAAGCTGGCGGCTCCGGCGATGAGTGTGCGGCTCCATCCCAGCTCTTCGGACAATGGGAAGATGAAGACGGCGATTGTGAGACTGGCGGTCGCGTTGCGCACCACCTGGGTACTTGCGGCCGTGGACAGTATCACCCAGCCGTAGAAGAAGGGGGTTCTGGGGGCCAGACGCCGGCCCAGGTCCATCGCCGCGAGGAGACTATTCAGCATCGAGGTAAGCGCACTTCCCAAGAAGGCTGGTTGCCCGTTCCGGGACAATATACAGCGGCGGTCAAGCCGACCCCAGCCCGAGGGAGAGGTCTGCCTTTCAAAATTCAGCCGACAGGTCAGGCATTCGCCCGTGCGGCGCCCGGTAGGTATCGGCCCTTGATGAAATGAGCCAGGGGCGGGATGGATACTCGCCCCTGGCTACCATTGGATTCGGCGGAGGCCAGTCCAGTCTGGCCGGCCTGCTAATCCAGGTTGAAACCCTCGTAGCCGTTGGACGCGATCTCGGCGCGCTTGGCCCGCATTACCGGAGCGGTATCGGGAGCGGTGAGGAGGAAGCGGGCCTTGCCAGGGATGTTCGCTCCCACAAACCAGCTGTTCGCCTGGGTTCGAAGGATATTCTTGCCTCCTTCGATCATGTGCTGGGTCCACTCTTCTTCCGATTGCTGGGTGGGCTGGATGCGCTGGTAGCCATTATCCCGTACATAGGCCACGCTCTCGCTGATCCACTCCACCAGCGGTTCGGCCGCCCGCACAAAGTTCCCCACGGAGGCGGCATTGATTGTGAACAGGTTGGGGAAGTCCACGCTCTGGATTCCCATGAAGGTGCGCGGCCCCTCAGCGAACTTCTCTTTCAGGGTGAGGCCGTTCTTTCCCTGGATGTGCATCCGACTGAGGGAGCCTGTGACGGCGTCGTAGCCGGTGGCGTAAATGATGACGTCGAACTCGTAGTGGGCATCGGCGGTCTGGATGCCGGTTTCGGTGATGCGCTGGATGGGAGCTTTCTTCACATCGACCAGCAGGACATTATCCCGGTTGTAGACCTCGTAGTAGCCGCTCTCGCAAGGGAGGCGCTTGGAGCCGAACATGTGGTCCTTGGGGGTGAGCATCTCGGCCACCACGGGGTCCTTGACCCGCTCCCGGATCTTGTTGCGGAAGAACTCGGCGTAGTCCTCGTTGGCCGGACCGGGCATCATCACATCGTAGAAGTTGCTGAGCCACTTGGCGAACCCCGGCTCGTTCCACAGCTTCTCGTACTGCTCGACACGTTCCTCTTCCGAAACGCTGAACGCGGACCGGGTGTCGAACTCGTGCATGAACGAACCGGCGGTCTCCAAGCACTTTTCGAATATTTCCGGGTAACGCTTCCTGATCTCCTCCTGTTCCTCCTCGGTGATGGGGCGGTTTCGCAGGGGAGCGCAGTAGTTGGCGGTGCGCTGGAAGACGGTCAGGTGGCCGACCTCCTTCGCTATCTCGGTGATCATCTGGACTGCGGTTGCGCCAGTACCGACGACGCCGACGCGTTTGCCCGCCAGGTCCATGCCCTCCTTGGGCCAGCGTCCGGTGTGGCACCAGGTTCCCTTGAAGTCGTGAATGCCTTCGAAGTCGGGGACATAGTGGGCGGAGAGTAGGCCGACGGCAGTGATAAGGAACTGGCCGCGCGCTTTGTGTCCGTCCTCCATCGTGAGTTCCCAGCGGTTTGCTTCCTCGTCATAGACGCAGGATGCGACGCGGGAGTTGAAGCGGATGTGGCGTCGCAGGTCAAACTTGTCGGCCACATAGTTCAGGTAGCGTTCGTTCTCGGGCTGGCCGGAATAGAGCTCCTTCCAGTGCCATTCCTTCAGCAGGTCTTCCGAGAAGGAGTAGCCGTAGGTGTAGCTCTCGGAGTCGAAGCGGGCGCCGGGATAGCGGTTCCAGTACCATGTGCCGCCAATGCCGGACGCATCCTCGAAGGACTTGCAGGAGAAGCCCAACTCGCGGAAACGGTACAGTGAATAGAGCCCGGTGACACCGGCACCTATTATCAGTACCTCGTATTCCTCAATCTCCCCGCTCCCCGATGCTCCATTTACTGTCGCCTGTTGCAGTGAAGTCATCGCGCGTTTCCCTCCTGATCGCTCTTTCAGTATCAAGGCGGATTATAACTGATACCAATAAGTATTTCCCCAACCCACTACGTCGATGGTGCCCAACCAGCTGGCGCTAGGTATAAAGGGAGGCTGGCGGGGTTGAGCCCATGAGGGTCGCGCCCCCGAATTCGAAGTTGAGGGGCAGGCCGGAGATGTGCTGGCCGTGTACGTGGAGGTCTCGGAAGTAGCGCTCCAACCCCACGGAACGGTGGATGGCGTTGGTGCCCGCGGCGTTGAATAGCTTGTCGGCCACGGCGATGGACTGGCGGATGGCGTGGGTTATGGCCAGCCTGGCTCGCATCGACAGCTCGGGCAGGTCATCGCCTTCGTTAACCTGGCAGTCCCACATGCGGCTGACAGTGTCGAGGACATAGCGGCGAGCGCTGTCGATCATCGCCTCGCACTCACCGACGATGATCTTGATGTGCTGGCGGTCGCGGAGCAGGGTGGGTGAGTCCGTGGAACCGGAGTCGGTGGCCAGGTCCACGAAAGTGTTCATCGCGCCGCGGGCCATTCCCAGGGTGTTGGCCGCAGACAGGGTCCAGCCCAGCACGATGGACGACTGCGGTGGTGAGTAGAGCGGCCCGTCATAGTGAGAAGGAGCGCCACGTGTATAGGTATGATGCTCCGGCACGAAGACCTCGGAGTATTCCGCGTCGGCGCTGGCGGTGCCCCTCATGCCCAGGGTGGCCCAGGTGTCGAGTACCTTGCCCCCGGACACGGGCAGGACTACCGTGCGGAATTGGGGGGTTCCGTCGTTGTACAGGACGGGGCCGTTATCGTCTATGACACGGCAGGCCACGAAGATGGCAGTGGAGTGGTCGATTCCGCTGAGGAAGTTCCAGCGTCCGGAGACGATGTAGCCGCCATCGGCGATCTTCGCCGTGCCGCCGGCGCGGGCCGAGCCAGAGCCGAGGACGGCGGGGGGATCACCGAATAGTTCCTTCGCCGCTTTGGGCGAAATGCGCACCACGGCGGAGGAGACGGCGGTGCCGTTGAAGACGCACCATCCCACGGACCCGTCGGCTTGGGCGACCTCCTCGCACACATGAAATGCGGTGATGGGGTCGGTTTCCGGTCCGTTCAGTTCCTTCGGAACATAGAGTCCGAAGAGCTGCTCACCGGCCATTTTTTGAGCCAGATCGTGGGGGAGCTGGCGATCGGCGTCTATGCGGTCGCGGTTTGCAATAATCTGTGGGACGAAGTTCTTCGCAGCCTTGATCAGGCCGCCAGCCGGGCTATCCGACATCTATCTGCTGAGCTCCTGACAATATCGCCGCCATTATAGCCGAGTCGGCGTTGGCCCAACAGTTGCCCTGGATGGAGCAAGTGTGTTCGCAGTTGACTCGCAGACAACCGTCATTGCTGCCCTCACATGTGGCTTCCGGTGCTCCTGAATTCCGGTGCCCCGTCTGGTCGTGACAGCGGGTTGAATCACCACGCGCAAAATGGTAGCCTAGCGTGGATTATTGTTGCCCCTGATTGGAGGTGTATATTCCTATGGCAGACCAGGTTACGACGCAGGATATTGCCCTCATGGCCCACCTGATGCGGAGGGCCGGTTTCGGAGCCCGTTACGACGACGTGGTCGAGCGGGCGGAAAAGGGATATGAAGCAATGGTAGAGGAATTGCTAAATCCCGAAGACAACTCCAACGGCCTAGACCTCGACCTGGCCGAGCGGTGCTTCGTTGAATGGAGCCACTTCACCCGCGGAGTGCCGGAGTACTTTGCGTGGCGTCTGATCAACTCTCGGGCGCAGTTGGAAGAGAAGATGGTGCTTTTCTGGCACAGCATCTTCTGCACGGCCGACAGCAAGGTGCAGAGCTACCCGACCCATTACGACCAGATTGAAATGTTCCGCAAGCATGGGATGGGCAGCTTCCGGGACATGTTGATAGAGGTTTCCAAAGACCCGGCGATGATCTTCTTCCTGGACAATTGCCTGAGCCACAAGGAGTCGATCAACGAGAACTACGGGCGGGAACTTCTGGAACTGTTCTCCCTGGGCGTCGGCAAGGACGGAGAGTACAACTACACCGAGGACGATGTGAAGGAATGCGCCCGGGCGTTCACCGGGTGGACGATTTCCAACCCCCTACCTGGGCAGCCGTACGGCCGTTATTCGGCCAAGTTCCTCTATGTCGCCGAAGACCACGATGACGGCGAGAAGACCTTCCTGGGCGAGACCGGCCGTTTCAACGGCGAGGATATCATCGACATCATCTGCAAGCAGCCCTCGGCGGCGCGGTTCATCTCCCGCCACCTGTATAGCTACTTCGTGGCCGACGAGCCGGGTGTGCCCTCCTGGATGGAGACTCCGCCGCAGGATCTGGAGACCATCCAGATGCTGGAGCAGGAGTACTACCGCTCCGGCTACAACATAAAGGCGATGTTGCAGGTGCTGTTCAATTCGGACGCGTTCAAGAATGCCCGCTTCCGCCGTATCAAGAGCCCGGTGGAGACCGTCATCGGCACCCTGCGAATGGTAGGCGACTGGACCGAGCCCAAGCCCGGCTTCGAGTTCATCTTCGACGAGATGAAGTACATGGGTCAGGAGCTCCTGAACCCGCCCTCCGTTGAAGGCTGGCACACCGGCCGGGAGTGGATCGACGGCGGCACGCTGGTGCACCGGATCAACTTCACCGCCGATTTCCTCGGCGACACCAAGTTCCCGGGCATCCAGGACATTGTCGGCAAGCTGGCGGACGCTGGCCCGGCCATCACCCCCGCCGAGTTGGTGGACGGCTGCCTGCAGTACCTGGGGCACTACGAACTGTCGGACGAAAGCCGCGCCATGTTGATGCGTCGCGCCGCCAAGGATGACGTGGTGCGAACTGACACCATGGAGTTCCCGCAGGAAGTCGGCGAGATGCTGCAGTTGATCGCCTCGACGAAGGAATACCTGTACGCGTAGGCGCACAGGAAAGAGGACGGAGTGAACGGCGGTCCCTTTGAAATAACAACATTGATTGCCCTTGGTGGCCTACTGCTGACACTGGGTGCGCTACTAGGTGGAGTCCTGTACAGGCTGGGGGCACTCACCAGCCGTGCAGATGGGCTGGACCGCCGATTTGACCTGCTCTCAGTCCAGATTTCGGAATTGCGTGAAGAAAACCGTCGGAACCACCAAGATTTACTGCAGGCCCTCGCGCATCACACTCACGACCCTGATACAGGATTTGCAATTTTCCGTATCCCGCCCGGGACGGAGAATCCGGCAGCGTAAAGAGAGGGGCTGCCGGGATTGTGCCAATCAGAGAAATTGGAGAGGAGAAGGCAGACACGATGACGACCAACAAGAAAGACCGGGTGCTGGTGGTCCTACAGATGACAGGCGCCTATGATGCCGTGAACACCGTCATTCCCTACAACGATCCGCATTACACCGACCATCGCCAAGCGGTGAGCGTTGACGCGGCCGATGTGCTCCATATCAACGACGAAGTCGGGTTTCATCCTTCGATGTATCCGATGAAGAACCTCTACGACCAGGGCAAGGTTGCGGTGATCCAGGGAATCGGATACCCAACCCCGAATCGTTCCCACTTCCGCTCTTTGGACATCTGGCACACCGCGGAGCCGACCAAGATAATCACCGAGGGTTGGCTGGGCAAGGCCATCCGGGAGCTCGACCCCAACCGCGAAAACGTGCTGACCGCCGTGAACTTCGGTCGCGGTCTTCCCCGCGCCCTCGCCGCCCCCGGCGTCTCCGTTGCCTCCGTCGGCGACCTGAGCTCCTACGGCGTGCTGACCGGCATCGATGGCGAGGACCAGCGCATGGAAGCCCTCGACATCTTCTCCAAGATGTATTCGCCCCTGATCGGCACCGGCCCGGCCAACGACTACCTGTCTCAGACCGGTCTGGACGCGCTGAAGGGCGCCGACATCCTGAACACTGCTCCCGACAACTACACCTCCACCGTGGAGTACGGCGGCGGCATGTTCGCGCAGTGGTGCAAGAGCATCGCCCAGGTCCATCTGGCCGAGTTCGGCACCCGCATCCTGTACACCGGCGTGAACCCGGGCACCTTTGACACCCACGCCAACCAGAATGCCTCCCTGTCCAGGCTGTGGGAGGATGTCACCACCGCCACCGTCGACCTGTACGACGACCTGAAAGAACACAACGCGGCGGAGGAAGTCGTCATCCTCATGTTCACCGAGTTCGGCCGCCGGGTGCAGGACAACGGCTCCGGCACCGACCACGGCTCCGGCAGCGTGGCCTTCGTCATGGGCGACGGAGTCAAGGGTGGCACCTATGGCACCTACCCGTCTCTGGAACCGTCCAAGCTGGACGAGGGCGACCTCCATTGGAACAACGATTTCCGCAGCACCTACGCCGAGTTGCTGGACAAGTGGATGGGGCTGGACGACAGGGCCATCCTCGGCGCCAACTACGAACAGTTCGGTTTCATCAGGTAAGGAAGCCGGATGTTGGGGGCGGGTTGTAGACCCGCCCCTGCTGTGCCATCGGGTGCTACTTACTTTTCCTCATCATTCCCGCGAAAGCGGGAATCCACTTTCTCAAAGAGAGGGCAAATGGTTACGCAGATTGCGCCGATAACCTTCCAGTACAGCCACACAATAGGACGGCAGGAAGTGCGGAGCGGCAACGGGTTCTTCATGCCGGTTGCCATAACGAGAGACCCGGATAACAGGCTGTATGTCCTGAGCCGCGGCTCGGAAACGCCTGCCTTCTTCCCCTGCAAGCGGGTGACGGTTTTCACGGTGGATGAGGAGTTCATCGAAGACTACGGCCAGAAGATCCCGCCGGAAGATGCCGACCCGGCTACCGCGCCCAATGGCAGCTTCATGTGGCCCACTTCTGTCGCGCTGGACAGCGAAGGCAACACCTATGTGTCGGACGAGTGGCTGCAGCGGGTCTCGGTCTACAAGCCCGGGCAGGGCTGGACCGACATGTGGGGCACCGTTGGCTCCGCCGAGGGCGAGTTCAACAAGCCGTCCGGGCTGGCTTTCGACAAGAACGATAACCTCTACCTTGTCGACAGCTACAACCACCGGGTGCAGGTGTTCACAAGGGATGGCAAGTTCCAGTTCAGCTGGGGCTCAAAGGGAAGCGGACCCGGAGAGTTCAGCTACCCGTGGGGAATCGAAATCGACCGGAACGGTGATGTTTACATCGCCGATTGGCGCAACGACCGCATCCAGAAGTTCGCCCCGGACGGCACCTTCCTGATGCAGTTCGGTTCCCACGGCGACGGTGACGGCGAGTTCAATCGCCCCACCGGCGTAGCGGTGGACAAGGCTGGTGTCATCTATGTCACCGACTACAAGAACGACCGACTGCAGATATTCGACGCCGATGGCAACTTTGTAACGAAGCTGCTGGGAGAGGCGACTCTCTCCACCTGGGGCCGGGAGCGGGTGCTGATCGACCCGATCGCGGTCAAGGGCCGACAAACCGCCAACAGGCTGCCGGAGCGGGAGGCGGCTTTCCAGGGGCCCATTGCCGTGGAGGTTGATGACGAAGGCCGGATCTTCGTTGTGGAAGTGGCCCGGCAGCGCCTGCAGGTCTTCCAGAAGCAGTCCTCCGTTTACCAGGGAGGGTTGCTCTAGGCCGACTTCTCACATTGTTGCGGCTTAACTGATAAAGCCTTTGCACAGCCGACTCCACGGAACTGTGCAAAGGCTTACTGGTACCAGGGAATATAATTCCTGAGTGACACGGAATCAGCAGGTCAATTCTCGATGGCAGGAGAGTCGCCATGACCCAGCAAGCCATGCACGCGCAGATGGGGGGAGAGACCGGCGGACCCGAGGAATTGATCCCGGCAGGCGCCGTAACTTTCGGCCTTGAGTACCGGACTCTCCACGAGGGCGCTGAAGAGGGTGTCTGCATCCATGTCTACGGCAACGAAATGCCGGGAGAAGACAAGGAACTGCTTCGTTTCGACTGCTTCCGCGTCGCTCCCCATTACCACTACCGGAACGCCAGCGTCAGGAAGAACGAGCGCCTGATGCTGGACTACACCGCCGAGGGCGATCCTCTTTCCTGGACGCTGGACAAGATCAGGAACCGGTTGCCCATCATGCTGATCAGGTGCGAAGCGGAGGACGTGGCCCGTGCGGTGGAGCAACGGGACATCGACGCCGCTTTGCCCAAGATAGTGGCCTGGGCGGAAACGAAGACCCGGCGACGGGGATAGAAAGACTTCCCAAGCCACTGCGGAAAGCTATCCATAACCGGAGAGAATTAATGCCACCTAAGCAATACTCGAGCCCCTTTCCTACCAACATAGATCTGTCCAAGACCTACACCGCAACCATGGACACCAGCGCCGGAAACATAACGCTGGAGCTGTTCGCGTCCGAGGCGCCGTTGACGGTGAACAATTTCGTCAACCTGGCCCGGGACGGGTTCTACGAAGACGGCCAGTTCCACCGTGTGATCAAGGACTTCATGATCCAGGGCGGCTGCCCCCTGGGTACCGGTACCGGCGGACCGGGCTATCGCTTCCAGGACGAACCGGTCTCGCGGAAATATGTGAAAGGCACCCTGGCCATGGCCAATGCCGGCCCAAACACCAACGGCAGCCAGTTCTTCATCGTGCACGGCGAAGAGGCGCCGCTCCCGCCGAATTACACGATCTTCGGGATGCTGACCGATGGCGGCGATGTGCTGAACACGCTGGCCAACTCTCCGGTGGAGCGCAGCCGCGGTGGCGAGCCGTCGCAGCCCACCGAGCGTCTGGCGATCAACAACATCACCATCGAAGAGTCGTAGGGCGACAGCGCAGCGATATTGCGACCAGGAGCGGAGGGCGTCATGCCCTCCGCTTTTTGTTGGCGCAGTTGCTATGCCGGTTCTGCCTGTGCCACCTGCCAAGTCTGCGGCTGCGGGGACCGCGCTTTCAGGAACAGGAACGCACCCAGCAGGTTCAATGCGGCCAAGATTATCAGGGGGATGGCATAGCTACCCAATACATCAACTATGAGCCCTCCGATTGGGGCGGTAATCAGCTGCGTCAGACTGGCGAAAATAAAGGAGAAACCGAGTATCTTGCCGAGAGAGGCCGTCCCGAAGTAGTCGGGGAGTATGGATATGGCCAATACGCCGCGCCCCCCGGACCCGGCGCTGACGAGGACTGCGAATACGAGGAACAAGGCAAGACTGTCGGCGACAACCATCCCCAGAACCGCGGCGGCCTGTATTGATGCGAATAAAGCCAGGGTGCGCCTCTTGGACATCCTGTCTCCCAATACACCCCCCACCACCTGGAAGACCATGCTTGCTAGCAGCCTGTCCGAGAAACAGAGGCGGCCTGCAGTTTTGGGTATGATGGGATGAGCACTCAGCCAACGGAGCCGACTGATGAGCAAGACCTATCTTCCCTACGATCCCGGCCAGCAGTTGCTGCTGCCACAGGCTCTGCAGGAATGGCTGCCTGAGGATCACCTGGCCTATTTCATCTCCGACATCGTGGATCAGTTGGACATCTCGGAGATCACGGCCCGCTACGAGCAGGAGCGGCGGGGCGGGCCGCCCTACAATCCCCGGATGATGGTGAAGGTGCTGCTCTATGGCTATTGCATCGGGGTGGCGTCGTCGCGCCGCATAGCCACCAGGCTCCATGAAGACATCGCCTTCCGGGTGCTGGCGGCCAACAACACGCCGGACTTCCGCACCATCTCGGACTTTCGCAAGGATCACCTGGCGGCGTTGTCGGGGCTGTTCTTGCAGGTGCTGATGCTGTGCTCTCAGGCGGGGCTGGTGAAGCTGGGCCATGTGGCGCTGGACGGCACCAAGGTCAGGGCCAACGCATCGAAGCACAAGGCGATGAGTTACAAGAGGATGAAAGAGAGGGAAGGGCAACTGTCGGCGGAGGTGGCGGAGTTGCTGCGCCAAGCCCAGGAGGTGGATGAGGAAGAGGACCGCAGGTATGGCAAGGACAAGCGCGGTGATGAGTTGCCGGAGGAGTTGTCCTTCCGGGAGGGCCGGTTGGAGAAGATCCGGGAGGCCATGGCGGCGCTGGAAGCCGAGGCCCAGGCTCAGGCGGAAGCAGCCGAGGCAGCGGGCAAGGCGCATCCTGGAGTGCCTGGGGACAAGGCCCAGCGCAACTTCACCGACCCGGAGTCCCGCATCATGCCCGGGCCGGGCGGCAAGGACTTCTTGCAAGCCTACAACTGTCAGGCGGTGGTGGACCATGAGCATCAGGTGATTGTGGCAACCCGCGCCACCAATGTCGCATCGGACAAGGGGCAGGCGGTGGTGATGATCGAGGAGGCCATTGCCAACACCGGCAGGGTGCCAAAGGAAGTGTCCGCCGACGCCGGTTACTACTCTGCCCCGGCCGTGGCCGATTTACAGGCCTTGGGCACCGACCCGTACGTCGCGCCGGAAAAGACCCGCCACGGCTACCAACCGCCGCCCGCGCCCCGGGGACGCATCCCCAAGGCTCTCTCGCCCAGAGACCGGATGCGCCGCAAGTTGCAGACCAAGCGGGGTCGGCAACGTTACGCGTTGCGCATGGAGACGGTGGAGCCGGTCTTCGGGCAGATCAAGCAGGGCCGGGGGTTCCGGCAGTTCCTGCTGCGGGGATTGGAGAAGGTGCAGGGCGAGTGGTCGCTGATCTGCACCGGGCACAACCTGCTGAAGCTGTTCCGCTTCGGTGGGCTGGCTCACGGCAAAGGGTCGCCAACCCCACACCCCCGCCACCGTGTTTTTGCCGCGGCAACATTCAAGCAGAGGGACAGCGTGATCAGTCTTTTATCCACGTTGGTATCAAGCCCCGTCAGCATTCCTCGGACGGGCTGCTAGGGTGTAGGCCCCGACTACCCATCCAATATCCTGAACTGAGTAGCCCTTGTCCCTCAGCAACAGCCCCAGGTAGAAAACAATGAAGATCGCCGCCATTGAGGTGAGGGCATCTCCGAGGACGATCAGCCAAAAAGCATTGGTGCGTAAAGTACGGTTGATGGAGAAGCTGTTCGACTCCACCGCCGGAGGGACACCGTGAGGGAGCAGGCCCACATCCTGTGGTTGGTTGCGCAACAGGGCGAGAACTGGTATCGCTGCAATGAGCGTCAACCCGGTCAATGCGAAGACAGTTAGCCGCCATCCAGGTAGTGCGTAGTCCAGGTCGACGCTCAATGCGATGATCGGAACCAGAACCACAGCGCCGAGGGAAGGGGCCGTCAAGAAAATCGCAATGGCAGTGGCTCGGTGCCGTACGAACCAGCGACAGAGCAGCACCAATAATGGAATGTTGCCGCACAGTGAGCTGCCCACCGCCATGACCGCGAACGCAACATAAAAACCCAAGAGGTTTCGTGTCAGTCCGAAAAGAACGGTTCCAGCGGCCAGGATGCAAAGCCCGGTCAACACCGTCCGGCGAGGACCGAAGCGGTCGGCAATGTAGCCGAACACAGGATCAACCAGCCCAACCAGGCGTGTGATGGTAAGGGCCATTCCCAGTTGGAACCGGGTCCAGCCGATGTGCTGCTCAAGCGCCACGGCCCACACTGGCAACGCATGATGTAGCGGTACTGTGGCAACAATCATCACCAGCCCGGCCAGCAGCACCATCCACCAGCCGTAGAAGAAGCGGGAACTCTGGGGTTGTTCGGGGGACTCCGGTCCGATCATGCGGCCACCTCGCCGGTCTTGAACGGCTCATTTCTGCAGACTGACAGAAGGTAAGTCTATATCACGAAAGACCAGCAGCAATTACCCCTCGTAATGAACTCCTTCCCTTCTTCGATTCAACTGGGCAAAGACCGTCACGCAGGGAATGGCGACTCCTGAACTACTCTCGGGGCTGGCGGCGCGGGTGGAGCGGCGGCGAGGAAGCAGAGAGCGCCGATGATGTTCAGGCCGGCCAGTATCAGGAAGGCCAGGCTGTAGGTGCCGTACTGGTCGTACATCCAGCCGGCGAAGGGCGAGGCGATCAGCAGCAGCAGGTTCATGGGGACGGTGGAGAGGCCCAGGATCTTGCCGAAGGAGACGGTCCCGAAGTAGTCGGCGCGAATGGCCACGGTGAGCGGGCTGCGGCCCCCCATTCCGGCGCCGAACAGGAGGCCGAAGAACAGGAACATGGGCATGGTCTGGGCGATGACCAGCACCACCACGCCTGCTGCCTGCACGGTGGCGAAGAAGGCCAGGGCCACCCGCTTGGACATCCGGTCGCCAGTGTAGCCGCCGATCAGTTGGAAGACTACCGCCATCCCAATGTAGGCCGAGACCACCCATGCCGCATCCTGCTCGGTGTACCCCTTGTCGACCATGAGCAGTCCGAGATGCGTCATGATGGCCAGGATGACCATCGAGATGAAGCCGTGCCCGAAGGAGATGAGCCAGAAGGCCGGGGTGCGCAGGGCGTCGCCTGCGGTCATGCTCTGCTGGAGTGGCTGCGCAGGGGCGGAGCCGTCAGACTCCACATGGCGCGGAGGCTCTCCGTCGGGCTCTTCACCGTAGTCCAGTGGGTCGTTGCGGATCAGGCTGGCGAGGGGCGCGGCCAAGACCAGGATTCCGATGCCGAGGATCAGGGCAGTCATCTGCCATCCGATGCGCCCTGGAGCGTCGGCCACGCACCAGGCGATGAGAGGCACCAGGAGCAGTGCGCCGAGACGACTGACGACGTTGGACCACCCGATGGCAGAGGAGCGGCGGCGGACGAACCACTTGTTCAGCATGGTCATCAACGGTATCCAGCTGCCGAGTCCCTGACCAACCGCCATCAGGATGTAGGCGGCGTAGAACATCCACAGGTTGTCGACGAAGGAGAAGAAAATCCAGGCCCCGCCGAGGATGACGAGGCCAACCAGCACCATGAGGCGGGCGCCTATCTTGTCGGTGAGGTAGCCCTCAAGAGGGCCGATGAGGCCGCTTTCGACGCGGGTCAACGTGAGGGCCATTCCCAGCTGGGCCCGAGTCCAGCCGAAATGGCGCTCGAGGGCCACCGCCCAGACGGTCATGGCGTGGAACAAAGGCACGGTGGCGATGACCATGACGAGGCCGGAGATGAGCACCAACCACCAGCCGTAAAAGATACGGCGCCCGCCCGCGGCTTCTCTTTGTTCCGTACCGAGGATGATGGTCTCCCAAAGAGTTCGTCACTCGCCGTAACGGACTGTAAAAAAGAGAGTTTACATCATGCAGGCAATTGAGCCATTAGCTCATACAGGAATACGAAATATATCAATAATAGGCGTGTTGTTACGGTTCCGGCTACTTGATGGCGGGAACTGCCTGGACCGGGGCGAGGCGACGGGGGGGTCTGGGGCGGCTGGCGACCAGGAAGCACACGGCGCCTATGACGTTGAGGCCGGCCAGTATCAGGAAGGCGAGGTCGTAGCTGCCGTACTGGTCGAACATCCAGCCGGCGAATGGCGACGCAATGAGCAGCAGCAAGTTCATCGGGACGGTGGAGAACCCGAGAATCTTGCCGAAAGAACCGGTACCGAAGTAGTCGGCGCGGATGGCGACGGTCAGGGGGTTGCGGCCTCCGAACCCGGCGCCGAAGAGGATGCCGAACAGGTAGAACATGGGCAGGCTGTTGGCGACGACCAGTATCAGCACTCCGCCGGCCTGGATTACGGTGAAGAAGGCCAGGGCCACGCGCTTGGACATCCGGTCGCCGGCGTAGCCGCCAACGAGCTGGAAGACCATGGCGACACCGGTGTAAACGGAGACGACCCAACCGGCGTCCTGCCCGGTGTAACCCTGGTCGACCATGAGCAGGCCGAGGTGGGTCATGATGGCGAGGATGACCATGGAGGTGAAGCCGTGGCCGAAGGCGATGAGCCAGAAGGCAGGGGTGCGCAGGGCCTCGGTCGCGGTCAGTTCCTCCTGGCGTGGCTGTGAAGGGGCGGGGTTGCCGCCTGCCGTTGAGGTGGGCCGGGGGGCAGCGCCGTCGGGGACCTCGCCGTAGTCCTTGGGGTCGTTGCGAATCATGTAGGAAAGGGGGCCGGCCAGCACAAGGATGCCGATGCCCAGGATGAGCGCGGTCATCTGCCAACCGATGCGGCCGGGGGAGTCGGCCACGGTCCAGGCGATGGCGGGGACCATGATGAGGGCGCCGAACCGGCTGACCACGTTGGCCCAGCCGATGGCGGAGGAGCGGCGGCGGGTGAACCACTTGTTGAGCATGGTCATCAGTGGAATCCAGCTGCCGAGACCCTGCCCCACCGCCATCAGGACATAGGCCACATAGAACATCCACAGGTTTTCGACACGGGAGAAGAAAATCCAGGCGCCGCCCAGGATAATGAGGCCGATGAACACCATGCGCCGAGTGCCCACGCGGTCGACGAGGTAGCCCTCGAGGGGGCCAATGAGGCCGCTTTCGACGCGGGTGAGGGTCAGGGCGAGTCCCAGCTGGGCACGGGTCCAGCCGAAGTGGAGCTCCAGCGCGACAGCCCAAACAGCCATCGCGTGGAAGAGGGGGACGGTGGCGATGACCATGACGAGGCCGGTGATGAGCACCAGCCACCAACCGTAGTAGATCCCGCGGCCTCCGCGGGCGCCGGACGTCCCCTCGGACACTATGTTGAACAGACCGAGAATATTCGCTGCCCGCCTGAATCATCAGTTTGGATTAAAGGGAGAGTATAGCATTGCAGTGCTGAATATTGCCGCGATGTCATTCGGGAGCACAGGGCGATTGCAAAGTCGGCTCGCTCTTGAATTTGTCTGAATCAGGATTCACAGGACTAAAGGATGCGCAGGATTGGAGTCCTATCAGAGAAATCCCAAAATCAGATGAATCAGTCCTGAGCTGGCCGAAGGGTCTGACAACGACATTGGAATTGTCCAGATTCAGGAGCCCAAGGCCCTTTTAATCTTCCCTCTGCTTGGTGGGTAAGGAGCGAAATCGGGTATTTCGGCAACTTGCTGCTGAAAGAGAGAACGCCCTCACCCCTTCGGCAAGCTCAGGAAAGGCCTAATCCTCTCCCGGCGGGAGAGGGAACAATTGGAAGGCCCCGCCGATACCTTTGACGGTTCGGTTCAGGTGGTAGAAACGCCTTAGCGAGGTGAAATTATGGACGTGAGTTACTGCCTCCCGTTGTCACGGGGAAGGAATTGCGGGAAAGCCATTCAGGATTGGCGGCGACTCTTGGGCAGTTTCCGAGTGATGCGTTGGGGGAGGATGGCGAGGGCTGGGAAATACTGTTTTTCCGTTCATTTACGAGCGTTTCCATTCACTTTCGTGGTTTCAGGCAGGCTGTTCCTCGTGCCGAAAAATCAATAACACGGTAATTTCGGGTAATTTCCGGTAGTTTTTCCAGTGGGCTTCAGGTGCAGACGGCAGTGCTTTAGAGCGTACTTATGTTCTTATTATGCCTCAACAATGGTACCGCTTGTTTCTTTGGATGGCAAGAGACCCGGTGTTGGGGGAGACAGGACGATTGCAAAGTAGGTTCGCTCTTAATTTTGTCTGAATCAGGATTCACAGGATTAAAGGATGCGCAGGATTGGGGTCCTTTCAGCGAAATCCAAAAATCAGACGAATCACAGTTCTGACAATGACTTGGCAATCTTCATGATTCAGGGGTGGATGAGCTGAAGAGTACGTCTTGGGCTTCTCACGAGGGGGATGAGGAAGCTGACTCCAGCCATAGCTGGTAGGCCCGGTTCCTGGGGATGCCGAAGCGGCTGGATGCCTCGGATACGGCTTGGCGGGCAGGGACCCCTTCGGCCCGCATCTCAACGAGGAACTTCTGGAGTTCAAAGAGTTCTTCAGGGGCTGTTGCATCGCTTCCCTCATTCGCTGGCGCTCCGGCGAGCACGATGACGAATTCGCCGCGCGGAGACTGGAAGTGCTCCAGGGCATTCGAGGGGGTTCCGCGGAATACCTCTTCGTACAGCTTGGTGAGCTCGCGGCAGACAGCGACGGGGCGGTCGCCAAAGGTGGCGGCGATGTCCTCCAGTGTGGCCCGCAGCCGGTGCGGGGCTTCGAACAGCACGAGGGTCAGTGGGGAAGTCGCGGCTTCGCCGAGGGCTGATAGGCGCTCTCGTCGACGGCGAGGCAGGAATCCAAGGAACTGGAAGGCATCGGCGGGCAATCCCGAGACGGAAAGGGCGGTTGTGACTGCCGATGGGCCGGGGACGGACTCGACCCGGATTCCCCGGGCGGCCGCGGCCGCCACCAGCTCGCGTCCCGGGTCGCTGATGCCGGGCATACCCGCGTCGGAGACCAGGGCCACATCGCCCTGTTCGAGGGCTCCAAGGACCGAATCCAGGCGCTGGGACCAGTTGTGCTCGTTGAAGCTGAGCTGCCGGGGGTGGATGCCCAGGTGGGCCAGCAGGCGGCGGGCGACGCGGGTGTCCTCTGCGGCGACGAGGGAGACCTGCCCGAGTACGCGGGCGGCACGGGGGGACAGGTCCTCCAGGTTGCCGATGGGTGTGCCGACGACATAGAGGGTACCGGCGGGAGTCGTTTCTTCCTTCTCTATAGTCAACTTATGGCCCCAGTGCAATGGCCGTCTCGTTTTGCATACAACACACCTTCGTATATCATACGGAGGTTGTAAATCGCCGGGGGCGGGTACTGCAAAGCAGGTAGGCTATAGAAGGCCGCAGCCTGCCTTTCGAGAGTCCAGTCCAGGAGGGAACATGCCAAAGCTCAACGGTGGACACCTGTTCATACGCTGCCTGAAACAGGAAGGCATCGAGAAGGTGTTCACGATTGTCGGAGATACGATCCTGCCGCTGGTGGATGCGGCGGCAGACGAGGGCATCGAGTTCATAGACACGAGGCACGAAGGGGCGGCGCTGCACATGGCTGACGGTTATGCACGCATCACCGGGCGGCCGGCGTGCGGGATCTTCACTGGCGGCCCCGGGTTCTCCAACGCCATTTCGGCGCTGCCGGCGATCTACACCTCGGAGAGTCCGGTGATCTTCGTGGCAGGGAGCGCCGAGCTGCCTGAGAAGGGGATGGCAGCCTTCCAGGAGATTGACCAGATAAACATGGCGGCGCCGGTGACGAAGGGCTCGTGGCTGATTCACGACCTGAAGCGCATCCCGGAGTATGTGGCCACGGCATTCCGCACGGCCACCACGGGGCGTCCGGGCCCGGTGCACCTGACTCTGCCCATTGATCTGCAGGAGGCGGAGATCAGCGAGGAGGACCTGCCGCAGTACCTGCCGCAGGAATACCGGCCGATGGGGCGGCCCCAGGGGGACCCTTCGCTCATCGAGGAGGCGGCGAGCCTGCTGCGAGGCGCAAGACGCCCGGTCATCATCGCTGGCAACCCGGCCCGATACTCGGTGGAGCCGGAGCAGCTGGAGAAGCTGGCCGAAAGCACGGGCATCCCGGTATTCACCGTGGAGCAGGCACGGGGACTGCTGGACGACGAGCACCCGCTGTGCTTCGGGTACGCCGACGGCGCGCTGAACCCTACGGCGCGGCGGTTCCGTGAGGCGGACGCGGTGCTGCTCCTGGGCAAGCGGCTGGACCACCGGTACCGTTACGGTGGAGTCTTCTCCGCGGACGCCAAGCTGATCCAGGCGGACCCGTCGCCGGCGGAGATCGGCCGCAACCGTGGCGTGGCCGTGGGCATACAGGGAGACCTTGGTGCAGTTGTGGAGCAGCTGACATCGGCTATGTCGTCGGGTGCGGGCGAGTCCAAGGCGGCTTGGGTGGACCAGCTGCGGCAGGACCGCAACGCTTGGGACGAGGAACTGCGGGGCAAGGCCACCGGGGAAGCGCCGATGCACCCTCTGGATGTGTACACCGGGCTGGAGAAGCACCTGGACGAAGACTCGGTCATCATATTCGACGGGGGCGACTATGTGCAGTGGGGCCGTGCCTACATGAAGGCCAGGAAGCCGGGACACTTCATGCGTCTGGGCCCGTTGAGCCACCTGGGGGCGGGCATTCCCTACGGCATGGCGGCGAAACTGGCGAATCCGAACTCGAAGGTATTGGTGTTCATCGGGGATGGGGCGTTCGGGTTCTACTCCATGGAGTACGACACCTGCATACGGCACAACCTGAACATAACCACGGTTCTTGGGAACGATGCGACCTGGGGCATCGACAAGACCTTTCAGGTGGCCTACTTCGGACGGGCCGTCGGAACGGACCTGCGGCACATCCGTTACGACAAGGTGGTGGAGGCCATCGGCGGGTACACGGAACACGTGGAAGAACCGGGAGAAGTGGCGGGCGCGGTGGGCCGGGCGCTGGCATCGGGGCAACCATCCTTGGTGGATGTGGCAGTGCGTTCGGGGGCGAGCCCGTTGGCGACGGCGATGATAGCGAGGCGTACCGGGGGCTAATTGGGTCTGTTGAACGAAAAACAGCCGACTCTTGACGAAATCAGTCAACGGCGAAGCTAGGAAGATTCTGAAAGTGGTTCGTATCCTGCCGGGCGTTAATCTATATGCCGTAATCGAATATCAAAATCAAAGTGGTATAAGGGTTGACAATCAAAATGGTGCGGGTTTATCGTTGCGAACAAGGCAAACCCCGCGTTGCCCGGCGTAACATATTTTGGAGGGAAGGTATGCTAAAGATAGGCCATGAGGTCGTACGGCCTGGCAAGTACCTCGGCGAGGAAGCCGTTACCATCCAGGTCCCCGAAGAGCTGGAAACCGTGCCCGGGATTCCTCTCACCGGCCGCGAGGTTGACTGGTACGCCAGGGAATATCCTCTGGAAACCATGAACATCACCGAGCGGGCATCTCGCGACTGGGCCAACGCAATCCGCGACCAGCACGTCGAGATGCGTGAGATCCGGAAGGAACATGACAGGCTCAACCAGCCGCTGATTCTGGCCGCTCGCATGACTGGCGACCAGGAACCCACGGCCGAGCCCACCGGCGAAGACGTAACCGAGGCCATCAAGAGCAAGGCCCGTGAACTGGGTTACATCGAAGTCGGCATGACCGCCTATGACCACCGCTACACCTACCAGAGCAAGAAGGACTGGGTCAAGTTCCCGCATGCCATTTGTCTGGCATACGAACAGGACTTCGAGCCGACCCAGACCATCCCCAGCATCGACGCTGAGATCGTCCACTCCAGCACCTACCGCACCGAGGGCGCGGCTGGTCTGGAAATGGCGAAGTTCATCCAGGGTCTCGGCTACCGAGCGCAGGTCCACAGCCCCAACGACAACACCGGTCCCTACATTCCGATGTTCGTCGCTGCCGGCCTCGGCTCCCTGGGCGCCTGCGGCTACCTGCTGACCCCGCATGTCGGCTCCCGCTGCCGCATCATGATCATCACCACCGACGCCAACGTCACCCATGACTCGCCGGTGGACTATGGCATCCATGCTTTCTGTCAGGTCTGCCAGGTCTGCGTGAACCGCTGCCCGGGCCGCGCTCTGATGCGTGACAAGATCTGGTGGAGGGGCATCGAGAAGAACAAGCTCTACTTCAAGCGCTGCCGCCCCGTCATGGCCCGCTATCTGGGCTGCGGCATCTGCATGAAGGTTTGCCCGATCCAGAAGTACGGCCTGTCCACCGTCATGGAGCACTACGCCTCTACCGGCCAGGTGCTGGGCAAGGGCACCCACGACCTCGAGGGCTACGAGCTCGAGGGCAAGGGCTACTTCGGCCCCGGCGAGCTTCCCGTGTTCGAGCGCGAATTCTTCTCGTCCATGCCTCACGGCGACACCGAGCAGTTCGCTTTCGACAACTTCCGCGACAACGCCATGGACAATGGCGGCGAGATCACCGATGAGATGATCGAGCAGTTGCGCGAGCAGGTCGGCCGCGGCCTCCAGCAGTCCCGCGACAACATCGGCATGATGCAGGAAGAGGACTACATCTAGCCCTCAACTCTGCACTGCAAGCCACGGACACCCAGGGGCCGGCGTTTCGCCGGCCCCTTTCGTATTGTGTGGCTCCGCTATATGATGCTCACATACTTGGCCGATATCCTCGCCCAGCGAGGCTTGCTATGACCATGAAACCCAAAGCTACTGCGAAGGACGCGCTGGGTACTTTCCAGTTTCTCCCCGCGCCGCCGGACGAATTGACCGCCTACTACAAAGTCAATTTTCCTGGTTATCCTGGCTCCCTGGCTGCTCATTTCGGCAACCCGGAGAGCACCATCATCACTAGCGAAATAGCTGCCGCGCTTATTCCATCCAGGACCTATGAGGGTGTGCGCTACCCCGATCTGCTGATCGCTTTCGACGCCGACCCGGTCGTCAACGAGTTTCGCATGGGATACCTGATCCCCGAACAGGGCAAGCCGCCCGATTTCGTCCTTGAGGTGGCCTCACCGAGTACCGGCCGGCGCGATGAGACTACCAAGAGGGAAGACTATGAAAGGATGGGGGTCCTGGAGTACTGGCGATTTGATCCTTCCGGGGGGCGGTTCCATCATAGCCATCTAGCTGGCGACCGGCTGGTGGAAGGGGAATACCAACCGGTTACCATTCACCGTGTGGACGATGAGCATCTCTGGGGCCACAGCGAAGCTCTCAACCTGGACCTCTGCTGGGAGCGGGGTGAACTGCGCTGGTACGACCCTGTGGGAGGACGTTACCTGCCTACCTTCAAAGACGAACGTGCCACCCGGATAGCCGCGGAGGCGCAACGCGACGCGGCCCAAGCGCGCGTCCGGGAGTTGGAGGAGCGACTTCGGGAGAGCCAGGAACCTGACGCTTCCTAGCCGGACGAGGGTCGAGTTCTGAGGAAGGCCGGCGGATTCGTCGAGGTCGCCGTCTTGAGGGACAAACCGAAGGGGAGGGACTTGTGCCCTCCCCTTTGACTTTTCCTGGAATCCGACCGCTGGCCGGAGCAGTTCAGAGCTGGAAGTCGACGACTGGGACGCCGGCGCTGGCGGGCTGGTCCTGCTTGAGGGCATCGGCGAGCTTGGCGAACTCGGCGTCATAGGTTGCTGGGTCTCCGTCGCGCAGGTCGAAAATGATGTTCTCGGCCGCCATGTTCCGGGCAGCGCGGCCGCTGGGGCGCATCAGCCCGTCGTCGGGGGCGACGAAGTAGAGCAGCCACCGGTCGGCTGAGTCCTGCTTCACCCTGGCGGCAGTGATGTCGTTGAGGATGGCCTCGGTGTCGAGTGCGCGAGAGGAGGCTACAACGATCAGCCGGTCATAGTTGCGCAGCCAGCGCTCGATCTCCTCCTGGTCCGAGGAACTGAGACGGGAGACAAGGGGGTTGCCGCGCCTGCGTTGGGAGAACACCCAGGCATTTATGCCCTGCGCGCTGAGCTCATCGGCCAACTTGCGGGCGAACTCCTCGTCCTCGTCGTGACAGGAGATGTAACATTCGGTCAGGGGCGGCTGCGTGGCAGACACAGTTTCCTGGAGGGCGGCCACGGAGGTCGGGATGCCGGCCCCCGTCATGAAAGACGCAGGGATCTGGCCCCCGGACCGGTAGACGGTATCCACCCCGATGCTGCTGGGGGCGTCGTGCCGCACAGCCCCGAGACCTACAACACCGCGCAGGTCGCAGTCCTGTATCACGGTATAGCCGAAGGCGGCGCCCTCCACGTTTGTCCCTTCCAGGTCGCAGCCCCAGATCCTGGTCTGAAACAGGTCAGCATCGGCGAGATTGGCTTCGGCCAGGTTGGAGCGGACAAGGTCGGCTCCGGAGAAATTGGCACCGGTCAAATTGGTGCCAGTCAATTTGGCGCCGATGAGGCTGGTGCGCTGCAGGTTTGCGTTGGTCAGGTTGGCGCCGGAGAGATCGGCGTCGGAGAGGACGGCACGGTCCAGGTCGGCACCAGACAGGTCGGCGCCGCGAAGGTCGGCACCGCGCATGTTGGCGCCATGGAGCAGAGCGTTGGTGAGGTCGGACTCCCTGAGGTCGGCATGGTACATGTGGGCCGGGTTCATGTAGCAACCGGAAAGGTTGGCCCTACGCATCACGGCGCCCATAAGGTCGGAGTGGCGTAGGTCTGCTCCGCTGATATTGACCTGAGGAGCCCGGACGTAGCTCATGTAGGCGGCGTTCAGGTCGAGCTGCTCGGTGGGGTTGGCATCTCTCCAGCGGGCGACGTGATCCCGCCCTCGCCTTACGAGTTGGACATGTTCCATGTTGGCCATAATCGCTGCTCCCGGACAACAACAGGTTATTCGGAATCGGATGGACGATGCACTGCGGAGCCGGTCTTGGCGCGTGCCTCCGCGTGTGCGGCGCGAACCGGATTTTAGCATAAGCGGGGGCACAACGCCCCACAGGCGAATTTACTGGAGAGGCTTCCCTGCAAGGAAATGCTTGAATGGGTCGGGACTGAAGGCATTTCTGTGATACGGGAAGACCCTCGTACCCCGAGAGGTAAGGGAGTTCTCCCGCACTCCCAGACTAAGTCGTGCAGGCTCCAAGGCTCTCCTAAAAGGAGCTGGAACCTGCTACACACGCCTGAAGGTGGATACCAGCGGTCAGGAAGGCGTCTGGATGACAGCCCGGCGGTGGGTGCCCTCGCCAATCTTGCGGTCGCCGTGATGCGCCTCCACCCGGAAGGTGAGGCGGTTGCGATCGACCTCGGTGAGCTCGGCAGTGGCGGTGATGGTGTCGCCGATGTCGGCAGGGGCGAGGTGACGGACGTGTACCTCGAAACCCACGGTGGTCTCGCCGGGCAGGAGGTGAGATTGCACGCCCTCCATGGACGCCTGCTCCATGAGTTGAATCATGGACGGGGTGCTGAACTTGGGAACGTGAGGGGCGACGTTGGCCTCGCTCACCACCGTTTCCATCCGGCCCTGCAGTCCGGCCTTGAGGTCTGGGCCTGGCATGATACTGCCCTCATTGTCGTATGGATGATTATAGAGAAAACGATAAGACCATCGAATAACGATGCACCATAATAGCAGATGGACAGCAAGGAGGGGCGGTACCGAGCGACCGAGGTCAGGGTTTTGCGCTAGGACCGAGGCTGCCCGGCGAGAGAGGGGTTCAGGGCCAGATCTATGGCGGGCCACACGGGCCTGAGGTATTCGCGGGCGGAGTGAACCGTCTCGAGGAGCTTGCCGGTTGGTATCCAGCGGCAGAGGTCGATGTCCTCGGAGAGCTCTGGAGTGAGCGGATCTGCCAAATCGCCGGCGTAGTCCAGCAGGAACCAGTCGACGGTCTTGTTCACGGGGCCGAAGGAGTAATAGGAAACATACCTGGAACGGCAGAGAGGGGCGCGAATAGCAAGGAGGTCTGGATTCAGCCCTGTTTCTTCCGATATCTCCCGAATTGCACAAACCCGGGGGTCTTCATCTCCATCCAACTTGCCCTTGGGGAGGTCCCACAAATGGTGCTTCCGTATAAGCAATGCGTGGCCGCCGGACAGAACCAGACCACCGGCGGCCGCCATTTGCGGCAACTCATCTCTATTCATGTATGCGTATACGCTCCAACACCGCCACCTGTTCTCTATTGAGACCAGTAAACAGGACGCCGTCGACCTGAAGGTCCAAGAATTCCTGCTGCGCTTCCGATTCGGCCTGCAAGGACGGGTGGACGAGTCCGCTGTCCTCGTAGCCGAACCTTTCCAGTATACAATGAATTGCGTTCAGAAGGGCCTGGTTCTTGTTGTCGGAATTGATTATCACCCAAGGGGCGTAATCGGTGGAGGTGACCGCGAACATGCGCTCCTTGAAGTAGGTGAGCAGCTGCCAGCGTTCGGCGGCCATGCGATCGTTTGCAGAGTATTTCCAGTACTGGAGATCGCTGCTCTTGCGGAGCTTGAACCGGAGGTCCTGGGCCTCCTGGGATACCGACAGGTATAGCTTGATGAGGGTGACACCCTCGTCCACAAGCTTCTGCTCCCAGTCATTCACCCGGTTCATGAAGTAGTGGTACTGGCGCATGGAGCAGTAGCCCATGGCGGGCTGGATCATAGCCCGGGAGTACCAGGACCGGTCGAAGACGACGATCTCGCCTTCCTGTGGCATCACGCGGTAGTAACGGCCGAGCCAGTTGCGCATGGCCTGCGGGGTGGGTGTGCCCTGGGCCACAATTCTGCAGGACTTGGGGTTGAGATAGTGGGTGATACCGGCGGAGAGCTTGCCCTTGCCAGCCGCATCCCGACCTTCGAGGACCACGGCCAACCTCTTGCCGTTGGCGATGACCCACTCCTGAAGTGAAAGCAGGTGGACTCTCAGGGCGCGCAACTCGGCCCTGTAAGCTGGGTAGGAGAGGTCCCGAAACTCCGCGACATCGTGAGCTTGCGGAGTTGTTTCCGGCAGTATTCCCGAAACGGCCTGCATGATCCAAACCTACAACCCGATTCGTCTATTTCACAGCAAATCTGAAGCTTCGACTGCAAATGGTAAATATTGTTTTCCGGATAGTCAACTTGACGCGGAGGCCCGGCCTGGGCATTCGGGACTGGTAGCGGAGTGATCCCAGCCCTCTCCCTGGGGACAATAGTGCGTTTCGTGGCAATGTCCTTTGCCGGGATTTCACCTCCGCCCCAATCCTCCCCCTCAGGGGGAGGAAAAAAACAAAAGACCCTGCCTAGTGGGCAGCTTTTCTTGAACGGGTGCCCGTATTCGAGTACCATCCGGTAAGGGATTGAATTCATGGCAGAGAAACGGGACTTCATTTCCATCAACGATATTTCCGCCTCGGAGACTGTGCGTCTGATCGAGCGGGGGGCGCAGGGAAAGGCGCGGCACGGGCACCGTCCGCTCGCGGGCAAGTCGGTGGCATTGCTGTTTGAGAAGCCTTCGCTGCGTACCAAGGTGAGCTTCCAGGTGGCCGTGGAGCAGCTGGGGGGCTACTCGCTGTACATGGGTGGCGAGGAAGTCGGTCTGGGCTCGCGCGAGCCCGTGTCGGATGTGGCGCGGGTACTGTCCGGATATGTGGACTGCATCGTCGCCCGGGTCTTCCGGCACGAGAACCTTGAGGAGCTGGCTAAGTACGCTTCGGTACCGGTGATCAACGCGCTGTCGGACTGGGAACACCCTTGCCAGACTATGGCCGATCTGCTGACAATCTACGAGCACAAGGGAGACCTGGACGGGTTGACCCTGGCCTATGTGGGCGACGGCAACAACGTGGCCCGGAGCCTGTGCCTGGCTCTGCCGGGAGTTGGCATGAACTTCAACTGCGCATCGCCTGCCGGGTATGACCTGGACGAAGGGTCGGTGTCAGCCGGGCGGGAACGGGGAGCCGGGCGGGTGCAGTGCGTACGGTCGCCCCAGGAGGCGGTGACCGGAGCGGATGTGGTGTACACGGACGTGTGGGCGAGCATGGGCCAAGAAGACGAAGCCGAGGCGCGGCGGAAGGAGTTCGCTGGTTACACCGTCGACCCGGCTTTGATGGCGCAGGCCAACCCCGGCGCACTGTTCATGCACGACATGCCGGCCCACTACGGCGAGGAAGTGCCGCCGGGAATGCTGGAACACCCGCAGTCGGTGGCCTACCCGCAAGCGCACAACAGGTTGCACGCCCAGAAGGCGGTCCTGGAGTTCCTATTGGGCGAGGGGTAATGCTCCAGCTCTGACTTTCTCTTGAATTTCGTACCACTGGCAGCAAAACGGAGAAGCATCGGATGGCCACCGAAATTGTCGCCGACCATGTGGAACTCGCCAAAAGCTTTCTTGAGCGAAGCAAGTCCTACCTGGCCCAGGGCGACCTGCACCAGGCATCGGAGAAAGGCTGGGGCGCGGCGTCTCATATCATCAAGGCTGTCGCCGCCGCCAACGGGTGGGAGTACGAGCGGCACGACGATTTCGAAAACGTCGTAGTGAACGCTCGCCAGAGATACCGCCAGCCGGGCATTCTGGATATGTCCCGCGCTGGCGAAGCGCTCCACAAGAACTACTACAAGAGAAGCCTGCTCTTGAATGCCGATATTATTCGAGAGGATATTCAAAGGGTGGAAAGGATGGTCAATATCCTGCAACCCTTTCTCGTCTAGCTCGTCCCTGCAATTCTTAACCCACTCTGGAATCTGAACATGGAATTGTTCCTGAAGGTAGCAGACCAATGCCTCTTCCCATAGTAGCAATCGTTGGAAGGCCCAATGTGGGCAAGTCGTCGCTCTTCAACCGCATTGTCGGCTGGAGGCATGCGATCGTGTCGGACGTGGCGGGGACGACGCGGGACCGGCTGATGGCGGACACCGACTGGGAGGGCTACCGGTTCATCCTGCTGGACACCGGAGGGCTGGAAACAGACCCGGAGGGGGCAATCAGGGCCAAGGTGCAGGAACAGGCCGAAATGGCGATGGCCGACGCCGATGTGATCATCATGATGTCGGATGTGGCGGAAGGCCTGACGCCGTCGGACGAGATCGCCGCCAACCGTCTGCGCACGACGCACAAGCCGGTGGTGCTGGCGGTCAACAAGGTGGACAACGACAACAGGGAGATGAATACCCCAGAGTTTTATCAGTTGGGCATGGGTGATCCCACTCCAATCAGCGCGTATCACAACTATGGCATCCACGACCTGATGGAGCGTGTGCTCTCCCACCTGCCTGAGCCGACGATCGTCCCCGATGACGAAGAGGAGTGGGCGGACGAAGAGTTTTCCGACGAGTCTGCTGAGTTGGACGACGCCGGGGAACTGGAGGATGTGCCCCCGCAGGCGGAGCTGAACCTGGCGATCGTGGGACGCACCAATGTGGGGAAGTCAGCGCTGCTGAACGCCATCCTGGGGCAGGAACGGTCGATCGTGAGCGAGGTGGCGGGGACGACGCGGGACGCACTGGACACGCAGTTCACCTACCGCGGCCGCGAGGTGGTGGCGGTGGACACCGCGGGCATGCGGCGGCCAGGCCAGGTGCAGCAGGGAATTGAGAAGTACAGCGTAATCCGGGCCGTTGGGGCAGTGGACCGGTGCGATATCGCGCTGATCGTGGTGGACGCGTCGGAGCTTGCAACTGCGCAGGACACACACATCGCCGGGCTGGCCTGGGAGATGGGCCGTGGCGTGATCGTGGTGGTCAACAAGTGGGACCTGCGGGAGGAGCAGGGCCGCTACGCCCGGGCTGAGGCGGAGGCGCTGGTGAGGGAGCGGCTGCACTTCATGTCGTATATTCCCGTCTGCTTCACATCGGCGCTGCTGGAGCAGGGCATCGGCGGGCTGATGGATGCAGCGATGTCGCTGTGGGACGAGCGGCGGAGAATTGTGGCCAGCCGCGACCTGCAGTTCATGCTGGCGGACGCGATGTCGGACCACAACCCACCGATGGTGAAGCGGAACCGGGGTGTGCGGGCGCGCATCAACAGGGTGCGGCAGGTTGGGATAAATCCGCCCACTTTCCTGTTTACGGTGAACGACCCGAGGCTGATACACTACACCTACAAACGGTACTTGGAAAACCGTATCCGGGAGGCATTCCGGTTCGACCACACCCATCTCCGGCTGGTCTTCAGGCGACAATGAAACAGCTTCCCCGCACCCTTGTGATCCAGATTGTGGCGATCCCGCTGCTGGCCGCAGTGGCGGCGCTGTGCGTCATCTACCTGCCGGGGCAGCCGGCAGCCCTTCAGTACGTGGCGGTGGTGGTCATATCGTACCTGGTGGGGTCGCTGTCGTGGGGCTACATGCTGCTCCGGTGGCGGCTCGGCATGGATGTGCGGGAGTTCGGCAGCGGGCGTACCGGTATGTCGAACGTGTTGCGCACCGGTGGCGGCAAGTCGGCGGCGGTTGTACTGGCGCTGGACATCGCCAAGGGCGTGGTGGTGGTTCTGCTCGCCCGGGAGGTCATCGGGACATACCTGGGAGAGGTGGTGGCGGCACTGGTGTCGCTGGTAGGACACAACTGGCCGGTGTTCCTGGGATTTCGCGGCGGTCGCGGCATCCTGACCGCGCTGGGTGGGTTGTCGATGATGACGCCGGTACCGGCGGTGGTTGCGACGGTCACTTTCCTGGTAACCGCCCTGGGGAGCCGCTACATCTCGCTGGGATCGATCATCGGAGTCCTGGCGGGGGCGGCCTCGCTGGTTGGGCTGGCGCTTATCGGATGGTACTCGATAACCTACACGGTGTTTGCCGGAGCCGCCGCGGCCATGATCATCTGGCAGCACCGGGACAACATTCAGCGGTTGATCAACGGCAGCGAGCGGCGGATAGGCGCCCCTGCCGCGCCGGTCGAGTGACCCTACCGGTATAATTTTCCTCATTCCCGCATTCCATCCATTCCTGTTTCTCCCCAATTGAAAGCATCCGGGGTTTTCCCTTGTCTGACGAGTCTGTAGTAGTCGGGGCGACGACCTGGGGCACTACGCTGGCCATGGTGATGGCGGCGGAGGGACGCCCGGTCACACTGCTGACGAGAAGTCCTGACGAATGTGCCACGCTGGAAAAGGCCGGGGAGAATAGCCGGTTCCTGCCTGGGGTGAAGTTTCCGGACTCGCTGCGGGTGTCGTCCGAAGCCAAAGACCTGGAAGAGTCCACGCTGGTGGTGGTGGCGGTGCCGTCGGACCGGCTGCGGGAGAATGCGCGGCGGGTCGCGAGGCACCTGGCGCCTGGAGCGGTGGTGGTGAACGCGACGAAGGGGCTGGAGCTGCCGACGGCCCTGCGGATGAGCCAGGTGCTGGGGGAGGAATTCCTGTCGGTACCCGGGCTGGAGATCTGCTCGCTGTCGGGGCCGAACCTGGCCAAGGAGATAGCGCAGGGCAAGCCCGCGTCGACGGTCGTGGCATCGGAATCGCCGGAGGCGGCGGAGCGGGCGCAGGCGGCGTTGCTGTCACCTCGCTTCCGCGTGTACACCAGCGGGGACCTGACGGGGGTGGAGCTTGCTGGTTCGCTGAAGAACATCGTGGCGCTTGGGGCGGGCATCTGCGACGGCCTTGATGTTGGGGAGAACGCCAAAGCGGCGTTCATTGCCCGGGCCCTGGCGGAGATCGCACGGCTCGGAGTGGCGGCAGGGGCCCAGCCGCTGACCTTCGCCGGGCTGGCCGGGGTGGGCGATGTGATCGCGACCTGCGCGAGCCGGCTGAGCCGCAACCGGTATGTGGGGGAGCAGCTGGGGCTGGGACGGTCCTGGCCGGAAATCCGGGAGTCGATGGACAATGTGGCCGAGGGCGTCAACGCCACGGAGGCTGCGCTGAAGATGGCGGCGGAGCTGGATGTGGAGATGCCCATCGCGGAGACCACCTTCCGGGTGCTGCACGAGGGCCTGTCGCCCTGGGATGCCGCCATGCAACTGATGGAGCGGCCAGTGGGGAGCGAGTAGCCCGGCCGGTCAGCGGAGGCGGCCCAGCTCGAGGCCGGGAATGCGCTCCAGGAGCCAGGCTGCGGCGGAACGGCGATGGCATGGGGTTCCCTCGGGCTCGAAGCAAAGCAGGGTGAAGTCGCCGTCGTCGCGCAACTGCTCCAGGAACTCGCGGAAGTCTGGGTCGCGCTCGAGGGTGGCTTCCAGTTCCTCCCGGTATCGAATGTCAAGTTCCGTGAAGTCGATGCTCCCGCTGCGGTAGTCGGTGAGCAGGGCGCGGGACGGGTACAGGCCGGGCTGGACTTCCCACTCGGTCCGGCGCCCCTGGGGTGAGCCCGGGAGATGCGGTAGCGGACCCCGACCCAGTGCCTGGGCTCGTAGAAACTTGCGGTATACAGCATCGTTGTTATCGCATTCCGGGCAATCGAAAGAGATCAGGACGCGGGTACAGCGCCTCAGCTGTCCTGAGCGGCTGCCCGCCGCCGAAAGAGGGGGTGGAGGGCGAAGATGATCGCGCCCACGATGATGACGCTGATGTAGGTGATGGAACGGTCGACCAGGACGAGGGCGGTGGCCGATTCCTTTGCCAGTGCAGACAGCCGGACGGCGAGGCCGGCGACCCCCGACTCGACGGCGCCGATCCCGCCGGGCGTGGGGACGAGGGACAGCAGGGAGTTGGCCAGGGTAAGGAAGACCACCAGGGCCATACTCAGTTCGAAGCCGAGAGCCATCGCCACCAGGTACATGCGCCCGATTTCTGCCATCCAGCCCAGAATGCCCAGCGCGGTTGTCTGGGGCAGCCGGTAGCGGAGAGTGGTCGCGCCGTGGAGGAAGCGCTCGTACCTCGAGGCCAGCCACCCAGGCAACCGACGCAGCAGAAGCAGTCGCAGTCGTACCATCAGCGTCAGCATGATGAACAGCAGCACGACAATGATGATGGCGGTGAGGGTAACGAAGCCCCACAGAGCCCCGCCTCCCACCTGTCCGATAAGCAGCGGGGCCGTGACTAGGAGCAGCAGCGCAACCAGAAAGATGTCGAGCACCCGCTCGGCCAGAACGGTGCCGATTGCTCCGGAGAAGGCGCCGTTGTGTTCCTCGCGGTACAGGTAGGCGCGATAGGCGTCGCCCAATCTCAGCCATCCTATGGAGTTGACGAACCAGCCAAGCAGCACGGCGCGGGTGCAGAAAAGCAGGTTGGGCACCGGCTCGGAATCGCCGGAGGTAGCGGCGGAAAGCTCCAGCAGGAGGCGCCAGCGGGCGCCCCGGAATAGGAAAGTGGTGTAGTGAACGGCAAAAGCGGCGACCAGCAGCCAAGGGTTGGCAGCGCGGACCTGCGCCCATGCGTCCTGGAGGTCGACATCGACCCTGGTGACGATAAAAATCAGGAAACCGGCAGCTATGAGGACCGATATGATTGCCGGGAGAGAGAGAACCCGGCGTCGGATGGACCCAATCCGCGGATGGTTGCTGCTGTCCGTGCTGTCGGGGGATGCCGCGCCCGGATCGCCGTGGGCAGCCATCAGAGAGCTGGCTGTTCAGCCCGGTGCTGCCGGGCCATGGCTAGCGCAGTTCCCGGGGCATGGTGAAGGAAACGTCTTCCTCAACGCCGCTGAGCATGGTGACGCGCTCCGGTTCAAGGGCATCGATGACGCTCTCTACCAGCACTTCGGGGGTGGAGGCGCCGGAGGTGATGCCGACCTTCTTCTTGCCCTTCAGCCACGCGGGGTCGATTTCCTCGGGACCGTTGATCAGATGGGCTGGCACTCCCTGGGCGGAAGCAACCTCACGAAGGCGGTTGCAGTTGGAGCTGTTTTGAGCGCCAATTACCAGCACCAGGTCCACGCTGTGGGCCATCTTGGTCACAGCCTCCTGGCGATTGGTGGTGGCGTAGCAGATGTCGTTCCGGACAAGGGCCTGCGGGAAACGGCCCTTGATGGCGTCTATGGCCTCTGCCGTGTCGCGCACGGAAAGGGTGGTCTGGGTGAGGACGGCGATTTCCTCGTTGTCGCCCCATTCGGGGAGATCCGTGGGGGCGTTGTCGTCGATGAGGGTCATGTCGACCTGGCCCATGGTACCGCGCACTTCCTGGTGCCCGCGGTGGCCGACCAGAAGTACGCGCCGGCCTTCGCGGCTGTACTTCTTGGCCTCGTTATGGACGCGAGTGACCAAAGGGCAGACAGCGTCGATGACGCGGAGGTTTCGGGCCTTGGCCTTGTCGAAGTCCTCGGGCGGCGAGCCGTGGGCGGAGAACACAACGAGCGAACCCTCGGGAATCTCGTCGACCTCCTCCACGGTGATGGCGCCGCGGGACTCCAGCTCATTGACCACGTAGGGGTTGTGGACAATCTGATGCTTGACATAAACGGGCGGGCCATAGCGTCGGAGGCAGATGTCGACGACGTCGATGGCTCGCACCACACCGGCGCAGAACCCGCGAGGCGAGCTGAGCAGAACCTCCAAACCGTCCCTCCTGTAGCGACACCGGGCCTCCGGCCGATTGGGGCCCCGACTGTGAGGGATATGATAGCACAGCGGACTGATTCAGATGCCTCCTGCCAGCAGTTGGGCCGCCGATCCGGACAGCCCTGTGCTATAATTCGGCGGCATTTGATACCTCTCAGTGCCCCGTCCTGAGGCGGGCCTCCCGGCCAAAAGCCGGCCCACACAACTCAGCAATCCCCCTTTATCCAGGAGGGCGAATGGTCAGCATTCACGACGAGTTGGTAGTGTTTTCCGGGAATGCCCACCAGGAGCTCAGCAACTCGGTCTGCGAATACATCGGTATACCGGTGGGCCAGGTCGAGGTGTTCAAGTTCGCCAACGACAACACCTTTGTGCGTATCCTGGAGAATATCCGCCAGCGAGACGTGTTCATCGTCCAGCCGATCTGCGCTCCGGTCAATGATCACCTGATGGAGTTGCTGATCATGATCGATGCTTGCAAGCGGGCATCGGCAGGGCGTATCACGGCGGTGATGCCCTATTACGGCTATGGGCGCACCGACAAGAAGGACCAGCCCCGGGTGCCGATAACGGCGAGGCTGGTGGCGGACCTGCTTACCGCAGCGGGGGCGGACCGGGTACTCACGGTGGACCTGCACGCTCCGCAAGTGCAGGGGTTCTTCAACATGCCGGTGGACGAACTGACGGCGGTGCCAATCCTGACCCAGTACTTCGCCGACAAGGCGATCGACGATCTCGTCGTGGTGGCGGTTGACATCGGAATCAGCAAGAAGGCCCGGGATGTGGCAGAGCGCCTGTCGGCGCCGTTGGCCATTATCGAGAAGCGGCGCACGGACAACAGTGGCAAGAGCGAGCTGATGAACGTCATCGGCGACGTCAAGGGCAAGGTGGCCCTGACCTTCGATGACGAAATCGACACCGGCGGCACGGTGGCCAACGCGGCCCTGGCCTTGCTGGATCATGGCGTGAAGGAAGTGTACTGCTGCGCTTCCCACCCCGTGTTGTCGCGCAACGCCCCGGAGACAATGGCCAAGAGCGCCTTCACGGAAGTGGTGGTGACGGATACGATTCCCATCAGCAAGGAGAAGCGCAACGGCAAGTTCACGGTCTTGTCGGTGGCCCCGCTCCTGGGCGAGGCGATCATCCGCATTCACAAGGGCATGTCCGTCGGCGAATTGTTCAACAACTAACAGGAATCAAAGTCGGGAGAGGGGGGCGCACGGCTGTGCGCCCCTCATGGTTAGCCGGATATCCGAACGGGCGATGAGGAGGCGAAGAATATGTACGACCTGCTGATCAAGGGCGGAACGGTGGTTGACCCGTCGCAGGGCATTCATGGGGTCAACGATGTTGCGATACAGGACGGCAAGATTGCGCGGGTGGCGCCGGACATCGACGCCTCCGAGGCATCGCAGGTGGTGGAGGTGAAGGGCAAGGTGGTGACGCCGGGCCTGATCGACCTGCACACCCATGTCTTCGCCGGGGTGAACGCCAACGGGGTCGACCCGAACATCGGCGGCGTGCGGGCCGGGGTGACCACGATGGTGGACGCCGGCAGCTCCGGGTGCGACACCTTCGGCGGGTTCCCGCGGCACATCCTGCCAAACAGCGAGACCGAGATCATCTGCCTGCTCCACATCTGCCGTACCGGACTGGCGACCACGCCGGATATCTTCAGCCCTTCCAGCATCGACCTCGACCACACCGTGGAGACAATCAACGAGAACCGCCACATAATCTCAGGCGTCAAGGCCCGTATGGTGTCGCCGGCGCTGGAGATCATGGGCATGGAGATGCCCCGGATGGCCAAGCGGGCGGCCAAGGAAGCCGGCGTGCGGCTGATGGTGCACATCGGCGACACGGAGAAGCGCTACGACGCCAACGTGATCCGGGAGTTGCTGCCCATCCTCGAAGAAGGGGACATCGTCACCCATTACTTCACGGCCAACCCCGGCGGGGTGCTCGACGCTGACGGCAAGCTGGTGCCGGAAGCCCGGGAGGCCCACGAGCGAGGCGTGTGGCTGGACACGGCCCACGGCCGGATGAACTTCAGCTTCAACGTGGGCGAGCGGGTGATCGACCAAGGGGTGCTGCCCCACTGCATCAGCACCGACCTGACGGTTCCAGGGCGGGCCCGCACGGTGCACAGCATGACCGAGATGATGACGCGGTTCCTGGCCATGGGGTTCACCTTCGACCAGGTGGTGACGATGTGCACCGAGAACCCGGCGAAGGCCGCGGGCGTCGACGACCGCATCGGCACCCTGCACGCCGGGAAGCAGGCGGACCTGTCGGTGCTGGATATCCAGGACGGCGACTGGGTGGTCTACGATGTGCTCGGCGACTCGCGCAAGTCGGACAAGGCGGTGACGCCGGTGATGGCGGTGAAGAAGGGGCAGGTCTTCGAAGCGGCCTGGGGCCCCCGCCCCTGGGGCTGGGAGCCGGACAGCGCGTAGGGGGCGAGGAACGGAGCGGTTTGTACCGTATTCTGAATCTCGACTCAAGGAACCAGATTCAGCTCGAGGGGATGGGTAGCAAGGTAAAATCCTGGTATCTCATCCCTGAAGAAAACGCGTTGCATTGGCTGTTTAAGCATCCTCAAAGGGAGAACAGCGGCGAGCACTGGGCGGAAAAGATAGCTGCAGAAGTTGCCGGATTCTTAGGAATTCCACATGCTGGAGTGGAATTGGCCGAACTTGAGGGAGAGCGTGGGTCGGCTACCGAAACGATTGTTCCGGAGCATTGCGCTCTGATTCACGGCAACGAGGTATTGGAGAGTATCAGTTTCCCTGATACCGCCGATGAGTTGAATTTTCATTCCTCTGATCACACCCTGGAAAACATCTGGCTGGCGCTGGACAGAACTTTCGGATCGGATTCCGCTTGTGTAGAGGCCAAGGCCCGGTTCGCCGAATATCTAGTTTTGGACGCCGTAATAGGCAATACGGACAGACATTCCGAGAATTGGGGAATACTACAGAAACAAGACTCCCCCCTCAGCATCGAGTCGTTGGCTCCATCCTACGACCACGGTTCATCATTGGGGCACGAACTGATGGACGAGCGGAGGGAGCGATTATTGGCTGAGAATCGTGTAGGAGACTATGTCGAAAGGGGCCGTGGGGAGATTTACTGGAATAGAGCCGACGGGCATGGCCCAAGTCCGCTGGAATTGGTGCGATTGGCTATCCTCAAATATCCTGAACCGTTAAGAGCAGCAATAGGAAAATCGGAGAGCCTCAGCGAATCATCCTTGAGACACATGGTAAATTCGATTCCGGAAGACTGGATGACTTCGATTGCCAAAGAATTTACTCTGGAACTGATGCGCTATAGTTGCGGACAGTTGAGAGAGGCCATTTAACGTGGGTGAAAAGACTCTTTTTTTAGCCTGGCAAGACAGGGGAGTTAGCCGCCAGTGGTTCCCGGTCGGCCGTCTGGACGCGGATGTCGAGGAGGGCAGGTACCGTTTTCGATATGTCGGCGGAGCCGAGCGGGCAGTCAGTGAAGTTGGATTCCCTCTAATCGTCGCGTTTCCCCGCATGGATGAGGACTACAAGTCCCTAAGACTATTTTCGACCTTCAGCAATCGAGTAATGCGGCCCAGTCGCCCGGACTTCAAGGATTACATAGATTCCTTGGCCTTGGCTGCAAATACAGATCCGATAGATATGCTGGCAGTAAGCGGCGGTCATCGCGTGACCGACTCCTACGAAGTTTTCCCGAAACTCGCCAAGAAACCCGATGGCCGGTTCACCTGCCGGTTCTTCCTACATGGCGGGAAGCACGTCAGCCCTGCGGCTCAGGAACGCTTGAATTACCTGTCCGCAAATGAGGATCTCTACCTTGCACTCGAACTCACCAATCCTCTTGGCGAAAGGGCGGTGCAGATTCAGACCACCGACTACCAAATGATAGGCTGGTCTCCAAGGTATCTGGCGCATGACTTGTCGGTAGCGCTGGCGGGGCCCCAGGGATCTTGCGAGGCGAAGGTGGTCCAGGTTAATGAAATGCCTGTGCCTTCCGAGCAGAGAGTGCTGATTGAACTCTCAGGAGACCTCGGCGACCACGAACCCATGTCAGGCCCGGACTTCCAGCCGCTAGTCCCCGATTAGCCGTGTTCTAGACTAGGTCCGGCCCTGACGACCTTTCTTCCCCCGCAGCGCGCGTGCCAGCGGCCGCAGCTTGGCGCGGAGGCTGAAGCGACGGCGGACGTTGTTGGCTATGAGGGGGGCTAGGTGGTGGTTGCCGGCGACCAGGGGGGCGACCCAGGCTCGGAGCTCCTTCATGGTGGGGGTCTTTTCGTCCCATGAGGGGACGAAGCTGTCGATGGGGTGCCATTGGCGTTCGCCCTTGAAGCGGGTCATGACGGTGCCGCCGGCCTCCTGGACCGCCAGCGCACCGCCGGCCATGTCCCACATGCGCGGGGCACCGAAGATGCCGTACTGCATCACCCCGCGGGCGGTCATGGCGAGCTCGTAGGCGATGCTGCCGGTGGTGCGGGGCTCTCCCTCCTTGCCGGCCAGGCCGCCGGTGAAGCGGTTGGCGAGAGGGAAGTAGCCAGGCAGGCCGATCAGGCGGTTGGGGATGGGCTGTTCGGTCTCCAGCACCTTCACTGGCTCGCCGTCGGCCCCTTGCCCAGAGGCGAGCGGCGATATCCTGGTGCCTCCGCCCCTGCGGCAGTGGAGAACAAAGCCGCCACCGTCGGCGGGCCAGGGGATGTAGAGGGCGGCGGCAACGGGCCGGCCCCGATGTATCACACCGATGGATGAGGCAAAGACGGGCAGGCCGTTGAGGAAGTTGGTGGTGCCGTCCAGCGGGTCCAGGACCCATAGGGTGTCGCGGGCGGGCTCCTCGGACTGCTTCTCTTCCTCGGTTGCCTCTTCGCCCAGGACGCCGTGATCCGGGAACCGGCGGACGATCCCGGCGGCAAGGTAGGCCTGCGTCTGCTTGTCGGCGGCGGTCACGGGATCGCGCTGCTTGTCGTCCTTGAACTCTACCTCTATCCGGCGGCCGAAGTGGCCTGCCAGGATCTCCCCGGCGCCACGGGCGAGTTCCACGGCGTGGCGTTCGATTTCGATGATCTGCGCTTCGTCCAGGGCCTGCACGATTTCACCCTCACCCCGACCCTCTCCCTCGAGGGAGAGGGAGAATCATTGGTGCGGACATACAACTGGCCAACTTGTGGCAAGGGTAGGGCAGCACCGGCGGACGGTCAACCGCGGGTTATGGCGGTGGGGAACGGCTGGTATAATCCGGCGAGTTGAGCTAACGGGCCGCTCCTTAACAACAGGAGCGATGAGGACTTAGCAATGGACCTGGGATTGAAGGACAAAGTGGCGATTATCGGCGGGGCCAGCAAGGGCCTTGGCAGGGCCTGTGCGGAGGTGCTTGCCGAGGAAGGCGCGAAGGTCGTCATCTGTAGCCGCACGGCGGCCGACCTGGAGCAGGCTGCCAGCGAGATCCGGGAGTCGACGGGGGGCGAGGTGCTGGCGTACCCGGCCGACCTGGACCACCTGGAGAGTATCAACGGCCTGATAGCGGCGGCACTGGAGCAGTTCGGTGGCATCGACATCATGGTCAACAACTCGGGTGGCCCGCCACTGGGGCGGTCGGCCACGGCCACCGAGGAGCAGTGGGAGACGGCGGTACAGCGGTCGCTGATTTTCTTCGGGCGGATGTGCCGGGAGAGCATCCCGCACCTGAAGCAGCGCGGCGGCGGGCGCATCATCAACATCCTGGCGAGCACCGTCTACAATCCGATCCCGAACCTGGCGCTGTCGGGGGCGACGCGGATGGGCGTGGTGGCCTACGCCAAGAGCCTGGCCGACGAGGTGGGCCGGGACGGCATTCTGGTCAACAACGTGTGCCCCGGCTCTATCCTGAGCGACCGGATGCTGTCCAATGTTACCTCGCGGGCCAACGAGCTGGGGATCAGCGTGGATGAGGCGCTGGCCATGCGGGCGGCAGATACGGCGGTCGGCCGTGTCGGCGAGCCGGTGGAGCTGGCGAACCTGGTGGCGTTCCTGGCGTCGGACCGCTCCACGTACATCACGGGGACGACGATCCTGGTTGACGGCGGGCTGGTGCGGTCGGTGATGTAGGGAGTAGTTCGAGGCTGGACGTTCATTCGCATTGTGGGACTTGACGGGTATACCACCGTGGTATACCCTCAATGTAATCCAGGTTGCTGGAGGGGGTCAGTCCGTAGAGACTGGCGCAAGAGAGGAGGCGAAGCCCTCCTTTTTTGTTTGCCGTGTTATTGCGGCAGAAGGACCCTCCCTGCTTGGCTGTACACTTGGCGAATAGTTTCGTTCAGGCGAAGGCTCGCCATGCTAAGTTGATTATGTAATGGTAGATCATTCTCCAGTAGAATGTCTCTGGTTGCTGGATAGGCAATCAGGTCGGCTAGCTGAAGGCCAACGACATTGGATTTCTTGGGACGCAACTTTATGTCTCTGCTGGTGATAAAACTCTGAAGCAGCGACGCTTGGATAGACTCATTTCCCATTTCCATAAACTGTCGAAATCCTCTTTCCAACCCCCTATCGTCCCTACCTCCTCTTGCTTCGGCCACGACATCGCCCCTTCCGACTACTGACCGGAGCCAGTGACAGTACATCTTTGCCAAAACAGTAACGCAGTAGTTGTATGGGTGTTGGGCTGTATGCCCATATAGGGCAAGATGTGCTTGTTTGTCGATCACGACGGTGAAAATTTGGCTGATGTGTTCGCAGATGAACTGGATAAATCGCTTTTCCCAACATGCGGCAATCACTGGGTCGATTAGTACCCTGAACGGTCCGAGTTTTTTGACTATGAGATTGCGTACCAATATGACCGGGTCAATGGAAGCGTGGGTGAAGAACTCCTGCTTCAACGCCTCTAACTCCGGGTGGGTTCGGGTGCGGTAAGTTTCGCTGGCGATGACTACCCCGGTGAGGCCGAGGTAGCGGGCGTCAGGGCTGCTCCACTTGGACGGGTCCATCACGTCGTCGCCGGATTCGTCCACGTACATTCGATAACGGGTTGAATGTGTCATGCAGTCATAATACGCTATCGCAAGGCACCCAATATCCCATCTCGGGGAAAGATGCCCGGGCATCAACGCAAGCAGGGACGGCATGGTGTTTCAGCGAAGACAGGAGCAGGAGCCCACGGACGCGGCGGGGTACCTGGAACGGGGCAGCAGGTATGGTCGCAACGGGGTGTATCACCGCGCCATCCAAGACTTCACGACATCCATCGAGCTTGATCCGGATGTTGCCGAGACGTGGTACAACCGGGGCTGCTCGTGGTACGAGGTCGGGGAGTTGGAGAAGTCCATTGCCGACCTGACACGGGCCATCGAGTTGGCGCCGACCAACGGGCTCTACTACGGGCAGCGCGCGCTGGTGTACCACTTCAACGACCAGCCCGAGCTGGCCGAGGCGGACCAGGAGATGTGCGACGAACTGCGGTTCGGGGCGGAGTAGACATTACTCTGGCTCCATAAGGGTTCTCAAGGCTGCTTCCTCCTCAGCGTTTGGATCGATTGTCTGGATTGATTTCATAGTCCGATCTTGGTGAGCCTGTCGAACCAAGACCGGACTTTGCTATTGGGTTGGATATTAGCCCTCTCTTCCGGAACGGTGCGCCACACTTGGCGTGCGAAGTTGCAGTCCGGACTCGAACAGCGAAATTCCTTCCCAGGAGAAAACAGGGTACGCCCTCACCCTAACCCTCTCCCGGAAAGAGAGAGAACTACCAGAAGACACCGGGACTCTTGAAATTGTCTCGGACTGAACACAATCCATTGCTAGAATTGACGGGTTGCATTCCCATACGGAGAGAAACCATCCATGGAACTGAGCACCGTAGCTATATTGAGTCCCGGCGACATGGGCCATGCCGTCGGGCAGCGATTGAGGGAGCACGAACTGGAGGTGATCACCTGCTTGACAGGGCGTAGCGACCGCACGCGGGCACTTGCAGACAAGGCCGGGATTCGGGATGTTCCGACGATGGAGGAACTGGTTGAACAGTCGGACTTGATAATGTCGATGACCGTGTCGGCCGCCGTTCGAGAACTGTGCCAGCAAGTGGCCAACGCGATTGAGGCAACGGGTTCCGATGTGCTCTTTGCTGAATGCAACGCGATTTCTCCGCAGCTCGTCTGTGAGCTCGAGCCGGTGATCGCCGACGCCGGAGGGCGGTTCGTGGACGTGTCCATCATCGGCGGGCCGCCGCGTGCGGGTTACAGCCCTCACTTCTACACCTCGGGGGAGTACGCCTCGCAGTTTGAGCGGCTGGGTGACCTGGGGCTGACCGTTCTGAGACTGGATGGCGCGGTGGGGCAGGCCTCGGGGATCAAGATGTGCTACGCGGCCATGACGAAGGGGACCTCGGCCCTGTACAGCCAACTGCTGATGGCTGCGGAGATGATGGGCCTGACCGAGCCTCTGCTGGCAGAGTTTGAGTCGGGACAGCAGGCGGTGCTTCAACGGATGGAACGAGGCATACCCACGGTGCCACCGCGGGCGCGCCGATGGGTCAGCGAGATGGAGGAGATCCGGGACACATTCGAGCACCTGGGGATGACTCCCGACCTGTTTGAGGGCGTGGCCGAGATGTACCGGCTCATCGGCAGGACGCCGCTGGGGGAGGAGTTCCTCGAGACGCGGGACCGAGACAGGACCTTCACTGAGACCATCCGCGAATTGGCGCGCCATGTGCAGCCTTTGGGGGACTAAGGACGACTGGTAGAAGCCGAGTGCTCCTCCCTTTCACCGCTATCGCCGAGATCATTGGGAGTTGACGCAGGTGGCATACACAGAGTAGGGGCGGGTCTAAGACCCGCCCCTACTCTGTATCAAGGTCAGTTACCGAATTCGAGTATTACATAGGGAACTTTGTTATCCGTTTCCCCTACGACGCCGGCTTGAAGTAGGGGACGCTGATCTGGTCGGTGGCGCGCTCGAAGGTTACCTCGACGGGCATGCCGATGGTGACCTCGCCGGGGTCGCAGCCGACGATGTTGGTGAACATGCGCACGCCCTCTTCCAGCTCCACTAGGGCTAGGACATAGGGGCCCTGGTCAAAGCCGGTGGTGCGGTTCTGGTAGGTGACGGTGTAAGTCCAGACGGTGCCTTTGCCGCTGGACTGCACCCAGTTCGGGCTCTCGGACCAGCAGTGGGAGCAAATGCCCCTGGGATAGAACTGGTACTCGTCGCACTTGTCGCAGTGCTGGATTAGGAGCTGGCCACGGCGGCAGGCGTCCCAGTAGGCGCGGGTCTCTCCGACCACGGTCGGCAGCGGCTTGTTCCACTCAGGCATGACTAGTCCCTCCCCAGGATTACGGTGCCGCCGCTGTGGCGGGAGCCGAGCGCGCCGCCGGTGCCGTGGCACAGGGCGATCTTGCAGTCGGGCACCTGGCGCGGCGTGCCCTCGAACTGGTGGCGAAGCTGGCGGGTGGCCTCCATCAGCAGGAAGATGCCTCGCATTCCCGGATGGTTGGAGGACAGGCCGCCGCCGTCGGTGTTAATGGGCAGCTTGCCGCCGATCTTCAAGGCTCCGTTGCTGACGAATTGGCCGCCCTCGCCCTTCTCGCAGAAGCCGAGGTCTTCGAGTGTCTCCAGCACAGTGATGGTGAAGGAGTCGTAGATCATGGCCATGTCGATGTCGTCGTGGGTGACGCCGGAGCCGGCAAAGGCAGGCTCGTGGCTCTGCTTGGCGGCGATATAGATCAGGTCACGCTTGCCGGCGCCCTGGTGGGCCACTGCTTCGCCGGTGCCCAGCACCCAGACGGGAGTGTGCTTGCAGTTGCGGGCGACCTCGGGCGACGCCACCACCACCGCGCCGCCGCCGTCGGTGATGACGCAGCAGTCGTTCAGGCGCAAGGGAGATGAGATCACTCGGGAACGCATAACGTCGGCAACAGTGACCTCATCACGGAACAGGGCCTCGGGGTTCATGGCGGCGTGATGCCGGACGGCCACGGCGATCTCAGCCAGCTGTTCCGGGGTGGTGCCGTAAAGGTGCATGTGGCGCTGGGCGATCATGGCGTAGAGGCCCACGGTGGTCAGACCGTAGAGCTCCTCGAAGCTGTCTGGCGACGGGTCGAGGCGTGGGTGCCCGAAGCGTCCCACGCCGCCGGTGCCGACAGATACGCCACCGGAGCGAGCGAGGGTGGCGTAGGTGATGACCGCCACGTTGATGCGCCCGGCGTGGATGGCGTTGAGGGCGTGGGCGAGGTGGAACTCGAAGGAGCCGCCGCCCACGGTGGTGTTGTCGACATGCTTGGGGTACATGTTCAGGTAGTCGGCCAGGTTCAAGCCGCTGTTACGCACCGACATGGAGGCGGTGAACAGCCCGTCGACATCGTTCTTGGACAGGCCCGCGTCTTCCAGGGCCTTGATGATACTCTCGCCCTGGATCTGGAGCTCGCTCTTGTCCGGGGCGTAGCGGGTGACATGTTCGTGGACGCCGACGATTGCGGCGGCCCGTCGTAGGTCGACCATGGGCAGGATACCTCCGGGTTTTTCAGTTCCGGGCTGGTTGGAGTGAGACCGTTAGTCTCAGTAAGGCGGAACCATTATCACCGAGGAGGTACGGCAAGACAAGGCGGAGAGAACCTGACGGCATAGCGCGCCGGCGAAGGCGGAACCGAATCATTCAGGTCCAGTCTTCTACAGGAACGGGTTTATGACCCGGAGGCCGTCGTAGTCCTGCGTGTGGCTCAAGTCTTCGGAATACACGGCGTCGCAGCCCAGAATATCAGCGGCTGCCAGGATTGCGGCATCCCAATAGGATATGCGGAAACGGTCGCAGAGTTCCGTAGCCCTATGAAATACCTGGGTTGTGACCGGCTGAATGTGCACATCTGATAGACGGTCCAGGAAAGTGAGGGCCTCCTGGTGACTCAGCCTGCTGGAACGGGAAGGCCGGGTGGCTTGGTAATAGAATTCGGACAGCACTTGGACCGAGAGGGCCAGGTTGTCCCTGTCGGCGAGAATCTCAAGGGCCCGAACTCGCTTCCCTGCCTCGGCCGGGTCCGCGCTGATTGCGTACAAGAGGATGTTGGAGTCAGCGAGTCGCATTTCGCTGGTACATTTCCTCTCTGGTCTGGTTCTCGGCCATGGAAATCCCAATCCCCTTCCGCTCAAATTCCTCTGCTAACTCCATCAACTCTCGCCGGTGCTTTTCGCTTTTGGATTCCGCGGGGGTGGTCTGGGAGGCAGAGTCCAATAGCGCTTGCATGTGGTTTCTTATCATCGCTGAGACGGAGGTTCCCTGTTCGGCGGCCATGATGCGCAGTCTCCGGTGAGTTTCGTCTTCGACCGTAACACTGATAGTCTTCATGGGAGAATCTCAATGAATTAGTGATTAGTGATTAGTGATTAGTGATTTTGTGTAAATTTAATTTACCTATTCAACGGCTCTCATTCAAGTGTCGTGTGAGGTTCTCCAGTTGCGACAGGCTGTGGTTCCTCCTGTCCGATGACAGTTGGCCATTGCGGACGGTGACTGGGTGTGTTGTATAGTAGGGCCGTCAATCAACTGGATGGAGTTTCAGGAGGGGCGATGCTTGCGATCCTGGGAGGGACCGGGCCTGAGGGCAAGGGGCTGGCGCTGCGTTTGGCAATGGCTGGAGAGGCGGTGACCATTGGCTCACGCAGCACGGAGCGTGGGGCGGCCGCTGCCGCCGAGCTGGCCGAGGGCGCGCCAGGGGCCAGCATTGCCGGCACCGACAACGCCGGGGCTGCCGCCGCCGGGGAGGTGGTGTTCCTGGCCTTTCCCTACGAAGGGCAGCGGCCGGTGCTGGAGGAGTTGGCGGGCTCGCTGGACGGCAAGATCGTCGTGAGTGTGATCGCCCCGATGGTGTTCGAGCGCGGCAAGGGAGCGCGTGCCGTCGAGGTGGAGGCCGGTTCCGCGGCGCAGGAGGCGCAGGAGATCCTGCCCAACGCGCAGGTGGTGGCGGCGTTCCAGAACGTGAGCGCCGAGGAACTGCAGGACCCGTCTGTTGATATGGAAGGCGATGTGGTGGTGTGTTCGGACCATTCGGACGCCAAGAAGCTGGTGATGGGTCTGGCCGACAAGATAAAGAGCCTACGGGGCGTCGACGGAGGAGCACTGGCCAACGCCAAGTATGTAGAACAGATCACGCCGCTCCTGGTGAACATAAACCGCATCTACCGCACCCACTCGGGAGTGAAGATTACTGGGGTGTAAGTGTGCGCCGTCATTCCTGCGAAAGCGGGAATCTACGCATTCTCGTAGCCGTAAAGCGAACATACTCGGGGACGCTCTGGATTCCCGCTTTCGCGGGAATGACGGTTGAGGGGCGGGAATGGCGGTGGCAGGGCGCAGAGACGACGGTGGTAGGCCGCAGAGATATCAAGGGAAAACTACTAACTTCAGGAGGAAGTATGCCGCGATTCCCGATAGACATAAACAGCTCCGAAGGACAGGCGGCGGTCAAAGGCCAGTGGCGTTTTGCCGAGGGCTTCATACCCGGGGCCGACAACTATGGGTTGGAAGAGCGGGTTGTGGGCAGCCCCTGCCGGTTGCCGGACTACGATGACTCGGGCTGGGAAGTCTGCTCCGATACCAGCGCATGGGCACGTTTCGGGGGCGACTATGTGACCGGGTTCTCCTTCGTGTGGTACCGCATGACCATCACCGTGCCGGAGACGGTGGGCGGTCGCGACCCCAGTCGAACACGGCTGCTGTTCGAGACCTGCGTGGACGACTACGGGGAGATCTGGATCAACGGTGAGTGCAACCGGGAACGTGGAACCGTCGAGGGTTTCAACCGTCCGCAAAGGGTGGAGGTGGCTAGCAATCCCAATCCCGGCGACCAGCACACCATTGCCATCCTGGCGGCCAACGGTCCCCTTGGGGCGCCGGGCGGCGGAGTGTTCGTGCGCTACACCAACCTCAGCTTCGAATGGCGGGACGACGATCCGTAGGCAGCGACCCATAACGCTCACTGTGGGCTGTAAGGAACCTGGCTGGGGGTTAACATGGCACGGCTGAGGTTTGTGCATGCGGCCGACCTGCACCTGGACAGCCCGTTTCGGGGGATACGGGGCGAGGCGCCGGACTATGTCGCCGAAAGGCTGCGCCGCGCCACATTCGACGCCTACGACCGGATCATCGACCTGTGCCTCCGGGAGCAGGTCGATGCCCTTCTGGTGGCCGGCGACATCTATGACGGGGCCGACCGGAGTCTCCGTGCGCAACTGCAGTTCGTCAATGGCCTGAAGCGCCTCGATGATGCGGGGATACGATCGTTCATCTGCCACGGGAACCACGACCCGCTGGACGGTTGGGAGGCGCGGCTGGACCTTCCGGCAGGGTGCGTCCGCTTCGGCCCCGAAGTCACCGGCGAGCCGGTGTTTGCCGACCAGCCGGAGAGAGCGAGGGTGTATGGCGTCAGCTACCCCCACCGGGAAGTACGCGAGAACCTGACGCCTCTCTTTGGCAAATCAAGGGCTGGTGGCGGCTTCAACATCGGGTTGCTTCATGCGAATGTAGGAGGCCACCCCGGGCACGACTCATACTCGCCGTGTACCGTTGCCGATCTTGCCCAAACCGGCCTGGATTACTGGGCATTGGGTCATGTGCACACCCGCCAAGTGCTTCAGGAGGGGCGGCCGACGGTGGTTTACCCGGGCAATTCCCAGGGACGTCATCCTGGTGAGACGGGGGCACGGGGCGTTTACCTGGTTGAGGTGGATGACCGGGGAGACGTTGGGCTGGACTTCCGGCCCGTGGACGTGGTGCGCTGGGAGTTGCTGGGGGTCGGCATTTCAGGTCTGGAGACAGAGCAGGACCTGCTGGACTCGGTGGACCGGGTCACTGAATCGTGCCTGGAGGCTGCGGATGGCCGTCCGGTTGTGTGCCGCCTTTCGCTGACCGGGAGGGGACCGCTGCACCGTTGGCTGAGTCAGCCGGAGACTATGACGGAAATCCGCGAGCGCCTCAATGAAAGTTCCGCGGGTCGGCACGACTGGATGTGGTGCGAGCGAATTCAAAGGGATACCGGGTCTCCTGTAGACCGCGAGCAGGTGGCGCTGCGCGAGGACTTTGCGGGCGACCTGGCTCGAATCGGCAGGGAAGTGCGCGAAGACCCAGAGGCGCAGGCCAGACTCAGGGAGTCGCTGCGGTCGCTGTATGTGAGTTCCAACGCAGCCCAGCATCTGCGAGGTAACCTGCCATCGGACGAAGAGTTGCGGGACTTACTGGATTCGGCCGAGGATGTGTGCCTGTCTGCACTGGTGGGTGACGAGGACTAAGGGTGAGGATCGAAGAGCTTTACCTGGATGGGTTCGGTCACTTTCACCAGCGGACCCTGGGACCGGTTGATCGGACGGTAACCGTCTTCTACGGGCCCAACGAAGCAGGCAAGAGCACCCTGCTGGCGTTCATCCGGGCGGTACTCTTCGGGTTTCCGCCACGCTTCAACAGTCACTACCCGCCACTGGCGGGCGGTCGGCACGGCGGGCGGATCGCGCTGTCGGATGATGGCGGGGTCAGCTACGGCGTGGAAAGGTTCGCGGGGGCTCGGGGCGGGTTGAGCATCGCCAGCGCGGATGGTCCGATGTCGAACGCCGATGCAGTGATGCGGCGCCTGACGGGGAATGCCACGCCGGACCTGTTCCGCAATATCTTCGCCTTCAGCTTGGACGAGCTCCAGGCCGCGTCATCGCTGAACGATTCCAACGGGACGATCTACAGCGCCGGGCAGGGGGCGCCAGGCCTGCCGGAGCTCACCAGGGCGTTGGACGACCTCAAGGGCCGGATCTTTCGGCCACGAGGAAGCAGCCAGGAAGTGCCGCGGCTGCTCACCGCCCTGAGGGATGTGGATGGCCAGCTCAGATCGATTGAAGGTAACGCCGAGAAGTATGGGCTGTTGATCGCCCGGAAGGTGGGGATCGATTCGGAATTGCCGTCGGCAGAGGCCGAGATCGCCAGCCTCATCGCGCGGAGCACGGAGATCGACCGGCTGCTGGGCGCGTGGCAGGACTGGGTTGATCTATGCGAATGCGATACACGGCTGCAGGATTTGCCGCGTTACGAGAATTTCCCCGAGAACCCTATTGCCAGGCTGGAGAGCCTGGAAGCGCAGATGGAACAGGCCAGCGAAGCCGTGCAGGAAGCAGCGGAGCAACTTCGCCGGGCAGAGGAAGCGGCTTCGGCGGACATCCTTGGCGAGAACCTCCTCTTCGACAGGTCGAACATCGAGATCATCCGGCGGTCCCGGCAGAGCTTCGACGACTCGGTAAAGGACCTGCCGGAGAGACGGGCTGAGTTGGACGCGCTGGAGTCCGAGCTCGGGGGACGTCTCCGTGAGCTCGGGCAGGACTGGGACGAGGAACGTCTGCAGGAATTCGATGTGTCCATGGCCTTCCGGCAGGAGGTGGACACCAGCAGGGAAACCCAGACGCAGCGACGGGAGGACCTGAGGCGGGCGGAGCAGCGGATGGAACAGGAGCGGCGGCTGCTTGAGGAGTCGCAGGCGGCTGCCAGCGAGGCGCAGGAACGGGTGCCGAACGACCCTCCTCCACTGGACGCGGACGGGTTGGAACGGCAGCGTACGGCACTCAGGGTGGCACGGGGCCGGCTGGGCGAGTACGAGCGGGCAAGGCAGAACCAGGAGAACCTGCGCGGCCAGCTCAACTCGTTGACGGCCAGTCAGCAGCCCATGGGTGTCGCGGCGGGCAATTCGCTCTTGCTTGCCGGTCTTCTGGCCGTGGCAGGAGTCGTGCTGATAGTTGCGGGCGTACTCCTGGCAGGCCCGGCTATGGTGGTAGGTCTCATTGGAGGACTTGTGCTTCTGGCGGCTGCCGGATACCTGGTGGTCCGGGACCGCATGACGCCCGCATCGCAGCCCAATCCGCTGGTACAGTCGCTGTCGGGCCAGGCAAGAGAGGCAGAGGCCAATGCGGAGGAATCGCGGCATAGGCTTGCTGAGGCGGCAGCTCCGCTGGGTATCCCTCAGGATGTGGATGGCGCTGCGCTGGACAGCGCAGAAGTGCGCCTGGACTCGGCACAATCGGCCCTTGCCTCGTGGAACGAAGCGACGGAGAGAGCCCAGGATACCAAGCGGCGAGTGAGAGGACAGGAACAGCGAGTGGAGTCAGCGGGCCTTATTCTCAAGGACGCCGAGGCGTACGGCGAGGAAGCGCGCCGAAACTGGCAAGCCTGGCTCGCTGCACGTTCACTCCCGGCAAGCTTCACACCGGAGACTGTGATCGACTTCATGGGGCGCGTTGAGGCGGCACGGGTTAAGCTGGAGCAGGTGCGGGACAACCGGCGGCGCGTGTCGGCCATCGAGGACGACATAAGTACTTTCCGGGCGCAAATGGAGCCGCTTGCGGAGCGGCACGGTCTTTCAGTTACCAAGGATGACGACCGGCAGCTGGCGTCAGCAGCGGACGACCTCATTCAGCGGCTGGATGAGGTGCAGGCGTCTTTCACCGAGAGGGAGCGGGCCAGGGAAAACCTCGAGGAGAACCGGCAACTGTTGGAGAACCGAGAGCGGCGCCTGCAGTCGGCAACTCAGGTGCTGGATGTCCTGCTGGCGGCGGCGGGGGCTGATGACGTGGAGGGGTTCAGGCGACGAGCCCGGCAGCACGAGGAGCGCCAGGATCTGGAGCGGAGTCAGAGCGAGCATCGCCGGGCCCTGGAGAGGCTGAGCGGGCCGGGAGAGCGGCTCAAGACCTTCAGGGACCAGCTTGCCAATTCGGATCCCAGCCTTTTGGCTGATGAGTCGACCGCCCTCTCGTCGCGGCTTTCCATAGTTGAGGAGTCGCGCGATGCCCTGCGCGAGGAAAGGGGAGGCATCGACGCCGAACTCGCGCAGCTGGCCGGAGAGGAAGAGTCGTCAGTGCTCCGGATGCGGCGGTACTCGTTGGAGGAGCAGCTACGGGATCAAGCCCGGGAATGGTCTCGCCTGACGATCGCCGAGGAACTTCTGGCGAAGACGCGGCAGAAATTCGAGGAAGAGCGACAGCCCAGCGTGATCCGCTATGCCCAGGAGTTCTTCGCAGCAATTACGGGACAACGGTACAACCGGGTGTTTGCTCCCATAGGGGAACAGACGATCACGGTCACCGACTCAACGGGCGCAAGCAAGGAGCCCGGAGTTCTGAGCCGGGGCACCCGGGAGCAGCTGTACCTGGCGCTGCGCTTCGGTCTGATACAGGAATTTGGGGAACACGCCGAGCGTCTGCCGGTGGTGGTCGACGAGGCGCTGGTGAACTTCGACCCAGGGCGGGCGCGCCTGGCGGCGGAGGCCTTCGGCCAGTTGTCCGAGACCAACCAGGTGCTGGTCTTCACCTGCCACCCCGGCACCGCCGAGATGTTCGCCGAAGCAGCAGGGGCACAAGTGGTGGATATCAGCCAGTAGCAATTTCAAGGCAAAGGAGGCAGAGATTATTGCCTGTATTAGAATCTCTGTAGCCTCGGCGGTTCTCTGCGCCCTCTGCGTTGAAGACCCCGGTTGGGCTAGTCCTCTGGCGGCCACTTGGTTCCGCCGACGGCGGGGCGGTCTGAGGGGGTCATTTTCAGACCGGTGTCGACGACATCCCGGAACTCCCTGAGGATGACATCGGCCCAGTCCTGCCGGTGGGCCACGCGATGGGCCATGCGGCGCCCGCGGCGGGCCTGACGCTGTTCGGCTTCGGCCAGCCCCTCGGTGTCGCGGTTGATGGCTTCGTCCATGCCGTCGATCTGGGGCACCAGGCCACTGGCGGTCTCGATGAAGCGTGCCATCTCGTTCATGTCGTCGTCCAGGACGACGAAGATGGGCACGGTGCCCGCCCTGTGCTCGGGCAGGAAGGTATCGGCAAGAGTTACATCGTCGTCGCGGTTGAAGACCTGCAGGTTGACTTTGGAGCTGCTGTCGGCCAGCTTCAGGATTACGGGAGTGGTGCTGACCGCGTCTCCGCACCAGTCGGCGGTGAAGACTGCAAGGTTGATGGGGTTGTCGAGGCCGCTCACCCATTCCGCGGCGTCGGACGGGATGTCCACGCCGTTGTAGATCTCTACGAACGGGTCCTTGTTGACCTTGATCTGATCAATGTACTGCTGGGTGTTCATACCGGCTTCGAACTGGTCTTTGCTCAAAGGCATCTTCGAACCTCCAGGAAGGTGTTTGCGGCCAATTATAGTTGAACCGCGCAGCCTGCGTTGGGAAGCTGGGCCGTGATAAAATAGCCCGTTGAAACCAATCTGATGACGGAGGAGCCGATTGACTTCGGGCATTGACGACCCGTATCTGAAGTACGCCCTGTTCTGCCGGGGTACCCAGGAAGACGACGACGGAGAGTTGAACCTTAACGGGATCGTCGACCTCGTTGACCTGCCGGAACCTGCTCCGGGGGGAGAAGGCGGCCCGGTTCTTGCAGAGGTGGATGTGAACTTGGCGTTCTGTATTGGCGGGGCGTTGCCTGGGGACCATCACCTGTTTGTAACGCTGAAGACTCCGGGGGTTCCCCTGGAGACCCCGCCGGCCCAGCGGGTGCAGTGGGACGAGGGCATCCTGTTCCAGAGGTGGATCAAGACCTTCCGCATCCCGGTACAGGCGCCGGGCGAACATTCCGCAGCCATCCTGTTTGACGGGATACCGCTGGGTGAGGCCAGCTTCCTCGTGCGGTTCAAGCCGGAGTGAGCGGCAGTCCGCTTGCAGATTACCCGGGCACAAGTTGAAACGCCAACTTCGTCGGAATAGAATTGTTGATACTCAAATCGGCCTTGTGGAGCGCGACAATTGGCTAATCAAACCGGCAAGCGCTATGTGTGCGCCCAGTGCAGCGCGGAGTTCATTGTCACCAAGGGCGGCAACGGCAGCGTTGGCTGCTGCGGCCAGCCGATGCAGATCAAGTAGAGGATTCAGCGATGGCCAATCAGCTGGGAAAACGATACACCTGTGAGACCTGCGGCAGCAGTGTGCTGTGTACCAAGAGCGGCGACGGCGAGATCGAATGCTGTGAGGCGAAGATGGAGTTGCAGGAGCCGCGCAAGCTACCCTCGTCCGACTAGCGTTCACAGAGCAGCGACGGAAATTCAACAGGTTCAGCCCCCGCATTCCTACGAAAGGCGGGGGTTGATCATTTTGTCCGTTCCTGGCCCCAGAGCTCAGCCATGCTTGCCACTCTTCGTCCCCACCACTCCGGGCCTTCGCTGATGTAGACCCACTCGGGATTCTGCCCGGTGTCCCTCAGAGCAGCCATCACTGCATCGAAAGTGGCCGCGTCAGATTCGGCGAATTCGAAGTATCCCACGAAGTCGTAGCTTCCCTCCTGTCCGTAGCCTCCAGGTGCGTGCACCAGTCGCCGGGTGATGCACGCGATGCCCGCGCCGGCGGCAAGAGCGTGGCCCTTGATAGCCATGTTCTCGTTTGCGTCGTAGCGGGGCAGGAAGAAGCTTTCCCGGTGCATCCAGTCCATGCTCCACCACTGGGCGTTCTTGTTCATCGGCGTTACGACCCCAAAGGGATGCCGGTTGCCTGGTCCAGGCTGCTGCGCTCGGGTGTAGGCGTACTGGGTCATGGCATGGCTGGTGTAGCTGCGGGGCCTCTGCACTCCCGACAGCGTCTCGACACTCCCGCCCGCCCCTTCTAGCAGCGACCTCAGGCCCTCTTCGTATTTCAAGAGCGGCTCTGAATCCTCCGCCTCCAGCCGGATCAAACCGTCGGCGGCCATAACCGCCGGGTGGAGCAGGTCACGCTCCTTGCTCATGGCCGGCTCCGCTCGAAGGAGCTGGAACCGTCCCTGACGGAACGCCTCGGTCGAAGGAGGCCCGTCTACATGGTGCATGTTCTCCAGGCCTTCTCCCAAGCGCTCTATGGCTTCGGCAAGACCGTCCCCTGCACTGCCCGTCGGGAGTCTGAAGAACAGGAACCTTTGATGTCCGGTAACTGTGGTGGAGAGGTTTAGATCGGCAGATTGCAAGGGTGAACCTCCTTATTCTCGAGCTGCGCCTCCGGTGTTGGCTATATGCCAAGGCGCTCGTACAGTTCCGGGTTGGCGCAGTGGACGAGGCGCTGGCCGTTTAGGCCGTTGACGAGGTTCTGGGCTGCCATGATGCTCATGGCCCTGCGGGAGAGCACGGAGGCGCTGCCGATGTGCGGGGTGATAGTCACATTATCCATGAACAAGAGCGGGTGATCGTCGGGAATAGGCTCGGGGTCGACAACATCCAGTCCGGCGCCTCCGATCCAACCCTCCCGCAGCGCGGTGCAGAGTGCGTCGGTGTCTACCACCGGGCCGCGGGAAATGTTGACCAGTATGGCGGTGTCCTTCATGCGCCGCAGGGCGTCGGTCCCGATCAGGTGGCGTGTGTCGGGAGTCAGCGGCACATGCAGCGATACATAGTCGGACTCGGCCAGAAGCTCCTCGAGGGAAGCATAGGTGATCCCATATTGGGCTTCGGCATCCGGGCGCCTGTTGCGGGAGTGGTAGAGTACCCGCATGTCGAATCCTTGGGCGCGGCGGGCCACCTCGAGGCCGATCTGCCCCAGGCCGATGATGCCCAGGGTGCTGTTCTGAACCTCGGCGCCCAGCCAGTAGTTGGGATGAAAAGCGAGCTCCCAGTTGTTGCCGCGTACCCATTTGTCGCTCTCGACGACACGCCGGGCGGCAGACAGCAGCAGGGCGAAGGCGTGGTCGGCAACGGCCTTGGACAGGATGCCCGGAGTGCTGCCCAGCAGGATGCCCCGTTTCGTGCACTCTGGGATGTCAACGTTGTCCAGCCCTGCGGCCAGCTGGCTCACCACCCGCAGATTGGGGGCGGCGTCAAGGAGAGCCGCGTCGACCCGGTCCATGATGTTTATCAGCACGCCCTCAGCGTCGGCCAGCTTGCGTCGCAGCTCTTCTGCGCTGGGGGGCGGGTCGTCGGGCCAGACCTCCATGTCGGAGGCCGCGTCGATCAGTGCTAAGGCGTCGGGGTGCATCATGCGGGAGACGAAAGTTCTCGGCTGGCTCATGGCTGCTCTCCTGGGAATCACGATGGCTGGGGAGGTGGCTACTGGTCGCTTCCAGTGTAGCCAATGGCGGCATCGCGCGCCAGAAATAAGTTATGCTAAAGATGAAAGTACCGATGGAGAGTTGTCCCAGACGGGGTGATGACATGGCGTTGTTTCTGAACGAGCAGGAGGTTGCACAGCTCCTGCCTATGGATGAGTGCATCAAGGTCCTTGAGGGGGCGTTCGGGCATGCCGGGGATGGGAAGGTGGACAACAAGGCGCGCTCCCGCATCAGGATGCCGGGCGGATTCTTCCATTTCATGGCTGCTGCAGACGCCGGGCAGGGTGTGTTCGGCTACAAGGCCTATCCGTCTTTCGCCGGACCGGGGGGCTCCAAGATGATGATGATGCTCTACGACTACGAGTCCGGGGCGCTGCTGGCGTGCATGGAGGCGGGACGGATGGGACAGATCCGCACCGGCGCGGCTAGCGGCCTGGCGACGCGCTACATGGCCCGCTGCGGCGCTACGACGGTGGCCGTGATCGGATCAGGATTCCAGGCCCGAACCCAGCTGGAGGCGGTCTGCGCGGTCAGGGAGATAAGCCAGGCCCGGGTGTTCAGCAGGCGCCAGGAGAGGCGGGAGGAGTTTGCCGCGCGCAGCAGTGAACGGCTGGGAGTCGAAATGAAGGCCGTTGAAAGCGCGCAGGAGTGCGTGGAAGGGGCCGACATCGTCATCACCATCACATCGGCGAGGGATCCGGTGGCGCTGGGCGAGTGGATTGCGCCGGGGGCCCACATCAACGCAGCCGGCGGCAATCACTGGCTGCGACGGGAGGTCGACGAGGCGGTGGTGCTACGGTCCGAGGTGATCGTGGTGGACGACCTGGAGCAGGCTAAAGTCGAGTGCGGCGACCTGATGTGGCTGGAAGCAAGGGGCAGTTTCCGCTGGGACATGGCCCATGAGCTGAAGGACGTGATTGCGGGACGCGTGCCTGGCCGTGTGACGCAAGACGGGGTTACGCTGTTCGAGTCGATGGGGGTGGCTCTGGAGGACATTGCGGCAGCGGACCTGGTGTATCGCAAGGCGAAGGAGCAGGGTATCGGCCAGGAGTTACCCTTCTAGGCATACATGGACGCGGCTGCGAATCGCAACGGACTTTACGGACCAAGAAAAGAGGGGCAGATTCAAAATCTGCCCCTCTTGATTGTGGAATAAGAAACTATCTCAGTGCTGTCATTCCCTTCATCTCAGCAGCCAGGTACACGGTCTGGGCCACTGGATTCCCGCTTTCGCGGGAATGACGGGTCCTTTGCGGGGATGACGGCTTTGGACTGTAGCGGGTCTTGAGCTAGTTGATAGGTCCCGAGGTCCAGGCTCAGAGACCAATGTCCCGCTTGCCGGCTAGACGAGGGACTGGGGAAAGCGGCGGAAGAGCTCGGTCGAGTGCAGGTGGACCTGCATCCGGTCCTGCTCGGTCATGGCGGGGCCGGACATCCAGTTGTAGACCGCCAGGACTCCCGTCTCCATCCGGTGGATGAACCTGGAACTGGTTTCGCGAACTTCCTTGATCCCCTCATTCATGGTAACCATCTTGTACCGATGCCTCCGTTACTTAACATATATGGTATTGAGATATAAATATCAATACTTCATCTGTATTAATGATATACCCGGCATTATATTGAGTCAACAGATAATATATGAAGATATATATTCGAAAATATGAAGAAAATATGAGAGCCGACTATGGGAGAGCACAGGGCCGCGAAGTACCAGAAAGAGGATTAATCGGGGGAGGGCGCTAGCTGAGGAAGGCGGGCATCACTCTCGATGAGAAAAGGCGCATGGAGGAGGAAGCTTCGTCGCTGGTAACCTGGTGGAAGTTGACTTGAAGAGACGCGGTGTCGAATCCGCCAACGGCGTCATGGTATGAGGCGATCTGGTCCTTAACATCCTTCGGAGTGCCCACCCAGATCGTGCCGCTATCCAGCAGGGTGTCGAAGTTGGATTCACGAAGCTTGTCCATGTGGCTGCTGTAGTTGGGATAGTCCAGCGAAGACGCTCCGGCGCCCCAGCCCGAGTCCAGCTCCGCCGCGGCCACAAGGGACCCGAAGTAGGCGTCAATGTTGGGCTGGACTATGCGGTAAGCCTCTTCCCGGTCCTCGTGGCAGAACATGTGGAAGCCGAGGGCGATTTGTCCTCGGCCCGGGTGGCCTGCCAGCCGCCAAGCCTCGCGATACACGCCGATGGCTTCCCGCATCTGGGGACCGGCGAAAGGCACGAGCATGAGGTTGAAACCGCGCTCGCCGGCAAGGCGCAGCGACTCAGGGGTGCCAAGGGCAGCGGTCCAGAACGGAGGCCGAGGTCGTTGGGTGGGACGTGGCAGGGAGGTGACATTGCGAAACCGGAAGAACCGACCTTCGAAGGTAACATTCTCATCTTCGAGGAGCAGCCGCACCGCCTCCATTCCCTCTTCGAACCGGGCGCGTGACTCGTCCATCGACCGCTCGAATCGCTGGAACTCGTGAGGGAGGAAAGCGCGTCCGAAGCCACAATCCAGCCTGCCGCCGGAGATGGCGTCCAGCATCCCTATCTCGCCGGCTACCTTCAGCGGGTGATTGAAGACCGGCAGCACGGCTCCGGTGAGCAGCCGGGCCTTCCGGGTGCGCTGGGAGGCCGCGGTCAGGAAGATGTGGGGCGCGGGACTGTAGCCGCCGTAGGGTTCGAAGTAGTGCTCCACTGTGCGGACATGGGTGAAGCCAAGCTCGTCGCACAGGTCCACCAGTGACAGGCACTCCGACCAGTACTGCTGCCCGGACTTCTGCTTCGGGGACACATCCGGAAAGAACTGGAGGCCAAATTCCAAACTACAGTCCCAGCTTGCCGGGGTTCATGATGTTGTTGGGGTCGAGCGTCTCTTTAAGCTGGCGAATGACGTCATGGCCAACCCCCATCTCGCGGGCCAGAAGGTGATTCAGCTTGACGCCCACCCCGTGGCAGTATTCCATGGTGCCGCCCATGTCCTGTCCGAGTTGCAGAACGCGGTCTACAGTTCGCGCAAGCCGCTGCCGTGCCTCGGAAGGGTCCCCGGACTCGGGGAGGATGAGCATGGAGAACATCTCCGGTCGGCTCCAGATGGCATACTCGGCCACGGAGATACCCTGGTCGGCGAGTATCCGGCCCGCTTGGCGTTTGTATTCCAGCACTTTCGAAGAGGGCAGGGCGAGGTGGAGGTAGTCGAAGCCACGCCGACGTCGCCATCGATTCCAGCGCACCTTGCGGGGCTGTCCCAGGGCGGTCAGCTTGTAATTCTCGGCGGAGTCTCGGCGCACCGCCCAGTAGTGCTCGGTCGGCTCCGTACCCAGGGAGTAGCCTCCCATTGCGTCGCAGACGGCGGCAGCGCGCATCGCTTGGGCCGACACTCCCTCAGAGAACCCCTCAAACAGCAGGTGCAGAGTAACTTCGTCGTCTTCCTCTGTCAGGTCGAGGAGGGAGGGACGAATGCCGAGTTCCAGCATTTCGACCGCAGCCCTGAATCCTTCATCGAAGCTGTCGAAGCCGACGGAGGCAAATTGCGCAGACTCGGGTATGCGGTAGATGCGGATGGTTGCGCGGGTGATGACCCCGAAGGCGCCCTCGGCACCGATGAACAGGTGATTGAGGTTGGGGCCCGAGGAATACTTGGGAACATCCCGGGTCTCGACCACCCGGCCGTCGGGAAGCACCGCCTCCAGTCCCACCACCTGCTCTCCCATGGGGCCATGGGCGCAGGCGCGATAGCCCACGCCGTTGGTGGAGATGGTGCCGGCGACGGTGGCGATGGGAACGCTGTAGGGGTCGTGGCCGATCATCAGCCCGCGTTCGGTCAGCACAGCCTCCAGTTCTCCCAGGACGATACCGGCCTCGACCTTCGCCGTCATGCTCTCGGCGTCCACCTCAAGCACGCGGTTCATGCGCTTCATATCCAGCACGATGCCGCCGTGGGCGGGCACCACCGCGCCCATGACCCCGGTGCCGCCGCCGTAGGGAATCACCGGAGCGCGCTGCTCATTGGCCCAGCGGACCAGCTCGGCCACTTCGGCGGTGCAACCGGGACGAACCACGACATCTGCCAGGCGCTCGAAGGCGTCTGCGGCGGCGAATGCCCGGCTGGGGGACAGGGAGTCGCCGGTGTAGCGGTCGAGGGAGTCTGGGTCGGCCAGCACGTTTTCCGCCCCCACGATGCGAGTGAGGGACGCGATGGCGGAATCGTCCAAGGTTGTCGTCACTGGTGAAGCCTCATAGTGCGTGGAAGGCTGGGCGCTGGTGCGAGGGCCGAAGTTTTCATGACGAAGCCAAATGTTCAGCCTGACGGATGTAGTCGGCGGTTGTATAGATCAAGTCGGGAATGTCCGGATCGTCTATGTGCCCGTCGTAGCAGGCCTGCTGGTGTAGAAATCGAGCTCGCGCACCGAACATCAACGGCATCAACTCAAACCCAGCCTTGTCCCGACCCATGCGCCGGATCCAACTGGAAATGTGGTTTGTGTTTTGAGGGTCTTCTCCGTGAGCGAGGGCCGTGGCCCGAGTGGCTGCCCGTGTCGCGTTCCAGGCCTTGCCGCAGGCATCGCGTATGTCTCCGGCCTCGAATCGCTCGATGGCCGAGTTGTGTTGCTCCCATGCGTCGCTGAACGCCGCGCCTGCTACGGAACTGGTGTCGTTCACCATAATGTCGCTGTCTTTTGCATGCCCCTATTTGTCCCGGTCGGTATCCGACGAGGGTGGCATGACCGGTGGAAGGGAGGCAACCTCGTCTTCGCCGAATTGTTGCCCGTGGGAGTACTGGTTCTTGCGCGTCAGCATCCGTAGGCGGCGTTCCTGCCCCGCCTGTTCGAGGGACGACAGATGCGCCCGGTCTCCTGGCAGTTGAGCCAGGGGCAGTTTCCCGAATTCATCTACGAAGAATTCAGCTCGACCTACTTCAAGCCTGACCTGGTCAGCCTCCTTTTGATGTTCGTAGTAGTTGGTGTGCATCGCCTCCAAAAATCCGAAGGCTACCATCAGATCTTGGCGGTTCAGTCCGGACGCGACATAGTTGGCGGCTGCACTGAGGTGATTGTGGGCATGATGGTTCCAGCTCATTCTTTGGCAGACGGCCTTGATGGCGTGAGCAGTTGCTCCCCACACCTTGTCCGACGCTTGCAGAATGTCGCCCTTGTCCAGCTCATCCTGCGCTTGCGCAAGGAGGTGGCGGCTGATCTCCTCATACCGTTCCGGCGGCGATGCTTTAAGGTGATCGGTCATGAAGACAGTTTATCCTCTGCCGGAAGATGGTTGAAGAGGAGCCCCTTCAGGGCAATCGCATTTTAACTTGATACAGGATGCAGGCCTCGTCATTCCCACGAAAGCGGGAATGATGAGGGTTCCGCGCCGATACAATCAGCTTCGGGCAGGGAGGCACAGATTCCCGCTTTCGCGGGAATGACGATTTATTGGGCTCCTTAGGATTAGCATGCGCTTGCCCTGGGAGCCCCTGGAATCAATGGGCAGTTGACGATCAATGATCTTTTGTTCTGTTTGTTCAGGACTGGCGGAACTGCCAAACAGGGCCGTTGGGGGTGTCTTCCACTGACACGCCCAGCTGCTCCAGGCTGTCCCGGATGTGGTCGGCCTGTTCGTACTGGCGGGCCTGCCGCAGCGCCGTTCGTGTTTCCAGTAGCAGCTCTATGAACGGACCCGCACCCGCGCTGTCTGCCCCCTGTGCGGCTGTGCGTTGCTCGAAAGTGAGGCCGAGTATGCCGCCCAGGTGCCGCAGGCTGTCCTGAGCTGAAGCCACCGACTGACCGGCGTCGCTGCATCGGTTGATTTCCCGGGCCAAATCGAACAGGGCGGCCAGCGCGCGGGGGGTGTTGAGGTCGTCGTCCATCGCCTCAAAGAACTGTCGACGATATGGTTCCCCGTCCAGTCCTTCGACGTGCTCAGGATGACCGGCAGAAGGGCTTTCGCGATCCAGGGCGTGGCGCAGCCGGTCGAGGCTGCGTTCCATTCCGGCGCAACCGTCGTCGGTGTAGGACAGTGGGCTGCGGTAGTGGGAGCTGAGGAAGTAGAGGCGAATGGCATCGGGCGAGAATCGCTCGAGGGCCTCCTCCACCGAAACCAGGTTGCCGAGGGACTTGCTCATCTTGTCCCCGCCCAGCCGCAACAGCCCGTTGTGGACCCAGAAGCGGGAGAAGGGGACGACGCCGGTGGAAGCCTCGCTCTGGGCGATCTCGTTCTCGTGGTGAGGAAAGACCAGGTCCTGCCCTCCGCCGTGGATGTCCAGGCTCTCGCCCAAGTAGGTCATGGACATGCTGGTGCACTCGATGTGCCAGCCGGGGCGGCCCGGTCCCCACGGGCTCTCCCACGACGGCTCCCCAGGGCGCGCACCCTTCCAGAGCGCGAAATCCATGGGGTGTTCCTTGTTCTCGTCGATCTCGATCCGGCTTCCCGCCTGCATTCCCTCCAGGGTGCGGTGGCTGAGCTTGCCGTATCCGTCGCTCTTCTGAACGCGGAAGAAGACATCGCCGCCGGCTGGATATGCGTGGCCGGTATTAACCAGGCGGCCGATGGTGTCGATGATGGGCCCGATCTCCTCGGTCGCACGAGGGTAGACATGGGCGCGCCGGATATTCAGTGCGTCCATGGTCTGGAAGAAGTCGTCGATGTACTGCTCGGCCAGCTGGGTTGGTTCGATGCCCTGCTCCTGGGCACGCTGGATTATCTTGTCGTCGACGTCTGTGAAGTTCTGCACATGACGAACTTCGAATCCGACATGCTCAAGGTAGCGGCGCAGGACGTCAAAGGCGACATAACTGAGGGCATGGCCGATATGCGTCGAGGAGTAGGGTGTAACCCCGCAGACGTACATCTTGACGGTCCTGCCGTCTGCGGGAGCGAAGTCGGTGGTCTCACCGGTCAGCGTGCTGTAGAGCTTCATGGGCCGGAGCCTGGGGGTCGCAAGTCCTGTCTGCGCCCGTGTCAGGATATCAGTAGTTCAAGCCCCGGCAGTCCGCTAGGGCAGCACCAGTGAACGGCAACCTACCACGAGACCAAGGAGGCCACGGCGCATGCGGCTATGCCCTCGCTGCGTCCCACGAACCCCAGGTAGTCGGTGGTTGTCGCCTTGATGCTGACCAGGCCTGAGGAGATGCCCAGGGCGGCGGCGGTCTGCTCCTTCATGGCCGGAATAAACGGCCCGAGCCGAGGCGTTTGCGCCAGCATTGTAGCATCAAGGTTGGACACTCGCCAACCGGCGTCGGCGAGCAACTCCCCCACGCGTTCCAGCAGTATCAGGCTGGAAATGTCCTTGTACTGAGGGTCGGAAGAAGGGAAATGACTGCCCTTGTCCCCGAGGTTGGCAGCCCCGAGGAGGGCGTCGAGGAAGGAGTGGACCAGCACATCGCCGTCGCTGTGGCCGGCGAGTCCGTGGTCGTGGGGAATCTCGACTCCTCCCAGCACCAAGCGGCGGCCAGGCACCAGAGGGTGGGAGTCAAAGCCGATGCCGACACGGAATTCCGGGAAGGTCACTGGCGCGTCCGTATCCTCATGCCGTTCGTCCGGTAGGAGAGAGCCTCTGCCTGGCGAAGAAAAGCCTCGGCGATTACGAGGTCGCCGGAGGTTGTTACTTTGATGTTTTCGTACGCCCCTTCGAACACCCGGACCCGGTAGCCGAGGGCCTCCACCATCGCCGCATCATCGGTAAAATCGCCGGCGCATTGGCGATGGGCATCCAGGAGCAGCTGGTAGCGGAACGCCTGGGGGGTCTGGGCCTGCCAGAGAGCGGCGCGCTCCGGCGTTTCCTCTATGACCAGCGAGGGTGAAACGCGCTTGATGGTGTCCTTGACGGGAACTCCCGCAACCGCGGCGCCATGCTCCGCTGCCGCCAGGATGCCCCGGTCCAGGGTAGCTTGGTCGACGCAGGGGCGGGCGCCGTCGTGGACCATCACCAGGTCGCAGCAACCGAGGGCCTGAAGACCGTTGTAAACGGAGTCCTGGCGGCGGTCTCCGCCGGGACAGACCGCCCCGACCTTGCTCCATCCCTTCGTGTACACCAGTTCGCGTCCCCGCTGCACCGATTCGCTGGCCAGGACCAGCACGATATCGCTGATGCCGGGATGGGCTTCGAACGCCTCGACGGCGTGGGCAATCAGGGGAGCGCCGAGCAGCGGGGCGAAGGTCTTGTCGACTCCGCCCATCCGGGAGCTTCGGCCGGCGGCGACGATGACCGCCCCGACGCGCCGGGAGTGGTCTTCAGTCGGCGAAGTCATCACTTGTCATGCCGGGAATCGATGACGGAAGCGAAGCCTGCCCTGGGCTGCGCGAAGATTATGCGGCCCGCGGCGGTCTGAAGCACACGGGTCACCTGCACTTCCTGGTTCGAGTTGATGTAGCGCCGGCCACCCTCGACGACTACCATGGTGCCGTCGTCGAGATAAGCGACACCCTGCCCGGCTTCCTTGCCTTCCTGCACGATGTCGACTCGCAGGTTTTCGCCCGGCAATACGATGGACTTGACGGCGTTGGCCAACTCGTTGACGTTGAGAACCTTGACGCCCTGGATTTCGGCGACGCGGTTGAGGTTGTAGTCGGTAGTCAGGATAGATGACTTCATGCCCCGGGCCAGTTCGACCAACCGTGCGTCCACCTCGACGCCGTTGTCCACTCCTACATCAAGCACCTGCAACGGAACCGAGGAGTCCTTTCTCAGGCGGCCCAGAACCTCAAGCCCGCGACGGCCGCGGTTGCGGCGCATGGAATCGCTGGAGTCGGCGATGTGGCGCAATTCATCCAGCACGAACCGGGGGACCATCAGCGAACCGTTTATGAAGCCTGTGACGGTCAGGTCGGCGATGCGGCCGTCTATGATAGCGGAAGTGTCGACCAGGATCGTGCCGTTGCGTAGGTCGGTTCCCGAGTGGTTTTCCTGCAGGGATTCCAGGCTGGGGATAGCTGCCACGGAAGAATCAGGGGCTGCTCTTGACGGGGCGTCCAGACCTGGCAGGATGGCACGAATGTCCCTTTCCCGCTGAATTCCCAGCCACAGGCCGCCAACTCCGGCAACAATGCTGATGGCGATAGGCAATGCCCATCCGAAGTGGCTTTCCATGGAGTAAAACGGAATGGACACCAGTGAGGCGACGATCAATCCCATGATGAGGCCGACGACGCCTGCTACGAGGGTGGCGCCCGGGAGCTCAACCAGAGAGGTCACTGCCGACCGCCCTGGCCCCAATAGCACAAAAGGAATGATCAATCCACCCACCACCACGCCAGCAACGAGAAAAGCCAGCCCCCACGGAAGGAAAGAACCGTCCATGGTGGACAGGCTTACAAGGAGGCTCACCCACCAACCCAGCGCCCCGAACCCCACGGCCCCCAATGCCCTGAGAGTCCAAAGGACCTGCACAGCCGACACCCAATTATCAGATTAGAAGAATTCTCTTATAGAAGTCTGTTAAACACTAAACAGTAATTGTTTACTCGGACAAACACAAACTGTGAATATGTGTTTATTCAAGGGTAACACAGCAAAGACACACTTTACATAGGAAGTGGGGCGTCTTTTGTCGGGTTTTGATTATGTTAGCCCCGTTGTGAATCTGTGGGTGACATCCGGTGATGAGGAGACCGGAAGACACTAAACGGCGCAGTTTGACGATAAACAGGGCCCAACGACGATTCAGGCAAACTTCAGTGCATACAGGGCTACGGCCACGGAAGTCGCCAGGTTCAGGCTGGAAACGCCGTGGGACATGGGGATGGCGAGCCGACGGCCAGCGCGGGAGAGCAGTTCCTCGCTGGCGCCGCTGCGTTCGGTCCCGAAGGCGAGTATTGCTCCCGGAGGTACGGCGCCCCACGGCATCGGTTCGCCCCTGGGGTCTATGGCCATCATGGGGCGGGCACAGTGGGGAATAGTGTCCGTCTGGGCCACCGGGAGGGCGAATTGCAGGCCCGCTGCAGAGACAATCGCCGACGGATGCCATGGGTCCTGCGGTCCGGTGACCAGCACGCCCCCAGCGCCGGCCGCCGCAGCGACCCTGACCGCGGCTCCTATGTTGAAGGGGTTGCGAGGGTTCTCCAGAAGCACCACGGGGGAGTTGGCGGGACCTTCGAGGATGTTTTCGGGAACGGTCTCGGGGCGTAGAGCGATGGCTACTACTCCGGTATCCGGAGGGACGGGCGAGAGCAACCGGAAGTCTTCGGGGTATACTTCGTGCAGGCGGTTCCGCAGCACCTCGTAAACATCCGGAGCCACTTCATTTGCAAGGCGAAGAGCGGCGTTTCTGTCGGGACTGACCATTTCCAGCACCTCCGCACCGAAGCGCAGGGCGTGTTTCACCGGATGAATGCCATCCAGGACAGCCAGCGACTTGTCCCGGCGAGCTTGCCTGAAGCGGTCGATCAATTCATGGTCAGCCATTTGATGATTCAATTAACATAGACATGAACATGATACCGGTTGGTATTTTATTGGGCTCAAACATTTATTTGGAAATGTCAAGTCTTACCGTGGCACTGGTTCTAGAGAAATTTAAGCAATCTGTTTAATTTGGAGGGCATTCTGATGGTGGAACAGGCGCAGAGGATCCCCCAGCCTTCGCCGGGGGCGGGCGAATACCTGGAGCGGGCGATAGCCTGGTCGGATGAAGTGCGATCCAATTCCCCTACAGCCCTGGACCTGCCGTACGGCGACGATGAGCGCCAGAAGCTGGACATCTACATGCCGGAACAGCGCCACGAGGGCCTCATGCCCGTGCTCATCTTCCTTCACGGAGGGTACTGGGTGATTGGACACAAGGACCTGCTGGGTTTCATGGCCCCGGCGATTACCCTGGCGCCCGCGCTCCTGATATCGGTGGGATATCGACTCGCACCAGGCGCCAAGTACCCGGAGCAGGTGGATGACTGCCGCTCCGCCCTTCGCTGGGTCTACGATCATGCGGAGAACTATGGCGGCGATCCGCAGCGCATCTTTGTGGGCGGGCATTCCGCTGGTGGGCACCTGGCGGCCATGATCACCCTCCAGCGAGACAGGCTGCCAGGGTTCGGGTTGCCGCAGGACCTGATCAAGGGCTGTTTCCCCGTAAGCGGCGTTTTCGATGTGACGGAGACTCCTCCGGAAAGGCGGGAGGCTTTCCTGAAGTCGGATGGGGATGCCCGGGAGGCCAGCCCGATGTACAACACGGAGAGGAACGAGACGCCCTTCCTGCTGGAGATAGGGAGCGACGACTTCGATAACCTGCGATCCCAGCATCCCCGCATGTTGGCGGCACTGCGTTCCGAGGCGGGCTACACGGAAGAACTGGTCCGTGAGGGTCACAACCACTTCCGGATCAGCCTGGACCACGCCGACCCGGACAGCCCGTGGACGCGCCGGATCCGGGAATGGATGACGACTGGTCCAAACTAGTCCTGCCGTGCGGCGGGATGGGCGGAGTCGGCGGCACGGAGGAGTTCGGCGATGAGGTCCCTGGGGGTCAGGCGGATGACCGCCGCCATGACCAGGAGGGTGAAGGCCACATCGTCGGCCATGAACCCGGGAATCAGGTCGATCGGGCTGATCCAGTAGGCCAGGGCGAGCAACGGGAGGGCCCGGACGTACCAGGGTAGGCGGGAGTCGAAGGCCAGCAGGCGAAGGAAGGTGAGCTTGGCCCGGAGGCGCAGCCGCATGAAGGTGCCGTAAGGCTCACGGCGGCGGAGCCAACTCACCACGGCAAGACACATGAGGGCCGACAGGACCAGCCCCGCCAGCCCCAGTATCAGCAAGTACTTCCAGTCCAACTCGCTCTTCCTGACTGCGTTTCATCCAGCTTACACTAGAATGGGCAGAGATATTTCAACAACGAGGCATAGTATGGGAATCTATCGCATTTACGCCAGCGACGACGGGGAAAGCCACATGGAGGAACTGGACCTGGCAGAATATCCGGCCCTTCATTCCATGCTGAACATCGGCGAAGTCAGGGTGCAGTGGTGGACGGAGCCGCGGGTGATGGACTATCACCCACTCCCCGACCGGCGGCTCATAATTCACCTGAGCGGGGAGACCGAGATCACGGTCAGCGACGGCACCTCGAGGGTGTTCCGGCCCGGCGACGCCCGCCTGATGGAAGACACCTCGGGCAAAGGCCACAGCCATGTCGACCGCGGCCCGAATTCAGCGGCCTACATCTTTCTACAGGACTAGTTACCTAGCCTATGGGGATGTAAATTCTTGAGTGACGCAGTCTGGATGGGTAGAGGCTGGCGACTCGTCTGCCGACGCAACATAAACACGCCGTAGACGCCCTCACCCTAACCCTCTCCCAGAGGGAGAGGGAACTGCGCATTCCACCGTGGTTTGGGTTTAGTGTCGGTGGCCGGTGGAGTGCATGATGAGGTTGCCCTTGGCGACCTCGGTCATCACCTCCACCGCCTCGGCCAGTGTCTGGTCGTCCACTCCGAGATGCTTCACGGCATCCAGATGGAAGCGCACTCAAACGCCGCAATTGTTCATCGCCGAGACGACATAGGCGATCAGCTTCTTGGTCCTCAGGTCGAGCCTTCCCGGAGCCATGGTCTGCTTGTAGAGGGCCCAGTACGACTCGAGGTGATCGGGATTGTGGGCGATCAGCTGGAAGGTCTGAGGCACGATATCCCAACCCATGCTGGTCTTGATGTCCTCGTAGACCTCCTTCACCCTTCCCGTGGCTTGCTGTTCCGTTACGAGTTCCACTCTGGCCAATGGGATGCCTCCATTCAAGGGCTCTCGGCCGTCAGCCGAACGAATCTGCCTTGTTATTCATGGTATCACCGGGAGATGGCGAGGGTTGAATGCAAGGTCGGATTGCGTTCAATTTTGTCTGAATCAGGATTCACTGGATTAAAGGATGCGCAGGATTGGGGGCGTATCAGAGGAATCTCCAAATCAGACGAATCGCAGTTCAGACAAGACAGGAATACCCCGGCTGGGGGCTATCTCATGTGACTCTCAGAACTCGGTCATTCCCGCGAAAGCGGGAATCCAGAGTCTTCGCGTTTCCTGTCGGTCTTGTCCGGCAGGGACGAAGTGGCTTCGTCCAACACAATAGGAGCGAATTCCAGACCACTGGATTCCCGCTTTCGCGGGAATGACGGGTTGTTTTCCCTGCTGCGGCTGCCTTTCGTTCCAAATGCATTCGCCCTGACCTGGGCTTGGAAGTGTTGCCGGGCGAATAGTTGAAATTGTATTATTGACGCATACAGACTAGACGCATGGAACGGTAACCCGTCGGCGTGCCGACGATCGGCTTGCGGGTCCGTTCTCCATCGGGCAGGTATCCGAAGGCGCTATCTTTCGTTGAGACTCGAAGGGTCTCCTTCCTTCAGTATGCTGAACAGCGTGGTGGAGCACAGAGAACCTCAATCTCTGAACCTCGGCGGTGTCCCCAAAGCCGCCGGGGATTCGAGGTGCGCCGGAATCCAGCCCAGCTGCCACGGCCAGTCCGCCCCGATCGCCCCTGAACCCTTGACTGCGCCCGTCGTCCCGCTTGATTTGCAGCCGTCCCTGGAATTGACCTTTCGCTGCGCATTCTCCCCTACGACCCTCGTTTGCAGGGAAGCGGCAGACGCTCAAAAACCGGAGGGTGTGCCCGCAAGCTAACGCGGCCACAACCTGTTCCCGCGGGCTGAACCCTTAACCCACCCTCGCCAAATCACCATACTTTGGTACCAGTTTCATACAAGCCTCGGAGCGACATAAACGAAGAAACCATGTACCGGACTGATGCAAAAATAAGCGGCTACAGGCACGAGGAAGGCGGATTCCATCGGATCCGTCCTGTGCGCTGCGGGGCGGACGCCTGATGCGCATCGGGAGGATGAGCGGAAGGCGGGTGCCGACTCGCTGGAGCTACCGTGCATCAGAATGGAACACGCCGCTTCGGTCGTGGGTCCGACAGTGGCTCGCGGCCCTGGGGCAGGCGCCGGCGGTCCAGTGGCCCTGGGAGCAGCGCAGGACGGTGGCGGAGGTCGCCCTATACATAGGGGCGTACCTGGTCTATGTGTTCAGCCGCGGCCTGGTCTATGACAATCCGCGGGAAGTGGGGGTCTTCAACGGCGGGCTCATCGCGGACTTCCAGCAGCGAGTGGGGTTCCTGTGGGAGCCGGGCTGGCAGGCCTGGGCCATGGAACATGTACAGGGAATCGTGGTGTTCCTCAACTGGGCCTACATCATCACCTACTGGCCGGTGATCCTGGGGTTGGCGATCTACCTGTTCCTGCGCCACCGCAGCAAGTACTACTACTACCGGACGGTGGTGCTGCTGAACCTGATCGTCGCCCTGATCGCCTTCATGGTCTTCCCGGTGGCGTCGCCGTTCGCCATCCCGGGAGTGGGCCTGCTGGACAGCATTCAACTGCTGGGGCCGAGTTTCTACGGTTCGGCGACGATGGCCAACTTCTACAATACTTCGGCGGCGATGCCGAGCCTGCACTTCAGTTGGACCGTGATACTGGGCGTGTACTGGCTGAGGTCGCTGCCCGGCGGATTCAAGGCAGCCGGGGTGGTATATCCCGCGCTAACCTTTTTCGCCATCACCATCACGGGCAACCATTTCATCCTGGATGCCATCGTCGGCGGAGTTCTGGCCGGGCTGTCGTTCGGTGCCGTGGAGGGGTACAAGCAGGTTAAGACCCGAGCCGACACCGGGGAACTCCAGGCAGCTTGGGTGTCCTTCGTCCGGCGGATGAAGCTGGCCGCGACCTGGGTTACCGCGAGGGACTGACCGCGCGCATACCCGTGGCACAACGGCTAGGCGGACAGGAGCGGCGGCTGGCGCTTGGTCTGCAGGTAGAGGGCGGTCAGTGTTCCGGCCACGGAGCCGCCCGTGGCCATCCAGAAGACCCACTTCATGGCGATGTAATCAGCAACCAGTCCGCCGATTGTTGGCGATATGGTGCTGCCCAGTCCCGCGCCGACGGACATCAACGCGAAGGCGGCTGCCGAGAAACGTACCGGCACATAGTCTCCCGATGAGGCCGCGCAGATGGTGTATGTTGCGCGAAGCGTCACCCCCATCAGCAGAGAGGCGATCAGGAACGACACGAAGCCAGGCACCATTGCCAGCAGCACGAAGGCGCATCCCTGTACCATGAAGGAATAGGCGAAGGCTTGGCCTCTTCCCAGCTTGTCGGACATCCAGCCCCAGAGGACGCCGCTGCCGATGCTGAGTGTACCGATGAGGACGACCAACTGGCCGACGGTCGCCAGCGATACGCCGTTCTCCTGGGTGAGATACAGGCCGAAGAAGGTGGTGAACAGGTTCTGGGCCCAGCCCGAGGTGAAGGCAACCATGGTAATCAGCCAGACGGCCGGATGCTTGAAGGCCTCCACCGGCCAGGCGGTGCGGGAGGGTGATGCGGACGGACGGTCCGGCTCCAGGGGCTCATCGGGGCGTTCGCGAACGAACAGCAGGGATATTACCGCCACCACCAGGACCATGACTCCGAACAGCTGCCAGCTATGACGCCAGCCGTCTTCCCAATTGGCGCTGGTGAGAACGGGCACGATCACGCCGGCAATGATGAAGGCGATGCTGCCGCCCGACGCAGCCAGACCGGCCGCCAGCCCGCGGTCCCGGAGGCGGAACCAGGCGGAGAGCAGTCCCATCATTGGGGTCAGGGTCACACCGCTGCCGATGCCCATGATGACGGCGGCGCCGAGGGTCATGGCGTAGTTCCCGGCGAAGCCCAGCAGCACCATGCTGAGGGCTACCGCCACCGCGCCCGCGAAGATCATGGAGCGGCTGCCGTAGCGTGGGGCGAGGGTACCGGAGGCCAGGGCGCCGCCCATCCGGATCGCTGCGGTGAGGGTGATCAGCAGACCGGCCTGGGTGTGGGAGATGTGGAGGGCATCCTCCATGGAGGGCAGGGTCAGGCTGTAGCCGAACTGCACGAACCCGGTGGCAAGGTTGACCAGGAAGGCCACCAGCAGCATGACTCCGGAGTAGGACCGGAGCCAGTAAACGGCAAGCGTTTTGGCTAGGATGGCAGGCCCCCGCTGGTCAATTGGCTACATCGCATGAAGAACCCGGCCCCGGGACGCACGGAGGAAGGATAACGCAGAATCGTCCAAGCCGTCCGCCTTGTCGGAGGGACGGACGGCCTTCTATGTCGCGCTTTCCTAAATCGGGGCTTGGCGTCTATCGCAACGGGCGGAAGAAGTTCCGCATGTCTTCCACCAGCAGCTCGGGCTCCTCCAGTGCGGCGAAGTGGCCGCCGCTGGGCATGACGGTCCACTGCTGGACGTTGTAGGAGCGCTCGGCCCACTCGCGGGGCGGGCGGCTGATCTCGGCGGGGAACACGGCCACGCCCACCGGCACGTTGATGCGTTCGCCCTGGGCGAAGTCCCACGGCTTGCGGAGGGTCTCGTAGTACAGGCGGGTGGACGAGTTGATTGACTGGGTCACCCAGTAGATTGTGACGGTGGTCAGCAACACGTCCTTGGTGAACTTCGACTCGACATCACCGTGGCAGTCGCTCCAGGTGCGGTACTTCTCAACGATCCAGGCGCAGAGGCCGGCGGGAGAGTCGTTGAGGCCATAGCCCAGCGTCTGGGGCTTGGTGCCCTGGATGTGGGAGTATCCGCCCTCGGCCGCCAGCCATTCCTCGCGCTGCCGGAGCAGGCCCTGCTCGGCCTCGTTCAGCGGCTGTGATCCGGGACCCATGTAGGGAGTGGGCCGGGTTACGGAGGTGGTGTGTATGCCGATGCAGTGGTCGGAGTGGGAATGTCCAAGCCGTGCGGTGACGCTGGCACCCCAGTCGCCGCCCTGCGCGACATAGCGGTCGTATCCCAGCTGCTCGTGCATCAGCTTCGCCATCACATCGCCGACGGCCAGAACATCGAGGCCGCGCTCCTGCGCCGCATCGGAGAAGCCGTAGCCGGGCATGGAGGGCGCGACGACGTCGAAGGCGTCGCCCGGATCGCCGCCGTGGGACGCGGGGTCGGCCAGCAGGGGAATGACCTTGTGCATCTCGAAGAAGGTACCGGGCCACCCGTGGGTGATGACGAGCGGCAGCGGGTTGGGGCCCTTGCCCTTCTCGTGTATGAAGTGGACCTCACGCTCGTCGACCGGGGCCTTGAAATGAGAGAAGCTGTTGATCAGCGCCTCCTGCTTGCGCCAGTCGAAGTCGTTTTTCCAGTACTCGACCAGCTCCTTGATGTAGTCCATGTTGGAGCCGTACTCCCAACCGACGCCGGGCAGTTCGTCCGGCCAGCGTGTGCGCTCCAGCCGAGCCTTCAGGTCGTCAAGTACGGAGTCAGGGACTTCGATCTTGAATGGTGTTGCGGGCATGATTTTATTCCTCCTGTCTCAGAATTCCTCTTCCCAGTATGTTATCCCCTCTCCCTCCGGGAGAGGGTTAGGGTGAGGGCGTACTCTCATTCAGCGCCATCAGGATCGCCTCCTGCACGGCGTCCATTTCCTCAAGCATTTGGCTATTCCAGAACCGCAGAACGCGATATCCCTTGGACTCCAGAAATAGAGTTCTTTCGGAGTCGTAGCTCATTTGCTCTTTATGGTGCCCTCCATCCAATTCAACTATGAGCCCTCCCGCAACGCAGAGAAAATCGACGATGTATTTGCCGATGGGGACTTGTCGCCGAAACTTGTGTCCAACTAGTTGGCGGTTGCGCAGAAGGTTCCACAGGATGCTCTCTGCGTCGGTGGATCGTTTCCTTAGGTTCCTGGCTCTTGACGTCGCCTTGCGCACGAGAGGGTACGCCCTCACCCTAACCCTCTCCCGGAGGGAGAGGGGATTTTAGCGGACGATAGTAGTCGTTTCTTTCTTCTTCCTTTAACTACCCAGGCAGCAGGGGTTCGGTGCGGTTGGAGGGGAGGTCGGGGTCGAAGGCGTTGATGACGAAGGCCAGGAAGCTGTAGTTGCCGATGACGAGGGTGAGCTCGATCAGGCCCTGCTTGCCGAACTGCTCCATCGCGTCCTGGAAGGCGCCGCGCCCCACCTTGCGGTCTGCGAAGAACTCGCGGGCGTAGTTGATGACGGCCCGCTCCAGGTCGGTGAGCGGCGGCAACTCCTGGCCGTCCCGGATGGCGTCAATTACGCCATCCTGAATGCTGGCGGCGCGGGCCGCCCCGGCGTGCGCGTTCCAGATGTGCTGGCAGTCGTACTCCCGGGCCGCGAGGAGCATCGCCAACTCGAGGGCCGCCGCGGGAAGTGAGGACTCGTTGCGGAGGTAGTTGTTGAGGGCGGTGCTGGCCTGGTGGGCCTTGGGGACATGGATCATCACCGAGCCGGGACCGTAGGGCGGTACGCCGCCGAGGGCCTCCACCATCTGGTCAAACTCGGCGACCTGGTCCTGGGGTACGTTTTCACGGGTGGCGACAGGGATTCTAGCCATGCCGGATTCCTCCTGTTAAGTGAAATTGGAATCTGGGCCGCACTCACCCTACGGCGTGCGATTGAGCGTTGTCAATCAGGAATCGGAGGTCTGGGTGCCCGCGTCTTTCGGCATCAAGAGACCCGCAATCAGGAGCGCCCAGCTCGCCACGGCACAGATGATGAATCCGGGAAAGTAGGAGCCGGAGGCATCGTGCAGCCCGCCAACCAGGATCGGGAATATGAACATCCCCAGCCCCGAGAATGTCATGAACGAGCCCCAGACGGCGGCAACCCGGTCCGGCGTTGCTCCAGCTAACCGCATCGGGATGGTCAGCAGCGTCGGGACATAGAACCAGGACCCCACGCCGAGCACCACGACCGAGATGTATATCCCCGCCTGTCCGGAAAAGAGGAATGTTCCCAGACCTCCCAGGATTGCCAGAATCCCCGACGACACAAGAATTCCCCGGCTGGAGAACAGGAAATTCCCGGCTGCCCCAAAGGTGGCCAGCTGAGACCGGAAAGTTTCGAACAGGAGGGGAACGGCCCCACCGGCCAGCACGGCGAATATTCCCACAAACGGGAGAATGCTGGTTATGTAGCCGCCTTGCTCGAGTGGAATGCCGCGCACCTCCTCGAAGAAAGACGGCAGCCAGGTTGTGAGCGCGGTGTACTGGATGAATATCCCGGCGTCGGCGATCACGAGCAGGACGACGGCACGCATTCGCAGCACCGAAATCACTTCGCGCACCGAAATGCCCGGGCGATCCTCTCCCGTGTCGCGGTCCTTTGGGGCCAGGGGCCATAGGACTGCCCCCAGGATGCCGACTGCCGAGAAAACGGTAAGCGTCATCTTCCAGCCCAACAGGTCGGCCAGCGGAACTGCTCCGGCCGTCGAGGCAGCGATGCCCCCGCTCAGGATGGCGGTGTTCAGGGAGTTAATGACCAGCATTTCCTTGGGCTTGAACCACTGCATCACCAGCGGGCCGGTGGCCACCACCACGAGCGCCAGTCCCACGCCGTACGCCAAACGCAGGATCAGGAGGACATAATAGTTGGGAACTATGGGAGCCAGTGCCAGCAGAGCCAAGGCTATCCAGGCCCCCATGTAGGCCCACTTGACACCGATCCGGGCGATGAGCTTGCCGCCGGGGATGCCTATGGCGGCCCCGACCAGCATGGGGAGGGATACCAGCTGTCCGGCCTGCCAGTGGCTGATGCCATAGTCGTCGATGGCCAGTGGCAGCAGAGGGGAGAGGGCAAAGAGGTTCAGACCGGCGGCCAAGTGAGCGGCCAGCGTCATCACCGCCATGAACATGCGGCCCCGGCTTGTCGGGGCGCCGGTCGATTCGGCAGCTAGCTGAACAGCCGCACCTCTTCGGGAGGTGTCAGGGGTGCGACGCAGCCCGGATTATCGTTCCGGACGTTGTTGACCGTCGGTGAAACTTCCCGGACTTGCAGCAGCTCGGACGGCGCCGGCAAGAGCAGCGGCTCCAGAGTGTCCGGCGTCTCGGTAAGGGGGTCGAGCCAGAGGGGCTCCGTCTCCGCCGACAAGATCACAGGCATACGGTTGTGGATCGGCTCGATGAAAGAGTTGGCGGCAGTGGTCAGAATGGAACAGGACTGTACCCATTCGCCCTCAGGCGACTTCCAGTTCTCCCAGAGCCCGGCGAACGCCATGGGCTCGCCCGATTGCTGGGTAAAGTACATGGGGAACCGCTGCTTTCCCTCTTTCCGCCACTCGAAAAAGCCGTCGGCCAGCACCAGGCACCGGCGCCGCCGGAACGCGCTGCGGAACGCCGGTTTGGCGGCGGCGGTCTCGCTGACGGCGTTGATCATCCGTGGGCCGATCTTGATGTCCTTGGCCCACGAGGGCACCAGTCCCCAGCGCATCAACTCTCCCCGGCGCTCGCCGTCGTTGACCACGGTCAGCACCTGCTGGGTGGGCGCAATGTTGTAGCGAGGCCTGATGTCCGCTGGTTCCATGAGGAACCCGAACCGCCCCTGCAGGTCGCTGATGTTGGAGATCAAGGTGTATCTGCCGCACACGATGCGCTACTCCAGCGGTGGGATGCGCCCGGGGTCTTCGTTACGCTCAAGCCGGTTCCACGCTTCCCTGAGCTCGTCCTGGTGAAAAAATGCCCACCGGAGAACACGCCTTTCAACGCTATTGGAGTGCCTTCCTTCCATTGGGGCCAAGTCTTCCAATGAATACCTGACGCTGACGCCACCATGCACTGCATGAAAGTGGGCCGGCGGATGGTCGTTGGCAAACATTCTGATAATGACCCCACGAAAACGGCACAACTCAGGCATTGACCGATTTTTGTCGTGGAGAAAGGGACAAGTCTTCCGGCAACAGGCCAGTCAGGTACAAATAAAGAGAGTCGGCGCCCATATCCAGTTGCTCGCTCCACGCTATTCCTTCACCGTACGGCAACAAATAAACGCCCTTGAAAAACTGGGTGTCATCCCACGCTTTGAACACCCCTTTGCCTGCCAGATAGGAAAGATCCAGCTCCCCGGATACCCCATTGTCGTAGAGGAGCCAGACTCGGTATCCTTCAGAGGCCTTCACTTCCACCAATTTGGGCACGGTACTTTCGGACCCTTCACTCTCTTCCAACATCCAGCCGATTACCGGCGGTTCCTGCATCCACGGGAATACCTGGTCGAAAGGCAAGCCCGTCAACTCCAGGTAGACGGCATCTGGGCAAATGTCAACATCGTTTCCCCAAGCGATCACCTTCATTTCAGAGTCGATATGGACGTCCTTGAAGAAATCAGGGTCGCTCCAAGCAGCGTAGGGACCTTGGCCAACAAGCTCCGATAGGTCCACCACGCCCTCCGGCCCGTCAGCGTATTTGACCCAGAGCCTGTAACTGGGACGGGCCTCAACTTCGACAGGTCGCGCAAAAAACATCGTTATCCCAGCACCTCACGGAATTGCTGGATGGCGTTGATGTGGTCTTGGGGAGACTCGTAGCCGGCCCGCATGGTGTTGATGGAGATGTGGGTGGCGCCCAGGCCGTTCCAGGTCTCTGCCTGGGCCTGCCAGAACTCGGGGTCACCATCGGCAGAGTTGATGCGGGGCTCCATGAGTAAGTCGGCCGGGTTGCGTCCCGCCGCCTCCGCGAAGCCGGCCAGGCGCTCCAGGACAGCGGGCGCGTCGTCGGGGCCGACCTGGGGGAACCAGCCGTCCGCTAGCCGCGCCACCCGGCGCAGCACCCGGTCGGGAGGGGAAGGGTTGGCCCGCGCTCCGGCACCCAACCAGATGGGGATGGGGCGCTGTATGGGCAGAGGATTGATGCCCGCGTTGCTGATGTCGTGGTATTTGCCGTGGAAGTCGATCACATCGTTGGTCCAGAGCTGCCGCAGCACCTCAATCTGCTCTGCCTGACGGGCGCCGCGGGTGTGGAAGTCCTCACCTAGAGCTTCGTACTCCACATGGTTCCAACCTACTCCAACACCCAGGCGCAGCCTCCCGCCGCTGAGGACATCGCACTGCGCCGCTTGCTTGGCTACCAGTGCAGTCTGCCTCTGCCCCAGGATGAGCACTGCCGTGACCAGCTCGATGGAGGTGGTGATGCCGGCCAGGTAACCGAAGAGGACGAAGGGCTCGTGGAACATGCTCTCCAGCACATAGCCGCCCTGCCAGTTGGCGTGCTTGGTGGTGTCGGCGCCCAGCACATGATCGTAGACGATGAGGTGGGAAAACCCCAGGCCCTCGGCCGCCTGCACATAGTCCCGCACTGCCACTGGGTCGGCACCGATCTCGGTCTGGGGAAATACGACCCCTGCTCTCATGGTTTAGCTCCTCGGTTTTCGGTTCCATCCCCTCCCCCTGAGGGGGAGGGCCAGGGTGGGGGTGAACCGTCGGGAAAAGAGACCGTTCCGAATGAGGGAATGACCGGAGGCCTAAGCCTTTTCCTTGGCCTTGAAGTGGGGGATCACATGCTTGCCGAACATGCGAAGGGTGTTCATCGTCTCCTCATGGCTGGCGGGCCCAATGGCGCTGAGGCAGAAGATCTGCTCGATGCCCATGGCCTCGTAGTTCTCTACGAAACGGATGCAGTCATCGGGAGTGCCGACGCAGAAGTTGGCCCCGCGCTTGACGACCTCTTCGGGAGTGGGGTCGCCTTCGTGGGGGCCAGCGGCCAGGCGCATGTCTCGCTCGTAGTAGCCCTGGTAGTCCTGCGGCACCGTGGACGGTTCTACTCCACGCCACACCAGGCGCGCCCTCTCCCGCTGCTGGTCAAGGTACCAGCCGATGAGTTCGGTGCCCCGTTCCAGGGCGACCTTGGAGTCTTCATGGCAGAAGCCCGCTGTCATGAGGGCGTTCTGGCTGTTGACGGTGGGGCCGTGGGCGCCGTTCAGGCTCTTCGCGTACAGCTCCAGCGTACCCGCAACTCGGTCGAGGCCGCCTTCGCTGCCCACCAGCGCGCCGAGGCCTAGCTCGCCGGCGCGGCGTGTGGTTTCCTCGCTGGCACAGGCCGACCACAGCGGCGGATGGGGCTTCTGGAGCGGCTTGGGCAGCACCTGTCGGGGCGGGATGTGGAAGTACTCGCCGTCGTGGCTGACCTCTTCCTCCGTCCAGATGCGGGGCAGCACCTGGGCGAACTCTTCCCACATGCCGCGCGTGTCCTCGAGGTCGGTGCCGTAGGGGGTCAACTGGTAGGGATAGCCGGTGCGGCCAAGGCCGACGTCGACGCGACCCTTGCTGAGAATGTCGAGAGTGGCCATGCGCGCCGCCGTGTGCAGCGGGTGGTGTATGGGTGCCAGCACCACGCCGATGCCCATGCGGATGCGCGAGGTGCGCTGTGTGACGGCCGCCAGGGTGAGGTCGGGTGCGCTGTTGTGGGACCATACCGGCCGGAAGTGGTGCTCGGAGAACCAGACGCTGTCGTAACCCATTTCTTCGGCGAAAGCAATCTGGTCCAGAGCCTCCCAGATGCGCCGTGCCTCGCTCTCTTCGTCCCAGGGCTTGGGCACCTGGATCTGGTAGAAAAGTCCAAATTTCATCAGCGAATCCCGCCTTCTGCAAAGCTGTTTAGGCGCCATTATACGCGCAGAAAGGCGGGAATAGGAATGCGGCCGTTTGGTCTATGCCGCAGGCTGACAAGATAAGGAAAAAGGAAGGAAATGTGGAGCCGGTGAGGGGATTCGAACCCTTGACCTGCGGTTTACGAAACCGCTGCTCTGCCACTGAGCTACACCGGCTGGATGGTGGGGGAGAAGTTTCTTGCCGGTCCGATGGTTGGCGTTCGCACCCTTGTCTGGAGGCGCCAGACCAAGGCGGTCCAACTACCGATTGTAGGACCATCTTACTACCGGCGTTACACCGTTCGCAAACCATGGGGCTGGGATTTACGGTACTGGCCGGTGGTGGAGACTGGTTCTAATAGGGCCGGGGACGCCCCTTGAGAAGTGGTTGGAAGAGGTTGATGAGGAGAGAGTGGGTTGGAGCAGGTTTTGGAAAAATTGGGGCTGTATTGGGTATGAGGGTGTCCCCGGCAAGAATGGACAGGAAGGCGCTTACCGCCTGCATATGAATTGTCAGACAAGGCCGCAAGAGGGAAATCAGGCCGCTAACTGTTAACTGGCAAGTAACTGGCAAGGTTTTGCGGGCAGCGAGAGAGTTCTGGCCGGACTAACGCTGGAGGCCTTCACCAATCGAGACGGGGGACGCCACCCCAGCCGCCCTCCACAAAACCGCCTCATTGCATCCCCCATCCGCAGGTGCAATGTAGCAGGAATTTGTGAATTTATTATGAATATTGATGCACTTGCCGTACAAAAATTGTGAGAATGAAATAAGGAAAGGAATCGACCGCGGCATGGGCCTTTTGGGGGTTAGCAGTATCGCCCCTCACGCTCGTCGAGCCAGTTAGCCGAATCAATCTGCCTGCATTCTGTAACTGCGAAAAGTTAGTGAATGTTGTGTGAAGTTGATTTGGCTCAAGGTGCCCTCTCAGGCAGAAGGAGTTAACCGGAAAGGGTAATCTCATGTGGTTAAGATTCAACCTCAGGTAGCGTATTTCTGCACTTTGATTCAGGGCGATGTGGCCTGCAGCTCCATTCGAGGGTTGGCCAAATGGGTCCAAGAGCTTTGATACAGCTGCGAGTGGCCCCTCTTCCCTCGCCTGAAGCTCGGGGCGCTGGTACTTCAGACCATTCCGGGTGGATGACTGCGGTCCTCGGACTGCAGACCGACATGACCCTGGGAAAGATCGCTGTAGTCGAATCTAACGCAAACCGTCTTGACTTCATCCGATTCATATTGAACACCCTGACACTCCCGTTCTTCGGGCCGTGGACGACATAAATTGAGGATAAACAAGGTAGATCGAGCGGAAGGATGGTAGAAAATCGGGGTTCCTACGTGAGTCATCCCGCGAACTGTGCACACTGGATGTCGGGAATTGGCGCTATTTCCCGGTTTGGACGCTAGGAGCACTCGCACAGGAGCGTCGTAAAATGTGCATTTTTCGAAATGCACAGACACGTATCTTCCAAAAAGGTAAAGTGTATAGTCTATAGACAGGTATTTTTTGCTGAGCTTCCATTGGCAGGTGCCGCGCAGTAGTCAGTAGTTCGAAAAGGGTTCATAGAAGGACAAGGGTACATAAATTGGGTACTGAAGCGGAAGATAAGCTGTATGCAGTCAGAGTTGTGTGGGATACTTCGGCCGTCGAAGAAGTGATTTCCGAAATTCGAGTGCGCGCCGATCATATCTCTATAGAAACAGCTCTTGGTCAGGAGAGGGTCAGATTTTCTCTGCAGAGCCGGGTAATGCTGGATGTGCCGGTCACAAATTTCAGGGGATATGAATTGGCGAATTAGATACTTCGAGGAAAACACGATGGATGTGAAGATTGCATTCACATCAAGTCTTCTAGTGTGAAACTTTACCCGTCTGTTCATTTCCCCGGTGAATTTTCTGGGCAGTTATAGTGTAATGGCACTGCGGCCTCTTTCCGAGCATCTGGTTTAGCGCGAGAAATTTGGAAAACCCACTGTCCCTTGAGACGCCAGGGCCTTTCTAGTGAGAAGGTCATTGGCTACCGCCCCAGCCGGTCTGTTACGGATCCTTGCTGCCTTTGGGGTGATGCTGGCTTTGATAGCAGCAGCCGCTGTCCAGGGCCGCGCCGGGTTCAAGACCACACTCTTCGTACTTCAAGTCCTGCAAGCCCCCGTCAAGCCGCAGTCGTGGTTCACGCAGGCCCCGGTTCGTGAGGTGGTGAAGTACCCGGTTGCCTCGGGTACCGCCGAGGCCCACGTTTATCGTCTTCCGGATGGCAAGCCCCGTGCCGCTGCGGTGTTGGCGCTGGGAGTGGCGCCCCTAGGCTTTGATGACCCGGATGCCGTAAACCTCGGGGAGGCACTTGCCCGTGCTGGAATTGTGGTGATGTATCACTGGTCGCCTTCCATGGGGCAGCACTCGCGGATAGAACCGGACCAGATCGACAACATTGTGTCGGCGTTTGAGTACCTGGAAGAGCAACCCTACGTCGACCGCAGCAGGGTTGCCATCGGTGGGTTTTGCGTAGGAGCCTCGTTTGCCTTGGTGGCGGCCTCCAACGCGAGAATCCGGGAACGGGTATTGGTCATATTCGTATTCGGCCCATATTTTGACGCGAAGTCCCTGGTGCTGGAGTCCGCGTCCAGGGAGGTGGTTTTCGAAGGGCACACGAGGCAGTGGCAGCCGGACGAGATGACGATAAAGGTCTTGGCAAATGAATACATCCGGACTCTGGAGTCGCCGTGGGAGGCCGAATTACTCTCGCGTAAATACCTTGAGGGGGAGCTCGTCAATCCGGAGGATCTGGAGCGCCTCTCATCCGAGGCGCAAGGCATCATGTGCCTGCTGGATGGGGTGCCTCTGCCGCAAGCGAAGGCCATTTTCGCCGGATTGCCAGACAGGTTTCACGATGGTATATCCAGGATTTCCCCTGAGAGCCACATTTCGGGTATCCGGGGTAGGATGCTTGTAATGCATGACCGCGACGACAACGTCGTGCCGGCGGCCGAGTCCCGTCGACTCGTGCAAGCAGTCAAGGGGTTGGTTGACGTCCGGTATACGGAGTTCGTGGCATTCGACCACGTTACTCCCCGCAATGAAGGAATCTCTGGCCTCGCACGTCAGGGTACGAGTCTGTATCGCCACTTGCGGGAAATCCTGAAAATCGCGTCCTGAGTGAGGCCGCAGGAAACCGGGGCAAGCAATGAGTGCCTTCGCTTAATGGGACAGTTTGCTCATCAGGTGGCTGGCAAAGTCGCGGAAAGGCGTGAGGACTCGATGGCCTGTCAACCTGCCGGGCCAGAGATTCAGATTTATCTTTGATCTCGGCACCGGGTTTGTTTCGGTAGTTACTGTGGCGACCGCTCCTGCGGTACCTTCAACCGTAGTTGAAGCCTCTCCTGCGTCAAGCCTGTAAATACCGACAATCAGCCTTCCGCCGAGAACGGTGACCATGAAGATCAGAGTGGCCAGGCAAGACCAGACGGCCCCGATTCTGTATCGTTCAACCAGCTCATCGGGCGGATATCCCAAGGAATTGAAGTCAATCTCCCAAGACCTGAGAAGCGTGTGATCGGGCAGGACCATCAGGCTCGGCTCCCAGTACAGCGTAAAAATGGCAGCTCCGCCGAAGGTAGTCAGTACCAGGATCAAAGCGACTGCCGCCTGAAGCAGCAGACGGCGCTCCCACTCGTTGAATTTGACTTTGTTGTCCCGCAACAATAGGAGCATGGTGAAGGTGGCTCCGGCTATAGCAAAAACCAAGAGAAAGAATATCCATGCTCCTGCGGAGCAAAAGACCACGCTGAACGCATAGACGCAAAAGAGCGGAGGGTAGGCGACCAGGGCCGCGCGGCGCGATGGGTTCTTGGCTTGACGGGCACTCAGGTATTGCCACCGCCAGAGGAAATCGAACATGAGCCCGGCGACCAGGGCCAGCATAAGGTTGACTACCACGCTAAGCAGGTATGGGATCGGCGTGTTGGCGAAATCAGAAAAGGCGTAGAAGCCGAACGGGTCCATCCGGATGATTGGTACCTGCAGGAGGTTGGCGCTAAGCAGGAAGAAGACGGTTACGAAGAAGAGCTCCCTAAGATCGTTGGAACGGCGCAACCTCAGGAAACCCTGGGCGACCACCAATGCGGTGGCGACTATCACATACAGCATCATCATCCAGGCCGCATTCCATCCCAAGGAAGCCAGCAGGAACCCTGTTCCCGCGACTATCAGGCCGGGAAGAGCGAATCTGGACAGAAAATAGCGGATGACTTCGCCGGAGTAAGAGCTGCCATAAACCGCCTCAATTGGCTGCTTGCCTGGAGGCTGCGGCGCTTCCAACGTGGGTACTGGCTCGGTGATTTCGTGGACGGGTGCGAGACTGTCCTTCTGTTCCAGAAGGCCTGCTAGGGTGAGCATGCCCTGGACTTCTGCAGAGGAGAGGCTGAGTGCCTTCCCAAAGACCTCGAGTCTTTCGCGAGTGGGGCGTGTTGCGCCGGATTCCCATCGCGCCACAGTGGAGTGGTCGTAGCGGTCGGAGTACTTGGAATCAACCTGCCCCATAAGGCGGAGCAGGCCTTCCTGGGACAGGCGGCCGGTACGGCCTTCAAGCTGATAGGCTCTGCGATAGGCCTGCATGAGCATGCCGACCTGTTTCGCCCTCAACCGCCGTGCCGCAGTTTCGTCCGACGCCATAACTTCCTGTTATCCTGCGAGAATTGGCAGTACATTCAGAACTAGGAAATCATTCCAATGCTCTGTTCTAATATTGTTGCATCCTGCTTTCCTATCTGCAAGCAATGAAGAAGACAACCCTATTCCAATCCATTCTTTGAGAATAGCAGCTGCAAAGCAGAGCAAACTCTTCAGACGCCTGATACGGAGGGTAGCTTCTGTCATATGCCGATTGTCGTAGCAACATATGCTTGCTTGTAAATTCGGATCGCGAGGGAAGGTTATATTATAAATGGAATATGCGCAATTGTTTACTCTCGCCCTATGATATCGAATTGCGCCAATTTCAATTTTAATATCTGCCCTTGCAGGCAATTAAACACGCTTCTTTTGGCTATTATTTGCCCGAACCTGTAATAAAACACGCCACAAAAAGAGGTAGAGATTGTCTCAGATCGTTTATATTGCGTCGATTTCCATTTGTAACTGCAATGACCAGTTATCATAAGAGATCACAAACACAATCAGGCAACCATTTATTCCTTTAGTAGTAAAGATTTCGGATTCTGTGCTCATTTTGTTCAATACGACTAGCGCGATTCGAAATACCCGCTGCCTTGTATTGACGAGAACCAGGTTTCAGATGCTGCCAGGCGCCTGAAGTAGTCCTCCAGAGCGAGCCGGAGGTCATGAAGGTATCGTGGCTCTCACCTCCCTGGAGGTAGCGCTCTGGCTGCGCGACACGCTTCGTCAAGTCTATCTGCGGGTTGTTGCGAGGCGGTTCGCCGGCCCAATCCCCTACCTCCATAAACTGCGAGTCCGCCCAAACCTGTGCTCAGCGGTCTTAACAGGCGTTTTGAGATTGCTATCCGCGTTTGATGGAACCCCCACGGATACGGGAAGAGGTATACGCGTGCCCTCCCGTGTGGAATTTCAAGTGCGACACAGGCAATAGCCTCCTAGTCCGGGCTCTTGCCCATCAGGGTCTCGTAAAGCGTACCTTTCGACTCGGGACCACGACTGTCCTGAGCAATTCTTTCGTGGGTTCCATCTCTGCAGTTGGTCAGGAGCCATGGCTGGCCTCGCCGGTTCATGGATAGGGATGAACCCAGTCACGCTGATCAGGCGTATCAATACCAGAAATACTCAATATTTGTGATTGGTGTGATGCGGATGGGAAACTCAACTCCACTTCGAAGAGAATGCAAACTCACGGGGACAAGACGGCGGCCCCTTCTGCTAATGGTATGTTCGCTGGGGGTGGCGCTGATGACAACGATGATTGCTGTGGCTTGTGTATTTTCCGACGATTCCACAACTCTCGTCGTAATAGTGGGTCCGGAATTGAAGGACTGTGTCGGGGCAGGGCCAATGAAGTGCCTCGAGGTTAACGGGGAGCTTTTTTACGAAACCATCGAGGGTTTTGATTTCGAGGAAGGCTTCATATACAGGCTCGAGATAGAGCGCTACAACGCGTGGCCCCACGACGAAGAGCCGCCACAGGATGCCTCAATGTACGGTTACCGCCTGATTGAAGTAATGAGCAAGACTTCCTCTAGATGAGAAGCGGTCTTGAGGTAGGGTAGGGTTGGAAGTACTCCGACTAAGAGCCACCAGTTTCCATATTCCTTGGTAGGAATACGCCTGCTCGGGGGAAGCTTAGGGTCAGATTCTTCGCCCCACGAAGGCTAGCCCCCTCTCAGCAAACAAGACTACAGTGAAAAATGCTAGCCTACGAAATCGGGGTCGAACGCGGCGACCCATCCCAGCTCCACCTGTGTATCCATAGGCACCTGTGATGGGGGGCGGCCACCGACGGGCTCGGTCCCGATAGTGTTGGCGTTCGCCAGGACGCTGATTTGGTCTTCAGTCTTGCCCAGGACTTGCCGCAGGGCGTAATCGTTTGACTCGCCAAGCAAAGGGGCGGGTCCCAGTATGCCGGCGGTGCTTGAAGAGAACTTCCAGCCGCGACCGATGTATGCCTTGTCGCCCAGCCCGGTTTCGGCCGGGTGAGTGACTTGCTCGAAGAATCCCCGATGGCGGAAATGAGGGTCGGCCAGCGACTGTCCTGCAGTAAACACCGGACCGGCGGGAACGCCAACGCACTGGAGAATTTCCATCACCTCGTACGAAGTGAGTTGTCGCGTCCAGTTCGACACGATGGATTCCAGCTCGTCCTGCTTCTCGATACGCTGCTGCGTGGTGGCGTAACGTGGATCGGCAGCGAGCTCCGACGCGCCGATGGCTCTGCAGAAAGCCAGCCAGTCCTCGTCGTCTCGGACTGCGATGGTCACCCACTGGTCCTCTCCGAAGCAGGGAAAACAGCCGTGGGGAGCCATGGATGAGTGCCGATTGCCCATCCGCCGGGCCCGCTCACCGTTGAAGGAGTAGGCCAGCAGGCCTTCGCCAATGAAGGACGCTCCAGCCTGGTACATTGCCAGGTCGACCCAGGTGCCCCGGCCTGTCTCATGCCGGTGCAGCAACGCTGCCATCACTGATACGAGCGCCGTCCAGGTCGCTAGGAAGTCGGTGTAGGAGTTGCCCATTTTGTTTGGCACATTTCCCGAACGCAATGAGCCGGACTCGTTGTCTTCCAGATACCCCATGAAAGCCCCCGTGCCGTGGGTGGGCTCGAGGGCAGAAGCCATGGCGCCGAAGCTGCTCCAGGGCCCGCTGTGTCCGTAGCCCGTGTTGGAGACCATGATCAGGTCGGGCTTTACGGCGCGCAGCGACGCATAGTCCAGGCCGAATCGCGCCATCACGCGGGGTGTGAAGTTCTCCAGAACGATGTCGCTGACCGACACCAGCTCCTTCAGGATGGCTTGGGCTTCGTCGGAGCGGAGGTCCAAAGTCAGGCTGCGCTTGCCCCGGTTCAGAGTCTGGAAGGTGCCTCCCTGCTCCCACCAGAGTTCGCCGGGTTGGTTGTCGGGGAAGGGCCCGGTGATGGTGCGGGTGGTCTCCATAAACTGGGCCTGGCAGGTGTCGATCTTGATGACCTCCGCCCCCAGGTCCGCCAGGTTTGCCCCGGCGAAGGGCATGGCGAAGACGCGGCTCAGATCGACTACGCGAATGTTCTCCAGCGGCCGCCCGCTCATATCACACCTGCGTAACGGAGAGCCGCAAGTTCGTCCGCGTCGTATCCCAATTTAGCCCCGAATACTTCAGAGTTGTGCTCCCCCAGCAGAGGGGCAGGAGACGGGGTCCGCTGTGGGTAGTCGGAGAGGGCGGCGCCCATGCCGGGATATGTGGCACTTCCCGCCACCGGATGATCGACCTCATGGTAGAAACCCCGTGCTTCCAGGTGAGGGCAGGCCACCAGGTCTCCGGCGTCCTGGGCCATGCCGAACACCAGCCGGCGTTCTCCTGAAGCCAGGAACAGCGGCAACCTGTCCCACTGGGCTAGGCCCTCGACAAGCAGCGCCTTCAGCTCCTCGCCGTGAGCGATTCTTCCGGCCCCGGAGGCGAACCGTGGGTCGTGCAACTCCTCCAGGCCTATCAGGTCGGCGACGGTCTCCCACGGCTGGGAGCCTTGCACCGAAGGCACCACGTAGCCGTCGCGGGCGGGCATGAGTTCCTCGAATCCGGAACCTCGCACCGGCCGGCGTCCCTTGGTGGCGCCCATGTAGTTGTAGTAAGGGACAGGCTGCACCAAGTGGGCGGCCAGGCACTCGGATACAGAGACGTCAACGTGCTGGCCTTCGCCCGAAGTGAGCCTCGCAAACACCGCTACCAGCGTGGCGGCGGCGGCATTGGCTCCGGCCACATACAGCGACTGGTCGAGGGCGTTGCGCAGCGGTTCCCGGTCCGAGTCGCCGGAGTGGTACATCAGACCGCTCATGGCGCATGTAATTATGTCGGTCGCCTGGAAGTCCCGGTACGGCCCGTCCTGCCCGAATGGCGTGACGGAGGTGACCACCAGCCTCGGATGGGAGCGGGACAACTCGCTATAGCTGATGCCGGACCCTCCCGTTACGGAAGGCGGAAATCCTTCCACCAGTACATCGGCCTCGTCCAGGAGTTGATGGAGGATGCCAAGACCAGTGTCGCAGGAGTAGTCGAGGGAGACTCCCCACTTGCCTGTGTTCAGGTACAGGAACGGGATGCTCTTTTCGAGATGAGGGTCGTCGCCGACGAACGGTCCCATCCCTCGCGCTGGGTCGCCGTTTCCGGGCGGCTCCACCTTGATGACCTCGGCGCCGTAGTCGGCCAGCATCTTGGCACAAAAGGAAGGGGCAATACCCGGCCCGAGGTCGAGTACCCTGAGTCCACCGAGCAATTCTAGTCCTCCGGTTGCCAGACCAGGGGTAATTCCTGTCCCCGGCGGGGCAGAACAACGGTGCCAACACCTGAAGCGGTCTGGTGTCCCCGGCTGTTTGTGAGAGTGACGGTGCAGTCCACATGGCCCACGCCGTCCACCTCGCGCAGACCCGTTACAATGCCCTTGGCGGACAGCACATCGCCGGGGTAGTCCATGCCACGGTGCTGCACATAGAAACGCCGCAGCCATCCGCCCTGGCCCGCAAAGTCCACCAGTAGCTGGCCCAAGTACTGGTTTTTCAGGGAGCCGTTCACCACCACGTTCTGAAGCCCCTGCTGCATCTGGGCGAAGGGGAGGTCCCAGTGGATGCGAGCGTAGTTTCCGTTGGCTGCAGCCCAGCGCACCAAGTGGGTGGTCGTGAGCGGGCCCTTGATCACCGGGGGCAGGTCCATGCCCTCGGAAACATCTTCATAGTAGAGCTGCGGCCGGTCCGACGGGCTGGGTCGGGGCACCTCTTCGCCGGGTCCCGGCGGGGAGAGGTCGACGTTCTGCAGGTCGCTCGCCACATTCGCCCCTTCTCGCGGGGAACTGGCGTCCTGGTCAAGTGCCCGGTGGATGCTGACGCGGCGGGCCAGCAGGATGACTTGGTCGTGCTGGTCGGTCTGGGTTTCCAGGCGCTCCACGAATACCAGAGGCCCAGAGCGGCCCTGCTTCTGAAAGATGTCGAGTATCTTGAACTGCCGGGTGATCCAGCTGCCGACATAGGGCGGGCGGAGAAACTGCCAGTCGCTGCCACCGTTCAGGCCGTAGCTGTTGAAGGGCAGAGGAACTTCGAAGTGCGACTCCTGGCCCGCGCCAAAGTAACCGATGGGAGGCGCGATATCCTTCCAGGTGGCCAGTGGCGGGCAAATCATGTCGCCGAAGCGGCTGGCCTCTGCGGCCTCGCGATCTATATAGAGAGGGTTGGGGTCCTCGGTGGCGTCGGCCACATCGTAGAGCATTTCCTCGCTGATGGGGAAGCGGTTCCGCTCCGGCGGCGTATCCGTCCCGATGAGGGCGCGCACCTCGTCGGTTATCAAGCTGTCGGCCAACCCTGTCCCTCCGATGCACAGCGATAGATTCATCGGCAGTTTACCATGTCCGGTGGTAATATTGCCCTGTGACAGGAAGGCACAGGCGCACCCTGCGTCGGATTTTCGATCACCCTACCCCAGCCAATGTTCGATGGACCGAAGTCGAATCTCTGATGCTTGCTCTTGGAGTTGAAGTCACTCAGGGATCAGGTTCGCGGGTTAGGTTGAAAGGGGGAGAAGTGGGATTGGTAGTACACCGCCCGCACCCCAATCCAGAAATGGACAAGCGCGCCGTTCGAAGGATAGCCAGATTCTTGAACGACATAGGGGTCATCCCATGATGGAATACAAGGGCTATGTTGCTGTGATCGGTTACGATGATCTAACCGACCTCTTGTACGGCCACGTCATCAACGCCGCTCCGTATGCGGTTGTCGACTTCATGGCCTCGGATGTTGAAGGGCTTAAGAGAGAATTTCGTATATCGATTGAGGAATACCTGTCTTGGTGCGAAGAGGATGGCGTTGAGCCTGCCAAGCCATTCCCCGGCAAATTGGAACTGCCACTTTATGGGGACCTGTATCGGAGGATTGCCACAGCAGCTGCCAAAGAGGAGCTGGACGTGGATGAATGGGTTGTGGAGACTATTGAATTGAGGCTGACGGGGAAACGCTATCCGCCGCCCGCCAACATCGAAAAGGTAACCCCTAATCCCTAGAACAGCTCCCGGCTGGCGATGTCGGCGCCTTCGCGCATGGCGCGCAGCTTCAGCCAGACAACACCCTTGTCGACCCGATTGGAGCCTGCGGAGGTGTCGAAGCCGCAGTCGGTGCCGACCATCACGCGGGTGGGGTCTCCCCCAGCCGCCTTGACCGCCAGGCGCGCCCGGTCGGCCACCACCTCGGGGTGCTCCACGTAGTTGGTCTTGGTGTCGATCACCCCAGACACCAGCAGCATGTCGTCGGGCAGGGGCAGGTCGCGGTACACCTTGTACTCGTGGGCGTGGCGCGGATTGGCCATTTCCATCACCAGTGCGCCCACATTGGCGCGGTAGATGATGGGCAGAATGTCCTGTAGGGGGACATCGTAATGATGCGGTCCCTCGCTGTTGCCCCAGCAGACATGTAGCCTGACCTGCTCGCGGGGGATGTTGCGCAGGGCGCGGTTGATGGCCTCGATGTGCAACTCGACCACTTCCTGGAAGGCCTCCAGGGGCTCGTCCTGGTATGACACATGCCGCTCCATGGCCAGATCCGGGCAGTCTAGTTGCAGGACCAGGCCCTTGGAAACGATCAGCTCATATTCCTTGCGCATCTCCTCGGCCACGGCGAAGACATAGTCCTCGTAGGTGGGATAGTGGCCGTTTTTCATGGTCAGGGTGATGATGCCCGGCGACGCGGCGGTCATGAAGAGCTCCTCGTGTTGCACCCCCGATTGCCCGACTGCGCTAAACAGGTCGTCGCACTCCTGCTCGGCGATCTCCAGCCGGTCGTACGAAAGCGGGGCGACGCACATTGGCACATCGCGCATAATTTGCACCACGCGGGGGCGCACGATAGAGGGAAACTCGTTCTGGTCGCGGTGCCCACGGCGAGTCCATGTGCCGCCGAACCCCGACATCCGCTGCGTCACATAGGTGGAGAAGCTGATCCGCGACTGCTCCCCGCCGTTGACCACATCGACGCCCGCCTGCGCCTGCGCCCGCACCACGTCGGCAGTCGCCTCCCGGGCCGACGCGGCCAGCGCCGCATCGTCCACTGGCTCTCCACGGGCAACCGCGCCCAGCATTTCTACCAGGCTTTCGGGCCGGGGCAAGCTGCCAGCGTGCGTCGTCAGGATTCGTGATTCGCTGCGTTTCATCGTGTGTTCCTCCCGGCTCTGATAGCCCCAGCTCAAGGGGCGCACGACCGTGCGCCCCTACTTATGAGGGAATTGCTCCGGTCACTTTAATTGATTTATTTGGTTAGCCTGGAGGTAGGTTCATCCAATTTTAGGATTGACTCAAGCTCAATCCTATTTGACCACATCACGGCATATTCCCTGACTGGTGTCAAGGCGTGGGAATTCCAAGCGTCGGAACGGGCGCCCCGGTCATCCAAAACTACTACAGGCTGCCAATTCGAGTTATTCCCCAGAATGTCGTTGAAGCGATATGACCACCTTTCTGCCCAACTCCTGGCAGGTCCCGCCGTAGCGGCGGAAATGGGATGGATGAGGAGGTTCTTGCCGGAGTTCACGTGGAATTTCACTGTGTGTCTTTCTTTTGTACCTGGGACTTCAAATTCGAGGTCATACGTGACCCCGCTGTTTATGATAAGGGACTCCACCTCGACATCGAATACAACGCGCGATGTTGGACGGCGCTTTTGAATTAGGTCGGTTATCCTTAGCGTTGCTTGGATTAGGTCGTGCACTCCGACCCCGATAGAATCCTGATCCACTTGTAGGCTGAGTTGATTGCGTTGAAGGATCACACCGTGGGGCTTCGCCATTTGCCGGACCGAAGTAATCAGGGTTCGGCTTAGCGTCATGCCATTGACGTACAGATAACCAAGAGTGTCTCCCATGTCGGTAATGCTGATGTTGCCGTCAGGCAGGACTTGTAGCTCAATCTCGATTCCCTCCCCATCGGGCCTGACAAAAGGCGTCGTAAGATACCAACCCTCTGCAGATTGAGCGCACTCGAAATCAGTCTGCAACTCTGCAAGATAGGCGCTGATGACTTCCTCGCATCGGTTGAGCGTCATAATCATTACCCCTCCTTTTCTGCTAGCTGAGTAGCAACTGAGCGTAACTTCCCCTCAACTCGATATTGCATTCTTGGAGAAAGTCCAAGAATTCTTCGTTAAGGTTGCCGATTCGAATGTCGTTCGGGATATAGACCCGTCTATCTTCCCATTCGTCATCCCACCAGTGCTTGTGCGGTTGCCTCACCACCTGACGAGTGACGGGATCCTTGTGAGAAGCGTGAACCGTGTATTTGCGAATCGGAGTGTTCCTGTACAGCAATACGAAGCTGCGATTTTTCTTGCCATAGAAGCCGCGTAAACTGAGGGTTCTCTCCGATGCGATGCACAATACCGTTGCCTCTAAGCGGGATACATGGCCGTCCATTCTCCAAGAAACATTTGCTCCAATTACTTTGTTCTCTTCGAGCAATTCGTTTGCTACGGCCTCTGTCACCAATTAGCTCACCTACAATTTATGGCTTACGGCATCTAGCGGTGGCACTGCGCTTCTTCTTTCTGTCCTCTGATCTTCGCCAATCTAGCCAGTCCCTCACAAACTTGGCACCTGTTAGCTAGGGGATGAATAGGACAGAAACAATTTCGGCTAGCGTTCCCTCGTCCACGCCCTATTCCTGTGATGTTGCCCAGGAATTTCAACAGCCCGTCGGGCTTGGACGGGCTCGCCGAGTGCGTAGTTCGAAAGCGCTTTTGCTGTACTTCATCGGTGGCCTCCATTCGATTCGGTTTGAATTGGAAAGAGCGCAGGGGAGACTCGTTTCGTTCCCTGCGCTCTCCGTGGTCAGACCGGGTTTAAGTGCTGGCGACTACTTGCCGTCCTTGATGAAGTCGGCGCAGCGCTCGCCGATCATGATGGTGGTGGCGTTGGTGTTGGCGCGGATGCAGTCGGGCATGATCGATGCGTCGGCAACGCGAAGGCCCTCCACGCCCTTGACATGCAGGTGCTGGTCAACCACTGCCAGGGGGTCGCTGTCCGGACCCATCTTGCAGGTGCCCGAGATGTGGTGGGAGGTGCCGGAGTTGCGCTTCAGCCACTCGTCGAGGGCCGCGTCGTCGGCGAGCTCCTCATCGGTGGGCATGATCCGCTCGATGATGATGTCGTTGTAGATGCCATGGTTCTCCGCCATGCGCACGCCAAGACGGATGGCCTCGCGCATCCGGCGCAGGTCTTCCGGCTCCTTGTAGTAGTTGTAGTTGATGAAGGGCTGGACGTGCGGGTCGTTGGCCTGGAGGGTCAACTCACCCTGTCCCAGGGCCAACTGGAGGCTGGCGCTCATGCCGACATAGTTCAGGTCCTCGTCGATGGTGACCTGGGCCGGACGGTGTTCGCTGGTCATCAGCATGGGGGAGAGTTGCATGTCGTTTTCCAGTGGGCTGCCCGGCACCTGGTAGCGCAGGCCAACCTGGATCACCGGAGCCTGCACGTCGGGCTTTTCGCCCTCTGCCCGGTAGATGGCGGCGGCGGAGGGATGGTCGCGCAGGTTCTTGCCCACGCCCTGCGAATCATGTACCACCGAGATGCCGAGGCTCTCCAGGTGGTCCTTGGGGCCGACGCCGGACAGCATCAGGATCTGGGGCGATGCCACCGCGCCGCTGGACAGGATGATCTCGTTGCCCTCGACGGTGAAGACCTCACCGCCGCTTTCGGCTTCGATGCCCACGGCCCTCTTGCCATCGAACAGGATACGACGGCAGGTCACGCTTCCGCGAATGGTGAAGTTCAGGCGATGGCGGGCCATGTCCAGGTAGTTCAGGGCCATGCTCATCCGCACACCGCTGCTGCCCTTGAAGTTCAGGGTGTTGCGCGCGCGGGGCGATACGCCGGTCGATTCCGGGTCGTTCATGTCCTCGGAGATTTCAAAACCCTCGGCCAGGGCGGCCTTCTCGAAGGCGACGGCGTGGGGCAGCCACTCGCTGCGGGGAGCGCGACGGACCGGCACGGGGCCTTCGGAACCGTGGAAGTCGCTGCCGCTGAAGTCCAGGTCGGTCTCCATCTTGTTGAAGTAGGGCAGACAGTTGGTGAAGCCCCACTCGTCGTTGCCCCACTGGGCCCAGCGGTTGTAGTCGTCGGGGATGCCGCGGTACAGCACTTGGCCGTTGATGGCGCTGGAGCCGCCGGTGGCCCTGCCCCGGGGGATTTCCAGGTCGGGCAGCTCGTCGGTCATGTGGCCCCGGTAGGCCCAGCTGTGGTCGCCGTAGGCCGAGAACCAGACGTTGTTGCCCAGCTTCAGGTCATCCGGCAATGTCTCGAAGTCCGGATAGTCCGGCCCGGCTTCGAGCAGCAGAACCGAGTTGTTCGGGTCTTCCGAAAGCCGCGTGGCGATGGTGCATCCCGCCGATCCTCCCCCCACAACGATGTAGTCGTACTTCATTCCGGTCCCTCCGTTAATGAGTATTTCAGCTTGAACCCAGTCTTCTCTGTCCCATGCGTCGAAAATTGCATCGGCGCGGGTTTTGACATATTCAGGATCAGCGAGCTTGGGGTTGGCGGCCAGAATTTCCGCGTTCAGGCGAGCCGACTCTGCAGCAACCTCTCGACGGTCTTCGTCAGTGAAATGCTTGGTTAGTTGGGAATATGGATGACGCCCACTCACCGAATCAATCCCTCCCGACGCAAATCCTCCAAATGGCGGTCATAGATATCGTCTGCAATGTGTACGGATTCCACATAAAATCGGTCCTTTCCGGTTTTATCTCCTCCGATCAGCAAAATGCCGACTTGTCTAGGGTCAAAGGCATAGAATATCCGCAATGGTCTGCCACCACTCTGTACCCTTAACTCACGCATACGACCGTGACGAGACGTCATGACTTTCTTGGAATATCGAGCGGGCAAATGAGGGCCATGCTCAACAAGCTGCTGTAATATGCGATCAATCGATTTCTGTTGCGCCAGCGAGAGGTCTTGCCACCATTCCAGATATTCGCTGGAACTTTCGATTTCCCACGCCATCCACTTACAAGAGGACCTAGATTCAGGGTAGCTCATTATACACAAACTACCCGTTGGATTGGCCAGATATTACGGAATGGGTAGAGGCCACCTGTGGTTGTTCACTCAGTCCGGAGGAGGAAATCCAACAGAAGCCGCGCGCTGGCGCAAGTTTGGGACGCGAAGCAAGTGGACGAAGATGATGAGGAAGCGAGCCGCCCTACTCCAACTCTATCAGCGGGTCGTTGGTGCGGACGGAGTCCATGGGCTGGACGCGGATTTCCTTGACCACGCCGTTCTGCGGCGAGCGGATGCTCTGCTCCATCTTCATCGCCTCGACGACGCACACTTCCTGGCCCGCAGACACGCTGTCTCCTGGGCGTACCATGATGGAAATGACGCGGCCGGGCATGGGAGAGCGGATGAAGTTCCCGTCTCCACCGGTGGGGTTGACCCGGCTGGCCGGCGGCGGCACGAGGATGCCGGGGGTCTCGGTTCTCCCCCGGCGGGGACGGGTACGGAGCTGCCCACCGAGCCCGGGTACCTCGACCGCGAAGGTTTCGCCCTCCACGGTAACGAGTACAGGGGACCGGTCGAGGTCGCCCACCTCGACGTTGTACCAGTTTTCCCCCACCCGTACTCGAAGCCTGGTTAGCGCCAACCCCGGCTCCCGACGCTACCGGAATGCAGTTGTTCGCGGCGGCGCTGAGTTCGCCACGCGCTGGACTGCGCAGACTTTGATGGTTCCTGCATCGCCATGGCAAGGGCTACCCCGATGGCGGCGGCAACCTCTTTTTCCGGCCGGTCGTGACCGGAACCGGGATGCGGGTGTACCGGAATTCCGGCCTGATGGGCCAGATGTCTCTGACGCAACTCGTTTACCCAGTGAGGCACCGATCCCGTGTGGTGGGTGGCGCCGGCGAATTCCCTGCTGGCAAGGATGCTGCGGAGCAAGGGTACATTGTTGGTCACACCCTCCAGCCGCAATTCGAGGAGAGCCCGCTGGAGGGTCCTGATCGCTTGTTCGCGGTCTTCGCCCCAGGCCATCACCTTCGCCATCAGCGGCTCGTAGTCTAACCCAACGGTATAGCCGTCGCAAAGGGCCGTGTCGATGCGCACATTCTCCACCGTCGGGAGGTGAAGGTCAGTGATGTCCCCGGCGTCCGGCATGAAGGTTTCCGGGTGCTCCGGATATATCCGGGCCTCGATGGCGTGGCCGGTCTGTACTATATCTTCTTGGGATATCGGCAGGGTCTCCCCGCTGGCCACCCTGAGTTGCAGTTCCACTAGGTCCAGGCCAGTGATCATCTCGGTAACGCCGTGCTCCACCTGCAGGCGGGTGTTCATTTCGAGGAAGTAGACACTGCCGTCCCGGGAGACCAGGAACTCCACGGTACCCGCGTTGTTGTATCCGATCCGCTCTCCGAGCTGGACGGCCAGGGAGGCCAGCCTGCGCCGGAGCGCCGGAGGCAGCTTTGCGGAGGCAGGAGTCTCCTCGATCAGCTTCTGGTTACGGCGCTGGACTGAACAGTCGCGCTCGAACAGGTGGACGAGGTTGCCGTGGTTGTCCCCGATGAGTTGCACCTCGATGTGGGAAGCGTCCTTGAGGTAGCGCTCGAAGTAGAGCCGTCCGCTTCCAAAAGCACCGGAGGCCACCTGCCGGGCCCGCTCCACGAGGGGAGACAACTCCTCCGGGGTGTTGACTATGTGGATTCCCATGCCGCCGCCGCCCTCGGCCGCCTTGACCATCAGCGGGAAGCCCAAACGCCAGGCTGCATCGGCCGCTTCGTTGTCGGGCACCGCGTCGTCGGTGCCGGGGAGTACCGGTACTCCCGCCTCTCGGGCCAGCCGGCGGGAATACAGCTTGTCGCCCATCTGCTCCATCACCTCCGGCCGTGGGCCGATGAAGCAGATCCCCTCCTCCTCGCACTGGCGGGCAAACCGGGGGTTCTCCGACAGGAAGCCATAGCCGGGGTGAATGGCGTCAGCGCCAGCGAGACGGGCCGCCGCCAGAATCTTCCCGATGTTTAGATAGCTCTCGTGGGGGGCTGCCGGACCAAGGGGCACGGACTCGTCTGCCTCACGCACCGGCAGGGAGCCAGCGTCGACCTGGGAGTACACTGCGACAGTCTTGATCCCGAGAGCCTTGCAGGAACGAATGACCCTGCAGGCGATCTCTCCACGATTGGCAATCAGCACCTTGGAAAACATCTGCTCACCCCTCCCCTGAACTTCCGCTCGTTTCCCCTTCCAACCCGGGCCCCGAAGGGCGCTACCGCCATTAGCCGGACATAATACCAGCGACAGTGTGAATACGCACTCACTCAGGCCTGCGGATTTACGCGTCTCTGGAAACGGCGGCGCGCTCCTCGTTGTGCAGCCGTTCAAGGAACGAATTGGAGCGAACTTCCTTCCCCAGCCAGTATCGCACCGTGCCCGACAGTACCGCCTTCAGTTCCGAGGACAGCTGGGGGTTCAATCCCAGTCCGCCGACCTCTCGCAGTCCGCCCCGGTGCAGCAGGCGGAGCACCTTCATGGCCCTGAGTGACAGCGGCCTGATGTGGGCCTCCGGCGGTGTGCAGGAGGGACAGAGTACGCCGCCCAGGTTCACGCTGAAGCGGTGTGCGTCGGGGGCCACGTCATTGCGGCACTCCACGCACTGGTAGAGTTCCGGCAGCATTCCGGTGAGCCGGAGCAGATGCAACTCGAAGTAACGCAGCGGCGCCTCGGGCTCTGCGGCAACGGGCAGCACCCGCAGCACGCTCACCGCCAGGTTGTACAGTGCCGGAGAGGGGCTGTCTTCGGAGCCGAACCCATCCAGCAGCTCGGCCACATACAGCCCCTGGGTCACCAGGTCAAGGTTGTCCTTGATCGCAGGGAACCCGTCAGTCACCTCGGCCTGGGAGACGATGTCCAGGTCCCGGCCACGCGCCATGGACAGGCGGGCCAGCGTCAGGGGCTCCAGGTGCCCGACCAGCCTGCTGTTGGAGCGGCGGGCTCCCTTGGCCACGGCCCGCACCTTGCCGTGGTCGCCGGTGAATATCGTGACCACCAGGTCGGCCTCGCCGATGGAGGCCTTGCGAAGGGTCAGCCCCTCGCACCGGTAGGTGCGTGCCCGTTCGGCTCCGCTCAGAGGGGGCACGCTACAACTCCTGGCGTCCCTGGAATGCCCGGCTCAGGGTCGTCTCGTCGGTGTGCTCCAGCGTTCCTCCCACGGGGAGTCCGCGCGCAAGGCGGGTGATCTTCAGGTCGTCGCGGGTCAGGTGCCGCTGAATGTACATGGCGGTGGCCTCGCCCTCCAGGGTCGGGTTGGTCGCCACCACCAGCTCCTCGACCTCCGGGGACGCCAGGCGACCCAGCAGTTCCCGCAGCTTCAACTGATCGGGGCCGATTCCGTTGATGGGAGAGATTACGCCGTGGAGTACGTGATACATCCCCCGGTAGCTGCGGGTGCGTTCCAGGGCCAGCACGTCCATCGGGTCCTCGACCACGCAGATGATGGAGCGGGACCTTCGCTGGTCGTCGCAGATGCTGCAGGGGGTGCGTTCGGCCAGATTCTGGCACTCTCCGCAGAAGATGGTGTTGCGCTTCACGGCAGTAACAGCCTCGGCCAGCGCGAAGGCCTCTTCCTCCGGGAGCCTGATGATGTGATAGGCCAGCCGCTGAGCGCTCTTCGGGCCGATGCCGGGCAACCGGTTGAGCTCCTGCACCAGGCGGGCGATTGAGGGAGCGGCAGAGGGCAGATTATCTGGCGTCATACGAGAAATTCAGACCAGGCTTCATGCGTTCGAGTCTGGAGGTCATAATTCGAATGGACAGCGAAGGAGTTCGCGTCAAAGGACCTGAAGGAGGTCTCTCCACGGCAGTGTGTGACTGGTTCCCTCTCCCTCCGGGAGAGGGTTAGGGTGAGGGCGTATCCCCATCCGCGCTGGAACGACAAATGAGGTTCCGGCTTTCCGTTTTCCACACTAAGCCACACGTCACACACTCACTGAGAGACTGTCCTGGAGTGATCAAGTTCTGATGTCAATGAGGAGTTGCCAGAGAGAGTCACTGGATTCCTGCTTTCGCAGGAATGACGGAATCACGGAAAGACGGCAGGGAAAGCACGCCCCCGCCCCTTCTGCGGACTCAGGACAGGCCTGGCCCTCCCCCGGAGTGGGAGGGGACCGGTAGAACACCGCCTAGGTCAGACCGGGGATGTTCAGACCTCCGGTGAAGGCGCTCATCTTGCTGGCCGCAAGCTCCTGGGCCTTGGTTGCGGCGTCGTTGAAGGCGCCGACCAGCATGTCCTGCAGCAGTTCCACATCCTCGGCGGCCTCCGGCTCGATCTCGACCGACTCCACGGCCTGCTTGCCGGTCATCACGATCCGGACGGCGCCCCCGCCGGCAGTGCCCGTGACGGTCAGGGACTCCAGCTCCTCCTGGACCTTTTGGAGCTGGGCCAGCTGCTTCTGGGCCTGCCGCATCATGTTTCGGTTCATTCTTCCACCTCTTGTTCCTGGATAATTCGCGCGCCCATACCCAGGGCGGCCCGGACCAGCGGGCTTTGCTGGGCCGTCTTGTTGGCGTTGCTGTTGGACTGCTGGCCGTTGGCGAGGGTGAGTTGGTACTCGCACCCTTCACCGAAGGCTGCAGCCAGTGCCTCGACCATGCGCTTGCGGGAGGCCGGGTCCTCCAGCTCCTCTTCCATGCGCTCCAGGTTTGCCTTGTTGGTGAAGGGCAGGACGAGGGTCTTGCCGTCCAGCGATATGCTGTTGACCTTGCAGTCGCGCAGCAGCGCCCCGAGATTGTACTTCCGGCCTTTGTGCCGTGAGAGCGACTTCACGGTGTTGTTCCACTGCACCCACAGGTCGCTGGAATCGCCGCCGGTGCGTCCGCCTCCTGCGGCTGCAGGCTGCGGAGGCGCGCTCCGTGCTGGCGCTGGCGCGGGTGCCGGTGCTGCGCGTTCCCTGGGTGGCGGGCGGTCCGGCCTGGGTTCGCGAGGTGGGGGCGCCGGTGCTCTCTGTTGCTGAGGCTCCGGGGCCCTTCTCGCCGGCGCCTGGGGAGGTGCCTCGGCCGCAGGTGCGGGTGCCGCCGATTCCTCGCAGATCTCCACGACCGCCAGCTCCAGCGGCAGGGTGGAGGGCGCATCGTATCGCATGTTCACCGCGCCCCATACCTTCAGTGCGTGGACGATCTTCCAAGGCTGTTGCTGGCCGACCAACTCTTTCAATTGCGCCCGCACGTGCTCCGGCAGGTCGACCGCGTCCTCCGAGCCCCACTGCAGGTGCATGAAGCCGCGCAACAGGTCGGATGCCTGGCGGTGCAACTGGCGCAGGTCGCTGCCCTCCCAGGCGGCCTGGTTCACAGCAGAGAGCGCAGCGGTCGTGTTGCCCAGCAGCAGGTACTTCACTAGTTCCAGAGCCGACTCGTCGCTGCCCATCCCCAGCAGCTGCTCGACCTGAGGAGCGGTCACTCCGTCGGGACACGAAACGACCAGCTGCTCCAGCAGGTTCTCCGCGTCGCGAAGGCTGCCGGAAGCGTAGCGGGCGATGATCCGCAGCGCTGCTGGCTCCACCGCCACTCCCTCGGCGTCGGCAATCTCGGACAAGCGACCGAACACCGTTTCCGACGGGATGCGCCGGAAGTCCAGCCGCTGGCAGCGGGAGACGATGGTGGCCAGTATCCGGTGGGCCTCGGTGGTGCAGAGGACGAAGATGACATGCTCCGGCGGCTCTTCCAGCGTCTTCAGGAAGGCGTTGGATGCCTGGTCGGTGAGCATGTGGGCTTCGTCGATGATGTAGACCTTGCGGCGGCCCTGCACCGGTGCAAAATTCACCTTGTCGCGAATGTCGCGTATCTCGTCGATGCCCCGGTTGCTGGCCGCGTCCAGCTCAATGATGTCCATGAAGCGGCCGTCGTTGATGTCCGTGCAGACCTGGCAGGCATTGCATGGGTCGCCTTCCTGCAGGTCGAGGCAGTTGGCCGCCTTGGCGATGATTCGGGCGGTGGTGGTCTTGCCGCAGCCCCGGGGGCCGCAGAAGAGGTAGGAATGGGCAATTCGGCCCATCCGCACCGACTGGCGCAGGGTGGTGGACACGTGTTCCTGTCCCGCTAGCTCGTTGAAGCTGGACGGGCGCCACTTCCTGTAGTAGACCTGCGATGTCATGCCAGCGGACCGCTCCCGTTCGTCCCGAGCCCATCGTTCGCCCCGGTCGCGTCATTCATCCTGAGCCCGTCGAAGGACAGCGATTCGAGCGCTTCACGTTCAAGTGCCTGCATCTGCGCGGTCTCCTCGGGCTCGACATGGTCGTATCCCACCAGGTGGAGGGCGCCGTGGACCACCAAGTGGGCCAGTTCGCTGACTGGGCTGACACCGTGATCCACCGCCTGCCTGCGAGCCTGCGGAAGGGACACGACTATCTCGCCCAGTGGTTGGGGTATACCGGGTGGGAGTACGAATCCCTCATCGATGGCAGGCTGGTCAGGCCCTTCTCCGTCGCCCTCCCAGTGTCCCTGGTGGTCGGCGGAGAAAGAGAGCACATCCGTGGTCTCGTCCAGACCCCGGTACTCTGCGTTCAGCTCGCGGACAGTCTCGTCGCCGGTGACGAGCAGGCTGACCTCCGCATCTCCCTCAACGCCCGCTGCCGACAACGCTGCCCGGGCCACATCCTCGAGCCATTCCGCGTCGACATCATCTTGGTAAGGTTCGTCGACCGACACCAAGGCTGTCAAATCTTTCAAAAGGCATTTCCCAAGGGGCGAGTGGCGAGAGACTCAGACTGAGGCAGAGCCAGCCCGCTAATCATAATGCAAAGGCGAAGGGGGTACCAGCACCTGAGTGAGGGCCGTTGGAATAATTGGCGCCACTCGCGAAGCGCTACTCGCGTTGGTATCATCTTGCCAGCATTTTTGAAACAGGAGAGAGCCATGCGGGGAGTGACTTTCAAGGGAAACCGTGAGGCTGAGATCCGCGAGTTCCCGGACCCACACGCCGGTCCGGGAGAAGCGGTGCTGCGGATTCGCGCCTCCGGCCTGTGCGGTACCGATCTGCACCGCTACCGGGATGGAGAGCCCACCGAGATGATCACCGGCCACGAGCCCTGCGGCGTCATAGAAGAGTTGGGGCCGGGAGCGCCTCCGGGCCTTAAGGTAGGCGACCGGGTGATGTGCCACCACTACGAAGGTTGTGGCACATGCGAGATCTGCTCGATGGGCTACGAGCAGCTCTGTCCACACGGCCATGTGACCTTCGGCGGCGGCACCGGCCACGGCGCCAACGCCGACTACATGATCTGCCCGTCGCGCACCCTGGTGCATCTGCCTGACGAGCTCTCCTTCGAGGAGGGCGCCGCAATTTCCTGCGGCACAGGCACCGCCTGGAATGGTCTCAACAAGATGGATGTCAACGGCAAGGACATTGTGGCCGTCTTTGGCCAAGGGCCGGTGGGCCTCAGCGGCACGCTGTCGGCCAAGGCCATGGGGGCCCGCGTCATTGCCATCGACGTGATGGACGAACGCCTGCAGCTGGCCACGGAGCTGGGCGCTGATCACACCATCAACGCCGCTGCCAGCGACCCGGTGCAAGCCATCCAGGACCTCACCGGCGGACAGGGCGCCACCGCCTCCCTGGAGACCTCGGGCAACCCCACGGCCCGGCAACAGACGCTCCAGTGCTTGAGGCCGTTTGCCCGCGCCTGCTATGTGGGGATCGGAGGCCCTGCCGAGATCGACTTCAATCGTGAGGTCATCTTCAAGGTGCTGACCGTCTTCGGTTCCTGGACCTTCAGCAAGGCCGAGTTGATCGAGATCGCCCGCTTCTTCGTCGATACCAAGGCCCCGCTGGACCGGCTGATCACCCACCGCTACGGTCTCGACCAGGCCATTGAGGCCTTCCAGACCTTCGATGGCTCCACCACGGGCAAGTGCGTGTTCGTCTTCGACTAGAGTTTTAACCGCAGAGAACACGGAGCGCACAGAGTTTTTCTCTATTGCCTTCGTGTTCTCTGTGCCCCCTGTTGTCAGCTTTTCCAGACCTGCCTGTGAAACTCCTCGCCCTCTAGCCTTGAGAATACGACGCTCTCAATTGCGATGGCGAAACAGTGGAACTCCGGCTCCTCTGGCCGGTAGCCAATGGCGGCGTGCACGGCATCCGCAAACCGCCCGCGCTCCGCGAGGTCCGTAATTTCGATGGCCCGCCCGTACACTTTGAACTCGCCCTCAGTGCCGTCGCGGTCCGAGACGGTGCTGTGGACAACGCATCGCGAGTCCCGGAGTAGATCGAGCGCCTTTACCGACCGCCACATCATGCCGAGGTACAGCTCCCCATCGACGATGAACGGCTCCACCGGCGAAATGCGCGGCCATCCGTCCCGGCGCAGCGTCCCCACCAGCGCCAGTCCGGTGCGGGCGAACTGGGCTTCGCCGAGCGCTGCCAAGTTGGGTGCGGCCTCCGCAAATTGCTGCCAGGTTGCGGTCATTCTGCAACGACATCATGCTGGACATTGACCATGATGATGTCCACAAAATTCAAATATAATGCAGCTATGAATTATTGTTGGACATTGTCATCGTCAATGTCGATCCAAAGAGGTAATTTTGCCTAGCTGGGAAGTTCATTTTAACCTGAATCTGAGGGTCGGGAACCCCCGGATTATAGAACACGTTGCCAGAATACATGCTCTGGCCAGCGTAATTAGAGGCATTCCAATTCCGCCATCCGTTCAACAGCGCCTGGACCGGCTCAACATTCTGCGCGCAGTTCGCGGCACTACCGGAATCGAAGGAACAGAGCTATCGGAGGAAGAGGTCAGTATGATCATGGACTCTCCACCGGATGCCTCCCCATTGGGGCCTAGCCGCGAGCGCGAAGAGCAAGAGGCCAGAAACGCCAATGAACTGATGGAGTTCGTGGCCGAGTACATCCGGCGTAACCCAAACGCCCAAGTATCAGAGCCGTTGATATTGGAGTTCCATCGGGTTCTGACGCGTGGCATCTGTTATCCCTACAACGAACCGGGACGCTATCGCGACCACGCGGTTACCGTTGGTCCCTACCGTCCTCCTGCAACCGGGGAAGAAGTGCGGCGGCTGATGTCCGAATTTGTCCACTGGTTGAACACTGGAGAGCCCACGTCATGGGACCCAGTAATCCGGGCGATAGTGGCCCACTTCTACCTGGTCAGCATACATCCCTTTGGAGATGGCAATGGTCGCGCTTCCAGGGCATTGGAAAGCTTCCTGCTCTACAAGGCTGGCGTAAATGTGCGGGGCTATTACTCCTTGGCCAACTATTTCTACCAGAACCGCCCGGAATATATAGACAGTCTGAACCACGTCCAGATGCGAGAAGAGACTGACCTCACTCCGTTCGTTGCCTTTGCCCTTACAGGATTGGTTCAGGAACTGGAAGCGGTACACGCTGAGGTACTGGCGGAGGTCAGAATACTCGCTTTTCGGGACCATGCCCGCCTGACCCTGTCCGAAACCGGGAGACTGGGAACGCCAGCGGGTGAAAGGCAATTGCAATTCCTGACCGAGTTGCCTGATGGGCCTGTCTCCATGCGAAGATTGCGTTCCGGTGGTCATTCTCTGTCTCGTCTCTACCGCAGAGTAACCTCCAGGACGCTTTCGCGCGACCTAAACTCTCTCCGGCAGCTGGACTTGATAGTAGTAGAGGGAGATGAGATACGGGCTAATTTGGAGCTGATGAACCGATTCACCGTCTGACGGTAACTCACTTCTTTACCGGCATAAAACAACAACCCCGCGACGTTTCCGTCGCGGGGTTGTTTTGTGTTTCGATGGTTTGGTACCCCGGAGGGGCTTCGATCCCCTGATCTCCACCTTGAAAGGGTGGCATCCTGACCTGGCTAGACGACCGGGGCACTGCAAAACCAGTTTAGCACACCGGGTTGTGCCGCGCTACGGGTAGACCGCCAGCTCGTCCAGGGACGTGTCCTCCGGGAAGCCGGACATCAGGTTCATGTTCTGCACCGCCTGGCCCGCTGCTCCCTTGACCAGGTTGTCGAGGACGCTGAAGACGGTCAGGCGCCCGGTGCGCCGGTCGATGACCGGGTGGATCAGGCACATGTTGTTGCCCAGAGTCTGCTTGGTCTGCGGCGGAGTGGGTACCACCCTGACGAACGGGTGGTCGGCGTAATACTCCCGGTAGATGTCCACCAGCCGCTGCTTACCCTCGTCGCCCGCCCACGCGTCGGGGTTGGCCAGCGGCGCGTAGCACGAGCTGAATATTCCTCGGGTCATCGGGATCAGGTGCACCTGGAAAGTCACCCGCAACTGCTGCTCGGTGAGCGAGTCCAGCTCCTGCGTGATTTCTGGAAGATGCCGGTGTCCATTCACCGCGTAGGCGAAGGCGTTCTCGTTCACTTCCGAGAAGTGGTTGGTCATCACGAGGCTGCGGCCGCCCCCCGATACGCCCGACAGGCTGCTGACGATGATGTCCGGGCTGATGATGCCCGCATCCACCGCTGGGGCCAGTGCCAGGATGGCGCCCGTGGGGTAGCAGCCGGGGTTGGCCACCAGCCGGGCCGCGCGGATCTCATCCCGGTGCAGCTCGGTGAGGCCGTAGACCGCCTCTTCCAGCAGCGACGGTTTCTGGTGCTCCACACCGTACCACTCCTCGTACTCGTCGGCGTGCTTCAGGCGGAAGTCTGCGCTGATGTCCACCACCTTGACGCCCTGGTCCAGCACCGGGATGCAAGCCTCGGCGCTGGCCTTGTGGGGCAGGGCTGAGAAGACCAGGTCCAGGCTCCCGCTGAGTTCAGGCTCGATGGTGAGGTCGAGGCTCTCCAGGTGCGGGAATACCTCGCCGAGCTTCTGGCCAGCCGCGCTCCGGCCGGTTACAGAGGCGATCTCCACCTCGGGATGACGACGCAGTATACGGGCCAACTCCGATCCCGAGTATCCAGTGACGTTGATGATTCCTATCTTCACTTTCCTGGCCCTCCTTTGTCGCCTGCCCGTCCCGGGCATCTTCCTGCCTTCGGCTGGGCGCGCGTTCCCTGGCTCGACAGCGCTAAACGCTGGTTCACTCCGACCCCATCAGGACCGGAGGTACATGCGGAACGGTGTTGGGGTCCGGAGCGGTCTTCTTGGACTTCCGATCCTTTGCGGCACCGTTTTCGGCCTTGGCTATATTCGCCATGAGCCGCTTTCGCGAGGGGCACATTTCACCCACCACGCACTCGTCGCACAGGGGCCGTTGCGCCCGGCATACCTGGCGCCCGTGGGTGATGAATGCCACATGGAAGCTGAACACTTCCCCTGGAGGCACCTTGGCCTCCATTACATCATGGGCCTTGTCGGCGTTGGTCTTCAAGTCGATGGCCCGCAGCCGCTGGCACACCCGGAAGATGTGAGTATCGATGGCCATGGCGGGCATCCCCAGCGAGAAGTTCAGCACGATGCCCGCTGACTTCGGACCGATGCCGGGAAGCTGCCTGAGCCAAGCCTTGGCTTCGGGTAGGGGCATTTCCCTGAGGAATGACAGGTCCAATGAACCGCCGTTCAGTTCCAGGACCTTCTCCAGCACTTCCTTGATCCTTGGCGCCTTGATCTTTGCCAGACCGCCCGGCGCAATCGCTTCTTCGATGTCGGCAATGTTGCTCTTAGCGACCGCGTCCAGCGATCCGAACCGCTCCATCAGCCTGGCGAACGCCCTTCCCGAGTTGATGTCGGATGTGTGTTGGGAAAGGATGGTGAACACCATCTCTTCAGTGGGAGGCAGCCGACGCTCTTCCGGGAAGGGTCCGTACTCGCGCGTCATCAGCTCGACGGCCTGGGCTATGCGAGCAGGCGACATGGTTGGACTGCGGCGCTTCACCTGCTTTTCGGCCATAGCGAAGATTCTAGCACCGGCGTGGACAATTTGGAATGAGAAATGGGCCGGAGCGTTCCCCGGCCCATCGGATTTCGGCGCTGGTTAGAACAGGTGGCAGGCGACCGTATGCCCGGGAGAGACTTCCGTCGACTGCGGGTCTTCGAGGCTGCAACGATCCATCACGAAGGGGCAGCGGGTGTGGAAGTGGCAGCCCGTCGGCGGGTTCAACGGCGACGGGACCTCTCCGGTCAGTATCATCTCGTCCTGCACGATGTCGGGATGTGATGGGAGGGCCGCCGACATGAGCGCCTTGGTGTATGGGTGAGACGGGTTCTCGAACAGGTCCCGCACCGGCGATAATTCGACGATGCGACCCAGGTACATCACCGCCACCCAGGTGCACATGTAGCGAACGGTAGCGAGATGGTGGGCGATCAGCATGTAGCTGACGTTGTACTCTTGCTGCAGGTCCCTGAGCAGGTTCATGATCTGGGCCCGGATGGACACATCCAGCGCAGAGACTGGCTCGTCCAGCACGATCACCTTGGGGTTGAGTGCCAAGGCGCGGGCTATGGCCAGGCGCTGACGCTGCCCACCAGAGAACTCGTGGGGGTAGAGGTTGGCATGGTAGGCGTTGAGCCCCACATCGTTCAGGAGCTTCATCACACGCTCCTGAATCTCCCTTCGGCCCATGTCCCAGTTGATGACCATCGGTTCGGCGATGAGGTCCCGAACCCTCATCCGAGGGTTGAGGGAGCTCCACGGGTCCTGGAACACCGCCTGCACCGAGCGGCGGTATTCCCGTCGCGTATCGGCGTCGGCGCCTTGAATGTCCTTCCCTTCAAAGTAGATCGAGCCCTCTGTCGGTTGCTCCAGCATCAGGGTCATCTTGGCGGTGGTGCTCTTGCCGCACCCCGATTCACCCACGATGCCCAGGGTCTCTCCGGGACGCAGTTGGAAGGAAACGCCGTCAACAGCCTTGATGTGACCGGTGGTCTTGCTGATCAGCAGTCCCTTGGTTACCGGGAAATACTTCTTCAGCCCCACTGCTTCCAGCAATGCGCCGTTTCCGTTTCCAGAGCCAGTGTTCTCGATCGTTGGTGCGTGTGCTGTTGTCATATCAGTTCAACCGCCAGCACGAAGCGAAGTGGCCTTCGCTTACTTTCGTTCGGGTGGGGTATTCCTCGAGGCAATGGTCCATTGCATACTGGCACCGGGGTGCAAATGGGCAGCCCGCGGGCAGGTCGTGGAGAGTGGGTGGCTGACCTTCGATTGAGTACAGCCGGTCCACATCCTCTTCCATCTTCGGTACGGATGCCAGCAGAGCCTCGGTGTACGGGTGAGACGGGTGGTTGAAGATGTCGCGGACGCTCCCCTGCTCCACGATGCGCCCGGCGTACATGACGGCGACCCGGTCGCACATCTTCGCGACGATGCCGAAGTCGTGGGTGATGAAGATAAGACCCACGTTTGAGTCCCGCTGCAGCTCCTTCAGCAATGCCAGGTACTGGGCCTGGATCGTCACATCCAAGGAGGTGGTCGGCTCATCGGCGATCAGCACCTGGGGCTGGCAGGAAATGCCAATGGCTCCCACGACACGCTGCCTCATGCCGCCGCTCATCTGGTGGGGGTAGTCCTTCATCCGGGACTCCGCTGCGGGGATGTTCACCTTCCGCAGTACCGAGAGAGCCTGCTCCATTACGGACCGTCTCGGGATGTCCTGATGGATCTTGATGGCCTCCGATACCTGGTTGCCGATGGTGAAAACCGGGTTCAGGGAGGTCATCGGGTCCTGGATGATCAGGGCGATCTTGCTACCCCGGATATGGTTCATCTCGCTCTCGGACTTCTGGAGAAGATCTTCACCGTCCAGAACGATACTGCCGGAAACGATTCGGCCGGGAGGTATCGGAATCAGCTGCATCAGAGACAGCATGGTGACCGACTTGCCGGAGCCGGACTCGCCGACTATCCCCAGGGTCTCTCCACGCCGGAGGTCGAAGCTGATGCCGTCCACGGCCTTGACCGTGCCCCAGCGCGTCGTGAAGTAGGTCCGTAGGTCGTCCACTTTCAGGACGATTTCCTGTTCAGTTGACATATCGGTTGTCATAACTTCCGCAGACTCCCTTCCGGGGGAGAATAATTCACTCAATCTGTCGCAGTCGCGGGTCCAGCTTGTCCCTGAGCCAGTCGCCGAAGAGGTTCAGCGACATGACAGTTAGCATGATGGCAATGCCCGGGAAGGTGGAAATCCACCACGAACCGGTCTGGAACCCGCCAGCCAGATGGTTGCGTCCGTCCGATACCATGCCACCCCAGGTTGCCGTGGGCGGGGGGACGCCGGCGCCGAGGAAGCTCAAAGTGGCTTCCAGCAGGATCACGATGCCCACCTGAAGGGTCGCGACCACGATGAGGGTGTTTATCGTGCCCGGGAAAATGTGTATGAACAGAATTCGCGGGGTTGAGGCGCCGGCCACCCTAGCCAGCGACACGAAGTCCATACTCTTCAGTTGCAGCACTTCGCCCCGCAGTTGTCGGGCGAAGCGCGGCCATATAAATATGGTCAGCACCGCGACGATAATGGTCAGAGAAGTTCCCAGGGTTGCCACCATGGCGAGGGCGATCAAGACCAGGGGGATGGCCAGCAGGATGTCCACGAAGCGCATTATTGCTTCGTCAATGACGCCGCCGTACCAGCCTGCCACGAGCCCCAACACCACTCCAATGGACCCGCCAACGCCGAGAGTTACGGCCGCAGCCAGCAGCGAAATACGAGCGCCATAGATGATGCGGGAAAGAATGTCTCGCCCCAGTTGGTCGGTGCCCAGCCAATACTTGCTGCTTCCGCCGGCGCGAGCCACATCCTCGATTTCGATGGAGTCCCCAATCTGGACGTCGGGGTTTATCGCCTGGGCGTCGGCCAAGGAAACCTGGTCATCCTGTCCAGGCAGGACCCGCTGCACCACGTTCTGGACGACGATTTCCGTTTTGGCCTCATACCAGAAGGGAGGGAGTTTCCGCTCGGCCAATGACTGCTTGTTTGGGTCGTGAGGAGAAATCCAGGGCGCGGCTATGCCGGCGAAGAGCACCAACGCCAGGATGAATACAGGAATCACCGGCCAGCGACGGAGCAAGCGGAGAGCCCCAGCCAGCCGCACTCCCAAGCCAGGGCCGCTCGGGGTGAGGAGATCGGTTGTTGTGTTGACCGCCATGCTGCCTTCTTCCCTTCCTATGCGTACCGGATGCGGGGATCAATGTAGGCGTAAAGGACATCCACCATGAAAGCGACAAGGATGTAGAGCAGCGTGAATACCACCACCACTCCCTGAAGCAGCGGGTAGTCGAAGGCGTAAAGGGCGTCGATCGCCAGCTTGCCGAGGCCGGGCCAGGCGAACACCGTTTCCACCACAAGCGAGCCGGTGACCAGCGCGCCCAAGGTAACGCCCGCGAAGGTTAGAGGCGGTATAAGGGCGTTACGGAAGGCGTGACGCAGCACGATGCCCCAATAGGGCACGCCCTTGGCGCGGGCCAGTTTGATGTACTCCGAATCCAGAACATCAAGCATTGCCGATCGCACCAGCCGCAGGTTGGCAGCCGCGTAGTACCAGCCCAGGGTTACTGCCGGCAGCACGATGCTGTTCCAGTCATCCCTCCCGTACGGGGGCAGTAATTCGAAGGACACCGCAAAGAATATGATCAGCATGATGCCCAACCAGAAAGGCGGAGCCGACTGGCCAAGCAACGCGACTATCTTTCCTGCCTGATCGATCAGGCTTCCGCGCTTGATGGAGGAGAGTATTCCCAGCGGGATTCCCACCAGCAACGAGACTACGAAGGCGGTAACTCCCAGATACAGCGTGGCGGGAGTACGCTCCAGGATTACGTCCGTTACCGGGCGGCCTTCCTTGATTGACATGCCGAAGTCCCCGCGGAAGGCGTCCCTCAGGAATATGAAGTATTGTTGGTAATAGGGCTTATCGGTCCCCAGTTTCGCCATCATCCGGTCGATGTCTTCCTGCGTGGAGTATTCGTCCAGCATCAGTGAGACCGGGTCGCCAGCGGACCGGCTCAGAATGAATATGATGAGCGAGACGGCAAGGAGGGTAACAACTGCCAGTGCCAGCCGGCGTACTAGATATTTCTGCATAGTTCACTGTGCTGCAGGTATCCCCGGAACGTATTCCCAGAACGCTGCAGGCGGAAAGAATTAGGGAAATTGTAATCTATGCGTCTGTTTATGTCGTTAGCTGCTGGGGCTAGAGGGCGTAAACCCTCTACGGATACTACCGGCCCGGCGGATGCACAACGATTATGGTTCTGCACAATCCGCCGGGCCGAAACTTTGATCTCCTGGGATTACCGGCTATCTATTACCGGTGCTTGATGTACTCGAACCCGGAGGGTGAACGGACCTCGCTGAAGTCGATGGGCGTCCACTCGGGGTCGAGCCGCACACCAACGGGCCAGATGCCGTCGTGTGCGTAGAGGGCGAAGGCCATGACGTTGTCATAGAACCAGCCGTAGACCTTGCGCTCCTTCTCTCCTACCTCTACCGGGTTGGTCTCCGCCAAGAGGTCGGTGATATTCTCCTCCATCCATGGGTGTTCAGTCCCGTAGCTGAAGGTGGACTTCGCCACATAGTTGGAGGCGCCGATGGCAGGGGTCAGGCGCTGGCTGACGGTATGGCAGGTGGCGCCCTGGAACGTCCGGGTAATCAGCTCGGGCCTGATGGTGGCATAGGGGATGCTCTGGAGATCTACATCGATCCCCACTTCCTCCCAGTAGCCGCCCACTGCTTGACAGGCTTCGACCTCGGCGGGTGCGCCACGGATGGCCGGAACCAGGGTGATGCTGAACTTGTTGTCAGGGCCGTAACCTGCTTCTTCGAGCAGCTGCCTGGCCATGTCGGGGTCATACTCGTGGAGCCAGCGCGGGTCAGCCTTGGCCTCATGACCCATCCAGTCCCTTAGGTACAGTGGCTGGCCGAAGCCGAAGAGCAGGTTGTCCACGATGGCCTGGCGGTCAATGGCGATGGCCATGGCCTTCTTGACCTTGACCGCATTCTGCCACTCTTCGGAGGCGGGATCCTCGTTACAGGACACCCAGGCGTTGTTGCAGTCGAGGTGTTCGTAGGGGGCACCGTCCTTGTCAACGCCGTAGGTCTGGCCATAGATATTCAGGCCTGCCTGTCCGGCGTTGGGCCAAGCGACGATTTCGGTGCCTTCGACCGCCTTAACTGCGTCCAGGGAGTCGAAAGCCATTTCCATGATGTCCAGTCTACCAGCCTCGAAGCCAGCGATACGGGCGGCCTCTTCAGGGATGGACCACATGTTGAATTCGGCGAAGTAAGGGGTCTGCCGCCAGTGGTCTTCCACAGCGGTGAAACGCCAGATGCGGCCGCTGTCATGGGACTCGATCTGCCAAGGCCCGGTGGCCGAAATGTCCTTGCTGGCTTCCTTGGCGGCCGCCTCGTATTCCTCGGTGACAACGCCGGGCTCGCTGTAGCGGTCGTCCCAGTTGCCTCCGGCGTTCTCCAACTTGTCCCGGGTCTGCTGCATGCTCACGATGGTGGTGCTGACACCACCCAGGTGGCGCATGAACTCGAAGGCCCGCTGCTGGAGCCAGGGCTCGCCGGTATCGAGTTCCACTGTCTGGTCGTCAATGATCGTCTGGGAACCACCGGCATTGCCGACCCAGAAGTCGCCGATGATGCCAGCGCGGGCATTGAGAGAGCCCTCATGCCATTCCTTGTAGTTCCACAGGACATCTTGAATGGTCAGGTTCCCGCAGCTGTCCGTGCCGGATGCGCCGCACTTGGGATGGAACGTCACATCGTCCCTGACCTTGAAGGTCCAGAATTGACCGTCGTCGGAAATGCTCCACTCCGATGCCAGCAGCGGACCAGGAGAGAGGTCCTGCTGGATAGCGACCATGGACTCGCCGAAGCTGACGGCGGAGTACTGAACGCGGGGGCTGGACATGAACCGGGGATGTCCCTCAAAGACGCCTGTTTCCTTGACGCCGTAGTTCATCTCGCCTTCCGGCTCGTGGGTCGTTTCCACCACCCGGGTAGGCGCGGGCCTGGGGGTCGATGTGGGGGGCACTGCGGTGGCCTGTGCCGGGGCCGTGGTTGCTCCCGGCTCGGCTGTTGCCGCAGGGGCGGTTGTGGCAGCCGGCTCGGCTGTCGCTGCCGGTGCGGCCGTCGCCGCCGGCGCAGTGGTGGCCACTGGTGCCTGCGTAGCATCCTGCTCTTCCGCGGAGCCGCAGGCCACGACCAGCGCAAGGGCCGACAGCAGCAGGATGGGTATCCAGAGTCTCGTGAGAATCTTTCTTGGGTTAAACACTACCACTCCTTTTAGGGCCATGGGTGATTCCGTCCCTGGCCTGGGGTATGCCTTCCTCCGGCCCGGGAACACAAGCCGCATGTATGAAGGGCCGCACGGATTATATTTAAGCCGCCGCTATTGTCAAGGACTCGAGCGACGAGGTACTTTGTATTTGAGAAGATAGAAAGAGTAACTGAAAGAGGCAATTATGAAATAATTCGTAAGAATATCAGCCCGAATTCGTTCGGTAGCGTTCGAAAAACTCGAAAAATTGGACTCACATTTCGTGCCTGCCACGCACATTTTGCGCACGGCGATGCCGTGCCCCGCGGCCAGGCATCCGGGGAGTACGGCGAAGTTGCCGGGAGAAAAGAGGGGGCGGCGTGCTACCGTTCCCCTCTCAGGAAACGCTCCACGTCGCGCACCAGGTCCTCAGGATCGAGGATGGAGCTGTCGGCCACATTCTCGTCATACTGGCCTTCGAGTTTGGCGACGTATGACCCGATCTGGTCGTCGGCTTCCACTGCCCTGGCAACCTCCTCATCGAACTTGGAGGCGGCGGAACGGAGCTCGTCCAGGTCCAACGGCAGCTTGAGAAGCCGGGTCAGCGTCTGCATCAGCGAATAGGCCACCCGGTAATTGGGAGCGGCCTGCAGGTAGTGTGGAGTGTGGCCCCAGATGGAAGAATAGCCGAGCCCCTGCTTCACGCACGAATCCATCACCGACGAGCTTATGCCCGTGGGACCCTGGTAGTTGGAGGAGCGAATCTCCCTTCCTTCGAGGAACTCCGAAAGATCGGGACGTGTCGCGGTCCCGCTCAGCTTGACCGGACGGGTGTGGGGCACCGCGTCCAGGAGGGCGCCGACGTGGATGACCGTTTCAACTCCCTGCTGGTGGGCCAGGGTGGCCACTCCCTGAGAGTAGGAACGCCAGCGCAGGTTGGGCTCCACCCCGGTGAACACCATGACGCCGTCGCCGGTGTCGGGGTTCTCCAGGTGGAAGAATTCGTTGGCGGGCCAGTGGATATGACGCCTTCCGTCTCGGGTGCGGGTGGTGGTTGGCCGGGTCTGCGAGAAATCGTAAAACTCTTCCGGGTCGAATTCCGCAAACTTCTGCGCCTTTAGCTTCCTCTTCAGAAACTTTACCGCGCTGGTCGCGCCCTCCGCGGCGTCGGCCCAGCCGCTGAATGCGATCACCAAAGTACTCAGCTTCCGGTCCGGCTGGTGGTCAACGGAAAGAAAGTCCATCGTGCTCCCGCGCTGGTTTGACTCGCGGAAATAGTCTAACACAGGCGTGTTTATTCGGGTTGTGCCCCGCTGGGGCGGCCAGGGCAACCGCATTCTAATTTTAGGGAGCCCTATAAATCGTCATTCCCGCTTTCGCGGGAATGACGGGGGCTGCACCGCGTATCAAGTTTTAAAATGCGATCGCCCTGCTGGGACGGCTAAGCGCAGGTTCATCGCCGCCACCTTTTACCCCCGCAACGCAGCGCTGCCCGTGCAGCGCCGCCGCGCCGATTGGGCATCTCGCGCGCGGTCAGGATTTCGAGAATCTCGACAACCGGAAGAGCGAGAGATCGTGGGTGGTTTCGCCGAACATTGCCAGGTCAGCCATGATTTCGCCGATGACGCTGGCGAACTTGAACCCGTGGCCGGAAAACCCCGAGGCCAGCGATACCTGCGGGTAGTCCGGGTGCAGGTCGATGATGAAATGGCCGTCGGGCGAGTTCGTGAACATGCATGTCTTGAGCGAAAGTGCCGGTCCAGCCGCCGCCGGGAAGTAGCGCTCCACGAAGTTCCGGAGGATGGCTTCATCCTCGGCGTGGATGTCCCGGTCCAGCGTATCCGGGTCTACGGTTTCGTGCAGGTGGTGAGACCTCCCCACCTTGAATCCAGGGACTCCGTATACCGGGAACCCATAGAATCTTCCCTCTTCCACATAAATCCCGAACACCGGGAAAGTGTCGGTTCGGAACAGCTCGGGCCTCTCCGGCTGGAACCAGCCCAGCACCTGACGCTCGGCAACGGCGTAGCGGGCCAGCGCCGGAGCGACCTTCGCTGCCCACGGGCCGGCCGAAACCACCAACCGCGCCGCGCGGTAGCTGTCGCGGGCGGTGCGGACCACTACGCCCTCGCCGGACGGCTCCCAGTCCAGAACGGCTTCGCGGCCGTGCACCTCCGCCCCTGCCTCCAGCGCAGCATTGACATGGTTGACGATGCAGCGCTCAGGGAGGAGGAAGCCGCCGTCGGCCTGGTACACGGCGGCGATGTCGTGGTCGAGGTTGTACCCGGCGAACCGGCGGCCCACCTCCGGTCCGGTCAGTACTTCGTAAGGAATGTGGTGTTCCTCGCAGGCGGCCACCGCCCCCTGGAAGTACTCGTCCTCGGCGTGTCCTGCTCTGATCGAGCCGGTAGTTACCAGCAGCCGCTCCCGCGAAGCGTTCTCCATCTGGTGCCACAGCTCGTAGGCGCGGCGCACCAGCGGCACGTACGATGGGTGCTCCTGCAGCGTGTAGCGGATCATGCGGGAGTAGCCGTGGGATGACCCCATCTCGTGGGGCACATCAAACTGCTCGAGGCCCAGGGCCCGCCATCCACGCTGGGCCAGGTGGTACAGCGTGGCGCTGCCCATGCCGCCCACGCCAATGACTATGGCATCGTATTCCTTCATTCAAACGTTTCCACGATTAATTTACCTGGCGATTCAGGAAAAATGTCGCATGAAATTGTCCCTCTCCCGTATGGGAGAGGGCAATCAGGAGAGCCCTCAGTCCGCCCGGGCCAGGCACTTCACTCTTTTACTTCCGTGGGCGCAAACGTTCCCGAGGTGGCCATGCGCAGCGAATAGACCGATGTACGGGCGGTGAAGAGCATGGTGCGGTTGTCGTCGCCGCCCCAGGCACAGTTCGCGGGTATTTCCGGCAGCACGATGGTGCCCAGGTGGTTTCCGGACGCATCGAACACCCAGCAGCCGCCTGGGCCCGTGCAGTAGATCCTGCCCTCGGCGTCCACCTTCATGCCGTCCGGCACACCGTCCTCTGCCGAATGCATTTCGGAAAAGATGCGGTTGCTGCTCAGTGAGCCGTCGTTGGCTACATCGAACGCCCGGATGAACTGGTGCTCACAGACCTCGCCGCGTTCCTTCTCTGCGATGCAGGCTTCGTCCCTCCTGGTGATTGCCACATAGAGCACGCTCTCGTCGGGAGAAAACGCCAGACCGTTGGGATACTCGGTATCTCGCGTGGCGACGGTGTGCTGCCCTGACAGGGACACCCGGTGGACTCCGCTGAAGTCCAGTTCACGCTCCTCGGCGGTTAGCCGCCCGCTTGGGTCGGTGAAGTACAGGGAGCCGTCGGAGCGGCCCACCACGTCGTTTGGCCGGTTGATCCGTTGGTTTCCTATGTGGGTGGCTATCGCCACGTAGGAACCGTCGGATCTCCGGCGTGACAGCTGACGGTTGTCCCCCTCGCAGAGAATCAGGTTCCCCGCGACATCGAAGGTCAGGCCGTTGGACCCGCCGCTGTTATCGCGGTAGACCTCGGTCCGTCCGTCCGGCGTCATCCGGTGCACCAGGGAAGCCCGAATGTCCACGAAGAGCCAGTAACCGTCGGGATGCCAAAGGGGCCCTTCGGTAAAACCGAAGCCGGTGGCGAGTTGCTGCGCCTCCGCTCCTGATTCCACGATTCCGGGTAGCAAGTCTGGCATGACAACCTCCGGGGGATTCAAAGCTGTGAGATCGGTGAAAGTTGGGTGAAGGTGCGCCTATGCCCCTCCATTCAGGTGCGAGAGGTACTGTTCCTCGAAGTCCATACCGGCCAGGTCGCTGAATGCGCGCATCAGCCTGCTCGTCACCGGCCCGGGAGGGCTTCCGTCGCCTACGGTCGCTCCGTTTACCGATGAGATTGGACAGATACACAAGCTGGTGGAGGTCAGGAAGGCTTCGTCGGCGGTGTAAGCGTCGAAAAGGTCCAGATCGCACTCTGCGGTGGCAAGGCCAAGACCGCCGGCCAGGTCAAGGACGGTGCCCCGGGTGATTCCCTCCAGCACATACTGGCCCTTGGGAGTCGCCACTGTGCCGTCCTTCACCAGGAAGATGTTGGAGCCGCGTCCCTCAGTCAGGTTTCCGGCTTCGTCCAGCAAAATGGCCCAGGAGCCAGGATCGGTTCCTTGGGCCTCAAGGTCGCCGAGCACCAGGTTGAGATAATTGTGGGTCTTGGCTCGCGGACTCATGAACCTTGGCGGCACCCGGGGTACCGACGGCGTCGTCACTCTGGCGCCGTCCCGGTACAGCGGCGCACGCGACACGAAGGGTATGGCGTGGGTTTCAATGAGAACCGTTGGCGCGCCGTCGGCCGGGCCTCCCTCCACACCCCGCGTGACCCGTTGCATCACCCACATGTCCTGTCCCCGCGGCAACAGGGGGTAGTTGTGCTCTATGACCCGCCTTGACCACTCCTCCATGTCCTCCATGCCGATACCTGGGTCTATTCGTACATAGCGAAGGGAGTCGTAGAGTCGCTTCACATGTTCCCTGAGCTTGAATGGCTCGCCGTTGAAGGTCCTGGCGGCATCGAACACGGCGTCCCCGTAGATGAATCCACGGTCCCGGATCGGAATGCCTGCCTGTGATTCCGGAACGAGCTCTCCATTCAGGAAGACTATTGGTTCGTTCTGAGACATGGAGCCTCCAGTGGCGATCAGGTTGGAGAGTGGACAGGCCGGTTTGGTGGCCGGGGTGCCGACAAATGATACCAGCAAGGCGAAAGCGTCGCTAGCGGTTGGCGCCATTGGTCAGCCGCCCACCATGGACTGCGGACTTCTGCTTCCCGGCGCTCGGCTGGGATGTTTCTGCCTACCCCCGGTTTCCTGGAACACCAGAGAGTCGCCTTCACTGATTCATGAGCGGTTGCGGGGGCTTCAGGAAAAGGCAATGGCCGGAGGATTACTCCTCCGGCCATTTGTGTTGCCAGCTTTGAGGGTTGGCCCGGTTTGTCGTCGTTCCGCTAGCGGGTAACTATCGGTACTTCGATCTCGCCGAGTTCCTCCGCGTCCGCGGGGTAGGTTACATCGCCGCCCAGGTCGTCGGTGCCATGCCCGACGGCCACGAACCTCATGTTGAGAGCGTCTTCGGCCAGCGGCACGTAGTTGCCGGCAATGCCGACCGTGATCACACGCCACTCCCAAGTCTCTCCGACATCCATGATTCCGTCGTCGCCGTCATCGCCGGTAACGAACTCCACGGAGTCGCGGGTCAGGACAATGAGGTCTGGGTCGGATCCGGCGCACGGGTCGGCGACAAGTTCACCCTCTTCGCCTTCCATGGCCTCGCCTTCCATACCTTCGCCTTCCATCATGGCTTCGGGTTCCTCATGGACCAGCGGCAGGATATTGCCAGCGGTATCCAGCTCCACGCAGACGTTGGTCAGAGCGGAGTCACCGTCGTTGGTCTCGGTTACCCGCAGGGTCTGTACCACCAAGCGCAGGATGGTAGTGTTGAGTTCTTCCAAGCCGACAGCAGTGCTGGGGCGCAAGATAGTTACATTGGCGCTGTCGGTGGCTGAGACAGGTCCTTCGTCGGGTGCGATTGCGTTGACCGTAGCGGTGTCCGTAATGTCATCGGTCAGCGCGCTGCTATCGCAATCGTAGGACTCTTCTGCCCCCGCAGCCAAGCTGTCGTAAGTGCTGTCGCACTCCGGAACCAGGTCGTTGGTTATCACGACGTTAGTCAGTTCGGTATCACCGAAGTTGCCCACCGTAATCGTGAAGGCTGCGTAGTCGCCAGAGCGGATCGTCTGGTCCTCAGGCTCGATCGAGATCCAGAGGTCAAGCGCGAACACTTCGACCACCGCATCGTCGCTGGCGGTCAGGGTGGACAGTCCGGGCACCTCGCCGGACGCAGTGGCAGTGACAGTGTGCGTGCCCTGCTCCAGGCTGCCCTCGACCTCGGAGTCTGCGCTGATCGTGCAGGTGTAGACTTCCTGCGCGGCAGCGGCGAGGGTGCCAAGTTCGCGATCGCAATCGGGAACGATGGGTACCGACACCGTTACATTGTCTAGCCCGGTGGTCCCTGGGATATCAACAGTTATGCTGAAGGTCGCGGTATTGCCTATGCGAACCCTCTGCAGGTCTGGCTCGATGCTTACGGAGATCGCTACGGACTCCACTTGTACATCGGAGGTGTCCGAGTCGGTAACCAGTGCCTGATCTTCTGGCACTCCACCAACTGCCTCACCGATAACGGTTGCTTCGTTGATGAAGTTGTTGCCGGGCTTCACCGAACACTGGTAGTTCTCCACGCCACCGACCGCCAAGGTCGGGAAGTCCCGAATGCAGTCTTCCGCCCTTTCGTCGCTGACCGAAACGTTGGACAGCGCGAAACCACCGGTGTTGGTTACCGTGATGTCGAAGATTGCCGACTCACCAAGGTAGACCAGCTGGGCAGTTTCCGGAGTCGTATCCGGCTGCATGTCGATGTCGATGGAGGGAGGCTGGATCCGGACGGTGTTGGAGATGGAGCCCAGTGCCTCCGGCTTCACCTCGCCTTCCGGCACACTATCGGTGGTACCGCCGCTGTAATCGGCGCGGGCGGTCAGTTCCCTGTTAGTCGCGTCGCCCTGGTTGACAACGTATTGGACCGCTGCCGCCGTGAAGGGCGAGCCCACCTGGATCGTAGGAATGCTGGGAATTGCAGTGGTTGTTGCGTCATCGTCGGCAACCACTGTTGCCTCGCCGTTGGGCAAGGTAATAGTGAGCGCACCGCCGCCGTAGTTACAGGCGGTATCGCCCGCTGGCAACTCCGGGATGGACAGGATCACCTGGTAAGTTATGGTGGCCCCGTGGTAGGTCTCGGTTACCGTGGTGCCATCCGCGGCGGTGGTCAGGATGGAAGTACCGACCGTGGAGACGTTACACCCTACCGGCTCTTCACCGAGGGCTGCTGAGGGGCTCCTAGACAACAGCACCCCCACTCCCACGGCTATCACTGCTAGCAGGATCAACAACGGGACAGCATTGCGTTGAATTAAGCTCATCGATGTGGCTCCAAAAAAGAAGTAGTCTCCATATAGCCGGTACCCTCCCTACCAGCCCCGGGGCTTGGACTCAGTCCCTGATTCGACCTCAGCCGGGGCACTCGCAACAGTAGGCTGCGACACCCCCGTAGAATGTCCGCAACATCATACCCAACCCTTCTCCGGTAATTCAACAGTTTATGTAAGAAATATCATGCCAATTCACATTGGCAGGCTAACTACGTTGACCGTCGAATAAGTACATTCGGAGAAGCTTGGGGCCTGTTATGCGGGCGGTATTCAATCATAGAGTCCTGCCAAGGTCAAGCCGAACTCAACTGCCCCAGACAGGCGCAACGGCCGGAGGGGAGGGACCTCCGGCCGTTGGGAGATACATTCATAGATTCACCGGGCCATCCTCTGGCCGACGAAGACCTCATCCTTGCCTGGGCGGCCGGGAACTCATTGCCCTCCGGGATTTTCAGAGTGGCCATTCGAAACATTGAGGCTTTTGCCCGCCTGGTTTTGAAGGCTACCGGTCTGATTTCAGCTAGGACAGGGCCTTGGCCAACTCTTCAGCCTCGGCCTTGCTCAGGATGCGGAACACCGAGAGGCTCGGGTCTTCCTTGGCCACTCCCTTCGCCGCAGGCCGACCGTTTTTCATGGTGACCAGCTCGATCTGGTCCATTTCGACCTTCCTGCGTAGCTTTGTGCAATAGGCTGTCAATACCGGCATGTTTCCTCCTGCCTCACTGTCTTTGCTGGCTCTGGATTTTCTTGGAGGCATATCCTCACCTCAACACTTGTGCGGTGGCCTGATGCAGTGCCGCTTATTCGCACCGCCGATATATTGTAGTGACGGGTGTTCTAGGTGTCAATATACGGTAGTGTGTAGATTCAGTCAAAGCTGATATGGCGGGACCTGGCCCACTGAAAGGCCTGAATCTCAACCCGAGGCCCCAGTCCTGCATCCTTGGCGCACCGCTGCAGTCCGTTTGGCGGTGAGCGGGAAAGTGCGTCCGGCGTGATAAAATGCCCGCTGGAAACGATCTCAAAACTTGCTGTGGCCCACCCAACGCCATTCAGGCGCAATCAGGTACCCGGTGGCCCAGGCAGATTGCCGCACAGGAGCACCCTGCGGGGATTGTATTGAGACAGTTTCATAGTATGGGGATTGTACCCACATACATGTAGGGGTCTATGGGCAGGCTGTTTGTAGTAAGGCACGGAGAGACCGTCTGGAATCGTGAGGGCCGCATCCAGGGCCATACCGACGTAGCACTGTCGGACAGGGGCATGGAGCAGGCCAGGCTCCTGGCGCAGCGGCTGGAGCCGGTGAAGTTCGACGCCGCCTACGCCAGTGACCTTTGCCGCGCCTCGCAGACCGCCTCCCTGATTCTGGAAGGTCGTGAAGTTCCTGTTATTCCGACTCCTAGCCTGCGCGAATATCACAAGGGAGCGTTCGAGGGTATGACCGAGCCCGAACTGCGCTCCAGATTTCCCAACGAGTACCCCAGCTACATTGCCAAGGACCTGGACTATGCCCCGGAGGGTGGCGAGTCCACTCGCCAGGTGAGCGCCCGGATGACGGCAGCAATCAACGAGATCAAGGGACGCCACCTGAATGATACCGTCCTCGTGGTGGGTCACGGCGGTTCCCTCCGTGCCGCCATGATGGCCCTGCTCGGGATGCCAATGGACGCCAACTGGCGTTTTGTCTTCGGCAATTGCACTCTGACCGTAGTGGACACCTATCACGACAACGCTGTGCTCCGCCTTTTCAACGACGGGTCTCACCTGAACGGGCTGGGCTAGGGAAATAGAGTGTCCTCCTCCCAGGACAGTTACCAGGACGCTGATTCGCGCCTGGAGATCATCGGCTCAGCCACGGTCAGGGCACCGGGAGTTTGCGGTGTCCTGGCGCAGGGCGTCCTTGGAGACATGCCCTTTTCGGTGAGCTGCCCGGTCGACTTCTTCTCCAGGGTGCGGGTTGATCTGAGCGCCGATGGTCCCGGCGTAACGGCCCCCGAGGCCTGCGAGAAAACCGTCGCAGCGGTGCGCCGCACGCTTTCGCATCTCAGGCAGGCCAAGGTGCGTGCCGATGTGCGCGTCAGCAGCCCCATTCCCCGCGCTCGTGGACTGGGAAGCAGCAGCGCCGACCTGTCTGCGGCCATTGCCGCCACCGCCCTGGCACTGGGACGCGAGCTCAGCCCGTACGAAATCGCCCAGATTGCCCTTTCCATCGAGCCGACAAGCGGTGTGATGATGCCTGGCCTTGCCCTGTTCGATCACCGCGCTGGAATGGTGCGGGAGACCATAGGGCCGCCTCCGCCCATGGAGGTCGTGGCCCTGGACTTCGGGGATTCGCCCGGATCCTGCCTTGACGGCAGTTCCCACCAGTGGCGTTGGGTAGACGAGAGCACCGGCGAGGCCCTCGCCCTGATTCGCAGGGGCATCGCCGAGAAGAGCCCCGCGCTTGTGGGGCAGGGCGCCACTATGGCCGCGGAGGCTGCCGTGAGCATTGACCCCCGTCCGAGACTTGACGAGGTTGTAGGGTTCGCCCGTGAGGTCGGCGCCGTGGGCGTGAACGGTGGGCGCGAGAAGGGCGTCACCGGAATCCTGCTCGACGCCACCGAGCGCCGCGGCAAATCAACTTACATAAAGGCCAGGGACGCATTCCCTGAGGCGGAGATGGTCTATCACTTCCGGATGCTGGGGGGCGGCGTGCATATCGTCTCCACTTCCCAGGCTTCCGAGAGTTGACGAATACCAGGACGAATACCAGAAGGACGGCAGAGCGATGGCGGAATACAACCTTGCAGTAATCGGCGGCGACGGCGTTGGCCCAGAGGTAATCGCGGAGGGACGCAAGGTGCTGGAAGCACTGGGTTCCTCCGGCGGCCCATCCTTCCGGTTCACCGAATTCCCCTGGGGCAGCGACTACTATCGGGAGACCGGCCACCTCATGCCCGAAGACGGGCTTGAGCAACTGTCCGGTTTCGATGCGATCCTGTTCGGTGCGGTGGGCGATCCCAACATCCCTGACCACATCACCCTGCACGGGCTGCTGCTGCCCATGCGCCGCGGATTCGACCAGGGGATATGTGTCCGCCCCGCCTATCTGTACCCCGGAGTCACCTCGCCGCTGGCCGGCAAGAAAGCCGGCGACATCGACATGGTCATATTCCGGGAGAACACCGAGGGAGAATATGCCCCCGTGGGTGGCCGTCTCAACACCGGCACCCCCCACGAGACCGTGATCCAGACCAATGTATTCACCCGCCGCGGCACTGAGCGCATCATTCGCGCCGCCTTCGAGCACTGCGTCCGCCGCAACCGGCGCATGAAGGTAACCTCGGTCACCAAGTCCAACGCCCAGTCCTTCGGTATGGTTTTCTGGGACGAGGTGTTCGAGGATGTGGCCGCCGAGTACCCGCAGGTCGAGACCGAGTCCCTTCTGGTCGATCGCGCCTGCATGGACTTCGTGCGCTGGCCCGAGGACTTCGATGTAGTGGTGGCCTCCAACCTCTTCGCCGACATCCTGTCCGACATCGCCGCCGTGGTCTCGGGCAGCATGGGTCTCGCCCCCAGCGCCAACATCAACCCCGACAAGGTGCATCCGTCCCTCTTCGAGCCAGTGCACGGCGCCGCCTTCGACATCATGGGCAAGGGAATCGCCAATCCGCTGGCTACCGTCTCAGCGGTCGCCATGATGCTGGACCACTTCGGCGAGGCTGAGGCCGCAACCCGCGTAGACGCTGCCGTGGCCCGCTGCTTGGAAGAGCGCCGCGTCGTAACCGCCGACTTGGGCGGCACCGCCAGCACCTCTCAGATGGGTGACGAAGCCGCCAGGCTGGTCGTGGAGGGATAGGGGGATATCCACCTCTCAATTCCGACAGCGGCTCATGTTTTGGGCGAGCTTTAACTCTTGCGTATAATTGCTCGTAGAGCTTTGCGAGAGTTCTGGGAGGAGCATCCGACTGCGAGAGAGCCGTTACAGGCATGGTTTCGAGAGGTTGAAAGGGGAGACTGGGACACACCAGCAGCCCTGAGGTCTAGATACCCAAATGCGAGTATTCTCAGACGCAACCGTGTGGTGTTCAATATTAAGGGAAACGACTTTCGATTGGTGGCGCACATAAACTATCCCTTCCGGATAGTTTACATTCGCTTCATAGGGACCCACTCTGAATACGACCGAATTGATGCTGAGACGATGTAGACATGGCTGGGTTAATTTCTATACAGACAGAAGCTGAACATAAGGCTGCCCTGACTCGAATTCATGATCTTATGAACGCCGAATTGGGTACTCCAGAGGGGTCTGAACTGGACTCCTTAGTTGGTGCCGTGGAGGAGTACGAATCCAGAACGGCACCCATGGGGCATCCCGGGCCGCTCAGAGCAATCGAGTTCCGTATGGAGCAGGCAGGCCTTTGCCCTGACGACCTGATCCCGTGCATAGGGAGCGAGGAGAAAGTCGCTGAGGTACTCTCAGGAACGAGACTAGTTACGCCGACTATGGCTTTCGCGTTGCAGGAACTCCTGGGGATTCCAGCGGAATCGTTGCTCGGCAATCAGGCAGTCTCGGGGTGAACATTTAGAAACTATTTCAAAACGCCGCGGCTCTGCCGAAAGAGGCCGGCGGTGAACAAGGACACTGGATTCCCGCTTTCGCGGGAAGGACGGCTTCGGACTCTAACGAGTTTTGAGATTGTCACTTAATACTCGTTACGAAGTGGCTGCCGGATAGCTGCGTCCATAGGGGCCTCATACCCCCAGAACCACCGACGCCATGCGTCTTTCCAGCGCCTGACCAATCTGCATCGTCAAGTCCAAGCGTTCGTGATCGCCGATGGTACCGATGAACGCGACGCCCAGGAGCCGGCCCAGGCGAAAGTCGATTACGGTGGATGATATCAGTCCCCCTGGCCCGCCCTGCAGTACGCGAAGCCCCACCGATTCATCGTAGAAGCCACTGGTCTCGAGTCTTGTCGTTGACACCAGCTGGTGCCCCTGACCAACACTGTCCCCCACATGGTCCTCGAAGTCCTTCAGGAAAATCTCGTGCATCCAGCGAGTCACAGACTCGGGGGAGTCGAACAGATGCACGACCGAAGCGGCCATGAAATCAAAGCCGTCGGGCATGGTCATTTCGGAAGTGGGCCCCACTTCCCGCATGGTGCCCGTCACCCGGCCCGCCTCCCTGAAACGTTCTGCCGTGCTGCCGGTAAACCCGTTTCGGGCCAGCCGTTCATTGTCCAACTCGCCCTCCCGGACGATCTGGTGAGCCAGGAAGTCGTTGGGAAACTCGCTCTTCTCGAGGACCATCTCCTCCAGCGTTTCCTCGGTTACGCGGTAGGTGGCTCTTGTCATTGACGAGGTAGACAAACCGGGCCTCCGGGGTATCGGAATAAATTGAGTAGTACGGGAGCCAAAGGCCCTGAGCCCTTCAGCCCCTCCAGGGAAACACACTGAAGACGGGACACGGACTGCCCGCATCCCGTCCTTCGGTCTTCAGGCCGGGAGGATTGCTAACCGCAAACCATGGGGTAGATGTGCAGGTAGCGGGTGGACTCAACCGGCAGCATGCTCTTGGCCCAGGAGTCGCCGCCGTCGCTGCTGTGATACACCTCTCCGGAATAGGAAGCGCAACTGATGCGCGAGGGCAAGGCTGGGTCGATTGCAACCTGCATCATGCGTCCTGGCGGGACATCGCCCAGGTCCAACCGCTCCCATGTCCTGCCCACATCGTTGCTCCGGAACAGGGCCCCTTCCGGCTCCGTGTCGGGAGGCGCAGCGCCGCCACCGGCGCCCGAGGCGAGGTAGATGGTGCTGGGGTCGTCGGGGGCCACCAGCAGGTCGCGGCAGTACGAACCGCCGACGAACATATCCTGCACGCCCACGTGCTCCCAGCGAGTCCCCTGGTTCAGGCCGCGGAACATGGCGATCTGCGTCGCGATATGCACCGTGCCCGGCTCGGCGGCGCTCACCTGCACGTGGTGCAGGTCCAGAGTGTTGTTGCGGAGGTACGGCCCGTCCATCAGCTGCTTCCAGGTCTCGCCGCCGTCGTGGCTGGCCAGCAGTCCGCCCACCTCGATGGCGGCGTACATGTTGCTGGGGTCCACCGGGTCGATGGCCATGCCGATCACCCGCTTGCCCAGCGGCGGCATGTAGGTGGTGATGTGGGGATAGATCACCCCGCTGGTGTCCATGTCTTCCCATGTGTCGCCGCCGTCCCTAGAGCGGGCGATGGCGCAGGGCTCGTAGCCGACGAAGATGGTGTCTGGGTCCGAAGGATGGGCCACCAGCGACCACACTTCCCGGTCCTGGGCGGGGTCGGACAGCCGCTCCCAGGTCTCGCCCCGGTCTGAGCTGCGGAACACGCCGTCCTGGGTTCCCGCGAAGACCACGGCGGCATTGTCCTTCTTCAGGAGCAGGGCGCGCACCTGCGGCTCGTTCGGCAGTCCGGCCGAGATGTCCTCCCAGGATTCCTCTCCGTCTGCCTGGCGAAGCAACCCGCCTTCGCCGATGAAATCGCCCTCTCCGCCGAGGCCGATGTAGGTATAAGTACGGTGATTGGTTGCAACCATAGATAGACTCCTGTTTCGGTCGATTGCTACTTGGATTTTTGGCCCATCCCTTCCTGTTGTCAAGTGGCGCAACAGTCGGTGGATGCCCTTAGGCGCGCTATTCCCGTGGTAGAATGCCGGTTAACATCGCATTCGGCAGACGAAAAGATGGCCCAGAGCGAAAGAGGCAAATATCTGATCGCGGATGCTTGGTCCTTGCACCAGGACGCGTTGGAAATGTTGTCTCAAGGCCGGGTGAGAAACGATGCTGAAAAAGCATGGGGCGCCACCAAGCGTGCCACTGACGCGGTCATCCTGGGGCGGACCGGGCGTGAACCGGGAACTACGGGAATCACCTACCGGGGCATCCGGGGCCTGCGACATCAAAGCGATGAGATGGAAAGCCTGGCCAACCGGTACAGCCAGCGAATGCAGGATCTCCACGGCTCATGCTTCTACGACGGCATCCTGGAGCCGGAAGAGCCGATCATTCGCGACATCCATGATACAGAAGATTACATAAGGGATGCAGAGCGACTGGCTGGCTAGGATCCCTGCATCCCTTGAGTGAATCTCCGGTGGCGCGCCGCCACTCCCTGCGCTACTATTTGTCTCAACTACCCTGGAGGGTCTGATACCCATGAAGAACAAGGTGTATGCCACCATGGATGAAGCGGTGGCCGGCATCCCCGACGGCTCCACCATCATGTGCCCCGGCTTCTCCGGCGTCGGAGTCCCCCGGAACCTCCTGGCTGCGGTCAACCGCCAGGGCGCCAAAGAGTTGACCTGCATCTCAAACAACGCCGGCACCCTCGACGAACTGGTTGACGTGGGCACGCTGGTCGAGGCCGGGCAGGTCAAGAAGATGGTCTGCGCCTTCACTGCGCCCACGCATCCCTCGATGGTCACGCCCTTCGTCCGCATGTACAACGAGGGGCTGGTCGACGCCGAGCTGGTGCCTCAGGGAACCCTGGCCGAGCGCATTCGCATCGCCGCCGCTGGCATCGGCGGGTTCTACACCCCCACATCCGTTGGCACCGAGCTGGCCGAGGGCAAGGAGCACCGCGAGATCAACGGCAAGACCCATGTGCTCGAATACCCCCTCCACGCCGACTACGCCCTCGTGCGCGCCTGGAAGGCCGACAAGTTCGGCAACCTCCAGTTCCGCCTCTCCCAGCGCAACTTCAACCCCATCATGGCCATGGCCGCCACGATCACCATTGTCGAGGTCGAGAACGAAGTCCTCGAGATCGGCGAGATCGACCCCGACCAGGTCCACGTCTCCGGCATCTACGTCGACCGCATCGTCAAGATCCCCGAGGACGGCATCTGGTCCGGCGCCAAGCCCGGCCTGTAGGATGTGCGTGAACACTGGGAGAGGCCAGTTCCCATAGATATTCGTCGGCAAATGCAGTTATACGTCATTCCCGCGAAAGCGGGAATCCAGCAGCTTCCACATGGCATAAACGTAACTGGAAAGCACCCTCTCTGGATTCTCGCTTTCGCGGGAATGACGGCTTGGAAAGGAGCATCGAAATGACCGCCGAAAAGACCAAGCTGACCCGCCAGCAGATGTGCGACCGCCTGGCCATGGAGTTCCAGGACGGATGGATCGTCAACCTTGGCGTGGGAATGCCCACCCTCTGCTCCAACTATGTTGACGACTCCCGGGAGATCGTCAACCACTCCGAGAACGGCGTCGTGGGCTACGGGCCACTGGCCACCGAGGGCAACGAAGACCGCCACCTGGTCAACGCCGGTGGGCAGCATGTCACGCCCCTGCCGGGCATGGCCACCGTGCACCACGCCGACTCCTTTATGATGATTCGCGGCGGCATGATCGATGTCACTGTCATGGGCGCCTACGAGGTCTCCGAGAATGGCGACTTCGCCAACTGGCGCATCCCCAGCCGCAAGGGCGGGGGCATCGGCGGGGCCATGGACCTGGCCGCCGGCGCCAAGCGCGTCTTCATCGCCCTGGAACACACCACCCGCGAGGGCGAGCCCCGCCTGCTCAAGCGCTGCAAGCTCCCCATCACCGCGCCCGGAGTGGTCAAGATGGTGGTCACAGACCTGGGCCTCTTCGCCGTCACACCCGAGGGCTTCGAGCTGGTGGAGAACGCCCCCGGCTGGAGCCCCGAGGACATCCAGGAGCTCACCGAGGCCAAGATTCACATCTCCCCCAACCTCAAGGAGTTCCGTTTCCGCGCCTAGCGTACTTCTACAAGAAGACACGATAGAAAACTATCTCGAAGCACTGGTGCTGCGGGAGAATGCTCTAGTCTGAGCATGGGGCCGCTGGATTCCCGCATTCGTGGGAATGACGAATCTGGTTCAGGCTTAGATTTTTGTACGAATAACCAAGGAACTGTCTCAGAACAAGCTACAAGCCAAAGCCCATCATTCCCGCCAAAGGCCATCGGCAATACCCGCGAAAGCCTCGTCATTCCCGCGGAAGCCTCGTCATTCCCGCGGAAGCCTCGTCATTCCCGCGGAAGCCTCGTCATTCCCGCGGAAGCGGGAATCCAGTTGATGCCTTCAGCGCATGACTGTTTTGGGATGGCCTTTAGTAGCCCACTCTTTCAGGCGAAACCGGATGGAAAGGGCCTCTTCTTTTCGACCGGGCAGCCGCCCCGGCCTACCGCAGCTTGACCAGGCTCCAGCCCACCCGCAGGTCCTGGCCCTGGAAGGTGGCGTCCTTCGTCAGGCTCATCCAGACGATCTGCCCGGCGTCCAGCTTCTCCAGCGTGTTGAACTCATCGAACACCGGGTCCGGGTCGAAGAGGGACCACGACTGGTCGCTGTTGTCGTACAGCCAGACCCGGCCCAGCGACTCCGCGTCGATCAGCGTGCCGAACACCTCGGTCGGCGGGCGCCCGATGGAGCTGTGAACGAGGCTGATGACGCGGGTGACCACCACCCCCGACACCTCCACCCGCAGCAGCTGGTCCCCCAGTTCGAGCTGCGGAACTACCACCTTCGCCTCGAAGGCCCCGTTACGGTCGGTGCCGGGATTCGGGCCCGGCGTCACATCGATGCCGTTGATCCGTATCGGCCGCACCTGGGCGAACGGCGGCATGTTCCGGCCCTTGACAGTCAGCATGTCCCCCGGAGACACCGACTCGGGCTCCGTCGTGACCTCGGCGCCCGGCGGCCCGTGGTCGGCCTCCGCGCGAACCGTGACGTCGTTGCCGCCTTCGTCCTCCGCCTCTGCCACCGCCGTCACCTTGTGCGTCTCGCCGATCTCCGCAGTGATGGGCACATTGAAGGTGAACGTGAACACGCCGGTCGAGTCGGCGAAGGCGCTGCCGATGCTGGTATCGCCGGCGCCCAGGTCCGTCCCGCCGTCGCCGTAGTACAGCCGCACCGACCGGTTGGCGATGAAGTTGCTGCCCGTTACCCGCACTCTCTCCCCGCGCCGGCTCTCCGGCGGGCTCAGCTCGATGGCCGCAGCGGGGACGGTGAGCATCCCAAGGGCCAAGCTACTCTCCGTCCCTTCCACCCGGACCTCATTGTCCCCGTCTACCGCTCCCATGGGTACAGTGACAGTTAACGCGAAATTCCCGCTGGTGGTCACCTCGAACTGTGCCGGGTCTTCGGCCACCGGAATTCCGTTGATAAGGACACTCTGAATGCCGTTGTCCCCACTCGTGCCGCGAGAGAAATCGGAGCCTGAGACGGTAATCCGCTGACCCCGCGCCGCCGAAGACCGCGAGAATTCTAGCTGCTTCGCCACGATCTCAACCGTCCCCTTTGTAATGGCAACGGGGTCGTCGTTTCTAAATTTCTGTGTTAGCTCCTGGCCGCTTCTTATAGATTGCTCTTCTTCGCCGAGGTCTGTACAAGCTTCCTTCTCTTCATCTTCGTCGAGGTTGATATTTTCCGCCTCGTAGTCAAGTTGGAAATGATCAAACACTGCCACAGTCTGTTCGCCTAAAGGAATGCCTAGGGGAACGTCTACAGTCAAGTTAATTCTGCCCTGTAGTGCCCTGGGTGCATCGGGATGGTGGATGCAGTTAGACAAGTAATTTGCATTCGAAAGAAACCTTCGGTCTCGCAGACTCTGCACGTCTCTGCCGGTCAGTTGCACAGGTTCGCCGCCAATCTGCACAGCCACAACATTGCCACGGACTGCTTCCCAGTCAGCAATAATGATAGTCAACTGTGAGCCCGGTGCCACCACTTGCGGTTCAAAGGACAAGGAACTCCTTATATCGAACTTCACCGAGATATCATCACCTTCGCTGTCCCTCGCCCTAATTTCATACTCGGCCTCGCCCGGATTCCCTCCAGCGATCAACTTGGTTTTGAAGGCACCCCTCACAGTCTTGACCGAAGCTAGGGTCTCTCCCGGGTCGATCTGTTTATTGGTGTCTGCGTCTCGATAGACAGTAACCGTTCCCGCTGCGTAACCCTTGCCCTCCAGAGTGAATTCGCTCCCACGAGGGCCCTCTTGGGGGTTAACTGTGGTCGTCCTTCTGACCACCGCTTCGATTGTGTCCACTTCATCGGAAACAAATGAAGAAACCTTTATGGTTTTGATACCGGCTGAGAACGGGTTCTTGATTCGGGCCAGGCTCTTAAAGGTGATTAGGTAGTCTTCGTTAAATGCTATCGTGTTGTCATCCTTGTCCCGAGGGACAGAGAAAATAACTCTTTCTCCTAGGACCTGCACGTCAGAAGGGTTAAATCGCTTTTTGTACTCACCATCCACATAATCGTAGTCTACTTGAATTCTGGAAGTGGTCATGCTGCTCGGAACTGAGAATCCCGAGTCGGCGGATGGCCCTGAAAAATCCACAACTATCTCGTCGGAGGACCTAATAAGCTCTCTGGTGTCAGTGGCAAGTTCAAGCTGTACGGTGGCACCGGGAACCGTGGAGCTTATGGGATTTATTACAACGACGTAATTCTTGTCCTCCGCTGGCATCCTGTCACCTCCTGTATCCACGAAGGTTAGTTCGATCTCATACCCCTTGTCTCCCTTTGGGTCGTGGTCGCTGACAAACCCCCTGGGAGTATCTGGCCCCCAGGGCGTCTCAGGAGTCTCAATGCCGGTTTCTGCTTTCATGGTGATGGTGGTGTAGTCGTCGTCGTCACCGTTGAGGATGCCTGAATGGTCGGTAGTAATGGCAAGGAAGACTTTATTACCCAGCATGACGGTACCGACTATGGGAGCCGGCGTCGGCGTTGTAGATTCAGCTTTGCCGATCGTGATTTTGCCATCGCTCAATACAGTTCCGACCTCAGGCAGATCGAAAGACTGTTCGAACTCGATTTCGATTTTGTCGCCATCGTCTCTGAAGATTTCCGGAACATAAACCTTGAATATTAGGTCCCGGTGGCGGCCGCCATCAACCTCGATGGAATGCTCGTGAATACCTTGGTGCGTATCTTCACCGCACCCCGCCCCGGTCCTCTGAAAGTCGACGTGCATATCCTCTTCAGTCGTACACTCATGCGCCGCGACGCCCGACGTCGACGGCGAGTTGAGGGCCAGCACCAGCGCGAACAGGCCCGCCGCGACGAGCAGGGCGACGCCGATTGACTTGCCGAAACGCAAGCTCATCGCGGGCGTGCTCTCAGTTCGCGGCTGTGATCGCATGGGTCCCCCGCCTGCCTAGAAGTAGGCGGTGCCGCCGTTGACGTGGATGGTCTGGCCAGTGATGAAGCCGCAGTCGTCGGTGGCCAGGAAGACGACCGCCGCCGCGATGTCGTCCACATGCCCCAGGCGGCCCAGGGGAATCTCTGAGGTGTCGGCCATGTTCTGGCCGGGGTACCAGGTCAGGTCGCGGCTGGTGTCGATGCGGCCCGGCGACACCACGTTCACCCGGATGTTGCTGGGCGCGAACTCCGACGCCAGCCCCCGGGCCAGGCCCACGACGCCCATCTTCGCCGCCGACACATGGGAGCGCTCCGCCGAGCCGTGCCACGCGCCGTCGCCGGTCAGGAACACGATGCGCCCGAATCCGTTGGCCTGCATCGCCGGGATGGCGTTGCGGGCGCAGTGGAACGCGCCGTCCAGCACCACGCCGCGCACCCGCTCCCAGTCGTCGAGGGTCAGCTCGGTGAAGGGCTTGTGAGGCCGGATGGCCGCGTTGCTCACCAGCACGTCCACCTTGCCGAAGCGCTCGGCTGCGGCGGCGAACATCGCCTCCACCTGCTCCCGGTCGCCCACATCGGCCAGCACCGGCAGCGCGTCGACGCCCAGGGCGCGCACCTCCTCGGCCACCGACTCGGCCTCCTCCCGGTTGGAGCGCGAGTTGATCACCAAGTTGGCGCCCTCGCCCGCCATCTTCAGGGCGATGGCCCGCCCGATGTTGCGCCCCGACCCCGTAACCAGGGCCGTCCGGCCTTCCAGTCGCGTCATTGCCGTTTTCTCCTTCGGATAATTGATAAGCTACTCGCACCGTTGTCAAATCGAAGCGAATCGCAAGGCAATCGCGTTTGAATTGTTCACTGGCGTCCACACCGTCATTCCCGCGAAGGCGGGAATCCAGTGCCTTAAAATTCGGCCTCGGATGCCGCATTTCATTCCATGTCGCACCATTCGCCGGAGGGCCGACGGCAATGATATCTCCTGGATTCCCGCTTTCGCGGGAATGACGGACTCATGCTGCCCGGATTCAGTTAAAACGCGATTGCCTTGCAGTGAATCGTCTTTCACCGCCGTTTGCCTTCCAATGGATTATACTTGCGTCGGCGCCCGCAGTATTGCAATTTCAGAGACGCCAATCCGGTTTTTGGAGACATAATGCTTGTCCGAATCTACACTGGCGACGACGGCCAGTCCCATTTTGAAGACTTGGGAATGCCCAGCGAGGACGTTCTGCGCATCACCACCAAGCCCGGCGAGGACCTCGTGTTCCGCAAGTCCGCCGAGAACAGCTTCAGCGACTGGCATGGCCCCACCCGCCGCCAGTACCTCATCGTCCTAGAGGGACAGATGGAGGTCATCTGCGGGGACGGCTCAACCCGCCACTTCCAGCCCGGGGATGTGCTGCTTGCCGAGGACATGACCGGCCAAGGCCACCAGACCCGCGCCATCAACGGCAGCTACCGCAGCGTCAGCATGGGCATCCCCGACCTGTAGGGGCCTGCCGCAAGCAAGCAAGATGAGCTGCCTCACAAATTCCCTCTCCCCCTCGGGGGGAGGGCTGGGGTGGGGGTGAAATCGTAAGTGTCAGCCCTTCTGCCTACCATGAAAATGCGCCCCCACCCTAACCCTCCCCCAGTGAGAGAGGGAACCCCAAAAACGAGAACCTCGAGTTGGTAGCCGAAGCGCCTACTTCCCCTGCCTCCCCTTCGGTATGGAACCGGATATCCGGACCATGGCAGGTGCCCTCTTTCCGATGGTACTGGGCCGGATCGCTGGCCCAGGCCTTATCCCATGGAATGCAGTTCCTGGTCCTGGGCTGGCTGGTGCTGGAGGTCACCAACGACAAGACCCAGCTGGGTCTGACGGTGTCCCTGTACGGGCTGCCCAACATCGCCTTCCTGCTGGCAGGCGGCATCATCGCCGACCGGCTGGACCGCAAGGTGCTCCTGATGGTCACCCAGACCTTGGTGGGCGCGATGATTGCCGTGCTGGCGGTGCTGACCATCGCGGACAGCGTGGCCCTCTGGCACATATACCTTGGGGCGGCCCTGCTGGGAGTACTCCAGGCGCTGAACATGCCCGCGAGGCTGGCGATGCTCGCCGACCTGGTGGGAGAACGCAGGCTGCTGGACGCCGTGGCCCAGTTCAACGCGGCCCAGCACGCGGGCAGGATAATCGGCCCGCCCGTAGCCGGCGTCCTGATAGACCAGGTGGGCCTCGGCCTGGTGCTGGTCCTGAACGCCGCGTGCTACGCGGCCAGCGTCCTGCTGCTCACCATGGTCCGCGGAACCTTCAGACGCCCGGAAGGGGCCCGGCAGCCACTGTTGCGCCATATTGGCGACGGGCTTTCGGTCATCCGCGATACCCCGATGCTACTGACCGTCCTGGTGATGACTTGCTTCTTTGGCGGGTTCGGGATGGCCCACCTCCAGGTGATTCCGGCCTTTGCCAAGGAGCAGCTCGGCAGCGGCGCCTCCGAGGTCGGGCTGCTGCTGCTGGGTTCCGGAATAGGAGCCCTCATCGGTAGCATAACTCTGACCTTCATGCACCGGGCCTGGCTTTACCGCTGGCTGCTGTTCTGCCTGGTCATCTTCACCATGCTGCTCACGCTGTTTGCCTGGAGCGGGTCTCTGGACGACCTGACGGGGACGGCCTGGAGCGGGTGGTTCTGGGTGACCTGGATCTTCGTCCTGCTGGTCGGGATTGTGGCCATCGGCTGGGTATGGCCGCTGACCACCACCATAACGCAGCTGTCGTCCCCTCCGGAGGTGCGTGGCCGCGTATTGGGAGTGCTCCACCTAGTTCCCGGGTTCCACTTCCTCGGAGCCTGGCCTCTGACCCTGGCGGCCGCCGGAGTGGGCTGGCCCCTCGCGATCACCGGGGCGGCGGGCGTATGCCTGCTGGTTACGCTGTCCTTCGGCCTGGTTCGGAGGACGGGGCGGGAGCTGGCGGCCCATCCCGCAACTGCGTGAGAATTCCAGGGCCGCGCGCATTACTGTCCGTGAATGTAAACTGTGCCCAATTCCCCGGCAGGCCCGTAACTCGGTCTTTGCCGTACCGCAGAATCACGAGAGACAACCCTTGAGTTCGTCGACTTGGTAACGGAAGACTCACCCGCCCCGGCCGTGCCGTCCTATTGGGCGCGTATGCGCGGGCCGTGGCGCGTCGGGGGATTCCGCTGGTATTGGATGGCTTCCTTCTGCCAGTCGGTGGCTCAGGGGATGCAGTTCCTGGTCCTGATCTGGCTGATGCTGGAGCTGACAGGGTCGTCGCTTCAGCTCACGGGCGTGATGGTGTTCCTGTACGGCATACCAAACACGGCCATGCTGCCCTTCGGCGGGGTCATTGCCGACCGTCTGAATCGCAAGTACCTGCTGGTGGCGACCCAGGCCGGGGTGGGCGCGCTGATTGGCGTTGTGGCGGTGCTCACGCTGACCGGAGTTGTCGCGGTCTGGCACATCTATCTGGCAGTGGCCTTGCTGGGTGTGTTGCAGGCCCTCAACCAGCCGGCGCGGGTGACCACACTCTCCGACCTGGTGGGCCAAACGGCGCTGCTGGACGCGATAGCGCAATTCAACGCTGCAGTGCATATCGGCCGAATAGTGGGGCCGCCGCTCGCCGGGGTTCTCATTGACGGCGTCCCCTTCATCGCCGACAGGTTTGAAATTTGGGGAATCGGCACAGCCCTGTTGGCCAACGCGGCGTTCTATGGCGCCAGTGTGCTGTTCATCCTGCCCATTGCGTGGACATCCAGCGCCGCCGCTCCTGCCCGCGAGCCCCTGGTGCGGAATTTCATCAACGGCCTGTCGGTAATCAAGAATTCTCCGGTCCTGTTGACGGTAATCGTGCTGGCCTGCTCCTTTGGCGGGTTCGGCATGTCCCACCTGCAGGTGGTGCCGGTCTTCGCCAAGGACCAGCTCGGAGCCGATGCCACCCGTGCCGGGGTGATGCTGCTGGCCTCGGGTGTCGGATCGCTGGTCGGCAACATCGCCCTGACCTTCATGAACCGGGAATGGCTCTACCGCTGGCTGCTGGCCTGCCTGGTCACCATGGCGGTGGTGCTCACGGCTTTCGGTTGGTCAACCTCCTTCTGGGTGGCTTGGTCGCTGTTCTTGCTCCTGGGCATCGTGAGCCTCGGAACCGTCTGGCCCCTGGCGACGACGATCCTGCAGCTGGCTTCACCGGCTGAGGTGCGGGGGCGGGTGATGGGCATACTGCACTTCACGCCCGGCTTCCACTACCTGGGCGCACTGCCGCTGGCCTTCGTGGCTGCGGAGACCGGCTGGCCGCTGGCGATGACGATAGCTGCGGGCCTGATGCTGCTGGTCACATTCTGGTTCGGCGTGGGCCGCAACGCAGGCCGTGAGCTGGCGGCCAGACCGGCTGCAGTCACCTGAGGAAATGGCGGAGATGGCCGTCCTTGACACCATGACGCCCAGTGAGTAGATTGCCAGCAAGAGCAGTTCCGCAGCGGCGGGCCTGCCAACTATTCATGCAATTTTGCGGGAGCCCCACGAGATGAAAGACACCATCGAGGTTTTCTGGTTTTCCGAGCAGCCCTACGCTCATATAACCGACTCCGACCTGGAGCAGTACGACTCAGGCAGATTGGGGTTTCCCAACACCTTCTTCGACCCCGAAAAAGCTCACGAGCTGTATAACCAGTACCACGAGCAGTATGCACTGGCCGACGAGGTCGGGTTCGACGGCATCATGTCCAACGAGCACCACGCCTCGTACTGGTGCATGAAGCCGGCGGTCAACCTGGACGCGGCGGTCATCTCCAAGATCACGAAGAACACCAAGATCGCCATCCTCGGCAACGTCATCGCCGTCAACGACCCCATCCGCATGGCCGAGGAAATCGCCATGCTCGACTGCTTCTCCAACGGGCGCATCATCTCCGGATTCGTTCGCGGCACCGCCGTCGAGAGCCTGGCCGGCGGCATCATACCTGCCGAGAACCGGGCGCGCTTTGAGGAAGCCCACGACCTGATCATCAAGTGCTGGACCGAGCCCGGCCCCTTCCGGTATGAGGGCAAGTATTACCACTACCGGGCGGTGAACCCGTGGGTGCTGCCGGTGCAGGACCCGCACCCGCCGATCTGGTTCCCCGGCCTTTCCAGCGCCGAGAGCGTGGTCTGGGCGGCCAGCCACCAGCATCCCTACATGAACCTGGGCTCCCTGCTCGACTACACCGAGGGCCTGAAAGGTGTCTACATCGACACCGCAAAGGAGGTCGGCTTCACCCCCGGCCCGGAGCACTTCGGCTACCTGCTGCGGGTGTTCTGCGCCGACACCGACGAAGAGGCCCAGAGAATTGGCGAGACATTCCTCTGGACCGAAAACCACCGCAACCGAGGGCCGGTTGAGCACAACGACCCGCCCGGCTACCAGTCCCGCGAGGCCGTGCGCATCCAGCGGCAGCTCCCCGGCGCCGGTGGGTTCGGCCGCCGCATGACCTACCAGGAACTGCAGGATGTGGACAACGTAATCGTGGGCAGTCCCGACACCGTAACCCGCAAGCTGAGCCACATCATCGAGCGCTTGAACCCCGGCTACCTGCACATCTACGGCAACGAAGGCGACATGAACCACGCCGACGTGATGCGCTCGGTCGAACTGCTGGGCAAGGAAGTCATCCCCGCCCTCCACGAAATCCAGCTCCAGCCCTACGAGTAGTCTGAACTGTGATTTTTGTGATTAAGGGATTGCGCTGATTCGGAGTCTCCGGTAATCAGCGCAATCATAGAAATCTTACGAATCACAGTTCAGACAAGAAAGGAGAAATAACCATGATCACCAAGTTCGACAGCCTGTTTGCTGGCCATGTCGATATGACCAACATCGGCTACGGCGGCACCGCGGTTAACGACCGCGTCTTCGACAATGACCACCTGTCCACCGTTTTCCCCAAGTCCGAGGCCATCGCCAGGACCATGGACGAGAACGGCTACGACACCATGTGGATGGCCGAGCATCATTTCCAGCCCGAAGGGTACGAGTGCATCCCCAACCTCATCATGCTCAACGTCCACCTGGCCCACATGACCAAGAACCTGAAGTTCGGCTGCGGCTTCAACATCGCGCCCATGTGGCACCCCCTGCGCTTGGCCGAAGATTATGCTACCGCTGACATCCTGACCGGCGGGCGGGTCATCTTCGGTGTGGGCCGGGGCTACCACACTCGCGAAATCGAGAGCTTCGGTTCGCCGCTGCAGGACCAGGATGCCAACCGAGAGCTTTTCGAAGAGCAGGTCGAGATCATATTCAAGGCGTTCAACGAAGAGTCCTTCACCCACGAGGGTAAGTACTACACCCTGCCGCCCGAGGTCCCATATCGCGGCTACACGCTCAAAGAACTGACGCTGGTACCGCGCCCGACCAAGCTTCCGGTCGACTGCTGGCAGCCGATCCAGGGTGGCACCCAGCGTGCGCTGGACTTCATGGTCAAGCACAACATCAAGGGCATCATCGGCGGCGGCGTGGCCGAGGGCGGCGCCATGGACAGCGTGATCTACGGCTACCGCGACGCCATGATCCGTGCCGGGCATGAGGAGCCGGAACCCGGCACCAACATCAGCGTCGGCTTCCACTTTCACCTCGCCCCGAGCGTGGAGCAGGCGATGGAGGAATCCCAGGGCTTCTTCGAAGAGAACCTCAAGATGTTCGGCCCCCTGCGCCTCTCCCGCCGGCTGTCCGACGAGCAGATCCGCGACATCAGCGACCCGCGTCGCGCCCCCACCGCCGGCCTGCCGACCATCCAGGACGCGGTCGAAGGCGGCGCCTTCCTCGCCGGCCCGCCAGACCGGGTCATTGAGCAGCTAAAGGCCGTCGAGAAGCAGTATCCCGGCCTCCAGCGGGTGGGCGTCAGCCACCCAGTCGGCACCCCCCAGAGCGTGATCACCGACCAGCTCGAATGGTTCGCCAAGGAAGTGATGCCCGAATTCAAGAGCTAGGGAACTGGCTCAAGTATCCCTCCAGGCAAGAAGCCGTCATTCCCGCGAAAGCGGGAATCCAGTGGCATGATCCGGGGATGCGGATCATGCCACCAGACCATGGTAGTCTTGGGATACTGTTGGAAGAATAATTTTCTGTGCCAGTGATCAAACTGGCGGCTCTCCAAATCCACAAGAGTTGAATCAATGCTGTCCACCGAAATAAACGATGCCATCGAGTTGATGTTCGAGACCGGCTGGACCGACGGCCTGCCGGTTGTCCCGCCCTCGGAGGAACTGGTGCGCCGCTTCGTGGCCCACACGGGTCGCGATGGCGGCGAGCTCATCGCGGAGCTGCCTCCGCTGGGTGGAAAGGCCACCGTGGAACGCATCGCGGTCAATGCCGTCATGGCAGGGTGCCTGCCGGAACACATGCCGGTGGTCATCACCGCCCTGCAGGCGATGATGGACGAGCGCTTCAACCTGCGTGGGGTTATGTGCTCCACCGGCATTCATACGCCGCTGCTAATCGTCAACGGGCCGGTGGTGCAGGACCTCGACATCAACGGCGGCTACAACTGCTTCGGCGCTGGTTGGCGGGCCAACGCCACCATCGGCCGCGCCGTCAAGCTGGCGCTGGTCAACCTGGGCGGAGCCATTCCCGGCGAGACCAACAAGGCCACCTTTGGCCATCCCGGTGCCTACACCTACTGCGTCGCCGAGGACGAGCCAGCCAACCCGTGGATGCCCATGCACGTCGAGATGGGCTACGCCGCCACCGACAGCACGGTAACGGTGTTCCCCGCCGAGGCGCCGCACAACATCATGTACCACGCCTCCAACTCCCGCGACTTCCTGACCGTGCTGGCCGACAGCATGTGCACCATGGGCAATGTCCAGATGTATGTGATGGGCGACACGATGGTTGCCATCGGCCCGGAGCACGCCAAGTTCCTCCACGCCGACGGGTGGAACAAGCGTGACATCCGGCAGTTCCTGTTCGAGCACGCCCGCAAGCCCGTGCGGATGCTGAAGCACGGCGGCCCGCCCCAGGGCGACGCCCGCCGCGGTCACTTCTGGCCCCGCTTCATCGATGCCGAAGACGACGACCAGATGGTGCCGGTGGTGCGAGCCCCCGACCGTATTCACATCTTCGTGGCTGGAGGCGCCGGCGGCCCCCACTCGGTCTACCTGCCCGGCTGGGGCTCGCGTGCCGTAACCCGAAAGATTGAACTGTGATTCGCCTGATGCAAAGAGTCCCATGAGTGGTGGTGCAACAATCAGGGCAATCCTCTAATCACACGAATCACAGTTCAGACTGAAAAGCGAGGTAAACAAATGACCGCAACCAACACGGAAGAACGCCTGCGACTGATGGGCCTGATGAGCCCCGTAGACCCCGACGCCGCCAATCGCTGGCGTCCCGCGCCCCGGTTGGAGACGCTGCACGGCAAGGTGGGCGGGTTCCTGGGCAACCGCAAGGCCAACGCCGCCCTGCTCCTGGGCAACGTCCGCGAACTCATCGACCGGGACATGGAGCTTGGCGACTCGCTGGCGGTGGACAAGTACGTCTACTCCCGGCCCGCCGCGGACGACATCATCGAGGAACTGGCGACGAGCTGCGACTTCGTGGTGACCGCCATCGCGGATTGAGGGTCCTGCACCGCGTGCAGTGTGCACGACGCAATGACCCTCGAGAATCGTGGCGTCCCCACGGTGGTGCTTTGCACCGACCCGTTCCTGAACTCGGCGTTCCGCCACGCCAACACCTTCGGCCGCAAGGACTTCCGTCCCCTCGGATTCCCACATCCCCTCGGCGGCCTGAAGCCGGACCAGGTGGCGGTCCGCGCCAGCGAACTGGAGCAGGCGGTCATCGACGTGCTGACGACCTATTAGAAGCGCAAACTTGCCTCTATTCCCTCTCCCTCAGTGAGAGTGTTAGGGTGGAGGTGAATTCCCCAACTGCGTAATTCCTAAAGGACATCAGCGACGGCACTTGGAGAAAACCAATGGCCATCAGCAACGAAGAGCGCCTGGCCCGTCTCGAAGGCGGTTACGAGCACTTGGCGACAAAGGCCGATGTGGAAAATTTGCGAGGGGATCTGAATTCCGGCCTGTCTTCGGTGCAAGGCGACTTAAACGCTGGTCTCTCGGCAGTTCGCACGGACTTCAAATCGGACATTGCAGCTGCACAGGTGGACACCAATCGCCGCATCGACCGAGTATTCTGGGCCATCATAGGGATTGGTGGCGGTCTGCTGGCTGCTGCGATTGCTGCCCTGATTCGGGATGCCCTTGCATGACTCGGTAACTGGGATGATTAACACGTCGAAACACGGAACTGAGCGCAGAAAAAACGGCAAGGAGGCCTGCGATGGCAACAGTTGGCAGGGGCAAATACACTTACGAGCTGGTTCCCGATTGGGAGAAGCTGCCCGAGGGCTGGGTCCTGGGCCAGACGGCCATCGTAACCGACAAGCAGGACCGGGTGTATCTCTTCAATCGCGGAGAGCACCCGCTGATCGTCTTGGATCGCGACGGCAACTTCCTGACCTCGTGGGGCGAGGGACAGCTCCCCGACGCCCACGGCATGTACATCGACGACGACGAGAACCTGTACATGCCGGTCAAGAACAGCCATGTGGTGCTGAAGTACGACCCCAAAGGCAACTTGCTGATGACCATGGGCGAGTGGGACAAGCCCTCCGACACTGGCTGGTCGGGGCGCTACAGCGACCTCGTCGAGCAGGCCGCCGGACCGTTCAACAGCCCCAGCGACATTGCTATTCATCCCAATGGCGACCTGTACATCTCCGACGGCTACGGCAACGCCCGCGTCCACCGCTTTACCAGCGACGGCAAGCTCATCGAGTCCTGGGGCCAGCCCGGAAAGACCGGTCACGGCGAGTTCCATGTTCCTCACGGCGTATGGGTGCACACCGACGGCAGGGTGTTCGTGGCCGACCGCGAGAACAACCGCATCCAGATATTCGACGACGGCGGCAACTTCCTGGAGCAGTGGCTGGGTCTGGCCCGACCCTGCGACATTTACATCGACGGCGATGAGGTCCTGTACGTTCCCGAGTTGGACGGCTTCATGACCATTCTGGACATGGACGGCGACATTCTCGCCCGCTGGGGCAGCCCCGTCGAGGTGGAGCACGGGCAGGGCGCCCACGCCGTCTGGGTTGACTCCCACGGTGACATCTACGCCAACCAGAACCTCGAGGGCCACCGGCTGGTCAAGTACCGCCACGTCGGCGAGTAAAGTCCCCTTCTTCCGGCTGCAGAGGGCTTCAACAATTCCCTCTCCCTCTGGGAGAGGGTTAGGGTGAGGGCGTCCCCCAAGCAGACCCGGATAAGCACACTTTCGGAGAACATCATGCGCATCGGCTACCAGGTTGGCCACGTGGTTCACCGCGACTCCATCGACCACCAACAGCAGTGGCAGAACCACCTGGAACAGTTCCGGGCCTCTCGCGACGCCGGGTTTGACCTGTTCTGCTGGGGCCATCACTACCTGATCGACCCCTTCCAGCATTTCCAGCCGTGGCCGGTGCTGGCGCGGCTGGCGGCCGAACCCGGCAACATGACGCTGGCCACTTCGATACTGTTGCTGCCCCTGCTGAACCCAGTGGATGTTGCGGAGCAGGCTGCCACCCTCGACCACATCGCAGAGGGGCGTTTCATCCTCGGCATCGGGCTCGGCTACCGGCCCGAGGAGTTTGAGGCCTTTGGCGTTGGCATGTCCGAGCGTGGCGCTCGTTGCACCGAGGCCATGCACCTGATGCGTCGGCTCTGGAGCGAGGACGAGGTAACCCACCACGGCCGCTTCTTCAATGTAACCGGCGCGCGGCCCACCGCCCGTCCGTTCCAGAAGCCGTATCCCAAGGTCTGGCAGGCAGCCATGAGCGACCCTGCCATCCGGCGCGTCGCCCGCGAGGGTGAGATTCTGTATGTGGGGCCGGCCCAGTCCAACGAGTCCATCCGCCACCAGGTCGACCTGTACCACCGCACGCTGGAGGAGCATGGACACGAAAAGCCCGATGAGATGGTCATAGTACGCGAGTTTTACTGCGCTCCCACCCGTGAGGAGGCCCTGACCAGGGCCCAGGCCAACTTCGCAACAAAGTACGAGGTCTATGCCCAGCACGGCCTGCACGGCACGGATGGCGACCTGACCCGCAAAGTCACCGGCGACCTCGAATCGCTGATGAACGACACCTTCCTCGTCGGAAGCCCCGAAGAGTGCATCGAGCAGATTGCCGCCTACCAGGAGATGGGTTTCACCGATGTGGCCATCCGCTTGTTCTACCCTGAAATGTCTCAGACCGAGGTCCTGGAGCACATCGACCTGGTGGGCAAAGAGGTGATCCCCTCCCTCCACGAACTCTGATGGCGCGTGGCAAGTCCCTTCTCCCACCGTGGGAGGGTTGGGCCTGTCCTGAGGCTGTCGAAGGGATGGGGGCGTTCCTTCTGCTCTTTCTTGATTTGAGAAGGCCAAATCAATCCCGCACACACAGGCACCGCGGATTTCAAATACCTTCCAGCGTGCTGGGGCGGTAGACTGGTTTCTCGGCTACCGGTCATTGAAAGTGGCCCTATTCGCTCATAATATTGCGAATATCTCTTCTTCTTACCCGGCCCCTTCGATATATGGACGCACTGCTGTTAGAATTGCGCCTTAAGCTGCGTCCTGAACGAATCCTGCAGTTTCGCAAATAGCCGGGACGCATCGGCAACTCGACCCCTGGCTGCCGGGGCGCGATGTTTGAAGCGGGTATCTGGATCGCAGTCGTTTTCAGCGGCGTTGCCGTTCTGGGCGTCGTCGAGATTGCTCGTTCCAGTTCCTTCTTGAGAGCACGCGGCGAAGAGATCAAGTCGGGCCTGCCCTTTTTGTTCCTGGCCCTGCTTGTCCTGATCACTGGCTCTGTTGCCGTGCTGTTCTTCTTCCTGTACTTCCTGGCCTCCGTCTGGCAGTTCTCCCTGGCCGTGCTGTTCATGGTGTTCATTTTTCTCGTCGCTCGAATCAGAAGAGAACAGTCCTTGGGAGCACTGGTCGCCCAACCCGGAACGGCGTCCGGGCATCAGGGCGCAGGGCAGACTCTGTTCATCCGTGTCGCCACCCTGGCCGTGGAGGCCGCGGGCGCGGCGATGCTGATGGTGTTCATGGTCCCCTTTGCGGCCGGTGGGTTTCTACTGTTCCGTTTCTTCGGAATCCTCCTGGAGACAATTGGAATCACCAGCCCGGTCTTCCCGCTTCTGCTGGTGATAGCAACGATAGTTCTGCCCTACTACCTGATCATCAAACGCAGAAATACATCTCCCTGATAGCTGATTCGTACACCCAATCAGAGGCGGCAGTCTCGACACACAGGAGAAAGGCATGACCACGCAAATTCCCTTGCTGACCATAGGCGACTACGAGGCCCGCGCCAAGGAGACCATGCCCAAGGCGCTTTTCGACCGCTTGTTTGGCGACCTTGACGCCCCGGACTGGACCAGCAACACTGCCAACGTCCGGGCGATGGAGCAGGTCAAGCTCCGCCCCCGTGTGCTGGTGGATGTGAGCGAGCGCGACATGTCCACCGAGGTCCTGGGCCAACGCATCAGTATGCCTGTGATGCTGGCCCCCACCGGCACCCACCAGCGCGCCCATCCAGCGGGAGAATTGGCCTCTGCTCGCGCCGCTGCCTCCGCTGATACCATCATGGGCCTCAGCACTGCTTCCAGCTACAGCATTGAGGAAGTTGCCGAGGTTGCCGACAATCCGTTGTGGTTCCAGCTCTACTTCTTCCAGGACCGCGAGCTGACCGAGATACTGGTGCGGCGCGCCGAGAACGCCGGCTACACCGCCATGATGCTAACCGTGGACAACCTGGGCGCGAACTCTCGTGAGCGGGAATTCCGCTACGCATATAACCTGAGCGCAGAACGAATTCTCAAGAACTTCGACGGCATCGAGCTCCCCAACCTGCCCAATCGTGGCAACTTCGCCGAGAGCTTCGAGCACGCGCTGAACTGGCGCGACCTGGAATGGCTGCGCTCGCTGACCTCTATGCCCCTCGTGGTCAAGGGAATTCAGACGGCCGAGGACGCCCGCCTCTGTGTCGAGAACGGTGCCGAAGCCCTGGTGGTCTCCAACCACGGCGGCCATGCCCTGCAGGGCACCGACGGCTCCATCGACATGCTGCCCGCCATCGCCGATGCCGTGGGCGACCGCCTGGAGGTCTACTTCGACGGCGGAGTACGCCAGGGAGCCGATGTGCTGAAGGCGTTGGCCCTCGGTGCCAAGGCCACCTTCGTGGGCCGCCCCATCTTCTGGGGACTCTCCGTTGGCGGCGAAGAAGGCCTAGCCAACTGCCTGGAAATTCTGCGTAACGAGCTCAGCGTCGCCATGGGCCTCTGTGGCGTTACGGACGTCCGGCAGGTTGACCGCTCCGTAGCACAGGATCCGGCTGCTGGAACGACTTCGGTAATCGGCGACCTTGAACGCCTGGCCCGACTGCTGGACAACGGCTACCTCACCCGCGAGGAGTTCGAGACCCAGAAGACCCGCCTCCTGGGGTAGAATGGATGCGGGAGGCTTGTATGAAGGTGAAAGCCAGGTACGCGAACGGTGTTCTTACTCCTTTGGACCAGTTGGATTTGGATGATGGCGCGGTAGTCGAGTTTGAAATTGTCGCGTCGTATCCGTGGGACTTGGACTGGGCCTTGGCGGAGGTCAAGAAAGACTTGGAGCGCATCTACCAGCTTCCCGATGACCACCCAAAGAAGTACAAGTTGTTTCTTGATGCAGAGGATATTCTCAGCTACCTGGAAGGGGAGCGCAGATTGAGGGACCGGCGCGGATGATCGTGCCGGATGTCAATATGCTGGTCTACGCCCACAACGCCGTGGCTCCCCGTCATGACGATGCTCGGCAGTGGTGGAACGCCTTGCTCGTCGGAAACGAAGAAGTCGGCTTGCCTTGGTTGGTATCCACGGGATTTGTAAGGGTGATCACTAATCCCAGAATAGTTAGTCCGTCCTTTTCGTCAGTCAATGCTGTCAATCTACTGATGGAATGGTTTGAGTGTAGCCACGTAGTTCCCCTCGAACCCCGAGGCGCCCATCTGGCGCTTTTCCGTCAGAACATAGCTGTTTCCGGTGGTGGGACCAACTTGGTGCCGGACGCGCATATCGCCGCCTTGGCAATGGAGCATGATGCGGGAGTTCATTCCGCCGACACCGACTTCGGCAGGTTCCCCGGCGTTCGCTGGCGCAACCCGCTGACCTGACTCTCTTCTTCACACAACCCCAAATGTACCGGAGCGCCCATGGAAATCGGAGTAATCTTCCCTCAGACCGAGATCGAGCCTGATGTCGTTGCCATACGGGACTTTGCCCAGGCCGCCCAGGATTTGGGTTATTCATACTTCTTCATCGCCGACCATGTGCTCGGCGCGGATCCCAGGGCCTACGACCACCCCCTGTTCGGCATGTACAACCACGAGTCGGTGGTGCACGAGTCCCTGACGACCATGGGGTATCTGGCGGCCGTGGTCCCCGACATGGGCCTGATGACCGGCATCCTGATCCTCCCGCAACGGCAGACGGCCCTCGTGGCCAAGCAGGCAGCCGAGATTGACGTGCTGTGCGGCGGCAAGCTGCGCCTCGGCATCGGTGTCGGCTGGAACTTTGTCGAGTACGAAGCCCTGGGCATGAACTTCCAGGACAGGGGCGCCCGCAGCGCTGAGCAGATCGAGGTCATGCGCCAGTTGTGGACCCAGGAGTCAGTCGACTTCCACGGCAAGTGGCACGACATCACCCACGCCGGCATCAACCCCCTGCCGGTGCAGCGTCCCATCCCGGTCTGGCTGGGCGTCGGCAGCCCCGCAGCTCCCATCCCTCCCGATGTCGCCCTGCGGCGCGTCGCACGCATCGCCGATGGCTGGTGCCCCAACTTCGGGCCCAACGAAGCAGGCTACGCCATGCAGGCGAAGGTCCACAATTACATGGCGGAATACGACCGCGATCCCTCGGAGCTTGGCCTTGACGGTCGCCTCAAGACCGCAGACGCCACACCCGAGGACTGGGCGGCGGAGGTCGCCGACTGGCGCAAGATGGGTGCGTCCCACCTGTCCATTGAAAACCGCCGCGCTGGTCTCAAGACCGCTGACGAGCACATTGATGTGATGCGCCGTTTCAAGGAAGCCGTGGAACTCTAGGTACATCCCTTCATGCCTAGATTCCAGCCCCGCGACCCATCCTACGCAGACCGCGTGGCCGCCGCCTTCCGGGACGGGTCCGCCGCATCGCATTGGGGAAGTGAACTTGCATCGGTGTCGCCCGGCGCGGTGGAAATTGCGTTGTCATTCCGCAATATCTCCTCCGGCGGCCCGGGTACGCTGCATCGCAGCATAGTCGCTGCTCTTCTCGACGATGCCTGCGTTCTGGCCGCCCTGAGCCTTAGCTCCGCTGGCGATACGGTAAAAGCCGCAGAATACAAGGTAAACTTCCTGGCTACACCGGAAGGACAAGAGGTTACCGCCCGAGCGGAGGTGGTGCGCCCCGGCCGGACCATCACGGTCTGTCGCGCCGATGCATTCGCTGGTGACCGGCTGGTGGCCAAGATGCTGGCCACGCTATCGGTCTCTCGCCCGGCGTAGCGGGCAAATCCCAGGTTTGCTAAACTCAAACCGGCACTTGACCCTATCCACCATCACTCGGAATCTAGGAGCCAAACAATGATCGGACAGCTCGTTCGCTACGAATTGAAGGATGGAGTTGCCTTCCTTACGCTCAACAACCCTGGACGCCGCAACGCCCTTTCCACAGAATTGCTGAGCGAACTAAAGGAACTGTTAAGGGAGTTCGAGGAAAGCGATGAAGTTCGAGTGGTGGTCTTGCGCTCTGAAGGACCGGTGTTCAGCTCCGGCCATGACCTGAACGAGATGATTGACCGGGACGTAGACGCCTACACCGCCGTCTTCGCCCTGTGCACCGAGGTCATGGAGGCCATTCGACTCCTGCCCAAGCCGGTGATCGCCCAGGTGCAGGGACTGGCCACCGCCGCCGGCTGCCAACTCGTCGCAACCTGCGACCTGGCTGTGGCCGCCGAGTCGGCCGCCTTCGCCACCCCTGGGGTTCAGATCGGCCTGTTCTGCACCACCCCCGGCGTGGCCCTCGCCCGCTCCGTGGCCACTACCAAGAAGGCCATGGAGATGCTGCTCACCGGCACGCCCGTCTCCGCGCCGGAGGCACTGGAGATAGGATTGATCAACCGGGTAGTTGCAGATGACGAACTTGAAGCCAACGTCGCCGCCCTGGCCCACCAGATTGCCTCATCCAGCGCCCAGACACTGGCCATAGGCAAGCCAGCCTTCTACCGGCAGATCGAGCTCGACCGCCCCGCCGCCTACGACGTGGCCCAGAAGGTGATGGTCGACAACCTCCTGAAGGAAGACGCCCACGAAGGCATCACCGCCTTCCTCCAGAAGCGCGACCCGGAGTGGAAGTACTGAGGTAGCGCTAGAGAACCACCAGGTGCTCTTCGGTCGCGCCCCGGACGGCGCCCAGAGAAATGCGGGTATCCAGTGTCACCAAACGCACGTTGTTCTTAGCTGCGAGTGCCAGCAGGTATACATCCGTCAGTTGCCGATGCCCTGAAAGTCGCGAAGCGTTAACTAATGTGCTATCCAGAAGACTCACGTCATCCGGTAGGAATTGATGAGCCTGCGTCAACGTAGCGGCCGTCAAGAGTTGAAATGCCTCGCTTAGGCTAACTGGATTTGCATAGCCCGGCTGAGAAAGGATTCGTAAGCATCCGTTCTGGGTCAAGGGACAGGACACCCATCTCTGCTCGGCGTTGGCGGCATACCATGCAGCCACTTTGCCGTGAGAGTCGTGGTTCTTATCTAGAATAGCTAGAAGGGCATTTACGTCATAGAGGGCCTTCAAGTTTAGATCCCCAGTTCATCTCGCAACTCGTTGACCATTTCGTTGGTGACCGGGTTACCTCCTGATGGTATTAGTTTGAACCCGTACTCTTCTAGATCAACTGTTTCAATTGGATGGATTTCCATCTCTACATGCTGTCCATCCAAAAGTCCTAATGGTTGGTTGCACTCTATTGTCTGGCCCTTGATGACTCCCCGTACTTTCATAACGCACCCTCGCGAATATGGAAACCGCGGCTATGTTCGGCACCCATCCCGGCTAAACGGGATGGGCGCTCTTCCGTCCGCTCCGCAGATTTGACTACCAGCGTATCAACCCGGCAAGCAGCGTTCAATCCCTAGAACGTGATCACGCTCCGGGCCACGCTGCCTTCCTTCATGTACCCGAAGGCGTCGTTGATGTCCTCCAGGTCCAGGCGCCGGGACACCAGCTCGTCCAGCTTGAGGCGGCCCTGCAGGTAGAACTCGACATACTGCGGCATGTGGGTGCGGAAGTGATTGGAGCCCATGCTGCTTCCCTGGATTCGCCGCTCCCGCAGGAACGACGGCCCGTCCAACTCGATCTTGGTACCCTGCGGGATCATGCCGATGATCGTCGCCGTACCGCCGGCCCGGAGCATGTGGAACGACTGCTCGGCAGTCTCCTTCTTGCCGATGGCCTCGAAGGAATAGTCGACGCCGCCGCCGGTCAGGTCCCGCACCTTGCTCACCACATCGCCTCCGGACGCGTCGATGACCTCGGTCGCGCCGAACTCCTGGGCCAGCGTCAACTTGGTCTCCACCGCATCGATGGCGATGATGCGCAGCGCGCCCGCGAGGGCCGCACCCTGGATGGCGTTCAGGCCCACGCCACCGCAGCCGATGACCGCAACAGTGCTGCCGGGACGCACGGCAGCGGTGTTGAGCGCAGCGCCCAGCCCCGTCGTGGCGCCGCAGCCGATGAGCGCCAACTGCTCGAAGGGCACATCGCGCTCGATCTTCACCACCGCGTTCTCGTGGACCAGCATCTGCTCGGCGTAGGAAGAGAGGTTGGCGAACTGCGCGACCTCCTCCCCGTTCTGGCTGAGCCGGGGCGTCTGGTCAGGGTTGCGGTTCAGGCCAGTGCGGTTGCACAGCACCGTGCGCCCCTCGGTGCATCGCTCGCAGGTGCCGCAGAACACCGACAGGCAGGTGATCACACGGTCGCCGGGTTTGACATAGTCCACCAGCTCGCCCACCGCCTCGATGGTCCCGGCGGCTTCGTGGCCAAGGATGACCGGCATCGGCGTCGTGTAGAGCCCCTCGACGAAATGCAGGTCGCTGTGGCAGACGCCGGAGGCCCCTGTGCGTACCAGCACTTCCCGGGGTCCGGGCGAAGCTACATCTATTTCCTCGATCTCCAGCGGCTGGTTAACTTCCCGCAAGACTGCTGCTTTCATAACTCACCTGTCTCAATTTCGGTTGGAGTTCATTGAATTTAACTGTCGAATGGGGGTCTGTCAAAATGTCTGAACTGTGGATTGTCTGATTGAATGATGCCGCTGATTGGTACCTCCCCCCCGGACGAAATGAATCATGCCAATCCCACAATCACAAAAATCACAGTTCAGACAAACCCTCGAACCAGGGCATGACCATCCTCTCGTTCACGAATGAGCAGTAGGAATGACCCCAATCAGGCAGCTCCTCGTAAGTCACGTTGTAGCCGAGCCGCTCCAGCAGCGCGTGCCCGCTGCGCACCTGCGCCACGTGAAAGATGTGGTCCTGCGCACCGTGAACCATGTGGATGGGCGTGTCGAGTCCCTGCTTGCCGCGCAGCAGGTCGTCCATCATGCCAGAGAAATCAGCCGCAACCGGCGCGATGCCGGCGAAATGCTGAGACCGGCTAAGCCCCAGCAGGTAGGTGAATGTGCCTCCGTCCGACAGGCCGGTCAGGTACACCCGCCCCCGGTTGACGTTGTACTCGCTGCTGACCTCTTCCAGCATCCCGGTGACGGAACCGGCATCCAGTCCTGGCCGCAGTATGGACCATGTAACATCCAGCGACTTCGGCGCCAGCACCATGTACCCCAGGCTCTTCGCTGGCCGGAGCCACGACCAGATGAACTGATCGCCGCGTCCGCCTGCGCCGTGCAGGCACACGATCATGGGCCATTCCCGGCTGGGGGTGTAGCTTTCCGGCACATACAGCGAGTAGTCGGCCAGAGGGGCTTCCCTCCGCCGGTGAATTATTCCCATCGGAGCATCGGCATCCGGAGATGGGACCTCCAGTAGCTCCTTCGCCGCAGCTGCTTCGGGCAGAAGCCAGTAGCTAGCAAGTGTGGGCGTATGCGCGCGCACGCCATACAGCAGCTGCATTCCCCGGTAAAGCGACCGGCGCATATCGACAGCCATGAGAGAGTATGTGCGCTCGTCAGCCATGAGGAACGACGCCAGGGCATTGCCGCAATGCCTGGTTCCAGCGACCAATGAGTCGCGAAACTGAAGCAAGTCCTGGGACGGGCCTTCCCGGGACAGCTTCTCGAGCAGGTAACCGAATCCTTCCGGGGCCAACGCAAGCAACTCTGCCTGAAACTCCGGCAGGCGCTCGATGCGCATGTTGTTCTGGATCGTCTCGAATGTTTCCAGAAATTCAAGCAGCGTGTTCTCGGCCTCCAGGACTGCATTCTCGAAACGCGAGGTTGCCATTTTCCTTCCTTTACCGCATGTTTCAGTTGTCGGCATCGTAGTTTCCGGGTTGGGCCCGGTCAATCTTTGCCGATGATGGCCTTCACACCTATAATCCCTTCCAATCCACACCCATACAGGGAGGTCGGACCATGGCGACCGCGAAAGTAAACGGAGCTGAACTGTACTATGAGGAGGCTGGCAGTGGACCACCCATCATCCTCTCGCCCGGCGGCCTGCAGGGGGTTGCCAGCAGCTACGGGAACGTGGTGGGAGCCCTCTCCCAGGAGCACCGCGTTATTGTCTACGACCGCCGGTTTGGAGGCCAGTCGCGCAGCCCTATGGTGACTCAGACCTGGGAAATGGTTTGCGACGATGTCTTCGGCCTGATGGATTCCCTTGGAATCGAGCAGAGCATTCTGGGCGGCGGCTCATTCGGCGCTGCCATTTCCTTCGGCTGCGCCTTTCGCCGTCCCGAGCGTGTGAGGGCCATCTTCCCGTCAAACATCGCCGGCGGTGTCATCTGCGACGGTTACCTCACCTCCAAGATATACAAAAGCATGGAGATGGCCGCGGCCGATGGCATCGGTGCGGTGATCGACGCCTTCGACGCCGACGACCGTTTCGCTCCATACAGTCCTGAGATCGCACAGACCGACCCTGAGTACCGCAAGAATCTGGAAACTATGGACACCGAGGAGTTCATCCAGGTGATGCGGGACACCGCCCAAGCCTTGTTCGGCGGCCCGTTCCCGACGCTCGGCAGCACCAAGGAAATGCTGCGCAGCATCCGCGTTCCGGCCATGATCATGCCCGGCCATAACGACGTGCACCCCAGGGCCGTGGCCGAGATGGCCCATCGCCTCGTCCCCAACAGTCAGTGGGGAGAGTGCAAACCCCACGCCGACGAGCCCGAAAAATACGCCAAGCGAGTCCTCGAGTTCCTGTCAACGGTGGAGGCCGGCGGAGCCTAATCGCCGGAATCAGAGGCTGATGAACTCAGCGGCGGGAGCCTGTAACAAACTGTCATCCGGGGGAGGAACCAGCGGGACGATGCAACTGGTGTCGGTGGATACCTTGGCCGTTTCCAGTTCGTACAGCTTTTGCAGGTTCAGCCAGAACTCCGGCGACATATAGAAAGCCTTGCCAAGCCGCATGGCTATATCGCCAGTTATTGGATGACTGCCGTCAAGAATCGCCTTGACGGTTTCCACAGATACCTGGATGGTTTTCGCTAGTCTTTCCGGGCTAATCTCAAGCTCTACAATGATTTCCGCCAGGTCTTCTCCTGGATGAATGGGGGGTACAGGCTCAAAGCCCTCCGGGGGCGTATCCTCGGGAACAGGGATTTCAGGGTTAGTCATGGCCCATCCTCGCTAATGGTAATCGGTAACTTCGATTTCCGTGGCGCCGAAAGCGGTCCAAGTGAAGCAGATGCGCCATTGGTCGTTAATGCGTATGCTGTGCTGCCCTTCCCGGTCGCCTCGTAGCGCTTCCAGCCGTTGGGAAGGCGGGAAACGCAGGTTCTCTAAGGTGGGAGCCAGAGCCACACGCCGGAGACTCGCTCTTGCCCGGCGTCGAATGTCCGGGGGAAGCCACCGGACGTATTGACCCCGAAAGACCAGGTCGGTGTCACGGTTGGCGAACCGGTTGGACAGGACTTCTGACACCAGTCTACACCGTCACCCCCGTGAAGTTGAAAGTGGCCAGCTTGAGGGCGGGAACGCGGGTGGCGAAGCCCACCTCGTTGAGCACCAGGTTGGCCTCGTCGCCCACGCCCTCCACGCCGTTCAGCGCCTCGACGTACGACTGCGTGAAGCGCAGGTCTTTGACCGGGTGGCGAATTTCGCCGTCCTCGATCAGGAAAGTGCCGTCGCGGGTCATGCCGGTCATCACGCAACCCCGGTTGTGGGAGAGGCGGGTGTAGAAGAACCGCGTGATGTAGAGACCCCGCTCGGTTGACGCGATGAGTTCGTCCACCGAGCGGTCGCCGGGACTCATGAACAGGTTGGATGCGATGGGCGGGCCCACGAAGTACTGCTGGTGGCCGGTGGACGAAATGCCGTCCTGCGCGGCCGTGTAGGTGTTGTGAACGGGGCCGCCGACCACGCCGCTCTCGACCAGTTCAATCCGACGCCGCGGCACACCCTCCACGTCGAATGGCATGGGCCATCCGTTCAGCGCCCCGCCGTCGTCCCAGATGGACACGGACTCGCTCATTGCCCTCGTGCCCTGCAGGTCGCACATCCAGCTGCGCCCCTCCTGCACCGCCTGAGCGCCCATGCCGTACAGCGACAGCGCCTCCAGGATGTCGTCGACAGCGTAGTGGTCCAGCACCACCGTGTATTCGCCGGGCGTGACGGGCTGCGGGTCGCGTCCCCGCACCGCCTTGTCCACAGCCTCCCGGGCAAGCGCCGGGTAGTCGACCTCGTCCAGCCGCCACGAGCCGCCCTTGGCCCAGCCCGCCGAGGTGTCGCTGCGGGTTGTGATGATCAGCCCGGAGAATGTCCCCGCGTGGTAGGCGCGCACGCCCTTGCTGCTCACCACCGCGATCTCGTTCACCCCGGTGCGGCAGGCCCCGGCGGTGTCCAGACCCTCGGCGGCCCCCTGACGGCAGACCTCTCCCACCATTTGCGCTCGGGTCAGCGGAGAGCAAGCGGCTGCGGATTCGTCCCAGCTCGCCACCCTCGGAGCAGGTTGCGGCTCCGGCAGCCCAGGGAAGGCTGGGTCTTCCGGCATCAGCAGGGCGTTTCGCCTGGCTGACTCCATAGCCTTGCGAATCCCGTCGTCCGAAAGGTCGTTGGTGGTGGCCCGTCCCAGCCGCTTACCCTCGACGGCGCGTATGTTCAGTGAGACATTGCTGTGGGAAACATTCTGGTGGATGGCGTTGCCCGTGAAGCGGGTCAGCCCAAGGTCCTGGCTGCTCAGGTAAATGTCAGTCTGTTCCGCTGTTGATAGTGCCAGGGCCCGCTCCAGCAGCTTGATGGCAGCGTCTTCGCCGATCATCGCATTACCCCCACGCGCACGTTGCGGAATCGAGCCGGGGCCGCGCCGTGGCCGGTGTGGCCCAGCTGGCCCGGCTGCCCCTTGCCGCAATTGGGCGTCCCCCACATGGTCCAGTGGTTGGCGTTGCACACCGCGTCGCATGAGTTCCAGAACTCCGGGGTAATGCCGGTGTAGGTGCAGTTGCGCAGCAGTCGGCCCAGCTTGCCGTTCTTGATTTCGTAGCCCACCTCGGTGCCGAACTGGAAATTGTAGCGACGGTCGTCGATGGACCACGAGCGGTTGGTGTCTATCAGGATGCCGTCGTCTGTGTCGGCGATCAGGTCGTCCAATTCCCATTCACCTGGCTCGAGGCTGACATTGGTCATGCGGATGAGCGGTAGCCGGTTCCAGGACGACGCGCGCATGGTGCCATTGGATTCCAGACCCAGGGTGCTGGCGGTCTCGCGGGACATCAGGTATCCGACGAAGCGGCCTGCCTCCACGATGGGAGTTGATTGCGCCGGTACTCCCTCGTCATCCCAGCCGAATGAGCCCAGTCCCGGCAGCCGGATGCTGTCGGCTGTGATGTTCACCTGTTCCGAGCCGTACCGGAAGTCACGCAGCTTCTCGGTTGTCAGGAAGGATGTCCCCGCGTATGCCGCCTCAGAACCCAGTACCCGGTCCAGCTCGATGGCGTGGCCGCAAGACTCGTGGATCTGTAACCCAACCTGCGACCCGCCGATGATCAGCGTGGTGGTGATGTCCGAGGGACACCGATCGGCCGTCAGCAGCGCCACAGCCTCGCTGGCGACCCGCTCGGCGTTGCCGGCCAGGTCGAAGTCGCGAACAAATTCCCAGCCGCTGCATCCCTGTTGGCGGCCCATGGATTGTGGATAGGATCGGCGCTGCACCTCGCCGTTGCCCACCGCCGTGGCCTGTATGCCACCGCCCGCCTCGTATATGGTCTGCTCGATGTCGGCGCCTTCGCTGCTGGCGAAGGCCTTGCGCTCCCGTATGAAAATCAGGTTGCCCGTGCGGGCGGATATTCCCTCCACGCGCCCCATTCGCTCGTCAATGTCCAGCAGCAACGCCAGCTTCTCTTCTGCCGGTACGGCGAAAGGGTCGATCTCAATCGGGGTGGTGTAAACGCCCCGGCTGGTGACCGGCGCTCCCAGCTCCACTTTCGGCCCGCCCGAAGTCGCCGATGCCCTTGCGATCTCCACGGCCAGCGCTGCGGTCTGGTCCACCGCCTCGGCCGTCAGAGTGTTCGTCGATGCAAACCCCCAGGCCCCGTCCACGACCACGCGCACGCCGATACCCAGCGATTCGTCGTTGCTGATTACATCCACCACCCCGGTCCGCACCGAGTAGCGTTCCTGGGCTGTCTCCACCATCCGCGCGTCGGCATAAGACGCGCCCCGCGCCTCTGCCGTATCCAGCGCACGGGCAATCAGGCTGTCCATATTCACTTGCTCCCCATGGTTGGCTGCCGTCCCGATTCCAAGCGGGATTGTCGGCTATAGCCTGCGGAGGCGCAAGGGCCGCCGGGCGCCTTGAAGCAGCCGGGTGATGTGGTTATCCTTGGGCTGCATAGGAGAGTAGAGCTATGGAAATTACGATCAGCGAAGAGTACTGGGCCCACATCAGGAAGTTGGTGGATTCGGGACGATACCCATCGGCCGATGCCGTGATAGCCCGAGCATTGGGCCTTCTGGAAGAGCGCGACCTGGCCGACAGCGACCCGGCGGTCGCCGCAGAGTTGGCCGAAATTCGGGAGAAGGTGATGCAGGGCATCGACGATCTCAAAAACGGGAGATATACAAAATATGAATCCCGAGAGGAATTAGTAGAAGACATCAGGCGGCGAGGAATTGAGCGTCGAGAGCGACGGAAGGAGCGGTCGGCGCGGACCGAGACAGGATCGACCTGATGGACCCCTATTTTCTTTCCGATCGTGCCAAAAGAGAACTGGATGATATTTGGGACTTCTATTCTGAAACGGTTAACGACAGTGAAGCAGATCGCTGGGTCGCACGTCTACTGGACCATTTCGACCTACTAGTTGAGTTTCCACGGATGGGGAGAACCAGGCCTGAATATGCACCGGGTATCCGAAGCTCTTTAGCAGACCCGTATGTGATTTGGTATTACATCTGGCCGAGTCAAGTAGAAATTTCTCGTATTCTGCACGGAAGCCGTGATGCAGGCCGCGTCTTTGATCAATCTCCCTAGTCCTCCAGCGGCGGCCTGCGCGTGTGCCAGTCCGTAACCTGCTGGTAGGCGTGGGCGACGCGCATCAGCAAGCCGTCCGCCATCGGCTTCCCGACCAGTTGCAGCGACAACGGCAGGTTGTCCTCCGTGAACCCGCAGGGAATCGACAGCGCCGGAAGGTTCGCCACATTGAAGGCTCCCGTAAAGTTCCTCACCCCCGCGATCCGGCTCCTCGCGTCCTCCTGGCTCTTGATGCCCGCCTCCGACGGCAGCAGCGGCGCACCGGTGGGCGAGGTGGGCAGCGCGATCACATCCACCTCTTCCAGCGCCTCCAGCACGGCATTTCGAATCAAAGTCCGCACCTTCTGCGCCTTGTAGTACGCCTGCGCCGGAGTGAGGATGGCCGTTAGCAGCCTAACCCGCGTGTTGTGGTCGTATTCCGTAATCCTCGTCTTCAGGCGTTCGTAGTGCACCGATGCGCCGTCCATGTCGGTGATGCACTTGGAGACTGCTCCGGCGTTCTCCACAATGGGAATGGAAATCTCCTTGGTCGTGGCCCCCAATTCTCCTAGATGCGCGACCGCTGATTCGATCGCGCTTCTCACCTCGGGTTCAAGCCCGCCCTCTGCCACTTTTTCCCGCAGCACGCCTACTCTCAGACCATCCACACCGCCCTGCAACTCCTGCAAAAAGTCGGGAACGGGACCGCTCCACGAGTACGGGTCGTCGGAGTCGTGCCCGGCGATGGCCTGGAAGGTTAGCGCGCAGTCTTCGGCTGAGCGTGAGATCGGGCCCACGGTGTCCATTGACCAGGACACGCCAGCCACACCGCGCCTGCTGACCAGCCCCCATGTCGGCCGCAGGCCCGTCAGCCCGCTCCACGCCGCCGGAATGCGTGTTGATCCGCCGGTGTCCTCCGCCAGGGCACTGGCGCAGAGGAACGCAGCCGTCGCTGCCGCCGACCCGCTGCTGGAGATGCCGGGATTGCGCGATAGGTCCCACGGATTGCGCGGCTGCCCGCCCGGATGGTGGAAGCTCTCCCCCAAGGCGAACTCGGAAAGGTTCAGCTTGCCCAGCAGAATGGCACCCGCCTCCTTCAGCTTGGCGACAACAACGGCGTCCTCCGTGGGCACGTTGTCCCACTCAAGGCCGGAGCCGTAGGTCGTGCGAATGCCTGCCGTGTCGAACTGGTCCTTCACAGCCACCGGAATCCCGTGCAGGGGCCCTCGGTAATTTCCGGCGCCGATTTCCTGTTCCGCCTCGCGGGCCGCCTGCCGTGCCTCGTCCCCACACACGGTGATGTAGGAGTTCACACGGCCATCAATGCGTGCTATGCGCTCCAGGTACGCTTCGGTCGCCTCGACCGGCGAAACCTCTCGGGCCTGGATCAGCCGGGCCAGCTCTGCCACTGTGAGGAACGGTATATCGCCACGCTGCGTGTTCGCCATCGGGACCACTCCGTTGATGCGTTCTGTTGTGAAAATTCCTCAATCGGGTAGGGGCGCACAGCTGTGCGCCCCTTTGTACATTCCCCATACCGCCGATTGGTCGGCCTAGTCAGCGGGTGCGGCTTCCAGCTCGTAGGGGTCCAGTACGGCGCCAGTGTCCCGCATGAACTGGCGGGCTTCCTCGTCGTGGAGGTTCTGGAAGAAGATCTCAATGCGGTTGCCGCTGGGGTCGAAGCAGTAGAAGCTCTTGGTCAGGCCGTGGTCGGCGGTGAAGTCGATGGCGTATCCAGCGTCCTTTACTCGCCCGTACATCTCCTGCAGCTCAGGCTCGCCGCCCTCCAGCGCCAGCGCGGTATGCGAGAGGCCGGGACTGCCGGTCTCCACCCCTTCCGGAGCCTTGATCAGGGCGATGTCGTGATCCGACTCGCCGAATGACAGGAACGCCATGTCCATGCCCTGGTCGTGGTTCATCAGCTCCATGCCCAGCGCGTTGGTGTACCAGTCAATGGCCTCCTTGGTGTCCTTCACATTCAACACCACGTGGCCCACGCGCGCGATCCTTGCCATCTCTCGCATTCCTCCGGGTTGTCTATGGTCATTTGGGCCAGCATACAGCGTGAAAGTATCCGGCGCAATGCAAGGCGTTGCCCTCACCCCCGCAGCTTGAACCGCTGCACCTTGCCCGTCGCCGTCTTGGGCAGGTCGTCGACGAAGTTGACCCACCTTGGGTACTTGTAGCGGGCCAGCCCGCTCTTGCAGTGCTCCAGCAGTTCCTCGGCCAGGGCGTCGCTGGCGTTCCCTGTGTCCTTGAGCACCACGAACGCCTCGGGCTTTATCAGTTCGTCGTCATCGGCACGGCCCACCACAGCCGCCTCAAGGACGCTGGGATGCTCGATCAGCCTCCCCTCGATCTCCACCGGAGAGCACCAGATACCGCCCACCTTGAGCATGTCGTCGCTCCGGCCGCAGTAGACATAGTAGCCGTCGCCGTCCTGCAGGTAGGTGTCGCCGGTATTCAGCCATCCGTCCACCATCGTCTCGGCGGTGCGTTCAGGGTTGTTCCAGTAGTAAGGAGCGGTAGAGTCGCCCCGGATGAACAGCCTTCCGGTCTCCCCCGCTGCCACTGGCGCGTCCTCTTCTCCCACGATCCGGGCGTCGTACCCGGGAACTAGGCGTCCGCTGGTGCCAGGACGGTAGTCGTCGGCGGTGTTCGATATGAAGATATGCAGCGCCTCCGTGGAGCCGATGCCGTCAAGGATCAGTGTCCCGGTGCTCTCCTGCCAACGCCGGAAGATGTCGGCCGGCAGTGCCTCGCCCGCTGATACACAGGCCCGCAGCGACGACAGGTCGCGTGACGTCTCGTCCAGAGCGCGCAGCTGCGCTGCGTACAGCGTTGGCACCCCGAAGTAGAGCGTTGGCTGGTGCTGTTCGATGATGTCGAAGGTCATTTCCGGCGTGGGCCGCTGCCCGCTCAGCACCGCAGTGGCCCCCGCCCACAGCGGGAAGGTCATGGCGTTGCCCAGGCCATAGGCGAAGAACAGCTTGGCCGCCGAGAAGCACACATCGTCTTCCACGACGCCCAGCGTGTCGGTGGCGTAGTGGACGCAGGTGGTGACAATGTCCCGGTGGCGATGCACCGCTCCCTTGGGCCGCCCTGTGGAACCCGACGAGTAGAGCCAGAAGCATTCCGAGTCTGCCGTGGTTGCTGCCGGCTCCAGGATCGCTGAGGCCTCTTCCAGCATGTCGGCGACCGAGCTCGGCCCCTCGGTGCAGAGAATGAAGGTGGGCTGATGCTCCGCACCGACCAAGGCCCGCGTGACTTCCTCCCGGTACTCCGGCGAGTAGACCAGACCTGCGCACCCCGAATCCTCGATGATGTGACGGTAGTCGTCTGCCCGCAACAGCGTGTTCAATGGGATGGGTACCATCCCGGCCTTTATTGCTCCCCAGAACAGGTAGAAGAACTCCGGGCAATCCTTGACCACCATCAGCACCCGGCCCTCAGACTCCCATGCCAGAGACTTCAACAGGTTGCCACAACGGTTCACCCGCTCCGCCAGTTGGGCATAAGTGACCGTTTGGTCCGCATCGTCGAAAGCTATGGCCGTCTTGAAGGCCCGAAGGTCGTCCAGGTGCCTGTCGATGAGCGGCACGGTCACATTGAACACATCCGAGTATTCAATCAGCGATGGGCTGACGGTGGAGTCAACAGTGACAGTATGCTGGTGCATGGTGGCTCTCCGGGGTGTATTCCTATCGGATCAGTTGAACCGCACGTACTCGAAGTCCCACGGCTTGCCGTCTATGCCTCGGACCGGCGGGGCGATCCAGCCCGCGATTCTGTGCGGCTCGATCACCCGCTGCATCAACGAGTCAACGTATGCCATGTCCTCGTCCGTGGGCAGCGATCCGGCTATGCTGGCCTGCCACTCCTGCTCGCTGATCACCCTCCCGTCCGGCGACACTCGCACCCCCGCGGCGTTGCCGATCTGGCGATTGAAGAACCGGTGCGGCAGTGCCAGCCGGAAATCCACGCCCAGGGTCTCAAGGGCCCGGTTCCAGCGGTCGAGGCCACGCTGGCAGTCTTTGATGTAGTCGTCCCGTAGCCGTTCGTTAACCGCGCTCAAGGCCGACAACTCCTCCACTGCCACGCGTCCGTCCCGCACCGTGTGTACCGGCCACATGCCTTCCGTCAGACGGTGGTCGTCGTCGATCCGCGACTCCAGGTACCGGCCCTTGAGACCAGCGGTGAAGTAGTTGGCGGCGTTGGTCGACACCTCCTGCCCGAACAGGTCCACCGAAACGCTGTAGTGGAAGTTGATGTACTTCTGCACCGTGGGCAGGTCGATGACCCCCGCCGCCCGCAGGCGCTCCGGGTCGTCGGTGCCCAGTTCGTTCATCACCTCACCGGTGCGCTGCACCACCCGCATCACGCCGGTCTCGCCCACGAACATGTGGTGGGCCTCTTCCGTCAGCATGAAGCGGCAGGTCCGTGACAGCGGATCGAAGCCCGACTCGGCCAGCGCCGCCAGTTGGTACTTGCCGTCCCGGTCGGTGAAGAAGGTGAACATCAGGTACGACAGCCAGTTGGGCGTGGCCTCGTTGAACGCCCCCAGGATGCGCGGACGGTCGGCGTCGCCGGAGTGCCGCTCCAGCATTGCCTCCGCCTCCTCACGGCCGTCCCGCCCGAAGTAGGCGTGAAGCAGGTAGACCATGGCCCACAGGTGGCGCCCCTCCTCCACGTTGATCTGGAACAGGTTGCGCAGGTCGTACAGGGACGGGCAGGTAAGCCCCAGCCGCCGCTGCTGCTCCACCGACGCCGGCTCCGTGTCGCCCTGCGTCACGATGAGCCGTCGGAGCGGCGCCCGGTACTCGCCGGGAACCTCCTGCCACACCGGCTCGCCTTGGTGGTCCCCGAAGGAGATAACCCGGTCGGCGTCGCGCTTGGCCAGGAAGATGCCCCAGCGGTACTCCGGCATCTTGACGAACCCGAAGTTGGCCCAGCCGTCGGTCTCCACGCTGATGGCCGTCCGGAGATACACGTCGAAGTCAGTGGAGCCGTCGGGCCCCATCTCGTTCCACCACTTCATGTAGTTTGGCTGCCACGACTCTAGGGCTCGCTGCAGCCGCCGATTGTCCGACAGCCCCACGTTGTTGGGAATCCGGTCAGTGTAGTTGATACTCATGATTTACTCTTCCTTCGCCCATAGGGATTGGAGCCTATGCAAAGGAACCGACTTAATCAGGGTAGGAGTTACGCAATTGAAGGTACTTCCTGTCTTTCCCCTCCCCCAGCGGGGGAGGGTTGGGGTGGGGGAGAAACCTCCAACTGCGTAACTCCTATCAGGGTTTACCCGACTATAAGAATCCTGCGAACGCCCTAGAAACTATCTCCAAACCCGCTTAAGTTCAAAACCGTCAGTCCTGCAAAGGCCCCGTCATTCCCGCGAAAGCGGGAATCCACTGGTCCAGACCATGTATCATGCTGTTGAGATCATGGGCATGACAGTTTTGAGATAGTTACTAATCCTGCCCATCCTATAAATCAAAAAAATCCCGGTTCAGACAATTCCATCGCTCAGAGATGCCTCACGCTTGGGTGGATGAGCTCCTCCGGCACCCTGTTCTCTTTGATGTACTCCATTATCTCTTCCGAGTGATCGCAAAAGTAACTGAGGGCGTCAAAGACGGCGGCCAGGCTCAGGTGGGGCAGTCCGCTGGGAATTTCCTCCGGCGCATATCCCATGCGCCACATTTCCACAATGGCCCGCACGGGCGTCCGCGTGCCCTTGATGATGGGCTCCTCGCCCAGTATCCCTTTTTTCCTGATGATGTAGCAGTGTTCCGTCAGAGTAACGCCAGCTTCTTCCGGAGTATCGCCTGATTCTTCAGTCATCGAATACATCTCCCTTCCGTCTGTGCTGCCCCCGCCGAGACTCTATGCCCGCCGCCGGTCGAACTCCGCCCGGGCGCCGGTACCGTACGCCTGCAGCGCCCCCTGGCCGCCCGACGCGTTGGGGCGCTGGAAGATCCAGTTCTGCCACGCGCTGAGGCGCCCGAAGATTTTACTCTCCAGCGTCTCGGGCCCGCCGAAGCGCAGGTTGGCTTCCATCCCCGTCAGCGCGTCCGGCGAGAAGCTGGCCCGCTCTTCCAAAGCCAGGCGGACCTCGTCCTCCCAGTCGATGTCGTCGGGAATGAAGGTCACCAGGCCCAGCTCGTGTGCCGCCTCTGCTTCCAGGGCCCGCCCGGAGTGCTCTTCCAGCTCATCGATCTCCAGGAACCGCCCCTCCAGCCGCGTCAGGCCGTTGACCATCGGCAGCGGCCCGAAATTCATGCCCGTCAGCCGCACGGAGGCCGGCTCTTCCTCGTCCTCCAGCACCCCGTCCAGCATGTAGCACCGGTCGGCGGCAAGCGCCAGCTCCAGCAGCGTCCCGGCGAAGCAGCTTCCAGGCTCGACCAGCGTTATCAGGGACCGCGAGCTCACATCCAACCGCTTCAGAGTCCGCTTGAGGTACAGGGTGATCTCCCGCGCCAGCCAGTGCTCGGCGTTCTCGAGAAGCAACTCGTCGTATGCCTCAACCAGTGCCGCGTCCCCTTTTGTGCGAAAGACCCAGGTCCCGACCTCGCCTTCGTTGGTACGCAGGTGCAGAATGGCGTCGTCCAGTTCCCGAGCCACCGCCAGCGGCCAGAAGTCTGTTCCTTCAGCGTGAATCCCGTCAGCATGGGCAGGCGGCGGACATTCCGGTCCGTGAATCTCGAGGTATGCCGCTCCCAGTTGCCGGTCGATGTTGACCGAGACATGATCGTAACGAACGCCGCCCTCCGTGAATTCCCGACTCATAGGCGTCAGCTTGAGCCCTTCGCCTTTGGACGGATGGCTCCCATTGGAGGAGAACGATGCGGCCCGCTCCGCCACCGCTTCGTCGAATCTCGACCGAGGCGCCAGCTCGTCAACCAGCCGCCAGTCGACGGCGCGCTGCCCCCGCACGCCTTCCGAAGCCGTGCACAGGAAGTCGGCGTGGTCTCGCCGCACCCTGCGCTTGTCCACCAGCCGCGTCAGCCCCCCGGTCCCGGGCAGTACGGCCAGCAACGGGAGCTCCGGCAGCGCCACTGTGCTCGAGCCGTCGTCGATCAGGATGATGTGGTCGCAGGCAAGGGCCAGTTCGTATCCCCCGCCCGCCGCAGGGCCGTTCACCGCACAGATATAGCGCTGGCCCGACAGGTTGCTGGCGTCCTCGATTGCGTTCCGCGTTTCGTTGGTGAACTTGCAGAAGTTCACCTTCAGGCCGTGGTCTGCCTGTGCCAGCATCCGGATGTTCGCCCCGGCACAGAAGACGCGGTCATGTCCAGAGGTGACGACCACCGCCCCGACCTCGGGGTGCTCGAACCGCAGCCGCTGCACTGCGTCGTACAGTTCGATGTCCACGCCCAAGTCGTAAGAGTTCAGCTTCAGCTCGTATCCGGGATACAGCGGAGCGTCTTCCTGCACCCGCATCGTCAGCCGCGCCACCGCCCCGTCCACATCCATCTGCCAGTGCCGGTACTGCTCCGGCGACGTCGCGAAGTCGATGCGCCCGCTGTTGCGTTCAGTGTGCGCCAAGCCTGTTTCTACTGATGTCATGACCGTCCAATCGTTGTCGTGATTCTGACTATCATTGTATCAAAGCCGAGGCACCGAGAGGGACGGAGGAACGATTGACCACCCGCTTGGCCGGTGCCTACACTCCTATTGGAAATCATCAGAGGACACTAGGGTAAAGGAATGTACGGGAGCGGTTCAGGCGCAGCGCCCGTGTGCCTCTACCACTCAGTGGAGTAGAAATGAAGTACGGATTCACCATCCCGGGCAGCGGACCGCTCACCGCCCCCGCCTCGATGGGGGAAATCGCTCGCAAGGGAGAAGAGCTGGGGTTTGACTTCCTGGTATGCCCCGACCATATCGTGTTTCCGCGACGGGTTGACTCACCCTATCCCTACAACGAAGAGGGAGTGCATCCTGGTTCGGGCCCCGGCGAGTGCCTGGACCAGCTGACAATGCTGGCATTCCTGGCAGGACAGACCACCAGGATACGGTTGGGGACCAGCGTGATGATCGTGCCCCACCGTAATCCCCTGGTTGCCGCCAAATCCATCGCCACCCTGGACTATCTGTCAGGGGGACGAGTGATCCTGGGCGTGGGAGTCGGCTGGCTGAGAGAAGAATTCGAGACGCTGGGCCTGCCGCCCTTCGACGAGCGAGGCTCGGTCACCGACGAGTACCTTCGGGCCTTCATCGAGCTCTGGACAAACGACGACCCCAGCATGCAGGGCAAGTATGTTCAGTTCGACAATATCAGCTTCCTGCCCAAGCCGGTCCAGAAGCCGCATCCGCCCATCTGGATTGGGGGAGAAAGCCGACCGGCCATCCGCCGCGCCGCTCAGCTGGGGAACGGTTGGCATCCCCTTGGCGTAAACCGCCTGTCGCCCATGAACACCCCGGAACAGTTGCGAACGGCGATGGACCGCTTGGCGGCTGAGGCCGAGCGCGTGGGCCGCGACCCAGACGAGATAGAAATCGGATTCCGTGTGGCTGGACTGAACCTGGCCCATACCGGCCCTGATGCAGACCGTCCCCGTTTTGCCGGCAATCCGGAGCAAGTCGCCGAAGACATTCGATCCTACCGGGACATCGGCGTGTCCAACCTTGTATTCGACATCGGAGGCGTCGCCAGCTCTCGCGTATCCAGTGCCAGCCAGGTTATAGAGACCCTGGAGCAACTCTCCCGGCAGGTATGGCCCCAGGTATAGGGATGCGGACCTGCGCCGGCTTCTTGCTTACTGCCGATCCGGCAACGGTCGTAAACCAGCAGGTGGGGATGCAGAACCACGCTCGACGGAACGGAATTGAACGCCAATCGCCGGCCTACCCCCGCCGGTAGTCCGGGTCGCGCCCTTCCCTCAACGCCGCCAGCGCCTCCAGATGGTCGGGCGAGGCTATCGCGATCTCCTGCCTTCGCAGGTACTCCTCGAAGAACTCCCCGTGCCTGTGGTCCTGGAAGGCCGAGAGCATCAGCTTGGTCTGGCGGGCCCCTTCCGAGCTGATGGACAGATACCGCTGCACCAGCGCCTCCACCTCCTCGTCGAACTCGTCCGGTACGACCAGGTAGTCCACCAGCCCGATGCGCAGAGCCTCGTTGCCGTCCACATTCTCGCCCGAGAGCGCCATGTGCTTGGCCCGCCCCAGCCCGATGAATCGCGGCAGGCGGTAAGTGCCCAGCCCTGGTATGAACCCCTCCTTGGCCGCCGGCAGACCCAGTTGGCAGTCGGTGGTGGCAATCCGGATGTCGCACGCCAGCGGAAGCTGCAGCCCGCCGCCCAGCGCGTAGCCCTGTATGGCACACAGCACCAGCTTGTCCGACAGTTCCAGCAGTCGCAGGGCCTGGTCCCAGTGATAGAAGTACGCGTGCGGCGTCTCCCCCGCCGCCAGTTCCTTCAGGTCGATGCCGGCGCAGAACGCCCGTCCTGCTCCGCGTATGATGACCGCCCGCGCCGTCGGGTCGTCGTGGATCGCCTGCGCCGCCTCGTGCAGCTCCACCGTGCCCCGGTAGTCGACGGCGTTCAGGGCCCGCGGCCGGTTCAGTGTCAACCGTATGAGGTCCCCGTCGCTCTCGTAAAGCAGCGTCTCAAAATTCATGGCACCTCGACGCCAAGGCTAGGTTCGCCGGTTGTCGACGACGCGTACAGCCTTACCCTCGCTGCGGGGCAGTTGCCGGGGTGCAACGACTTCTACGCGGCAGCCCAGACCCAGCGCACTCTGTAACTTCGCAGACAATGTGCGGCCCACGATCCCATATACGTCCCGGTCCCCCAACAGTCCCTCCGACGCTTCCACTCTCACGGTCAGTTCGTCCAGCTGCGATTCGCCCCGCTCCAGGTGCAGCTCGTACTGCGGTTCCAGGCCCTCGACCTGCAGCAGTTCGGCCTCGATCTGTGAGGGAAATACATTCACTCCACGGACGATCAGCATATCGTCGGTGCGGCCCAGCGGCTTGCCCATCCGCGCCGTCGTCCGGCCGCAGTCGCACTGCCCACGCGACAGCCGTGTCAGGTCTCCGGTCCGGTAGCGCAGCAGCGGCAGCGCCTCTTTGGTCATGCAGGTCAGCACCAACTCGCCGGTCTCGCCATCGGCCAGACCGGCGCCGGTCTCCGGGTCCACGACTTCCGGAAGGAAATGGTCCTCCGCCAGGTGCATCCCCTGCTTGGCCGGGCACTCCATGGCCACCGCAGGCCCCATCACCTCGGACAGCCCGTAGATGTCCAGCGCCGTGGTCCCCAGCCGCGCCTCGATCTCCGAGCGCATCTCCTCCGACCACGGCTCTGCTCCGAGGACTCCCAGCCGCAGCCTGCCGAGGTCGGCGCCTGCCTCCGCAGCCTGCTCCGCGATCAGCAGCGAGTACGACGGCGTGCAGCACAGCACGGTGGCCCCGAAGTCCTGCAGCAGCTCGATCTGCCGCCGCGTGTTCCCCGCCGATGCTGGCACAACCGTCGCCCCCAGCCGCTCCCCGCCGTAGTGCAGCCCCAGTCCGCCCGTGAAGAGCCCGTAGCCGTATCCCACATGAACGATGTCGTTCCGGTCGGCTCCCGCGATGGTCAGGGCCCGCGCCGCCAGATCGGCCCACATGGAGATGTCGTTGGCGGTGTAGCCCACCACCGTCATCTTCCCCGTCGTACCGCTGGAGGCATGCAGCCGCACCACCTCGCTCATCGGCACCGCGAACAGCCCGTACGGATAGTGGTCCCGCAGGTCCTGTTTGACCGTGAACGGCAGCCTGGCCAGGTCCTCGACTGAACGGACATCCCCGGGCCCGACGCCCAGTGCGGCCAGTCGCTCCCGGTACATCGCCACATTCAGGCCTGCATGAGCCACACAATTACGCAGCCGTTCCGCCTGCAGCGAGGCCATCTCGTCCCGCGATATGCTCTCTACTCGGTCCCACATGGAAGGGTTCTGCACCTGTATACTGGAAAAGTCAAGCCAGTATACTCCACCTGTATCGGTCGGTAGACATTTGCCGGGCCCCGAAACAATCTACACAATTGTCAGCGATATCTTGAACTGCCATCCCAACTTGGATCTGCCATGACAACTACCAAGACCCACCTCCCACCTTTGCGTCGGTTTAGTGCCGAGGAATGCGAATCTTTAGTCGCCGCCGGAATCATCGCCGACGGTGAGCAGTCCGCCGTTCTGGCCAGCGCCCGCCTCTTTAATGTGGATGAATACTTGGACATGGAGAAGGCTGGTGTCTTGCATGAAGACGACCGAATCGAATTGATGGACGGGAAAATATTTGTTATGGCACCCATTGGGGATTCTCACGTTTTCGGCACCGACCGGCTGACCATGACCTTGGTTCCAATCTTTGTTGGACTTGCGATGGTCCGCATCGGCGGGCCAATATACCTGAACGACCGGAGCGCCCCTCAGCCCGATGTAGCAGTCGTGAGGATATTTGACACGGTTGAGGAAGCCCATAGCCATCCAGACGATGTGTACTTCGTCATCGAAGTCGCCGACAGCTCCCTTCCCTACGACACCGGCGCCAAGCTGGCTCGCTACGCCGCCGCAGGCATCCCCGAGGTGTGGGTCGCCAACCTGAGAATCCGCGAGGTCTCTGTTTACACTGACCCGACCGGCTCGGAGTACTCCACCGTCTCCACCTACCTCCCCGGCGACAGCATCAGCCCCCGTGCGTTCCCCGACGTTGCAGTCGCCTTCGACGACTTCATGCCCCCGGCGACCGAAGGCCGCGACGCCTCATAGTCCCGTTTGACCGTCCCCGCTCCACGACCCTAGAATGACCCCCGACTCGAAACCCCACCATCGGCGGTGCCCCGTGCCAGTATCCTCCGCAAACTCGAAGGTCATCTACGACGCCCTCAAGGACGCTGGCGTCAGCATTATCTCCGCCCTGCCCGAGACCTGGCTGGTCCACCTCGTCGGCATGGCCGACGACGACCCCGAGGTCACCCTCGTCCGCCTGAACAAGGAAGAGGAAGGCGTGGGAATCTCGGCAGGCGCCCATCTGGCCGGAAAGAAGTCGGCCATGCTGATGCAGAACCACGGCCTGCTCACCTCCATCAACGGCATTGTGTCGCTGGCCCAGCTCTACCGCATCCCCCTGCTGATGCTGGTCAGCTACCGCGGCGAGATGGGCGAGCGAGACCCCTGGCAGACCGAGGGCGGCCTCGTAACAGAGCGCGTCCTCGACGCCCTCGGCATCATGTACCGCAAGATGTCCGACCCGGCTCTCGTCGCCCGCGACATCCGGCAGGCCCAGACCTTGGCGGAGAGTTCGCTGCGCCCGGTGGCCCTGCTGCTCACCCGCGAACTGATGTGGGAGGACTGACCATGCTGCGGCCTGAACTTTTGGAGATTCGTTACTCGATTATTCTTGCATCGGAACGGAAGTAAAGGCGATGTTAAGAGCGGAAGCGCTGGAGGCCATCTACCCCCGCCTGAAGGACCAGGTCGTGGTAACCATCATGGGTGCCGTGGCTGTTGAACTGTACAACCTGGGGCACAAGCCCAACTTCTTCTACCTTGAGCACGGCATGGGCTTGGCGTCGTCCATGGGCCTTGGCCTCGCCCTGTCGTTACCCGAACAGCAGGTAACCGTTCTGGACGGAGACGCATCCCTGCTCATGAACCTGGGCACCCTCAGCACCCTGGCCCGCTACCGTCCACCCAACCTGACCCACATCGTCTTCGACAACGAGAGCCTGCTGTCCGTAGGCGGCTTCCCCTCCGCCACCACCACCGGCACCGATCTGGCCGGCATAGCCCGCGAGGCCGGCGTGGAGTTCGTGGACCGGGCCGACGATGTCGAAGCCCTCGAGGAATCCTACGCCGCCGCCACCGACCGCCAGGGCCTCTCGGTCATTCACTCCAAGGTCGCAGCCGTCGGCCCCTCCTCCTTCGCCATGGACATCGGCCTCCTCGAAAACCGCTTCGAGTTCGCCCGCCACCTGCGCACCCTGACCTAAAGCGGATCTGATAAATCCCCTCCCCCTCAGGGGGAGGGTTAGGCCTGTCCTGAGCTTGTCGAAGGGGTGGGGGTGAAATCCTTGCTAAAGTCTCGCCGAAAGGGTGAGGCCGCCCCCCGCATCGGCAGGAAAGTCGGCACCATCCAGCCCCGTCATTCCCGCGAAAGCGGGAATCCACTGGTCCGGCTAATGCCCATGTGGAAGACAACATAATCCGACGCCTCCTGCGCAGTCTGACCTAGAGCGCCGCCTCCGCCACCCTCTCGATCGCCTCCAGTGTCGACCGCTCGTCCCTCGTCGTCAGCATGTGCACAATGTGGTTGGCCCCCGCATCGAAAAAGCGCCGGTTCTGCTCCCGGTCCGGCGGCGCATCCCACATCGTGATGTTCAGCGCCGACGGGTCCCGTTCATTGGCCCGGTAGAGTTCCTCGATATGCTTTCGCGCCTCCGGCAGCTTGCCCGGGTCCTGGTACACCGACGTGTTGCGCGCCCGGGGCAGCCAGCCGTCGCCGTAGTCCGCCACCCGCTGCGCCGCCCGATCCAGCTCCCCGCCGATCATTACCGGCGGATGCGGCTTCTGCACCGGCTTGGGATTGCAGATAATTGGCGGAAAGTCCACCCACCGGCCGTGAAACTCCGACGCCTGCTCCGTCCAGAGCTCCTTCATCGCGTACACGTACTCTCGTGTCTGCGCCCACCGCCGGGGAAAGTCCGCTCCCAGGACCTCCGCCTCTCCCTGCAGCCAGCCGGCCCCGATGCCGAAGATGAAACGCCCGCCGGATACCAGGTCCAGCGTCGCCACCTCCTTGGCCAGGCGGATCGGGTTGCGCTCGGGCACCAGGCAGATGCCCGTCCCCAGCCTGATCCGCGTCGTCGCTGCGGCTGCGGCTGAGAGGTACACCAGCGGGTCGATGATCTGGTTGATCCGGCCGTCCGAGTAGGCGCTGGGCGCCCCCGACCTGGCCCCGGACGCTCCCACGCTGAAATCCGCAGGCACCACGCCATGCTCCGGAGCCCAAAGCGAATCGAACCCCAGCTCCTCGACCTTCCGCGCCAGCCCCACGATGTCAAAGTCATGCTCCGTCATCAGCAGGCACATACCAACTTCAGCCATGAATGCCCCCCAATCCTGGTAATCCCATAATCACAAAAATCACAGTTCAGACAATTGAGCGACAGGCGTAGCCAACTTCCCCCATTCAACCCCCTCACTCCGCAGCCGCTTCCCTGCCACACCCTGCGCCAACGGCGAGTCGTCCATCCCGATAAACCGCCGCCCCAGCCGGGCCGCCTCCAGCAGGGTGCTGCCGCTCCCCGCGTAGCAGTCCAGCACCGTGTCGCCGGGATCGGACGATGTTCCGATGATGCGTTCCAGCATCGCCCTGTTCTTCTGCGTTGGGTAGCTCGGGCGCTGTGGGTCCTTGTACACCCACACATCCTGCGGCAGCTTCCCCGCAGACTGGTCGGCGTAGATGATCTTCCGGGGGTTGCCCGTGCTGCTCCACGCGATCAGCCCTTGCGCTTCCAGCTCCTCCAGCCTGTCCGGCGGATAGCGCCAGTGGCGCCCCGCCGGCGGCGCCATCCCCCTCCAGGTGCCGCCCGTCGGCCCGTTCCGCGTGACGCCCGGCGCGTGCAGCGGCGTGGTGGCGTAGCGCCGCCCCTCGCCGTCCACCAGCGGATATCGGGACACCGCATCCTCGTCGGTGAGCGGCTCCTCCTGGGGGTGCCACTTGATGCTGTTAGGCGACGCCGAGTAGAAGAGGATGGTGTCCTTGATGTTTCCGTATGAGTAGCGGTTGAAATTCTTGGGGTTGCACTTGATCCGCGTGATGCTGTTGCGGAAGTTCCGCGCCCCGAAGACCTCGTCCATCAGCAGCCGGACATGGTGCTCCATCTTCACATCGATATGCACATAGATGGACCCGTCGTCAGCCATCACCCGGCGGATTGCCTCCAGGCGCAGCCCGAGCTGCTCCAGGTAGTCGTCGCCCCGCAGCGTGTCCGCGTACGCCAGTTCGCCCGAGGCGCTGATCGTGTTGGCGCGCTCCGAGTCCATCAGGAACTCGTTGTTGGTGGCGAAAGGCGGGTCGATATACACCAGGTTGACCCTGATGCCCATTTCGCCGAGGAGGCCCAGCCCCTCCAGGTTGTCACCGGCGTGAAACAGGTGCTCCATCAGCACATCCCCCGTGGAATACTGCCGGATTTGCATGATTTGCCAGAACGGCGTCACGAAAAAGCCCCCCTTTGCCTGAAAAGGAGGGCGATGATTGCCGGATTCCTTTATGGCTATGGGAAGAGCTGCTCGCCGGACTCGGCGTCAAACACGCTAATTGCGGCCATCGGGCACTGCTCCGCCGCCTCCAACACAACTTCCTCGGTATCGGCGTCAACATCCGCCGGGATGGCCTGCCGGTCGTCGTTGAGCGTGAGCGCCTTGGTGGCTATGGAAATGCACATCTGGTTGCCAACGCACAGGTTGTGGTCGACAGATACATTCAGTTTCCTGGCCATGTTCTCCCCCAGAATTGCGGGATTTGGCTCTAGGCAGCCTCGCAGGAAGCCGCTGCCTCCCCGCCGGCCGACCCGGACAAGGTGGCCGCATTCTAGCAGTGGCCCCATGGCCGGTCAACCGGAAATTGAGGCTGGAGCAGGGTCCTTCAATTGTTCCCTTTTCCTCTGGAAGAGGTTAGGCCTGTCCTGAGCCCGTCGAAGGGGATGAAGGCGTTCCCGCGCATTTCCGCAAGCCGCTTGCACGAAGAGTTTACCCCCACATAAGCACTCACCTCGAGTGGGAAAATTGACGCCCCTGCCCGGTCACCAGGAAATATTGCTAACTCGGTTCGCTCTTTACTTTGTCTGAATCAGGATGGGACTTACGCAGTTGAAAGCTATTCCCTCCCCGTCAGAGAGAGGGTTAGGGTGGGGGTGAAATCTCCAACTGCGTAACTCCTATCAGGATTTAAGGATTGCCAGGATTGAGGCCCTCAGCGAAATCATAAAATCAAACGAATCACTCCTGAGCAGGCCGAAGGGTCAGACGATGATTGTGCAATCATTCTGGCCCGGTGACCGCGGCCCGTTGTCAGCCGCGACCGGCTTCCTGTAACATAGAACCCCAAATAGCGAACTCATGTACTATTAAGTTCACTGGTCAACTCTGGCCCGAAGTCAGCGCACACCAAAATATTCGCCCCGAGCGAAAATGAACGGAAATGCTCGGAAATGATCGGGAAATCAGCAAATTCTGGTCGCACAGGAATGGGTCCCTCCACTTTAAGAACGCGGTAACGGCCCCGGAACTATGACCGTGTACAATGGCTCAAACCTACCGTGAGGCTATTCCTATGAGATACGACTGCATCGTAGTGGGCGGTGGGACCGCCGGCTGCATCGCCGCCGCCCGACTCTCCGAGGACCCCGAGCGCTCCGTGCTGCTGCTGGAGGCAGGCCCCGACTTCCCGGAATTCTCCCAGCTGCCCGAAATGCTCAAGCTCGGCTGGGGCTCGGTTAACCTCGAGGCCCGTGCCGCCGGGGCGCCCTACAACTGGTCCTTCACCGGCACCGCCACCGCTGACCAGGGCCCCATGCCCGTACCCCGCGGCAAGGTGATGGGCGGCTCCAGCGCCATCAACGGCCAGACCTTCATCCGCGGAGCACCCGAGGACTTCGACACCTGGGCGTCCTGGGGCAACGACGGCTGGTCCTACATCGACTGCCTGCCCTACTTTCGCAAGCTGGAGAACGACGCCGACTTTCAAGACGACTTCCACGGCACCGAGGGCCCCGTGCCCGTCCGACATCACCACCGGGAGACCTGGCCCGCAACGCAGGAGGCCTTCTTCCAGGCCGCCAGCGCTGCCGGTTACCCCTTCCACCCCGATGTGAACCACCCCGAAGCCACCGGCATCAGCCTCCGCGCCGAAAATAACATCAACGGCGTTCGCTGGAGCATGGCCCTGGCCTACACCGACCTTGCCCGGCACCGCCTCAACCTCACCATCCGGCCCAACGTCCAGGCACTCCGCGTCGTGCTGGAGGATGGTCCGGACGGCAAGCGCGCGGTGGGCATCGAGGTGGAGAGCGGCGACGAGACCTTCGTGGTCGAGGGCGGCGAGATCATCCTCTGCGCCGGAGCTGTCGCCTCGCCCCAGCTGCTGATGCTGTCGGGCCTCGGCCCCGCCGACCAGCTTCAGGCCCAGGGCATCCCCGTGGCTGTGGAACTGCCCGGTGTCGGCCAGAACATGCGGGACCATCCCAATGTGTCGGTCCGCTTCATGGTCAAGGAAGGCCTCCCGCCCGACCCCGATGCCATGCGGGCCCTGCGTCTGCGCTACACCGCCACCGGCTCCGACACGCCCAACGACATGATCCTGTCGCCTGCGTCGCTGAACACTGTTGTCCGGGACGACAATCCGGCTCACTCGGTCAACTGCGGCTTGTACCTGGCCGCCGGGAAGGGAGAGCTGCGGCTCGAGTCCGCCGACCCGAATGTGCATCCGAGCATGGACTACCACTACCTGGAAGAGGACTGGGACCGTGAGCGGCTGCGCGAGGCCGTTCGCCTCTGCGTATCATTCCTCCAGCACAGCTCCTACGAAAACATCATCGAGGACATCATCGCCCCCACGCCCGCTGACCTGGAGTCGGACGAGGCGTTGGACGCATGGCTGCGTCGCAACATAAGCACGTCCTACCACATCTCCGGCACCTGCAAGATGGGCCCCGCCGACGACCCCATGGCCGTAGTAGACCCCCACCTCCGCGTCCGCGGCGTAACCAACCTCCGCATAGCCGACGCCTCCGTAATGCCCGACGTTGTCCGAGCCAACACCAACGTAACCACCATGATGATCGCCGAGCGCCTCTCCGACTTCATAAAGTCCGGCAGCTAACAAACGCAGGGGCGGACTTCAAACCCGCCCCTACGACCCAATCCCCTCCCCCTCAGGGGGAGGGCTAGGGTGGGGGTGGAATACCAAGCAAGAGAACCTACCCGATGCGGGAAAGGTAATCGCGAGAGTCAATAATATGGCGATCATCGAAGGAATCAGAATCCGAAACTACCGAGTCCTGAAGGATGTAACTCTCGGCAGGACTTCGTTTGCAGAGGACTCCAAGCTCCTGACGCCATTGACAGCAGTAATCGGAAAAAACGGAGTTGGCAAGAGTTCCCTGTTCGACGCCTTTGGCTTTCTGGCAGATTGCCTGAAACTGGGTGTCGAGGAAGCTTGCGACCAACGGGGGCGTGGAGGATTCGATCGTATTCGCTCGCAAGGAAGCGATGACCCAATTGAATTCATCGTTTGCTATCGGGAGGAACCAGAATCACAGGTCATCAGATACGAGGTCGTCATTGACAAAGACGATTCAGGACGTCCATTTGTATTACAGGAAATTCTTTCCCAATATGGCGATAGACGTAATCAATGGCAGCATTTTTTCTTTTTGATACTGGAGAACGCTAAGGGAGTAACATGGACAGGAGAGGATCAGGGGTTTGACTTACTTGTAGGATTGGCTGCGGGAATTGATATACAAGGTTTAAGTAAACAGGTCATTGAAAGCGAAGAAACTGTAGAGGAAGGAGACAGACCCGAGATCGTCGAGCTCCAGGACAGTCGCTGGCTCGGCATAGCCACCCTTGGCAGATTGAAGCAACACCCCAGAATCGTGTCCTTCCGAGAGTTCGTAGAAGGTTGGTACTTGAGTTACTTCACCCCGGATGCCGCTCGCGGCCTGCCTCTGGCTGGTCCCCAACGCCGCCTGAGCATCCATGGCGACAACCTAGCCAACGTCGTCCAATACATGCAGCGGGAACACCCTGACAAGTTCGACGGCATTCTGCAGAAAATCGCAGGCAGGGTTCCCGGGATAGACAAGATTGACCCACATCGCACTGAAGACGGACGCCTCCTCCTCCGCTTCAACGACCGTGGCTTTGAAGACCCCTTCTACGCCCAGCAGATGTCCGACGGCACGCTGAAACTCTTTGCCTATCTGTTGCTGATGGAAGACCCCAACCCGCCGCCCTTCATCTGCATCGAAGAACCGGAAAATGGCCTCTACCACAAGCTTCTGGAGGTTCTCGCCGCCGAGTTTCGCGGCCACGCCACCGGCGAAAGCAACGCGCCGCAGATATTCGTGACTACGCATCACCCCTACCTGGTAGACGCGCTCACGCCTGAAGAAGTCTGGGTGCTGGAAAAGGGAGAGGACGGCTTCGCCACCATCTGCCGCGCTAGCGACGACCCCATCGTGAAGGCAATGACCGACGAAGGACTCCCCCTGGGCAGCCTCTGGTATAGCGACTACTTGGATCCGAGGCAAGACGATGCGCTTTGAAGTGCTGGTGGAAGACCAGTCGGGAAGTGTTGCGCTGCGGTATATCCTGGAAAAGATTCTTGGTGAAAAAGGAGTGGTTCACTCGTGGACGATACATCCCTACAGAGGTGTCAGCCAACTGTTGAAGGACTTACCAAGCACATTGCGTGCATTCGGGAGAAGTCTGGATGATTCCTCATCGGTTGTCGTAGTGGTTGATTCGGACGATAAGGATTGTCTTAATTTCAAGCAAGAATTACTTGATATGCTGAACGTCTGCAATCCGAGTCCCAAGACCCTGTTCAGGATAGCCATTGAGGAAGGCGAAGCGTGGCTGTTGGGCGACCGCGCAGCGGTGAAAGCAGCCTATCCCAATGCAAAAGACGCGGTGCTTAACAACTATGTCCAAGACAGCATCTGCGGAACCTGGGAAGTCCTTGCCGACGCCGTTCATCCAGGAGGCTCGCAACCGCTAAGGGGGAAATATCAGGTGGCAGGAAAAGCCAAATCCGACTGGGCCAGAAGCATCGCCCCCCACATGGATGTAGAAAACAACCAATCAAAGAGCTTCCAGGTCTTCCGGGATGGCGTTAGGAACCTGGCGGGCATCCAGTCCTGAACGGCTACCCCTCAAACCCGTACAGCCGGGCGCAGTTGTCCCACAGGAACTTGCGCTTGGCGTCTTCCGACAGCGGCAGCTCCATGAAGCGGTCCACCGACTGAGGGTACTTGGAGTCGGCGTGAGGATAGTCGGTGGAGAACACCACATTGTCTTCCAGCCGGTACCGCGACACGATCTCGGCTGGCTCCTCGTCGCATTCCACGGACAGGTAGCACTGGCGCCGGAAGTACTCGCTGGGCTCCATCTTCAGGTCGGGGTGGTCGTAGGAGGCCGACATCTCCCAGTGCTCGTCCAGCCGCCACAGCAGCCACGGCGCCCAGGAGCAGTTGCCCTCCAGGAACGCCACGGTCAGCTCCGGAAACCGCTCCAGCACTCCGCCGCCCACGATGTCCACCACCGCCAGCATCATCCCCATGGGGTGGGTGCAGGTGTGGTACAGCATGTGGGTGTCGAAGTTGTCGCCGGGCTGCGGCAGGTTGACCCGCCCGCCCTCGTGGAAGCTCAGCGGCACTCCCAGCCGCTGGATCTCCTCCCAGAGCGGGTCGTAATACGGGTCGTGCCAGTTGCGGCCTGCCACCGGGTTGGGACGCACGAACAGCGTCCTGAACCCCAGCTCGTTGACGGCGCGGCGCGCTTCCGCCACCGCCCCCTCGATGTCCTGGGGCGGAATCATCCCCGCGCCGAACAGCCGTCCGGGGCCTCCGCTGCAGAAGTCGGCCAGCCAGTCGTTGTAGGCCCGCGAGATGGCTGTGGCCAGTCCCGGCTCCAGGTCGCTGTCTCCCAGCGTGAACAACCCCCGGCTGGGGAACAGCACGGCAACGTCGATGCCTTCGTTGTCCATGGCGGACACCTGGGACGCGGCATCCCACCCCTGCTGCTCCGATTCGGCGTACACGTCCTGCTGGCTGGTCATCAGGGGCTGGATGGCGTTGGAGTAGCTCCGGTTGGGCAGCGGGTACACATGCTCACCCACCTGCACTCCCAGGTCTCTGGGGTGCCGGTTGGTTCCCTTGGGAGCCCTGTCCCGAAACGCGGGATCGATGTACCTCTCCCACAGGTCGGCAGGCTCCACGATGTGCATGTCCGAGTCCATGACCTTGAAACCGTTCTTCGCCATCCGTTAGCGCCTCCTGGGTTGACCGGCTTACCGTCTGCTTCTACCAGTGGACCGGCTAAACTTCCCCGACTTCAACGATCACGTTGCCGATTGCCCCGCCCTCGACGGCCCGGTGGGCCTGCACCGTCTGCTCCAACGGAAAGCGGGGCCCCACCAAGTGGGTCAGAGCCCCCGACTCCAGCCACGCCGTAATGTCGGCGATGGCCGCTTCTTTCGCAGGCTCCGGCATGTCGTACACCAGCACGTTGCGCACCACGGTGTTGCTGCGTCGGAACTGCAGCGGCACCGGCGGCTGCTGGCCAGTCCCTGCCGCGTAGATCGCTACCACCCCCGACGACTTCAGGACCTCGCTGGTAACCGGGAAGTTGGCAGCGAAGTCTACCTCGACGATGTGGTCGACGCCTTCGCCGCCGGTGATGTCCATGACCCGGGCGGCCACATCCTCTGTCCGGTAGTTGATGTTGTGGTCCGCCCCGGCCGCGGAGGCTATGCTCGCCTTGTAGTCCGAGCTGACGGTGCTGATGACGGTCGCCCCGGCCAGCTTGGCCTGCTGCACCGCGTAGTGGCCGACGGCCCCGGCGCCGCCCGGCACCAGCACCACCTTGCCGTCCAGCGGCCCGTCGGCGAACAGGCAGCGGTGAGCGGTCATCGCCGGAACGCCCAGGCAGGCGCCCTGCTCGAAGCTGATGGAGTCGGGCATTCTAACCACATGCCCGGACGGCTGGACCGTGAACTCCGCAGCCGATCCGAAGGGCCGCCCGAACTGCGACTCGAAGAGCCATACCCGCTCGCCGACCCGGGACTCCGGAACGCCCGCCCCGACGCGGTCGATGACTCCCGCTCCGTCCTGGTGCGGAATCACTCGGGGAAAGGCTATCCTCGCCGTCAAGCCGGCACGCCGCTTCCAGTCCGACGGGTTGACGCCGGATGCGACCACCCTGACCCTGACCTCTCCGGGACCCGGCTCAGGGTCTGCCATTTCGCCGAACTGCATTACTTCCGCAGGGCCATTCTCTTCGAACCAAATCGCTTTCATACCGATCCGCACCTGTCTCTCAGATTGTTATCATGCCGAGCGGAACACCGAACTCACTATAGCGGTAGGGGCGCACAACGGTGCGCCCCTACGAGATGTTTCTACCTTCCGATGCTCGTGTAGATTAGTTGGTCCGGCTGGCGTAATCGGCCTTGGCCCGGTCGATTGCGGCCGCGCGGCCCGCCTTCAGCAGGTCCCTGCGCTCGTAGGCCCACTGGTTCGACCCGGCGGTGCTGGCCGTGGTGCCCTGGAAGGCGGGCATGACATAGCGGGCCATCAGCTCGTAGCTGTGCAGGACATCCTCGCGCTTGGCCCAGTCGATGGCTTGTACCATGAAGCCGCCGAAGCCTCCGCTGCGCTCCTCCAGCCGCTTGATGCCCTGGATGCAGTCGTCGGGAGTGCCGATGATCCAGGCGCCTCGTTCGTCCATCACTTCGATGATGTCTTCCAGGGGCCCGTCTACGATGGCATCCCGGCCCATGGTGTGCTCGAAGTACTCCCGCTGGTAGCGACCGGCTCCCAGCTTGGCCTGCTTCATGGCTTCCTTCTTGCTCTCGGCAAGGTGCACCGGCAGTACCAGCCGCCAGTCGTCGCGGTTGACCTCCTGCCCGTGCTCGGCAGCGGAGGTCTCGCAGATGTCCCACAGCGCGCTCAGGTCGGAGTCGGGAGCGCCGGGATCCCGCGGCACGGTGATGGTCAGCACCGACGCCCCGTATTTGCCCGCCAGCGCCACGCCGGACGGCGACTGTACCGACGCCACGGCGATGGGCATGTGCGGCTTGGTATAGGGGCGAAGCTGCAGCATCGCCTCCCGAAGCGTGAACCAGTCGCTCTCGTAGCTGATGGGCTCGGTCTCGGACATCAGCCGCAGCACCATGCCGAAGCCCTCGTCCATCCGCTGCCGCTGTACCGTAGCGTCGATGCCCAGCATGTAGGCGTCGCCGGGCAGCGCGCCGGGCCCAACGCCCAGCATCACCCGGCCGTGAGTCATGTGGTCCAGCTGCACCATGCGGTTGGCGATATTGAAGGGGTGGTGATAGGGGATGCTGATAACGCCGGTGCCCAGCTTGATGTGCTTGGTGCGGTCGGCGGCGACGGCGATGAATATCTCGGGCGACGAAATCGTCTCCCAGCCGGCGCTGTGGTGCTCGCCAATCCAGGCCTCGTCAAAACCCAGGTGGTCGAGCCACTGCACCAGTTCCAGGTCCCGGTCCAGCGCCAGGGTGGGGTTCTCCCCGACACGGTGGAAGGGCCCCATGAATATTCCGAATTTCATACGTTCGGGCAAAGGCATAACGCTCTACACTCCTCTATTTTCCAGTCCAGTTGGCGCAATTATAGCCCCAACCCCAACTCATGCCAACGAAGCCGCCACAGCGGGCCGTTTCCGGCTCGAGTCCGTAGTCCATGCCTGCCTACACCCGCGCCGGACGCGCCAGCCCCAGGTTGTCACGGAGCGTCCCCGGCGCGTATTCCCTGCGGAACAGGCCCCTGCGCTGCAGCTCCGGCACCACCAGCCGGCCGAAGTCCTCGTATGCCCCGGGCATGTGCGTCGCTGCGAGCACGAATCCGTCGCAGGACTCGGAAATGAACCACTCTTCCATCTGGTCGGCCACCTGTGCCGGAGTCCCATTGAACACTGGGAACTCCCGCAGGGTGCCTCGGCCCGACCACTGGATGAAATCGTTCAGCGACGGGTTGGGGTTACCGCTCAGCTGTATCACCCGGTCAAGAAACCCTCGCAACCCGGTCATAGACGCCATCACTTCGTCCGACAGCGGCTCATCCGGCCTGTGCTGCGCGAAGTCGTAGTTGAACACCTCCGACAGCAACGCCAGTGAGTCGACAGGCCGGGCCAGTCCGTCGATGAAGGCCAGCTTGTCGGCGGCCTCCTGCTCCGACTCGCCGACCACCGCATAAACCGCCGGCGCAACCCGGACCGAATCCGGGTCCCTGCCCGCCGCTTCGGCGCGCGTTCTCAGGTCGTCGCGGTAAGCCTTGCACCCTGCTGGCGTGGGGAAGATGACGAACAGCAACTCGCCCCAGCGCGCCGCGAACCTCCGTCCCCGCTCGCTCTGCCCTGCCTGGATGATGACCGGGTGTCCCTGCGGCGGGCGCGGGACGGTAAGAGGCCCCCTGGAGTTGAGATGCTGACCTTCGTAGTCGGCCCTCCTCACTCTTGACGCGTCGCCAAAGCGTTCCTCGGCCTTGTCCGCTACGATCGCGCCGTCGTCCCACGAGTCCCAGAGCGCCACGGCTGCTTCCATGAACTCGTCGGCGACGTCGTAGCGGTCGTCATGTTCCAGGTGCTCCGACACCCCGAAGTTGTGGGCCTCGGAGTCGTTCAGCGAAGTCACCACGTTCCACGCCGCTCTCCCACGCGTGAAGTGGTCCAGGGAGCCGAAAACTCGCGCCACATGGAACGGCGAATAGTAGGTCGTCGAGTAAGTCGCTCCCAGCCCCAGGTGCGAAGTTGCCAGCCCCATCGCGGTGATTACCGGCACCAGGTCCAGCTTCACCACCCGAACTCCGTGCTCGACAGCCTCCTCGTAGGAATCGCCGTAGCGGCTCGGCATCGCAAGCCGGTCGTCGATAAACGCCATGTGGAACTTCGCGGTTTCCAGTGTCCGGGCGATGTCCTGATAGTAGCCCAGGTCGAGGAAGTCCGGCGAGGTCTCGGGGTGCCTCCAGGAACCCGTGTAGTTGGAGCAGTTGGACGCCTGCATGAAGGCGACCAGGAGCATTTCACGTTTCGCCGATTGTGTCATGGCATATCATCATGGAGTATCGGCTGGCCCTTGCCAATAGGTTTCACCATAAGCGGCATAAGGTCCTATTGAACCAGGGGGGTCGCAGCCCGCGCCGGTTTCCTCGTGTTGAGTACCAGCAAGCTGGCGATAGCTGCGATTGCGGCGAATGCGAGGAATATAGCGGTGTAGCTGCCGCGCGCATCGAACACCACTCCAGCCAGCAGCGGGCCAGTCGACTGGCCTATGAGCACTCCCGTTTCACCAATCCCCCGGATTTTACCCAAAGAATCCCACCCGAAGTAGTCTGCATACATTACTGCGGGGGTGATATTTCCGCCTGCTGCAACCAGCCCGATGAGTGCGGCGGCAACTAGGGCCATACCGATGTTGCTGACCGACATCAGCAGCAGCACCGACCCAGCGAGCATCACCAGCATGACCGCATACAGGACTCGTGAGGAGGACCGCTCCAGCAGCCAGCCCCAAGCTACGCTCCCGAATGCCGACACCACCCAGCTCGCAGTCACGACCGATGCTGCATTGGTCAGGGTCAGGCCCTGGTCCCGCAGGTAAGCGGCGATGTGGACATTCACCCCTGCATGTACGAAGAAAGTGGCGAAGCCTGCCAGGACCAGCATCCAGAAGGACGCCGTCCGCATGGTCTCCCCCACCGTCCAGGAATCGCTGTCCTCCCGCGGTGACAGTCCCCCATCCCCCGGCAACGAAACTCCCTCTCTCTCAGGGTGAGGGTTGGGGTGGGGGTGTCCTGCGGCATCCCCGTCCGGTCTCAGCCCCAGGTAGTCGGGACGTTCCGCCACCAGCAGCAGATTGGGAAGCAACGCGACTGCAAGACAGATCACACCGAGGGTAATCCATGCTGCGGCCACTCCCGACTGCTCAATGACTATCGCAGCCGTCATGGTGAACACGACGCCGCCGATTGCCCCGCACAGGAAGATGACGCCGATGGCCCTTCCACGCATCCTGACGAACCACCGGGATGCGACGGTGCTGGCTCCGATTGGCGCGGCGGTGTGGAATACTACGCGGCCTGCTGCGTATGCCAGGTAGAAGGTCGCCGGTATCGTCGCCCACGCTAGGGAGATCATAGACACCCCCACGGTCAGCACGCCCGATACCAGGACTGGCCGGGAACCGAAACGGTCGATGGCCCACCCTATTGCCGGAGACAGGACGATGGACGCCAAGGCCCCTGCGCTCACCGCTCCAGCTATCAGCGTCCGCGACCACCCCAGTTCCTGGGACATGGGGTATATGAAGACGGTCAGCGTGGTGATGGCGGGGGCCATTCGGGCGAAGACGGCCGTCCCTGATGCGCCAACTATCACCCACCCGTAGTAAAAGGGCAGGATGCGCTGTAGGGAGGCGGCTAGCAGCAAGGCTATTCCAAAAAAAGACCCTCTCCCTCAGGGAGAGGGTCAATGGCTTTTACAGAAAGGATCATGGAGTCGGAGCCGCAAGAAATTGCGGCTCCGATCTCGTCTCAGGGTTAACCCAGGTGCTGGCCGAAGAAGGACAGGACCTTCCCCCAGCCGTCAGTCGCCGCTTCTACATTGTAGCTGGGACGATCGACCGCGAAGAAGCCGTGCCCGGCGCCATCGTAGCGGTGGAAGTCGTACTTCTTGCCGTGCTTCTTCAAGGCCTCCTCCAGCTCATCGACATCGGCGGGAGAGGGCCTCGGATCGTCGTTACCGAACAGGCCCAGAAGCGGACAGTTCAGGCCATCCGTGAAATCGACTGGCCATGCCGGCATAGCGGGGGTGAGCTGGTCGTTGCCCTGGGTAACTCCACCGCCCCAGCAGTTCACGGCGGCATTCACGCCATCGAGCGTACAGGCCCCCAGGTAGGTCTGGCGTCCACCGGAGCAGAAGCCGATCAGACCGATCTTGCCATTCATGTAGGGCAGGGTTCGCAGGTAGGCCATTGCCCCCTCGACATCGCCCATCGTCCGCACATCGGGCATGCCGCCCTTCTCGCGGATGCTGGTACTGTTCTCCTGGGGGGTGGCCTGGCCCTCGCGGAAATGCAGGTTGGGGGAGATCGTCACGAATCCGTTGTAGGCGAACTTGCGAGCCATCTCCTTGGATGCGTCGTCCCAGCCCGGCATGTGGTGAATCAGCACCACGCCGCCGTGCGGGCCGCCCCCCAGTGGGCGCGCCAGGTAGGCGTCGATCATGTCGCCCTCGTGTCCTTTCATCAAGACCGTCTCGGCCATCATTCCCTGGTAACTCATTTCGCTCCAGCCTCCACAGATTTTTCTGTCCGTGGCCATATCTGGCCCCGGCAAATGTAATCGTCGGTACAGTCCAGCCGTAGCCTACTATCGGCACCATGTCTCGTCAATCCGCCATGTTACCAGGGCAATCGCGTTCTAATTTTATGGAGCCCAATAAATCGTCATTCCCGCGAAAGCGGGAATCCACGCCTCCCTGCCCGAAGGTGATTGGATCGGCGCGGAACCCTCTGGATTCCTGCTTTCACGGGAATGACGGAGGGCTGCACCGCGTATCAAGATTAGAATGCGGTTGCCCTGGTTACCGGCCAGGTTGGCGGAGGGTATGCTAGACTACTTTTCCGCCCCTGCAGGTGTCGATCTACTAGTAAATCAATGACGCCGAATGGTAACTGGAGGTAGCCGCCATGCGTATAGGGCTGTTCGTAGGCGCGCTGGAACTGATGCGGGACGTGGCCGAACGCCTCGAACGCATCGGAGAAGCCGAGGAAGACGGATTCGACAGTTACTGGTTGCCCCAGCACTTCGGGGTCGACATGCTCACTGTCATCGCCATGGCCGGGATGCAGACCAGCCGCATAGAGCTGGGAACTGCCGTGGTACCGACCTACCCGCGACACCCCGTAGCGCTGGCGCAGCAGGCCCTCACCGCGCAGGTGGCTACGGGCGGGCGGCTCACCCTTGGCATTGGCGTCTCTCACCGTTCCACGATAGAGGACTGGCTCGGCCTGTCCTATGCCCATCCCCTCCGTCATATCGAAGAGTACCTGTCGGTCCTGCGTCCGCTGCTTCACGAAAGTGGCGTGGATTTCAATGGGCAGGAATATCGGGTTGCCGGGGAGCTGCAGATACCCGATGCCGACATGGTCGAATGCCCGGTGGTAATGGCGGCCCTGGGCCCGAGGATGTTGGAAATCGCAGGCCGGCTCGCCGACGGCACGGTCACTTGGCTGACCGGTCCCAACACCGTCCGGGACCACATTGTCCCGCGCCTGAACGAGGCTGCCGCGGCTGCCGGGAACCACCGGCCCAGAGTCTGTGTCGGAATGCCCATTGCTGTTACCGACCACCCGGAGAGGGCGCGCGCCCGTGCCGACCGGCTCTTCCAGCATTACGCCGCCTTGCCCAGCTACCGCGGGATGCTGGAACGAGAAGGGGTGGACAGCCCCGGGGGAATCGCGATCGTGGGCAACGAGGCGGCCGTGGAAGACCAGCTCCGGTACCTGGCCGAGATCGGCGCGACAGACCTGCTCGCAACCATCTTTCCCGTAGATGGATCGCAGACCACCGAGACCCGGACGCGTGCCTTCCTGCAGAGGATGGTCGGGCGCATCTGACCCCCACATTTAAGCAACTATCTCAAAATCCAAAACCGCCATTCCCGCAAAGGACCCGTCATTCCCGCGAAAGCGGGAATCCAGTGGTCCAGACCGTGTATCTGGCCGTTGAGATAGTTATTAAATCCCCAAGTGCAAATTTGTGAATGTTTGCACAGTGTTGACTGCTATGGTCATAGGCAATTAACATTTTATTTATCGAAATTACCGATGTAGGTAAGGCAAGTTCAGGACCAAGGAATTCAGATCGCGAGGCCTCCAGATGTATCAACATGTGCTTGTTCCCCTCGACCGCTCTGCGGAGTCGGAAGGAATTCTCGAAGTGATTCCGGAGTTGGTAAACGACGACGGTCAAGCCACGCTTTTGACGGTAATTCCGACCGGGCGTACCAAGTCGTTTGGTGAGTTGGTGGTGCTTGGGACCCAGCAGGAAGAAGAGGACCGGAGCCGGGCGCTGGCATATCTGAATCGAATCGTGAATAGGCTGAAGGAGTCCTCGGTTGAGGCCGCCCCTGCCGTCGTGGTTAACGACTCGGTTCCAGCCGCGATTGTGGCCTTTGCCAACCGCAACAGCATCGACCTGATATCCATGTTCACCCATGATCGCCGCGGACTGGCCAGGCTGGTCAGAGGGAGCGTCGCCCAGGAGGTGGAGCGCCGGGCTGTGATGCCAGTGAGGGTCTTCCGACCCGGCGATCTCAGTCCGAGTGAGGAGAGCACCGTAGCTGCTGAGAGCCACGAGTTTGACTACGGAACCGTGGATATGTTTGCCAGGCTCTCCAGGGAGCAGATCTCCTCGGTTGTTGCCCTGGGCAGGACCGTATCCGTGAAGGAAGGAGACACCCTGGGTGCAGGAGGTGAGGCAGGGCAGAACCTGTTCGTAATCCAGACTGGCGAAGCTCAGTTGACCGCCCAGGCGGAGATCGGTCAGATAGCAGTTAGGGTGGCGGGCTCCGGCGAGACTTTTCCCCAGGCCGTGCTGCTGGGCGAAGGCACTCTGATTACCGCCGGCTCTGCGCTCAGCGATATGACCCTGTTGCAGATTCCTCGCTCCGCCCTACTTGACCTTTGCACCAACGATGCGGCAATCGGACGGGGGATCTACGCCGCGACCGCCCAGCTGTTTGCGAGTCGATACAGCCGGACGCTGACCCAGCTTGGCATGAGCGCGTCCCGTGAGATTAGAAATCAGGGTGTCGAAGAGGACTCGTAGAATACTCGATACTCCCCCAAGGCATTGGTAGATCAGGAAGTCCCACCATCGAGGTCAAAGAAACTATCTGGAAACCTGTTAGTGGCCCATTCCGCAAGAGTGGGAATCAAGTGGCTCAGGTCTTGAATATCCTTGAACCCATCTGGGCAAGCTAGGTTTGAGATAGTTTCCGAATCCAATCCAGACAAAAAAGGAGGAGGCGCAGTCCGGCAGACAGCAGGGCAGCATTCTAAACTTGATACGCGGTGCAGCCCCCGTCATTCCCGCGAAGGCGGGAATCCAGAGGGTTCCGCGCAGATACAATCAGCTTCGGGCAGGTAGGCCTGGGTTCCCGCCTTCGCGGGAATGACGATCTATAGGGCCCCTTAAAATTAGAATGCGGTTGTCCTGACGCAGACATCTCTTCACTAGAGTTTGGAGGTGTGTAATGGTTACGATTCTGGAACCCGGAAAACTGGAAGCCGAAGAGTCCACGCCGACACCGGTGCAGCCCCGGCCCAGGGGCGACAGACGAGCGATGTCTTATACGATGCCCTTCCCTGGGGTCCGCTACTACGCCTTTTCGCCGCAACCGCTGGCCGAAGACTGGTTGACGAACCTGGAAGAGACCCGGCAAACGCTCCCCGTCAAGCTAATCGACGAACGGGTCATTCTCTTATAGAATCGTAGGCCGTGGGCCGAAATCCGGCGAAAAAGCTTAAGGCGAGAGAAATGTACGTTCAGTTGGCATGGGGAAGGGCGCGACCGGGGACCTGGGACAGTCTGAGAGAGTTCTATGTCGACAAGGTGATTCCGTTCACCATGGGAATGCCGGGGCTGGAGGAACGACAACTGTGGCGCGGAACTGCCGACCCGGACGAGATGGGCTTCTACAGCGTGTGGGGGTCGTTGCAGGAACTCCGCAATTACGAGACCAGCGAAGCCCGGCGGCAACTGGCTGGTGAGTCTGAAGAGTTCTTCTATCCGATGGCTTATCCCCGGGGCGAGACCTGGATCAAGCATTTCGAAATCGTTTCATCCAGCGGCTCGGGCAACTCGGACGAGGCGTATATCATGATGGCCTGGGGCAAGTTGCGCCTGGGTTCCTGGGACCAGTTCGAAGACTACTACCGTGCCCAGGTCGAGAAGACCACCGGTACTGTGGACGGGCTCCGCAACCGGGCCCTACTTCGTAGCACCGAGGATCCTGACGAGGGCCTCAGCATAAGCGTCTGGGACAGTGAGGACTCCCTGCTTCGATACGAGCGCAGTGGGCTCCGTCGCGACATGGCCCAGGAGGTGGAGAACCTGTACCGGGGCGAGTTCTGGGTAAAGCACTTCCAGGTCACTGACAGCAACCGTTAGAACGGACTCACGGCGACACAGAATATGGGCGGGATCAACTCCCGCCCATATCTTCTTTCAGATTAACTCCAGCCGCCGGGCGTCCTCTTCAGTCCATTGAGTGCCGCGGAGGACTTGGCCTAAAGTACCAGGCGGCAACCGGTCGTCATGTCTATGGTAATGAATGACTACCCTTCTCCCATCCGAGTGGCGGTATATTCTTCTTGAACTTCTGCTTCGCCGGTAAGAGAACCCATCCCTCTCCAAAGCGCCGACCAATTCTCTGGCGGATATGTTGCGAAGGAGATGAACCAATCCGGCTGGTGGGATCATGCCGTAACTGCTGTTAGGGTAAAGGTCACCGTTGGTCCGTCACCGTCAGTGATTTTCTCAATGGGAATCTCCTCATTGCACTCCAGCATGTCTTCGACATACAAAGCTGCACCGTCTTCCAGCGCTTCCAATGCTTCCTCTCTGGTATACCCCCAGGTGGCGCAGCCCGGCAGAATGTCAACCCATGCGCTCCAACGCCCGTCCTCTTCTTCCTGCAACGTAGCCTTGAACACGTAGGTAGTCATAGCTCACACCTTTCAGTATTGATTGATTTTGAGTGTAGCTTGCAATGGCTTCCGCCACAATCATCGGGCACGCCTTTCCCATACCAGGTTGTTGAATTGCAGTGAGCCGCACTTGAGCGAGCACATGGCGGTGCACCCCCGCGCATGAAATGCGAAGCCCCGGAGAAAGTTCCGGGGCTTCGTGGTAACCGCTCAATCCTTGACGGGAGCGTCGGGCTAGCTGCCTGACCTGGCACCGTAGATGGCGTCGGGTAGAGCCAGCGCAAGCTCAGGCCACACCAGCACCAGGCCAGTGGTAATGGCCATGCAACCCATGAAGGGCAGCACCCCTATCCACACATCCGCAATGGTGCTTTGTTGCAACACCTCGTTGGCGGCTTCGGCCTGCTCCCTGTCCACATCTAAGCGGACGCCGTGTAGCACGTAGAGGTTGATCCCTTCCGGTGGGCTGATGAGTGCGGCCTCGACCAGCAGCACCATGATCACGCCGAACCAGACCAGGTCGACTCCCGCGCCTTCCAGGGTCGGCAGGAGAATCGGCACAGTGGTCACCATCATGGCGAAGCTCTCCATGAAGGTGCCTAGTACCAAGTAAAAGACGACCAGGACCAACACCAACTGCCACTCGTTCAAACCCAGCCCGGAGATGGCCTCTGCGATCTGCTGCGAGATTCCCAGCCGGGCGAATGCGAACGAGAGGGTGAAAGCGGCAAGCACTATCAGGAAGATCATTCCCGTGGTCCGCACCGTGGAAACGAAAGCGTCTTGAATGATGTTGAAGTTCCTTACGAGAAGTTGCCTTCGCACTGCCTGGTCAGGGAACCGCGCATTGCGAAGTTCATCCTCGGTGGCACCGACCAGGAAGGGCACCCAGCCGGACCAAGGGACTATCACCACCTCGATGAGGAAGATGTTCTCGCCGACGATCGCGGCCCAGTTGACCCCAAACAGGACAACTACCGGGTCACCCAGATCTCTTCCAGCGAGAGCCAAGGCTATCTGCAATATCAGGTGCAGGAGCAATGCGCCGACCAGAAGGCCCAGCACCCACTTGACCAGGCTGCTGACGCTGATCAGGCCCATGCTCCGCATCATGGTGCCAAAGAAGGGGAGAAGGATCTCTTCGGTATTGAGGATGAAGGCCAGAACGAACGCGCCGTACACACCGAAGGCTGCCGCTTCAGAGGGAGTGGCAATGCCCCCGTAGATGGAGCCGATTACCACAATGATCAGAGCCACAATCGGCACCAGTGCTATGGAACCGATCAGGCGGTTCACCCATCCCTGAAGAGTTATGAAGCTGTCGCCCGATTCGCGCGGGGCCAAGCCGCGCCAGACCAGCGCCAGCACGAGAATCATGACGATGAACGAGAGGGTGAGCACCATGCCGGGTACGAACCCAGCCATGTACAGGCGGCCGATGGACTCCTCCACCAGCACGCCGTAAATGATGAGGCTGATGCTGGGAGGAATCAGGATGCCCAGCGTTCCTCCGGCGGCAAGGGAGCCGATCACCATGCGCTCCGAGTAGCCGCGCTGCCGGAAGCTGGGCAGAGACACCCGGCTGATGGTGGCGGAGGTTGCCACGCTGGAGCCGGAGCAGGCTGCGAAAATAGCGCACGACACGATGTTGGTGTGGATTAGCCCGCCCGGCAACCACCAGATCCAGCGGGTGATTCCGGCGTACATGCGCTCGCCCATGCCGCTCCGGTTCATCAGCTCACCCATCAGGATGAAGAGCGGCACCGCGACAAGAATGAAGCTGGTGTTTCCTTCCCAAGCCTTGTTGGCCATGATGTTCCACAGGGGAGCATCAGAGAAGAAGTACATGATAATGAGGGACAGCGCACCCAGGGCCGCGGCCACGTACATCCCCGCGAGGAAGAAGGCCCCCATTAGACCGAATGCTACGCCAATTGCCACAGCTTAACCTCTCAGGCCCTTTTTTCCGTCATTGCAGGCGGGATTTGGAGAAACCCCGCCTGCCGGTGCTTTTCTGTCGAGCCGGTTCCTAACTAAATCGGGTCCGCTAGTCGGCTGCGCCAGCGGCTTCCCCGCCGGTAACGGCGATGATCTCAATTTCCTCGCCGCCCTGGGCGCGGTTCCAGCGCACCAGTGCCGCCTCGGCAACCATCGAGTACATCATTTGCAGCGCGGTTAGGCACAGGAGAGTGAAGCCCAAAGAAACCACGATCTTCGGAATAAACAGGGGAGTCAGGGGGTAGTCGTTGGTAACGACGCCCCGCTCGTAGTTGTTCACCACGTTCTCCCACATCTTCCACATGGTGACCCATCCAAGGAAAAGAACGGCGTAGATGGCAAACCAGTCTGCCGTTGCCCGTGTCTTGGCACCCATGTAGGGGAGGAGAACGTCAATCCGGACGTGAGCACCGGATCGAAGTGAGTATGAGAAGGCCCAAGTGGCTGCCATGGCCAGGACGTAACCACTCATCACGTCCGTGCCAGGGGCCTGAACCCAGTCGAGCTTACGGGCGACCACCTGGTAAGTGATGAAGAAGCCCAGCAATAGAAGTTCTACTCCGCAGACGTATCCGAGGAAGAAGTACAGCCGGTCCATCACACTGGTAACCGCCCGGGACCCCATCAGGGCAGCCCGCGGTCCCATGGAGGCGCCCAGAAGCAGTATCATGAGGGGGACAATCCCTGTCGCGATGGACATCGCCATCATTTCGGTCCCGAACCAAAACAGGGAAACCAGCACCATAAGCACTGCGAATCCAATATTGGATCCTATGATGCCAAAATGATTGTCAAACACATTCACGGCTTTCGCTTCCCCACTGAGAATTCAGGTCGTCTCTAACCCTTGTATCGCTTGTATCGCTAGACGGCGGTTCAGCCGCCACCCTGTCGGCAATGTGCGTCATTCTACACTAAATTTGAGTCAGCGCAATCCTGTTTCAAAATCGATTTCCCTTCCTCCAATACCACTGTAAGTCGCATTCGCCAACCGCAACCACTTTCACCAATTTGAGGTAACCGTCCCGTCGAAACGAAAACGCCCCACCACTGTCAGTGGTGGGGCGTATGGGTGCGAAGGATATGCTATTGGGCGTGCGGGCCCTTGGTGATCGCCACATCGCTTACGGCGCCATCAGCGCCGATGCTCATGCCGACATATGGGCCGACATGGTCGTTGAACATGGCTACCGCTTCGTCGCCCTTCTCGGGGTAGCCCAGACGGTTCAGCCAGCCGGGTATGACATGTTGTTTCACTGCCACGTTCAAGCTGTGGTCAGCCAGCTCCGGCGAGAACTCCACAAGTTCCATGGGTGGCTCTGCAACCGTGGTGTTCTTCAGCACCCCAGTTACGTTCTGTATGGAAGTCAGGCGCAACTGTTCCAGCTCAGACTTGGCGCCCTCCTCAATTAGTATCTGTTGCAGGTCAGTTGGAATTTCATTCCAGACATCGGCGTTGATCACGTTATTGGTGGAAAGGAGGCTCTTCAGCGGACCGTTCAGGTAGGTTGTGACCTCGTACCAGCGCTGCCCATAGCCGGGGGTTGAGCCGGTAACGCCAGCGTCCAGGATGCCGCGCTCCAGGGCGGTGTATACCTCGGAGAAGGCTACGAACTGAGCCTCAGCGCCCATGCCCTCGATCCAGTCGGAGAGAGCAGCAGCGTGGCTGCGGGTCTTCAGTCCCTGGAAATCTTCGAGGGTTCGCAGGGCCTTCTTGCTGAAGAAGAACTGGTCATTGCCGGAATACCAGTTGTGGTTGACGATGATACCGCCGCCGGTTTCCTGGACCACCAATTCTTCCAACTGCGCGTGCATATCGGTCAACGACAGGTACATGGTTTCCCAGTCGGGGTAGATCCCCCAGAGGGACTGCACCTCGATAGCGGGCAGTTCGCCAGCCACGTACCCGGTGTAGATGTTGGCCATGGCGAGTGTGCCGTCCGATACCAGCGACAGCGTGTCCGGTCCGGCCAGCCCCAGCTCGGGGAAGGAACTCACGGTGATGGTCAGCTGGCCGTTGGTACGCTCCTCCAGGCTGGGAGCCCAATACTGCTCAATGATCTTGCAGGGCAACAGGGAGCGGTTGATGCAGACGTGCTGGATGTCGATGCTTACCCCGGTGGAGGTGAGCTCGGTCGGATTGGTCAGATTGGCCCTCTCAATCAGCGACTGGTAGTAGTCGCTTTCGTAGAGCCAGGTATGGTCCTCCAACGCGCTCAATGGCACGCCGCCATCCAGGTCGCCCAGATCAGCGTCGGGCGTGCCGTCCGCGGTCAGAGGAGCCGGCCCCTCCAGTTGGTTGATGTCGCCCACATAGATCGCGCCGGGGCCGTTGGCGTTGTCTGCAGCGTACTGCGCGAGGGCGTCATCCGCGGTCATCATTGCCTCGGTCGGCTCTTCCATCATGGCCTCGGTGGGAGCCTCGGTCGGCGCGGGCGCGGTGGTGGCCGTCGGTGGGACGGGCGTGGCCGCCTCGCCGCAGGCCGCCAAGCCAACCAACAGTAGAAGTGAAGCCAAAAGGGTAGCGACAATTAATAGTCTGGGATGAATCATCCTGGGTTTTACCTCCAAAACTTTGCTTTTTCTTGACATATTTTCTGTCTGATCTTCCGGCAGGGAGAATTCTCGGGAGTGATTTCTGCGCCCTAGTTGGCCCGCGGCCCTTTGGTGATTTGCCCCTGCGTTATCCCGCCATTCTCATCAATGCTCAGCCCGATGTAGGGGCCGGCGTGTTCGTTGAAGATGCGCACCGCGTCCTGGTTGTGCTCAGGGTAGCCCAGCCGGTTCAGCCAGTCGGGGATAACGTTCTGCGGCAGCACCACCCCGGCGATGTAGCGCACGATGTCCTCGCTGAAGGGGATGGCCTGGATTCCCGCCGACTGGTTGGCCTGCACCGACAGGACGTTATGGTATGGCGCTATCCGCAGCGCCTCCAGCTCCGCCCTGGCTCCTTCCTCGATTATGATCTGCTGGAGATCGGCGGGTATGCTTTCCCACAAGTTGCCGTTGATGACGTTGGTGGTGTACCCGAAGCCGATTATCGGGCCGGCCATGTGGCTGGAAATTTCTTGATACCTGCCACCGATGGCCAGCAGGGCCCCGGTTGTGCCAACGTCAACCGTGCCGTTCTGCAGCGCCAGGTAGTCGGCTCCGGGGGCAATGAACACAGCCTCGGCACCCAGCCCTTCGATGATGCTGCTCAGGGCGGCGGCGTGGGTGCGAATCTTCTTGCCCTGGAAGTCCTCCAGAGTTTGCAACGGCTCATTGCTGTAAAACCACTGGTCCGATCCGGCGAACCAGTTCCTGTTTATAACTGCGCCCCCGGTTTCCTCCAAAAGCATCCGTTCGACATCGGGAACCATTTCCACCAGCGCCAGATATGTGGTTTCCCAGTCCGGCCCCATGCCCCACAGAGACTGCACCTCGATGGCGGGCAGCGCGCCGGACACGTAGCCGGTGTAGACATTGGCCATGGATAGGGTGCCGTCGGAGACCAGTTCCAGGGTGTCCACTCCAGTCAGCCCCAGCTCGGTGAAAGATGTTATCGAAAGCTGCACCTGCCCGTTGGTGCGGGCGGCAATTCGGGGTGCCATGTATGCTTGCATAATCACGCAGGTGGGCAGGTTGCGGGAGAGGCACACGTGCTGGATTACGATGTCTTCGCCCGAGGAAGTTACCTCCGTGGGGCTGAGCAGGTTGGCTTTTTCAATCAGGTCTCGGTAGTAGTCGCTGGTATAGATGAACTGGTGGCCGGGTACGCCAAGCTGCTCCAGGCCGAACAGCCCTACTTGGAACAGCTGCGTGAACTGCGCCTGCTGGCCCTCGCTCGGCGGCAGGAATACCAGGCTCTCGTGAACTGGCGGGCCGATGAGCTGGGCGTAGCTGGCCGGCTGAGTGGGATCGCCGACGAAGATGGCGCCGGGCGCGCCCGCGTGCTCCGAGGCGTATTGTACCAGCAGTTCCTCCTCGGTCATCGGTGGCGGCGGTGCGGTCGCCGCGGGCTCCGGCGTGGGAGTGGGCGGGATGGGGGTTGGTGCCGGTGCTGCGGTGGCGATGACCGCGGCCGGAGCGGCTGATGTCGGCACCGGGGTATCCGTCGGCTCACCAGTGAGCGCCGGAGTGGCTGTCGGTTCCGCCGCCTCCGTGGGTTCGGGCATGGCTGTTGGGCTCTCCGCTGCAACTGTGGGCGGCGGAGCGGTTGGATCATCACCGCCACAGGCCGCCAGTGCACCTATCAGGGCAACAGCCAGAATCAACGTAATGAAATAACGCGCCATTTATTGTATTCCTCCCTGAAAGCGGCAAGGGCTTGAACATCCGTACCGACGGCGCATTTTAATGGCAGAATGTGTTCAGGTCAACGACAGCTATCGGATATGTTCACTCATTTTCACAGCGAATACTGACTACTGACGGGCGCCAGCCGCATTCAGTTATGCTGAAAACTTTGCGAGGCTCGGCTTGTCCCGTCAACGTGCGCCCTTGGCTTGGTCGGGCAGCCAGGTAACCAGTTCAGGGAATACCATGAGGATGCCTATGACCACGGCCATACAGACCATGAACGGCAATACCCCGATGTAGACATCGTTGATGGTCTCCACCTCCGTCACGCCGCGCACTTCGGCGGTCTCCCGCCGCGCCCCGTGAAGTACATACAGCGACAGTCCCTGTGGCGGGCTGATCTGCGCCGCTTCCAGCAGGATGATCATGATGATGCCGAACCACAGCAGGTCTATGCCGGAGCGGAACAGCGTCTCAATCAGGATGGGCAGAGTCGTGGCCAGCATCGAGTAGCTTTCCATGAAGGTGCCCAGGAGCAGGTAGAACACGATGAGAATTCCCACCAGCTCCATCTGGGACAGCTCCAGGCTCACCACCAGGTCCGCCAGAGCGTGGGAGATGCGCAGATAGGCGAAGGCGAACTGCAGCGTGAAAGCCGCCATCAGGATGAACATGATCATGCAGGTGGTTCGCATGGTCGACATGAACACTTCCTGCAACATGCTGAGGTTGGAGCGGACCATTTCCCTAATGTGGATCATTGAGGGCATCCGCGCTTCCAGCAGTTCCTCTCGCGACACTTCCGCCAGAATTGGAATCCAGCCCACCAGGGGCAAGACCAGAACTTCCAGCAGGAATATCGTCTCGGCGATTTCCGGGGCCAAGAAGAGCGACTGGTCCGGGAAAAAGACCAGGTATATCGTTTGCGCCGAAAGGTGCAACACCACGAGGCCGATAACCGTTCCGAAGAAGAGGCGGATGATCTCATAGGCGCCCATCAGACCGGTATTTCGCAACACCCTTCCAAGTACCGGCACCCATAAGGGCTTGGAGTTGTAAGTGAAGGCAAGGAGGAACGCGCCGTATACCCCGATGGCAGCCGCTTCACTGGGGGTGGCGATACCCCCGTATATTGAGCCGAGGACGGCAAGTACCAGGATTATTACGGGAGCGACGGCGATCAGGCCGACTATGCGTTCGATCCAGCCCTGCCAGCTGAGGAATGTCTCTCCCTCCGCCCTCGGCGCAACCCGTGGCCAAACGACCGCAGCGAAGCCGATGAAGGCCATGAAAACCAACGCCATGATGGCGCCCGGAATGAATCCGGCGAGAAAGAGCCGCCCGATCGATGTTCCCGTGCTCAGCCCATATATAAGAAGGAGGACGCTCGGAGGTATGAGGATTCCCAGCGTTCCGCCAGCCGCCAGCGACCCCACCACCAACCTTTCGTTGTAGCCGCGGGTGTGGAAGGCGGGAAGCGCCACGCGGCTTATGGTGGCTGCGGTAGAAATGCTCGAACCGGAGCAAGCCGCGAAGATGGCGCACGACACGATGTTGGTGTGGAGCAGTCCTCCGGGTATCGGTGCGACCCAGCGGTCCAGTGCCCGGTACATACGGTCGGCGATGCCACTTCGAAGCACCAGTTCGCCCATCAGGATAAAGAGGGGGATGGCGACGAGGAGGAACCTGGTGTAGGTCTCCCAAACACGGTTGGCCATGATGTTGGACAGCGGTGCGTCGGAGTAAAACTCCATCAGCAGCAGGGCCAAGCTTCCCAGCGCGCCAGCCACATACAGGCCCGCCAGGAAGAAGACGGTCATCAATATGAATGCAATTGCTATGACCAAGGAGGTACTACCTTCATGTCCGGCCGGTGCCGGAAGCCCGGAATCTACAGGGCGTTGCTACATTAGTTTGAGGGACGCCGTTTACAAACAGCGGCCCCCGCAGGAAGTCGGGGGCCGTCCAGTTTCGAGCCCACTGCCGGAACTGATCCGGCGAAAATACCCGGCTAACTTATCATCAACAACGCCGCTTGAAAAGGGCAGACCGCGGGATAGCTGTACAAGGCGTTGACGGACAGTTAATCGAATTTGGCCTCAGTTGCCTGCGATTAGGGAAGAGGAGGGACATCACCGGGTGCTCCAATTCGCCGGGCGTCTCCGGGTGTTCATGGAACAGTTTCTACGCTCCAACTACCGTCGTCGTTCTGGGTGGCAGTAATGGCATCCTCTCTGATGGCGGGGCGGGCGCACCTGGTTGTGGAGGTATAGACCGCTCCGCCACTCTTTACCGAATAACAGCCGCTGCCGTCCTCGTCTACCCAGAAGGTGTCGTTGGCTTCGGTATTGGCGATCGTGCAACCTTGGCCCACGGAGAGCGTCATACCAGTATTGCAGTCGCCGATAACTGATTCGGCCTCGCCTGCCTGCTGGCTGCCGGAGCAACCGGCGGCCAGCAGGAGAAAAAGCAGCGTCGTCATCGCAATCCAACGCGCCATGATTGCCTCGCCGTGTGAAATCCCGGAAACACGGGCTGGCACTCCGTGTTTTCCAGTCAGTGATGTTATTAACGGAAGAGAGCCTACACCCAGCTAGTATTCGACGCTGTAGACCCTGGCGGCCACGTCGTGGAACATGTCGGCTCTCTCCGAAGCTGAGTACTGGGTGGTCAGGCGTTTGAAGGCGTTGTACATCACCGTGTAGGAGTAGGACACTTTGTCTACAGGGAAGTTGCTCTCGAACATGCAGCGGCTGGGACCGAACTGGTCGATGCAGTAGCCCACCAGGGGCTTCATATCGGCTGCAAGCTCCTCGGAGCCGATCGGCGTGGTGCGGGTGTGCCAGTCAAAGCCGGTGCGGGGCATGCCGATGCCGCCCAGCTTGATGACCACATTGGGACAGGAAGCGGCGGCGGTGATCCCCTTGCGCCACTGGTCGAGTATCTCGTCGTCTCTCCCGGCGTAAGGTCCCTCGCGGAGCAGGCCGCCGATATGGTTCAGGATGATGGTCAGGTTGGGCACGGCCTTGGCGAACTCGGCCAGCTCCTGCATCTGGGGGAAGTACATCCAGCCCTCTAGCGTCATGCCCATGTCGGCGAGCACCCGTGCGCCGGCGCGGAAGTTGTCGCTGCTCATCTGGCCCTCGGCCTTGTGGGCGGCGGTGTTTTCCACCTCCGGGTGTGGGTCCCAGGTTACGGAGTGGCGGATGCCGCGGAAGCGGTTGGGGCTCGCCGCCTGGAGGGCCTCAAGTACCGGGCGGACATTCTCGCCGAGGTTGAGATTGGCGTGGCCCACGATTGCCGCCGCGGCCTTGGTGGGGCCATAGAGGCCGGTGTCGCTGGCGGCCGCAAGCCCTTGAACGAACTCCACCTCGCCGACTGGCCGCATTGCTTCGGGACCGCTGGGCCGGTACATGGAACGGGCCTCTACAAACACCGTGGAGCGCACATTGTGTCCGCCGTTCACGTCGTCTGCGAGCTCATGGAGGAGGTAGCGCTGGAAGGGGATGCGCTCGGTACGGAAGTCCCAGAAGTGGTGATGTGGGTCGCAGATGGGTAGATCGGGTTCGAGGGCTTCCTCCGGGGTCAGGGCGAGCCAGTCATTGCCTCCGAACGGCATAAGCGGGCCTCCGTGCTATCAGCTTCAGATTTGAGGATTTCGGGCTGGGGAAATGATAGCACAGGAAGCCCCGAAGGCAGTGACGACAAAGGGGCACATCACGATGCGCCCCTGTATGTTCTTGGGTAGCTGGTCGGGGTGAGTGGATTCGAACCACCGGCCTCTACGTCCCGAACGTAGCGCGCTAGCCACTGCGCTACACCCCGACGTTAATATTTTAGCACAGGGCTGTGAGAGCGCACGGACATTTCATGGGGTTTTGATAAATCCGCAGCCTTGCAACCTAAGTAACTATCTCAAAACCCGCTAGAGTCCAAAACCGTCATTCCCGCGAAAGCTCCGTCATTCCCGCGAAAGCCCTGCCATTCCCGCGAAAGCGGGAATCCAGTGGTCCGGACCGTTTATCCGGCCGTTGAGATCAAAGGCGTGACAGTTTTGAGATAATTTCTTACTCCCCCTGCAAGCGCCGAAGCTGCTCACGAAGCTGTGCCGCCTCCGTTTCGGCTGCGATGCGTGCTTCGCGCTCGGCCTCGGCTGCTATACGCGCGTCGGCCTCCTGGTCGTGGGTGGGCAGGTAGACGCCTTTTGCAGGATCGCGCCAGCGCAGATAGCCGTATTCCCAGCAAATATCGAGGTTCAACGCCGGGCTGTAGCCCCGGTAACGGGCCCACTCGACTTCCTCGATGGTGATGGGCTGATACTCCCCGTCAACCAGCAAGTCCCCGGCCAGGGCTTCGGGGTACCGGTCTCCGCGGTGTTATCGAAACGCCAGTATTCGGGAACGCCATAGTTGGCGTATCCCGTCCGCTTGGCGACATAGTCGTTTCGCGCATTGTCGGGCGACGCGACTTCCATCACGAACTCGGGGGGCTTTCCCCATTCGTTTATCGCGTAGCCCCCTTCCCGGAGGGTATCGTCCCGGTTGATGTCGAAGGCTACAAGCAGGTCAGGGATGAGATAGCCCCGCCGCTGGTTGGCTACCCACGCGAGAGGGAGTTCGCTCATCACAATGGCGGAAGCCTGGTTGCCCAGCCAGCGGCGCAGAACAGGCACATGAGCCGGTTCGTGCAAATGGAGGATGTTCTGCATGTCGTCTCTGGGCGGGAAGGTGGGAAACTGCTTCTCCGCCGGAACATGTGGCGGCCCGACGATGAGCCTGGTGGTCATGGCAAAGGCCTCCCAGCCGTCTTGCCGGCGCGTCTTGGGCCCATATTACCGCATGGCGGCAGAAGTTGGCGCCCGGAGCTGCATGAGTGTTGTAGTTTGTTCGGTCCGGGCTGCCTTATCCGTCCAGCATCTCTTTCGCTTTCTCGATGAGGACCTCCTCGTTAAGGGCGCCGGTCCACTTGTCGTGGATTGTGCCGTCGGCGTTGATGAAGACGGTGGTCGGGAGTCCCAGGACCTCGTACTTGGGCAGCACGTCGGAGTCCTCGGTGTAACCGGCTGGGAAGCTGACCCCCAGCTCTTCCAGCAACTCGCGGCCCTGTTCAGGAGTTCCCTGGCCCGTGAACTGGCCCAGGTCGACTCCCAGCACCAGTATCTCGTCGCGGTGCTCGCCGTAGAACTTCTGGAACTCCGGCAGCTCCGCCCGGCAGGGAGGACACTCCGCGGCCCAGAAGTTCATTACCACCGGCCTCTCGCCCACGACGGAAGCCATGGCAACCTGCTCTCCGCCCAGCACATCCTGGCCTTGGGAGACGATAATGGGGAAGTCGGCGGCCATCTCACGGTCGCCGGCATCACCCTCGCCGCCACAGGCCAGCAGGAGAGACAGCAGCAGGGTAAGCAGGATGCCAATGAGCAGCGAAGTCCTATTCCTGGCGATCATATCGAGTCCTGTTATCGAGTCAGAATTTCAGGTCGAGCCACAACGGATCAAGTGCTGACAGCGGCTTCCGTAGCCAGTTGACGCATGTTGTCCATGAATACCTGCAGGCGCTCAAGTGTGCGCGTCAGGCGGGGAAGCCACTGGTCGCCCAAGGGCCGCAGGGCCATCTGGATCTGGGCGTTGCCGACCTGCGCCGCAGGGCCAAGTGCTCGCTGGAGGGGCGCCTTGGCACCTCCAACCGCGTTCCTCAATGTAATTACGATCGATTCAGGGGAACGGATTACCGACTCAGCCCCCGCCGCCCCGGCGATGGCCCGGATCTCGGAAACCTTGAACAGATTTTCCACCTCTTCGGGTACCGGGCCGAAACGATCTCGCAACTCCTCCCGAATCTCCGGTAGCTCGCGCCGCTCGGTGAGCTTCGCCAGGCGCTGATAAACGGCCAGCCGGGTGGGGAGGTGCTGGATGTAGTCCTCGGGGATGCCGGCATTCAGTGGCAGCTCTATCCGTGTCGGTTCCTCGGCAACGGAGCCGGGAAGCGTGGTATCCGACTCGATCCCCTCTCGTTCCAGCTCACGGACGGCTTCATGGAGGAGCTGGGTGTAGAGGTCGAGTCCCACTTCCTGGATGTGGCCGCTCTGGTCGGCACCGAGGACGTTGCCGGCCCCGCGGATTTCGAGGTCTCGCATGGCGATCCTGAACCCCGCACCCAGTTCCGAAGCCTCAAGGATCGCCTGGAGGCGCATCTCGGCGGCCTCGGTGATGCGACGCCCGCGAGGCGCCAGTAGGTAGGCGTAGGCGCGGTGTTGCCCGCGACCCACGCGGCCGCGCAGTTGGTACAGCTGGGCCAGCCCGAAGCGGTCGGCCCGTTCGACGATAAGGGTGTTGACGTTGGGCATGTCGAGGCCGGACTCGATGATTGTGGTGCAGACGAGCACATCGGCCTCGCCGTTGGCGAAGTCCATCATCACGTCTTCCAGCTCTGACTCCGCCATCTGGCCGTGCCCGATCATGATGCGGGCCGATGGGACCAGCTTGCGTATATCCTCCACCGCCTGATGGATGGTTCGAACGCGGTTGTGGAGGTAGAAGACCTGCCCGCCTCGCTCCATCTCCCTCAGGATGGCCTCCTTGACCACGTCCTCCGAGTACTCGGAAACGAAGGTCTTGACCGGCAGCCGGGCCTCGGGCGCGGATGACATTGAAGACAGGTCCCGCAGGCCGGAAAGGGCCATGTTCAGGGTTCGAGGTATGGGCGTGGCGCTCAGGGTGAGCACATCGACCTGGCGCCTCAGCTGCTTCAGGCGCTCCTTGTGGCTGACGCCGAACCGCTGCTCCTCGTCCACCACGGCGAGGCCCAGGTTCTTGAACTGGACATCCTTCTGGAGGAGGCGGTGAGTGCCGATGACGATGTCGACCTCGCCAGCCTTAAGGCCGTCGATGACCTCCTGCTGTTCCTTCGGGGTCCGAAAGCGGCTGAGCACCTCGACGCGAACGGGGAAGGGGCTGAGACGCTCGGTGAAGGTGGCGTAGTGCTGCTGGGCGAGCACGGTGGTGGGCACGAGGAGGCCGACCTGCATGCCGTCGCTGACGGTCTTGAAGGCGGCCCTGAGGGCGACCTCAGTCTTGCCGTATCCGACATCCCCGCAGATCAACCGGTCCATGGGCTGAGTCCGCTCCATGTCCCCCTTGACGTCGTTGATTGCGTTGGCCTGGTCCGGGGTCTCGATGTAGGGGAACGAATCCTCCAACTCCCGCTGCCAAGCGGAATCGGGGCTGAACTCGTGACCCTTGACCAGTTGGCGGCTGGCATTGATTCGGATGAGTTCCTGGGCCATCTCCCGGGCCGCGCCCTTCACCTTCTGCTTGATACGGGTCCAGTCGGCGGCACCGAGGCGGGTCAGCGACGGCGAGTGTTCCTGGGCCCCGACATATGCGCTGACACGGTTCAGGTGGTCGGTGGGCACATACAGTTTGTCGCTCTCGGCGTACTCCAGCACCAGATATTCTCTCTCGTCGCCGTTGTCGCCCATCCGGGTCGTGCCGGCGAAACGGGCGACGCCGTGGTCGATGTGTACGACGAAGACGCCTGGCTCCAGATCGGCGAGGGTGATGTCAGGACCTCGCTCGGCCCGTCTAGGACGGCGCTGGCGGCGCTCCTTTACCGTGCCGAACAGCTCCGCGTCGGTCAGGAGCTCCAGCCGAGTTACGGTGGCCTTCCGGGCGGCGCGGCCCCTGCCGTTGCGGCCCGCCTTCTGTGTACTCGCTGCACCTGCCGGAATCTCGATAGTCCAGCCATTTCGGAGAGAGCCGGGGACCACGCAGACCTGTCCTGGCCGGGGAGGGACATCGAGGGCGTCCATCACTTCAGCCGTAACGCCCTGTTGCTCCAGTATCTCGGCGACGCGGCGGGCGTGCTGGGTTACGGCCACGAAGGCAGCGGGTTCTCCGTTGCGCCTTGTGATGTCGGCCGAGAGCTGCTCCAGCTTGCCATAGTAAGGAATGGCTGGAAGGAACACGGGGTCCTCGTCTTCGCCCACCCAGGTCTGGAGGTCTACTGTCCGGTGGCAGCCCAGCTTCGCTGCAAACTCCTCCCAGCTCATGCAGGGAGAGGGAAAGTTGCCCGGAAGCTCGCCGCGTTCTTCCCTGGCGGACCGCATCCTGCCGAAGCGTTCCTCAAGCTCCGAGGCCTCGGCCTCCACGCGCCCGCCCCGCTCCAGCAGGACAGTGGCGCCGGGCCCGAGGTAGTCCAGCAGCGGCGTGCGGTTTATCAGTCCGCTGTAGAAGGACAGGATCTCGGGGTTTGTTTCCGGGACACCGGGGTCGGTGAGAGAACGGAGTTCCTCCTCGATGCGCTCGCGGACGGCGGGGGCGCAGGTGGAAAGGTCCATGGCCTCGGCGCGTACGGCCAGATCCCGCTGCCCGCCGGTACCGGTAAGCTGCTCGCGGGCCGGAGTGGGCCGTACCTCGTCGGCGGCGCCGACGGAACGTTGGGTGAGGGGATCGAAGCGGCGGATGGTGTCTATCTCGTCGTCGAACAACTCGATGCGCAGCGGGAGCTCACAGTCGGGAGGAAAGATGTCCAGGATGCCGCCGCGATGGCTGAAGGAACCTGGCGAATCGACCACCGGTTCGTGCCGGTAGCCCATCTCCACCCACAGGGTGAGCACCTCGTCGATACGCACGCGGTCCCCGACCCGCCAGGCGCACGAATCCGTCCATCCTGAGCCTGTCGAAGGATGGGCGGATGGCAGTACGCCGGCCATAAGGTCCGCGGGCGCAGTGTAGATCAGGGCCGAGCCGACTGAGCAGACGACCACTGGGGGGCACTCGCCGTCTTCGCCGGTGCCGTCTGTGTGACCCTGGTGGCGGGCGGCGGCGAGGGTGGCGAGGGCGGCCAGGCGCTGGTTGCTGGTGTTGGCGTCGACGGCCAGCCGCTCGAAAGGCAGGACTTCTGGCTCAGGGAGCAGATGCACGGGGGCGTCTTCCCCCATCCAGCTGAGGAGTTGGTCGTGCAGGCGGCGAGCGTCCTCTGGCCGGGGTGTGACGACCAACAGAGGGGCAGAGGTCCTCTGCGCAAGCGCCGCTATGAATGCTGGCCGGGCGCCCTGCCGCACGGTGGCGGTGGGGCCCATGCCCGTTGCCGCCTCGTCGATGCTGCGGCAGAACTCTGGGTGCCGCTCCATCAGTTTCAGAATGCCACTGAGAGACATTTAACCATCCGTGGAGTATCGATTACCGGGCTTTTCTGCGCCTGATCCAGCACTCTTAATCTGTCGGCAGGGCAAAAACCGGACACGCCAAAGCAGGGGTTGGCTGAAGCTCAACCCCCTCGAGAATATGGGGTGCGTCGTAGCGGCCTGGATCGTCGCGCTTATGCCTTGGTCAACCCCGGGTCAGAATCTGGTTCGTGGCTGCGAAGGTATTCTAGCCAGAGAGTATATCCAGGAAGTTGCCCAGCATGGAGGAGTCGCCCTTGAAAATCTCGGTGTACCCGCACCGGGTGCACGACACCGCGATGAACTTCTTATTCTGGATGTCGAAGAAACGGGAGTACTTGCCGGTAGTGCGAATCTCTTCGGTGTCGTACTGGTTGTGATGGCACTTGGCGCAGGAAAAGGCGGTTCCAATTTGGGCCATATCAACCCTCCAGATCGATTGAATGATCAGGCTGGCATACTCTCTCAATCAGACTAATCCATACGATACGGCGTTTCAAGCATGAGGGGGGCACATTAGAAGCTGAAGCGGCCACAAGCGGGCAGTAAGGGCACGGGAAGGATCATTGAAATGACTAAAGTGCCTGCAGGCTATATTATTGAATGGCGATACAATCGAGTCCCCAACCGTCCTCCCTGATCGCGAATTACCATCTCCGATATCTGGCGAGTGTTCTCATCATGGCTTCTGCCAGCCACCGTTCTCCATCACCCCAGACGTTTCCTCCTGCCAACGATGAAGGGGCGTCGCCCTTGGTCTACCGGCGCATCGTCGTCAAAGCCGGAACGGCAATCCTGACGGAAGCGGCGGACGGCGAGGGTACAGGCGGGGTCAACCTCAAGGTGCTGGGCAGCGTCGTGCGTCAGATCTGCCAACTGCGAGACCAGGGCGCAGAGGTAATGCTGGTGACTTCGGGGGCGATTGCGATGGGCCGCGCGGCGCTGGGCAGGGAAGGGCCGGTCTCACGGGACATACAGTCCCGGCAGATATCCGCAGCCGTGGGGCAGAGCCGGCTGATGCAGATCTACCAGGAACAGTTCGCGGTGCATGGCGTGACCGTCGCTCAGGCGTTGCTCACCATCGGCGACCTCTCCAACCGGCAGTCATACCTGAATGTGGGAAATACGCTTCGGGGCCTGCTGGACCTGGGAGTTGTGCCTCTCCTTAATGAAAACGACGTGGTCGCAGTGGACGAGATCGGGGCCGTGTTCGGCGACAACGACCGGTTGTCGGCGCTGGTCGCCAACCTTGTGGATGCGGACCTGCTGCTGATCCTGACGGACATCGACGGCCTGTACACGGCCGACCCCAGGACAGATCCAACGGCCACACTCATCCCCCGGGTGCAGCGGGTGGACGAGCGTATCGAGGCGGCCGCGGGGCGCCACCTGCAGCCATGGGCCCGAGGAGGAATGCCCACCAAGCTGGACGCGGCGCGTCTGGTGACAACTTCCGGGATTCCAATGATCATGGCCCACGGGCGGCAGGACGGGGCTGCGCTGAAGGCGGCGCGCGGAGAGGACATCGGCACCTACTTCGAGGCAGCCGGCGAGAAGCTGGAGGCGCGCAAGCGCTGGATGCTCAGCGGCATCTCGCAGCGGGGAGAGGTGGTGGTTGACGACGGGGCTGTCAGGGCCCTGGTGGCACAGCATCGGAGCCTGCTCCCGGCCGGCGTGCGTTCCGCGAATGGAGATTTCAGCCGGGGGGATACAGTCTTCGTCGTAGATGGTGAGAGCAGGCGGATCGCCTGCGGCATCGCGAACTACAGTGCCGAGGACATCAACCGGGTGCGGGGCCTCCGTTCCGAGAGAATCGATGAGACGCTCGGTTACAACTATGGCCAGGAAGTAGTGCATCGAAACAACCTGGTGCTGCTGTAGAGTAAGGGGACACTCGAGAGCAGAGAATCTCGGAGGAAAAGAGCCATGGGAGTAATTCTGCCGTCAGTGCCGCCCGACGAGTTGCTTGCTGAGTACATTGAAATAGCCATGCGGGATGCCAACTTTGTTATCTTCTGCGAGGACGGCTCCTATTATGGCGATATCTATGGTTTTCAAGGGGTGTGGGCCAATGCAGACACTCTCGAAGAATGTCGCAGGGAGCTAAAAGAAGTACTGGAAGACTGGATAATCCTCGGCATTGAGCGGGGACATGAAATACCGGTGCTTCCTTCGATAAACCTCATGCCCAAGGAAAAGACCGCCTAGTGCCGACCTTTGGCCCTATCAAGAGAAGAGACCTAATCGTTTTTCTCAGGCAGACAGGATTTGACGGTCCGTTTCAAGGACGCAGGCATCAGCACATGGAAAAGGGTCGAATAAGAATAATCATACCGAATCCCCATAGAGCCGACATAAGTCGCACTTTGCTCGCCCAGATATTGCGTCAGGCAGAAATCACCAGGGATCAATGGGAAAGCCTCTGATAGGCAATGGGTAGCAAGGATCACACAGATGCATCCGAGTGAGATATGACGACAAAAACCGTTGCAGATTTGATCAGCCAGGGACAGGCGGCGCGTGGTGCGGCGAAGCAGGTGGCAAGGCTGTCGACCACAGTCAAGAACCAGGCGCTAAACACCCTCGCAGACTTATTGGAGCATGACGCCGAGGAACTGCTGCGAGCCAACGCCGAAGACTGTGCCGAAGCCCGTAACGGAGGGCTCAGTGAGGCGATGATTGACCGGCTGCTGCTGACCCCTGAGCGGTTGAGCGGCACCGCCGCCGAGCAGAGGAAGATCGCTGCGCTCCCCGACCCGGTGGGGGAGGCCCTGGAAACGAACAGGCTTCCCAACGGCATGGTCATCGGCCGCCGACGCATTCCCCTGGGCGTGGTGGCCAGCATATATGAGAGCCGCCCCAACGTGACCGTAGACATCTTCGGCCTGTGCTTCAAGTCGGGCAACGCCTGCATCCTGCGGGGAGGCAAGGAGGCGCTGCGGTCAAACTCCGAGCTGGTCCGACTGATCCGACGGGCGCTCTCAGAAGCGGGCGCCCCCGAAGGCGCCGTGCAGTTCGTGGACAATCCCGACCGCGATCTGGTGGACGCGATGCTGAAGATGAACCAGTACATCGACCTCATCGTTCCACGGGGCGGCGAGGGGCTTGTGCGGTTCGTCGGCGAAAACGCCACGATGCCCGCAGTCACTGGCGGGGTGGGAGTCTGTCACACCTACGTTGACCGGGCCGCAGACCTGGACATGGCGGCGAGCGTGACCCTGAATGCCAAGGTGCGCCGCCCCTACATCTGCAACGCACTGGACACCATCCTGGTGCACTCTGCAATCGCAATGGAAGGACTGCCCCGGATCGCAGCTGGCCTGGCCGCTTCCGGTGTGGAATTACATTGCGACAACCGCGCACTGACCATCCTGGGTCCGGGAGCGGTGGGCAACCTGCAACCTGCGGAGGAGGAGGACTGGGGCCGGGAGTTCCTGGCGATGGCCGCGGCCGTGAAGGTTGTCGACTCGATGGACGAGGCTCTCGAGCACATCGAGATCTACGGGTCCGGGCATTCCGAAGCCATAATCACGGAGGACTACTCGGCTGCGATGCGCTTCCTGGACGAAGTGGACGCCGCGGCGGTGTATGTCAACGCCAGCACCCAATTCACCGACGGAGGGCAGTTCGGCCTCGGCGCAGAGGTGGGTATCAGCACCCAGAAGATGCACGCCCGGGGGCCCATGGGGCTGAAGGAACTGACTTCCTACAAGTGGGTTATCATGGGTAGTGGCCAGGTGAGGCCTTGACCAGCCTCCTGACCCGATGCTTGCACGCAGGAGTGTAAGAGGGTGAAGAAGTTGCCGGGAAGGGAAGCACGGGAATTTTTCCAGGTAAGGGAGGACGGCGGTGGCTGACTTCACATTCGAGCGGGAAGTTCGCACCCCGCACTCCGAGGCCTATAACATTGTCGAGTTCGACCGCACGGTCGGCAGGGTGGACATCCACTTCACGGCCGAGATGGTGCATGTTGCACTGGCCGTGGACGAAAGCCTCACGCAGCAGGCCATCCAGGAAATCATGGACGCGGTGGACGAGGACATCGCCGACGCGGTTGGCATAATCCGGAACAACTTTGTCGTGCATGTATTTCAAGGCCGCGAGACAGCCGTCTACAGCGATAACGAGTTCAGCGACAACGGGCGGGACCACTAGGTGCGGGACAAAGAAAGAAGAGCGAAAATCTGACCCCCTCTTACTTAGAAACTATCTCAAAACTCGCTGGGGGCCCAAAGTCGTCATTCCTGCGAAAGCAGGAATCCAGTGGTCCAAAGCTGGAAGGCGGGTGATACGCGCAGCGTACGCTCATATTGAGATAGTTACATAGTCCTACTTACATACTTCAATGATTGTTGACGCCCACTCCCACATTCTGCCGCCCTCGTTCCCCGACCGACGGCAGGAGTTGGCCTCCAGGGATTCCACCTTCAGCGCCATCCTGTCCAACCCGAGCGCACGCATTGCCGATGCGGGCTCGCTGCTGGTAGCCATGGACCGTGACGGGGTCAATCATGCGGTGGTGATGGGGATGGGCTGGTCGGACTACGAGGTTGCCGTTGAAGCCAATGACTACCTCATAGAAGCCGTTGACGCGCATTCCGGGCGGCTTACCGGGTTCGCCTCGGTCAATCCAACATGGGGAGACGATGCCCTCAGGGAAGTCGATCGTTGCGCGGCAGCTGGCCTTCGTGGCATAGGCGAACTGCATCCTGACAGCCAGGGAATCGACATTGCCGACCGCACCCTGATGGCGCCGCTGATGGACATGGCGTGCGCTCTAGGACTGCCGCTGTTGCTCCACTGCTCCGAACCGGTGGGCCACCGGTACCCCGGCAAGGGCGAAACGACGCCTGCCAAGGTAATGGCGCTCATCGAAAATTTCCCGGAGAACATGATGATCTGTGCCCACTGGGGCGGGGGCCTGCCGTTCTACGCGCTCATGCCGGAAGTTGGGGAAGCGCTGAGGAACGTGTATTTTGATTCGGCGGCGTCGCCATTTCTGTACCGGCCAGGGATCTACCATTCGGTAGCGGGCTTGGTTGGTGCCGACCGGATTTTGTTCGCCTCGGATTATCCGCTAATGCAGCCTGCGCGGCCGTTGGGGGAGATAGCCGGGCAGGATCTTACGGAGAGCGAACGCAGCTTGATACTCGGTGGGAACGCGGCCCGCCTTTTGGGCCTGTAGAACTGGCTAATGGGGAAGACGCAGTCTGAATCACTTGGAGATATGCGAACCCTGCACGACCTGCTCACGCCGGGGTTGCAGCTGGTGTTCGTGGGCTTGAACCCCTCGGAATACTCGGCGCAGGAGGGCCATTACTTCGCCAACCCTCGCAACCGGTTCTGGGCGGCCTTCAATCGTTCGTTGCTGCTGCCGCCGGCCCTGGGCCGGGAATGCACTCCCTCGGACGACGCCCTCCTTCTCGACCACGGCATCGGCTTTACCGATTTGGTGAAGAGGCCCACACCGCAGGGCAGCGGATTGAGGGCCGCCGACTACCGCCAGTGGGCGCCCGTGCTGCGGGAGAGGTTGCTGGAGTTCCAGCCCCGGCTGGTGTGCTTTCACGGACTGATGGCTTACAAGGCCTACCTGCAATACGCCGAAGGGCAGAAGTCAGCGCCCGAGCTGGGACTGCAGTTGGGCGGTATAGGCTTTTCGCAAGTGATCGTCGTGCCGAACCCCAGCCCTGCCAACGCCCGGTACTCCGTAGGGGACCTCACCGAGTGGTACAACGAGGTTGCTGCAACACTGCAACGACCGGTGGTACAGGGACAGACGCGACTTGACGTAAAATAGGGTTGTACCGCGTTTCGAGGAGTCCGCCCATGCCCCAGGGAGCCATTCCGCTGGCCATCATCTACGACTTCGACGGCACCCTCGCTCCCGGCAACATGCAGGAGCGGCAGTTCATACCGAACATCGGAATGACCGCCCCGGACTTCTGGAGAGAGGTAGACTCGCTGGCAGAGGTAAATCACGCCGACGGCATTCTCTCCTATATGTTCGTGATGCTGGAGAAGGCCAAGGCGGCAGGGATGCCGGTGCGGCGGGAGGACCTCGTCGCCCGAAGCAGGGAGATCGAGTTCTTTCCGGGTGTGGAAGGATGGTTTGAGCGCATCAACGCCTACGGCCAGGGAAAGGGCATCTTCGTAGAGCATTACGTGATCTCCTCCGGCAACTCCGAGATCATTGAGGGCACTTCAATCGCGGCCCAGTTGAGCCGGATCTATGCATCGAAGTTCCTGTACGACGCCGATGGAATCGCGGTCTGGCCCGCCGTGGCCATCAACTTCACCACCAAGACCCAGTACCTCTTCCGTATCAACAAGGGGGCCCACGACTGGAAAGACAGCTCCATTATCAACAAATTCGTGCCTGAGGAGGAGCGGCCGGTACCCTTCGAGAACATGGTCTACATCGGGGACGGGGAGACCGATGTTCCCTGCTTCCGGTTGGTCAAGGACCTCGGCGGGCTCTCGATTGCCGTCTACGATAAGGGCGAACTTGAACAGGCAGAGACCTACCGGCGCGAGGGGCGAGTGAACTGCGTAGTTCCCGCCGTCTATACCGAGAATGGCGGGCTCGACTGCGCGGTAAAGTCGTACATCGATCTCGTTGCGGCCCGACATTCCCTCAGGCGCACACTCGACTCGGCACGCCAGACGTCATGAACTCACGCTCCGATACCGTTCGCGTTTTCGTAGCTGTCGTACTGTCCAGCGAGGCTCGGGAGCAGCTGGTAAATGCGGTAGCGCGAATACGCGAGAAGGTGCCGGAGGGCATCCAATGGGCCGACCCCAGCGGAATGCACCTTACACTCAAGTTCCTCGGCAACATTCCCTCAGTCGGTGTGGCGCCCCTGCTGGACTGCTTGGAGCCGGTCGCCGCCAGCCATGCTTCGTTTTCGCTGGAGTTGGCGGGTCTGGGGATGTTTCCCAACCGCCACAAACCGCGGGTGCTGTGGGCCGGTGTCGACGGGAACCTCGATGCCCTGTCCCGGCTGCAGCAGGATGCTGAAGCGGCCATCACCGCGCTGGGACACCCGCCGGAGGAGCGGCCGTTCCGTCCGCATATCACTCTTGGCCGCCCAAGGCGCACGGTCTCTGACGCCAACCGTGGACGCATCGGCTCAGTGGTGTCGGGGCTGACGCCGCCTTCTGCCGTTCGCTGGGTGGTTGAGTCGGTGGAGGTGATGCGGAGCGAACTCCACCCCAACGGCGCCCGCTATACGGTGCTTGGCTCAGTGCCACTGCGGGGAGACTGACCCCTGCGATGGCCACACTGACATTCACCCTGGAACCCACACCGCCCTTCGACTTCGAGCTCACCGCCGGGTACCACACCTACTTCCAGGCCAGGAGCGGCGCCGACACGCTGGACGGCGGCGTTTATCGAAGGCTCCTTGACCTGGACGGCCGTCTCGCCCTGGCGTCGGTCCGTTCGGTCGGCACGATCGACGGGCCTGTGCTGGCTGTGGGACTGGAGAGTGAGGGGCTCACTGACTCTGATGCAAGTCTGGCGACGGAGCAGTTGCGCTGGATGCTTGGGGTGGAACAGGATCTGACGCAGTTCTACGAGTTGGCGGAGTCTGACCCGGCGATGTCCGGACTGGTGACTGAGTTCCGTGGCCTCCATCTGCCCCGGACGGCTACGCTGTTCGAGTCCCTGGTGCTGGCGATTCTGGGGCAGCAGATTTCGGCGGCGGTGGCGCGTGCCATGCGGCTGTTGCTGATCGAGCGGTTCGGGGAGTGTTCCGAGTTCGCCGGCGTGTCCTACCACTCGTTCCCGCGCCCAGAGGCAATCCTGGCATCGTCGCCGGAAGAGCTGCGGACGCTGAAGCTGACCCAGCGCAAAGCCGAGTATGTGTACGGGATCGCCGAGGCCGCGACTGCGCCGGACTGGGGAGAGGTGTGGCAGTTGCCAGGCGAAGAGTTTGTCCGGCGGCTCACGGCACTGAGAGGCATCGGCAACTGGACGGCGCAGTGGGCGATGGTCCGGGGCCTGGCCCGCCCCGACGCGCTACCGCTGGGTGACCTGGCCCTGCGCCGCGGCGTCTCACGCCTCCTGCGGGACGGCGAGCCGGTCAACGACACTGAGGTGGAGGCGCTGGCGGAGCGGTGGCGCCCCTGGCGCAGCTACGCCACGGCGTACCTGTTCGCCGCCATGCGGTCGGGCATGGTTTAAGGCTACCGCAAATTCCAAGAGGGCCCCGAACGGTAATTTTTACCAGTTCCGTCATTCACGCGAAGGCAGGCCCCCGTCATTCCTGCGAAAGCAGGAATCCAGTAGTCTAAGACGACAGTCCGGTTAAGGCCATGAGAGCACGACAACGCTGAAAATAGTCCTCTTGGAGAAAAGACCTTCACGCTACGTTGGCGCATGAATAAACTGTCTGCCGGGTTCTGCTACCGCCCGAACATTTTCATGAGGTTGGCGGGGTTGCGGGAGCGGGACATCTGGCGCACGAGCTTTTGGGTCTGCTTGAACTGGTTGAGTAGCTGATTGATGTCCTGTGGGGTGGTGCCGCTGCCTCGGGAGATCCTTCGTCGGCGGCTTCCGTTTATGATATCGGGGCGCTGCCGCTCGTCCGGCGTCATGGAGTGGATGATGGCCTCGATGCGCTTCAGCTTCGTTTCGTCCAGGTCTCCTGACATCATCTTGCGGGCGTTGTTCCCCATGCCGGGAATCATTTCCATGATCTGGTCCAGCGAGCCCATCTTTTTCACGCTCTGAAGCTGGTCAAGGAAATCGTTCAGGTCGAAGCTGGCCTGGCGGAACTTGCGCTCCATCTCCTTGGCCTTCTCTTCGTCAACGGCTTCCTGGGCCCGCTCGATGAGCGTGAGCACATCGCCCATGGCCAGGATGCGGGATGCCAGCCGGTCGGGGTGAAAGACCTCCAGACCATCCGAACGCTCTCCCACGCCCATGTACTTGATGGGCACGCCGGTCACGCGGGTGATGGACAGGGCCGCTCCGCCTCGGGCGTCGCCATCCATCTTGCTCATGATGAGGCCGGTCAGTCCCACCCGCTGGTGGAAGCCCTCTGCGGTGTTGACGGCGTCCTGACCGGTCATCGCGTCGACCACCAGCAGAGTCTCGTGGGGGTTGACTGCGTCCCGTATCTCCTCCAGCTCCTCCATCAGCTCGTCGTCGATCTGCAGGCGGCCTCCGGTGTCCACGATGGCCCAGTTGACCCCCAGTTCAGCCGCGCGTGCCAAGCCGTTGCGCGCCACCCGGACGGCGTTGGATGAACCTGGGTCCTCGGAGTAGACCGGAATGTCCAGCTGGCGGCCCAGAGTCTCCAACTGCTGGATAGCGGCAGGACGGCGGAGGTCGGCGGCGATGAGCAGGGAGCGGTGGCCCTGCTTGCGCTGTTCGAGGGCGACCTTGGCGGCGGTGGTGGTCTTGCCGGAACCCTGCAGGCCCACGAGCATGAGGGCTGACACCGGATGGCTGGACAGGGTGATACCCGACCGCCCTGAGCCTGTCGAAGGGCCGGAGCTGGCGGAAGCGCCGCCAAGCAGCTCGGTGAGCTCTTCATGAACGATCTTGACCACCTGCTGGCCGGGCGTCAGGCTCTCCAGGACCTCGGCGCCCTGGGCCCGCTCCTTGACGCGGGCGACGAAGTCGCGGGCCACGCGGAAGTTGACATCGGCCTCCAGCAGCGACCGGCGCACCATCGACAGGGCTTCGTCAATGTCCTTGTCGGTCAGCCTTCCCTTGCTGGAAAGCCGGTTGAAAATTCCGGTCAGTCGTTCCGTCAGGTTCTCAAACATATCGCCGTCCGCCCATACCGTATGGCACTTTCATGTTGCAATTAGAATTATACTCCCTTGGCCGTGGGTGCTGAGGTATCGATTGGAGCACCATCCCCGGTTGATCGGATTGCCAGGCTGTTAAACTACTGCTATGCCCACACCAATACACATACGAGTGGCCACTCCCTCGGATGCCTCGTTCATAGTCGAAAGCAACATTGCCATGGCCGCGGAAACGGAGGGCATGGCCCTGGACCCAGCTACGGTTGGTCCCGGCGTCGATGCGGTTCTGGCGGACAGTTCGCTCGGCTTCTACCTGGTGGCCGAGATCGACGGCCTCCCTGCCGGTCAGTTGATGGTCACCTACGAGTGGAGCGACTGGCGCAACGGGCTGTGGTGGTGGATCCAGAGCGTCTATGTCCGGCATGAGTATCGACGCAGGGGAGTCTACAGCGCCCTGCATCGCCATGTGGCAGAGGAAGCGCGGGCGGCCGGCGGTGTCTGCGGCCTGCGGTTGTACGTGGAGCAGGAAAACACAACCGCCCAGCAGGTCTACCGGTCCCTGGACATGTACCCCACCCGCTACTATATGTACGAAGTCGAATTCTGACGCCCCCATTCTCCATGAACCGCCCGGCAAAGTTCCCTATCCTTCCGGGCGAGGGTTGGAGTGGGGCGTTCCCTGAATCTGGACTGGAGAGAAGCCATGCTACCTGATAACGTTCGCGAGTTCTGCACCAACAACCACCGTGGTGTGCTGACCGCCTTCCGGCGCAACGGCGCGTCCCAGATGAGCATCATCACCTGTGGCGCCTACCAGGACGGTGTGGCCTTCACCGTAACCGAGACCCGTGCCAAGCTGCACCTGCTGCGCCGCAACCCCAGTTGCACGCTGCTGGTCTCCGCCGAGGAGTGGCGGCCGTTCGTGGTGCTGGAGGGGCAGGCGCGCATCATATCGGCCAACAATACTGATGCCGATGAGCTGCGTCTGGCGCTGCGGGATGTCTACCGCGCCGCGGCCGGGGAAGAGCACTCCAACTGGGAAGAGTACGACGCCGCCATGGTCACCGACCGCCGCTCCGCCATCGTGGTGGTGCCCACGCACATCTACGGGACGGCGCTGGACTAACGTTCAAACCTGGCACCGTGGGCAGAACCACGTTCCGCGGGCCCGAATCCGCGTTGACTGCATCTTGCCGCCGCAGTTGGGGCAGGGCGTGATGGCGTCTCGAGGGTGGCTCCAGGTGCCCATGGGCTCCGGGGGTTCGGGCCAGCGAGCGTCGCGGGCCCGATCGTAGACAGCGAACCCGGCGTTGATGCAGTCGATGATCCCCTGCCGCAGCCGGACAACCTCGTCCGCCGACAGATCCGACGCCTGGCGGTCGGGCCGTATGCCGGAAAGGAACAGCGCCTCGTCCGCGTAGATGTTGCCCACGCCCGCCGCGATGGACTGCTCCAGCAACAGCGCCTTGACCGGCGCGTTGCGCTTTGCCAGCGAATCCGCCAGCCACTCGGTCGTGAAGTCGCCCTCCAGCGGCTCAGGCCCCAGGAGTGGGAGGATCTTTGCGAGGTCGTCAGCCAGCCACAGCTTGCCGAACTTGCGACCGTCTACGAAACGCAACTCCCGGCCGTCGTCCAGCGCGAAAGTGTGCCGCGTCATTGGATGGGGCGGTTGTTCTTGAGGCTGCACCACCAGGTTGCCGGTCATGCCCAGGTGGGCTGCAAAAGTTGCGTTAGGCATCCCCTTGAGAGGGAACAGCAGGTACTTGGCGCGACGCTCCACGGCCTCAACCGTCCGTCCCGCCAGCGATGCCGACAACTCCTCCGCCGAAGGGTGTTTGACCGTGTTGGCCCAGCCGATTTCTGCGCGGGTGATAGTGCGTCCGGCGAGGCCGGACCGGAGCAGGCTGCGGCGGACGCTTTCGACTTCGGGGAGTTCAGGCAAGGGACGCCCTCACCCTAGCCCTCTCCCGGAGGGAGAGGGAACTGTGGCAGAGTACTCTCGATCAACGAAGCTACCACTTCCGGGCTAGACACGGCGAACGGCGAGGGTGATTTCCTGCCCCTCGATTTTGGCGGTCTCGGACTTGGCGCCTTCGGGGGGAGGTCCGGGCTCCACCAGTTCGCTGAGGGTCTCCTCGCGGATGTAGGCGGCGAAATTGCCCCGCATAACGCCGGCCAGTTCATCGGGGCCGTCATAGAAAGTCTGTATGTGGTCGGTGACCTCGAAATTGGCAGAGCGGCGGAGGCCCTGGATGCGGTGTACCAGCTCGCGGGCCAGTCCCTCTTCGGCCAGTTCGGGCGTTATCTCGCCGTTCATGGCCACCAGATAGCCCGCTTCCATCGATGCCGTGTAGTGGCCGACCGTGACAGTGGCCTCCGGCTGGCCGTCAGCCTGCTCCTGCGCTTCCAGGAACAGAGGGGCATCGTCCGCCAGCAGCTCGATGTCCTTGATGTTCAACTCGTCGATGATCTGAGCACGCACCTGCTCCACGAAGGCTCGCTCTGACGCGGTCCGTGTCTTGACAGCCGCCGACGCCAGGGGCTGGCGTACCTTGAGGCCGGACTTGGAGCGTGCGGCGCGCCCCATGCTGGAGATGCGCATGGCCAGCCGGGTGGCTTCCATCAGGTCGTCGTCAATCAGCGACTCGTCGGCCACGGGATAGTCGGCCAGGTGGACGCTGTCCGGGGCGTCCGGATCAACGGAGCAGACCAGGTTCCGGTAGATCTCCTCGGACACGAAGGGGGCCAGAGGGGCCATCAGCTTGGCTACGGTGACCAGGCAGGTGTGCAGGGTGAAATAGCCCGACAGCTTGTCAGCGTCGCCCTCGTCGCTGCGCCAGAACCGGCGGCGGCTCCGGCGCACATACCAGTTGGACAGCCGGTCGACGAACTCCTGGATGCGCCGTCCTGCGTTAGTGGGGTCGTAGTTCTCCATGCAGCGGTCGACTTCAGCAACCAACTCGTTCAGCTCGGAGAGCACCCAGCGGTCCAGCTCGTTCTCGGGCTTCCAGTCGGCGGGCTTCTTCGTCGGGTCGAACTTGTCGATGGCCGCGTAGCCGGTGAAGAAGGAGTAGATGTTCCACAGCGTCAGCAGCACCTGCCGCAGCGTCTGGTTCACCAGCCGCGACGAGAAGCGACGGGCCTCTCCGGGCTGGGATGCGGTGAACAGGTACCAGCGCAGGGCGTCTGCCCCGTGCTCGTCCAGCAGAGGCAACGGCTCTACGACGTTGCCCACACGCTTGCTCATCTTGCGCCCGCGCTCATCGAGAATGAGGCCGAGGCAGATCACGTTCTTGTAGGACGGTTCGCCCTTCAGCAGCGTCGAAAGGGCGTGCAGGCTGTAGAACCAGCCGCGGGTCTGGTCCACCGCCTCGCAGATATAGTCGGCGGGGAACAGCCCGTCCTTCTCCATCTCTGGGTTCTCGAAGGGATAGTGGGACTGGGCGAAGGGCATCGCGCCGGAATCGAACCAGCAGTCCATCACCTCCGGGATGCGCGACATGGTTCCGTCGCACCGGTCGCAGGGGAGGGTGATTTCGTCCACGTAGGGTCGGTGCAGATCCAGACCGTCCACATCAATCCCCTCTCCCTCTGGGGGAGAGTTAGGGTGGGGGTTCCCCAGCCGCTCCTTCAGTTCGTCTCGCCCGCCGATGCAGACCTGGTTGCTGCAACTGCCGCACTGCCAGATGGGGATGGGAGTGCCCCAGTAGCGCTCGCGGGAGATGGCCCAGTCCACGTTGTTCCGGAGCCACTCGCCAAAGCGGCCCTCCTTGATGTGGTCGGGGTACCAGTTGATACGGCTGTTTTGCTCGACAAGGGCACCTTTCTGCGCTGAGGTGCGGATGTACCACGAGCTCTTGGCATAGTAGAGGAGCGGGGTGTCACAGCGCCAGCAGAAAGGATAGGTATGGCGGTAGATATCGCGGTGATACAGCAGGCCGCGCTCCTTAAGGTCGGCCATGATTTCGGGGTCGGCGTCCTTCACAAACTTGCCCGCAAAGGGATAGCTACCGGTGACGATGCCCTGCAAGTCCACAGGCTGCACGAAGTTCAGGCCCTCATAACGGCCCAGATCCAAGTCTTCGTCGCCGAAGGCCGGCGCTATGTGAACGATTCCAGTGCCGTCCTCCATAGATACAAATTCGCCAGGGACTATTAGAGAATCTAAAGACTCTGCTGGTCCTAAAATTCCCCGTTCTTCATAGTCGAGTTCTGGCCCGCCAAATTTTCTTATCTCGGCCCCATAATCCGTGGGATTGTACAAGGGCCTGTAAGTCAGTCTCACCAGGTCACGGCCATCAAACGTTGCGAGCACTCTATAAGGCTGTTGGATCACTCTCTCAAGGAGGGCCGTAGCCAATACTAGCCGCTCCTTCCCTGCATCTCCCTCTACCTCTACCATCGAATACTCAGCCGATGCGTCTACGGCAAGGCCGGTATTGCCCGGTAGCGTCCAGGGAGTCGTGGTCCAAGCGAGCAAATAGACTGGCTCGCCATGCTCGGTAAGTCTCCCAAATGAGTTGTTGAAGGCGTCCTTGCGCCTGCGTGTGTGGTCCCAACCAGTTAGCTCGAATTTTACGAACACGGACGGGTCGGGGGTGTCCTCCTGGTAGCCCAGGGCCAGCTCGTGGGAGCTGAGGCTGGTGACGCATCGCGGGCAGTGGGGCGTGCCGCGCATCCCCTGGTACAGCAGGCCGCGGTCCCACAGGGTCTTGAGGATCCACCAGCCCGACTCAATGTAGTCGTTCTCCAGGGTGACATAAGGGTCGTCCATGTCCACCCAGAAACCGATGCGGTCGGTCATTTCCTCCCATTCCCGGACATAGCGGAAGACGCTCTCTCGGCACTTCTGGTTGAACTCCTCGATGCCGTACTCCTCGATGTCGCGCTTGCTCGTGAGGCCCAGCTCCTGCTCGATGCCGAGCTCGACCGGCAGGCCGTGGGTGTCCCAGCCGCCCTTGCGCAACACCTGGTAGCCCTTCATCGTCTTGTACCGGCACATGACGTCCTTGAAGATGCGTGCCAATACATGATGGATTCCGGGGCTGCCGTTGGCCGTTGGCGGCCCGTCGTAGAGCATGAACCGAGGCGCGCCCTCCCGCTCGGTTCCGGCGCGGCGGAACACATCACGCTCTTTCCAGTGCTCCAGAATTCGGGCGTCCAGTTCGGGGAAACTCACACGGCTTGAAACGGGACTGAACATCGGCAACGACCACCAGGGCAAGGGTTGTGAAATGACAGCACCCCCGATGGGGGCGCCGAAGAGAAGTCAAAGACAATTATAGCGCAGTAACGCAGGTGCGATAGCGGATGAGACGCTGTGGAATCACTGGACCGCGGACGATTCGATAGCCTCGATGAACTCCTCCAGCTCTTCGAAGCGGTCCTGCATTTCGTCAAACTCGACGATACCTTCGTAGTACCCGTCAACGTGAAATGTCTTCCACATCGAATCGTAGTTCTTTCGCATCTCACGGTTCATATAGCGGGCGACAAAGAATCTTCTGCCCCGCTCTTTGTCGGGTAGTTCCGACTCCGGGACTCCCTGATTTAAGAAATGGGCATTTATCGCTTCGACCACAGCGAGCCAACCCTTCCCGCAGGAATTGCGCAGGCCTATAACTGCGGCTCCGCCCCGTGCATCCTCGGCGCGGGAAAATTCGTCGCGGGCAGCCTGCAACAGCTCACGGGCCGCCCTCAGTCGGGCGTCCTTTGCCTCAAGCACCGTTGCTTGTTCCCATCTCTACGGAGGCGCGGTCGGGCGATTCACCCGAAGGATCATTGTCGGCAAGGAATCCGACAGCGACGGCCGAAAGCGTCTCGAAGTGCAGGCCGGTCTGGGCGCCGAACTCTGCGGACAGCCTCGCGACTGCCTCGTTCTCGTCTGCCAGCACCATGGTGATGAAGTCGTAATGCCCCAGCACAGCATACTGGCCGAGGATTTTCGCGCCTTCCACATCAAGCGTAGCTGCGGTGTCGGAGACCAGGTCCGGATTGCTGTGCAGCATCCTTTGGCCTTCGCCGCTCAGCCTTCCCAGAAGAAAGTAGATCGCCATTTGGTGGTCCTCCATCAAAGCTACCGACTATCTTCGACAAAAAAGGGGCGATTTGCAAATCGCCCCTTGAATCCTGTTTCACTGTCCTGGTGAAGGGCTAGGCTTTCTGGTAGATCTTGCTACCCGCTTCCCGGAACTCCTTGGACTTTTCCTCCATGCCCTGGTCGAAGGCGGTCTCCACGGAAACGCCCTGGTTCCTTGCGTACTCCCGCACATCCTGCGTGATCTTCATCGCGCAGAACTTGGGGCCGCACATCGAGCAGAAGTGGGCTACCTTGGCGCCTGTGGCCGGCAGCGTCTCGTCGTGGTAGTCGCGGGCCGTGTCCGGGTCCAACGCCAGGTTGAACTGGTCCTCCCAGCGGAACTCGAACCGTGCCTTGGACAGCGCATCATCCCAGTGCTGGGCCATCGGATGTCCCTTGGCCACATCGGCGGCATGGGCGGCGATCTTGTAGGTGATCACGCCGGTCTTGACATCCTCGCGGTGAGGCAGCCCCAGGTGTTCCTTGGGCGTCACATAGCACAGCATGGCGGTGCCGAACATTCCGATCATCGCCGCGCCTATGCCCGATGTGATGTGGTCGTAGGCCGGCGCGATGTCGGTGACCAACGGGCCAAGCGTGTAGAAGGGAGCCTCGTGGCAGACCTCGAGCTGCTTGTCCATGTTCTCCTTGATCTTGTGCATCGGGACATGGCCCGGGCCCTCGATCATCACCTGTACATCGTGCTCCCAGGCGATCTTGGTCAACTCGCCCAGGGTCTCCAGCTCACTGAACTGCGCTTCGTCGTTGGCGTCGGCGATGCAGCCGGGGCGGAGGCCGTCGCCCAGCGAGAAGGAGATGTCGTAGGTCCGCATGATTTCGCAGATTTCTTCGAAATGCACGTAGAGGAAGTTCTCTTCGTGGTGGGCCAGGCACCAGCCGGCCATGATAGAGCCGCCGCGGGACACAATGCCGGTGATCCGATTGGCGGTCATCGGCACATACTGCAGGCGCACGCCAGCGTGAATTGTGAAGTAGTCCACGCCCTGCTCGGCCTGCTCGATCAGCGTCTCCCGGTACAACTCCCAGGTCAGCTCCTCGGGGTTGTCTCCCACCTTCTCCAGCGCCTGGTAGATGGGCACCGTGCCGATGGGCACTGGTGAGTTGCGGAGGATCCACTCGCGGGTGGTGTGGATGTCCCGCCCAGTGGAGAGGTCCATCACGGTGTCGGCGCCCCACTTGGTGGCCCACAGCATCTTTTCCACTTCCTCTTCAATGGAGGAGGTGATGGCCGAGTTGCCGATGTTTGCGTTGACCTTCACCAGGAAGTTCCGGCCGATGATCATCGGCTCGGACTCTGGATGGTTGATGTTGGAAGGAATGATCGCCCGGCCCCGTGCGATTTCTTCCCGCACGTACTCGGGATCGATGCCCTCGCGGATGCCGATGAATTCCATTTCCGGCGTGACTATGCCCTCACGGGCGTAGCGAATCTGCGTCGGGGCCTTGCCGGACTTGGCCCGGAGGGGCTTGCGCGTCAGGCCGGGGAAGGGTTGCGCGACGTTCTTGCCACGGAGGGGGACGCCGTAGCCGTCATACTCCTCCACGTCGCCCCGGGCCATGATCCAGTCGCGGCGGAGCGCCGAAAGCCCCTGTCCGAGGTCGAGGGATGCGCCGGAGTCCGAGTAGGGCCCGCTGGTGTCGTAGATGTCCATCGGGGCATTCTCTTCCTGCCCGAACCGGCCCGTGGTGGGGGTCAGCGTCACTTGGCGGAAGGGCACCCTGATGGAAGGCTGCGACCCTTCCTTATACACTTTCTGGCTGGCCGGGAAGCTGGACTTGCCCTGGAACTGGCTGGTGTACTCCGTTTGTACCATGGCTCTCCTCCCAATGTTCTGAGTAGCGGACGATACTCTCCGTGTGAAAACAAAAACAAAAGCCGCCAGCGTGAAATCTGGCGGCTCACAATTACTATGCGTCCATGTGCCGATTCCCTACGCTGGCATTACCCAGGTCAGGTTCGCAAGGGTCGGTGGCATACGGTCACCCTCTCAGCCCGGCTCAACCGAGCTCCCCTACGTGCCCCAAACGTTTGGTTGTTAAAACGGCCTGCCCTCCATATTGGAGGTGCGGATATTGGCGCGATTATAGGAGCGTTCAGCGGAGAGTGTCAACCGGAAGTCAGTGCGACGCAAGGCAACCGCGTTCTAACTTGATACGCGGTGCAGCCCCGCGTCATTCCCGCGAAAGCGGGAATCCAGATGGTTCCGCGCCGATAGAATCAGCTTCGGGCAGGGAGGCTTGGATTCCCGCTTTCGCGGGAATGACGATTTATTGGGCTCCATAAAATTAGAATGCGTTTGCCCTGCAGGGCAACGGCTGCGCCTTTTAGTTCTCCCTGAATTGGAATGCTATCTCTCGAGTAATGCCTTCGGCTCAGCCCCAGCGTAAATCAATTGGTGGGATGAAGGTCATTCACAAGTAGCTGATTCCCGATTTGCCGAGTGTTGACTTTCTCACAAAATCTTCATGTCTTTGTAGTTCCGTGTAGGAACTATATTCGATAGAATTCCTGCCGCGCCATATAGAAATCGTCATCCTTATAGGAGAATTTCATGAAAATCCCACGCAAGGTGTTCTGGTTGCCGGTGCTTGGGATCCTGGGCCTCGCTCTTGTCCTGGCCGCTTGCGGAGGCTCGACCGAACCGGAGCTTCCCGACACAACGGAGGCCTCGATGCTTGCCTACCTCGAGGAGGTGGACTACCAGGCGAATTGGTCTCTATGGCCGGACTCCACGGAAAAGTATCCCGGTGAAGACCCCCACGGCGCCTTGCTCTCCATTCGCATGAACGATGCTGCCTTCAACGCCGTTGGCGGCACCATGCCGGATGGGGCCATCATCGTCAAGGACAATCACACGCCCGCCGGCGACCTGGCTGCTATCACCGTGATGTACAAGCAGTCGGGCTACGATCCAGACAACGGTGACTGGTTCTGGCTGAAGAATACCACTGACGGCAGCGACGACAGGGCGGGTATGCTCGGAGGGTGCCAGGACTGCCACGTTGACGGCGTGGATTACGTCTGGGGCCCACAAAACTGAACCAACCCTCCGGCTAAAAGACTTGCCCGACGGGTCTATCAGGGCGCGGAAACCCCATTCCGCGCCCTTTCTGTTGACCTTTACGGCCGTGTTTACTCGCAATTGACAGCCGCCCCGATGCAACCCTACAATCGCCGCAATATGGCGGTATTGTGCCGCCTGCGAATTACTTGTGCCCTGACAAGACCCGCCCAACATTTAGGAGGCCCAGATGCCAAGCTATCCGAAGGTATTGTTCAAAGAAGAAGGCATGCGCGAGGGCATGCAGATCGAGGACGCCAACATCTCCGTCGATGACAAGATCGAGCTCCTCGACCAGCTTTCAGACAGCGGATTGAAGAACATCGTTGTCGGCTCCTTCGTCAGCCCCAAGTGGACCCCCCAGATGGAGCGAATCGACGAGATCGTAACCCGCTTCACCCCCAAGCCTGGAGTCACCTACACCGCGCTGGCTCTGAACTCTCGCGGTGTCGAGCGCGCCCGGCAATACTCGCCTCCTCTGACCATCGAACGTGACCCATACCCGCGGCTCAGTTGCCACATGTGCGATGTGTTTACCCGCCGCAACACAAACCGCTCCCAGATGCAGGAAATGGAGACCTGGCCTCAGAGGGTGGCCCAGGCCCAGGAACTGAATGTCAAGGAAGCGGGCATCGGCTGCAACGCAAGCTGGGGCTCCAACTTCCTGGGCGAGTTCCCCGTGGACAGCCTGATGACCCTGCTGGAGAAGGAACACGCCATGTGGGACGAGGTGGGCATCGATGTCCGCAGCGTCTCCATGGGCGACCCTATGAGCCACTGCACACCGGCAAAGGTGGAGGAGAGCCTCTACCGGGTGAAGGAGCGCTGGCCGGAGATCGACCACTTCCGCCTGCACCTGCACAACGGCCGCAACATGGCCATCGCGTCGGCCTACGCCGCCATGCGAACCCTCGGCCCCGAGGACACACTCGAGCTTGACGGCACCATCGGCGGGTTCGGCGGCTGCCCCTACTGCGGCAACGGACGCGCCACCGGCATGGCCCCCACCGAAGACCTGCTCCACATGATGGAGGACATGGGCATCGAGACCGGCGTGGACATCGACAAGCTCATCGACTGCGTCTGGACCGCCGAGCGCATCATTGGGCGCGAGCTCTACGGCCATGTCTCCAAGGCCGGCCCCCGTCCCAAGACCGTGGACCAGCTTTACGACATGAACGCCCCGTTCATCGAGACCCTCGAAGAGGCTAGGCACTTCAAGAAGGGCCCAGAGGTCTACGAGGGTGGCATCTATCCGTACCGCGAGCCCATCACCAGCCCCTACCGCGAGCGGATTGAAGCTGGCCTGCCGGCCTTCGACTCCGCCGAGGGAGACTTCCCCTGGAAGCAGGACTGGTTCCCTTCGAAAGAAGACTAGTCGAAAGTAGTACACAGGAACATACGGCAACGCCGTCCGCCCCGAATTCAATTGATAGGGCGGGCGGCGTTGCGCGTTGTCTGAAGCCGGATACAATACGGGCGTCCGAGGACACTATTCTCGCGGGGCGTGAGAATCCGATGTACAGCGTCTATTGCAACCGCACCACACCGTTCTTTGCCTTCCTCGAAGGGATGGTGCGCATGTTCGACTGGCTTGCCGTTCTTGAACTGCGCCGGTACAGGTCCAGAAGGGAGGAGGAGTCCGAAAGCCGGAATGACGAATGGAGCGACCGCATCGTCGACTGGTACATCCGTGATTCCATTGCTACTTTTGAGGTTGATGAAGCTGAGAGTCTCAGAGAGGTCCCGATCCTGCCCCGCCGGTCGTTTGCGGTGGCAGACATAGTGTTGGGACCGGTGCCCATGCAGGAAGCGATCCTGCATTACGAAGAGATTGTTCCGGGGGCCTGCGACAGAATCATGCAACGGGCCTCCGACAAACTGAAGGATGACGGCAGGGCCGAAATAGAGCTGTTGAAGGAACGTGCCAAGCAGGGGTATCTGGGTATGGCCCTCAGTTTCCTTATCACCATACTACTGATGCTCGGAGCTTTCCTCCTGTCGCTCTCAGGCAATTACTGGGCTGCGTTCTCGCTGGTCGTAGTGATCTTTGTCCTCGTGTTCTCTGCTTCAGTGTATGTAACAAAGGCCCAGGTGAGGCGCAAGTTCTACACAAAGGAGTTTTTCTCCAGACGCAGCCGACCCACTTTGATTTACTGAAACAAAAGGGAGGTCTTTCATGACTTCGGCCAATCCAATCGATCCGAACAGCATCAGGCTCACTGGCGAGAACTCATTCATCCGGCTGGTGGAGGGCGAGGAACAGACGACTCGCACCAGCCACTGGCGAGTCCTGTATTCTCCAAGCGGTGCCGGCCATGTGCTGTTCATCAAGAGCGACCTCGTGGATGGAGTCCGGATATACGCCGACAACATCGCGCTGGCACGGTGGCTGCAGGAGGAAATCGAAAGCCTGCTCTTCCCGGAGTTTTCCGACCAGTCTATCCAGGTCATCGAGGCCGAGTTCAACAAGAAGGGCGACACCTACACTTTCTGGACCGAAACGATCGAAAGCGACGATGACCAGATCACGCTGACCTGGTACAACTTCCTGGAGCCGTTCATGCTGACAGTGCCGGCAGGCAGCGCCCCCGGGCGGCCCCATGGTGTCTACAGCTGCTTCATCCCGGCCCGTTCGGGACGCATAACGATTAACGGCGATGACGCCGACGGCGAAGTGGCGCTGGAGGCCCGGGGCGAGAAGCAGAGCAGCACCGCCTGCCTGGCCTGGTCGGAGACCTGGGTACGGCCGTAGCCAGTTGGTTATAATACGAGGACGGGACCAACCGAACAGAGAGAAGACCCGATGGACGCTCCCTTGATAGCCGCTTTCGCCTCGGTGGCAGTCGCCTGTGTAGCGATTCTGGGCTTGGTGGGGCCGGTCTACTTGCGTCAAGGCCGAGTGGAAGGTGAGGTCAAGGCCACCCGGGAACGGTCCGACGACCAGTTCGCATGGGCCCGGGAACGCTCAGAGGAACAATACAGGGAACTGCGCGCTTGGGCTGAAGCCCAATTCAAAGAATCGCGGGAACGCTCCGATGCCCAGCACGCTGAGACCCTGAGGGAAATCCGGCGACTCACAGATGCCTTTCTGTCGCACTCACACGCGCCTGATGGTGGAATAATCTTCCGTGTCCCACCGCCAGAGGGTTCGATTCCCTCGGAATAGCGGAATTACGCCAGTGCTGCCGGGTGGCTGCAGTGAAGCTTCACCACCCCGGCGCGCCAGGAGGCAGACCCATTGCGACGCGGCCGCCCTGCTCGAAGTTGGCGAGGAGGCCGCCGGCGTGCATCATGGCGGCGTGGACGTCCCGGAAGTAGCGTTCCAACAGGTTGCTGCTGCGAACTGCGTTGGTCCCCGAGGCGTGGTACAGCATGTCTATGGCACGCGCAGATTCGTGGACGGCGTGAGTCACTGCCAGTCGGGTCTGCAGCACCTCGTCGCCCAGGTCCTCTTTACCTGACTGCACCGCTTCCCACATGTTGCCAGCCGCGTCCAGGATGTACGCCCTCGCTCCGCTGATGATCGCCTCGCTTCGTCCTACCACCTCCTGGACCGGAGGACGGTCGCGTAGCAGGGACATGGTCATGGTGGTTCCTTTGGCCCCGGCAAGCTCCTGGAACGCGTCCATCGCTCCTCGCGCCATGCCCAGGGTGTGCCCTGCCAGCAGTGTGAAAGTTACTGCCATGGCCGACCGGAAAGTGCACAGCGGAGAGGTGTCGTAGGGCGGGTCGATGAGGGCGAACGTGCGATTCTCAGGCACGAACAGGTCTGAGACGGCCACGTCGTTGCTGCCGGTGCCGTGCAGTCCGATCACCGACCAGTTGTCGACCACCCTGACGTCTTCGATAGGGACCGACATCATCCTGAGCACTGGCAATCCGTTGAGCGGGCCTCCGGCGTGGTGGTGGGGACCGTTCGCGTCCTCCACGACACAGTTCAGTGCGAGCCAGTTGGAGTGCAGGCAACCGCTGGCGAAGTCCCACTGGCCGGTGGCGATGTAGCCACCATCGGTAATCCGTGCCGTGCCCAGGGGACGGAAAGAGCCTGCTCCCCGAAGTGTGGGTGGCGTCCCGAACATTTCGCGGGCCACGGAGGTTTCCAGCCATCCCGTGAAGAGGCTGAGGGACCCGGCTATGAAACAGCACCAGCCCACCGACCCGTCGGATTTTGCGAGTTCCTCGACAATGTGGAAGGCGGTAATTGGGTCCGCCTCCGGACCACCCAGGGAGCTGGGCATATAGGTGCGGAGCAGGCCTGCTTCGTCCATTGCCGTTACCAGCGACGCAGGCAGCCGCCGGTGCTGGTCCAGTTCGTCGCGCGCCGCAATTATTTGTGGCCGCAGCGCTTTTGCTGCGGCCAACATGTCGTATCCGGTTGTTGAGGCCACTTTTGCGCCTCCGCTTTTGCCGCTTGCCCTGAGCCTTTCGGCACGCTCAAGACAGGCCTGTCGAAGGGCCGCCCGTTCATCCTTCGACACGCTCAGGAGGAACGGAAGACACGCTCAGGGCGAACGGACTTACTATGAGAGAAGGTAAATCTCGACTGCCTTTCAGATACCGGCTAGACGGAGGTGCAGGCGATGGCCTTGACGTTGGCTGCCATTCCCGGTAGGTCGTGGCCCTGCCAGGTGGAGCCGCCGTCATGGGTGCCGAATACCTGGCCCTTGCGAGTGCAGAAGTACACCGTCTTCGGGTCGCGCTCGTTGACCGCGATGCCGAAGGTGGTGCTGGACGGCTCGACGCCCTGGTCGAACCGGCTCCAGGACTCACCGGCGTCGGTGGAGCGCAGCACGCCGCCCTCCTCGCTGCCGAAGTTCAACCCCACGCAGGCGTATAGAGTGCTGGGGTCATTGGGCGCGACCTCGACGCCGCGGGAGTAGCGGATGTTGGAGAAGTTGTCGAACTGCAGGTCGTCCCAGCTCTGGCCCCGGTCGCGGGTGCGCCACACGCCGGTGCGGTTGGAGATGAATACCTGCTCACTGGCGCCCACGGTCACGCCGTGGAGGTCAAGAAGGTCAACATCGCCTTCGAACACGCTGTTGACGATAGTCCAAGTCTTGCCACCGTCGGAGCTGTGGGCCGCGCCGCCCACTTCCAGGGCCGCGTACATCTGGTTGGTGTCGCCGCTCTCGATGCCGATGCCAAGGATGCGGGTGGCGAAGGCCATCTGCACCGCGTCGGGGTTGGCGACGGTGGACATATACTGCCAGTTCTCGCCACCGTCGGTGCTCTTGAAGACCTCGGCGCCCTCGGTGCCCGCGAACATGATGTTCGAGTCATGTGGATGGAACTTGATGGACCAGACGATGCGCCCCTCGGTCATGTTCATGCGCGCAAAGCTGTCGCCGCCGTCCCGGGAGCGGTAGACGCCGCGTTGCGTTCCTACGAAGATGGTCTGCGGGTCGCTGGGGTGCACCACGATTTCCCGCACCTGCGGGGAGGGCGGCATACCCTTGGCCAGTTTCTCCCATCGAGTGTCGTTGGCTTCCTTGCGATAGAGCCCGTCGGCCTCGGCGCCGACGTATATCAAAGTCCTGCCTGCCATAACGCTCTCCTCCATTACTGTTATTCGGTCCAGTGATGGCCCAATTTCATCAGACGCGCACACCCTTGTCAATTCCGGGTCGTCCGAACTGTGATTTGTGTGAATAGGGGATTTCGCTGATGGGGCGATGGCTTTGAAAATCATGGCAACCTGGAGAACCACAGAATTCACAGTTCAGCCGAAAATTGGCGTGTCCTCGATTCAACCGTCCCGGGCCAGCGTCAGCGCATACACCCTGGAGGCGCCAGCGTCCTTCAGGGCAGACGCGCATTCAGAGAGTGTGCTGCCCGTGGTGGCGACATCGTCGATGAGAAGGATGGTTAGTCCCGAAGCGTCCTCCGGGCAGCTGAAACTGCCGGAAACATTCCCGCGCCGCTCGTCCCGCGACTGTGCTTCGACCTGGGGACGGGCGTCTGTCGTGCGGAGAAGCAGGGACTCGCTCACGGGTAAATCGAGCTTCCTCCCGATTCCGCGAGCCAGGTGTGCTGACTGGTTGTAACCCCTGCTTCGAAGCCTGCGGGAGTGCAGAGGGACTGGAACCACGGCGTCGACGGACACTGGGTTCCGGTCCAGGTAATCGGCCAGCAGCCCGGAAAGCCCACCAGCGGCAGCTCGAACGCCACGGTATTTGAGGGCATGAATCGCCTCCCGCAACGGGCCTTCAAATTTGTAAGGGGAACGAAGGGAGTCAAACCCCCGAGGATTCTCCAGGCACCAGCGGCAGACGCCATCAAAACCCGGCTGGGCGCAGATGCGGCAATAAGGTGGCGCAAGCCGTTCCAACTCGTGAACGCACTGTGGGCACAGGATGCCGCCCTCCCGCCCGCAGCCGCAGCAGTGCATGGGGAACACCAGGTCGAGGGCGGACTTGGCGAGTCTGGACAGCATCCCGGGGTTGCGCCCTCACCTTAACCCTCTCCCGGAGGGAGAGGGGATTTGCGAGAAGGAGGGCTATCCTCATGTGTCGCAACGGGGAGAGGGGGGTGGTTTTTCCATCGGGAGAGGATCTGGGTGTCCCGGGAGAAGGCGAGCTCGGGTAGATTTTCGAGGGAGAAGAAGTCGGTCTCCAGGGCCTCGGGGCCGGGTGCGAGGATGCCTCCGGTCTCGCGGGCGGTGAATGCCGCTACGATGACCGGGTCGCCGGGCAGGGAAAAGAGGCCGAGCAGACCGTCAACGGTCACCTCGAGCCCGGTCTCTTCCCAAGCCTCGCGAGCAGCCGCCGACTCCACCACCTCGCCCCGGTCGACGAAGCCTCCTGGCAGACTCCAGAGGCCGTAGCCGAGATCGGTGCCGCGCCGGATCATCAGTACCCGGCCTTTCCGGGCAATGACGCACACGGCGGCGACCTTGGGGTCATAGAACACCACCCGGCCGCACTGGGGGCAAACGGGGCGTTCGGTGCCGAACACCTCGCGGTGCTCCAGGGGAGTAGCGCAGGTGGCGCAATACTTGTCGGACGGTGAGGTCAAAGCGGCTGATCGTTGCTGTCGTTCACAGGGTTGCCATTATTTCCGGACAGGGTGGGAATATAATGCTCCCCATGACTGCTATCCCTTCACTGGCGGATACAAATTGAACAGGAGACTGTTCCGATGGGCCGGCCAGCCACCGGTCCACATTGTGGGGCTCTTTGTATCCGTGATGGCAGCCGTGGCGATAGTGGCGTTCGCGATTGGTACGCTGGAGTATACCAAGACGCGGGGCAAGCTGTTGCTCACTGCTCTGCTGGTGGGCGGTTATTTCGTGACCATGCTGGCTACCACGGGCATTCCAGCGCTTGGAATCAGGCAGTATCTGCGAGTGCCGACGCAGTGCCTGGCGACAGGAGCCATGTTCCTGCTGCTGCTGGGGCTGTGGGGAACCCCGGACTCCGATGTGTACTGGAAGTCCTCGGCCATTGTGACACTGGTAACGATAGGAATGGTGTGCTCTGGTCTGGCCACCCGAGCCGGCCTTGGGGATGCCGTGGTTCGGGGCTTTGCCCTGACCTCGGCCGCAACGGCGGGGCTGCTCACGCTGATGACAGCGTTCGGGATAGCCTTGGAGATAAGGCTGCCGCTGTACTGGTGGGTATTCGGCCTGCTGCTGGTGTGCTGGCTCTTGGCCAGTGCTGCAATACCGGTTGCCGGGTTGGTGCGGCGGAGGAAGAAGCCGCAAGAGTGAATTCCTACCCGCCCGACAGCAGGGCTTCCACGGCCTCTCGGGTCGGCATGGAGTCCTGGGCCCCGACGGTGGTGACGGCGAGGGCTCCGGCGGCGCAGGATATCCGAACGGCTTCGCCCAAAGACCAACCCTCTGCGAGGGAGACAGCAAGGGCTCCGTTGAAGGCGTCTCCGGCGGCCACCGAGTCGACTGCATCGACGAGGAACGGCGGCTGGAACCCTGACAGGTCCCGGGTTGCGAAGCAGGCGCCCTGCGCTCCCATCTTGACCACGGCTGTACCTGCACCCCGGCGCAGCAGCTCCCCGGCGGCCTGCTCGGCTGCTTCGAGATCGTTCACAGGGAAACCCACCAGCGCCTCGGCCTCGGTCTCGTTGGGGGTAACGATGTCGGCCAGATGCAGGAGCTCCTCGGGAAAGGGACGGACGGGCCCTGGATCGAGCATCACAGTCGTGCCAGCCGCGCGTGCGGCCCGGGCTGCGGCAAGGGATACTTCGAGTGGCACCTCTAGCTGCAACATCAGAACGGAGGCGTCCGCAATCGCCGCAATTGTGCGGGCCGACTCGGCCTCGGCGCAGGTGGCGTTGGCGCCGAGTACCTGCACGATGCGGTTCTGGGCCGATCCGTCGATGCTGATGACGGCAATACCGGAAGTCTCACCCGGCCAGACGGCGACGCGGGAGACGTCGATGCCCACCTGCCTCATTCCTTCCAGAAGCTGTGGCCCGAAGATATCGTCGCCGACGCGCCCGACCATTGCGGTCCTCCCACCCATGCGGGCGGCGGCAACGGCCTGGTTCGCGCCCTTGCCGCCGGCGTAGGTGACGAAGCGGCGGCCGACGACCGTCTCGCCATCTCCCGGGAATCGGTCGGAATAGGTGACCAGGTCCATGTTGATGCCGCCCAGCACCACGATCCCCGTCGCGCTGTTGTCGTTCATGTCTGCTTCCGTCTGCGCTTTGGCCTGCGTTTTTGGCCTTGGACAGGGTCAACCTAGCATTGCCTCGCCTGCCGGTCAATCGCGAGGGGATGACTGCCTTGCGTGCTATAATCCGCAGGTTGTCACGGGCATTACGATCCCAGATTTCCGGAGAGGCGACGAATGGCTGGCGCGCTGGATGACATCAAGGTTGTGGACCTGACACGGACCCTGGCGGGCCCCTTCTGCACCATGCTGCTTGGCGACATGGGCGCCGATGTGGTGAAAATCGAAGAGCCCTCCCTGGGAGACGAGATACGCCACTGGACTCCGTTCTGGAACGGCGAGAGCACCCAGTTCGTCACCTTCAACCGCAACAAGCGCAGCATCACCGTAAACCTGAAGGAGCCGGAGGGTGTAGAGCTGGTGCGCAGCATGGCCGCCGAAGCCGATGTGATGATCGAGAGCTTCCGCTCCGGCACCCTGGAGCGGATGGGACTGGGCTACGATGACATCAGCGCCGTCAACCCGCGAGTAGTGTACTGCTCCATCTCCGGCTACGGGCGCACGGGGCCGATGGCCTCCATGCCCGGGTACGACCTCATCATCCAAGCCTACAGCGGGCTGATGCACCTGACCGGCGAACCCGACGGCCTGCCCCAGCGTGTCGGTTTCTCCCTGGTGGACCTGTTCACCGGAATGATGGCCTACGGCACCGTGGTCACCGCCCTGCGGCAGCGCGACCAGACCGGCAAGGGACAGTGGGTGGAGGCGGCGCTTCTGGACGGACAGGTGGCCGCGCTCAGCTACCACGCCACCCGCTACCTTGGCACCGGCGAGGACCCGGAGCGGATGGGATCGGGTCATCCCAGCCTGGTGCCGTACCAGAGCTTTGCGTCGTCGGACGGGTACTTCATCCTCGGCTGTGCCAACCAGGGTCTGTGGGAGCGGACCTGCCGCGCCATTGGCCGAGATGACCTGCTGGAGGACCCGCGCTTCACCACAAACACCGACCGAGTGGCCCACCGCCAGGAATGCGTGGGCATTCTGATGGACGAGTTCAAAGACAACACCACCGAGCACTGGGTGAAGGTGATCAACGGAGCTGGGGTGCCCTGCGGTCCCATCAATAAGGTGTCGGAGGTGGTAACCAACCCGCAGGTGCTGGCCCGCAACATGATCGCCGAGATGGAGCACCCCAACGTATCTGAGCTTAAGACGCCCGGTTCGCCGCTGAAGCTCAGCAACTCCCCGGCCTCCATCAGGCGCCCGCCGCCGCTGCTGGGGCAGCACAACGACGAAGTGCTGGCGGAGCAGGGGTTCACCAACGACCAGATCGCCGACCTCCGGGAGCGGGGGGTCATCGGCGGGTAGGGATGTAGTGCCCACCCGGACTTGCGGAGACGGGATTTCAGTCCGAGAAGGGGTCGATGTCTACTATGCCGTGGTAAGACTGTCCAGAGTTGAAGTCCTCAGAGAGGATCGCCGAAAAACCCGCCCTCTCGGCAGCAGCAATGATCAGGGAGTCCCAGTAACTGGTTCCATACCGGCTGTGCGTGGCAATGGCCCGGCGCACCATGGGCATGTCGATGGCGAGCACATCCAAGGTGGGCAAAGAGCCAAGGGTGATGACGGCAGCTTCCGCCTGCTCGATGGAGAGAGGATTCGCGATGCGGCGGGTAACGATGCGGAAGAACTCGCCCAGCACCTGGACTGACAAGGCACCATTCTCATTTCGCAGGGTGCTTGTGACAAGTTCCTCCGACAAACGCTGCTTTAGTGGCTCGGAAGTGTCGTACATGTAGACTAGGACATTGGAGTCTATGAAGAGCCGCTCAGTCGCGTTTTCGGTAAGCGTATGGCCTATCGTAGAGGTCATCTCTCGTCCAATTCCGGGGTCCCATAGGGCGCTTGAGTTGGTTGATGTTTTCTCTCAATCTGTCGGCGGCTTCTTCGCCCGCGGTCCGGTCTCGCGCGGCGGCGGAATGGCCGTCGACGGAGGCCCAAATAGCGCGCAGCCTTTCAGCACCTTCCGCTCCTGAGGCCGCGTCAGGTGCAGTGGTCTCGGAGTTGGCCACCGAAGCCAGGTACTCCCGCACCATGGCCGTCAGCGTGGTATTCTTGTCGGCGGCGATCTCGTGGACTTTCCTTACGATTTCGTCGTCTATGGTTACAGTGATTTTCATGCGTCCAATCGTCCCCAATAGGGTCAGTCAACGATAAGGGTGATAACTACAGTGCGTCAATCAACTTCGAATCCAGCTCGCAAGCTCCGGCTCATCCACACCTCCGACACCCACCTCGGCGATCCCAGCGGGCATCCCAGAGGCGAGGAAGTCCTGGTCGCGGTAGTGGACGCGGTTGAGAGGCTCAACGGCGATGCGCTGCTGCTGGCGGGCGATGTGTTCGACAACGAGCGGGTCTCCGACGAGGCCGTGGGACAGTTCGTGGAACAGATGGCGCGCCTGGATGTCCCGGTAATAGTTCTGCCCGGAAATCACGACCTGGCGCACAAGACCTCGGTCTACCTCCGCCAGCCATTCGATGACGCGCCCTCCAACCTGAGAGTGTTGACTGACCCCGGTGGCGAGACACTGGACTTTCCCGACCTGGAAATGGAGCTGTGGGGACGGGCCATGCTTTCCCACACGCCGGACTTCCGCCCGCTGGACGGAATGCCGGAGCCGACTGAGGGCCGTTGGCTGGTGGCGATGGCCCACGGGCATTTTCATTTCGAAGACGATCGCGACCAGCGCTCGTCCCCCATCTATCCTGAAGACGTGGCTGCGTCAGGCTGCCACTACCTCGCCCTCGGCCACTGGGACCGCCACGCTGATGTTTCCCGCGCCGACACCACCGCCGTCTATTCCGGCTGTCCCTACGGGCCCATCGGTGCCCCCGACCAGGGAGCGGTCTGCGTGGTGGACCTCGACCCGGACAGCGGCGTCAGCTACCGGCTGGAGCTGCTGGCAGGGTAGGACCGGTCGCGCCCTTCAGTCTCGCTTCTACATTCTTATGCCTTGCTCCTGTGCTCTCTTGGTCCTTCCCTTCAGCCGCTAGTTAAAGCTTCCTGCATCGTGAAAGACCCCGAGCGCACTGGCTGCAGTATTTCGAGTTTCCCATTCTTCCACTCTACTTTCGGGGTCGGGGAAAATTCCAGTTGCAATTAGATCCCGGTAGTCATAACTCCCCAATCGAGACTCCACAATGGTTCGCGTTCTGGGGGAGCTGGGCAATCTGCTCTGGCTTTTCAGCTGATTTCGTTCTGAGGCACGCGGAGGCGCCTGCCGGATAGGACCGCCTGCGGCCCACCCGGCAAGCACCTTCCACTGGTTAACCGGCAGAAACCGGCTTTATCGTTGTTGAGTAAGGTAACTAACTCCCCTTGTGCTCATACCCGGCGTAGTGGGTGCCTTTCGCGTCCCGTTTGTTCTTCCGCACCCAGTACTCAATCTGTCCTATGTAGCGGCCGTCTTTTCGCCAGGCTTCTCCGGCGCACCTGACCGTAGCCGTCAAAGGCTGAATCTCGACATCCAGGGTCCGGTAGTTTTCGATCTTGCTCAGGTAACCCCGGCCGTAATCCTTCCCCTGTTTCCATTCCACGACATATACGACCTCACGGGCATCATCACAGTTGGGCAAGTCGTTGACCGACTTGCGGAGTTCTTCCAGAGCCTTCTCGGCTTCCTCACCGGCTTCCTTGGTGGCTCTCTCCACTTCCTTGGTGGCGTCCTCCACAGCTTTGGTGGCCTCGTAGCCTTCCGGCGAGCAGGCTAGCATGGCCAGTGTCATCAGCAGCGTCCCCAGGACAACGGCCGGGAGGCGCAGTGTCTCTACTCTAGGCAACATTGAAACTCCATCTTTTTCAGGTTGACAATCCATTCGGCACAGCGGTCTATTCATTTGGTGGGGTCTGTGCAAGGCGCAAAAAGTCCCCATGCAAGCGAAAGACTTCGCAACGAAATTGGAGTGTCCCTATGGCGGTGTCAGTTCTTGCGCAGAGGGCAAGAAACCATCGATTGTGGGCTGCCTACAGGGCGCTGGCAGGGAGAGTCCGGCACAAGACGCTATTTACCCGTGGCGGTTACCGGAGACCGAGTTGCACCTCCCCATGCAGCGAACCCAACGCGTTCAGTCCAGGGCCACCGGGCGAAAACCGCCATGGGCCTGGAGACGCAACTCGGCCTCCAGGGAATACGGACGGTTGGGATCCGAAGACGACCGGCGCTGAAGCTTCTGGCTGGACAGGGTGTATCGCAGGACCGAGCACTCCGCCTGCTGGGCGTACACTGGGCGGTCGTCGGCGTCATACATCACGATTCGAAGCGTGAGCCGCTTGTCGCTCTCCCCGGCGGCGAGCAGCGCCTGATGCTGGGCGTCGCGAGGGTCATAGTCAAGCTGCATCGTGAGGTCGCCGGGGTTGGCCCTGCGCCGCCGGCGCATCTGCCGGGCCCGTCGGGGGTTCACCGGGCCGTCCTCGTTTTCGGCCTCGATGGTTCCGGGACTCTCTCCCACCAGCGTGAAGTCCATGATGCCGGGAATCCTGTGCGAGACGTCTCCGTCAATCAAATAGACGGTCAGGGGACCCTCGCCAATCTGTGTGGTCAAAGTAAGTCCTCCAGAGTCTGCCGCCTGACGGGTTTCAGGATGCGTGAAGCATTCCGTGGCCGTCGGCGCGCAGAAATTTGGATGAAGGGGTGGAATGGGGGATTGCGCGAGGGCCGCCGGCATAAACCGACATTCGCCACGAACACACTGACTAATGGCGAAACGCATCCCCCAAGGGTTGCCCTGGGTCCGCGTTAGCTGATAGTGGTCAGTGCACCGACAGCTTCCAGGTCGATGTTGACCCGGAGATAGCGGCTCTCGTCGCGGAAACGGTCGTGCATGGCAATGCGGTAGCGGACGACCCTGGTGGTCATCTCCCTGCACAATACGGCGCGACCCGACTCGTCGCGGACGACGACGCGCAGCGTCACGGTGCTTCCGTCGTCACAGGCGTCAAGCAAGGCCTTGTGGTGACGGTCGGCGGGGTCGTAGTTGAGGGTGATGTCCATCTCGGGGGCGTCGGCATGCTCTGCGGTGGGGTTCTCGATGCTTACATCGAGGTTCTCGACGCCGACCAGTTCGGTGGAGGAGCCGTCATCAACAAAGTAGACGGCCATCTGTACGGGGCGCGGGGAGGGGACTGGAGCCGCGTCGTAAGCGGCCAAGTTCGTATGCGTGACCATAGAGGGGTCACCTCCTCTTAACATCGCCGGTCCTGGCGCAGCGTTTCGCGGCCCTCAATGGCGGCAACGCCGTCGCTCTCACCTGTCGCGTACGAAGGATATTAGCACAAATGACCGCCGGTGTCAACCTCTTTGACGAGCATGACAGTGAGTTCTGGTTGTTCGTTCTCCCTCTGGGGAGGGTTAGGTCAGGGGCATTCCCGTTGGTGAGGGAACCTCTTGTCTTGTCATCTTAGGACCTTCCCTCTTACTACGAGACTATCTCAAGACTCTCATGCCCTTGGTCTCAACGGCCAGATATATGGTCTGGACCACTGGATTCCCGCTTTCGCGGGAATGACGGGTCCTTTGCGGGAGACCAGCGGCCCAGACCGTGTACCTGGCTGGCGTCATTTTTTTAGGGAGAGGGAGAATTGGAAGGCCCTTGACCCTTGAGACAGGGGATACCTGAGTATCTGCTATCATGGCCTCGATAATGACTGCCGGAGGAGGGCGCGATGCAACGACTGACCCGCGACCACAAGATCTACGTGCTGGACCCGGAAAATCCTCCCGCGATCACCATCGACTCCGGCGAAGAACTGATCGTTGAGACCTGGGACGCATTTGAGGGTATCCGTGACCCGAAAGCGCTGGACGAGAAGCAGCTCAAGGGCCCGGCCATTGGCCCTATCTATGTGAACGGAGCGGAGCCGGGAGATGCCCTGCGGGTGGACTTCATCAGCGTCACGCCGCGGGCCTCCGAGGGCGCGGCCCACATGGTGTCGCCGGGCCGGGGGTTCCTGGAGCAGGAGTTCGACCGCGCTTACCCGACGGTGATGACCATTGAGGACGGCCATGTGGTCCTGCCCAGCGGCATCAAGCTGCCGCTGAACCCGTCGATGGGACTGGTGGCAACCACTCCCACTTACCCCCAATTGACGGCCAGCGACAGCGGGCCCTACGGTGGGGATATCGACATCAAGGAGTTGATCGAGGGCAGCACGTTGTACCTGCCGGTGTTCGTGGAGGGCGGGCTGCTCGCCATGGGCGACTGCCACGCGGTCGTTGGAGACGGCGCGGTGGGCGGCACGGGCGCGGAGTGCGCCGCCGACAGCCACATACGGGTCACCGTCGAGAAGGGCATGGGTATCGAGTGTCCGCAGGCCATGACGCCCGACTACTTCGTGGTGCTGTACTACGGGGAGGAACTGGGACCGGCCATGAAGGGGGCCGTCCGCAGCATGATCGACTTCCTGGTGCGCGAAAAGGGCATGGAGCCCTACGACGCTTATACCCTGCTCAGCCTGGCCGGCGATGTCCGCATGTCCCGCACCTTCCGTCCCATCAGCCCGGTCAAGATGATGCTGGACCGCCGCGCCCTGGAGCAGCTCGGTTAGAGTTCATTCAGCGCGACTTCCCAAGCCCGCTCATCCCGAGCCCGTCGAACGATGAGCGGGTCTCCTTTTGAGCAAAAGGACAGGCTCTGATGTGCAAAACCAAGACCGGAATTTTCTCAGGACCCACGAAATACCAGAATCCGTCATTCCCGCGAAAGCGGGAATCCAGTGGCCTTAGCCGTATTTCAGCTAGTCGCCATCACGATCGATACTTCTGAAATGGTGTGTGACATATCGACTTCGCGCCAGAATTTCAGGGTGTGGCGTCATATCGATCGCCTTGTGTTAACCGGAGAACGCCCTCACCCTAACCCTCTCCCGGAGGGAGAGGGGATCAGTCGCACACCCTCTGAGGCGACTCCTTCGCGTAGCGTCTAATTGCCATCCTTATTCCTACCACCGCCGCGTGGCCTTCAGCGAGTAGGGCTTTGGCGAGATTGCGAGGCCGAACGCCTCGTCTTCCGTTATGGGGTTGCCGTCAGGGGTCTCGAATCGCAGCCGGTGCAGCATGCGGGTGATGTGCAGCCAGACCGTGGTCTCGGCGAAGCGGCGGCCAGGGCAGCGGCGGTGGCCAGTTCCGAAGGGCAGGTAGGCCGGACTGGTCATCGCTGGCGACATCGAACCGTCTTCCTGAGGCAGGAACCGCTCCGGCCTGAACTCCTCCGGCGAGTCCCAGTAGCGCGGATCGTGGTGGATTGAGTAGATGTTGCCCAGCACCTGTGTGCCCTCAGGAATCAGGTAACCGCCGATTTCCGTGTCCTCGGACGCCTTGTGCGGCAGACCCAGCGGGCCGATGGTGCGGTAGCGCATGGACTCGGCCAGGCAGGCGAACACGAAGGGCAGGCGTGTCCTGTCGTCGACGGTCGGCAGCGCGTCTCTGCCGATAACGCGGTCCAGCTCCTCGTGGGCCCTGGACTGAATCTCTGGATTATTGGCCATCAGCAGCAGGAACCAGTTGACCGTCTGCGCCGAGGTGTCGGTGCCTGCGATCAGCAGGTCCATGCACAGGTCCCAGGTCATTTCTTCGGTTATCTCGCCGGCCTCCACCCTTGCCAGCATCACCTCCACCAGGGACGAGGGAGCCGACAGGTCGAGTCCAGGACGGTTGCGCGCGTCCTCGACCAGCGAGCGGATGATTGCCCCTCCGATTTCCGCTTGCCGTGTGGCCTCCTTGACGGCGTTGCTGGGCAGGAAACGGAGCCAGGGGATGTAGTCCGCCAGGTTCGTCGCCGTGGCGCTGCTGAATATCCATGTGATGTAGTCCAGCAGGGCCTCTCTCTGTTCCATGAATTCGCTGGTGGCATTCTCCCGCTGTCCGAAGATGCTGCGGAACATCAGCGTTGAGTTGCTGCGTGCAGTCATCGCAGGGGGCGAAACCAGTTCATCGGCGTCGCCCATTGCCGCCATCTGCGCGACCAAGCCGTCGACCACATGCTGGATGTGCAGTTCGCGGACGTTTTCGATGTTGCGTGCGCTGAGCAGTTCCCGGTTGGCGAAGCGCTGCATCTGTCGCCAGTGGTCGCCGTAGGGCGCCAGTACCAGGTCCTTCTGTCCGCTGAGGGTGTCCATGATTTCACTGACCCAGCGGTCGGCCAATTCCGATTTGCCGAAGGCGTCGTGAAGCAACGCCGGTTCGCTGATGATCACCGTCGGCACGCTTCCGAAGCGGAGCAGGCAGATATCGCCGTAGCGCTTGACCAACCGGTCAATGGCGATGTGCGTGTCGTGCCGTATCTCGAGGAGCGAGCCGAACACCGGCAGGCCGCGCGGTCCCGGAGGCAGCTTCGCGGGCAGGGTTGTAGTCGCAGCGCTCATCTGGGCCACCTCCTATCGGATTTTATGATGAAGAAAATAGTCCCCCGCCTCTCCACTTTAACAGAGGCGGGGGACGGGTAACAGACCGAATTCGTAATGAGGGGTTGCCTACAACATGGCCCCAGGCGATACGATGGGCCGAAGGCTATGCCCCCTTGATGATGTCGGACATCCGCTCCGCGATCATGATGGTGGTGCAGTTGGTGTTGGCGCGGATGCAGTCGGGCATGACCGACGCGTCGATGACCCGCAGGTTTTCCAGGCCCTTGACCCGGCACTGCTGGTCCACCACCGCCATGGGGTCGTTGTCGGTGCCCATCTTGCAGGTGCCGGAGATATGCTGCGAGGTGGACACCGTGCGCATCAGCCAGTTGTTCAGGGATTCGTCCGACTCCAGGTCGGCAGGAGTGGGCTCGATAATTTCCTTGACGATGTTGGTGTAGTCCGGGTGGTCTACGAACCCAACGCACAGCCGTACCGCCTCACGCATCCGGGCCAGATCCCGGGAGTCGTCGGCGAAGTAGTTGTAGTTTAGCTCCGGCTGTACATTGGGGTCGGTGGAGGTGATGGTCAGGTGTCCCTTGCCGTAGGCCAACTCCAGGATGCAGGTGAACCGGATTCCCTCGGCCTCCAGCGGGTCGCCGGAGATGGGCGACGAGAAGGACGACGCCATGATCTGGATGTCGTTGCGCAGCTCGGAGCCGGTGGCGGTGTAACGCAGGGCAACCTGGGTGCGCGGGTCCTTCGGGTCGAGGGGGAAGTCTTCCTTCACCTCGATGGGCACCCTGATGTTGGGATGGTCGCGCAGGTTCTGGCCGACGCCGGGGGTGTCCTGGACCACCGGAATGCTGAACTTCTCCAGCGTGGCGGCCGGGCCCACTCCCGACAGCATCAGTATCTGCGGCGATGCAATTGCTCCTGAGGAGAGGATGATCTGATCGCCCTCCACTGTGAACCGCTCGCCGCCGCTCTCCACCTCAGCGCCGATGGCCTTCTTGCCGTCGAACAGCACGCGGTGGACTATCACATTGGCCTTGACGGTGAGGTTCAGTCGATGGCGGGCGGCGCCGAGGAATGTCAGCGAAGTGCTCATCCGAACGCCGTTGGGGTTGTTCATGGGGATGGGGCCAACGCCGCCCGACTCCGGGTGGTTCATGTCGGGGTCGTCGGGGAAGCCGACAGCGCGAGCGGCGTTGTAGAACGCCTGCTGGGCCGGCAGCCAGGTTGTTCTGGCGAACCGGCGCACCGGAATGAAGCCGTCGTCGTTGTGGAAGTCGTCGGCCCCGAAGTCCATGTCGCTTTCCAGCTTGCGCAGGTAGGGCAGCACGCTGGTGAAGCCCCACTGGTCGTTGCCGAGAGCGGCCCAGGCGTCGTAGTCCTCTGGGATTCCCCGCAGCAGCACCTGGCCGTTGATGGCGCTGGAGCCGCCGACCACCCGGCCGCGGGGGACGGGCATCGGCTCGGGGGCCAAGGGTGTCGTGTTGCCTTGGAAAGACCAGTTGTGCGGGGCGTCGATGGCCGACGCGGTCTGATCGTAGCCGAACTTCAGGTCGTCGGGGTAGGTCTCGAAATCCGGGTAATCGGGCCCGGCTTCCAGCAGGAGCACGCTTTTAGAAGAGTCTTCCGACAGCCGGCTGGCCAGCGTGCACCCGGCTGACCCGGCACCGAGGATGATGTAGTCGTACTTCATTCTCATCTCCTGTTTCATTTGGCTCATTGAGTCCGGCCGAACGCGTTTTATCCCATCAGGTGCGTGGTGAAGAACTCGACGGTGCGGGGCCAGGACGCTTCCGACGCCTCCCGCTGGTGGCGCAGGCCGGTGTAGTCCATGAAGGCGTGGTCCGCGCCTTCGTAGGTGTGGAACTCGTGGGCCACGCCCAGGCGGGTTAGTTCCGCGTCCAGCTTGTCCCGGTCGGCCGGCGAGGGGTTTTCGTCGATCCCGCCGAAGTGGAACAGGACGGGGCAGGTGATGCCCGAAGCAAGCTCGAAAGGCGTCTGTTCACCGGCGCCCCAGGTCACGAATATATTGCCGCCGTAGTAGGGCACGCAGGCCTTGATGTGATCGTTCGTGGCTGCGCCCAGCCAGGCAACCCGGCCGCCCATGCAAAAGCCCGTGATTCCGATCTTGTCGCCCTGTATAGCCGAGTGCTCGCGCAGCCAGTTCACCGTTGCTCCGAGGTCCGCGACAATTTCCGGATCGCTCAGGTGCTGGATACGCCCCGTCCGGTTGCTGAGTTGTTCCTCGGTGTAGCGATGAAAGAGGTTGGGCGCCACGGCGGCAAATCCCGCCTGGGCCAGAGCATCGCACATGTCCCGGATGAACTGGTCCACGCCACCGCCGTGCTGGCTGACGATCACCGCCGGGAATGGCCCGCTGCCCATGTTGCTTGGCACGCTGGCATAAGCATGCATATCCGCGCCGTCAACTTGTATTGTCTCCCAGAAAGAAGCCATCTCATCCTCCCGTAGCTAACCAAAGCTATAGGCCACAGGCATTATCGCATATTCGGCAATTCCGGTTGAGGCCTGCTAATGATGGCGGGAGTCCCCAAATCCCCGCTCCTTCCTTGGTATTCCACCGCTATTCAACCACCCTTGGTATTCCACCACGAAATTCCACCCGGGATATTCCACCCTGGCCACACTGAAGTCATGCGCTTACCGATTCGGGCATCTTCGCACGAGACCGGCAGCCGTACTGCCGCTTGACGCCCCCGCGTGGTAGGATACCGCCAACATTTGTATTGGAGGAAATCGGTATGGCCATGGACGTTCAGGTCTATACCCAGCCTGGTTGATTCTCTTGCCGGACTCTGGAAGAGTTCCTCAAGTCCAATGGAATCGAGTACGAACACCACGACCTGCTGAGCGAACCCGCGGCCGTTGAGCACCTTCGCAGCCGGGGCATCAAGTCGCTGCCGGTCACCATCATCGACGACACCGAGGTCGTCATCGGCTACTACCCCCGGAAATTGATACCAGCATTGAAGCTTGATGTGTCCGTTGACCTGTCGGGCAAGACGGCGTGGCTCGCCGAGAAATACGGCGCCATCCTAAGCGCGTCGGTGCGGGCAAACAATCAGTTCAGCCAGGAACAGCTGGACACCATCGTCCCCTGGCGGCCCTGGAGCCTGCGGGACACCGTGGTCCACATCCTGGCCTTCCCGGAGATCGCCTACCAGTCCCACGAGGTGGGCAGCATGAGCTGGGACGACATGCAGGCCCAGGACAAGCGGCTTGAGGGTGTGACGACCGCGCCGCAAATTGCCGAGTACGGCCTCAAGGTGCGGGACGACATCATCGCCTTCCTGAACAGCGGCAATACTGAGGGTTTCGAGCGGGTCGTTCCGGCCCACTACGGCGGTGAGGTCACCGTGCTCGAGCTTCTGAACATCGTTCTCAGCCACAGCACCCACCACCTGAAGCAGGTGTACCACTACATGACCACCGACCTCGGCATGAAACTGGAGAACCCGGCCACCGATGCAGACTTGGAAGGCATCCAGACCCCGGACGCCCTTATCTAAATCGGTCTGGTTGCCAAACGACTGGAGAGGCGTGGAGACATGGCTAAGGTCAGCCAGGAAGTAATGGCAGCGGTGCAATCTGCTCTTCGGCAATATGAGCAGGAGGTCGAGGCAACAGGCCTGACCGAACAGAGCAAGACGACCTACCTGCTCCATGCCCGGCAATTTGTTCGATGGCTGGATGATGAATTCGAACCGGGCGTACAGCTTATCCGAAAGGGCGGAAGGCGTGGTCTCGCCTGAATCATTTCCCCCTGAGCCGGACAAGAGAGGCGAAAAGATGAAGTATGACTACATAGTGATTGGGGCCGGTTCTGCTGGCTCCATCATCGCCACAAGGTTGACCGAGGACCCGAATGTCTCGGTGCTGCTGCTGGAGGCAGGGCCGGACTACCCGGACTTCGACCGGCTTCCTGAGGAAGTGAAGTTCGGCTATTCCACCGAGATCGACATCATGGTCAGCGATCACAACTGGCAGTTCACTGGCAAGGCAACCGAGACCGCTCCGCCCATGATGGTCCCCCGTGGCAAGGTTACCGGCGGCTCCAGCGCGATCAACGGACAGGTCTTCCTGCGAGGCGTGCCCGAGGATTACGACACCTGGGCCGAGATGGGCAACGACCAGTGGAAGTACACCGACTGCCTGCCGTACTTCCGTAAGCTGGAGACGGACTCCGACTTTTCCGACGACTTCCACGGCACCGACGGGCCGATCGTCTGCCACCGTTTCAAGCCGGAGACCTGGCACCCGGCGCAGACGGCCTTCTACCAGGCCTGCCGCGAGGCCGGGTTCCCTGACAGCCCCGACCACAACAACCCCGACTCGACCGGCGTAGGCCCCACTCCCTTCAACAACCCTGGCGGCGTACGCATGAGCACCGCGCTGGGGTACCTGGACCAGACGCGCCACCGTTTGAACCTGACTATCAGAGCCAACTGCCATGTCCAGAAGATTCTCTTTGAGGGTAACCGCGCGGTGGGTGCGCGAGTGGAAAGCGGGGGTGAGACGTTCACCGTCGAAGGCAACGAGATAATTCTCAGCTCCGGAGCCATCGGCTCGCCCCACATCCTGTTGCTGTCAGGTATAGGGCCTGCGCCGCACCTGCAGGAGTTCGGCATTCCCGTGGTGGCCGACCTGCCGGGTGTGGGCCAGAACATGCGCGATCATCCGCTGGTCTGGGTGACCTGGCGCACCAAGCCGGAGATCCCGCTGGATGGCCTTGCCCCCCGGATGCAGGTGACCCTGCGCTACACCGCCGAAGGCTCGCCACTGCGAAACGACATGAAGATGTCCATGCAGTCCTTCGCCACCGAGCGCATCAACCGGGGCGGCGACCGCATGGAGCCGATTGGCATCCGCCTCACCAGCGGCATCCAACTGGCGGCGGGCGCCGGCGAGTTGCGCCTGCAGTCCGCCGACCCGGCTGAGCAGCCCTTCCTGGACTACCGCTACCTGGAGGACCCATTCGACTTGGAGCGCCTGCGAGAGACGGTGCGACTCTGCGTGAAGCTGGGAGAGAACGACGCCTTCAAGGACATCATCCAGGAGCGCGTTGAGCCCACCGACGCCGAGCTGGAAACCGATGAGGCGTTGGACCAGTACCTGTTCCGAGAGGTCACCACCTCGCAGCACATATCCTGCACCGCCAAGATGGGCCCCTCCGACGATCCCATGGCTGTGGTCAGCCAGTACGGCAGGGTCCACGGGCTGGAGGGCCTGAGGGTGGCCGACGCCTCCATAATGCCCGACTGCATTCGAGCCAACACCAACGTCACCACCATGATGATCGGCGAGCGCATCGCCGAATTCATCAAGGGGGGGAGGTAGGAGAGGGCTGGGTCATTTCCCCATTCCGATGTGAAACCGCACCGCAAAGTGAGGCGGCGATGTCATTATTCCTGATTTCGGCTCTGGGGCTTCTGTATCACAGGCTTTTGAGAGGGCGGAGTTCTCTCACACCGTCCTACTGCCGCCACTACATGACTCACCAGCCGGTCAAGATGGTGGACTAGCAGGCTTCCCAAGAGGCACTGGCGTACAAACGAAGGCCGCAGATATCAGTCTCTGCGGCCTTTCTCCTTGCTGTGTCTGCGATATATCAGGTGCGGGGCGTCATCAGCCAGTCTTGCGCTTTCGCATCGCTGCTCATCCACTGGGAGTGGGACTCCTGGCGTCCTGTCGGTGGCTCAACTCCCAGGCTGTCGGCCAGCCGGGTCATGAAGTTGAAATTGCAGGTGATGAGCACCGTCGACAGTATCTGCTCGTCGCTGAGGCCGTGGTTGCGCAGGTTCTGCACGTCGCTCTGAGTCATATCGGCCGGCGTCCGCGTCAGCTTGGCAGCGAAGTCCAGCATCGCGCGAGTCTGAGGGTCGAGCGTGGCCTGGGTATAGTCGTGCATCATGTGGCTGGCCAGCGCCGGGTCGTCCGAATGGTCACGGAGGAACCCCCCGTGGGCCATGGTTCAATAGCGGCAGTGGTTCGTGGCCGACACGACCGTGGCGATTGCCTCCTCTTGCACCCTGGTCAGGGCCGAACCGCCGAAGGTTACGGCCATGTTCAGCTGCTGTACTGCCTCCATCGCCTTCGGTTGAATCGACATCACCTTGATCACTTCCGGCAGATTTACATCTTCCTCGCGAATCCAGGACATCACAGTTCTCCGTAACTACCTCAAAAGTTCCCTCTCCCTTGAGGGAGAGGGTGAAAGGCTACCGACGATAGACCGCCAGTGGAAAATCGCAGGTTTCGCGAAAATTCCTAGGCCTGCCCAAACCAGTCCGGGTGGACGGCCTGGAGGCCCAGTTGCGGCCAGGCGGCGGGGGCGCTGCACTTTTCGAGCCGCTCCTCAAGGGGCAGTGAGTCGTCCCAGTAGTAGGCGATTATGCGGCGGCCATTCCAGTGGCTGGCATCGTCGGAGGCGATCCAGACCGAGGGCGACTGCATTGCTTCCGGCTGGATGAGCGCATCGGCGGTGGCGCCCTCGGGAGGTCGCACCATGTTTGTGGCAGTGGCGCCGCCGGGGGTGAGCACGTTGGCGGTGACACCGGTGCCCTCCAGGTCCTGTGCCATGATGGAAACCAGCGCCTCGTGGCCCGCCTTGGAGGGGCCGTAAGGGGCGCCGCCTTTGCGCCACATGGTGTCCATGCTGGTGGTGACGCCGATAATCCGCCCGAAGCCCTGCTCGATCATGTGCGGCACAACGGCGTGAGACATGAGGAACGGGCCGCTCAGGTTGACGTCTATCACCCGCAGCCAGGCATCCGGGGGCAGGGTCCAGAAGTCGTTCTGGCTGCCGGCGGCCTGTGCGCCGAACCCGCCGGTGCGGGCGTTGATGCCCGCGTTGTTGACCAGGATGTGCAGCCCGCCCATCTCGGTGATGGTGCGCTGCACGGCGTTCTGCACCGACTCGGGGCTGGTGACATCGACGACGATGGGCAGCACGGCGTCGTCTCCGCCGATCTCTCGCAGGTCGTTGGCCGACTGGTCCAGCCAGTCCTCGTTGACATCCAGCATGGCGACGCGTGCGCCAGCGCGGACGAAGCCGGTGGTGATGGAGCGGCCCATGCCGATGGGGCTGGCCGCTCCGGTGACGATGGCGATTTTGCCTTCCAGGGTATTGGATTGAGTGGTCATCTCTTACCTCGAATTGCCCTTGCTAGAAAATTGCCAGGGGGTTCACCGGCGAGCCGGTGGCGTTCTTGAAGCGCAGAGGCGCGACATTGAACATGAACTCGTAACGGCCCAGTCGCTCGCATACCGCTGCCAGTTCCTCGCAGTTGCCGGCGTCTATGAGCCACAGGCCCATGCCCACGATTCCAACCTTGTGCACGGGCAGCCCGACGCCGGGATAGCCGCTGGGCTCGGCATCTACGGAAGCGTCGCCGCCCAGCAGAGCCACGCCACGCTCTTTGAGCCATGGCAGCGTCTCGGCGTGCAGGCCTGGGCGACCTGCGGCGGGTGGTCCCAGTTCCTGGCGCCGCTTGTACCACCCGTATCGCACCATCAGGGCGTCGCCTTCCTCCACGCGGACGCCCTGGGCCTCTTCGGCAGCTTCCAGGTCGTCGGTGTAGACGAACTCGCCGGCTTCCAGCCAGTCCTTGCCCTTGACCTTGGTGATGTCCAGCATCACGCCACGGGTCACGATGCCATTCTGTACTTTGTCGATGTCCAGGCTGTTGGCCTTGGTCTCCGAGTTCACATCGGAAGCCGGCCGTCCGTTGTACATCTGGCCGTTCCAGACCTGGTGGCAGAGGCTGTCCAGGTGGGTGATGGTGAGACCGTGGAAAGAGAAGCCGATGAAGTCGGAAGTCCCACCGGGTCCTTCATCGGGGCAGCTGTCGCCGGCTCGCAGCATGTAATGGAGCGGCGGGATGGATGTGACGTCCGACGCGCCCTCTGGCACGATGAGACGGGAGCAGGTTATGCTGATCCCTTCTTTAACCAACGCTGCGGCCTGGGCACGCTTGGCGTCGGTGATCAGGTTCACGGTGCCCAGCTGGTCGTCATCGCCCCACCGGCCCCAGTTGCTGAGAGTATCGATCCACTCGATAACCTGTTCCTCTGTCGGAATCTGTCGGGTGGTCATCTGCATCCTCCGTGCGGTTGGTTGGGTTTACCGGCAATCTTAATACGCCAATTGAGACATCCCGTCAAATTACCTCAGAAAATCTTGAGGCTGGTATCTGAAGGGATTGACCTGTGTGCAGTATAGATACAGAAGACCCAGAGCCCTTCAAAGTCATTGCTTTCCATCTCTTGGTGAGCTTGTCGAACCATCGTCTGCTGGAGTCGGCATCCTTCGACAGGCTCAGGATGACAAGGGCGACAGGCTCAGGATGATAGGGGACCAATTGATTCCGAGTCTCTGAAAAGGCCCTGCAGAAGACCGGTAGGTCATTGACCGCCGAGTTGCCCGATAGTCCCGTCGATGTACAGGATTTCCATGGTGCGGGAAATAGCGGCTTCCAGTTGGGCCCTCGTCGGCTGGTCCAACCCCGGACCCAGTCGGTCGACGAGCCCCGAGACGGAAGTGCGACCGTCCATGTGTGTTACCAGCGCGGCGACGAGCTCACTGCAGGGCATTCCCTCAGGCTGGGAGACCGCGCTGAGGCTGTAGCCCCAGACGAACTCGCCTTCGCCCAGCACAGGCCGCCGGGCCACGCGAACGCCGTCGGCGAGCCGTGGGATAGCATTCAGGATCTGGTTTCGTTGCGGGTCGGAGCGCAGACCGGTGATGCGTTGGATTCGTTGGGCCCTCTCACCCTCCACGGCCCGCACGCTGGAAGCGAAGCTGGTTGGGGCCTCGCCCCGGTCCAGCACCACGCGCTCGTAGCCCCGCGGGGGTTGGCCGGCCACCGCCTGGATGAAGCTCTGGCGAGGCGTGTATTCGTTCTCTCCGGTAATCCGACGGGCCTCCCAAAAGTAGGAGCCGGAGGTGAGGTTGCTGGCGTAGAACAGCCGGGCCATCTCGCGGAACTGGTTGTATTCCTTGTAGTAGAGTTCCTGGTAGACCTCGCCGGCCAAGTCCCGCAGCTGCTCGTCTCCACCATCGGCGGCCTTGAGGGCAGTGGTGGCGTAAGCGGCCGCCATCACCCCGGACATCAGCGCCAGGTGCACTCCCGACGAAAATAGGGGGTCCACGAAACAGGCGGAGTCGCCGGTCAGGACGAAACCCGGCCCCGTGGTGCGCTCGGCGGAATACGACCAGTCGCGCACCACGCTTGGCCCTGACGCCCACTTGGCGTCCCGCAGCATCGCCTGGGTATGAGGTGCCTGCGACAGTTGCTCCAGCAGAAACTCCCTTGCGCCCAGCCGCTGGATACCCTCCTGACCAGTGCGGTTGTCCACCACCGCGCCCACGCTGCTCCAGCCGGAACCACCGGGCCTGATCGGCGCCGCGCTGCCCAGCGGGATGGTCCAGAACCAGCCGTGCTCGAAGGCCTCGATGAAGATGTTGTTTTCGTCCGGGGAAAGCAGGGACTCAGCGCCTTCGAAATAGGCGTAAACGGCCAGGTTCTGGAAGAAGGGGTCCCAACGCCGTGTCCCCGCCTGTTGTGCCAATACCGCAGCCTGCCCGCTGGCATCCACCACGAAGCGCGCAGTTAACCCACACTGTCCTGCCGTGTCGGACACATACCGAACAGTGGCATTGGGATCCGGCGACTGCAAGTCCACGCTGGTGACTCGGCAGCCCTCGCGGACATCGACGCCTTGGGTTCGGGCGTTGTCGAGCAGGATGTGGTCGAAGGTCGGCCGCCAGACCTGGTAGGCATGGGGATACTGGACGCTGGTCTCCCGGAAGTGCCAGCTCCACGGCTCCGGATCCCGCCCCCAGACCATCGTTGCGCCGTACTTGGGCAGGAAACCCGCCGCCTGCACAGCCTCTATGGCGCCCAGTTCCTCGAGGACGGGCATCGAGGCCGGTAGCAGCGACTCGCCGACATGCTCGCGAGGGAATCGCTCGCGCTCCAGCAGCACGACGCGCCAGCCCTGCCGCGCCAGCATCGTAGCCGCCGCGCTGCCGGCTGGCCCGCCGCCGATGACCGCTACGTCGGGACTGAAGGATGAGGTATTCATTACTGGGATACTGCCGTGGCGACAAAGGGCAGCAGCTGAGAAATCATGTGCAGTTCTTCAGAGGACGCCTTAGCCTTCCTCTCGCCAGCGGCGCAGTTCCTCTTCGAGTTCGCGGATGCGGGTCTCTGCGTCCTGGCGTACTTGTTGCTCGATGCGGATGCGGGTCTGGGCATCTTCAAGCGCGTCCTGAGCTTGTTGCTGATTGAGCAGGAATTCTCCAGTGGCCGGGTCTCGGAAGAGAAGCTCTCCGCTGCGCCAGCAAAGGTCCAGGCCCAGGGCCTCGCTGTGGGCCCAGATCGTGCCGTCCGGCTCCGTGGTTGTTGCGATGGGTTCGTAGGCTTCGTTGACCAGACGGTCTCCGGCGAGGGCAACATCATGATACCGTCCGCCGCTGTGGTCGAAACGCCAGTATTCAGCGATTCTCATGGCGGCGTAACTTTCCCTCTTGACGCTGTAGTCTCGTCGCCCGGTCGTGGACGACGCGAATTCCAGCACGAATTCCGGCGGTTTGCCCACTTCGACTATCACGTACCCGTTGGTGGCTGTTATACGTTCGGGGTCAACGTCGAACGCGACCACGCAGTCTGGATAAGGGGAGCGGCGAATGTTCGTTCGGTCCTGGCACACATAGCCCTTCCCGTTGATCAGCGTGCCGGGACGGCGCCGAAACCAGGTTTTCAGGGTCTGGTCGGCGCGGGTGATGTGGGTGTGCTCCTGCATCCTGGGAACCTCAGGGGGGTCGGGCAGCGGCACGAGGCCGGGATACCGCTCGTCGGTTGCATTTTCCGATGTCTTTTTGGTGGTCATTGACGACCTCGCGACATTACTCCCGGCGCGAGTCTATCAATCTCGGACTGGCAGAGATTAATTCCCGCGCTCCCATATTCATACCGGCGCCAGGGAGGAATCAACAACGCTTGACTTGACCTGGGTTGACTGGACGTGAGCCTGTGACAAGGGGCGGGTCTCAGACCCGCCCCTACTTCGTTAAAACCACATTAGTGGGCTAAGCGTGGCGCCCGGCTGCCTTTAGTCGGCGTTGTGGCCGCCCTCGGCGCTGGCCGTGGAGCCCACATCCAGCGATTCCTCAGGGTAGGGCTTGCCGGTGGCCGGGTCGACCTCGAATGAGCTGGGCAATTCCAGTTCCTTGGCGATTTCCTTGACCGCCGGGATCACTTCCTCGCCCATCAGCCGCAGGCTGCGCATGGAGTCGTTGTGGGTCATGGCTCCGTCGCCGTCCCAGAAGAAGACGCTTCCTGGGCGCAGGTACTCAAGCACATGGCGAATCTTGGGAATCACGGTCTTCGGCGTGCCGCAGATGATCGTGTAGTCCGCAATCTGCTGCTCGTATGCCCGTCCCAGCACGCTGGCGGGACCGCCGCGGGCCGCGGTGGCGCTGCCCTGCGTGGGCAGAACACGGCGGCGGGAGGTCAGGCCCGGCAGGTTGAGCAGCGCCGGGTTGGTCGTGCCCTCATTGCCGGCCAGGAACGGGTTGCTGGGGCCCTGCACGAACTTGCGACCGGCCTGTTCCGCCAGCTCTTCGGTCTCGTCTACGTGAACCTTCCAGAGGTAGCCCAGGTTCTGCGGGCCGGACTGGTAGCCCAGCTCTGCCGCAGTGTCGTGGTAGAGCTGGAAGGCCGTCTTGGTCGGCTCAAGTTCAGTGGACAGCATGATGTACGGGATCCGCTTCTCGGCAGCCCACATCAGAGAGTCTCGGCTGATGACGCCAGGCAGCCACACCTGGGGGTGGGGCTTCTGGTAGGGCCGCGCCCACGGGTTCACATGGCGGTACTGGTAGTGCTTGCCCTCCCAGCGGAATGGGCCGGGGGTGGTCCAGGCCTTGACGATGAACTCGTGGGCCTCCTGGAAGCGTTCCCAGTTGTAGGGCGGCGGCGCGTTGTGCGCCACGCTCTCCCGTCCGGTGCCGCGCACCCAGCCGGAGACCAAGCGGCCGCGGGAGATCATGTCGATCATCGAGAGCTGTTCCACCAGCCACAGGGGGTCGTCCCAGATGGGGATGATGTTGCCCAGCAGGACGATCTTGGCCCTCTTGGTGATGCGGGCCAGGATGGAGGCCTCAACGTTCATGGCGCCGCCCATGCAGAAGGGCGTGCCGTGATGCTCGTTCAGCATCAGGCCGTCGAAGCCCATCTCTTCTGCGTAGAGCTTTTCGTCGAGGTAGCGGTTGTAAAGCTCTGCGCCCAGCTTCGGGTCGTAAATCTCGTTGCTGACCGTCAGGTCCATGATGGGCTTGCCCGTGGCGCCGAAGTAACCGGAGTCGGGATCCTGGTAGGGCCGCTCCGTGAAGTATCCGATGTGCATGGTGCTCTCCCTATCACCGGAATTTGACTGCCGGCCAGCCTTGCACGGCAGAGGCAGCAATTGCGGGCATTATAGCATCCCAGTGAGTGTGGGGCTGAGTCGGAGTAATGGGTGCTTTCTTCTGCGGCGCTACCTGAAAATATCAGACAGCGGCAGAGAGAAACCGGGGAGTAGTTCCTCGTCGGTGATCACATCGTCGCCGGTGTAAGCGATGGTAGTGCCATCGGCCCGGTGGACCAGAACGGTGCGAGTGGATGGATAGGCTATCCATACTCGCTGAGACCCGGCGGCGAGATATTCGGCTACCTTGCGTTGCATCTCTGCTTCAGCGTTGGAAGGTGAGACAACTTCGACGGCGATAGTCGGCGCGCCTCGAACAAATCCGCTCTCCTCTTCATCACTGCTCGGTGGAACCCCCAGAATCAGGGAAACGTCTGGGCCTCGAACAGTGTCCGGCCCGGAACGCACCGTGTACCCCACCTCTACTTCCGACCACCCTGCTTCCGTGAGTCTGCAATAGTTGTTGAAAGATGTCGTAATGTTGCTGGCTGTTCTACCGTGGCGTCGAAATACCGGAGCCAATTCCACCACCTTGCCATCTACCAGTTCGTACCGGCCATCGTTCTGGCAGCAGAATTCATAAAACTCATCGGCGGTCAGAAGCGTCTTTTGCGGGGTCATGCTCGCCGGTCCTATAGAAAGGCTAAGGGTATGGCCGCAATTATAGACCACGGCCAGCGGAGGCTAGCAGCCCGGGGCCCAACGATGAGGAGTAGAAGCCAGACGACCGAAGCCAAGCTCCTCGCACAGAGCTTCGTATTCACCGCGCCGAACTCCGCCCCACTCCACATCTGCCACGGCGGCAAGTATCGGAACGTCCCGACGGAGTGTGGCGAGATCCCGATACAGCAGTGCATCATCGTATTGGTCGGAAAGTATGCCCTGCAGGGTGGCAGCGCCTCTCACCGAGACATCCCAGGGTTCCGACTTCGGAATTCCTTCCAGGTGCACATACCGGGCCAGCACGGCGGCGGAAGACTTGGCCCCCCATCGCGGCAGCCCGGGAATGCCGTCGGCGCTGTCGCCGGTGAGCGCAAGCAGGTCCGGTATGGACTCCGGAGACACGCCAAACTTGGCGATCACTCTCTGTTCGTCGATCACCTCTCCGCGACGACGGTCCAGGCAAACTATCCGCTCGCCTTCCACCAATTGCCCCAGATCCTTGTCAGGGGAGCAGATGGTGATGCGCTCAACGTCGGGGTTGGCAGCAAGTTGGGCGACTGCGGTTCCTATGGCGTCGTCGGCCTCGAACTCGACCATCGGCCAGACGCAGATCCCCATTGCGGCCACCGCCCTCTCGGCAAGCGGGAACTGTTCCAGCAGGTCTTCGGGTGTACCCTCACCGGTCTTGTAGCCTGGGAACATCTCGTTTCGAAAAGAGGGAATGACGCTGTCGAAGGCGCAGCCGATGTGGGTTACCTCATTGTCCCTCAGGAGGCCGAGAAGGCTCTGGACGAGCCCGCGGACCGCCCCTACCGGCTGTCCCGTCGGCGACTCCAGTTTGGGCAAGGCGAAGTAGGCCCGGAAAAGCTCGTAGGTACCGTCTACCAGGTAAACCTGCAATGTTTCATCCCCCCCTGATTGCGGACATCTCTCTCCTGCGGATCGCTGTCCGAAAGGCAGGCTGACATCTGAAGTTCCCCCAAGGATACATTAAGGGGGCGGACTGATCGCCCGCCCCCTTAACGCGTGCTATTCCTCGAAGTAGATGTAACGGAATCTGGGTATGACCAGGGGTGAAAGGGGTAGGCCCTTGACATAAGGCTTGATCAGGTAATTGTCACCATTGGAGTGCCACAGGGGTGCCCACGGGGCTTCTTCGATGATCATCTCCTCGGCTTCGTTGTACAGGGCAAACCTCGCCTGCTGGTCCTGCTCCACCCTGGCTTTCTCCAAGATGGCGTCCAGCTGGGAGTTGTTGTACGAGGTGTGGTTGTTGTCGCTGGCGCTGTGGAACAGGCCGTCCAGGAAGTTCTCCGGGTCGAGATAATCCGCAACCCAGCCCAGTCCTCCGAAAATCTGGAACCGGCGGTCTCGCAGGTCCTCGAGGTAGGTGGCCCACTCCGTCTGCTGGATGTCCATGGTTATACCCAACTCCTCCTCCCAGGTAAGGAGAATCGCTTCAAGGAGCGGGCTGACGGGCGCGCCAAAGGATCCAGGGATGGTCAGGGTGACCGGCGGATAGCTGGAGGTGTCGCTGCCGTATTTGGACTCCGCCAGCAGGCTGCGGGCCTTCTCCGGATCGAACGCATAGCCTTCCAGATTGGGGTTGTATGCCGGGAAGCCCGGAGGCAGGATGCCCTTGGCTGGGGTAACGATGTTGTTCAGCAGGAGGCTCGCCAGGGTATCCCGGTCGATGGCGTAGTTGAGGGCCTGGCGGACCTTGACATCGTCAAAGGGAGGTTCTTCAGCGTTCATCCCGAAGTAGGACACGTCAAATTCGGGCGGACCGCGGTGCAGCTGGTCGCTCAGCGGGTTGGCAGGATCCTCCAGCGACTCCAGCAGAGCCAGTCCCACGCCACCGAAGTGGATTTCGTCGTTCTCATACATCAGCAGGCCATCACCGCCCGCCAGGTTGAACTCGACGGCCTTCAGGTTGGCCGGTCCCAGGTGGTAGTCGTCGAAGCGTTCCAGGCGGATGAGCTCACCCGGATCGTATTCGGTCAACATGAACGGTCCGGTCCCGTTGGGAGTCTTGACCCACTCCCGCCCGGTCTCGACGTTGGCCTGGTCAAGGACAAATGAGGTGGGGTAGGTGAGCTTGGAAATGATGTATGGTTTGGGAGCGTCGACGTCTATCCGGATGGTTGCGTTGTCGATAACGTTGATCCCGGATACGGAATCGGCCTCTCCATTCAGCTTTTCCTGGGCTCCGACGATGTCGCCCAGGAAAACATCCGCGGCGGGTGCCTCGGTGAGCGGGTCGGCAGCCCTCTCGAGTGACCACTTGAAGTCGTCTGCTGTTACGGACCGGCCGTCGTGGAACCTGGCATCCGGATTGAGGCGGAATACATAGCCCATTCCATCGGTGTCGATTGTCCAGTCCTGGGCCAGGTCGGGAACAATGGTCAGGTCTGGATCGATTGTCAGTAGCCCGCCGAACACCTCAAGGATGTAACGGGACGAGGTTACGTCGCCGGTCTGGTGGGGATCCAGGGTGGGCGGGTCGCTGCCGAGAATCATCAGCACGCCGCCCTCTGCCCAGTCGCGGTCACGATCCCCATCCCCGTCTTCCCGAGAGAGCGCCTGAGTGGCTGCCGGAGCGGGTGTGGGCGTCGCCAGGACCGTTGCGGTGGGGACGGTGGTTGCAGTGGGGACCGGCGCCACGGTAGGAGCGGTCGTCGGAGTCGGATCGTCTCCGCAGGCGACGAGGAGACCGCTCAACAGCAAGCCTGTCAACAAAAGAAAAATCCTCATTTGCTTACCTCGTGCGGCATCCTCAAGAAGCCGCAAGTGATGTATAGACTCCAATGCGAAAGCATTGTCGCAGCATCGTCAGTCTAAAATCCGTCTTGCTTGGCCTTTATTCACGATAATTCACAGAGTGAATACGCGAAGAGCCTGCAATCAGGATACCAGCGCAATTCCGCAGTTGTCTCTCTAATCGTTCTGGTGTTGTGAGATATAATCGGCGAACGCAAACGCCAACCAGTCTCAATAGCGCATCCTGCGAAAGATACTCACCACCATTTTCGACAACCCATTTTCGACAACCAGGAGGCCTCCGGTGAAAGAGATTCTGCTGGACTACACGAAACAATGCGGCGACGAGCCGGACAAGGGGCACAATCGCTGGCATCCCGACATCCCGCCCGCGGTGCGCGCCGACGAGGGCGAAGAAGTGGTCATGCAGACCCGCAATGCCTTCGATGGTCAGATTACGCCTGACACCCAGGCACCGGATTTATTGCAGACCGACTTGGGTCTGGTCCATCCGCTGACAGGCCCTGTTTACATAAACGGAGCCGAACCCGGCGACCTTTTGGAAGTCACTGTCCTGAGCATCGAACCCGCATCGTGGGGTTTCACCACCATACTGCCCGGCTTCGGGTTCCTGCGTGACCTGTACACAGAGCCCTTCATCTGCCACTGGGAGATGCGCGACGGGTTCGCACAGTCTGAGCAGCTTCCTGGAGTTCGCGTCCCTGAGGCATCTTTCATGGGCACAATCGGCGTCGCCCCCTCCCGGGCCCTGCGCCAGGAGATTCTGCTGCGAGAGGACGAACTGCTGCGCCGCGGTGGTGCAGTGGTGGGCCCGACCCCGGGTGGCGCGGTGCCGGCCCAGGAACCCTTCGCCTCTGAGGGACTGCGCACCATCCCACCCCGTGAGCACGGGGGCAATGTGGACATCAAGCAGCTTACCGCAGGGACTCGCCTCATGCTGCCCGTGTTCACCGAAGGAGCGCTGTTCTCGGCGGGCGATGCCCACTACGCCCAGGGCGACTCCGAATGCTGCGGCACAGCCATCGAGATGGACTGCACGCTGCATGTCAGCTTCCGCGCCCTGAAGGGACAAGCCGCCAGCAGGGGCATCAACTTTCCCTACTTCGAGCGAGACGACTACTTCACCAGTCCCGAGATGGCGGCACCCCGGCGTTTCCTGGCCTCCACCGGAATGTGCATCGCCGACGGGGTGAATCAGTCCGAGAACGGGACACTAGCCTCACGCCAGGCCCTGCTCAACATGATCCACCTTCTGATGGAAAAAGGGTGGAGCCGTGAGCAGGCCTACTGCATTTGCAGCGTGGCCGTGGACCTAAAGGTGAGCGAGGTTGTGGACGTCCCCAACTTCGTGGTCTCCGCCTTCCTGCCGCTGGATATCTTCACCGGATAAGTGCTGCAAGGGACGGTTTATCCATCTCGGCAGGGCACCGTCTACCAGTGCGGTTGCGTGCCGATGTAGGCGGCACGCAACCTGAAGCCCCTCATTCCCGGAGTCCGTCATTCCTGCGAAAGCAGGAATCCAGTGAATGCGCGCTTCAAGAATGAGAATGAGTCTCGATAATCTTGGACGTAGCCCTACCTTCCCTCCTCCCGAAGCTACCCGCCCATTTGGACATAAGGTATACTTGCGCCAATCTCGAGTAAGCATAAGAACGAAAGGAGCGGACCCATGCAGTTTGGCCTCTTGTATGAAATGCAGCGCCCCTATGACGATGAAATTGACTGGCATTCCCTCTACCAGGAAACCCTTGCCCAATGCGAACTGGCGGACCAGGTGGGGTTCGACAACCTCTGGTTCGTGGAACACCACTTCCTATACGGCTTCTCCGGCTCCCCCTGCCCGGAGGTGATGTTCGGAGCCCTGTCCCAGCGGACCAAGAACATTCGCATCGGCTTCGGAGTGTCCATTCTGCCCAATCACCACCCGGTCCGCATCGCCGAGCGCGCTGCCATGGTGGACCAGCTCACCAACGGGCGCGTCGAGTTCGGCACCGGTCGCTCCAACGCCTACGAGCAGCTGGGCCAGGGCATCGACCCACGCGAAACCCGCGACCGGTGGGACGAAGCCATCAACATGATCCCACAGATCTGGCAGACCTCCGGCGAGTTTTCCTGGGAGGGCAACTTCTGGAACGTCCCGCCCCGCCGGGTCCTGCCTCAGCCCTACCAGAAGCCCCACCCGAGGATGTACCTGGCCTGCACCCAGACCGAGAGCTTCCGCCTCGCCGCCCAGAAAGGCATAGGCGTGCTTTCGTCGGCCTCCTACGCTGTTGACGTCTTGGCCGAACATGTAAAGGTATACCGGGATGCCATTAAGGATGCCGACCCGGTGGGCGCTGAGATCAACGACTTCTGGGGCAACAATGTACATTCCTTCTGCGCCAAGGACGACCAGGCCGCGAAAGAGCTGTGCGCCGAGTCTATGAAGACCTTCTTTGGCCCGGACAAGCCCTACATCGCTGGGCGCATCAATGCCTACGAGGAATTGCTGGAGGCCTGGGGCGGCGTGCCGGAACACCTGCAAGCCGACTTCGGCCGCTGGCTCCGCCAGTCCGACGAGGCGCATCAGGCCCAGGCTGCGGAGGCTGGCATATCGCTGGACAGTGGCCCCGGCGCAGCCCGCGCTGCCGTCGCCCAGCTGGATGCCAACATCCTCGCCGACCGCGGCGTCATCATCGCCGGCAGCCCGGAAAGCTGCATCAAGACCATCAAGACCTATGAGGACATCGGCGTCGACCAGGTCATGCTCATCATGCAGACCGAGACCATCCCCCACGACAAGGTCATGGAGTCCATCGAGCTGTACGGGAAGGAAGTCATCCCCGCCTTCCGCAATGGCGGCAACGGTAAGTAACCCCCGACTCCAAAGTGCAAGGATGGCATTGGGGCGCACAACAGTGCGCCCCAACTGCATTATGAACAACGAAACTCCCCACTACGAACGGTTCTCGCTGGAGTTCTACCGAGAGCGGGCCTCGGAGTATGCGGCCCTTCGCCAGGTCTTTGCCAACCGCTCTCACCCGGCCTTTCGCGAGGACCGCGACCTGTACCGAAGTCTGGCGGAGCTGGCGACCCCAGGCCCCGGACTGGACGCCGGGTGCGGCCCAGGTGCTCTGGAGATGTCGTACCTGACCGAGCTTGGTTTCGAGATGTCCGGGCTGGACGCGGTGGAAGAGAACGTCCGGGTCGCTCGCTACCTGCGACCGGAGTTCGCCGACCGGCTGAGGGTCGCCGACCTTCGCGACCCCCTGCCCTTCGACGATTGCAGCTTCGAGGTAGTCCTGTGCAATGCCGTGATCCAACACATCCCGCCCGATGCCGTATTCGGCACGGTGCTGCCCGAGTTCTCCCGCATGCTCCGCTCCGGCGGCGTGCTGCAACTGATGTTCAAGCCTGGTCGTGGCGAACAGACAGTGGTTGACGGCGCCTATGGAGCCAGCGGGGTTACTCGAAACTACCAGTTGTATGACGAGCAGGAACTGTTGAAGGCCCTGAGTGAGCTCGGCCTGAGCCTGGTCGATGAGGCGTCGGACGGGAAGCTGGCAGGGCTGATCTACTTCGACGACAACAAGCCCATGCGGCACTGCATCTTCTGGACCCGCAAGGAGTGAAAACCATTCAGTTGATCTCGGATGGGCTGGTATACTCAGAAAAATAGGGAAATGGGGACAGCGAATTTATGGGAACTTTCCGTGTCAATTTGCGGGTGGGCAACCTGTTCACCGATACCGGCGTAACTGTAGAGGCGCTGGTTGATACGGGCGCAACCCACTCCATGATTCCCGGTAGTTTGCTTCATGAACTGGGCATTGAGCCTGTGGAAATGAGAGTGTCTCGAATCGCTGATGGAAGCAGAATCGAATTGCAGACGGCTTGGGCCAGATTTTCTGTGGAGGGACGCAATGCGGTGGTCCGAGTGTCCTTTGGGCCGGAAGGTACATACCTAATGGGGGCGACCATCCTGGAAGACTTGGGTTTCGCAGTAGACCCGGTGGACCGGCGGCTCATCGTACAGGAAGACCTGCTGATGTAAGGCACGGTTTCCTGCAAATGAATCGGGGGCAGGTTGCATACCTGCCCCCGATTCATTTGTGGTGGTTTTTTCTACCCACCCTTCGCTCCCGCGATATCTCGGCGCAGAAACAGGAACAGCGCTGCCGCGGTGAGCACGGCGATGTAGATGGTCAGGATGATGAACCCGTGGGCCATATCCGATATTCCGCCGATGGTGGCGATGCTGCTGTCGTTGTTGGGCGGAGTATTCTGCCATGCGCCGACATTCGGGTTCAGCAGAAAGGCGAAGACCTTGTCGGACCAACTGAAGATGGACAGGATGGGGACGAGGATAATCCCTTCCCCGATATAGTAGCCCATGGACAGCCCGATGCCGACTCCGTTGGAGCCGGTCAGCACCACGAGGAACAGCGCCAGGGTGATGTATGGCAAAAAGCCGTAGAGCATCCTGCCGTACAGCGCCAGCAGGTCTACTGCGGAGATGTCGCCGTAGGGCTCCGTTGTCTCGGGAGCAGTGAGCACGGCTTCTGCGATGAACCCGCTGATGGTAACTGCGATGCTGAGCACAATCAGCAGCACCGCGGTGAAGAGGACTACCACCGCCACCTTGGACATTAGGAACTGCCAGCGTCCCGTTCCTCGGCTCAGCACCGGGCGCAGAGTGCCCCAGCCGTATTCTCCTCCGACAACCACCGAGGTCAGGATAACCGCCACAAACGGCCCGAAGAATGAGGCGAAGCCCAGACCGTTCGCGATATTCTCCGAAGTGGACTGATAGGACAGGTCATCACTGAAGGCCGCTACCAGCCAGAAAATCAGCTGTTGGACCACCATCACGAAACCCAGCAGGATCCAGGGCACCCAGCGGTGGCGGAGCTTGAACCATTCCCAGCGGGTGAGCAGGGCCACCTGCATCGCCATCGCCATTACGCCACCTCGCTTCTCGTCGCCGCCTCGTCGGTTACATCCAGGAAGTACTGTTCCAACGAGATCTGGGCGGGCGTCATCTCGGCCACGTATATCTCGTTTCTGCTTAAGGCGGCCGTGATCTCCCAGGACCGGTCCGCGTCGACGCTGGCCACCAGGTAGCCGTTGTCCGCGCTCACCCCTTCGACCCAGGCCAGCGCGTTCAGGATTTCCCAGGCCTTGCGGTCATCTGTGGTGCGAAGGCGCACCTGTGGGCTGCCGCGTTCCTGCAACAGCTCTCCGACATCGCCCTGGGCGATGAGGCGCCCGTGGGACAAGATGGCGACGCTGTCGCAAACCTGCTCGACCTCGTTGAGCAGGTGGCTGGACAGGATAACGGTGCGATTATCGTTGGCAAGGTTGCGTATGAGGTCGCGGACCTCCGCCATGCCCGCTGGGTCCATGCCGTTTGTGGGCTCGTCCAGCAGCAGCAGTTCCGGGTCTCCCAGCAGGGTGTAGGCCAGTCCCAACCGTTGCTTCATGCCCAGTGAGTAAGTCTGAAACTTGTCGCCGCCGCGTTCGCCCAGTCCTACCTGCTCCAGCAGCGAGTCCAGTTCGGCAGCATCGCCGCAATCCGAAATGCCCTGGAAGTAGGCAAGGTTGTTGCGCCCGGAGAGGTATGGATAGAAGGTGGGTGTCTCAATGAGAGCGCCGATCCGGTGCAGCTCCCGGTCCAGCCCGCCACCCTCCGGGGATTGACCAAAGAGGGTGAAGCTGCCGGCAGTGGGCCGCACCAGACCCAGGAGCATGCTCATCATGGTGGTCTTTCCGGAGCCATTGGGCCCCAGCAGCCCGAAGATGCGTCCGCGGGGGACGTTCAGCGACAGTCCGTCCACCGCCAGCACATGCCCGTAACGCTTGGTCAGACCGTCGGTTTGAATAACAGAGTCGTTCATTCCGGCCTCTCAATCCGTCTACCTGAATGATACGCTAATTTCAGTGCTGACGGATTCCGTAAATGCGGCCATGTTCAATCGCGGGGAGACCAATTGAGCGCCCTCTCCAGGTTGGCCAGGTACTCGGCAAAGGCGGCCCGGCCCTGCTGGGTCGCCTGCACCCAGGTCCGCGGCTTGGCATCGATGAACTCCTTGGTGGTCGCGAGGAAGCCGGCGTCTTCCAGCTTTCGCAGATGTGTCGTCAGATTGCCCCCCGTCAGCCCGAGGGTCTTCTGTATGAAGCTGTAGGCGAGTCGCCCTTCCTCGGCTTGCGACACCAGCATGGTCATCACCCGCAGGCGGGTGGACTGATGGATGGTCTCGTCGAGGAAGATTTCCTCCGCGCTCATGCCTGTCCGCTCTTATGAATCCAGGCAGCGCCGAAAACCGTGACGGCCAGCATGCCTGCACCGGTGCCCAACGCCGCATAGTCTCCCGCGAAGTAGGCTGGCAGGTAGAATGCGGCCGCCATGCCTACGCCCACAACGACCAGGGCCGGGAGGTGCATGATACCGAACAGCACATAGCCGAGAGCAATGATGCCGATGGTTACATGAGGGATTTTCTCGGCCCCGTCCGCCGACCACAGTCCCGCCGTGCCCGACACCAGAAACGCCGCAGCGACCACCGCCATCCAGAATGCGAACACCTTGAGCCCGGCTGCGCGAGCCGTGACATAGTCCGCGTTACGCGAGCCCTCACGGTGTCCGATTAGCGCGCTACCTATCATTCCGGGAGTTCCTATGACGCCCCACAGGGGACCCGGGTACCAGGGATAGCTTTCCTCGAATCCCGGCGCCAGCGCTCCGATCGCGAACAAGGCGAAGAAATATATCGACACCAGGGCGCCCCAGAGTAGCAAGATGTACGCAGTTCCAGCCAAATACAGGGAGCTTTGCGATTGCGCCATGGTCTTGTGTATGGTGCGCCATCCCTCTTCGGGCGATAATTCAGTCCGCTGCATTGCGAGTCTCCTTGCCCATTAGTTCGGCTCAGATGATATGACAAACTAGTTTGTATTGCAAACTATATCCGAATACCAAAGAGACTCAGCGTGTTAAGGACAAGGTCCCTCTGCCTGGCCCGCCGCGTTGAAAATGATCCCCGGCCACCTATAATGCTGAGGCAGATTCAAGCGAGCAATTCAGCAGGAGGAAGCCATGCAACTGGGAGCCATCTTTCCACAGACCGAGATCGGGGCGGATCCCGCCGGGGTCCGGGACTTCGCCCAGGCCGCCGAGGACCTGGGATACGAGCACCTGCTGGTGTTCGACCACGTGCTGGGCGCCGATGCCAGCAAGCGCGAGTCTTGGGAGCGGCCGTACAGCTCGGTAGACATGTTCCACGAGCCATTCGTCCTCTTCGGCTACCTGGGGGCCATCACTCAGAAGCTGGAGTTCGTTACAGGCGTACTGATCCTGGGCCAGCGGCAGACCGCCCTGGTGGCCAAACAGGCCGCTGAGGTAGATGTGCTCACCGGCGGACGGCTGCGCCTAGGCATCGGAGTGGGCTGGAACGAGGTCGAGTACGAAGGCCTGAACGAGGACTTTACCAACCGGGGCCGCCGCTCCGCCGAGCAGATCGAGGTCATGCGGATGCTCTGGACCCAGGACGTGGTCGACTTCCACGGCAGGTACCATGACATCACCCACGCCGGCATCAACCCCCGGCCGGCGAAGTCCATCCCCGTCTGGTTCGGCGGAGGAGCACCCCAGGTGGTGCGGCGCATCGGCCGCATGGGCGACGGCTGGTTCCCCCAGTTCCAGCCCGACGGCGAGGGCGCCGAGCGCATCGCCGAGATGCGTGCTATCGCTGTCGCTGCGGGCCGCAACCCCGACGACATCGGCATCGAGGGCCGCATCGGCGTCGCCACCGACGCGCAGGACGACTGGGGGAAGCTGGCCGAGGCATGGTCCAGCGTCGGCGCCACCCACCTCTCGGTCAACACCATGCGCGCCGGCCTGAAGGGCCCCGACCAGCACATCGAGGCCATCCGCCGCTTCAAGGAGACTGTGTCGTAGTGGTAGGGCGAGTTTAACCACCGAACGCACAGAGTACACGGAGGTTTGAGAATTTTTGCGTCGATTCCGTGTGCTCTGTGAGATAATGATATGGAATTCAGGCACTCGGGGCTTCAGCGGTTTTGGGAAAATGAGGATGCCAGCCGCCTTAATCCAAATCACCTAGGCCGGATTTCTCGCATCCTGACGGCCCTTTCAGAAGCCCGTAGTCCCGCAGGTATGGAATTACCAGGCTACCGTCTGCACCAAATGACCGGCAACCGTAGGGGCGCCTATAGTGTTCGCGTAACCGCCAACTGGCGAATAACCTTTCGCTTCGCCGACGGTGAGGCGGTTGAGATTAACCTTGAGGACTACCACTAGAGGTTCGTTATGACGGCAAGGAATCCCGCCCATCCGTCCGCTGTCTTGCGGGACAGTTTAGAGTATTTGGGCTGGGGTACGTATGAATTCGCGCTGAAGTTGGGAGTGAGCCAAGAGGAGGTTTCGAGCCTGATGCGAGGCCAGTGTGGTATATCGCCTATCGTGGCACTGGCCCTTGAGCGTATAGGTTGGAGCAATGCGGAATTCTGGATGCGCCTTCAAGCGAGGTATGACCTTGCCCAAGCCCGCCGGGAGACGGAAGCCAAGACCGGCGCCGCCGATTAGCTGGCTGTGCTCATCGCTCACTGTCTATTTAGGGGCTAGGGCCGATCTCAGGAATTGCTACGACAACGGCAGGGCGCTGTTGCTCTTCCCACCGCCGATGGCGATCACCCCAGTGGCGTTGAACCCGGCAATGGCCACCACACCAACGGCGTTGACCCCTCCAATCGCTACCAGCCCCATGGCGTTGACGCCGCCGATCGCAACCAGGCCCATGGAGTTGATCGGGCCGAACGCTACCAGGCCCATAGCATTGAGCAGGCTGAGGGCCGCTATGCCGAAGGAGTTCCATGCCCCCGCCGCGACGATGCCGATGGCGTTTTGGCCGACGGCAACGATGCCGACCCCAGCCCACCCGAGGATGGGCAATCTCTGGGACTCGCCGCTGTTTTGAGCCACTTTTCTCCTTTTGCCAAGGAGAAATACGGGGCAATAGCTACTTGCGGAACAGCCCCGCTACCCTGTCCAAGATGCGGTTGCCGACCTCGTACTTGGTGAGCAGGGGCAGTTCCTCAACGTTCATATCGCGGTCGATGAGGGTCACTCGGTTGGTGTCTGTCCCGAAGCCACTGCCCTCGCTGGTGATGTCGTTGGCGGCGATGAGGTCGAGGGACTTGGAGGCCACCTTGGTCCGAGCATTGTCGACCAGGTTCTCGCTCTCGGCGGCAAAGCCTACCCGCACGAAGTCGCCTCGCGCCGTGGCGAGGATGTCTACGGTCTTGGCGAGGGGTATGGTCAGGTCGTCGTCGGTCTTCTTGATCTTCTGGTCGGCGGCTGAGAGCGGGCGGTAATCGGCAACAGCCGCGGCCATGATCAGGGCGTCGGCTTCCTCGGTGCGGGACAGCACCGCGTCGCACATCTCCTGCGCCGTGCCGACTGGCACCAGGTCCACCAGAGGCGGTGCGGGCAGTCCCTTGGCCGCCGAGACCAGCACTACCCTGGCGCCTCGGTCGCGAGCCGCTTCCGCCACAGCGTAGCCCATCTTGCCCGAGGAGTGGTTGGTGATCACGCGCACTGGGTCTATCGGCTCGGCCGTCCCGCCGGCGCTGACCACGATGGTGCGTCCCTTGAGGTCGCCGTCCCGACCCAGGGTGTAGGCGATGTAACCCAGGAGTTCCGGCGTCTCCATTAGTCGCCCCCATCCGGTAAGTCCCGATGCAAGGCGGCCCTGTGCCGGCCCCGCGATCACCGTGCCACGCTGTCTAAGGCGCTCCAGGTTCTCCTGGGTCGCCGGGTGCTCGTACATGTCGGCATCCATGGCTGGGGCCACCATCAGCGGCGCTTTCGAGGCCACGACGGTGGTCGTCAGCGGGTCGTCGGCCATCCCCATTGCCAGCTTGGCGATGGTGTGGACCGTGGCGGGGGCGACCGCGATGATGTCGGCCTGCCGTGCCAGCTCCACATGCTCGACGGCATACTCCGAGTCGGCGTCGAAGGCGTCGGTCACCACCGGCCGGTGAGTGAGACTGCGGAAGGCCAGCGGCGTCACGAACTGCGTCGCCCCGTGGGTCATGATGGTGTCGACGAGGGCTCCGGCCTGCGTCAGCTTGCTGGCCAGGTCAAGCGCCTTGTAGCACGCGATGCTGCCGGTTACGCCCAGTACCACCCGCTTGCCGCTCAACACGCTGGCACCCCCAAGTTCGCTAGTCAGGGTTCTTGTTCAGCTCGAATATCTGGCTGAGGCCGATGAGGGTCAGGTCAGGGTTGATGTGGTCGAAGATGCCCGTCTCGGGAGACAGGACGTTGGCGAGGCCTCCGGTGGCGACCACGGTGGCGTATCCGCCCAGCTCGTTCTTTATTCGTCCGACTAAGCCCTTGACCAGTTCCGCGTAGCCCAGCACCAATCCGGCCTGCAGCGCCGCAGTGGTGTTCTGTCCGATGGCAGAGGGAGGAGGGGTCAGCTCTATGCGGCGAAGCTGCGAGGTGTTGAGGAACAGGGCCTCGGCGGCTACGCTGATACCCGGTGCGATGGCCCCGCCGAGGTACACGCCATCCGCAGAAATGACGTCGAAGACGGTGGCAGTACCAAAGTCCACGATGATGGTGGGATAGCCGTACAGGTTCTTGGCAGCGACTGCGTCGGCAATCCGGTCCGCTCCCACATCGCGAGGGTTGTCGTATGCGATCTGCAGGCCAGTGCGGAGGGCGCCGGATACCGTAAGCGGCCGGACTCCGAAATAGCCGAAAGCCACCTCCTCGAAGACCCCGGTCAGAGGCGGGACAACGCTGCACATCGAGACATCGGTAATCTCCTCGCGCTGTACCCCGTGCAACTGAAGCAGGCTGGTCAGCAGCAGCCCATACTCGTCGGCAGAGCGTCGGGAATCCGTGGCCGCCCTCATGGTGGATACGAGGCCGGATTCCCCGAACACGCCGATGGTGACCATTGTGTTGCCGATGTCCAGCGCCAGAAGCATGACCCGTTTTCCGCCACCGATTGGAATGATTCGAAGCAGTGGGATTGTTGGAGAAACTGTAGCGACAGTCCCGTTGTTATCAGGTGTTATCAGGGCCGGATTATATTCCACCGCAGGAAATGTGGGCAAACGACGCCAGCCCATTTCCATCCGACCCACTCTCCCCTCAAAGCCGGCATGGAGTATAATCAGCCGCAGCGTGTCCCGCGGGGACAGGCACTCTAGAATGACCGATGGGATATTACGGGAATGAGTAGCAAGTTTCTTGACCGGCTGGAAGAAATCCGAGAGGGTGCCGCACCCAGGCTGGGATTCGGCATGACCCGTCCCCCCAAGATGCCAGGGCTGGCCCTGGTAATCTCTGCCGACGGCGGCAAGGATGCTGCGGTGTCGGCCGAAGGACTGTCTCCCGACGCGGTGATGGTGTCCGGCGCGTCAGCATCCCAGGCTGGCGAGATTGGCGAAGCGGCCTCGGGCCTCTGGGGGGTTCGCGTAGACCAACTGACCACGGCTGACGCAGCGTCCTGGCGCGAGGCCGGTGCTGACCTCATTGTATTCACCATGTCTGGCACCGCCCTCGGAGCGGTCACCTCCAAGGACGCCGCCAGGGTGCTGGCGGTCAGTTCAGGGGCGGGTCCCGAGGAGTTGCGCGACATCAATCCTCTGCCGGTGGATGCGGTGCTCGTTTCCCTTCCCGGCGATCCGGATGGATGGACGCTGGAAGACCTGGCGGGCCTGGCACGGGTGAGCGGCCGGGTGGGGAAGCAATTGCTGGCGGAAGTCTCCGGCGCGCCGGACGGCGACACCTTGGAAGCACTCCGCAACGCCGGAGTCATCGGCTTGGTCGTCTCGCTGTCGATGGGCGATGAGGCGATCAATGGCCTGAAGGAATCGCTCCTGGAAATGCCGCGACCTGGCTCCGACGGTCGCAGCCGCTCAAACGCCATCCTGCCCGGCTCGGTCTATGCCGACCGCCGCACTGCCCAGCCTGAACCCGATCCGGACGACGACGACGATTAGCCCTCCTCCCGCCTGACGAGGGACTGAGAGAAGCCGAAGGAGAGGCACCTGATGACCGAAGCGCAGCAGCCCGAGGACAGTCCGGAGGACGGTCAAGGGCACGAGCATCACGATCACGTCCATGAAATGCACGAGCACTACGGCGTGCTCCCGCCCGATGGCGTCGAGGACCTGACGGACAAGCTCACCGGCTTCATGAACGAGATTGAACTGGGTGGTCTGACCGATATCATTGGGCAGGTGCTGGACGACTTTCTCGACCAGTGCGGAGGCATGCCTGAGGACCTCACCGCCCGCAACGCCTTCGAGCAGATCGCTGGGAACCAGTTGGCCGTGACGCTGGCCTACCAGCTGGGACGGCTGGAGGGGCGCTCGCCGCAACTGGTGGAGAACCTGGTGGCACGCGCCGTGGAGTCCTTCGGCTTTCTTCCGGTGGACGAATCGGCGGAGATTACCGACGAGGACATGAAGAACCCGAAGGTGCAGGTGTACCCGCGGGTGCGCCGCATGGAATATGTCGAGCCGCAGGTTCTGCAGGTGCAGCCGAGGCAGGAAGGCGACGGCGGGTCTGCATCGAATTAGGATCGCCCGCAACGCAAGCCTCAGAAATCATGCAATCATGTCGATCATCTAATCACACGAATCACAGTTCAAGACAAAGACGGACAGGGGATGACCGATGACCACTTCTGCTCCTGTATACGACCTGCTTCTCACCGGCGGCACATTGCTGGACCCGGCGCAGGGGATTGACGGCCGCCGGGATGTCGCCTTCAAAGACGGGGTGGTAGCCGCCGTCGAGGAACGCATCGACGCAGCGCAGGCCACCTTCTCGGTGGATGTTTCGGGCAAGCTGGTGACGCCGGGGCTGATAGACCTGCACGGCCACTTCTACCACGGCGGCAACCCCACTTCGGTCAACCCCGACGAGATCTGCCTCTCGTCCGGCACGACGACTGGCGTCGACGCGGGAAGCGCCGGGTTCCTGAACTACCAGGCTATGCGGGATTACGTGTTCCCGGCCCATCGCACGCGCTTGCTGGCCTTCCTGCACGTCGGCGCCGTGGGTCTGGCGGTGAACCGTGTGCTTGGCGGCGGGCTGCACGACATGCGGGTCATCGATGTTGATGAGACGGCAAATCACATCAAGCAGAACCCTGATTTCTGCTACGGCGTCAAGGTTCGGATGCACGTGAATGCCGTGGCCTACTGGAACGCCCACGAGGCCATGAAGGCAGCCCGGGAAGTGGCCGACAAGTCCGGTACCCGCCTGATGGTGCATGTGAGCGGAACGCCCATCCCGCTCCCTGATGTGCTGGAGTTCCTGGGCCCCGGAGATATCTCCACCCACGCCTTCAACGGGCACCCGGAGCACATGCTGGACCGGAATATGAAGATACGCCCCGAGGTGAAGGCCGCCGTCGACCGGGGCGTCATCATGGACCTGGCCCATGCCGGGGTGCATTGCGATGTGGAGGTCACGCGGGCAGCACTGGAGCAGGGCCTGGCGCCGCATACCATCAGCACCGACATCCACGTGCCGCCGCCGGAACGCACCGTGTACCTGATGAACGACCTGGTCAGCAAGATGCACGCCATGGGAATGCCCCTGGCCGACGCCATTGCCGCGTCCACCAGCACTCCCGCGAAGGTCCTGGGCCTGCAGGACAGCCTCGGGTCGCTGGCTCCCGGGATGTGCGGCGACGCCGCAGTGTTCGACCAGCGGGAGGGCCACTTCGTCTGGATGGACTCCGTGGGAAACCTGCAGCGGGGCTCGATGCGGCTGGACACCTTCGCCAGCATCCGCGGCGGGCAGATGGCCTGGCGCGAGGGCCAGATGGTGGAGATGGGCAACTGCTAGTCGGGCTGGCCAGCCTGTGATTCCCACCGCTCTGCCACGAGGCTGGAATCTGCTGCGTTTCCAATGCCAAGCTCGTGTCGCTGGTGGGATTCCCGGATATCGGGACCCGTGGAGCACCGGCCTAGTACTGAGGCTACTGGGGCGAGACACTTAGTAACTATCTCAAGAACCGCTGAAGTCCAAAACCGTCATTCCCGCAACCCTCCGTCATTCCTGCGAAAGCAGGAGTCCAGTGGTCCAAAGCTGGAAGGCGGGTGATACGCGCGGGGCACGCTCATTTTGAGATGGTTTCTTAGAAGCCGATTCAATGCGATTGTTTTTCTGATCCATTCGTCGTAGGAGAGCTTCGGCCACCGTATTCCTACTTTCGCAGGAATTACCGCTGACCCTCCGGGCCACGCATGTGTACGAGAATTAGCTTCGGCCAGAGTTCAGCAAGGATTTCACCCCCACCGTAGTCCTCCCCCTCAAGGGGAGGGAACTGTTTAGCTCCCTAATTTCATAACAATGACGGCTTTGGGGCTAGAGCAAGTCTTGAGATAGCTTCTTTGTGCGGTGCAGAGGGTCAATTCGGAGTTGCGGTCAGGGTGACGGCAGGTTCGCCGTTCAGGTTGAACACAAACTCAACAGGCTCGTCCTCGGGGAACAGCGAACGTTCCACTGCGACCATCACCATTGTGCGTACATGTAGGGATATTCCCGCCCTTGGGGGTCGTAGGAAAGCTCCAGCTCGACTACGGCGTTCTCGCCGTTGGCCCGGACATCCGCGACCGTCAGGGGATCGCCGCGCACCGGCCGCCAGATGTAATAGGCGGCAACCAGGGCGGCATTCTCGAAGTCGATGCGGTTCAGCGAGGTCGTGTTGCCTCTGCTTACCTTGCTTATGAAGCCGTCTTCAAAGTCCTCCAGTTCGTCCTGGTTGACCATGACGAAGGCCCGCAGCTCGTCGCTGAAGGCGCCTGCGGCGTCCGAATCAACGGGAGCGACCCAGCCGCTGTTCACATAGCGAAACGCCGGGATCTCTCCTGTCCGCACCGGCGGGAGAGACCACTCTTCTCCCCAGACGTAGAGGACTGCGAACACCGCCGCCAGTAGCGCCATTGCAACCGGCAGTCTGAGTGTCGGCAGCTGTCTGACGCGGACGGAGGGGGTGTGAGTTTCCTGTTCTTCAAACGAGTCCATAGAGTAACGGCCATAATACCAAATTGGTTCCCTGGAACAGCAATTGAGGCTGTGAAATTCTAAAATGTTTCGTGTGAACTGCTAAAATGCCTTGATAGTTTCGTTTACCACTTTCTCACAGGAGGCTTGTGAATGCCCCATGCCGCCGATATCAGCCGGGCAAACCCGGTCGGCATCATGTTTCTGGTTGACCGGTCCGGCTCCATGACCGGGGATTTGGCAGGTCAGGGAGGCCAGCGCAAAATGGACATCGCAGCGGATGCCATAAACTCTTCCCCGGTGAAGGGAATGTGATGGTCTGCGCAGATCATTGGCGAATCGCGACGGCTACTGCTGTCGGCTCCTCTCACGTCAGAGGTAATATCCCTAACCAGGATGCGGTGGACTACCGTTTGGTTGGAGCCGGTTCCAATCAAGCCGTTGTTGTCGCTGTTGCCGACGGAGCCGGCTCGGCTCCACGCTCTGACGAGGGATCGCAGATTGCAGTCAAAGTCGCGGTAGCGTCCATGGTTAACGGCCTCAACAAGAGGCCGCCCGCCGCATTGGCCGAGCACCTGGCCACATCGCTGGTCCGCGACGCTATCAAGCGGGCCAAGAACGCGGTAGTGAGCTACGGAAAGAAGCACGGCGTCCCTGATCGTGATCTGGCCTGTACGCTGATAGTAGCAGTGGCCAGCGAGAGCCTTGTTACCGCGGCGCAGGTGGGCGATGGGGCGGTCGTCGCCTTCAACCTTGCCTCCGGGGCTGCCCGAACCCTGTGCAGTGCCGACAGCGGGGAGTATGCAAACGAGACGACCTTCATCACCTCTCGCACCAGGCCCCACCTAGTAGCCGATGTGGGGCACGCTTCCGGCTCCGATTATGACGCTTTGGCACTGATCACCGATGGCCTGCAAAACCTTGCCCTCAAGATGCCGGAACGCGAGGCGTTCCCGGGTTTTTGGAACCCGATGCTCAATGACCTCTCCCAGACCGACGAACCCGAAGCCGTTCCGGGGAGGCTGCATGCGTTCATCAGCAGCGAGCGCGTACAGTCCCGCACCTCTGACGATGTAACCATCGCCATTGCCGTCCGAAGCAGCCGGGATTCCTGGGAGAATTTGCAATGACCATTCGAGACTCGGCGGGCGTGTACGATTCGGCGGAATTTGCTGATAATCCGGAAGCACGTTGCTCCATCGTGCTGATTCTGGATGTCTCAGAGTCGATGGCAGGGGTCAAGATTGACACCGTGAACCGGGCGCTGTGCAAATTTCGCGATATCATTCGAGAAGACCCGCTTACTGCGCTGAGGGCGGATGTGGCTGTCATCGAGTTTGACAACGAAGCACGGATCGTTGCGGACTTTACCAATGGCACTGACTTCGAGGCTCCAGTCCTCACCGCTAATGGAGGTACCAATTTCTCCAGAGCCGTCAACCTGGGTTTGGACATCATTGAGGCCCGCAAGCAGAGCTATCGCGACGGGGGCATTGCCTACTACCGCAGCTTGGTCTATTTTCTGACCGACGGCATTCCCAAGGACGACAGTCCTGCCGACTTGAGTCAGGCAGCCCACCGCTTGGCTGCAGCGGAAGGGAACCGCAGTGTCGCCTTCTTTTCTTTCATCATCAGGGAAAGCATCGCGAGCCACGAGTTCTTAATCGATGCCGATAAAGTCCAGGAATTCTTCAGGTCCCTCGACCTCAGCGAGAGATCCCTTTCTGAAGCAGGCGTTTTCGGACAGGGTCCAGAGGGAATAACCAGTTTTGATCTGAACAAGATAGCCCAGTTGATCGGCGTCAGCGTGCCGGAGATCATGGAGCGATGTGTCAGGGAGGGGGTGATGCGAACTCCAATAGGAGAGCTCTCCGAACTGGCTCCCCGCCCCCCGGTTGAGTTGGTGAATATGGAACAGCTGGACGGGTCGATACAATGGCTGTCCCGGTCGGTGGTCTCGGTGACCCGGTCCCAACCAGGCGAGAGTTTGCGCCTACCGCAGCCACGCTATCAGAATTTGTAGGTCAAGGTCGCAACTTAGGGTATGTAATGTCATTTCCACGGTTTGCCGAAAATAGCTGGAGTGCTTAAGGAGGGCAATCAATGAGTGTGCAAGACTCGGTGGGCATATATGACCAGGCGGAGTTCGCCGACAACCCTGAAGCGCGTTGCTCCATCGTCTTGATACTGGACGTGTCCGGCTCCATGAGAGGACAGAAAATTGACACCATGAACCGGGCATTGGGCAAGTTCCGTGACATCATACGGGAGGACTCGCTCACCGCGCTGAGGGCGGACGTGGCGGTGATTGAGTTCGACCACGAGGCCCGAGTGGTGCAGGACTTCACCAACGGCACGGACTTTGAACCCCCCGAGCTTTCGGTCAAAGGCGGCACCAACTATTCCAAGGCCATCAACCTGGCATTGGACATTACCGAGGCCCGCAAACAGAGCTACCGAGACGGCGGGATCGCCTACTACCGCAGCCTGGCATACTTCCTCACCGACGGCCTTCCGGAGCACGACACCAATGAAGCGTTGGACCAGGCAGCGCAACGTATAGCCGCAGCGGAGGCAAGCCAGAGCATCGCCCTCTTCACTTTCGCGATCAGTGAGCCGGGTTCCCCGGCCGATATGTCTGCGCTCGCCAAGCTGGCCCCCAGGGCGGCGATTGAGTTGACCAACATGGAGCAGTTGGAAGGTTCCATTGAGTGGTTGTCAAAGTCAGTGGCCGCCGTGTCCGTTTCTCAGCCAGGTGAAAATATCAGGCTCCCGCAGCCTGATTATCTGGACTTCTAGAACATCCAGAGTGCAAGCGTATCGGAGGCGTTGCCCGATGGCTTCATCAACGAGCATTCTAGCTGGAAGGGACTTCCGGGACGAAAGGGGCAACCGGATTGTGCCAGGGAAGGAACTGGGCAAGGGCGGCGAAGGCGTAGTGCATAGGGTGAATGACCGGCCTGACTCAGTGGTCAAGATATGGCATCCGGACAAGGTACCCCCGAACGCCTATGCCAAGATCCAGCACATGGTAGAAAACCCCGTGGAGCCCGGCCCGAGGGAAACCTGGCGCATCACCTGGCCGCAGCATCTGGTATTGGAGAAAGGGGTCATCGTTGGCTATATGATGCCCTTGCTTGATCGCAAAAAAGAAGAGTGGGAACCAATTGTCGCATATTACAATCCGCGGGCGGCCAGGAACACCCAGGCTGCACAACGCCGCGAGATAGGAATTCCCGAACGGGTGCGCATGGCGCAAAACCTGGCCCTGGGGTTCGGCGCCGTTCACGATGCTAAATATGTCATCGGGGACGTAAACGAAAAGAACGTCGAGGTTAGCCGCCTAAACGACATTGCCCTAGTGGACTGCGACTCATATGGGTTCACCGTCCCCGGGGCGAACCTCAGCTTTTCCAACAACATGGGGCGTCCCGAGTTCCAGGCGCCGGAGGCCCAAGGCCAGGCCGGCTACGCAAACAGGACCCAGAATCACGACCTATTCGGGTTGGCCGTCATAATCTTCCAGTTGCTGACAGGTTACCACCCTTACATGGTCACGGGGGAGCACGCCGAAAATTATCCAGAGTATAAGGACCGGATCAAAGACGGGCTGTTTCCTCCTACTAGTTTCGTTATTGAGGCTCCAACTGCTTACACAGAGTCCTGGGAAGCGTTGACCGACGACCAGAAGAAGTTGTTCCGCCGGTGTTTCCACAAATGGAATTACCATAATCGCAGACCCTCACCCGACGAATGGCTTCAGGCCCTACGGCAACGGCCGGCCACCATGCAGCCGGACCCCACCGTGGTCATGTGCCCCCAGTGCAACAGGCCTAACTCGGTGCAACTGGTCTATTGCGAAACTGAGAGTTGCGCTGCGGTTCTGGATACCAGCACCAGGTACTGCGACCGTTGCAAAAAGGGCATTCCGGTGAAGGCGGTCCATTGTCCGGAGTGCGGCGAGAAGACAGCCTGAGCACTTCAGGATGAGATGCCGTAACGCTAACTGCCGGCAGGTCATCCCGGACTCGGTAAAGTTCTGCGCCTACTGCGGTACGGAGACGATTGTCCAGACGTCTCAACAGAGTTCTGGTCATGTGTCTACCGGACAGCAGCAAACATCGGGACGGCGGCGACGCCGGAGGTCTGCGCAGCAGCAACCCCAGACGCCCGCTCCGGCACGGCAGCAACCCCAGAGGCCCGCGCAGCAGCAACCCCGGAGGCCTGCGCGGTCGGCCCCGGCGGTGCGCCCCGATCAAATCCTTAGCCTCCTGGCCGGTGTTCTTCGGGCGGTCGGCACTGCGGTTGCAGCGATCCTGCGCTTCGCCATGGCCCACAAGAAGTTGACGGTGGGAGTCCTGTCCGTGGCTACCGTGGGCATCTTGGCGGTTGTGTCCCTTCCTCCGACTACAGACGGCGATGAGGACTTAGTTCAGGTGCCGCCGCCGCCCACCGCCACTCCGTGGCCAACGCCCGATGTCACGATGCGTCCTGTGGCGACGAGGCCCGTTCGCGTGCCGCCGGTAGTGCCGCTTCTTGAGGATGTGATCCAGGGAGCCATGCCGGGAATCGTGGAGATTCGCACCGATTCCGGCAGTGGGACGGGTTTCATCGCGCACGAAATGGGACTGGTCGTCACCAACGAGCACGTCGTAAGCGGCAATGATTTGGTCAACATACGGTTCGCGACGGGCGGACACTACGTGGGAGCGGTGATCGGCTTTCACCGGACGCTGGACATGGCCTACATCGAAATTGACTCCAACTCCAGATTCACGCCCCTCCCGTTGGGGGACTCGGATGCAGTCCGTGTCGGCGCCAGTGTGATCGCTATCGGCTTTCCCCTCGGCTCGGAACTGGGAGACGAACCCACCGCGACCACGGGGATCATCTCGGCCAAGCGGCCGGCCACCAACTTCCTGCAAACCGACGCATCCCTGAATCCGGGGAACAGTGGTGGCCCGCTGCTTGACCAGTACGGGTGCGTGGTGGGGATCAACACCGCAGGAGTGGATGAAACGGACGACGGACAGGCAATTACCGGCATCAACTTCGCCATTCCGGTCAACGACCTGCGGGATGCGCTGCGGATGGCGGGTATTTCGGGTCTTGCCTCATGCGAGCCGCCACTTCCGGCAACTGCTACACAGGTGCCAACGCCGCTTCCCGCGGCCACGCTTACGCCCGTTCCGACGCCTACTCCGGCACCCACACCGACGCCGACACCAACACCCACGCCCCTGCCCACGGAGACGCCCACGCCAGAACCAACGGCCACCTCGACCCCGGAGCCCACGGCAACTCCGACACCCGAGCCGACGGCAACTCCGCCACCTACCCCCAGGCCAACACGGGTGCCGACGGCGACACGTCGTCCAGCGCCGACACCTACCCCTACGCCTTCGCCGACGGCCACGCCGACGCCGATCCCCACGCCGGTGTGGGTGTGGCACCTGCACGACAACGCTTCCAGCAAGTACACCATCCGGTACGAACAGAACTGGTCCCTTACCAGCGGAGGGTCAGCTGGCGGCCGCCCCTTCCTTCATATCAGGACGAAGGATTTCAAGTCTGGAGAGTCGGTGGCCGAATTCTTCGAGCGGCACAGGCAGGAAATGATCCAGATGGCCCCGAACTACGCGGTGTTCGAGCCGGGCCAGACGGGAGGCCAGACGGTCAACCAGCGCAACTACGTCCAGATGGAGTACCTGTGGCAACCTGGCGCCAGCGACTGCCTGTACCATGTGGTGGACCAGGTGTTCCGTTCGCGGTTCTACCCGGCCAGGGACCATGGCTTCATCATTTCGGCAGGCGTCTGCGAGGACCAGCACGCGCAGTACGATGAGCCACGGGAATTCATGCTGGCCACCTTCGAGGAGTACGAGTAGTCCTCCATTTTCAGCCGATCAAAAAGAAACGGCCCCGGAGATGGGGCCGTGTTCTGTTTCCCGGTTATGCCCTGAGGGGACTAGCCCGGGTTGTGTCGCACCACGAGTTCGGCGACGCGGGGGTCCAGGTTACCGATCTCAACCCCGCCATCCAGCCGGGCAACACCCAGATGGGCGTCCCTCTGGATCTCCTCCCAGTCGGGCTCGAGTTCGTATTGGTCGCGAAGTTCATCGAATAGAGAGTCAAGCGACTGTTTGTCAAACATGATGGTCTGAAAACACCCTCCTCTTGAAAATGACGCCTGAAACCAGATCCTGAACCGGAAAGGCAGCGTGTGGACGCCTCCCTTCAGTTGCTCTCCGGCATCGCTCCATTCACTGCGGGGGCTCACCATCCGCGTCAATGAAGCAAAAGCTAGTCTACCCAATCTGCCGTTCCCTGACAAGAGCGTGCTGAAAGGTGCAGCAGCTACACGCCAGCACGGGTCAGGGAGGCGCTATGCCCCCACGCCTCTGCTGGTAGTAGTAAAACAGGCCGATGGCCACGGGTATGGCGACGACGATGGCCGATGTGGCGGCGACCATCACCCAAGGATCGAGGCCGAGGATCTCGTCCATCTGGTCCTTTAGCCAGTGAATCAGCTCAGCATCTGCCGCATCGCCCTGGTGCAGCAGCACCATGCGGAACATCTGGGCCAGGTCCGGCATCAGTCGTCACCTGCGGACGCTGCGGCGGACGCGGCCGGCGGGACCTGGTAGCGCGCCGAATACCTCTTTTCGCGAATACTGAAGGCCGAAATGGCGGCCAGGCCCAGCAGCGACCCGATGATCGAGAACGGTATGGTGTAGGAGCCGGTGACGTCATACAGCCATCCGGCGAGCATCACGCTGCAGAAGCCCCCGATCTGGTGGAACATGAAAGTTATTCCCGAAATCGTCCCCATGGCCCGCAGCCCGTACACCTCTGCCGTCAGGGACGAGGTTAGTGGCAGCGTGGCGATCCAGGAGAAGCCGGCGATGCAGGCGAAAATCCACAGGCCGGCGATGGACATTCCGGGGATGAGCGGTGTCGTCAGCATTATGAGGTAGGCTAGGCCGCGCATGACATAGACCGCGGTGAGCCAGTTCTTGGTACCGCCGATCTTATCGGAAAGGTAGCCCGCGGAGGTCGCCCCCACGATGTTGAGGCCATTCATCACCGCGAATATAAGCGCAGCCATACCGGGACTTGCCCCGCGGTCCTGGGCATAGGGGATGAAATGGGCCGAGAGGATGAAGGTGGTGGCGCCGCAGACGAAGTAGGCTCCCGACATCTGCCAGAAGGGCCACGACCGCAGCGATTCCCGCCAGTTGGTGGCTTCCAGCGGTCCCGGGATGCGTGCCGGGCGACCGCCGGCCTGCCCCTGGGGCTCTTCGTCCCCGTCCGGGTTCAGACCCATCTGCCTGGGATTCTCCCGAATGAACATCAGCCCCACGGGCAGGGAGAGCAGCACGACGGCGCCCAGGCCGATCCAGGCGATGCGCCAACTGCCGGTAGCCGCCATCAGGTAGACGGCCAAGGGGACAAGCACCAGGCCGCCCAGCGAGAGGGCCGTGGAGTTGATGCCGATGACCGTGCCGCGGAGCCGCTGGAACCAGCGAGACAGCAGCGCCGAGGTGTTGGTCAGCGACAGCCCGCTCTGGGCCAGGGACGCCAGGACACCAAACACGAATATGAAGAAAAGAATGTGATTGGTAAAGGAGATCGCCATGGTTAATATGCCAAGGACAAACACGGACAGGAGCACGAGTTTCCGTCCGCCGGTACGGTCGAACACCTGCCCCATGAACGGCTGGATAACCCCGTTCAGGAGGATACCCACGGCAAAGGCCCAGGAGATCGTGGTACGGCTCCACCCGAACTCGTCGCTCATCGGGTTGACGAAGGCCCCGAAGCCGTTCCGGGCGCCCACTGCGGCGAACCCGATGAAGACAGACGCCGCGACGACATACCATCCGAAGAAAACCGGCCGTCGCGTGGGAGCGTTAACGCTCATATCGCATCACCATATCGCCCAGCGAACATAGGGTCGAGAACAAGTAGCCATCATACCACCAGCCGCCGCCGGGCGTGTCACAGAGTGAATTCCGTGCAGGGCAAACGCATTCTAATTTTATGGGGCCCAACAAATCGTCATTCCCGCGAAAGCGGGAATCCAAGCCTCCCTGCCCGAAGCTGATTGTATCGGCGCGGAACCTTCTGGATTCCCGCTTTCGCGGGAATGACGGTTGTTAGGCGGGAATGTCGGGGGCTGCACCGCGTATCAAGTTAAAATGCGGTTGCCTTGGGATTCCGTGATAAGTACGGTGCTGGGCATTTCAGGCCGACCGAAAAATCGTTAATACCCTCTCATTCTCTCTCATTTTCTCGCATTTCCAACCACTTCTGCCTGTCCGGGGCATGGAATCTCCCTGGCGTAAACAGCCTGGCGTAAACAGGTGGAAGCGATCGTCATGGAGGTGCATCCATCGTCCATGTTAGGGGTTGGCGTTGGGGGGGTCGCAAGGGCAAAGTGTCATCAGTCTGCATGGAGCTGGAAGGCACCTCATTTGACCCGACGGGCGAGGGTATCTACACTCGCGGAACCCAGAAGAACAGAAGGTGAAGTGCATGGCGTTCAAGCTGGTCATCTGCCCGCCCAACTACCAGGAGCATTGGCCCGAACTGCTGCGGCAGGAGATTCCCGACATCGACGTGCACCTCTGCCCCACGGTGGGCGAGGCGCTGGAGGTCATCGGCGATGCGGATGCAGCCTTCGGCGACATCGTTCCCGAACTGCTGGAGCGAGGCGAGAAGCTGCGCTGGGTCGCCTGCCCACAGGCAGGGCCCCGTGCCGGCTACTACACGCAGGAGCTCATCGAGAGCGAGGTGGTGGTCACCAACACGAGGGAGATCTACAACGACCACATCAGCGCGCACATCATGGCCTTCCTGCTGGCCTTCGCCCGCGGGTTCCAGGTCTACATCCCCCAGCAAGTGGAGGGCGTCTGGCGGCAGGGATACCCGACGATCTACTTGCCGGAGGCGACGGCGGTGGTTGTCGGCGTGGGCGGGATCGGCGGCGAGACCGCCCGGCTGTGCTCCGAGTTCGGCATGACCGTCCTGGGCGTGGACCCAAGGCTGGAAGAGCCGACGCCGGGGGTGTCAGAGCTGTACCATTCCGAGGACCTGCTGGACGTGCTTCCCCGCGCCGATTTCGTCCTGGTCACCGTTCCGGAAACGCCGGAAACCCAGGGTATGTTCACCAGAACACAGTTCAAGGCGATGAAGGAGACCGCCTTCTTCATCAACATCGGCCGTGGCGCGACGACGGTGCTGGACGATCTCGTGGAGGCATTGCGGGCCGGGGAGATTGCAGGCGCTGGACTGGATGTGTTCCAGGTGGAGCCGCTACCTACCGGGCACCCGCTGTGGACCACGCCGGGGGTGCTGATAACGCCGCATGTCGCGGGAGTCGGCCCTTACCTGGACGACCGTCGCACCGAGCTCATCGTCGACAACTGCAAGCGGTTCAACGAAGGGCGACCCCTGCGCAACGTGGTGGACAAGGCCAACTGGTTCTAGCCGGGGTTACAGGAGGCCGAGGCGCTACAGGTCCTCCATGCTCCAGCGGGCTTGGTCTTGGAGCATGAATCTGAGTCTCCTCAGTGGGAAAGTATCTCCGCGGCGATGAAAAGCCACAGTTACCCCTCGCCCGTCCGGATGGTAATACTGCCGATGGCCTCCTGGTCGGCGTCGATGCTCAAATCCGTCGCGTTCCAGCGCCGCCACAATTTGCCCCGCAGTTAACGAGCGCAACCGTGAGAAATCAATCCGGCTCATAGGGTTACGGCAATAGTTTCGCCGGAAAGCTCCGTTGCATCCGCTTGGATCGTTTCTCCGTGTTCAATCATGCTTTCGAGAGTCATCCGCAGGACTTGATGAATATTGATGTACGCCTCCTCCCAAGTTATGCCGCCGGTGGCTGCTCCTTGAGATACCAAAGCAGGGCAATAAGCTGTCCATTGGTCTTCGTCGGGTTCGATCACCGCCCGAAACTTGTAGGTTCTTGCAGAATGGCCTTTCTTCGATGCCGGTTCCGACTTTGGCCGCACGGTTATGAACCGCTGGTTCTCTTTAAGCGAAACCGGATGTTCCGGCTCTTCGGGAACGGGCATTCCCAATTCGAGCATGGTTTCAATATTCGCCGTCAGAATTTCCCCAAGGAGGTCCCATGCCTCTTCCTTGGTATCGCCTCCTGCGAAGCCCCCATATCGCTCCATAGTTGGGCAACAAACTAGCCATTCACCTTTGTCGCGCTTTATTTCAGCGAGATATCTGTAGGCATTCATGACCTGCGAACTCCTATGGCTATCCGCAAGATAAGGCAGATCCGGAAGATAAAGCAGATCCGGAAGATAAAGCAGATCCGGAAGATAAAGCAGATCCGGAAGATAAAGCAGATCCGGAAGATAAAGCAGATCCGGCTGCGCTATGCACTAACGCAGCCGGACAAAGACGACACCCGACAAGAAAGCCTAGTCCCGCAGGGCGGCGGCGTGCTGGGCGGCGCTGTTGCCTGCGAGTCGGCCGAAGACCATGCCGGCGCTGAGGCCGGAGCCGCCGGGGTAGTTGTGGTAGAACAGGCCGCCGACCATCTCACCGGCGGCGTAGAGGCCGGAGATGGGCTCGAGGCTGGTGTTCAGGACGCGGCCCCGGTTGTCGATGCGCACCCCGCCGAAGGTGAAGGAGATGCCGCAGGTTACGGCGTAGCCCAGGTAGGGAGGGGTGTCGATGGGCTGGGCCCAGTTGGTCTTGTCGGGATTCAGCCCCACGGTGCGGCGCCCGTCCTTCACCGTCGGGTTGTAGGGAATGTCGGTCTGGACGGCGGCGTTGTATTCCTTGATTTCTAAAGCCAGGCCGTCGGGGTCGATGTCCAGGCGCCGGGCCAGCTCCTCGATGGTGTCGGCCTGGGCCATGGTGACCTGGGGGATATGGTACTCGTCGCGCAGCAGGTGCTTCACCTTGTCGTCGAAGATCTGGAAGGCGACGCCCTGCGGCTGGGTCAGGAGCGCCCGGCCGTAGGTCACATAGGTGTAGTTGCGGAAGTCGTAACCCTCGTCGAGGAAGCGCTCACCGTTCAGGTTGACGATGAGGCCGAAGGGGTAGGAGTGCTTCTGGAACAGCTCGGTGATGGTGCGGTCGCCGTATGCGGGGGCGTTCAGGTCCCAGGCCACGGCGTGGCAACTGCTCCAGTGGCCGTGGGGCATGGCCCCGGCGTCCAAGGCCATTCGGATGCCGTCGCCGGTGTTGTAGGGGATGCCGCGCACCTTGACTAGTTCCCAGCCGGGGCCCAGGTAGCGGCAGCGCATCTCGGAGTTGGCCTCGAAGCCGCCGGCGGCCAGCACGACGGAGCTGCCGTACAGGTCCTCAACGCCCTCGGGGCCCAGCACGCGCAGGCCGTTGACCCGGCCGGTGTGGTCCCGCAGAAGCTCGGTGCCCTGCGTTGAGTAGCGCACCTCGACATTCTCGGCCTTGCAGACATCGAACTGCTGGTCCGACAGTCCTTTGCCGGCGCCGACCGCCTCGACGAGCAGGCCGCCCCAGAAGCGGTACTTGCCGATTTCCTCGTCGCGGAAGGCCTGGCGTCCGTAGGACAGCACGAACCGGACGCCCTTGGAGCGCATCCACTGCATGGTGGGCAGCGACTGGCTCACCAGTATCTGGGCCAGCTCGGGGTCGCTGTTGCCCTGGGTGACGCGCATCATGTCGTCGTAGAACTGGTCCTCGGTGTAGCTGCCGACCTCCACAGACTCCACCTCGGTGGGCGACATGTCAGGAATTACGGTCTGGATGTCCGGCAGGCCGTTGAATGAGAAACGGATGATGCCGCCGGTGAAGTAGGTGTTGCCGCCCCGGAAGTACTCCGGGGCCTTTTCAACTACGAGGACGGACTCGCAGGTCTCCCGGGCGGCGATGGCTGCGGAAAGGGCCGCGTTGCCGGCGCCGACCACGATGACGTCATATTCCTTGGGCATTGAAGCTGGCCTCCACAGATTCTGCTGAGCCGCCGAGAAACGCGGCCCTTGCTCAATTGCTCACCCTATAATAATAAGGCCGATGCTGTTCGTTGTGAAATGAGGTGGGGCCCTTGAGTCTTCCCACGTTGGCAGCCCTGAGTGGCGCACGATGAGAATCCTGTTTGCTTTGATCCTCTGTTCCGTGCTATCGGCCTCCGTTGCTTGTGCCGGTGAGGCTCCCGCGACCGCACCTCCCGTTGACATAGACGCCACTGTGGAGGCTCGGATGGCCGCCACCATCGCGGCTATGCCCACCGAGACAACTGTCCCAACGGCGACGCCCATGCTCACCACTGCTCCTTCGACAGTTCCCACTCCAACCTCAACTCCGACGCCCAGGCCAACGCCGACCAGGTGGCTGACTTCCACTCCACTCCCCACACGCACGCCGGTGCCCACGTTGTCTCCGGATGCAGCGCTGAGCGAAGTGGTAAAACGGGTCCGTCCGGCGGTTGTACGGATAGAAATCGATTTCGGGAGAGGGTCAGGTGCAATTTTCGACACGGAAGCCCGAACCGGTTACATAGTGACCAACCACCATGTGGTAGAAGGCGCTGCGGAAGTGGAAGTAACGGTAAACGACTCGACGAGTTTTCGAGGGTTGGTGCTGGGAACCGACCCCGAGCGGGATTTGGCGGTAGTAAGCATCTGTTGCGGGAATTTCCCGACCTTGCCTTTCGGCGACGCCTCGTCGCTGGAACCCGGCGACGAGGTGGTGGCCATGGGTTACCCGCTGGGGCTCAGGGGCCAGGCGACCATCACCCGCGGCATAGTTTCAGCGATGCGCTATGATTCGAGTCGCGAGAGCGAGGTGATCCAGACCGACGCAGCATTCAATCCAGGCAACAGCGGCGGCCCGATGCTCTCCATGGACGGCCGTATAGTCGGCATAAACACATTCCGTATCGAGGAGTCGGAGGAAGGCAGGGCTACGCAAGGACTTGGCTTCGCCATTTCAGAAGAGACGGTGCAGCAGATACTTCCCTCCCTCAAGGTTAGCAGTCCCCAACCCACGCCCTTCCCCACACGGCCCCCCACGTCCACACCCACTCGTGCCCCCACGGCCACGCGCCCTCCCTCGGCCCAATCGCCACGGCCCACCAGGCCTACGCCTGCTGCGATTGACGAGATTGGATTCGGACCAATTGATGGTGAGTTACGGCACGACCCTTCCGTTAACGTGATCAAGACCCACTACGCCGATGTCGAGTTTTCAGACATGATCGTTTCGGCCACCTTCGTCAACCCATACGCAGCGTCAACTCATTCCTGGGACTATGGCTTCTTCCTCAGAAGCACAGGAAGTGGCCCTGATGCCAGATTCTTGCAGGTTGTGGTGGCCAGCCAGGGTGGGTGGGAGGTGTCATGGCGACATGGTGATGACTCGGAGAACCAGCACATTGCCAGCGGAACACTAGGCAGGTTTGACACGACAGAGGGTGGTGAGAACATCCTGTGGCTTGCAGCAATCGACGACAGGGGACTGTTTTTCGTTAACCGCGAGTTTGTGGCCACGCTTGATCTGTCGGCTATTTCGGACCGAGGCGATATCGCCATTATTACAGGTGCCTATGAAGGCGACGAGAAAACCGGGGCCGTAACAAGCTTCGAGGACTTTCAAATATTTGCTTTGCGCAAGGAATATGGTCCAGCCATTGGGACGTTAAGGAAGGAACCGGGGTTTGTTGCAGAGCACGATAGTGGAGTTTGGACGAAGGATCTGGTGGCACAAACCGAGTGTGCCAGTCCACCAGGTAAGAATTGGGATTGCGGATTCATATTCAGGGCTCCAGCGTCAGGCCGTCTAGAAGTGGTGGGGATAACCGGAGATGGAATCTGGTTCCATAACTCTCGCGATGTAGGTGATGATGAGTACACTGATGTAGCCGATGGCCGCCTATCGGAGGTGGGCGCGGCGCTCACGAGCAGCAACTCATTAATTCTATTAGCTTTCGAGGATGTCGGGTTGTTTTTTGTCAATGGGCAATTTGTCGCCAGACTCGACTTGTCACACAATCTAGACTACGGGGGAATGAGTGTTATGGGCGATTTCTTCCTTGAACACCAGGGTTCGCCGAGTTTCGAGAATTTCAACGTGTGGACGCCATAGCCATGCCGCCACCACCCGGAAGCGTATACTAGCCATCGGAGAGGAGGGACGGTAATGACCACGCAAAAGACGCTGCTTACCGCCGAGGAGTTCTACCTCTTCTGCTGCCGGAACGATGGGCGCTTTGAACTGGTGGAAGGAAAGGTAGTGGAAATGGCTCCCCCGAATGATGAGCACGGAGATACAGCCCTCAATGTGGGCACCGCATTCAAAATCTACTCCCGGCGGCGCGGTGTAGGGGAAGCGAGGGTGGAGACCGGCTACACCCTGCGCACTGGCCCGGACACGGTGCGCGGTCCCGATGTGTCTTTCGTGTTTCATCCTCGCGTCGAAGGCCGGGGCAGCGGCTTCCCCGTCGGCGCGCCGGACATCGCGGTGGAGGTCGTGTCGCCCTCCGATACCGCCGTAGAAGTGGCCCGCAAGGTGGCCGAATACCTGGCCGCAGGCTCGCAAAGGGTCTGGGTGGTCTATCCGGCGGGCCGCCGGGTGGTCGTCCACTGCGCCGACGGCTCCGCTCTTTCCTACGACGGCGATGATGTGATTACCGTCGAAGAGCTGCTGCCCGCCTTCTCCCTGCCGCTGTCCGAAATCTTCGACTAGCCAGCCGCATAGAGGGAACATATTGTCATCGCCAACCCGATGTGCCTGGGCTACAACGCCGCTGGGGATTGCCTACCATGACGAGGAGTGGGGGGTGCCGTTGCACGACGACCGGCGACTGTTCGAGTTCCTGATCCTTGAGGGGGCGCAGGCCGGGCTGTCGTGGGAGCTGATACTCCAGAAGCGGGAGTCCTACCGGGAGGCGTTCGATGGCTTCGATCCGGAGAAGGTCGTGGCCTACGACGACGCAAAGGTGGCGGAGTTGCTGGCCAACCCCGGCATAGTGCGCAACCGCCTGAAGGTGGCGTCGGCCATCGGCAACGCCCGCGCCTTCCTGGATGCTCAGGCCGAGCTCGGGAGCTTCGACGCATACATCTGGCGGTTCGTTGGCGGCGAGCCGGTCAGGAACGCCTGGGATTCGCTGTCCGGGATTCCGGCCAGCACGCCGCAGTCGGAGACGATGAGCAAGGAACTGCGGCGGCGCGGCTTCCGGTTTGTCGGCCCCACGATCTGCTACGCCTTCATGCAGGCCACTGGCATGGTCAACGACCACACCGTCGACTGCTTCCGCTACGGCGAGATTGTCTGAACTGTGATTTATTTGATTCAGGGATTTCCGTCATTAGGAAATCATACCAATCAAATAATCACATGAATCACAGTTCAGACAATCTACTGTCCGCCGGGCACATCCCTTCCAATCGACATAATGGACGGCGGCTGTTGCCAGGTCCTACTGGAAGTGGGGCATGACTTTCTCGCCGAACAGGCGCATCGATTTCTGCACCCGGTGCGTGTCCATCTCGCCGGTGTTGAGCTTCAGCATCAGGTTGCGGACGCCGATGTCCCGCATCTCCGCGACCTGCTCGGCGACCTGGGACGGCGTGCCGATGATGAAGGAGTGGTCGAAGCTCTCGCCAGCTGGGACGGGGCGGTTTGGGTCGAGGGGAGGCAGACCGCCCGGGTTGTAAAGCTCGCGGGCGTGCCGGAAGTGGTAACGCTCCCGGGCGAAGCCCTCTTCGGCAATCTCACGGGCCTCGTCGTAGCTCTCCGCGACGAAGAGGTCGCGGGATGCCCAGCACTGGTCCAGGGTTGCCTCGGCCTCAGCTTCTGAGAAGCCGCTGTACAGCATGGTCTCGCGGTACGCCTCCAGGCGGGAACGCAGCGTAGCGCCAGTCTGGATGCCGATCAGGACAGGCCGCCCTATGGCTGCCATCAGGAGGGTGGTCTCTTCGCTGATGCAGGCCCGCACCAGCGGCGGGTGCGGCTGCTGGTACGGCCGGGGCCGCAGGGCGGGGAACTCCAGGTTCCAGTGCTCGCCCCGGTGCTTCACATCCTCGCCGGTCCAGGCTTCGATCATCAGCTCCTCCGCCTCGTCCAGGCGGGCAATGCCGTCCTCCATGGTGATGCCGAAGCCGATGTACTCGTAGTGGTTGTACGCGGAGCCGCGCCCGGTCCCCACGATGAGGCGGCCGTGGCTCAGGTTGTCCAGCAGTGCGGTCTGGACGGCGAGGCGGACGGGGTGATGAAAGGCCAGCTCGACCACGGCGAACCCGATCCTGAGATTCTGGGTGCGGGCGGCAACCGCGGCGCCCAGCACCAGGGGATCGGCGTGGGCGGCCGCTCCGTCGAAGTGGTGCTCGGTCAGCCATACCGAGTGCATGCCGATTTCCTCGGCAAGCAGGATTTCGTCGAGAGTGCTGTCAATAACCGCCGAGTCCCTCACGGGCTCGTGGCTCACCGGGAAAACAAAAGAACCGAAGCGCATTTCTGCCTCGTTGTTATTTCAGGATGGTGCGTTGTTGTGCCAATCGATTATAGACCACAGAGCGCACCGTCTCACCGCGTGTACTGGAGGCCAAGGTAGTCAAGTGTTGTCTTCCGAGGCCCAGAAGCCTGTGAGACCCGCCATACCCCCCAAAACCCGTCATACCCGCAAAACCCGTCATACCCGCGAAAGTGGGAATCCAGTGGCCGCTGCCTAGTCCGGTTCCACCAATTCTGTCTTAATCAGGATTATCAGGATTCCGGGATTTTCAGGATGTTCCCCAATCCTGTTGATCCTTGAATCCTGCAAATCCTGATTCAGACGACGACTTTGCAATCGTCCCGGCCCGATTCTCCGCCCAGCTTGCCCGAAACCGCCGGTTGCTATTATGATACCGATTGCAGTTGAGGACGCCCGTAGGGGCGTTGCCACATTGAATATGGAGAATCGATTGGTATGAAAGCGGCCAGACTCGTCGGCCCCAAGCTCTTTGAGCTACTCGAAGCAGAAACGCCCACGGCCCAGGACGGCGAATGCCTGGTGAAGCTCGAGCGCGTTTCAGTCTGCGGCAGCGACATCCGGCACGGTTTCGCCATCAACCCCGAGGAGTACTATCCCGCGCCCATCGGGCACCCGTGCCACGAGCTGGCCGGCACCATCGTCGAGAGCCGCACCAACGCCTACCATGAGGGCCAGCGCGTCATCGTGATCCCTCCCCGCGGTTCTGCGGGTCTGGTCGAGTACATGGTCTCCGACCCTGGCCGCATGATCCTGCTGCCGGACGAGGGATCACTGGACGACTGGATCATGTGCCAGCCTTCCGGTACTGTGCTGTATTCCTGCCAGCAGATGCCGAACCTGCTGGGCAAGAACGTGGTGGTGATGGGCCAGGGCAGCATTGGCCTGAGCTTCACCATGATCACCTCCCGCATTGGCGCGCGCAACGTGATCGCCGTCGATCTCCTGGACTACCGGCTGGAGGCCTCCAAGATCTTCGGTTCCACCCACCAGGTCAACCCGGACAAGGATGACTTGGAAGAAGCAGTCCGTGAGATCACCGGCGGCGAGGGAGCTGACGTGGTGGTGGAGGCCGCAGGATACGCCGACACCTTCAACATGTGCTTCCGGCTGGTCCGACAGAACGGGACCTGCATAATATTCGGCATCCAGGAAGAGGAATTCATTCCCCTGGAACACAACTGGCTGATGGACAAGCAGCCACGAATCATCCCCACTACTGGCGCCCGCAGCGGCGACCCGATCAGCCACATCCAGGAGATCGTTGCCCTGCGGCAACGCGGCTGGTGCGATCCTGCTCCCCTGGTCACTCACCAGGTGGGTTTCTCCGATGTTCAGCGGGCGTACGACATGTACGACCAGCGCGAGGACAACATCATCAAAGTGGTGATGGATCTCAGCCACTAGCCATGGATTGAAAGCGAAGTGCCGGGAGCCGGCCAGGCTCCCCGGCCCTCGGGCGCAGATCCGGTGGGCCTGCGTGTTCAAAATCAGCAGTTTCCTGAATCCTGGAAGCGGTGCCGGGTGGTGACGTGTGAAGCCGGGAGAAGAAATCAGGCTGGTAAAAGAGAATCTGGCGTTCTCGGTGTCCCTATGGGAGGCCGCCTCCGCGGGCAGGGTGCCCCCTGAGCCCATATTGCACCCGCAGCCGGATTACCCACAAGTCAATCGGCCTCGCGGGGTCCCACGACAAACGCCTGCAGAGGCGAATGCAGAGCTGTCACGGTCCGCGGGCAACCAGATGCGTGGGGCCTTCGCCCTGTCGGCGATCCAGGCCCAGCGAAGCATGGAAGAGGCCTTTCCCGGAGAACCAATCCATGAGGAATGGCCGGAGCTCCGCACCGCTCGGTCCGCGATCTACCTCATCGGCATCGCGGTGGGACGGTCCATTCTGCAGCCGGTCTGGGAGTGTCCGGTTCCCTACCGGCGCCTCTTTCACATCCGCCGCCTCGGATTCACCCTGAATGCCGCCGCTGTGGATGGAAGAGCCCTCAGTTGGGACGACTTCGGAGGCTTGAGGCGTTACCTGGCCCTGCTGGACTATTGCGCGGCCAGCGCCGACGCAGCGGAGAAGTCCGGCATCCGAGGCTCTTCCCGTATCCTTCCCGAAGGGCCCAGACCATCGCGAGCTGGATTCGGAGGTGTCATCGGCGCTCCCGAACCCCTGGAGGAAGAGACGGCGAATGGTGCCACTCCCGTGCCTCCACGGGGGTACACCGGCGACCCTGATGAAACCCCCGCAGACGCCTGGGATCTGGCGATCGCTTCCCAGGAGCAGATACCCGAACCTCTGCCTCCGCCGACCTCGCCTACTCCGCCGCCGGTTGCAAACGGCCTGGGTCAGGCCGACGGTGGTTCAATCCAGCCGTCATTGCCTGGCAGCCTTATCAATCGCTTCGTGGTGGAGCGTTGCGAGTTGGGAGAGGGCCGCCGGATGCTGGCAGGGGACTTGTACGCGGGATTCCTCGGGTGGTGTCAGGACACGGGGCTGTACCCCGTATCGCAGCGAGCCTTCGGGATGCGCCTCACCAACCTCGGCCTGAGGCGAAAGCGCCGCGGCCACGGCAAGCACTGGTGGGAGGGCATTCGCCTGGCCTAGAGCGCCCAGGCTCACTCCTGATCCCGCCGAGCCGGTTGAACTCGGCGCAGACGGCATGAGGCAGATGTCCCTTCCCGGACGGAGAGGGTTGGGGTGAGGGCGCCTCCCTGTTTTCGCAAGCTGGTCAGGGTTCCGGGTGCTGGTGTTCGCCGCCGACCGGCGGCTCTTCCTTGCGCAGTCAACATCCCGGCTGGTCGTAGTTCCCGCAACAGCCCTGCATCTTCCGGACCTTGGTCCCAGTGTTGCCTGCCACCATCCGGAGCTTCTGCGCCAGCGACATGGGCCCGCGAAGATTGGCGAAGAACCCGTATTTCAACTTCGGCTTGTCGCACATGATGTCGGCCATTATGCTGACCATCAGTCAGCAAAGCAAACCGGCTGCGGGTATGCCCAATCAGTGACGAAACGCCGACGCGAATTCCCCTGCCGGTGAGGAGGCAATATGCCTGACCATCCCGAGTACTTGAAGAGATTGGCCCGTTTCGTGTGCGACCTGCGCCTGAATGAATTGGGCGAAGATACCGTGAGCGCGTCCCGTACCGTGGTCCTGGACACCATCGGTGCCATTGTGGCTGGGAGCCAGCTGCCGGAGAACCGTAAACTGGCCGAGATGGCGGTCAGGATGGGCGGGGAGGGCAATTCGGTGATATTGGGCCACCCGCACCGGGCCGGAGCAACGATGGCGGCACTGGCCAACGGCACCTCGGGCGTGGCGCTGGAGATGGACGAGGGCAACCGGTTGGGCGGTGGTCACGCCGCGATTCACGTCATACCGCCGGCACTGGCAGTTGCGGAAGAGAGGGGAGCCACCGGACGGGAGTTCCTGGAAAGCGTCATCGTGGCATACGAGGCCACATCGCGAATTGGCACGGGGACTGTCGTGAAGCCCGAGGTGCACTCCCACGGCACTTGGGGAACGGTAGGGGCCGCCGTCGCTGCGGCGCGGCTGATGGTATTCGGCCCGGAGGAGACCGTTCAGGCCATCAATGTTGCGGCATCGATGAGCCCCGCCAACACCTGGACGCCGTGCATCGAGGGGGCCACCGTACGCAACCTGTACCCGGGACGGTCGGGGATGCAGGGGATCATGGCGGCCAACCTGGTGCAGTGCGGGTTCACCGGCATCAACGATGGCCCGGCCGACATCTATGGATCCCTTCTCGGAAACGGCTTCGACTCGGAAGCGGCTGTCGCAGGGCTGGGAGTGGACGGGCCCCTGCGTATCCAGCAGAACTACTTCAAGCTGCACGCCTGCTGCCTGTACAACCACCCGGCGCTGGACGGGATGCAGAAGATCATGCAGCGGGTGTCGTTCGACTCGTCGGAGGTGGAGCGCATCGAAGTCTTGGCACCGCCGATCGCCTCCATCATGGTCGACCCCGCTCCGCCCAACATGCTGGCCGCCAAGTTCTCCCTGCCCTACGCGGTTGCTGCATCGGTCACGCAGGGCGCGACCGATGTTACCGCCTTCTATCAAGATAAGCTGACTGACGAAGATACCCTGTCTTTGGCCGATCGGGTGTCGGTGTCGGCGGACCCGCAGATGGACCTGCGGCGTTACGACTATCCTGCGGCGAGGGTCACCGTGTCGCTCAGCAACGGCCGCACCATGAGCGAGTCGGTGGTCGCGCACCACGGCGACCACAACAATCCTGCGTCGCCGGATGAACTCCGCGACAAGTTCGCCTTCCTCGCGAAGGACGCCCTGGGTGAAGACAGGATGCGAGAAGTAATCGGCACGGTATCCCGGATTGATGAGCTGCCGGACATCCGCGAACTCACGGAACTGCTGCGAGGCTGATGGATGTTCGGAATCTACCTCAAAACCGGCTATGGGCCATAACCGTCATCCCCACTTCCGTCATTCCCGCCCGGTCCGTCTTTCCCGCGAAAGCGGGAATACAGTGGCCCAAGCCACAAATACGGTTGGTGCCATCGTGGCGAGGTAGTTTCTCAGTCGCCCCGGTGCTCGACGTTTACTACGGTGTGGAGGCCGCCGCGAATCTTGTAGTCGAGGGTGATCTTCATCTGCCGGGGATTACAGCACGCCACCAAGTCGTTGAGGATGCGGTTTGCCGCGTGCTCCTGCACGATCCCCACATCGCGGTACGACAGCAGGTAGAACTTCAGCGACTTCAACTCAATGCAGCTGTGGGAAGGAATGTATGAAATCACTAACTCCCCGGTGTCCGGCAGGCCGGTCCACGGGCAGACGGCGGTGAACTCGTCGGTGTCTATCACCACCTCGGTGTCTCGCTGCGGGTATTCGTATTCGAAGGTCAGCAGGCAGTCGGATTCGATGGTCGCCTCGCTCTTAGTGGGGAGTTGCCGGTCCAGCCCTTCGTACTTTTCCTTGAGTTCGGAAATCGTTACCATTTCGCGCTCCGTTTCTACTACTCTGAGGAATCATCTTACGGGCCGGTTTCGGAGGGTGTCAAAACCGCCAGCCTTGCGTGTGCTGACAGGGGCGGGCTAATATAGGCCATCGTCAGTTGGGAAGATTAGCCCAACGGGTAATTCCATTTCGAGGATAGTCGAAGATGACACAAACCCGGCAGACCAGTCTCACCCTCGCTGACCTGGACGCCATGAGCATCGAGGAAGCTCAGGCGCTGGCCTTCGAGGAGCGGGACCGGCTGCTGGACCTGATCATCGCTGACGGGCGGCACTACGCCACCGGCTCCGTCAGTTACCGCACCGGAATGTACAGCGACTACTTCGAGGAAGACCTGACCCGGATGCTGAAGGTGAAAGCGGTCAAGGTCTACTGCAGGGGCACCACTCCCTCGAATTTCGAAGGAACCGTTGTCGGGGATACCTACGCGGAGCAGTATCGGGCCTGCCTGCAGCATGTACAGACCATCCTGACCGCCGCCCGCACAGGCTACGCTCGGGTCGTCAAGCTGATCGTCTTCCTGACCAACATGGACCTGTGGGAGGAATTCAACAAGGCGTACCGTGAGTTCATCCCCAACCCGCCATGCCGGGCGGTCATCGGAACCACCGGCCTCGCCCAGAAGGCCCTGACCATCGAAATCGTCGAATGCGTCGCCTACCGCGTGGCTGATTAGCTTTTAGTCCCCTCCCGCTCAGGGGGAGGGCTAGGGTGGGGGTGAAATCCCTCGAATCAGGATTCGCAACCGAGAAGGAGGGAACTATGGCTGAATTGACCCTGGCTTACAAGGCCAAGAGCTACAGCACAGGCACCCTGGGCCGCGCCATCTGCAACGCCCGCAACCACCACTGGGTCGCCGATGACCCCGGCGGCGATGAGGTCGGGGCCGGCGAGTTGTTCTTCTCCGGCATCACCGCCTGCGCGGTCAACATGGTCGAGCGCATCGCGAACTCCGAGGACATTGCTCTCGACTGGATGGAAGTGGATGTCGAGTCCTATCGCGACCCGGACAAGACCCCCGGCGATATCACACTGTACGACGCCATACGGGTCCATTTCACCATGTGGGGTGTGGACGACGACCAGGCCCATGAGCTGGTGGAGACCTGGAAACGCCGTTGACCCCTCTACGGTTCGGTCGCCGTGGCGACCGCTGATACCACCGTTGGCCTGACCTCCCACTCGGATAAGAAACGCTAAGGACATTAGTTAAACGCCGAGCTCGCGAGCACGCCGAGATAGGAAAAACGAAAACTTGGCGCCCTCGGCGAACTCGGCGTTTAATTTACCCGGTTGAGGAAACTGTAATGAACATCTGCTCGTTTTTGCCCAGCGCCACAGAGATCGTCTACCAGCTAGGTCTGGAGGACAGCCTCAAGGGCGTGACCCACGAGTGCGACTACCCGCCCGAGGCCCGCAACAAGCCATGGGTCGTGCGCAGCGTGTTCACGGGACGGGAACAGGAGCCCACCAGCGGGGAAATCAGCCGAATCATCGCCGAACGATTGGAGCAGGGGCTGGGCATTTACGAGATCGACGAGGAGGTGCTCCAGGCAGCGGAGCCGGACCTCCTCATCACGCAAGCCGTCTGCGAGGTTTGAGCCATCTCCTCTCGGCAGGTCGCCGAGGTGAGCATGAGCCTGGCCAGGAAGCCCGAGGTCCTTTCCCTCGATCCTCAGCTCCTCCACGATGTCATCAACAACATCCGCTCCGTCGGGCGCGCCACCGGGGCTGAGGAGAAAGCGGACGAGATCGCCGAGGGCATGGAGGCCCGAATCGAGGCGGTAAAAGCCAGAGCCGCCGACGCTAACACCAAGCCCAGCGTGCTGCATGTGGAATGGGCCGACCCCCTGATGTGCGGTGGGCATTGGGTCCCCGAAATGGTGGACTTGGCAGGGGGCAGCAACACCTTCGGCGACCAGGACACCGGCACCTTCAAGCTGGAGTGGGACGAGGTCGTCGAGCGCCAGCCGGAAGTCATCGTCATGATGCCCTGCGGCTTCGATGTGAAACGCGGGCTGGAAGATGTCCCGATCCTGTCGGAGCGGGAGGGCTGGAAGGACCTGCCCGCCGTCCGCAACGACCGGGTCTATGTCGTCGACGCCAGCGCATACACCAGCCGCTCGGGCCCCCGCCTGGTCACCGGCCTGGAGATCATGGCCGAGATGATCCACCCTGAACTGTTCAGCGGCTACATCCCGGAGCAGGGCGCCCTGCGGCTATTCAACGCCTAGGAGTCATTCTAAGAAACTATCTCAAGACCTGCTAAAGTCCAAAACCGCCATTCCCGCAAAAGACCCCGTCATCACCGCTAAAGAACCCGTCATTCCCGCGAAAGCGGGAATCCAGTGGCCCCTGACGGTAAAAGGCGCCGGACCAGGGCAGTCTTGAGATAGTCTGAAAGTACACCAAATAAGGGTGGGTTGGCAGAATGCTCTGCTATTTCCCACCCCGATTCTGTTCTCTCTGTTTCAGTTCCTCTTCCAACTCCCTGACGCGGGCCTCTGCTGCGTTGGCGCGCGACTCAGCATCTTCGCGAGCCTCCTGCTCGGCCATGCGGGATTGGCGTTCCTCCGCGTAAGTCATCAGGTAACGCTGCGCCACTGGGTCGAACCAGCGCAGCTGCCCATGATTCGAGCATAGCTCCAGGTTGAGAACCTCGCTGTGCCCGTGGAGATGCCCAGGCTCCAGTTCAACGAGGTCGACGGGCCTATATTCACCGCCTGCCAGGCGGTCCCCGGCCAAGGCTGTTCCGTGGCGTCGCCCGCCGGTGGGATCGAAGCGCCAGTATTCAGAGATGCCAAAATTGGCGTAATCGCGCCGCTTGTCCCCGATGTCCCTGTTGCCCGTAGTGTCGGAGGCAACCTCCAGCACGAAGTCGGGAGGCTTGCCCAGGTCACTGATTGAGTAACCCTGCTGAAAGACGGCCTGACTCCGGTTAATGTTGAAAGCCACCAGCAGGTCGGGGATTCGATGGCCCCGGGTCTGGCTCGGAGTCCATCGCACCGGTATTTCGCTGAGGACAATGGTGGTGTCGTAGTTGCCCAAGTGCTCTGTCAGAGCCGCTTGGAGGGCCGGCTCGTCCAGGTGAAGGGAATTCTGCATATCTTCCCTGGGAGGAAAGTCGGGGAATTTCTCGAGAGTACTCGAAGGCGCACCGCCATCAAATGCCTCTTGCCGGCTTAGCTTGCTGGTCATGGTTCCCCCCATGCGGTTGCTGCGCTTGCAACGCTTGGCGATTGTACAGCTTGAATTTGACAGGCTGCCACAGTAGGTAAGTCTTCGAACTGGAAATATCACCGGGAGTCTTTAGGCCAATTGCCAAGGACCGATAGGAGAGAACGGCCCAAAACCAGGACGCGGCCCGGGCGTCAGTTCAGCCGAGGGCCGCGGAAGGGGTTGCGCTTGTCGATCTCTTCCTGCAGGGCGTGATTGCGGCGCTTGAGCAGGGGGACCAGGCGGTTCAGCCGGTCGGCGGCGGTCGGGGCCTCCAGCAGTTCCTGCCGCACCGGGATCGGGGCGTCCAGGTTCGCGGCGATCATATACGACAACTCAACCGGGTCTTCGGGGACATCCACCTGCGCAGTGTAGCCGCCGGTCAGTGTCGTCAGCCCCCGGATCAGCCGCGTGTATTCCTCGGTCAATTCCCCGGAGACGCCCGTGAAGCCCTCGCCCACCGGCTCATCCAGGTAACGCACCACCGCGGACACATGTGGTTCCTGCTGGGTAATCTGAACGACCTCGTAGCGGCGCTCACCCTTGGTGATGATGTTCATCCGTCCCTCTTCCAGCAATTCCGAGCGGAGAATGCGGGCCGCGGTGCCCACGCGTTGCGGATCAGCGGGAGAGCCCACTTCCTGACCCGAGCGGATGAGGGACACGCCGAAGGGACTGTTGTTTCGCATGCAGTCGCCGATCATCGCCTTGTAGCGCTCTTCAAAGATATGAAGCGGGAGCGGCATGCCCGGAAACAGCACCAAATTCAGCGGGAACAGCGGTAATTCGACTACTTCTTCATTGGAGGTTGCCATATCTCTTTGAGTATAGCACAGGCATTTGCTTCGGGTTGACACTCGCTTGCGGGCATTCCCATAATGTTGCCATCCATGAAATTGTGAGCCGAAAACTATGGCCGAATTGATATCCGACGCTCAACTGGACGCGCTTCTTAACGGTGATGCACCGTTCGCTCTCATAGATGTCCGCGAGTCAGGCGAGTACAACAGTTCCCACATTCCAGGTGCCGCTCTCATTCCCCGGCGCAGGATCGAGTTCATCATCGAGGACGCGGTGCCAGCCAGGGGCGTGCATGTCGTGGTCTGCGACGATGACGGGCGCCGCGCTCCCTTCGCTGCCGCCACGCTGGAGCGGCTGGGCTACACCAACGTCTCCATCCTCGACGGCGGCGTCAACCGCTGGTCGGCCCGCGACTACCCCACCGAGTGGGGAGTCAACGTCCCCAGCAAGGACTTCGGTGAGAAGCTGGAGGTGGTTCACCACGTTCCGGAAATCAGCGCTGAAGACCTGCACGAGCGTATCGAACGCGGCGACAAGCTGGTGATCCTCGACACCCGCACGCCTGAAGAGTACCAACGCTTTGCGATCCCCGGCGGTCGAAGCATGCCCGGCGGCGAGCTGGCCCTGCGAATCACCGATGTCGTAAACGAAATCGACAATGACACCACCGTCATCCTCAACTGTGCGGGCCGCACCCGCAGCATCACCGGCACCCGTGTGCTGCAGCGCATGGGCATCGAGGCCCTGGGCCTGAAGAACGGCACCTCCGGCTGGCTGCTGGCCGGGTTCGAGCTGGAACACGGTGCCGACCGCGTCGAACTGCCGGAAGTCTCAGAGGAGGGCCGCGTCGCTGCTGAGGAGTACGCCGCCAAGCTGGCCGCGGAAGACGGCGTGCGCTACCTGTCTCCCGACGAGTTGGCAGCACTGATTGCCAGGCGCGACTCGGAGGCCGTCTACCTCGTTGATGTCAGAACTGACACGGAATACACCGACGGCCACATCCCCGGCTTCCGCTGGTGGCCGGGCGGACAGGCGGTGCAGCGCGCCGACGACCTGGCCGTCGTGAAGAACTCCACCATCGTCTTCTGCTGTGATGGCCGCACCCGCGGCACCGTTACGGGGTCCTTCTACCGGCAGATGGGGCACAGGCAAGTCTATGTGGTGGACGGCGGCGCGCCCGCGTGGGCAGCCTCGGGCCGCAAGCTCACTTCGGGAATGGAGCGAGCATCGGTCGCTGGCCTCGGCAACGCCTTCCGCAGCGTCAAGCTGGTCGGAGCCCAGGAGCTCCACGACAATCCGCCGCAGGTGGTGCTGTTCGTGGACACCAGCCAGGACTTTTCCGGTGGGCACACCCCTGGCGCAAGGTGGGTGTCGCGCAGTTGGCTGGAGATCGAAGTCGGCGATATCGCCCCGGACAAGGGAGCTTCAATCGCGGTTACCTGCGGCACGGGTCGCAACTCGGCGCTGGCAGCGGTAACCCTGGGCGAGCTCGGATACACCAACGTGTCCGTGCTGGAAGGCGGCATGGCCAAGTGGCGCGAAGCCGGCCTCCCGGTAGAGCAGGGCCTGACCGGCATCGTCCGCCCGCCGGCCGACATCAACTACCTCGGCGTGGACCGCAGCTACGGTGAGATGATGAACTACCTGCGGTGGGAGACGGAGCTGGGCTTCAAGTACGCCGACGCCTAGAACCTGAACGGCGAGGCGGGAGCGCGAACTGCCGGAAAGTGCTTGGGCCAACGCCTGCTATCGTCCGGAATACGGCGTTAGGACACTTTGTGACTGGCTTGCCGTAAGGTGGGGGAAGAGATGACTCTACTGTTACGAGTTCTCCTTGGGACACGCAGGGCTGGGACTTAGAGGCGATGCTGTATCTTGCCGGATTGGTTGTCGTCATTGCGCTGGCGCTCTGGTGGCTGTTCGCCAGGGGGAATAACCGCCATGCAAGGGGCAGCGACCTGATGGAGTTGCGACAGGCGGAGAACAAGGTCAAGGTGTCCGATCCGATTTTACGCAGAGACATAGACGTTTTGGAGCGATATGACTCTGACCTGCTACAGGACGCGATAGAGTTGCGACGCGCCCAAATTCTGCGAGGCGAACACCCTGACAGCCCCTCTTCTACTCAACCACCGCTGTGAGGGATGAAAACTCTGTCGGCATGTCTTGTCTCACGAGCGGCCATCAGGCCCCCGGACGAGGGGCATTATTTCCAACCCGAGGAACGGGAGCACATACGTGGACTAGGAAAGGAGGCTCTGGATGACTACCCGCGAAGAAGGGGCGGTGCCCGATTTTCTGAGAATGAACGAGGCCATCGGTTCGGACGCAGCAAACGCCGGATTGACCGGAGACTGGTACGGCTGGCCTTCCAAGGAAGTGAACCCGGTGACCCTGCTGGACGATGAGGGTCGTACGGTCCGTATCCGCACCCCGGTGATGGACCTGGAGGGTCTGATCACTCCGACTGACCTGCACTACACCGTGCAGCACTTCGATGTCCCGCCCATCATCCCTGCCAAGGACTGGTCCTTGACCATCGATGGCGAGGTCAAGAACCCGATGACGCTGTCCTTCGACGACCTGCGCCGGTTTCCGGGGCGCTCGGTGCGGACGGTGATGGAGTGCTCCGGCTCCGACGCCACCTTCTTCGAGTTCCTCAAGGGAGAGGGCCCCCGACCCTCCCGCACATCGGAAGCCATGATCCTGAGCGCCAGCGAGTGGACCGGCATTCCGCTCTACGCCCTGCTGCAGGAAGCTGGCCTGACCGACAAGTCGCTGTACATCCGCGCCGAGGGCTGGGACATCGGCGTTCCCGCCACCGCGGAAGAGGGAACCGAGGCGTTCTACTACGACAAGGGGCTGCCGGTGCAGAAGGCGCTGCATCCCGACACCATCCTGGCCTGGGCGCAGAACGGTGCGCTGCTGGAGCACCTGCACGGCGCCCCGGTGCGGCTGCTGGTGCCCGGCTGGTCCGGCAACTGGTCGGTCAAATGGCTGCGGCGCCTGGAAATCACTGAGGAGATGCCAGACTGCTGGTACCACTACGAGTTCTACTACTACGCCGACTCCGCCGACTCGCCGAACAAGGAGTTGATCACCACCATCGGCGTCAAGTCCATTGTCACCAGCCCGAACGACAACACCAAGGTGCTGAACACGGGCGAGCACATGGTCCGCGGCTATGCCTGGAGCGGAGCCGGTGCGATCGACAATGTTGAAGTCAGCGTCGACGACGGCGAGACCTGGCAGTCGGCACACATCGAGCAGCCGCGCGACCGCTTTATGTGGGTGCGCTGGTCCTACAAGTGGGACGCCAAGCCCGGCGACTACACCATCATGTCCCGTGCCACCGACGAAGTGGGTCGCGTGCAGTCCCGTGAGCCGCGCTACAACAACATGCGCAAGAACTTCAGCGCCATCGTGGGATACCCGGTGACAGTCGAGTAACCGAAGACTGCCGGTCTGCCAGGCCGCTGCAATTGCCAGAAGACGCCCGGACGGTTTGATAGACATCCGGGCGTCTTCAGTCGGGCGTGTTCAGTGCGGAGGTGTTCTGCGTTAGAATGCGCTCTGCAAGCCGCAGTGGTAGAATGCCCAGAGAATTGGAGCGAAAATGCCGTTTATTGACCATTCCGACATTCGGATGCCCGCCGCGGTGGACCGCATCAGGGAGCGCCACTTTGTTTCCGGCGCCCAGGGAGCGCAGTCTCTGACCATTAAGGAAGTGGAGATTGGTCCTGGCTGGGAAGGGCGGATGCATGTTCACAACACCGACGCCTCGATGCAGGTGACTTCGGGTGCCATACAGGCAATCATCGATGATGAAGTTCGAACCGTTCGCGCCGGCACGACACTCCTGGTACCGCCCGGCACGCCGCACAAGCTGGTCAACCACCTCTGGACGCCGGCGGTGCTGCTGATAACCTACCCGACCAACGACCCGCAGACCAGCTACGTGGAGTAGGCCAGCAGACTTGGAACCCCTTCAGGGAGATTACTTTCACATACGTTGCAGGAAGAGGAGCGAGAGGATAGTCCGTCACGCGGAGTTGACGATGACAGGGAGTCCATTTGGACGATTCCCACAAGGCTGAAGCGCTGGTATTTCGCGTTATTCTCGCTCCAGGCCGTTGCAGCCACCGCATGGATTATCACGACAGCGGTCACAGATAAAAATGTTAACGGCGTCAGCGAAATTCTGTTGTTTCTCTGGCGATACCTGGCACCTGCCGCCGTCGCTTCAGCCACTTTTGCGTTAGTAATAATCGACACGGCGAATGGAATTATGGTACTGAGCACCTGGCTACAGGAAACCCTCGATAAGCGTCGGCAGCGAGAAGAAGAACGTCATCGAAAAGAGCTGCAGGCAGCGGTGGACAATGAACGTCAGAGGTGGCTGGACTGGAACCGCCGCCGTGAGGCCGCAGCCCAGGCAGGCGAGGAATTCAACGAGCCGCCTCCGGGCACTGCCGAAAACTTGGAAGAGAAAGCTTAACCAAAAGAGGCGTAAGCCGTAGACATCAGGAGGAAAAGATGGCCCTACCGCAGATTGGAACCCGCGCGGAACCCCAGATCATTCCGACCAACGCCGGCCTGCGTACTTTCGCTGCGCCCCCTTCGGCATTGCAGGAGAATATCGTTCCCAACGATCTATTCTATGTCCGCAATCACTGGAAGGATTGTCCGGAGATCGACATAGACACCTACCGCCTCAAGGTCGATGGTCTGGTCGGGAAGGAACTTTCCCTCTCCTTGGACGACCTTAAGAGCCTGCCCCAGAAGCGCTTCCAGGTAACGTTCGAGTGCTGCGGCAATAGCCCGGTGCCGGACTACTACACCAAGGCCCTCCGCATCAGCTCGGTGATGGAGCAGATCAAGGGCCACGGCATCATGGGCAACGCCGAGTGGGCTGGTGTCGCCTTGCGCGATGTGCTGGAGTTGGCCGGCGTGAAGGACAACGCCGTAGAGGTGATGTTCGAGGGCGCAGACCACGGTCCCGACGAGGTCGTCAGTGACCCTGCCGAGGTCACCTACGAGCGCAGCCTGCCCATGGCCAAGGCCATGCACCCTGACACGCTGCTGGCCTACGAGATGAATGGCGAGCCGCTCCCCCTCATGCACGGGCGTCCGCTGCGGCTGCTGGTGTCGGGCTGGTACGGCATGAACTCGGTCAAGTGGCTGGTTGGCATCCATGTCCTGGACCACGAGTTCAAGGGCTTCTACATGACCGAGCGCTACATGACCCAGAATGAGCCCGGCTCGCCCATACCCTACACCTACTACACCAAGCTCAAGGTCAAGTCGATTATCACCAATCCGGTTCCGGGCGAAGTCATCCCGGTGACCGGTTACCAGTTGGCCGGGGCTGCTTGGTCCGGCGAGCAGGAAATCGTCAAGGTCGAATTCAGCGAGGACGGCGGCGAAAGCTGGGTCCCTGTCGACACGCTGCACCCGCGCATTGGCTACTCCTGGAACCGCTGGGAGCACTACTGGACCCCGCCCGCCACTGGCCAGTACACCATCATGTGCCGCGCCACGAACAACCTGGGCGATACGCAGCCCCTGGAGTTCCCCAACAAGTGGGACGGCCGCGGCTACGGCAACAACATGGTCTTCCCCTTCGAGGTGGAGGTGGGAAGCTGACCCTCATTCGGAACATGCCGGCGCCATTCGTCTTCATCACAGTCTTGGTGGTAACGACGGCGCTGATCATCTTCTTTGGAGCTTGGGCAGTGGCGGCTGATGCCGAGGGTCGAGCTTTGACTTTTGGCATTGCACCCACCACGACCCAGGAGAACTCGGAAACCGGAAACACCGAAGGCGGCGCCAATGCACGCGCCGCCTTCGGCGTTACCCCCATCGGCGAGACCTCCGACGCCGCTGCCGATACCTGGTGGGGCCAAGGTTTTCTGAAAGCCTGCCCCCTGCATTGACCCCATATTCCCTTCAGCACTTATCCGGGTATTTCAACCTCCTGAAGATAAAGTGATATGGCACAGTTAGCCTCCGCGATGCCCTTCCGCTTCCACCGCGCGTGGACCATCCTGGCGATTCTGATCGTGGTCCAGGTAGTCGGCCAGTCCATCAGCATGTCCGCCGGAATCATGGTCACCCCGCTCCGGGACGAGGATGGGGGCTTTGGCTGGAGCATGGCCGTCATCGGGGGGGCAATTGCCCTCTACTACCTGATCGGAGCTCTGATGTCCCCCGTCGCAGGCATGCTGGGAGACAGGTTCGGTGCGCGACCCATCATGTTTGCCTGTGGTGTGCTCTACCTTGTCAGCATGTCTTTGGTAGGGATGGTCACCGAGGTATGGCACTTCTTCATTGCCTTTGGAATGTTTCTGGCGGTAACCCAGGCCTTTACGTTCGTACCCCTGCAGGCGTCCATAGGCGGCTGGTTCCGGCGACGCCTGGGGCTGGCTACAGGTTTGTTGCAGGGGGCGGGTGGCATAGGATCGGCGGCAATCGCGCCGGGGATCGCGGAGCTGCTGGGAACTGCGGGCTGGCAGGACACTTTCCTGCTAATCGGCTTCGCGGGCGGTGGAGTGATAATCGCTTGCAGTTTCTTCTTCCGTTCCAGCCCGGTCAAAGCAGGTGTACGGGCCTACGGAACCCAGCCAGAAGATCCTCCTGACCTGGCCATTCCCAAGGATATTTTGGCCCTGCGCCTCAAGGTCTTCGGTCAGGCCACTCGCCGGACGCGAGCCTTCTGGAACCTGCCTACCATTCACGGCCTCGGCTGCGCCGGCCACGGCATCATCCTGATCTACGCAATACCCTTTGGCATAGAGTTGGGATTTGGCAGCACTCAGGCCGCTTTTATACTTTCATTTATCTCGGTATTCAGCATCATCGGAAGATTTATCGTACCGATGCTGGCTGAACGCTTCGGCGGCAAGCCCGTCATGATCGTGGCCCTGTTCCTGCAGGGGATAACGGTTCTCGTGATGTTCTGGGCACAGGACCTGTGGGCCTTCTACCTGTTCGGAGTTGTATTCGGGCTAGGCTTTGGCGGCGAAATGTCGGCCTACCTGGTTGTGAATCGCCAGTACTTTGGCCAAGGCCCGCTGGCCACCCTCTATGGCTACCAGATCATGGGCGCCATGATGGGCCATGCCGTTGCAACTTTCCTGGGCGGCATGGTTCAGGATCTGACTGGTTCATTCATGCCGGTATTTGCCATGTCCATGGGATTCAGCTTGGTTGGGGTGTTGGCCATCCTGACGCTGGAATCCACCAAGCAGGTGCTAATACCCGACTGGGAGGACGAGTTGCCCCCGGAGGCGAGGTTGGAGCATCTCTCGAGGCAACGGCCGGCGCCCCAGGGGGGTGCGCCTGCTGATGCCTTGCCTTCCCCAGCTCCCGGCGACTAGACCTCAAAAATCTCCTCCCCCTCAGGGGGAGAGTCGGAGCCTGCCCCTGCGAAGGCAGGAGGTGGGGATGTGAACGCAATGCCGCGACTTGTCGACCTGACATTGACCCTGGGCAGCAAAAGGGTGAGCGAAATCCCGGGACTCATGGGCGTGGAGACCTCTCCGCTGATGACCCACGAGACCCATGCCCGCTCCAACCAGAAGCTCTGCCTGGCCACCCACATCGGCACCCACGTGGACGCGCCGTACCACTTCGTGCCCGGCGCCGCCACGGTGGACGAGATGCCGCTGGAGAAATACATGGGCCCCGCGGTGCTTATCGATCTGCGCTCGGCGGCCCGGGGCCTTGAGCCGCTCACCATCGAGCAGGTGCAGGCGGGCGGCGGGGTCCCCGAAGCGCTGCCCGGAAAGATAGCCGTCCTGTTCACCGCCTGGACCGAGAACGAGTCCGGTGGCCCCCGATTCTACGGCCACGGACCGTACCTTGGTACAGACACCGCCGCCTACCTGGCAGACAATGGAGTCAACGCCGTCGCGGTCGACTTCCCCATCGACAAGCACCCGCCCACGCCGCTCTCCACCATCAACGACTTTCCGGTCCATCGTCTCTTGCTGGGTCAGGGAATTCCTCTCATAGAGAACCTGATCAACCTGCACGAACTGGTGGGAGAGGAGTTCGAGCTCTGGGCTCTGCCCCTCAAGCTGAAGGGCGGCGATGGAGCCGCCACCCGCGCCGTCGCGCGCATTTCCTGAACTGTGATTTCTTTGATTGTGAGATGGGCATGATTTTTCCTGGGCCGCTCTCATTCAGGGTAATCCCCTAATCATACAAATCACAGCTCAGACAAAATGACGCGACACCCCTTCGCTCCCATCTTGTTGGCCACGGGAAACCGGGACAAGCAGGCGGAGTTCCGCCACCTGCTCGATGGCCTTCCCTTCTCACCGGTAACGCCAGTAGAGGTGGGTATCAACGGAGTTCCGGACGAGGAAGGCGACACCCACGAGACCATCGCCCGGGACAAGGCCGTCCAGTGGTCGTCTGCTGCCTCCATGCTTGCCATCGCCTCAGACGGCGGGCTGGTCGTCCCCGCCCTGGGGCCGCGGTGGGAAAGTCGCTACACCCACCGCTTTGCCGGCCCCGCTGCCGATAACGACCAGCGCTTGGCCCGGTTGCTGGAATTGATGCGGCCGTACCGTGGCGATGACCGGCGTGCTTCATGGGTTGAGGCCCTCGCCATCGCCGACCGGGGCCGCGTCCTGGTCTCGTGGGAACTCTCCGGCGGGACCGGCTACATTGACGAACATCCCCCTGCTGCCCCGCTGCCGGAGTTCTGGGTGTTCAGCGTGTGGCGCTTCCTCGAGTTCGGAGCTGTATACAACGATCTCACCAGCGAACAGCGGGAGTCAGTCGGGGGCCACTGGGACCGCTTGGGGCGCCTGGTGCGCCGCTACCTGACCTCGGCGTTCGTCTCTCGGTAGCCTCTCAGCATCGCCGTCTCTCCATAGTTCCCTCTCCCTCTGGGTGAGGGTTAGAGCCTGTCCTGAGCTTGCCGAAGGGGTGCGGGAGTTTCGGTGCTGCGCTTGTGCCCTCAATTGCTGACAGCTCTCCCTTGTCAGGCCGACAGGGTTCGCGCTATCATTTGAGAGAAGTAAATAGAACATATATGCGTCAACGCCAAAGCACAGCCGTCCCTGTCAAACTCTGTCAAAGAGACGCAAATGTCAGAGAATGTCGGATAATGTCGTACCCAGGGCGATTTCCAGGCTGCATGGAGGCCCAGAAATTGGAAGCCGGGAGAAATGAGACTACTAACAAGGGTGCCGTTTGCTTATAGGGGATGGAGACTAGGAGTGTTAAGGATTTATGACGACAAACGCATCAGGCAAGCTGAACGTAGGCGGGGCGAGCGCAGTTGTAGATATCACTTCTATACCGCCCGAGCAATGGAGCGACAAACAACGCCAGTATCTCAACGCGTGTTTGACCGCTTTGGCACATCAGCCCTCTAGGTGGTACTCCTATCAGGATTGGGGGGAAGGCGGACCAGTGGCATTCCTCGCGGAGAGAGGAATAGAGTTCAATCCTGTCGCTAACCCACGCCCAGAAGCAAAGTCATGGTACGAAGGCTGTAACTGCGGCAAGGCACACTGGAGAGTTAAGAGACCTGACTAGGATTCCCGAAACAGCCCATCCCCTATAAGAAAACGGAACCCTAACAAGCTTTCTCTAAACCTGCCACGGGCCAAAAACCGTCATTCCCGCGAAAGCGGGAATCCAGTTGTTCCGGCCTTAGTAACTATCTCAAAACTGTCATGCCCTTGATCTCAGCGGCCAGATACACGGTCTGGACCACTCGATTCCCGCTCTCGCGGGAATGACGGGTCCTTTGCGGGAATGGCAGTTTTGGACTTTGGCGGATTTTGAGATAGTCACTTAGAAGGCGTGCTACCAATCCCCTCTCCCCCCGGAGAGAGGCAGGGTGAGGGCGTTTCCCAATTCTCGCAGGAACGATGAGTGTAGTTCTCCCTTCGCGGTTGCCCGGTATCAATGCTGCCGGTAGAATGGCGAACGACGCCTAGACTAACGCGAGAAGGTTTGTAATGGAGTTTTCCCTCGCTTACGAGATGCAGCGGCCGATGCTTGACGACCACGCTGTCATCGAAGAGACCATCGAGCAGTGCATACTCGCCGACGAGATGGGGTTTGACGCCGTCTGGTTCGTCGAGCACCATTTCCTGACCACGTTTTCGGAGTCTCCATGCCCCGAGGTGATCTTCGGCGCGCTGGCGCGGCTGACCAAGCGCATCCGCCTGGGATTCGGCGTGGTGATCCTGCCCTACCACCACCCGGTGCGGGTCGCCGAGCGCGTGGCGATGGTCGACCACCTGTCCCACGGCCGCGTGGAGTTCGGCACCGGCCGCTCTGCTCCCTACGAGCAGCTCGGCATGGGCGTCGACCCCCGGGATACCCGGGAGATGTGGGAGGAGTCCCTCTCCATGATCCCGAAGATCTGGGAGTCCGACTACTTCGAGTGGGAGGGCAAGTTCTGGAAGGTACCGCCACGCCAGGTGCTGCCCAAGCCCTACCAGAAGCCCCACCCGCCCATCTGGGTGGCGGCCCTGCAGCCGGCCACCTACCAGCTGGCGGCGCAGAAGGGCATCGGCTCAATGGCGCTGGGTGTGAACGCCCCTTCGGTGCTGGAGCCTTCCATACGCGAATACAAGACTGCGATCAAGGAATCCAACCCGGTCGGGGCCTTCGCCAACAACAAGTGGCTTTCCTCCTGCTTCGGCCTGTGCGGCGAGGACGATGCGGCCACCAAGGAACTGTCGGCCCAGTCCCTCAAGACCTTCTTCGGCCCTGGCCGTCCCTATGTCCAGGACCAGAAGGACATCTACGCCCGGCTGCTGGACCAGTGGGGCGGCGTGCCCGACCACCTGGCTCAGAACTTCTCGCGATATGTAGACGTGCCCGCACAGGGAGGCAACGGAGGCGCTGCCCTCGACCTCTCCGGCGGTAGCGCCCTGGCGCAGAAGGTATGGGAGGAGTTCGACGCTGGCACCATGGCCGAGCGCGGTATCATCGTCGCCGGCGACCCTGAGTCCTGCATCAAAGCTGCCCGGCTGCACGAGGCCACCGGCGTCGACCAGTTGCAGTTCCTCATGGCTACGGAGAGCGTCCCGCACAAGAAGGTGATGGAGTCCATCGAGATGTTCGGCAAGCACGTCATACCCCAGTTCCGTAAGTCGGACCAAGGCACGCCCGAGTGCCCCATCGACGTGAACGCTGCGTGAATCAAACCCCGCCAACTGGAAGTGAGAGGCCCCGATTTCTGCCAGGAATCGGGGCCTCTTCCCTTCTCGGCGCAGGCTTACCTTTCAGCCGGGTGGGTTACAATACGGGTCGGATCCTGCAGTGAGGGAGATGACATGCCTCTACGCATCGGTCGAGGTTCAGGTGTCGCGGTGGTGGAAATGCACGGTGTCATCGGCTCGCAGGTTCGTGCGTCTGCTTACTCCCGCATCTTCGAGGGAGTTGCACGAAACAAGTCCTACAGGGCGCTGCTGTTGGATATCGATTCTCCCGGTGGGTCGGCTTCAGCCTCCGAGACCCTGCACCGCAGCATCGAGCGCGTGGCCGAGGTGAAGCCCGTCTACGCCTATGTGAGCGGAATGGGCGCCTCCGGCGGCTACTACCTCTGCTGTGCTGCCAGCAAGGTGTTCGCCCTTCCCACGGCCATGGTCGGCTCCATCGGCGTGATCTTCCTCCGTCCTGTTCTGGAGCAGTTGCTGGGCAGGGCCGGGATTGAGTTCTCCATCTTCAAGGGTGGGAAGTACAAGGACATGACCGGGTTCTGGAGGAGCCCCACGGCTGAGGAATCGGAGAAGCTCCAGGAACTGATCGACGAGATCTATGACAACTTCGTACAGGTGGTAACGAAGGGCAGGTCGCTTCCAGAAGAGTCGGTGCGCGAGCTTGCGACCGGCGAGGTGATGACCGCCCAGCGCGCCATTGGCGTCGGCCTGGTTGACCAGATCGGGGACTTTACGGACGCATTGAACGCTACAGCAGTGGCTGGTGGGACACGGGCGCGCGCTCGATTTTTGCAGCCCCGCCGCAGCCTCTCCCAGAAGCTCTTCGGCCGGGGTTCGGCCCAGGCCACATCCCTCGTGGGCCTGTCGGACGGCCTGCAGCGGATCGTAAACGGCGGAATATACTACATGGACCCCGCCTACATTGCGGGGTGGCAGGGCGAGAGCTAGAGGGCTGTCGCCCCTGGCAGTTACGCCTCGCTGCCCATCCGTTTTACTTCCTGCCAGAGCTCTTCCTTCCGCTCCAGCGGCAGCGCTTCGAAGTCCAGGCCCCGCTGCTCGGCTAGCTCTTCCATGCCCCGATAGCGGGATCCGAATCGGGCATTCGCCTGGCGCAGTACATCCTCGGCATGAGCGTCGATCCATCTGGACAGGTTGACCATGGCGAACATCATGTCGCCCAGTTCGTGGACCTTCTCCTCGCTGGTTTCAGCGTTGCGGAACTCTTCGATTTCCTCGGCGATCTTGTCCAGCACGCCGGAAATGTCGTCCCACTCGAACCCGGCGCGTGCCACCCGGTCCTGCATCAGCTGCGACGCGGCCAGCGCAGGCAGGCTGGCCGGAATGCCGTCGACCGGCGACTTTCGCGTCCCGGAAGCGGCGCGTTCCTGCGCCTTGATTCGTTCCCAGTTCCGCTCAACCTCACGGGCATCGGAGACTGACTCGCCGGCGAAGACGTGTGGGTGCCGGCGGATGAGCTTCCGATTGATGCGCTCCACCACATCGCCCATCTCGAATTGTCCTGCCTCTCTCGCGATGTCGGCGTGGAAGGCGATCTGCACTAGCAGGTCTCCCAACTCCTCGGTGAGTACAGAGGGGTCCCCGCTGTCGATGGCCTCCAGCGCCTCGTGGGCCTCCTCCAGCAGGTTGCGCTTCAGCGACTCGTGGGTCTGCTCGCGGTCCCAGGGACACCCGCCCGGTGCACGCAGCCGCGCTACAATGTCAACCAGGGTCTGGAATTCCGAGATCTGGCCGTGAGATTCGTAATCAGTCATGGGCCGATTATAATCGGTGCCGCACATGTTTCAATCTTTGTTGAATTCCAAGGCACTTCCCCAGATTGCCGCCCGTGCACGGTGGATCCCGGCGCTGCTGTTCGTGGTCGCCGTTCCTCTGTTTCTAGTTACTGGCAGCCTGACTTGGGCCTTCAATAACATCGGCCTCTACGAGGGCGGCTTCGAGAAGTACCGCATCGTCCGCGCCAGCGGCATCTCCGGCGATGACCTGCGACAGGTGGCTGTCGACATTCGCGCTTACTTCAACTCCGGCGAAGAGCCGCTGGATGTGCGTGCACCCGTGTTCGGTGTCGAGCGGGAGCTGTTCAAGGACAAGGAAGTGCACCACATGCGCGATGTGAAGCGCCTCCTGTGGGGTGTGTACGGGGCTTTCCTGCTGTCGGTGGTGTGCCTTGCCGGGCTGGTCGGGGCGGGGTTTGCGACTGCAAGGAAAGACTACACTCCGGTCCTTGCCCGCAGGTTGCTCTGGGGCGGCGCGCTAACCGTGGGGCTGCTGGCGCTGTTCGGGATAATCGCCTCCGTGGGATTCGATGCCCTGTTCCTGCTTTTCCACCGTATCAGCTTCGCCAACGACTTCTGGCAGCTGGACCCCCGCACCGACTACCTGGTGCTGCTGTTCCCGCAGGGGTTCTGGTTCGACGCCACCATGTGGGTGGCCCTGCGAGCGCTGGCAGGAGGAGCGTTGCTGGCAGCCGCCGGCGGGGGCTACCTGGCCTGGCGGCGGTGGGGAGCCACTAGCGGGCGATTCCCTGGATCGCGGGGCCACGCCAAAGATCAGGGTCCATGATCAACGAGGTAGACGAACGGGAGAGGGTTGGCGTTGCCTGGTCCGTCATGGTTCTTCTATGGCACCATCGGGGCAAGAGCTGGAGAGGCTTGAACTGCAACCGGGCCTTGGGAATTCCAGGCAACGGGACGGTGGCGGCGGAGGAGTGCCCGTGCATGTTTCCGGTACTGCCGGGACCGCACGCCGACAGCGCAGGTCACAGTGAGTAGGCCAATCGAACGAGAACAAAAGGGAGGCGTCGGATGGGGCTGTATTTTTGTCGTAATCCTGGCGCTTGTAGTCCTGATTGCCGTAGTCGTTTCGGTCTTCACGGACATCGCTAATGATGCCAATATCCCCGGCGCCGAAATGCTTCGCAGCGCTCGCGAAGAGGTCACTCAGAGGCTGGAAGAGGACAGCATATCGATCGATTATCAATCGGGGCCGGACCCCACCGAACCTCCAGTGCGGATACCCACGCGAACGCCGCCACCCAGCCCCACTCCACGGCCCACGCCCGTCCCTACGGTCACTCTTGGAACGGAGCCGGGAGAAGCGTCCACGCCACAATCCCCAGGCACGGCCGTACCTGCAACCACGGAACGGGCGTCCCTCGCGCTTCAACATTACGATGTGAAGCTCTACATGCTGCAACTCATTAACGAGGAGCGGACAAAGGCCGGGGTTCCGCCCGTGGCGCTGGGGAACAACATTGCTGCGCAACTGCACGCGGAGGCTTCCTTGGCCAACTGCTTCGCCGGTCATTGGGGATTGGACGGCCTCAAGCCCTACATGCGCTACTCGCTTGCAGGCGGGTACCAGTCCAACGGCGAGAACAGCAGCGGGGCAGACTATTGCGTCACGGCTTCGGACCAATATCGCGCCCTGGTCAATGTCGAGAACGAGATCCAACAGATGATGGATGGATGGATGGGCAGCCCTGGGCACCGCCGCAATATCCTGGACAAGTGGCACAGGAAAGTAAGCATAGGGCTGGCCTGGGACAGGTACAACATGGTGGGGTACCAGCATTTTGAAGGGGAATACACCGAGTACATCAAGCTACCCGAGATCTCGAACGGCATTCTGTCCTTTTCAGGCACCACGAGGAACGGACTGAGCTTTAGCAGCAGGGAGGATTTCGGCGTTCAGATTTTCTATGATCCGCCGCCACAGTCGCTGACCAGGGGACAGGTCTCACACACCTTCTGCTACAGCTCCGGAATTCCGATAGCCGATCTGCGGTATCCATCGGACAGCGGCAGCCCCTGGACCGAGCACGAATTTACGAAGAACTTCTCGCCCTGCCTGGACCCGTATACCCTGCCGCCGGAGTCCCCTGCACCAGGCTCCTACGAAGAAGCGCGCATATTCTGGGAGCGGGCCCGGGACGCCAGCCGGTCACGGCAGGACCATTCCATCACCGTCCCTTGGGTAACCGCGTCGGACTGGATGGCTGAAGGCACGGCATTCTCCGTAACGTCGGACATCAGCCCCCTGCTTTCCTGGTATGGGCCAGGCGTCTACACGGTCCTGTTGTGGGGAGTTTCCGGCACGGAGGATGTGGCAATTTCCGAATATTCCATCTTCCACCAGGTGGAGCCGCCCGACACCTATAATCCCGGCTCATAGCAGATCAACAGAAAGAAAAAAGCGCGGAGGCCTTGCTCCGCGCCCTGGTTCGTAGGGAAGCCGGGGGAAAGTTTTCGGTCTAGTGACCGCAGCCGCACCCGCCGCCGCAGCACCCGCCACCGCCGAGCGGAGGCAGAGGGCCGGGGTTGAAGGACGGCTCCTCGCTGGCGTTGCCCACCCTGGCAAACACCGAGATCGCCCGCTTGGCAGGCTGCTCGCAGTTGGGGCAATCGGCCCCGGTGGCGCTCATGGGCTGGAGCTTTTCGAACTTGTGGCTGCAAGTGGGGCAGTGATATTCGTACAGAGGCATCGCACCCGCTCCAAAGTGTGTTTCGTTGCCCTGAATTTACCCGAACCGAGCGATAATGGTCAAGGCCGACCTTCGGCGAGGTAGGGTTCCTCAGTAGGTGGCCAAAAACATTCTCGACCCCATAGAGTATGGTCACTGGATTCCTGCTTTCGCAGGAATGACGGTCCTTCAGTCGGCAAACCACCTAATTTGGAACGCTGTCCTTCGGCGAAGACGCCGACACGAGCGGGGCACTCGCCCCTCGCCCCAGGTCACCGCGGAATCAGGGCTACGAAAATCGTCTATAATCATAAGTCGCGATTCCAGCGCCGCGTTCCTGACCTGCGCCGAGTTCCTGACTTTCATTGAACCGGCGCGTCCCGTGTTTCCGTCCCGTGTTTCCAAGGGAGCCTCCAGGATGATTCCAGCTTGCTATCCCGCGTAAAGTCCAGCCCGTCGTACAAGTGGTGGGTGTTCGCTGCCATTGCCATCGGCACTTTTGTGTCCGTAATCGACAACGGTTCGGTGCTGGTTGCACTCCCGGAGATCGAGGAGTATTTCCAGTCTGACCTGCCCACGGTGCAATGGATAGTCGTGGGAAACGCATTGGCTATCAGCGCCCTGATCCTCCCCATGGGACGCCTGGGCGACATTGTCGGCCGCAAGTGGGTGTACATCGGCGGCGTCGCCATTTTCGTCGTCTGCTCCGCACTGGCCGGGCTGGCCACCAACCTGCCCTGGCTCATCACCGCCAAGGTCTTGCAGGGCATGGGATCGGCGATGATCCAGGGCAACGGCATGGCCACGGTAATTTCAGTCTTCAGTGGTGCCGAGCGAGGCAAGGCCCTCGGAACCCACATGAGCGTGGTAGGGAGCGGCGCGATCGCCGGCCCCGCCGTCGGCGGCCTGCTGGTCGCAGCCTTTGGCTGGCAGTCGGTCTTCTTTGTCAATGTGCCCATTGGCATTCTGACCATAGTGATGTCAGCCTTCGTCCTGCGTTCGGCAAGGGAATCGGCGGCGGAGGAACGTTCCGCCGCGCGGTTCGACTGGGCTGGAGCGGCGTTGTCCTCGCTGGCCCTCCTCCTCCTTCTGCTGGTGGTGGGCAACGGCCACCGGCTGGGCTGGGGCTCCCCGCTGGTCCTCCTGGGATCAGTTGCGACCGTGGCTCTGCTGGCCGGGTTCGTGTGGTGGGAGCTCCGGACGGCGTCACCGATGCTGGAGCTGAGGCTCTTCAAGCGCAAGCTGGTGGCAATCGGGGCTGCCGCCGCCTGGCTTTCGTTCATGGGGATGTCGTCGGCCCGCTTCATGATGCCATTCTATTTGCAGCGAGTACTGGAAATAGGACCGCGGGACGTTGGCCTGCTGCTGATACCTCCGGCCCTGTGCATGGTGCTGATAGGGCCAGTAAGCGGCAGGCTCTCCGACCGCTTTGGCTTTCGTGTCCTGACCGTCTCCGGCCTGGCGCTTTCGATGATCGCAAGCATTGTCATTGCGGTGGTATTAGCAGAGTCCACTCCCGTCGTGTTCATCGTGCTGATGCTGATGCTGCAGAGTTGCGGAATGGCGCTGTTCAATTCTCCCAACCAGAGCTCCCTGCTGGGCGCCGTTGAACGGAGCAGGTACGGAGTCATCGCGAGCTTGACGCAACTCATTCGCAACTCAGCCAATGTCACCAGCGTCGCTGTAGCTACAACCGTGGTGGTGGTTACCATGGGCAGCTATGGCGTGGAGCCGAGCCTGGACGCGGTTTCGCCCGCCGTGGCGGATGCCTTTGTTGCCGGCCTCAAATGGGCCTTCCTGGTGATGGCTGGCATGCTCCTGGTGGGCGTGGCGCTGGCGGTGATTCGAGGGGAGCGCAGGCGTCCGGAACCGGCCCCGCAGCGCCCCGCCGAACCGGCACAGGCACCTGCAGATTGACGGTTGTAAGGCTGTTGGACATTGGAAGGGGCGGTTGCTACACTAATCGCCTAGCCTTGAAACTCAACGAACAGGCGGAGGAAAAAACGTGGCAGACGTCAAGATCGAAGTCCGTGAGAATGGCCCGAACCGCGTTACCGGGCCCATCGAAATCGTCGACACCAGTGGCGCCAACTACAGCATTCCCGAAGGGCGCTGGGTCAGCCTGTGCCGCTGCGGGCACTCGGCTGAGAAGCCCTTCTGCGACGGCGCCCACCGGGATGCCGGTTTCCAGGCGGACTCACAGGCCCGCTAACCGGCCACGCAGAACAGGTTTGACGATTTCGGGGGCGCTAAAGGGCGCCCCCTTCTTTTGCCTGAGAGGAGCAACCATTGACCAGAAGAGATGTCGGGGATCTGGATTTCAGACCATTGACTCCGGACCTGATGGATGACTTCGGAAGCATACTGCGAGGGAACTTTGGTGCCGGATGCTGGTGCATGTTTCCGCGGCTGACCGAAGGACAGACCCGCGAGCTTCCCGGCAATGGCTCGGTGAGCCCACGGCGCAGGGAGGCCATGACTGTGCTCGCAGGCCGGGAGCGTGCTCCGGGTCTCCTGGCCTACGAAGATGGAGAACCCGTCGGATGGGTTGCCGTTGCGCCTCGGAGTGAACTGGTCCGGGTAGTCCGTTCCCGTGCCGCGCCCCCTGTGGACGATATGCCCGTCTGGGTCATCCCCTGCATCACGGTGGCAAAGGCCCATAGGGGTCGCGGCATCGCGGTGGCCCTCATAAGGGCGGCCGTGGCTTATGCCGGAGAACAGGGAGCGCCAGCCGTGGAGGCTTACCCCAGGGCCGACGCAGAGCGAACCGGCGACGACAACGTGTACTTCGGCACGGAGACAATGTTTCGCCGGGCCGGGTTAGAAGTGGTACGGGAGCCATTGCCCAACCGCCCGCGCAACTGGCTCCCTCGGCCTGCGATGAGGATTACGACGGGCCGCTAGGGGAAGGACTCCCCCTGAATCCTGCCCAGTAGCGAAATATCAGGAAGACGGTTCGGTAAGGGGAGCCAGCAACTCCATCAACTCCGCGATGCTCTCTATGTCCCGTCCTATGATGTCAGCGTCCAGAAATCTTTTGCGTAGATAATAGTTCCCATGTAGATCATTGGGAATTCCCCGCAATTCCCTCAAGCGGTCATTGCCGGTCTTCAGAAATGATTGATTGATTACCCAGCTAAAGTCGGAGTGCCTTTCGTATTGCCAGCCCTGGGCTAATGCTACGGCTTTGGCCATGTGAGCAGCGGCCCCCCATCCCTTCTCCGACGCCTGGTGCAAGTCGCCGGCAAGCAGATACTGGCGCCCCTTTTCCAGAAACTCGCGGGCCTGCGCTTCGTAGTCGTTCACCGCCTCAGAATCCCGATCGGTTTCCGGGGTGGTCATGGTAACCTCCAATCGCTGCCTGCAATGTAGCAAAACCAGAGCATACGGTGCGCGAGAAAACTATCGACAGCGGCGATTGACGGAGCGAATGTCGCGGACGCTTCCCAGCCGCTCTTCGGCCAGGCGGGCAGCGGCTGCGGCGGTTGATATCTCCTCGGTCTGCGAGGTCCTGATCACACTGCCCATGATCTCGTGGATGCGTTCCGTCTTCTCGCGGGCGCGCTCGGCGCTGTAGCCCGCATCGCCCATCTCGGCTTCGACGTTGATGATGCCACCTGCGTTCACGATGTAGTCGGGCGCGTACAGGATGCCCCGGCGATACAGTTCCTCGCCATCCTCGTCGCTGAGCAGTTGGTTGTTGGCCCCTCCGGCCACCACGCGGCAGCGCAGTTGCGGTATGGTCTGAGGGTTCAATACCCCGCCCAGGGCGCAGGGAGCGAAGATGTCGCAATCGTAGGTCAGGACCGAGTCGGGGGTTGTAACTTCGAACCCCAGTCCTCGCGCCCGGTCCAGGGCATCGTCGTACACGTCAGTAACCACGATGCGGGCGTCCTCTTCCATGAGGTGCTCGCACAGGTGGCTGGCCACCTTACCGAACCCCTGTACCGCGACTGTCTTGCCACGCAGCCCACCGTTGCCCCAGACCTCCTCGGCGCAGGCCTTCATTCCCATGTACAGGCCAAGCCCAGTCATGATGGAGGTGTCGCCGCTGCCTCCCAGGCTCAGGGGGAGGCCGGTCACATATTTCGTTTCCTGCCTGACATTCTCGAGGTCGCGTCCGGTGGTGCCGACGTCCGTCGTGGTCAGGTAGCGGCCGCCCAGCGTGTCGACGAAGCGGCCGTAGGCGCGCATCAGGGCCTCGGACTTCTGGGTGTGGGGGTCTCCGATGATGACGCCCTTGCCGCCGCCGAAGTGCAGGCCTGCCGCTGCCGACTTGTAGGTCATTGCCTGGGAGAGGCGAAGAGCGTCGGTCATCGCGTCCTCTTCGCTTTCGTATGGCCACATTCGTGTACCCCCGCAGGCCGGACCCAGGGTGGTATCGTGAATCGCGATAATCGCCTTGAGGCCGGAGCCGGGGTCGGAGAACATTGCCACCTGCTCGTGGCCCTCGGAGCCCATTCGCTGCAGAATGTCCATTTCCGTCACCCCCATTCCGTTTTCCGCATTTCCATTATACCCTATCGATTGGTAATAAAGAGTATTTTAAGTATCGGATCCGGGACTCTAGCGCTCCTTACCCCACATCGGGTGGCGGAATGTAGGTCGTGGCAGTATGCGGTCAATGGGCCGCTCTTCGGGCTCGGGTGCTGCTTCTGGTTCAGCCTCCGGCTGGCTCGGGCGATACGGGCGAGTCGCGCCCCGCTCCGGGCCAATGCTGCTGAGATGGTCTGCCAAGGCTCGCAGACTGTTCATGTTGTGCACCGGCAGAAAGTCATCCACATACGGCAGGGCCGCCTGCATTCCCTGGGTCAGCGGCTGGTAGCCGGGGGAGCCCAGCAGTGGATTCAGCCAGATGAGGCGATGACAGCTGCGTTGCAGCCGGGAGGTCTCGCGGGCCAGCAGTTCTGGCTCGCCCCTGTCCCAGCCGTCGGAGATGATCATAACGATCGCCTGCCCTCGCAGCGTGCGGCGCAGCCACTGGTAGTTGAAATCCTTGACGGCTTCGCCAATGCGGGTGCCGCCGGCCCAGTCGGGAACAGCCCGTGAGACTTCGGTGATGGCCTGGTCGATACTCCGGTAACGCAACTGCCGGGTGATGCGGGTCAGGCGGGTGGCGAACAGGAAGGCCTCCAGGGGCTGACCGGCGGCGATGGTGTGGATAAAGTGGAGGAGCATCCGGGTGTACCGTTCCATGGAGCCGCTGACATCACAGATCAGCGTCAACGACCGCGGGCGGCTCTTCGGTCCCCGCTCGGCCAGGTCAAGCATCTCCCCGCCGTACTGCAGGCTGCGGCGGAGGGTGCGCCGGACATCGATTCCGCTGCCGCTGCCAGGGACCAAACGACGGGTGCGCCGCTGGCCCAGGTCCCAGCGCAGCGCGGCCATCATGCGCCGGGCCTCGGCGACTTCCTGGCCGGAAAACTGTGCGAAGTCCTTCTGGCGCAGCACCTCCCGGGCGCTGTAGGTCTGGGTCATGTCAATCAGGGAGACAGATTCGTCATCCGCCTCACCCGCGAGGGCGAGGGCGTCGTCCATCGGCTCGTCGTCGCCCGCCGAGACCTGGGGCCTGCGGAAGCGGCGTTGCTCCCCCATGGAGCGCAGGTCCATGCCGCTGCGAGCGGTGTTGGGCTTGCGCCAGAAGACCTGGAACGCCTCATCGAAGATGGGCAGGTCCTGGCGCCGGTGCACAAAGATGCTGCGTGCTGCCTGGTAGAACTCAGCCCGGCGGCCGATGTGAACGTGCTCCGTCGCCCGCACCATGTCCAGGACATTCGCGGGCCCGGCGTCCAGCCCCAGGCGGCGCAGCACCTCGGCGAAGCGCAGCAGGTTGGGCAGGATGTGGCCGCCCGGCTCGTGGCCGTCGCGGTTCAGTGCGTAGAGGTTGGTGGTCATCGGAAGCGCGCTCTAGCGCCGTCCGCCACGACGGGAGCCGCGGTTCCTGGAGCGTTCCAGCATGGCGCGCACAGGCTCACCCTGCACCTGTTCGATGTCGTCCTGGTACTTCAGCATCAAGCCCAGCGTGTCGTCGATGACCTCCGGCTCCAGTTCCCGCTGGTTCAGGGCCATGAGGGCGGATGTCCAGTCCAGCGTCTCCGAGATGCCGGGGATCTTGTACAGTTCTGTTTCCCGAAGCTCCTGAACAAAGCCTGTGACTTGCTCGGCCAGTCGCCGGGGAGCTTCCGGAAGGCGGGAGGAGATGATCTGCATCTCCTTCTGAAAGTCGGGGTAGTCGATCCAGTAGTACAGGCACCGGCGCTTGAGGGCGTCGTGGACCTCGCGGGTGCGGTTGGAGGTGATGATCACCACCGGAGGGTGTTCGGCCTTGAAGACACCCAGCTCGGGGATGGTTATCTGGAAGTCGGCCAGCATCTCCAGCAGGAACCCCTCGAACTCCTCGTCGGCGCGGTCCAGCTCGTCGATGAGAAGCACCGGCGCTCGCTCGTGGGCGGCGTCGATGGCCTGAAGCAGGGGGCGCTTGATCAGGAACCGTTCGCTGAATAGCCCGGCGGTGGCGGTCTCCCGATCGACATCGCCACTGGCTTCCAGCAGCCGGATCTCCAGCAACTGACGGGGATGGTTCCACTCGTAGACGGCTTGGTTGATGTCCAAGCCCTCGTAGCACTGGAGGCGGATCAACGGAGTGTCCAGGGCGGCGGACAGGGCGCGAGCGATCTCCGTCTTGCCCACGCCGGCCTCCCCTTCGAGGAATAGGGGGCGCTGCAGTCTCATGGCCAGGAATATGGGCACGGCCAGGGCACGGTCGGCGATGTATCCCTGGCTGCGCAGTAGTTCCTGCACGCTTTCAACGGAGTCGGTAATCGTGGCGGTGGAAGTCAAGTGAAGGCTCTCCAAATGGGCGATTGAAGCAATTGTAGCCCAATTCAGATTGGAGCGCAGAAGTCTCCAGGGGAGGGAATCGGTTCCAGGGGCCCGGTGCCAATTGTCTGAATCAGGATTATCGGGATTCAAGGATGAGCAGGATTGGAGCCCCGTCCGAGAGTCTCAGAATCGGACTAATCACTCCTGAGCAGGCCGAAGGGTCAGACAAGGACCTGGCAATCGTCCTGAGAACAGGACCCGCGGTGGGCGGCTGAGAGAATAGATCGCGTGGTCTCGGTTATGGAGACCAGGCTGGCTATCCCATCAGCACCACTTCGCGCTGCACCGGGGAGCTGGGCGCGGGGCCGTCGTCCGACATGAACACGTCAATCTCTGAGCGGACGCCAAACTCCGGAAGGTAGATGCCCGGCTCCACCGAGAAGCAGACGCCGGGGATGATGCGGCGCGTGTCGTGGGTCTCAAAGCCGTCGAGATTCACCGCCTCGCTGTGGACCTCAAAGCCGATGCTGTGCCCCAGCCTGTGGGTGAACCACTGGCCGTACCCGCGTGCATCGATATACTCGCGCGCCACGCGGTCGGCCTGCCAGCCCTGCACTTGCTCGCCCCTGCGATGGGAGTCCATGAGGTATTCCACGGCGGCATCCCTGGCGCCCAGCACGATGTCAAAAATCTCCTGCTGTCGGGCAGGCACCTTGTCTCCGGCGTAGGCGCACCAGGTGATATCGGCGTAGACGCTGCCGGGGGCCACGCCCTTGGCCCACAGGTCGATGAGCAGCCAGTCGCCGGGGCGGATGGGGCTGTGCTGCCCGGCCGACGGCTCGTAGTGGGGGTCTGAGGCATTGGCGTTCACCGCTACGATTGGCCCGTCAGGTGAAGCGATGCCCTCTTCGACGAAGCGGCTGCGGATGAACTCGGCCAAGTCGTATTCGGTCACAGTACCGCCCAGTCGCTCACCAGCGTGGGCAAACGCCTCGTTCACGATGCGGCCGAGTTTCAGAGCAGTGGTGTGATGGTCAGTGTACTGCTCCGGCGTCCAGCGGTGCGTGGCAGCCTGCATCAGGTCGGCGGAGGAAACCACTTCCACGCCGAGGCTGCGAACCAGTTCCACCGTCCCGGCATCGACGCGGGAGACCCGAGGCAGCTCGTTCAAGGGAGAGTATTCCATGGCCAGCCGGCCGGTCCCGGACACCAGTTCCCTTAGGGCCGACACCAGGGTCTCGCGGTTGCTGTAGACCACGCAGTCCACGCCCGATTCGGCGAACTTTCCTGCGTCCACATGGTGCGTCAGCAGGGTGGGCTTGCCACTGGCAGGCAGGTAGAAATAACAGGGCCGCGTAACATGCCCGGAGGGCTGTATGACCTGCCTGAAGATCGGGTTGGACTCCCGGTAGTCATAGACCAGCCACCCGGGGGTGTCGTCCTGCGCCATGAAGTCCTGCGCGGCGCGGTAGACCTGCTCATAGTGCTCTATATGGCTGTCCATCGGCTCCTCAAATGCCCCGCTGGAAGTTTCTGGAAACTGACCGAGTACTGCGCGACTCGGAAACTAACTCAAAAGTTGCATGACTTGATGTCATAAATACGATTCACAGCTTGGGCCACTGGATTCCCGCTTTCGCGGGAATGACGGTTCCTGGGCTATGCTGCGGCAAGCGGGGGACCTCAGTGGATTTCCTGCCTCATGCCGCCGTCGAGAACTACGTTTGCCCCGGTGAGGTAGGAAGCCCTGTGCGAACACAGGTAGATCGCAAGATCGGCCACATCCTCCGGCTTGCCCAGCCGTTTCATCGGGATGAGGGCTTCCGTCTCCTTAAGCAGATCCTGCTCTCGCACGCCATCCTCCTTGCTTCTCTGCTTCAGGACGGAGGAGAGTGCTTCGCCTTCGACCGGCCCGTGGATCAGATTGTTGACCGTGATGTTGAATGGGGCCAGCTCGTTTGCCAAGCTCTTGGCGTATCCTGTCAATGCCATTCGCGTGGAGGTATTGAGCGCGCTTTCGCCGAACCGGTCCACCTTGCCGACCGGAATCGCCTGCAGTGAGAAGTGGGGCATCAGGTTGACGATCCGTCCCCAGCGTTGCTGCTTCATGAACGGCACCACTTCCTTGGAGAACCTCACGGCACTCAGGAGGCTCTCGTCCAAGGACGTAATTACGGACTCGTCCTCCAGTTCGGAGGGACGTTCCACCGGCACTTCCTGGAGCCGATTGGCCATGTGGGTGACCAGAATGTTGATCCCGCCGAAGCGGCTGACCGTGTCCCGCACAACGCGGCGAATGTCCCGGGGGTCGGTAATGTCGGCGGGAATCGCCAAGACATGCTGCTGCGAGCTGACCCGAGCCAGATCTATCTCCGCTCGTCTCAGGTCAGACTCTGTGCGGGCGCAGATGGTGACATTGGCGCCCTCGTTGGCAAATCCCTCGGCTATGGCGCGGCCAATGCCCCGGCTGGACCCCCCGATGATGGCGACCCGGTCTCTCAGCCCAAGATCCATAGATGGCACTCTAAATCAGGGTGGAGTCGGGAGTGGCGAATCAGCGACCCAGTCCCCTTTGATGCGCTGCAAGGCACTGGGCTAGATTACATCCCGCTTAATAAGTGAGTCTATCGCGTCGTCGGCGTATCCCAGCTCACTCAGGATCTCGTGGTTGTGTTGTCCCAGCAGCGGAGGCGGAAGATCCAAACCGCCGGGAGTCTCCGAGAACTTGATTGGTAGGCCGGTTTGCTTGATCTTGCCGGCGACGGGATGGACCATTTCCTGCAGCATCTCGCGGGCCTCAATCTGCGGGTCGGCGAAAACATCCGCGAGGTCGTTGATCGCGCCGCTGGGGACGCTTACCTTCTGGAGGTCTTCGACCCAATCCGCCACCGGGCGGGTGAGGAACACCTGCTGCAGGTAGGGAACCAGCACCGAGCGGTTGTTCACACGGTCGCCGTTGGTGGCGTAGTCGGGTTTTCCCAGCTCCTCCAGGTCCATTGCTTCGCAGAAGCGCTCCCAGATGCGCTCCGAGCCGACTGCGACATTGATGAACTTGCCGTCCTGGCACATGAAGGCCTGGTACGGGCACAGGTTGGGGTGAGCTGGCCCCAGCCGGGCCGGCGGCTTGCCGTTGGCGAACAGGGTGGCCGCCTGGTATGTCATCCAGGCCACCTGCCCGTCCAGCATCGAAACATCGATGTACTGACCCTTTCCGTGCTGGGCGCGGTGATGGATTGCAGACATGATGGCGAAGGCGGCCCACATGCCAGCGCCGATGTCGGAGACGGCGATGCCCACCTTCTGCGGCTCGCCATCCGGTTCGCCGGTGAGGCTCATCAGGCCGCTTATGCCCTGCATGATCTGGTCGTAGGCAGGCAGGCGGCGGTATGGACCGTCCTGGCCGAAGCCGGAGATCGAGGTGTATATGATCCCGGGGTTGACCGACTTCACCGTGTCGTAACCCAGCCCGAACCGTTCCATCACCCCGGGTGTGAAGTTCTCGACGATGACGTCGGCGTCCTCGGAAAGCTTCAGGAATATCTTCTTTGCCTCGTCTTCCTTGAAGTTGAGGGTCAGGCTGCGCTTGTTGCGGTTGATGGAGAGGAAGTAGGCGCTCTCGCCTTCGATGAAAGGAGGGCCCCAGTGGCGGGTGTCGTCGCCGCTTCCGGGGATTTCGATCTTGATGACATCCGCTCCGTAGTCGCCCAGCATCAGGGTGCAGAACGGACCGGCCAGCGCCCTGGTCAGATCGAGCACCTTCAGCCCTTCCAAAGCCTTCATTACCGCTTGTCTCCTTGAGGATTTCACCCCCACCCTAACCCACCCTCTAAGGGAGAGGGAATAATCGAGGGAGAGGGAACTTTCGGCCGGCTCGCCGCCGGTTGATATCGCCAGTGGAATCTTAGCGGAATCTTACCACAGCCAGGATTTACTGGATGACGGGTTTGCACAGCAGCCTGGCCACTGGATTCCCGCTTTCGCGGGAATGACGGGGGCCGCGGGAATGACGGGGGACTGTTGTGCTTGTTGGTTGGGCATCAGGTGGCGGACGGCCTTCGCAGGGTTGCGGCATCGGTCAGGTGGACGCGGCAGCCTCCGGTGTCGGCGGGGTCGAAGTAGATTAGGCGGTAGCCCATGAAGTTGGTGAAGGGTTCTTCGGTCAGGAAGCGATAGCCACTCGCCCTATGCTCTTCCACCACCCGGTCCAGGTCGTTCACCGAGTAGGCCATGTGGTGCACCACCCAGGCACCGCCGCTGCCCTCGAAAGCTGACAGGTCTTTGGGGCGGATGAACTCAACCTCCACATCCCCGACCTGCAGGAATGCGACTTCGCCCAGGTTGGCGACCGGGCCCCTACCGGTAACGACGGCACCCAATGTCTCAGCGTAGGAGGCGATGGCGGCGTCCAGATCGGGTACCAGGTAGCTGACATGGTGGATGTCGGAAAACATGCTCTCACCCCGTAATTTTGAATGATTCCGGTTAGTATTTTCCTTGCCGTCCGGGGGCGCGGCGCATATTATAAGTCTTCGCTGCGAGAGACTAGACACACAGCTCGCAGGACAACATGGAGAGGAACATGGCGGTAGGAAGCACTTACAAGGTTCTCGAGCTGGTGGGGTCCTCCAGCGAGAGCATCCAGCAGGCTATCGATGGAGCCATCACCCGCGCGTCTCAGACCATCCGCAACCTGGACTGGTTCGAGGTGCGCGAGATTCGCGGCACCATCGACGGCGAGCGCGCGAATTGGTACCAGGTGAAGGTGGGCATCGGCTTCAGGGTAGACACCTCGGACGATATCAGCCAGGACTAGGTGATGCATAATGGCCGGGCCGTTCGTGGTTGCTCGCAATCAGGTAGTTATTGGCGCCCCGGCCCGGAGGGTGTTTGAATACCTGGCCGATATTACCCGGCACAGCGAGTGGAACCAGGACCCGGGCTACCGGGAGAGAATCCTGACCGAGGGTCCCTTGGGCCTCGGCTCCGCATTGCGGCGTGAGAAGCAGGGCGTCATGCGGGGGCCGCTACTCATTCGTGGCGGCATGGGCGACAACCTGGTCAGAATAGTCAAGATCATTACGGTCACAGGCTATGAGCCTCACCACGGACTGGTCTTCGAGACCAGCAACAGCTACAACGGCCTGCTGGTCAGCAAGGACAAGGCGTCCTTTCATCTCCAGGAGGAAATGGAAGGCACCCGAATAACATTGGTCTCCGAGGTGGAGGCCATGGTTCCCGGCGGATTCATAGGCCCGGTCTACGCGATTCGCGTGGTCCGGGCCTTTCTTGAGCGGGTGCTGGGGAGGTGGCTGTCGCCCCGGCTGACGCGAGCGCCCCCCGGGCCGTTTTTGCCCTTGATCAAACAAGCTGTGGAGAAGGGCAGTGTCAGCGGGGGGGTTGAGTAGAGCTGCAGGAACTGTGGCAGTTGTCTGGGCGATTGTGAGGTCGATCAGGCTTTGGGCAGTTACTGTTGCTGCTCTCGCGTCGATGATGGCCCTTTTTGCCCTGGGGTGTGGACAGCCAGGTGAAACAGCGGTCGTAGGGACTTCTATCCCTCCCCGTTCTGGCACCGAGGTTCCGGTAGGGACCAAATCCCCGCTTCCGGGTGGGTCCGTCGGTGTTCCCACCACAGGAACCTCCCTTGCTGAGGCCCCTGCTGCAACGGCGGTCCTTCCCGCCGGCGTTTCGCCTGCATCAACACCCGTGCCGTCGTCAACTGCCCCCGGGCCGCACTTCCGGCCTACGCCGACGGCCGTACCTTTCTCGGCGGCGGCGACTGTCCAACCGACGCCCTCACCCACACCCCCGTCCTCGCAGGTGGTGATGCTGCCCCCGGTTGAGGAGCGGAAAGTCATCCCTGACGACCTGGCGAGGCTGGTGCCCTGGATCAATAGTCCGGTTGATCGCATCCATTCCGAGTCGGGTGACCTGATCGTCACCATTTGGGAACACCACGAGGATACAGGACGGGTTTTTGCCTCCCTCCCATGGGTGCTTGACGGCATGGATGGAAGGGAACTGGGGGTACTAATGTCCCTGACAGCAATCGCCCAGGCCGATCCCGAATTGTCGGTCGCCGTTCTGAGATGGCCCTGGGTCGGCCACGGCATGAGCACATACCATGAGCTTCTGTTGGAGGATTTTTATAGAAGTATCGTCGCCCAGGATGCCGGGGTAGGCAAATTGATAGCTGACATCAGGGTAGAAGAAAGCGACGAATTCGAGGCTGACCACCGGGTTATGGTCCATTTATTCGCCCAATACGCTTCGAACGATATCGAAATGGCAGGGCAGTTGGCGGCTGCTCCGTGGCTCTCTGAGGGGGCTTCCAGAAATGAACTCAAACTCCTGGAAGACATGGTGAGAGACCTAGGGAGTGCCCCATTGCTTCTGAAGATAGCCAGGGAATTCGGTGAGGACATTGACGACATCGAGCTGGATTCACTGCAGGACCTTCAGAATGTCGTGGGCACGAGTGCCGCGGCGGCCGAAGCGGCAGCGGAATTCATGGGTCCGACATTGGATGGTCTTGACAACTACCTCGCAGAGGGGCTGTCAGGTTTGTCAGCGCGGGTGCCGGACGGGTTGCATGAGCTTGCCAGCCTTCCCTGGTTCGAGGACGGGCTTAACCGGGAAGAAGCCGCGTTCATATCCACCCTGCGCTACGCTAACGAATTCTCGCCGCGGCTGTTCAGCGACCTGACCGGTTCATATCATGTCCGGTCAGCTACCGTGTCGCTACCCCTGGCAGGGGAATCAACCATCTGGGTATTCCAGAACGAGCCGTTTCCTGATGACGACAGAATGCTCGAGGAGATTGAGGCTGCAGCTCGCATCATCGAAGACTTCATGGGAGCGCCGTTTCCCACGAACGAAATCATATCGCTGGTCCTGGCCTTCCCGCCCGGCGCCGACCGGGAGGTGGGACCCGGGAGCCACACCGGCACATTCGTCCAGTACTCGCGGAGTGGTCAGCAGCCTGTTCCGAGGGACACAATCAACCACGAAATGGCCCACTACTATTTCACCAATTCCATTGGCGGGCCTTGGCTGACTGAGGGCGGTGCCCAGCTGATGGAGGAATACATCGACCATGTCGAAGGGCGCAGTGGTATCGACACTGCGAAGCGGGCCGCCCTGCACAACTACCACGGTACCTGCATCGAACAGGGAATCGACAACATCCGCCAACTCAACTATCACCAGGCCCGTAGTGGCGCTTATCCCCTCGGATGCAGCTACGCCCTTGGCAGGCACTTCCTGCTCAGTCTGTTCGAGGTCATGGGCAGGGATGCCCTTGCGTCGGCCCTGCGACGGTTTCACGAACTCAAGGCCAGGGGCCAGGAACCGACGGACGACGAAATATACGACGCCCTGGCGGTAAACACCCCAGCCGAGGCTTTGGGGGAGTTTCAGCGGCTGTTCGACGAGTTGTACGGGCCTCCGTTGGAACTTCCGGATCCCCAGGCGCCGGATGACCACGGCGATGGCCCGGAATCCGCGACAGGCCTGACGGTAGGACAGGCTGTGGCGGGTCAGCTGGAGCACGGCGTAGACCTGGATTACTTCCGGTTTGAGGCTATGGCGGGGCAGAAGTACCAGGTTGGACTGAGCATTGCAGAGCTCAATCCGGGAAAAGTCTCGATTTTCGGCCCGGATGGATTGACCGAGCTGGTCGTGAAATCTCGAACGCCCACCTCGTCCGGCGCGCAGATTCTCTGGAGCGCAACAACCTCAGGGGATCATTATGTGGCACTGGAAGCGGCACTGAACCAGACCGGCCCCTACAGCCTTTCGATCACACCAGTGTCCACCGGGTTGGATGACCACGGGGATACGGCAGGCGCTGCCACTCTCATTTCCCTCGGAGAAGCCGTTGAGGCTTCCCTGGACTCTTTCTTTGACTATGATTACTTTGTCCTGCAGATTCAGCAGGGGCACAATTACCGGGCCGTCGTCGAAAATCTGACGGAAGGGCATTCCCGGATACGGCTGGTGTCAGTAGATGGCATGACCCCGCCAGTTGTGCTTTCGAATGGCTGGGGAGCGAAGGGAGCAAGGATCGAGTGGGCCGCAACTGCCACGGGAGAATTGCATGTGGTCGTCGAGAGTACTGATGACAGCGTCCTGAGCTACATCCTTACCGTGGAAACGCAGTAGAACCAAAGGGTGAGCCGTTTGGCAGCCACCGCAGCAGGAGACCCAGGCAGCGAGAGCCCTGTTCTGCGATCACCCGCAGGTCCTCCGGCCCTTTCCGGCTCCGCATCAAGCAAGCCGTTCTAATAGGACACATCAGGGGCGATGTCTGACCCGCCTGGCGGCCCTGTGCAATTCCCTGCAGGCCCTTAGTCTCCCCAGACCTGCGCGCATACTTCCGCGACCAGTTCCAGCTTGCGCCACTGCTGCTCTTCCGTCAGGAGATTCCCGGAAGCTGTGGATGCGAAGCCACATTGCGGACTAAGTGCCAGGTTGTCCAAGGCAACGAATTGGCTGGCTTCCCGGATGCGCTCCAGCAGGTAATCCTTCGACTCCAGCGCAGCCTGCTTGCTGCTCACCAGCCCCAGCACGACCATCTTGTTCTTCGGCATGAAACGAAGGGGCTCGAATGTCCCGGCCCGGTCCGTGTCATATTCCAGCAGGAAGCGGTCAACGGGAAGGGTGTTGAACAGGCGCTCCGCGATGCTTTCGTAGCCGCCCTCGGCGTACCACTTGCTCTGGTTGTTGCCGCGGCAAACATGAAACGCCACGGTCCTGCCCTCACACTGTGCCCCCTCCAGGCAGAACCTGTCGGCCTCGACGGCTTCCGCAAACATGGCGTCGGGGTCCTCGCCGAGGTCGCGCAGGTGCTCCCGCCACCGAGGGTCGACGTAGTAGCTGTAGCGAGGGGCGTCCACCTGGATGTAGTCGACACCGGCCTCAACCAGCGAGCTTATCTCCGACCTGATGATGCCTGCGATTTCCCACAGCAACTCCGAACGACTGGCGTAGAACCGGTCTGTCACTCCGGGCTGGAAGGTCAGTGAGGGGAACTGGCTGGGGCTGGGAACGGTCATCTTGACCGGTCCCGGAGCGTGGGCCTGCAGGAACTCCCGCTGGGTGGCGGTCAGGCTGCGTATCTGCCTGAGCTTGCCGCCGACCACCTGCCGGGTGCCCTGTTCCACCGGCTGCTCGCCGGGGCCCTTCCAGATGCGCACCACCGCAGGGGTCTCGGTATCCACGAACCCCTCCGCGGATTCTACGAGGTCGTTCTGGAACCCTGTGCGGCGGAATTCGCCGTCGGTGTACACCTGCACTCCGGAAGCGTTCTGGCGTTCCAGCGCCCGGAGGATCGCCTCGTCCTCAACTGCGCGCAGTTCGTTCAAGTCGACGCGGCCCTCAAGGTACGCGCTCTTTGCGGCCTTGACTGCGTCGGGACGAAGCAGGCTGCCCACGTGGTCGGCCCGGTAGATACCCGGCATGATTACCCTCCTCGTCCCCCGGTCATTATCGTCCCCGGCTATTCTTCCAGGTAGGGCTCTCCCCAGCGGTCGAGGAACACCACGTCCGACAAGGGGCCGCGCCTGACGGGGCCGAAGTTGCCCATGGGGTAGCCGATGGGCAGGATGGCGTAGGAATAGACGCCAGGCGGCAGGCCGAGAATTTCCTCAACCTCCTTCGCGTGCATCAAATGGCGGGAGGTGAGCGTCGAGCCCAAGCCCAGGGCACGGGTGGCCAGCAGCATGTTCTGGACTGCCGGGTAGATGGAGGCGCCGAGGGCCCGGTCGGGCAGGCCGTCGCCGCCCTCCATGCAGGCGACTATCCAGACGGGGGCTTCGTGGTAGTGCTCGGTCAGGTACTCCACGGCGTCGTGCTGGCGGCGGTAGCGGCTTGGGCTGGACCCCGGAGGCGGGGCGCTGCTGCTGTAGCGAGGGCCCACCACCTCGTCGTAGGCCTTCTGGTACCAGACCTGCACCCGCTCCTTGATGTCCCGGTCCTTCACCACCAGGAACCGCCAGCGCTGATTGGCGCCACCGTTGGCGGCGCAGGCACCGGCCTCGAGGATCCGGCGTATCAGGTCGTCGGGCACCGGGTCGGGCTTCAGGCGCCGCATCGCCCGGGTCGTCTGCATGATGTGGAAGAGGTCGGTATCGCCCATGCTGATGTTCCTCCGCACGAATGGGGGATGCCGGCAGTTCAAGCCGGCATCCGTTCATCCTGAGCCTGTCGAATGTTGCTAGCCCATTTCCCTCCGCTGCACCAGGTGGGCCAGCCAGCCGCCGAGGCTGGCGGGGTGGATGAAGCCGATCTGCGAGGCGCGGCCGCCTGGGCGCCCCTGGTGGTCGATCAGCGTGAGGCCGGCCGTGTCCAGCTTGGCCAGCAACCCGTTGATGTCCCTGACCCGGAAACCGGTGTGGTGCAGGCCGGGGCCCCGGGACTGGATGTAGCGGCTGATGGCCCCCTGGTCCTGGCGGGTGCTGCCGGCATGGCCGTATTCGACGGTCCCTACTGACTGCGGCTCCACGTTTTCCAGGAGCTCCAGGTCCAGGCCACTTACTGTAACAAAAACCACGTTGAGTCCGCCGATCAATTCGGGCGGGTGGTTGCGGAGTACCGCGCCGTACCTGTCCGAAGTGAAGCTCTCCGTTTTCGTCGAGAATTCTATGTCGCTCTCGGTGCTCTCCACGGGCCAGCCCATCTTGTTGACGAAGACATCGACGACCTGGAAGTTGTCGGCGCTGGCCACCCCCAGGTGGTCAATCTGGAGCACTTGACCATCGGTGGCCGCCTCCACGGGAAGCTCCAGTGGGTCCGACAGGAATGTGATGATACCGCCGGTTGCCGCAGGGTCCAGCAGCACTCGCCTGGAACCGCCCAGTCCGGCCTCGGGCGTGGAGGAGACTACGGGAAGCTCAAGCTCGGCGGCCTCGCTGATCGCTTCGTCGATTCCCTCAACGGCGATCGCCATGTGGTGCACGCCGGTCTTCTCCGCTCCCCCAACGAAGGGATCTCCCAGCTCGAACAGCGCCAATGCCGTTTCACCCAGCGGAAACACCGGGGCCTCGCGGTCGCTGTCGCCGATCCGGCACGCGGCCCTGGGCAGCTCAAAGTCCCGTTCCAGTATCCCGGCCACAGCAGGGACGTCCCGGACAACAACTCCTATGTGCGACAACCCGTTACCGAACATCGTTCCCCTCCGACTGGTGATTTCTGGTGATATTCAAATCGAAGTTATTCCCTCTCCCGGAGGGAGAGGGGTAGGGTGAGGGCGTACCCCCTTCTCGTCTGTTTCCACAGTGCCGGGCGGATTCGCGACATTATAGACGAATGGCCAGCATAGCGGCCCGGAAGCCGTCGGAGAATCTCAGCCTCCGGTTACGGAGAATCTCAGCCTCCGGTTACGATGAACAGCACCCCGAAGGCCACCACGAACGCGTTGATGCCGGCGGCGAACCACCTCTCGGGCAGGCGGCCCATCAGCCGCGCGCCGAAGTATGCTCCGGCGATGGCCAGCAGGCCGATGGAGAGCCCCAGCCCTGCCACCAGGGGGGTGAGGAGCTCGGCGGTGCTGTAGACCGCAAGCTTGGGAAGCTGCATCACCAGCATGCTCAACGAGAAGGTCGCCATGTATTCCCTAGGCTTCAGCCCGTAGGCCAGATAGAACACCGGCTGGAACGGCCCAGGTATTCCGATCACCGACGCCAGGAACCCCGACACTCCCCCAAGCGGCAGGAACCCCCAGAGGGTCATCCCCACGTTCCTGGACCAGGGCACCTGCGTCAGCACCACCAGCCCAATCATCGCGCCGCCGATCACGCGCACCAGGATGCCGGTGTCGGCGGCGATGAACAGGAAGCTGCCGAAAATGGCGAAGGGGGTCGAGCCTGCCGCGAACCAGGCCACCACTCTCCAGTTGATGAATTGACGATTCAGCCAGACGCGAGCGGAAGTGCCCAGGAGCTGGAAGATGGCCACAACCGGCACCGCCACCTCCGGCCCGTAGAGCCAGACCAGCACAGGCAGGACCAACACTCCGCCGCCGAACCCGGCAACACCGGAAAGGGACATGCCGATCGCGGCGGTTGCGAACAGGACCGCCAGCTTCCAGATAACGATGTCTTCCAGTGTGTCAGCCCTCCGATAATTCTCCCTCTCGCTTGAGAAAGAGGGTTGGAGTGAGGGTGAAATCGCAGGCAGCGGCAACTTTACCTTCCGAAGGGAAACGCCTCCACCATAACCTCCCCCGGAGGGAGAGGGAACCATCAAAAGACCCTGTTGTACAATACACGCCAACACTCCCTGCCGCTTCGGCAGGCCCTTCGACAAGCTCAGGACAGGCCCTTATACAAGCTCAGGACAGGCTCAGGAGGAGGAACATGACAGACCTGACCAGCACGCAGCGAATCGGCGCCCTGGTGCCGGCTACCAACCCCGTGGTGGAGCCGGACTTCTACCGCGTGGTCCCGCCCGAAATTACCGTGCACTTCGAGCGGATGTGGAACGGTACCTGGGGCACCCAGCCGGATACCCCCGAGGACAGCGGTCACCGCCTGAGCATGTCCAGCACCGAGGCCAACGAGGTCGACTGGGCGCTGTTCGGGTTCGATGTGAACAAGATGAATGACGATGTGGCTCGCGGGGCCAGCTCTCTCTCCAACATCGGCCCTGATGTGCTGGTCTATGCCTGCACCTCCGGGACCTGGCACAAGGGCTACATGGCATTCGACCAGAGTATGGCCGATATCATGGAGGAGGCCAGCGGGATTCCCTCCATTACTGCCGTAACCTCCTGCATCGCCGCGCTGCGCCACATGGGGAGCCGCAGGCTGAGCATTGCCGGCCCCTACCGCAATTACCACCTGCGCAACCGCCTTAAGCCCCTGATGGAGGAGGCGGGGTTCGAGGTACTGAGCGCCGATGGCGAGCCGTGGATGCAGGAGTCGATGAATCCCAGGGAGATCGACGCAGAGCCGCCCCAGACGATCGTCGACTTCGTGCCCACGGTGGCCCAGGAGGAGGCCGACACCATCTTCTTGCCCGGCACGGCCTGGCGGGCGCTGGACGCCGCTGAGGAATTAGAGCAGCGCTTGGGCAAGACCGTCATCACCGTCAACCAGGCCAGTATCTGGATGGCCCTGCGGCGTCTCGGCTGGACGGAGCCCATCCCCGGCTTTGGCAGCTTGATGCGGAGCTTCGAGTAACCAAGGCAGTAGGAATCGAGGCGCGATTACCAGCGCACTGGATTCCCGCTTTCGCGGGAATGACGGGGAGTGGAAATTCGGGAATGACGGGGAGGGAAAATTGGTGCCGGGAGTGGGGGTCGAACCCACACACCGATTAAGGTAGCGGATTTTAAGTCCGCCGCGTCTGCCTTTCCGCCATCCCGGCACGGAGAGGTCTGTTCCAGCGATAACTCGCTCTTTTGTTTCTGCCAGCCAAACACTGAAAAGTCAAGAGCGGGGAGAGCGAGGCAGGGCATTCTCGAAGTGGTCCATACGACCTGACCGTTAGTCCTGTGCCGTTTGACGGTGGACGCAGAGGGGTGGGTGATGGTTTCGACAGACACACCATCAGCGTCTTCTCATCGTCTTCTCGCAGACCTTGAAGGTACCCCGCTCCAGAGGTGTTCGTGAAACACAAGTCGAGGGTACTGCGGGATAGTCTCAATTGAAAGGAGAGTAGCAAATGCCACGCCTGGAAGGAAAAGTGGCCGTGATCACCGGCGCCACCGGGGGAATCGGCAGGGCTGCATCGAAACTGTTCGCGGATGAGGGCGCACGGGTTGCGCTGGTCGACCTTGACGAATCGGCCTTGCAGGAGGTCGTGCAGTCCATCGGAGAAGACAAGGCCAGCTACACCGTGGCGGATGTGACCCAGCCGGACCAGACCCAAGCCTACATCAACGCTGCCGTCAGCCGCTGGGGCGGCATCGATGTGCTGCTGGCCAACGCCGGCATAGAGGGCACCCTGGCCTCAATCCCTGACTATCCCGTTGAAATGTTCGACCGGGTGATGGCCGTCAATGTGCGCGGCGTCTGGCTGGGGATCAAGTACGCTGTCCCGGCCATGCGGGAACGCGGCGGCGGCAGCATCGTCATCACCTCCTCCACTGCCGGAATCAGCGGCACCGCAGAGATGTCGGCCTACAACACCAGCAAGCACGCGGTCATCGGCTTGATGCGCGTCGCAGCTATGGAGGGCGCCCCCGACGGCATCCGGGTCAACACCGTTAACCCCGCACCAATCGAGACCCGCATGATGCGCTCCATCGAGGAGATGCGGGTCGCTGCCTTCGACGATGCCAGCATCACCGTCGAGGTGGCCAAGCAGTCCTTTGCCGACCGCGTCCCGCTGCAGCGCTACGGGGATCCGACGGAAGTGGCGCGGTTGATGCTGTTCCTCGGCAGCGACGACAGCAGCTTCTGCACCGGCGGCGTCTACATGGTGGACGGAGGCAGGTCCGCCGGCAGCCGTTAGCCGAGTCGTTACCCATGTGGCCCGGTCGTTTCACGCTCCTGCAATAGAGAATCCCAGGACACCCTCACCCCAACCCTCTCCCAAGGGGAGATGGGACTCTTTATGAGAGGTGAAGTCATGGCTACCTCGGTGAAGGGGCAGATCAGGGTTGGTTCACTTGAACAGGTCAGGGAAAGGGGCTGCATGGTGGTGACCGGCGGCGGGCACGCCATCGCCGTGTTTTACCATGACGAACAGGTCTACGCCGTCGACAACCGCTGCCCCCACATGGGTTTCCCACTCGACCGGGGCAGCGTCAGCGATGGCATCCTCACCTGCCACTGGCACCATGCACGCTTCGACCTGTCCAGCGGTGGCACTTTCAATCCCTTCGCAGACGATGTCCGCAGCTTCCCGGTGAGCGTGGTAGGCGGCGAGGTCTGGATCGACCCGGAACCCCCGCAACGGGACGAAGCCCTGCACTGGAAGCGTCGGCTTGAGGACGGCCTCGAGCACAACATCCGGCTCGTCATCGCCAAGTCGGTGCTGGGCCTCCAGGCTGGGGGCTCCGGCTACCGTGAGCCGCTGGAAGTGGGAGCCCGGTTCGGCACGACTTACTCGGCCAACGGGTGGGGCGCGGCCATGAGCATCCTGACCTGCACCGGCAACATCCTCCCAAAGCTCCACGATGACGACCGGCCCAGGGCGCTATACCAGGGCCTGCGGCATGTGGCCCGCGAGTGCGCGGGTAAGGCCCCGCGCTTCTCCGTAGAACCATTGCCCACCGGCGAGACCCGCCCTGAAATCTTCGCGCGCTGGTTCCGCAACTTCATCGATGTGCGGGACGACGAGGGCGCGGAGCGGTGCCTCGTTACCGCCATCGAGCTGGGCATACGCAGGCAGAACATCGCCGACATGGTCTTCGCCGCCGCCACAGACCACATCTACCTGGACGCTGGGCACACGGTCGACTTCGCCAACAAGGCCTTCGAGCTGCTGGACCACCTCGGCTGGGAGTCGGCCGGGCAGGTCCTCCCCAGCCTGGTCCACGGGATGGCCCGCTCCCGCCGCAGCCAGGAACTCAGCCAGTGGCGCCAGCCCATCGACCTGGCCTCCCTGGTCTGGAAGGCCAGAGCCGAAATCCCTGCCCTCCTGGAACAGGGCCGGAGCCGTCTGGGATCTTGGGACGGCGCCGAAGACCTGGCCGCTCAAATGCTGGGGGACTCTCCTGACGAAATCATGAAAGCAATCAAGGGGGCCATCGCCGATGGCGCCAACCCCGTACAGCTGGGATCCGCTGCGGCCCACGCCGCCTTCCTCCGCATGGCCCACTTCCACCTGTCCAACGAGTTCCGGGACTGGGACACCGTGCACAACACCCTCACGGCGGCCAACGCCCTGCACCAGGGACTGAAGCGGTCGCCAACTCCCGAGCTGTTAAGGGGCGTGTTCGACATCGGCGTGAGCATCTACCTCGACCGATTCCTCAACATGCCGCCGCAGCGCCTTCCCGACGCCATCGCCGGGTCCGCCCCGGCAGCTGAACGGCTCGAAACCATGCTGGAGTTGGTCAATGTGCGCCAGCAGGTAGAGGAGTCGTCCCACGCGGTGTCCGGATACCTCGCTGCTGAAGGCGACCCCGACGACCTGCTCGCAACGATGGGGAAGATAATGCTGCGAGAGGACGCCGATTTCCATTCCTTCCAGATTGTCGACGCGGCGTTCCAGCAGTTCGAGTCCCGAAGGGGCACCGAGTCGGCTCGCCATGTGATGATCGGCCTGTCCCGGTTCCTCGCCGCCCACTCGCCCACGCCCAGGGCCGAGGGTCAGACCTACCAGATCGCCCTCCGCCTCCAGCGCGGCGAGGAGATCTACCAGTAGCACACAATCTGCCGTTGATTATCGTAGATGAGGTAGCCCTTTAGGAGTCATAGTCTGAATCAGGATTCGCAGGATTGTGAGATTTTCAGGATGTCCCTCAATCCTGTTTATCCTTTGATCCGGTAAATCCTGATAGGAGTTACGCAGTTGGAGATTTCACCCTAACCCTCCCCCTCAGGGGGAGGGAATAGCTTTCAACTGCGTAAGTCCTATCCTGATTCAGACAATTGCCTTGCAATCGTCCTGGGCTGTACAGGAGTAACTGTTGCGGATCCTGGTGATAGGGGCCAGCGGCTTTATAGGTCGGTACCTGGTGCGTCGCCTTGAGGAGTCTCAGAGCCATGGCATCTGGGCTACTTACCGGTCGCGCCCGCCCGGTTCCGATAGCAATTCGTGGTGCCGGATTGACCTCGCAGACTCGGACGCCCTGCCGGAGCTGTTTCGGCTCTCCCGCCCTGAAGTGGTGGTGCACCTCGCGGCTATGGCCGATGTCGGCGCGTGCGAACGCGACCCCGACCGGGCCACGGCGGTCAATGTGCATGCAACCTCGGCCATCGCGCGCCTCTGCGGGCAGCATGAAGCGCGACTGGTCTTCGTCTCCACCGAGTATGTCTTCGACGGCCTCAGCGGCTTCTACGCTGAAGATGACATCCCCAGCCCAAACACCCACTACGGCCGCACCAAGTTCGAAGCGGAGCAGGCGGTCGCTGCAATGGGCGACCATGGGGCCATCGTGCGCACCAGTATCGTCTACGGCTGGCCGTTGCAGGCGCACCGGAACTTCGCTCCCTGGCTGGTCGACCGGCTGCGCTCAGTCCAAGCCTACTACGTGCCAACTGAGGTTCTAAGGACGCCGGTCTATGTGGAGCACCTGGCCGACGGAATCGCGAAGCTGGTGGAGGAGCACCACACCGGCGTACACCATATCGCCGGCCGGGACTGGGTCAGCATGTACGAATTCGCTTCGGCTATTGCGGATGGTTTCGGCCTGGACCGGGAACTGGTGATACCCGACGAATCCCACGACCCCGACAGGCTGGGGCTGGATTGCGAGCGGACGATGGGGCGGTTGGGCCTGGAGCACTTTGGACTGGAGGAAGGAATTGCTTTGATGAGGAAGGCGGAGATCTCCTAGCAACATTCCGGCCACCGTGGCTTACAATCTGAGGCGATACGGAGCAGGGCAGCCCACGCTGCTGCACAGGAGGCGATATGCCCATCGAGCGTGTCATACCGGAAATGGATCGCATCGTGTCCCCGGACCAGGATGTTGAGGTGCTGGGGAGTGGATACCATGTCGGCGAGGGGCCTCTCTGGTGGAAGGAGGAAAGCTCCCTTTACTTCAGCGAGGTCCGCGGCAGTCGCAGGTGGAAGTGGTCCGAGGGCGGCAGTATTTCCCTCGTGCGGGAGCCCACCAACAACGCCAACGGCCTCACTCGCGACCCCCAGGGCAGGCTGGTGATGTGCGAGGGCGGGGCCCGGCGGGTCACCCGGATGGAGCATGACGGCACCATCACCGTCGTTGCCAGCAACTACCACGGGCGGCCTCTCAACCGGCCCAACGATGTCGTGGTCAAGTCCGATGGCAGCATCTACTTCACCGACCCCGGCGGCCCGGCCCCGGACACTGATCTGGACTTCTCTGGCGTGTACCGGGTATCCCCAGACCTGGGAACCATCAACCTGCTGGTGCGAGACTATGTCCTGCCCAACGGTCTGGCCTTCTCGCCGGACGAGAAGATCCTCTACATCAACGATTCCCTGGGGTTGCTGGTGCGGGAGGAGATGTTCCGGAGTCTCGGGCTGATCGACGCATTCGATGTTAGGGCCAACGGGATGCTGGCCAACCGCCTCAGATTCTGCGAGTTGCGGGGCGACCGCTCCGGAATCCCCGACGGCATGAAGGTCGATGTCGAGGGGAATGTCTACTGCACCGGTCCCGGCGGCGTGTGGGTCATCGACCCCTCCGGCAATCACCTGGGAACGATCCTCACCGAGGTGGAGCACACGACGAACCTGGCCTTCGGAGGGGACGACTGGAAAACCCTGTTCATCACCACCTTCGAGACCGTCACACGCATCGAGTTGAAAATCCCAGGGCTGCCGGTCCCCGCGCAGCCCATGTAGAGGCGTCCGGCAAGTCCCCTCTCCCGGATGGAGAGGGGACTCTTGAGCTACCCCCTACGGGATATACTTGTCCTCCATCTCCCGGATGCGCTGGGCGCCCAGGATGCCGCCGTTGCTGGCGACGCCCCACTTGCTCTGGGCTGCCGAGGCCAGGAAGTCGTCGATGGCCCCGGTGCCCCGCTCCTGGAAGTCGTGAAGCAGGTCCCACGATGCCTGCAGCCCGGCCATCGTCGTCAGCGACGGGTACCAGGCCCCGGCGGCTCCTGCCGCCTGCAGCTCGGCCAGCGTGGGATGGGTCTGGCTTCCGTGGGTGAACAGCGGCAGCACCGGGCCGGGTATCCGCCGGATGGCTTCCTGGTTCTCCTCCCATGACTGCACCGCCGGGCAGACCACGTCCGGGTTGGCCTGCTCCTTGTAGGCCAGGCTGCGTTCCATCACCCCCTCGAATGTCGAGCCTGTGACGCCGGCGAAGTCGCACCGGGCCACGATGACGAAGTCCGAGTCGTACTCCATCTTGGCGTCCATGGCGGCCCTCAGCTTGCCCACCATCTCCTCGATGGAGACGCACCTGCGCCGGGGGCCCGTCTTGGGAGGATAGGTCTGGTCCTCCAGGTGCGCCCCCGCGATCCCGGCCCGGATGTACTCCTTCACGGTCTCGTACACCTGGATGGCGTCTCCGTAGCCGGTGTCCATGTCGCAGAACACTGGGATCTCCACCGTGTTCACGATGCGCCGGGCGTTGTCGACCATGTCCCTCATGCTCGTGCCGCCCTCGGTGAGGCCCATCACCTGCGCCGATGTGCTGCCCCCAGACATGTAGAACGCCTCGAACCCGGCCACCTCCGCCATCTTCGCCCCCATGGCGTTCATCCCACCGGCCAGGACGAAAATCTCCGGACGCTCGAACAGTTCCTTGAGCCTTGTGGTCATGCGTTGCTTATCAGGCATTGCTTATCTCCCTGCAAATTGTGGCGTGCATGGTAACCGTTTCCCCGTAGCCGCCGGATATGTCCACAGGGGTCATCAGACCGGCAGCACCGGTTCCGGGCCGTCGTCGGGCAAATCGATCTCGAAGGAGTTGGCGTTGTAGGCCAGAGTGGTGTAGTAGCCCATCATCGTGGTCAGCTCTACCAGCCAGCGTGTCCCAATCTGCTCGACGGCGTTCCGGTAGGTGGCCTCGCTGACTCGGTGATCGTTGAACATCTCGTGGGCGTAGGCGACGAACGCGGCCTCGTCCGCCGGCATTTCCGGCAGCGGATTGTGGTCGCGGATGGCGTCGACCAGCGCGTCGCTGAGGCCCTGCTGGCGTCCGCGCGCTGCGTGGGCATACCAGATGTACTGGCAGTCCATGTGCCGGGCGGTCAGCAGCATGGCCAGCTCCTGGAGCCGGTGAGGCACGTCGGTCACCTGCCGGAAGTACCCGACGAAGTGATTTGCCCGGCGCCGCAGTTCCGGGCTGTAGATCATAACCGACCCAGGCCCCGAGTCCACCACGCCGCCGCTGTCGGCGGTTTCCGCATCGAATGCCTCGAGGAATTGTTCCGGGGCTTGGTCTCTGGTCAAAACGGGAAGCCGTGCCATATCACACCCCTCGCTTGATTCAAGCTTCTGAATAAAGACTGGTCCGGAGGCCATTATAGCCATGCCGCCCTGCCCGGCGGTCCGAGTCCGGTCTTCGCGTTGACATTATCTGCTGGTGCTCTCTACACTCGCTTCCAATACCCCGCAAGAGGTTCGCATGAGGCGATTTGAGTATCTCGAGCCCCGGACCCTGCGCCAGGCCATCAGGATGCTGCAACAGCACGGCGCGGGGGCCCGGATCGTGGCTGGCAGCACCGACTTCCTGGTGCGGTGGCGCGCCGGATTCTGGCACCCCGACCAGGTGGTCAACATACAGCGCATCCCCGGCATGGGCCGGGTGACCTTCAGCCGTCAGAACGGCCTGCGCCTCGGAGCCCTTGTAACCATCCAGGCGCTGGAGCAGCATCCGGCCATCCGCCGGCACTACCCGGCGCTGGCCGCAGCTGCCGCATCCTTCGCCGGCGTTCAGGTGCGTAACCTGGCGACCGTGGGTGGCAACATCTGCAACGCCTCGCCCTCCGGCGACACGCTGCCCGCGCTCTTGGCCTACGGCGCCGAGTGCCGCCTTTCGGGTCCGGACGGGCACCGGCAGGTTGCGCTGGACCAGCTCTTCACCGGGCCGGGCCGCACCGTGCTTGCCCAGGACGAAATCTTGACCGAAATCACCCTGCCGCCGCCCGCAATTATGACCGGTTCCCTGTACATCAAGCACAGTCCGCGCGGGGCCATGGACATTGCGACTGTTGGTGTCGCCTCAGTGGTTTCGATAGACCTCGCCAGAACTTGCACCGGGGTCCGTATCGCCCTCGGTGCCGTTGCCCCGGTTGTACTGCGGGCCCGGGGCGCCGAAGAAGCTCTACTTGGCAAAATGCTGAACGCGGAATCGTTGCAGGCGGCGGCAGAAGCCGCAATGTCCCAGGCCACGCCGATAGACGACGTGCGCGGCACGGCCCAATACCGCCGCGAGATGGTCGGCGTTCTGACCCGCCGCACCCTGGAGCGGGCAGTCGCCGACGCAGGGCGGGCACTCCCCTACGAAGATCACCGAAGGCTGGCGATTCAGGCAGCCGTCTGAAGTGTGATTCACTTGATCAAATGATGGACAGGATTGTTTTCAATCACCAAGATCGCCAAATCATGTCCATCACCAAATCACACGAATCACAGTTCAAGACAAACAGGAAGGCAACATGAAGACAGTCCTCCGGATTACCGTCAACGGAGTAGAACGCACCATCCTGGTGGAACCGTGGTACTCCCTGTTGGACACCCTGCGCGATGAGCTGCACCTGACCGGCACCAAGAAGGGTTGCGACGAGGGGGACTGCGGCGCCTGCACTGTGCTGCTCAACGGGCAGCCGGTCACCTCGTGCCTCGTGCTGGCCCACAGCGCCCACGACGCCGAGGTCACCACCGTGGAGGGCCTCGCGTCCGGCGGTGAGCTTCATCCCGTTCAGCGCAGCTTCGCCGAGCATGGCGGGCTGCAGTGCGGCTACTGCACTCCCGGTTTGATCATGGCCACCGTCGGCCTGCTCAACGATAACCCTGACCCCACCGAGGAAGAGGTCAAGTTCGGTCTCGGCGGGAACCTGTGCCGTTGCACCGGCTATTCCAAGGTGATCGAGGCGGTGATGGCCGCCGTTGAAAGCACAAAAGAAGCGGAGTAGAGAGATGGCTGAGTTCAATGTTCTCGGCAAGAGCCTTGTCCGTGTCGACGCGTTCGACAAGGTGACTGGCCACGCAACTTATGCCGGCGACGTCTATCTGCCCGAGATGCTGATGTGCAAGGTGCTGACCAGCACACGCAGCCACGCCCGCATCGTTAGCATCGACACCTCTGAGGCCGAGGCCCTGCCAGGCGTCCGGGGCGTCATCACCGGACAGGACTTCCCTGACGTGTACTTCGGCTCCGGGGCTCTGCGGGACCGACGCGTCATGGCCCGCGACGAGGTCTTTTACATCGGCGAGCCGGTGGCAGCCGTTGCCGCTGATGACGAGATAACGGCGGTCGAAGCCCTCTCGTTGATCAAGGTCCAATACGAGGACCTCGATGCCATTGTCGACCCTGTGGCGTCCCTCACCGGAAGCTCGACAACCGTCCACCCGGACCTGGAGAGCTTCGAGGGTTACGCTTTCGCTCTCGGCGGCAACAACTGCACCATGCTGGACGCCGACCGGGGTGATGTTGACGCTGCCTTCGCCGAGGCCGACCAGATCATCGAAGAGACCTACCACACCCAGCCCATCAACCAGGGTTTCCTCGAACCCATGGCCTGCGTCGCCAACGAGGAGGCCAACGGCCGCCTCACGGTGTGGGCCTCGACCCAGGGCCCGTACCAGGTCAGGCAGCAGCTCGCCTCCGTGCTCGATATGTCCATAGGCAACATCAAGATTATCGCGATGGAAATGGGCGGCGGCTTCGGCGCCAAGCTGCGGCTGGCCCTCGAGGCCTTCCCGGCCCTGCTGGCGATGAAGACCCACCGGCCGGTAAAGCTGGTCAACACCCGGGAGGAGACATTCACCCTCAATGGCCCGCGCCTTGAGACCAACATCTACCTGAAGACGGCCGTATCAAGCGACGGCAAGATCACCGCCCGCGAGGCCCGCAGCATCTTCGACGTGGGCGCGTACCTTGGGGCCGGGCCCAACTCCGGCGTCGGCCATGGCCTCGGAGCCTACGACGTCCCCAACTTCCGGCTGCGGTCCTATGGTGTCTACACCAACAAGATCTACGTCGGCTCCTACCGCGCCTCCGGCGTGGCCGACATGACCTTCGCCGTCGAGTCCCACATGGATGTCATCGCTCACCGGCTGGGTATAGACCCGCTGGAATTCCGCCGCCACAACGCCCTGAAGGAGGGCGACGTAAGCGTGAGCGGCGCTCGCATCCCCCGGCACGGCCTTGCCGAAGTAATGGACGCCCTGAAGGACAAGATGGTCCAACCCGGCAATGTCTCCGATGAAGCCAACGGCAAAGTCGCTCGCGGCGTTGGCATCGCTGTCGGCGAGTGGCGCAGCGGCAGCGGCCCGTCCACTGCCTCCATCAGCGTCAACGAGGACGGCACGGTGGGCCTGCTGACCGGCTCCGTCGACATCTCCGGCAGCGACACCTCCCTGGCCCAGATAGCTGCCGAGGTGATGGGGCTGGAACTGGATCAGGTAATCGTCGCCAAGCGCGACACCGACCTCGCCCCCTTCACTGGCCCCAGCGGCGGCAGCCGCATCGTCTACAGCCAGGGCAAGGCGGTGCAGATGGCCGCAGAGGACGCCCGCGACAAGCTCATGGCCTTGGCCGCCGACCGCCTGGGCGTGCAGCCCGATGCCTTGGAGTGCGAGGGCGGCGCAGTCTATGTGATGGACAACCCTCCCCAGTCCATCGGCCTGGGCCAGTTGGCCCGTATGAGCCTTTCGTCCCGCGGCGGACCGGTCATCGGCAACGCTTCCCTGTCCAGCATGCCCTACAACCCGGTGTTCAACGCCCAGGGCGCTGAGGTGCTGGTCGATCGCGAGACCGGCCAGGTGCGGGTCACTCGCTTCGTCCAGGCCCAGGATGTGGGCCTCGCCGTGAACCCCATGGGCGTCGAGGGCCAGCTCGAAGGCGGCGCCGTGCAGGGCATCGGCCGCGCCCTCAGCGAGGAAATCCAGATCGATCCGGACACCGGCCAAGTGCGCAATGCGTCGCTGGCGACCTACCTGATGCCCCTCGCAATTGACATGCCCGAGATCGAGAATGTCTTGGTCGAAGTGCCCAGCGAGGACGGCCCCTTTGGTCTCCGTGCCGTGGCCGAGCCGCCGGGGTTCGGCCCTCCCGCCGCCATCGCCAACGCCATCTACGACGCGGTCGGCGTCCGCATCCGCACCCTCCCCCTCAGTCCCGAGCGGGTGTTGGCCGCCATGCAGGGCCGGGAGCCTGATGACTACGGCATGGACGCCGAAGCTCTGCGCGCCGCCGAGGCCTGACGCTGGTCCCGGTCTTGCTCGTCATATTTGGCAGAACGAGCACAAACAAAGCCCCCGCGATAGCTGCTGTCGTGGGGTCTTCTGCTTCTTTACGATTGCATTGATGAACGCCTAGTGCCGTCCGATGAACTCCAGAACCATACCATTCCACACTTCCGGCCGCTCCCAGAATCCGGCGTGCCCTGCCTCGGGCAGAGACGCGAAACGGGAGGCTGGGATGTGTTCCGCCAGCATGCGCATCAGGGCCGGAGGCGACAGAAGATCAGCCTCACCCGAAATCACCAGCGTCGGCACTCGCATGCTTTGCAGCCGAGCGTAGGTGATAGGATCGCGAACCGGCTGCATCGGCACCACACCTTCGGGCCTGCTGGCCAGTTCTATCTCTAACCAGCGCCTCGCACCTTCGGGATCCGTGCCACGGTACGAAGGCCCCAGCTCCCGCAGTTCCACGGGCAGGTCCTGGATTTCCGGAGGTCTCAGCCGCTGCTGTACCTCCAGGTATTCCGGGTCCTGCGCGCCGCCGATGGTATTGGAGACGACCAGGCTGCGGACCCGCTCCGGGTGGCTCAGCGCGTAGTCGATGGCGGGAATCCCTCCGGCAGCCGTCCCGACCAAGTGGGCACGCTCCAGTCCCAGGTGCTCCACCAATGCGTGCAGGTCGTCGCCCAGGAACCCCGGCTGGTGTTCGGCGCCCGTTGTGGTCGAACGTCCCCAAGTGCGCCGGTCGTAGGCGACGCAACGATAGCCGGCGGACGTGAATGCGGGAATCTGGTGCACCCAGCATTCGCAGGTGCCGGAAGCGGCGTGAAGCAGGACAATTGGTGTGCCATGGCCACCTGTATCCTCGTACCACAGCTCTACTCCGGGCAGGGACAGGAAAGGCATGGTCGCCGACCTCCGGTGGGTTCAGGCAATTGGGGGGATTACAAAACGATATTCAGAAAATGAACGACAATGCCGGGGTGAAGGGGCCGATGAAAGAAGGAGGACCGGAGATTATTGAGAGGATTGGAGGCGACGGGCGGATTCGAACCGCCGCATAGAGGTTTTGCAGACCTCCGCCTTAACCACTTGGCTACGTCGCCCTGTGTTAGCTGACCCTGAGAGCGCCGGACACTGCCTCGAAGGATTTGGTGCCGAGGGCGGGATTTGAACCCACACAGGCGCACGCCCACTGCCCCCTCAAGACAGCGTGTCTACCAATTCCACCACCTCGGCCGGGCCAGTAAAACGCTATTTTATAGCATGGTGTTACCCTCGGCAACACCCTTAGGCCGTAGCGCGAGGGCAATCGCGTTTGGAGTAAGGGGCGGCCGCGGCAGGGAAAACACTCGTCATTCCCGCGAAAGCGGGAATCCAGTGGCCCGGAAATCGCTCCTATTTGGTGGGCGAAGCCAGTTCTTCCCTGCCAGACGAGACCGACAGGAAATGCGGAGACCCTGGATTCCCGCGAAAGTGGGAATGACGGAGCTCTGCGAGTCAAAGGCGATAGCACTGGCCGGAGCGCGAAGGCTCCCACTCATAGTGGTTCAAATCCCAGCTCCATTTGACCGGAGTTATTAGCACAAAATGCAGTCGAAAGACTCTCGCGTCTCCGAGTTGAAGGCCAAACTCGAGGCAGCCACCGTATGACCTGCTGCTTCGCTTCGCTCCCTCTGGGCCGTTAGCAGGACAACCACGCGGCCAACTCTCCATGTGTTGATATAATTCAGCCGCCAATTGGCCATTCCCTTTCCTGAACAGTGGGAGTTTCTTTATGCCATCGTTCGACCCCCGATCCATCTCGGCGATTACCTTCGATCTCTACGGCACCCTCCTGGACCTCGAGAACACCTTCGAGCCCGGGTTCGACGCCTTCTTCAAAGAGAGAGGGGCCGTCGTGGACACCCCAAGGTTTGTGCAGACATGGGAGTTCACCTACCTGCACGAGGGTATGGTGGACACGTTTCTCGGGGGGCCTCGCACTCCCTTCGAGCAGGTTCGCCGTACCACGCTTTCCCAGCTCCTGACACGCACCGGCGTCCAGCACACCCGGGAGGATGTCGAAGAGCTGCTGACCCGGCGCGCCAAACCTACGCTGTTCCCTGATGTCGTCGAGAGCCTGAACTCCCTGCGCGACCGGTATACGCTTTCGGTGCTGTCCAATGGCGACCTGTCGGTGCTGGAGCGAATAGTATCGACGCTGAATATTCCAGTGCATCGCACGATTTCGGTGGAACAGGCCGGCTGCTATAAGCCCGACCTGCGAGTGTACCGCCGCGCCGCCGAGTTGCTGTCGGTGGATACCAGCAACATCCTCCATGTCGCCGCCCACGCCTGGGACATCCGGGCCGCGCAGGCAGTCGGTATGAAGGGCGCTTACATCGACCGCCACCGCATCCCTTTCGCCCCCTTCACCGACTACCAGGCGGATGTCGAGACCAATAATCTGCCGGAGCTGGTTGCCATCCTGTCGTGACCAAACGCTGAAATTCCGGAGCGCATCCCAGGAGAGAAAATATGTCGGTCCGTTACGGAATAGACCTAGTCCTCCAGCCGTCCTTCACGGCCAAGGTTTACCAGACGCGCCAGATCGTTTGCGGCCAGTACTCCTCATGGGCCGCAGAAATGCAGATGCTCCGCATGCCCCTTACTCCCTACTTCCCTTGCCCTGACGATCGGCTGCCAGTACTAGGGTCACAGGTGGAGGGCATCGCCGGCGAAACCGCAGACCAAATGTCGTACATGTTGCGCCGCAGTGGCATCACGGTCGTCACCGGCACGAGCAGTGTGGTTATGGAATTCGAAGCTCCGGAGCCGCTGTTCGAGTTGCAACGAAAAGCAATAGAAGCCGTCCGGAGCCATTCCGGCGAGCAGCATCCGGCAAATGCCTGGCGTCCTGCCATCACCCTGCTTGAATTCGGGAATTTCCCTGAGGAGATACTGAACGACGCCGCGCGGTTCGCCGAGGGAGTGGCGTCAGGTCTGGATATGACCGAGACGGCCCTGCCTTGGCGCCTGCTGCTGACGCGATACTTGTCAGAGGCCGCAGGAGACGACTGGAGCCACGGGCGGTGGGCATCCGACCTCTCGTGGCAACTGCTGTCCAGCCACCTGATCTATGCCGAGGTTACATAGGAAATTGAAACGCTGAGTACGGTAAAGGAGCAGGACAAGGACGAGAGGGCGAGCGCCGCGTCTTTGGCCCATTATTCGGACGGGGGTAGAGTTTGCCCGTCACAAGTTGGCGGCTGTAGGCAACTCGCTGACTTCCTCTCCAACCATCCTCTCCGCCGCGGCAAGGTCGAACTGTGACTGCAGGTTCATCCAGAATTGGGGTTCGACCCCGAACCAGTGCCCGAATCGCAGAGCGGTGTCTCCCGTGATGGAACGTTTGCCTGCGATTATCTGGCTGATTCGGTTGGTCGGCACGTTGATCTGGCGAGAAAGAGCGTAGGGTGTGACGCCCAATTCTGCCAGTTCCTCTTTGAGAATTACACCCGGATGTACGGCTCGCCTGAACATGAACCCTCCGCGAGTTCAATGATAGTCGACTATTTCAACCTCAGATGGTCCTTCTTGCCCTTCTGGCCAAGAAAAGCATATTCGCCACTGTCGGTTAACCCTAATAGAATACTGCCCTGTCCTTGTTCCTCTGAGCGTTTCAAGACGGTTGCCACGGAATATCCTCAAGGAATTCAGGGATATTGCTGCATTCAGCATCGAAAGTCGGCTCGCAGCCTGTTCTTCAAATCCCTGGAAGTCTGCAATGAAATCGCCGTTGGCGAACCGTTCAGTTCTTCGATCCCTGTAGCCGAGAATCATCCTGAGACGAGAGTAAGAGAAGAAGACGAGGTGCGTCAATCGTTCTTCTCGTACTGCCTTGATCTTGCCAGGCAGATTCGTCTAAAACCATTAGCGTCTGCGTTGTGCCTGCGCTATCATTCACCCACCAATCCCACTCCAGCAAGGAGACTGCGCAATGAAATCCACCACCAAGCTGCGGCAGATGCTGAACTCGGACGAGATGGTAGTCGCGCCCTTCGTCCTCAACGCCCTCCACGCCAAGATCGCAGAGTCCGTCGGCTTCCACGCCGTCTACATGACCGGCGCTGGCACCGCCGCCGAGCGGGGCTTCCCGGATGTTGGCCTGCTCACCATGACCGAGATGGTCACCAACGCCAAGTACATCGCCAACGCCGTGGACATTCCCGTAATCTGCGATTCCGACTCCGGATTCGGCAACCCGCTGAACGTCCGGCGCGCGGTGCAGGAGTATGAGGCCGCCGGGGTGGCCGCCATCCACATCGAAGACCAGGTTTTCCCCAAGAAGTGCGGTTTCTTCGAGGGCAAGCAGGTCATTCCCTTGGAGGACCATGTCAACAAGATCCACGCCGCCCTCGACGCCCGCAGGGACCCGGACTTCGTGATCATCGCCCGCTGCGATGCCTACGCCGTGACTGGCTGGGAAGACACCATCCGCCGCTCCCGGGCCTACATTGAAGCCGGGGCCGATGTGGTCTTCGTGGACGGCATCAAGAGCGACGAAGACATCCGCAACTACGCCCGCGACATGTCCGACCTGCCCCGCATGTACAACGGCGACCTGATGAACACCAACGACCTGAACGACCTTGGCTACAAGGTCACGATCTGCGGCAGCACCATCTGGCTCATCTACCAGCAGGTCAAGGACTCGTTCGAGGAGTTGAAGGCCACCGGCGCCGTAGACCCCAGCCGCTTCGCCACTCGGTGGGATGTCGCTTCCCTCCTGGGCCTGGGCGAGATTTACGAGTTGGAGCGCAAGTACGGCGTCAGCGACACCGTCCCCACCAACGTCTAAGTCGACTGTCGACCAAGAGTTGCCGTCAAATGAAGGGGCCGGTTTTGCCGGCTCCTTCGCTCTTTCTGCCTGTAGTGGGACAAATCGCAATTCCCCGGAAGGGAGCCCGGCTTACCGCACGTACTGTCCCCAGCAGACCAGGGAGCCGTCGGGCCGGATGCCGCAGCTGGTGTAATCTCCAGCGTTCACCGACACGAACGGTCCATTGGGCGCTTCGACCGGACCAAGGTCGTTGCTTCCCCAGCAAGTGGCGGACCCAGCGGCATCAACTGCGCAGTAATGGTCTTCCCCTACACCCACGGAGATGTAAGGGCCCCCTGACTGTTCCCAACTCCCCTCCTCATTCCAACAGACCATGGACCCGTCGGGCCGGATACCGCAGGTCTGGTCGCTCCCGGCGGAGATGGAGACGAAAGAACCCTCCGGAGGAGTCCCGCTCTGTGCCTTTCTACCCCAACACACGACCGTCTCGTCCGGTTTGATGCCGCAGGTATGGTGTCCACCGGCGGATATGGAAACTAAGATATCGCTGGGCGGGTCAGTCGTACCTTGGGTATTCTCCCCCCAGCAGGCCACCGAGCCATCGGTTTTCAGGCCGCAGGTATATTGGTAGCCGGCGCTGACCGACTGGAAAGAACCAGAGGGAGCATCGGTCATACCCTTACTGGACTCTCCCCAACACATTACGGACCCGTTGGTTGCTACTCCGCAGACGTGGGCGCTTCCGGTAGTGAGCGAAACGAATGATGTTCCCGTCGGCGCCGGGTTCTCGTAGAAGTAGTCAATGTTGTTATGGTTCCAGCAGACGGGGGTGCCGTCGCTTCTCATCGCACAGATGCCGTCCCGAACATCGATGTCGACCGAGGTGAAGGTACCTCCTGGGGACTGGCCGACGCTGCCGCCCTGCTCCCAGCAGACGGCGGTTCCGTCGATCTGGAGCGCACAGACGCTGGTGCCTGCCTTGCCATGCCAGGAATTCCTCTTCCATGACGCCGCTTCGACCGAGGCAAACTGCCCGTCAGGCACAGGAGCCGCCTCCAGGTCGTCATACCAGCAGGTGAGAGTGGCATCGGACTTCAAGCCGCAGGTCAGGCCCTCACCGGCGCTGACCGAGGTGAAGCTGCCCTGATGCGGGACAACTCCCTCGCCGAACGGTACTCCGTCACCGGCTCCGGGCCTATCTCCCCAACAGAGCACGGTACCCGTGGTTGTCACCGCGCAGGTGGTCCACGAAGCGGTGCTGACGGACGAAAACTGCATGCCTGACGCCGCCTCGGGAACATCGTCGGCGTTCATGCGGTTACGCGGGTCTCCCCAGCAGCTGAGATGGCCGTCCGTTGTCACTCCGCAGGCATGTGAGGAGCCCACGCTGACCGCCGTGAACGCCTCGCCTGAGCTGGGGTTGGGGAATGCCCCGCCGCGATCACCAGACCCCCAGCAGACTACGGAATTGTCGGTCTTGACCCCACAGGTGGAGTTTGAGCCAGCGGACAGGGATAGGAACTTGGTGAAAATCAGGTCCGGCGGGACGACGCCCGCGGTGGACAGACCCTGGCCCGTAACTCCGCCCCAGCAAACGGCTGTTCCGTCGGACTTGAGCCCGCAGGCGTGAGACCCTCCCGCAGTTACCGACTCTAGGGACAGGCCTCCCGGAAAAGAGGTCCCATCACCATAATCAGTTCTCCCCCAGCAGTAGACCAGGCCGTCGGTTTTCACCCCGCAGGCGGGAAATCCTCCAACGCTGATGGACTTGAACTTGGGGTCTACTCCGGCCTCAGCTGTTCCAGGTGCCTGTGCCGTCTGTGTGGCCGGCTGCGATGGCGCTGAGGCCGGCACCGTTGCAGGCCCACCGGTTGTCGGAACCGACGTTGCGGGCTCGCCAGTCGGGACGGCCTGCTCCGTCCCAGGCGTGGTTGGCGTTGCCGTGGGCGCCGTTGTGGCGGGCTGAGGTGGCACGGAGGCTGCTACCTCCGTCGGAGAGGAGACGGTGGCGTCGGGCGCAGGGGTTTCGCCGCCGAAGTCCTGACGGGCCGTTGGCTCTGGGCCACCGCCCTCGCAGGCTAGTAGCAGCGTCATCGCAATCAGCACCAACGCGGCGAGCAATACGAGCTTGAAATGAGAAGCGGAAATAGCTTTCATGTGTTGGACTCCCGGTTAATGCGGTATGCCCAATTCCCCTATGGCGTGCGTGGTCCCATAAGAGCCCGCCGCGGGGGCTGGTGTTGGGCAGGGAATGAGACGAGAGGTTGGCCTGCTGGCAGTGGGTCAGCGGGCCATTTTTGAGGAAAGTCGCGGCCCGGACTCCATGGTCCGGGCCGTATGAAATCGCCGTTGGGCGTCAGGGTGTCGTGGAGCTCGGCAGTGTGCCGGCCAACACGTTCGCGGGAAGGGCAGAAGCTGCGCCACCTTGCGCGGTGGGGCCGTAGTTACCGGCGGTGCGCTCCATCCTGGCAAGCTCAATTTCCCTGATGACTCGCTCTGTTTCCTCTCCCCCGCCTCTCAGGCTCAGGACAATGTCCTCACCGCCCGACTGGACGATCAGTGACTGGGTCCTTCTGAGGAAATAGAGAATGGTGCAGATTACTCCAGCCACAATCAAGGGGATGCCGATGATGGCTCCGATGAGAGTAAGGGTGGCGATTATTCCGAGCACGACCAGAAGGATGGCGGCATTTCGCAGGCGGTTTGAGCTGTACCGCCCTTCCTGCATGTAGATGATGTGCTCCAGCGGCATGTACTTGGTAACGTCGCTGCCTCTGGTGAGCGACTCGGTAGCGACCAATCGGAAATTCGTAACCCTCAAGGATGTCGATGGAGTGAAGAAGAGTCCCTTCCCCTTATCCGCGGCCGTAATTTCCAGGCGCACATTCTCTCCCGGTAGCAAAGAGAACGCCATTTGACACCTCCGCAAATGAAGATATCCATCTGACTATGCGGGCGCGGAGGGTCTGATATAAACCCGAAGTGGCTAGGATATGGCTAGGATATGGCTATTCCACCGAAATTGACCGGGTAAGACCGGTGTTAGCGCCGTTGTGCGCCACAATGAGGTCGTGTCCGGAGGGTTCCGCCGGGCCGTTTTCCCCTTGCGGAACGGGACACTGGTCCAGAAAACAGACGTCGACTGTATCGGGCATGTAGGACCCTTCGCCATCCCGTTCCACTGCCACGAGTGGGGCCCTCTTTTGAAGTTGGGCGAAAAAGTCGCTGACATTGAAGCCGTCCCGTCCCGGCAAGTCCGCCTGCAGCAACACCTCCAGCTCCCCCGTGGTGAATCGCTTGCCGGGGTGACGGGCATAGATGCAGAGTAGGAGGAAGGGCCCCTTGCGCCTTCCACGGAATGGGATCTTTTCCCACCTGCCACCTCTTCTCGCGAAAGCGGCCCCCGATGCCTTGTCCACCAGCAACCCGATGTTCCGCAGGAGCCGGTCTTTTTCCGCGAGCAGCCCTTGGTACTGGCTCCTGGTTATCCCGGTCTCGCTGCCGTTCAAGGTCACTAAAAATTCCGGCGGATCGCTGGAAGCCTGCTGTGCATCGTTCATCAATTCGCTGAGAAGGTCCGGTTGCTCCGGATCAATCGGCACCTCAGGGGATGGGTCGACACTCTTTTGGGGTCCGACCCTGGCCCATCCCAGGATGGCACCCAGAAGCGACCCGCCGATGGCGACGGTCATGTAGCAGCTTCCGGCAATGGTGAAAGCCAGCAATCCGTTCCTATGCCGCTGGTTGAATTCCTCCGCAGGGTACCCCAGTTCTGTCCAGGCGAACTTCCAGGTCCAGAAGAAGTTGCCCGTGGAAGGAGTTTGCTCGATCAAATAGAGCACCAGCATGGCCACCACGCACAGGATCAGAAAAACGAGTATGAAGGCGAGGCTGGCCATGAACCAGAGGCGGGCCAATATCGGATCCAGCCGTGAGTCACGATCGCTGAGCGCAGCGGTGATGCAGAGCGAAGTTGATAGTATGACCGCTATCGCGAGCGTTGTGGGCTTGTCGTTGTAGCCTGTGAGGAAAAACAAAGGAGCGAAGGCGAAGAATACTGGGACTCCAAACAACACCGCGCTGCGCTGATAGGCCCCGTAGCGGTTGCCTGCGTACAGGGTCTGTCTCCTTCGCAGTAACCGGTAGGCCCCGTAGCCGGTGAGGGCGGAGGCTGTGCTGAGGAAAACCGATGCCACCAGGGGCCAGGGCTGCTCCGCCAAGGGTTCGAGGGTGAAGAACCCGTACTGGTCCATGCCGGTGTAGGCGGTGAAGACCACTGGCAGGTTCAGCATCACAAGCAGCGAGACAAGCAGAAGCTTGCCAAACCAGGGTTCTGGGAACAAGCCGTCGCCCGCCGCATGTCTCTTGCCCATCTCCAACTCCTTTCGTCAGGGATTGTGAAGAGTTATCTGCGGTCAGGGACTCCTGATGCCATGAGCTGTCCTGGAACTCCCGCCCCGAGGTTTCCGCTTCCACCTGCCGGAATTTGGGTAGGGTGATCAGGACCTTCACCTCCGCCCGCATTCGGGTTGCCTGCGGGGCGTTGCCTAAAAGAGTACGGTCACGGCGACAAGGCCTTCGCCGCGACTGCCGATTCGAAGGGATAGGCGGATAGACTGGTCTTCAGGCAAGGAGCATTACCACGCCAACGGCAATAGCCGCGGAGGCAACGGGTACGATACCGGCAACGGCGAGCCTGATCTTCGACAGCGGCAAACCCGTAGCGACGAGCTTGGTATTGCTATCGGACGAGATCTGGTTGAGGTGGAATTGTTCGTCCCTATATGAATATGCGCAAGATAGAACATCAAAGGTGTGGAGGCTCGACCGCTTCAGTACAGTCTCTGGATCACTGGTGGCCTGGAACTCGCTGCTGACCGGATCTCCTGAAATCGACCGGAAATGCTTGGGTTCCAGACCGTTCTTGAACTCGTTCTTATCCAATCCGCTGACTTGGTATTCGTACTCCGTTTCGGCCGAAAACTTCCTGGTGACCAGCTGACCCCGCACCACTTTGCCATTACCGTCACAGGTGTCGCAATTCTTGCTGCCGGTACCCCTGCAGGTACTGCAGGTCACCGTCCCAGTGCCATCACAGGTGTAGCATCTTTCGTAGCGCTTTCCGGTACCCCGGCAGAAGGTGCAGTTTCTTTCTCGACCGTACCAACTGCCACGGCTCGCCTCTACCTTTCCCTTACCGTCGCAGATAGTGCAGCGGTCTACATCCTCTCGCCCAGTCCCTTTACATTTGCTGCACTTCGACGTCGTGGGGCAAGCGAAGGTCCCGTTTCCATAGCACGGAGAGCACCTGGTCTCTGTCGCGCCAGTGAAGATAGTCAGCGTCTCGTCTTTGAACTCCTGGGGACGGTAGTCTTCATCCGTCGAGTATTTCTTGACCTCGTTTTTCTTGACGGTCATTCTTTTTGCCTGGTCCCGCATGAACAGACACTCGTTGGTTGTCATGTGGCAGACCATATTCTCTTTACTGACGGCGCTCACATTTTGAGCAAAATCGCTGGGCAGGAAGAGCCTCTGCAGAAATGCCTTCCTGTGCCACTCTTCGAAGACTTTGTCCCGGGATTGAGTCATTTCATCAATTGCCATTCTGACTCCTCCAAGGGTATATAAGTTTTCGATTTGCGTTTAACTGGTGGCTATTTGTATCACCAATTATTTGCAAAGTATCAGTAAAATCATTACGAAGTCAATCCTTACTGGCAGTGAATCGGTTCCGTTGACAACCTTGCCAAGTGAGATTGTCGCTTGCGAAAACATGAAAATGCCGATCGGTGAATCGATCGGCAAGCAGTTCCGGGATGAAAAACGAGGTGGGTCGGGAGGGGCTTAATGCCTTGTGCGGTCCTGGAACTCCCGCTCGGTCGTCTCAGCCTCCACCTGCTGGTACTCGGGCAGGCTGATCAGCGCTTCGACCTCGGCCCGCATCTCAGCCACCTGGGGTGCGTTGATGCCTATATGGCCGGTATCCCTCAGGCTCTCGTAGATACGGCGTATCCCGTCCACCGCAGCGATGATCGAGGAGGTGGCGTAGATCAAGAACTGGCAGCCCAAGTCCCTGTATTCCTCCACCGTGATGTCGTCTGCCCCGGCTATGACCATCAGGGGTATGTCGGGAACCCCTCTCCGGAAGGTTGCAAGATCCTCGCGGCTTCGTACCCCACGAGGCATGACCAGGTCCACGCCCAGGTCCTTGAGCGCGTTGCCCCTGCGGATGGCCTCGTCCATGTCGCCCTCGACTGCGGTGAAGGCGTCGGTGCGGCCCACGATCAGGAAGTCGGGGTCGGTGCGGGCACGGAGGGCGTAGCCGATCTTCTGCAGGAACTCCTCCATGGGGATGACATGCTCCAGCCCGGCGTGGTACGAGGCCCGCTTGGGGAAGAACTGGTCTTCGATGTGAATACCGGCCATCCCGGCGGCCTCGAACGAGCGCACCGTGTGCATCGCGTGGACCGGCTCGCCGTAGCCCGCGTCGGCGTCGCAGATGACAGGCAGCGGCACTGCACGGACCACGCGCTCTGCCACCGACAGCTGCTCCGTCATGGTCATGAGCGGCTCGGTCACCGCCAGGTGCGCCCCAGATATGTAGCCGCCGCAGTAGACCGCGTTGAAGCCCAGCGACTGCACCAGCCTCGCCGAAATGGGGTCATAGGCTCCCGGCGCGACAATCTGCTCGCCGGATGCAAGCCTTGCTCGAAGATCGGTTCTTACCGACATAGGCCATACCTCCGCAGTTCCATCGCCCCTTCGGAAAATGGACTATGCCCTCTCCAGAAGGGAGAGGGCTTGGACCGGGGCGAAGTTGAAAGATCCTCTTGGTAACTATCTCAAAACCAGCTACAGTCCAAAACCGTCATTCCCGCGAAAGCGGGAATCCTGTGGTCCAGGCCGCGTATCTGGCTGTTGAGATAAAGTACACGACAGTCTTGAGATAGTTTCTTAATCCTGTGGAATCAGCGGAACGACCTCCCGGGAGAACTGTTCCATGTTCTCCTGGATCGAAGCCACGCTGTCTCCGGCGGGGAAGCCGATGATGAAGTTGGAAACGCCGAGGTCCATGTACTGCCGCAGGTCGGCGGCGATCTGCTCGGCGCGGCCGTTCATCCAGGGCCGCGAACCACCGGCGGAATTGTCGAACCGCACGTCGGTGCTGAAGGTCAGGTCTACGGCCTTCTCGTCGCGCCCGGCCTGAACCGTCAAGCGTCGGAGACGGGCGATGAGGGCCGACAGTTCCTCTGGTTCCAGGATCGCAGGCGGCCGCAGACCAATTGGCATCCAGCCGTCGCCGTACTTTGCGGCCCGCCGGATGGCAGGCCCGGTGTGGCCGCCGATCCAAATGGGCGGGTGCGGTTTCTGCACCGGCTTTGGAGAGAATCCGCTCCCCGAAATCTGGTAGTGCTCGCCGTCGAACTCCGGACTGTCCTTGGTCCAAAGTTCCTTGTAGAGCTGGATGTATTCGTCGGTAACGGCACCGCGCTGGGCGTAGTTGTCCAGGCCCATGGCCTCGAACTCTTCCTCCATCCAGCCGACCCCGGCGCCCAGGATAACGCGCCCTCCGGAAAGTACATCCAGGGTGGACAGCATCTTGGCCGCCAGCACCGGGTTGCGGTATGGCAGTATCAGCACATGGGTGCCCAGACGGACCCGTTGAGTACAACCCGCCAGGAAATTCAGGGCCGCCAGCGGCTCGTAGTAGGGCTGGTCCGGAACAAATGTCGGTACGCCGTCGGCGGCGTAGGGGTAGAAGGAGCTTACCTCACGCGGGAGGATGATATGGTCGCTGACCCAGATGTGGTCGAACCCCAAATCATCGGCCCGCTGGGCCAGGGATTTCATTCCCTCAGGTTCCGCCAACGGGCCGCGAGTGGGTACGGAAGTTCCGAATGTAACAGGCATAACGTTCTCCGTCGGCGCGGCATTTGCGCCGTGAATTCCTGGCGATTCTGGGGCAAGTGTAGCAGATGACCCTGGGAATGCGAACTAGAAAATGCCCGGAGGAGGCTGCGGGCCCCTTCGTTTCCGGACTACATAGCACCCTCCCAGGTGGTCGTGCGGACCTCTCTTGCGCATGTCCATCCCCACCCATGTATAGACGAGGCCAAGTGGCAAAAGCGCAAGAAGGACCACCGCTCGCAGACCCTCGCGGACTAGCACCCGCCGCAGGGGCGGCACGTTCCCGTTGGCGTCCACGACCTGGATGCGGACGATCATTTTGCCCAGAGTCTGCCCCCGCCATGCCGTCATCAGAAACGAGTGCGCGACAGAGATACCCCAGAACAGCAACAGGAAGCTGTAGTTGATGTTCTCGAACGCCAGCGAAATATCATCAGCCGTGGACGCATCCGCATCGCCGGAAGTGATGGAAAACCCTATCGCGACGGCCACGGCGACGGCAACCAGATAGGCGGCAACCCAGTCGATCACAAAGGCGCCGGCGCGAATCCAGAACCCCATGTATTCAGTGGTGTCCGGCGAAGCAGCTACTACGAAGGCACGGCCGCAGTTGGCGCAGAATCCGGCGTCGGGGGAAATGGCGGCACCGCATGCTCCACAGTTCAAACCGCTTGAGACCGCCCCGGTGCCCGCATAAGTGGGCGCATTGGCGCAGTCCAGGCACAGTTCGCCCGCTGCCTGGAAGTGCAATGAACACAGGGGTTCCACACCGCACCGGCGACAGGTGTGGCCCTGGCCCCAGGGCACGCCTATCCCGCAGCTGCGGCAGTAGGGAATGTAGTGCACAGGGACCGCTACAGGCTCCAGCATTTCGTCATTTACGGGACGGCCGCATGCACCGCAGACTCGGCTGTCCTGTTCCAGAGGGTTGCCGCAGTTCCCGCAGAATGACGGCCCAGAACGGAAGTCCGTTTCGGAGGTCATGGCTTTCAATTACCCGTTTGTATGGCAAGTCTCATGAATGACAGGATACGACGCCAGTTCGCTCCTCTCAAGCTTCCCCCACCCTCTTCGCCCAGTATGAGTTGATTCCTCATTTTTACATAACGAAGATTTTCAATATAATGCCTTTCCCTCTCCGCGAAATCTCGTGCCGATGTAAGAGCGTGGATGTACAGTAACCCAATCCCGCCGTACGGTTTGGGTAGATCGACCGGTTAATCTTTTTCCGTTTGGGAATTTGGAAGGACAGCAGTGAAAACCCTCGGAAAAGTATCCAGGCATCTCGGTGCCACAGCCTTGGCGATCGTTGTGTTCGCCCTGTTGGCGACAGCGCTCACCGCCTGTGATGCTATTGAACAGGTAACTTCCCAGGAAACGCCAACTCCTGTCCCGGCGAGTCCCACCATTCCTCCAACGCCGACTGCTGCCAGTACCACCGTACCGCCCTCACCTACGAGCCCTGTGGCCGGTGAGACACCTTCCGCAACGGGAAGGGTGCTCCCAATATCTATTTCGCCTGGCCATGCCGATCTGCCGGAGTACGACCGCGGCACATGGAGGCACTGGACGGACGAGGACGGTGACTGCCAGAACGCCCGGCAGGAGGTCTTGATCGCCGAATCGACCGTCGACGTAACCTTCGAGACTACTGACAGGTGCCGGGTCGCTACTGGAACGTGGGTCGGACCGTATACGGGAGAGACCTTTACCTCTCCGCGGGAGTTGGATATCGACCACTTGGTGCCCCTCGAAAACGCGCACCGTTCCGGGGCATGGGCCTGGGACCGGGAACGGAAGCGAGAGTTTGCCAACTTTCTGGACGACGAGGCCCACCTGATAGCCACCAGCAGCTCGGCCAACCGATCCAAAGGCTCCAAGGGCCCTGAGGCGTGGCGCCCAACTCTCGAAGGCTACTGGTGCACCTATGCAACGGACTGGGTGACAGTGAAAGGCCGCTGGGGTCTGACCGTTACCGAAGCCGAGTACAACGCACTGAACGAGATGCTCGCCACCTGCGACGCCCCGGTACTCCTGCAGCCTTCGCAAGGGTCGGCACCGACTCCGCCTGCCTTAACTCCAACACCCGCACGAACTCCGGCAGCCGGACTGCGCTACGACCCCTTCGGCCCAGATCGGGATTGCGGAGATTTCGACAGCTACGATGAGGCTCTGGCGTTCTTCCTGGCCGCCGGAGGCCCGGAGCAGGACAGGCACAAGCTGGATGTGAACGGCGACGGCGAGCCTTGTGAGTCCCTGCCGGGCGGCCCATCTTCGACAGTGCCCGAAGGGTCATCCCAGAGTGCCATGGCCCTCTATGCCACTTTCCCTACAAACCACGCGGATAGTTCCGCAGACTGCCCTGCACTTACCAGACAGACCGCGTTGGGGACCCAAGACGAGACTCCGTCCGTGGACCAGAATGGACAGATGGACTGCGAGCATCCACCTCTCGCTACTCCGATGGCCACGCCAACGCCAGCCCCCATACCACCTACCACTCCTGCTCCCACTGTCGTACCAACGCCCTCTCCCTTCCCGGCTCCCACTTCAACCCCGGCACCCACGCAGGGTCCTGCTCCCGGACCGTCCGCTTCTGATGAAGAAGCGCTGCACGATCTGGACTGCGGCGACTTTTCAGAATGGCAGGAAGCCCAGGCTTTCTTCGAGTCTCAAGGTGGCCCTGACGAAGACCCGCACGGCCTCGATGGAGACGGAGACGGCATCGCGTGCCGGTCGTTGCACGGGGCACCTGAGCGATCAACTTCGGAGGCTCCCGAATCCACAGCAACTCCCCAGCCACCGGCGACACCCCCGGTCCCGCAATATGCCGACCTGCCTCACGATCCTTTTGGTCCTGACCGCAACTGCTCCGACTTCACGTCCTGGTGGGATGCCCAGAACTTCTATCTTGCCGCAGGCGGACCCGATATGGACCCCCATCGCCTCGATCACAACAGCGACGGCACCGCTTGCGAATCCCTGTTTCCTGCGCTGGATGAGGATACCCAATCCGGCGCTACCGGAAACGACTCCTCGGTCAAAACCTCCGCCACGCAGGAAGACGACTTCGAGGATCGGAACTGTGGCGACTTCGAGAATTATCAGGAAGCGCTCGACTTCTTCCTCGCTGAAGGTGGTCCGGACAACGACCCCCACGGGCTGGACGGAAACAATGACGGCGAGCCCTGCGAATCACTGCCCGGTGCGCCGAAGGACCAAAACTAACAGGCGGCAAGCACGGGAAACCTGGAGGACTCCTATTCACTCGGTTGTACCCTGGGGAAAGGGTGTGCTAGGCTGAATTTGAGGTCTGTCGCCAATATGAACCAGCGTAACTCGCATAACCGTGTGGTAGTCGCCATGAGCGGAGGCGTGGATTCCTCCGTTGCCGCCCTGCTGCTGCGCCGTGCCGGGTGGGACGTGATCGGCGTCACCATGAAGCTGTACAGCTTGGACGAGAGTCAGTTGCCGGAAGATCACCAGGGGTGCTGCACGTTGGACGATGTGGAAGACGCCCGGTCCGTTTGCCGCCTGCTGGGAATCCCCCACTATGTACTGAACATGGAGCGCGAGTTTCGCGACCAGGTGATGGATTATTTCGTCTCCGAATACCAGCGGGGACGCACCCCACACCCCTGTATTGCCTGCAACGACAAGATCAAGTTCAGTCATTTGCTGACTCGCGCCGACGCCTTGGGTGCGCAGTATGTCGCCACTGGACACTACGCCCGTGTTGAGCGGGAAACGGATGGCTATATTCTCCAGAAGGGCATCGACCACGCCAAGGACCAGTCGTATGTTCTATTTGGCATGGCCCAGTCGCAGCTGGCCCGCACTCTGCTGCCAGTGGGCGGGTACACGAAGGAAGAAATTCGGCAAATGGCCCTGGATTCCGGACTGATCACTGCGGACAAGCCAGACAGCCAGGATATCTGCTTCATACCGCTGGGCGATTACCGGGAGTTCCTGCGCCAGCGCGTCTCCGGCGTGCCCGGTCAGATCGTGGACCTCGATGGGTGCGTCGTCGGGGAGCATGAAGGCATCGAGTACTTCACGGTGGGGCAGCGCCGCGGGCTGGGTCTGCCCAGGACCGCCGGCGAACCCCGTTACGTCGTCCGCCTAAACACCGACAGCAACCAGGTGGTGGTCGGCCCCGAGAGCGCCCTGTACTCCGAAGATGCCTGGGTCTCAGGCGTAAACTACGTCAGTGGACTGCCCCCAGTAGATGGAACGCCAGTTTCGGTCAAGATACGCTACAAGGCCTACGAGGCCCTAGCCACACTGCATCCGCACTCCGACGGTGCGCGGGTTCGCTTTGTGGAACCGCAGCGCTCGGTCACTCCCGGCCAGGCCGCCGTGTTTTACCAGGGTGATTTTCTGCTGGGTGGCGGCACCATCGAACCAGCCGGACCCGACAAGGCGCAGGAAGGCCGATACAGCCACGACGCCACAGAGCTGGTGGCTAACGTCACTCGCTAGACGGAAGTGCTGCCTGATTTCTCGCCGCGTAGCCAGGAATGCCTGACCTCTCCCTCGAGGGGGCCCTGTTGCGCCAGGGCTTTTCTCCCGTCGCCGGCGCCGACGAGGCCGGACGCGGGCCGCTGGCGGGCCCGGTGGTGGCGGCGGCGGTAATCCTCCCACCTGGCCTGACCGGCAACGAAGAGTGGCTTAGCCTGCTGGACGATTCAAAGCGCCTGACCAAGACCCGGAGGGAGGAGGCCTGCCAGGCAGCCAAGGAACATGCCCTCGCCTGGGCTGTGGCTTCGGTCGACCACTCCGAGATAGACTGCATCGGCATAGGCGTTGCTGCGCTCAAGGCGATGATGCTGGCCGTTGAGGAACTGAATGTACAGCCCGCACACCTGCTCCTCGACTACATTACCGTTCGGCAATGCGATTATCCCTACCAGACGGTGGTGAAGGGGGACAGCCGGAGCTATAGCATTGCCGCGGCTTCGAACATAGCCAAGGTTGCTCGGGACCGCATCATGTCCGAATACGAAGAGTCTCATCCGGGCTACGGATTCGCTCGCCATAAGGGATATCCCACTCCCCAGCACCTTGAGCGCCTGCGGGAAATAGGCCCCTGCGAGATTCACCGTCGTTCGTTCGGACCGGTGGCGCAGGCACGCCTTCGCTTCCCGGACGCAGCCGCACCGTGAGCAGTGGTAACCGGAGGCTCGGACAGTGGGGCGAGAGGCAGGCCCGGCTGCATCTTGAAGCCAATGGTTACGAAATTGTCGCTGCAAACTACCGCTGTCGGGCGGGGGAACTGGACATAGTCGCCGCGCAGGGCGAGGAGATCGTGTTCGTTGAGGTCAAGACCCGGCGAGGTGTTGCGTTTGGACGAGGTTCGGAATCGATCAGTCCTGTTAGAGCCGAAAGGCTGGCCGCCGTGGCCGAGGAATTTCTGCAGGCAAACTCACCCGGCGGCTACGCGTCTTCGACTCAATGGCGCATCGACCTGGTCTGCGTGAACCTGGACAGCAACGGCAAGCTCATTTCGGTGGACCACATCAAGCATGCCGTGGAGTTCTGATGAGCCGGAGACCTCCCTCGTCTCCGCAATGCTCGCCCTGTGGAGGAACCGATGATGGGCGCTAGATTACCAGCGTCAGCCTGCCCAGCATTCCGCATGCGACGAAGAGCAGCGCCGCGATGAGCACCAGGATGAGGCAGCCGTTGCGGCGGTTCACGGTGCGTTCTGCTCCTGCTTGAATGTCAGGCGGTTGATCTGGGCGGCGAGGTAGCCCGCCCCGAATCCGTTGTCGATATTGACCACTGCGACCCCCGGAGCACAGCTGTTCAGCATCGACAGCAGGGCGGCCAAGCCGTCGAAGCTGGCCCCGTAGCCCGTGCTGGTGGGAACCGCAATGACCGGCACGGACACCAGCCCCGCTACTACGGCAGGCAGCGCAGCATCCATCCCTGCCACGACGATCAGCACCTGGGCCTCGCGGATTTCAGGGAGCCGGTCAAGAAGGCGGTGTAGCCCAGCGACACCCACATCGGCGATGAGACAGGCCTCCTGACCCATAAGCTCCAATGTCAGCCGTGCTTCCTCCGCTACTGGAAGGTCCGCGGTACCTGCCGTCACCACCAGAACGCCCGGCAGCCGGGTGGCATCGTCGTACGTTGGGAGAACTATGGCCGCAGGCAACTCGTGAAACTCTGCCTCCGGGGCAGCTGCCAATACTGCACGATAGGCGTCCCGGTCTGCCTTGGTTACCAGCACCGGGTGCCCCCGCCCCCGCAGCGCCGCGACAATACCTGCTACTTGCTCTGGCGTCTTGCCCTTGCCGAGCACCACCTCGGGGGAGCCGGTTCGCAGCGGGCGGTGATGGTCAAGCCGGGCGTAACCCAAGTCTTGGTAAGGCAGGTCCCGCAGTTGCGCCAGCGCCTGTTCGGTGGTCAGTTGCCCGTCGCGCACCTGCTCGAGCAATTGTTCAATGCCGCCCCTCTTACCTGTGGCTCGCTCGGTCATGCGATCAGGCAAGCAGCTTGCGGCGCGCGGTCTCGGTCACCCGCTGATAGACTTCCTGGAACGGGAGCCCCAACTCGGAAGCGAGGTTTCGGCAATCATCGGGTTCCGGTGCGACGCTGACCGGAGATCCATCCAGGGATTTCACCTTGACGCTCACCTCGCCGAACTCGGTTTCGATTTTGACGCTGCGACGGTCTGCCACATACCGGTCCACAGGCCGCGAACGAATGCCCAGCGTTGGTGTCTCGCGCAGGATCAGTTCCACCGCAGCCTCTTCGAGATGCTTCGGTACCAAGGCCGACAGCACCGCCCCCGGACGGTTCTTCTTCATCTGCACCGGGGTGTGCCACACATCCAGCGCTCCAAGCGCGAACAGTTGCTCCTGGGCATAGCCCAGCACCAGGCCCGGTGCGTCGTCGAGGTTTGTTTCCAGCAACACCACGCTCGCCGGCTGGAAGATGCCTTCAACCCACTGCCTCTGCGGCTGGGTAGGAACTTGAGGTTCAGACGCCGTTTCACCCAGCCAGATTCGCAGCGCATTGGCGAAACCCGGTGGGTCCTTCGTCCCCAGTCCGACACCCATCCGACGCACGGAAAACGCAGGGCGGTGGAAGTCTGCCAGGGCTGTGATCAAGGCTGCTCCAGTTGGTGTGGTGAGCTCTCCTGCTCCAGCGTGTGCGGGACTGTCAGCAGCCACTTGGGCGCCAGACGCGGCGATCAGCTCCAGCGTGGCTGGTGCCGGATTCGAGTAGCCGCCCGACCTACGCGGGGGCGACGCTTCTCCAAGGACCAAGGGGGCGGCGTACACTCTTTCAATCCCAAGTTCCCTGAGCCCGACGCAGAACCCTACCACGTCTACCAGGGTATCCACGCTGCCCAGCTCTTCCAGTTCCAGCGCCTCTTCTGCTTCGCCGTGCACCCTCGCTTCAGCCCGCCACAGGCCTCGTAACACTTCGATGGCCTGCTCCTTGGCGGCATGTGGGAGGCTACTGTCCGCGACTGCCTGAACCAGGGCAGCGGGAGCGTGCCTTGTCCCGTCTGACAGCTTGACCTTCAGGTGAGTGCCGCGTACTTCGCAGCGAGTCTCCTCGGCGGCGTCGATCGAGTAGCCCGAAACCGGCAACTTCGCCAATTCGCCACGAAGAAAACCCACGGGGAGGCCTGCGTCGACCAGCGCTCCAAGCAGCATGTCGCCACTGGCTCCACCGATGGACTGGATGTAAGCGATCTTCATTGGGTCTCTGAGCTGGGAGAGTAAGCGCGGGAGAGCGGCTCTTCCCAAGTGGGAAATTCAGGTCAAAGGGGTGCTTGTCGCCTTCGCGTTCAGGGCTTCGTTCAGGCTGCCGGAGCGCAATCCCGCGAGGTCCAACGACACCCAGAGGTAACCGATCTTCTTGAGGCCGACCACAACTTCATCCCGTCGCCGAAAGGCGATTTCCATGTCCGCCTCGCACGCTTCCACCCGGCACAGCTTGTCATGATGCCGGGCCCGGAACTCCCTCATCCCCAGGCTTCGCAGGAAGTCCTCCGCCCGCTCGATCTTCGAAAGCGTTTCCACCGTCACCGGGGTGCCATAAGGTACCCTGGACGAGAGGCACGGCTGCGCCGGCTTGTCCCACACCGGGATGTTCAGCCGTTTCGCGATGGCCCGTACTGCCGCCTTGTCCAGACCGGCTTCCAGGAGGGGGCTGCGGGCCCTGTGTTCTGCCGCCGCCTGCATGCCGGGACGGTAATCGCCCTGGTCGTCGACATTTGCGCCGTTTGCGACCCAGGCAAAGTCTTCGGCCTCCGCCAGGGCGGTCAGATGCGTATACAGTTCAGTTTTGCAGAAGTAGCAGCGGCGTGCAGAGTTTTCCGTGTATCCCTCGCGCTCCAACTCGTTGGTGTTTATGACACGATGAGGGAAGCCGAACGCTTCTCCCAGGCTCGTGGCTTCCTTGAGTTCCCGTGAGGCCAGCGCCGGGGACACTGCCGTTACCGCGAGGGCTTTCTCTCCCAGGGTCCGATGCGCGGTAACCGCCACCAGCGCACTGTCCACACCTCCGGAGAAGGCCGTGATCACCGACCCCATCTCGCGCAGAATGCTCTCGAGCTTGTCGAGCTGCACCTGTATGTTGTCTTCTGGCTGACTCATACTCGCATGATTGGAGGGTCGATTCCCTTAGCTCAGAAACCTGGTCACCGCGTCCGCGAAGGCGTCGGGGCGTTCCAGCATTACCAGGTGGCCGGCGTCAGCTATAGTTTCGGCTTGTGACCACCTTATCAGCTTCCGGAAGTCGTCCGAATACGAGGGAGGGTTAATTCGGTCCTGCGCTCCCCACAGGACAAGAGTCGAGGCCTTGATGCGGTATGCGCGGCGATGCAGTCCCTTGTCAGGAAGAGGCCAGAGGAACTTGCCCGCTGCTGCGATGTCCTGCATCCTGTCCCGGGCCAACTCTTCTGTCAGGCCGTCCAGCGATGCGGCTCCGGTCGGTGATGCCGTGAGACTTTCCGAGAGCTCGTCGGCGTTCAGGGCCAACAGGTCTGCCACCGGTTCCTCGTCGCGCCACACTCCTGCCGGCGACACGAGTACCAGGGAGTCTACGGAGGATGGAGAGGCTGCGGCCATTTCGGCTGCGACCATTCCCCCAAGGAAGTGCCCCACGATGTGGGCGCGGGTAACTCCCAGTTCATTGAGTACTTCGAGGTTGTACAGCGTCAGGTCCGCAAGGTCGGCCAAGTGGTCCAGTCCCGTGGCCGAGCCATATCCGGGCATTATCGGCGCGTAGACGGTGAACGATTGCGAAAGGCGGTCCAGGAATGGAGCCCAACCCTTCTGCCCCACGGCGCCGTGCAGGTAAAGCAGCGGCGGCCCCTTGCCCGCCCTGGCAACTTCCGTCCGAAAATCGCCGTTACGTATCTCCAGGATTGTGGTTTCAGGCATCGTTGCTCCCCGGGAAATCTTGCTAAACCCAGTGTAATTGATTCACAGCCCAGCGTACCACTCTGCGATCGCGGCGCCGATCTCGTGGGGCGAGTCTTCCTGTATGAAGTGTACTCCGGGCACCGTGACCTCGTGCTGGTTTGGGAAGGTGCGGCAGTACTCTCGCTGTGGGCCCGTCAGGATGGCCCCCGGCTCGGCGTTGACGAACAGCTTGGGCGTCGGGGTCTGCGACAGCCACTCGGCGTATTCCGCGACTAGGGCCACGACGTCGGCTGGTTCGCCCTCGATCGGGATCTCCCGCGGCCACGACAGCGTAGGGCGGCGGGACTCGCCCGGTTCGGTGTACCGTCGGCGATATACCTCCATCGCCTCGTCGCTGATCCCGCGAATCGTGCTGCCTGGCAACACCCGCTCCACGAAGATGTTGCGTTCGAGCACCATGCTCTCGCCAGCATCCGAGCGGAACCCCTGGAACACCTGACGCGCCGCATCCGGCCACTCTTCCCATGTAACGGGGCGAACGATTGCCTCCATGTAGACCAGCCCGCGTATTCTGTCCGGGTGCCTTCGCGCCCAGTGGAACCCCAAGGCCGAGCCCCAGTCGTGGACCACCAGAGTTACCGGCCCCTCCGGCAGCACGGCGTCAAACCAGGCGTCCAGGTACTTGCTGTGGTCGGCAAACCGGTACGAGCCGTCCGGTGTGCCGTCCGACTCCCCCATACCCATCAAATCCGGCGCCAGGCAACGGGCCCGGGACGCCATGTGGGGGATGATGTTTCGCCACAGGTATGACGACGTCGGATTGCCGTGCAGGAACACAACGGCTGCGTTTCCTTCGACGTTGGTGTCTACATACACGATCTCGACGCCACCCACGTCGACACGCAGGCGGGGGTAAGGGTCGTGAGAGGAGATTTCGTTGGTTTCTGGCATTTACTCAGGCACTCTGAAAAATATTGTTCCGTCGGCGTCATGGCCGTGGGCACGCCAGAGACGAATCTCTGCCAGCAGTTCATTGTGGCGTGCCAAGGCCCTTTCCTCGGCTGTTGCCTCGCGTGCCAAGGCCCTTTCCTCGGCTGTTGCCTCGCGTGCCAAGGCCCTTTCCTCGGCTGTTGCCTCGCGTGCCAAGGCCCTTTCCTCGGCTGTTGCCTCGCGTGCTAAGGCCCTTTCCTCGGCTGCTGCCTCGCGTGCCAAAGCCCTTTCCTCGGCTGTTGCCTCGCGTGCCAAGGCCCTTTCCTCGGCAGCCTCCAGGCGTTCAGCCAGCGTCGCATATTGCATGTCGGACCGCTCGCGGGAGGCCCGGATCTCCGCGGCCAATGTCTCTTGACCGCTTTCGAGCCTGCCCAATCTGCTGTATATGTTGAACGATGCGCCGACAAAAGCAATCAAGATTGCCGCACCAGCGGCAATCGGGCTGGTCAATATCGGGACTGGAATGTTCATTGAGCCCGGTAATGGTTCTGAACCCGGCTCGCAGCTGGTGTCAAAACTAACCCACCGTCAGCGGCATGATGGCGTTGGGGTTGGAGACGCCCTCCGGCCACCAGCGGGTCTCGTACTCCGACCAGATGTCGCGGACATAGGGCATGACCTCGCGGGCGAATAGTTCGGTGTTCTTCATCGCCAGTTCCTTGGGCATATCTCCGAACTGGAGCAGCAGCATCAGGTTGCCGACTCGGAGTTCCTTGATCGCGTGGGCCAAGTGCTCCCGCACTGTCTGCGGTCCGCCGACGATGACATTCCCTGCCTCGAGGTAGTCTTTCCAGGTGAACTCCTTTAGCTGGTCCTCCCGCGACTGGGTGGTGGAGTTTGCCACCTGCGAGTTGTTGCTGCGAACCGACCGGTAGCCCGGCGGGTTGCCGAAGCCCGAATGGATGTGCAGGCACTTCTTGAAGAAGTATTCGATGGACTCCTTGTATTCTTCCGCCTGTTCGTCGGTCTCCGAGACAGCCACCAGCTGCAGGAACCCGGCGTGGTAGGGATTGAACTCCTTGCCCTGCCGCTCCATTTCCTGCCAGAAGCCGTCCAGCACCGTCTTGCCCACCTTGTAGCCCGAATAGGACAGGTAGCAATAGACGTAGTCGTTGCGGATCGTCCAGTCCCAGGTCTCAAGGCTCCCGCTGCCTGGCACCCAGATGGGCGGCCGGGGTTGCTGGTAGGGACGGGGCCAGATGTTGACATACCGCTGCTGGTTGTACTTGCCGTTGAAGGAGAATGGCTCGCGCTCCTCCCAAGCCTTGACCACCAGGTCGTGGGCCTCCTGGTACTTCTCACGCAAAGTGATCGGGACCTGTCCGTAACCGAAGATCGTGTCCATCGCCGTGCCCAGCGGGAAGCCGGCGATAAGCCGCCCGCCGCTGAGGCAGTCCAGCATGGCGAATTCCTCTGCCACGCGAATGGGCGGGTTGTACAGGGCCAGGCTGTTGCCCAGCACCACGATCGCGGCATGTGAGGTGCCCCGGGCCATGGCAGAAGCCATGATGTTTGGCGACGGCATCAGTCCGTAGGCGTTGGCGTGGTGCTCGTTCACGCAAATGCCGTCGAATCCCATCTCCTCTGCGAACTCCAACTCGTCCAGGTAGTCCCCGTACAGGCGGTGGCCCTGCTTCGGATCGAACAGCGAATTGGGCACATCCACCCAAACGCTGTGGTAATCTTGTTCAAAGTTTCCGGGCAATCCTTGGTAGGGCATCAGGTGGAAGAAACACATTTTCATGGTCGGTCAGTCCTGCATGGAGACTTTCGGGAGATTCTACAACGAATCCCCTCCGTCCTGCCACAGGAGTTAAAGCTGCCGGCAATCACAGGCGTCCCTGTCGAGCAGTCCACAGCGGGCCGGGTCCGGAGATCAGGATTTTGAAGAAATGGAACACCCGAATCACCCAGGGAGGGCTACGAATGGCCACCATCGACTCGCAGATTGAACTGATCAAGACGCTTGTGTCCAGCATCGGCTCCCGGGCAAAGTCCTTGACCCCCGAGCAGATGGCCCTGCCCAGCGCCTGCACGGAGTGGGAGGTGCAGGACGTGATCGCCCATCTGATCGGCGGTGCCGACCGGCAGATCGAGAACATGACGCGAGGAAAGGGCGGTGATTCCGGGCCTCCCCAGGCAGTCACCCAGGGGGACGGCTCGGCAACTCCGAATCTTGGCGCCCAGCGCGACATGCACTGGCGAGAAAGCATGGGCGATGGCCTGCTGGCCGGCTTTGATGACTATTACGCGCGGCTCTACGAGGTATTTGATGCTTTCCACCAAGATGGCTGGGACACCCCCTGCTGGCACCAGCGCCGTGGAGCCATGCCCGCCTGGGAATACCTGGAGTTGCGCATTCAGGAGCTGGCAATACACGACTGGGACATGCGCAAGGCGCTTGAGCCTGCACCTTCCATCCACCCGGACAGTATAGACAGCATCCTTGGATTTGCCACCAAGTGGCTGGGCATGTGCTTCCAGCCAAGTGAAAGACTGGAAACACCGGTAGTCTACGAGTTCGATCTCGCACCACCCAATGACACCAGCATTATCCTTCGCGTAAATGGGGGCAGTTTCGAAGCGCTCTCGCCGGAGGATGCCCCCGAGGATCGGTGGACCGTTTGCGCCGAGGCCTCTACTTTCATCCTGTTCATCTACGGTCGCATCACCGGACAAGAGGCATTGGACGCCAACGAATTTGCCATTACCGGCGACGCTGGTCCTCTAAAGCAGTTCGAGACCTGGTTCAAGGGCGTCTAGGCCAAAGGCGTGCAGGCAACCGTCTCGCCCAATCTAACTAGCGGAGTTGATTGCGTTGAGTACTGACGCGAGAGACGTCGTTGTCATCGGAGCAGGCATCGTGGGCAGCATGACCAGCTACCTGCTGTGCCGTCGCGGTTTGAGCGTGACCATGCTGGAACCGTCGACTCTGGGCAGCCATGCCTCCGGGCTTGCTTTCGGCGGCCTGGACCCGCTGAACGGAATCGGCGTGCCCGAGCCGTTGCTGGACTTCAGCCTGTTCTGCTTCGGGCGGCAGTGGTCAATGGCCCGGGAGTTGCAGGGCGTAACCGGAATCGACCCTCAGTTCCGTTCTCGTAACCGCTTGTACTTGGCATTCGAGAATGAGGACGTGCAGCAGTACCTTGCCGATGAAGCCTGGATGCGGGATGTGCAAGGATTCGACGTCCGATGGATGGACCATGACGCTGCCCGCCGACTGGAACCAAGGGTCAACCCGGAATGCGTCGGCGGGCTCTTCATCGGAGGCATGGCCTCCGTCGATGCTTACAAGCTGACCATGTCCGCTATCAGGGGTGCCGAGCGCTTCGGTACGCAGCTGGTGACGCAGCGTGCCACTGGTCTCAGGTACACGGGGGGCCATGCCCTTGCCGTAACCCTTGAGGATGGCCAGATTGAGGCAGGATCGGTGGTTTTTGCTATGGGCCCCTGGTCCGGCCGCGTCGCAGAGTGGTGTGGCGTACCGGCCCCGGTGCAGCCTCTGAAGGGACAGATCCTTCGCTTCCGCCAGGAGGGCGCGCCCTTTAACGTTTCCCTCAACTACAGGGGAAACTATGTTGATTCCAAGGCCGATGGTCTCATCTGGGCGGGCTCCACTGAGGAGGAGGCTGGCTTCGACAACATGCCCAACTCCAGTGGGCGGGACAGCATCCTTGCCGACCTCGCGCAGATGGCCCCGTCGGTGGTCTCGGCACAGTTGATGAACCACACCGCCTGCCTGAGGCCCGTTACTCCAGACGGGATTCCCATCGTGGGCCGGCTACCGGGCTGGGACAACCTCTACCTGGCCACCGGCGCGGGAAGGAAGGGAATCCTGTGGAGCGTCGGCATGAGCCAGGTTGCCGCCGACCTGGTAACCCAGGGCGACACCCAGGTGGTGGGTGCCGAACACCTCTCGCCGGAGCGTTTCGCCAGGGACAAGGTCGCCGATTAGAGGACGCCCTCCATCAGCTCAGTTCGTGCTTCCTGGCCACAAGCAGCCCGTCCTCCCGGCTGATGCGCATCGCAAAGGGGTACCTGTCGGCCTCCAGTGCTAGGTCCACGTCTTGGGGGTGATACTGGGGCTGCTCGGGGTCGAAGAATTTCTGGGTGGCCCCGCCCGACATGATGAGCGTCTTCACTGCGGCGAAGTCGGGCTTGCGGCCCTCGATGATGTTGCGCAAATAGATGCCGCAGTGCTCGTCCTCGTCCGACCGCACCCTCCCTTGGTCGCCCATCGCGATGATCGAAACAACCTCGGGCCGGCTCCGCCGGATGGCGGTGGCCGTAGCCTGGGCTACCGCGAAAGAGCCGAGGTAGATGGTGTCGGCGTTTTCCGCTGCCGCCACTCCCACTGTGCCCGCACGGGTTGACTGGACGAGGCTCTTGCCAGCCACGTCGGCCGTTGAGATCTCGAACGGGGAGTTTCCGAAGTCGAATCCCTCCGGCCTCTTTCCGTCAACCTCTCCCATCAGCAGGTCGCCGACTCCACTGCGGTGCAGTTCCAGGGCGTCGTCCGCCTCTGCCACAAGGGTGATCTGCGTCGCGCCGCGGTCGAAGGCGATGGCCGCCGTTGTAAACGCCCGGAACACATCGATGATTATGGTCGTGCCAGTGGCTTCCCGGGCGTCCCGCACCAAGCTGCCCATGTGTATTTCCATAGGTTCCCTCTGGGTAAGTCTGGTTCCTTCAGCATTCAGCTGGTAGTTACGGTGAGCGGCTCCAAAATATCGAGAAGTTCCTCCACAGAGGTCAGGTCCAACTCGATGGCGTCGGCACTCAGTAGGAAGTCTCGCTTGTAAAAGTTCCCGTGCAGGTCGTTCGCGATGCCCCGTAGTCCGCGCAAACGGTCATCTCCGGTAAGTCGTCGAGCATTATCCAGAACTGTACCAAACTGGCCGTGCAGCCGGTACTCCCATCCTTGTGCGGTGGCCGTAGCCTTGGCCATCCAGGCAGCCGCACCCCAGCCCTTCTCCGAAGCCTGATGCAGGTCACCTTCAGCCAGGAATTTCCGGCTTCTGTCCAAAAATTCCCGGGACTTGCGGCGATAGTCGTCAATTGCTGCGGGGTCGAAGAATTCCTCAGGGTCTCCAGACCCTCCGGTATCAGGTTGAGCCATGGCGTCTACCCCACCTTTGTCAGCTTCTGCAGTGACCGCACCTCCCGGGGCGGGTTCAGTTGGCTTCCGGTATGGGTCCACGACACCTCGCCCACGAATATGTCGCCCCTCGAGTTGATGCAGACGCCGTGAGGAGCGAGGAAGTGGCCCGGCTCCTCGCTTTCCGGGGCATCGCCCAGGCGGGCCAGCACGTTGCCTTTCACGTCGTGGATACCCACGCGAGGCCCAAGGCCGTACGCCTGGGAGTTCGGGCCGATGGCAACGCCCAACTCGCCCACGTAGACCTTCTGATCGCCGCTCTGGTCGATGTACAGACCGCAGGGACGGGCCATGTTCTTCCACTGCGTCTCGAACTTGCCGTTCTTGTCGAACACCTGTACGCGCTGGTTTTCGCGGTCAGCCACGTAGACCCAGCCGTCCCTGTCGGTGCAGACATTGTGGGCGATGTTGAACTGCCCCTCGCCAGTGCCCGACTCGCCCCACGAGAACAGCAGCTTTCCATCGGGATCGTACTTGTGCACCCGGGCGTTGCCGTAGCCATCCGACACATAGAAAGCGGCGCTCTGCGGGTCGATTGCGACATGCGTGCAGCGGTTGAACGGGTCGCCACTCATGAACGGGGCCGGTGTGCCCGGGATCCCCAATGTAAACAGCACCGTTCCGTCCAGCTGGCACTTGCGCACCGTGTGGTCGCCGTCGTCGGTCAGGAAGATGGCACCGTCAGGGCTCATGGTTACGCCGTGGGCGCGGGGATACAGACCCTCGCCCCATGAGCGCAGGAAATTACCCTCAGCGTCGAACACGATTACGGGGTGCTCGCCGCGATTGAACACATACACGTTGTCATTGGCGTCGCAACCCACTGCGGCGCATTCCTTGAAGGACCAGCCGTCGGGGAGCTTGCCCCATCCCTCGGTGACCTCGTACCGGTATTCGCCCTCTCCCAGTGTCACCATATCGTTGCCTCCCGCAGTCGAAAATTTCAGATTTCGTTGTCGTCAGTTGAGGCTGAAAAGCCCGCGCCGTTAGAACTCCTTGAAGGTGGTGTAACCCGCCGAGCCGGGAGCATCGGGCCTGTCGTCGTCTGGTCCCGTGGGACCGCCCTGACGGGCCTTGGCGTTCCAATCTTCAACTTGCACTTCCACCAGCGCGGTCACGCCCAGGTCGCTGGCCGGAGGTGGGTTGTAGTCGCGCTCAAGCAGCCTGTCGGGGAAATACCGCTGCACCATTTGATCGAACAGTGCGAACTTCTCGTCGTGATCGGTAACCTCACGGGCTGCGCCGAACAGTACCACGCTGCGGTAATTCATCGAATGGTTCATCGCTTTCCTGGAGTACACCAGTCCGTCGGTCATTGTAACTGTCACGCAGACCGGCGCGCCGGAAGCCAGAAGTTCCAGTGCCCTGCTACGAATTGAGCCGTGCAGGTACACCTTGTCCGGCTGCTCACTGTCGTAGTGATACGACAGGGGAATCACGTAAGGCAGCCCGTCCTCAATGAAGCCTACATGGGCCACCAGTCCGGCGCTGAGTATTTCCGTTGCCTCTTCCGGGACCGCCCTCTCCGGATGGTTCTTGATACGAGTCCGTTCGCTGAGTTGCAATATCCCTCCGCCTTTCGCCATCGTGAGCCCACGGCAAAGTAACTGCAGTGCGCTGTTGCTTGTATCATTAATGAACAGTCTTGATTTTAGCACGCGTATCTTTGGCGTATTCGCCGTTTGCCAGCTTTGTCGCGCTGTTGCTAATATTGCCCCGACCAAACCGGGATTCAGGGTATGGCAGGTTTGATATGCCGCATCACGAAGAACAGCAGACCCGGCGGGACTTCGTCAAATATTCGTTCTTCAAGGTTGACCCGAAGTGGCGAGGTCTGGCGCAAGCGGACCGGTCTTCTGGCAAGCAGGAATTCGTCTCGGTTCTCGACGAATTCACGGACCGTATTGCTATTTCAAGTTACAGCATGGTCGGCACACGAGGCGACGCCGACATGATGCTGTGGATGGTCAGCCCAACCCTCGAGGCCATCAACGAGCTGTCGGCCCAGATCAATCGCACCGCCCTGGCGCCCTATCTGTCCACGCCCTACTCCTACCTTGCGATGACCCGTCGCTCCCCCTATGTGGTCAACCACCGTCACGAGGGCCAGGAGGGAACTTCGGCCACCATGCGGATCGTGGGCCGCAAGTACCTGTTCGTCTACCCCTTCGTGAAGACCCACGATTGGTATCAGCTACCCAAGGAAGAGCGCCAGGAACTAATGAACGAACATTTCGTCATCGGCCATAAGTATCCTGACGTCAAGATCAGCACCGCCTACTCTTTCGGCCTCGACGACCAGGAGTTTGTGCTCGGCTTCGAGACCGACGACCCGTCAAACTTTCTTGACTTGGTTATGGACCTACGCGAGTCCAAGGCCAGGCCCTACACGCTATTGGACACCCCCATCTTTTCCTGTATCAGCAAGCCCATCGAGGCCTGCCTTGACGATCTTGGCTAGACCGGGAATTTTGAGGCGCTGACAGTCCTCCGGAGGCAACGAGAAAGGGGCCTGCTGAAAGCGGGCCCCTTCAAGTTTGTTGCGCCTGAATTGTATTTGCTCGCAGGGCTACTTCCGCTTCAACTCGGCGGGGTCGGTGTTCTTGAAGTAGTCGTAGTTCTTGGCGATGTAGTCCTGCCACTCGGCGGGAACCGAGTCCTCTGCGAAGATTGCGGTGACCGGGCAGACAGGCTCGCAGGCGGCGCAGTCGATGCATTCGTCCGGGCTGATGTAATACTGGTCGTCTTCGTCGCGGGTGTAGATGCAGTCCACGGGGCAAACGTCGACGCAAGCGGAGTCCTTAAGACCAACGCAGGGCTCAGCGATGATGTAGGTCATTACGCTCGGCTCTCTTACAAATATAGCCGCAGCCAAATGTGCGGGGCAGGCGGCTCGACGCAGATTATAGCACAGCGATGGGCGTTTGCAATAAGCTTGCGCCAACGCCCCCGCCGTGGCTGGGATCAGGGGAAAGCGAAATCCCCCTCCAGCGTACCGGAGAGGGATTTCTGAAGGCTTGTTGCTCTACAGTACCAGGCCGTAAGTCCGCTTTTTTATCGAAAGGTTTACGAAGGTTTCGGTCCTCTGCACACCATCGACCACGCCAACCTTGGTCCTGAGGAAGTTCCCCAGGTTTTCTGCCGACTCAAGACCCGCCCAGATGAACACGTCGAAGGCTCCGGTGGTAATTGCTACATAGTGGGCCTCATCGAGTGACGCAATTGCCTCTGCGACGGAGTCCGACTTCCCTGGCCCGGTTTGCAGCCCGATTAGCGCAGTGGTAGCATACCCCAGCTTCTCCAGGTTGGGCACCGCAATGACCTTGACCACATCGTCCTTGATCAGTCGCCTCAATCTCCGACGTACCGTGCCCTCGCTGACCCCCACTTCTCGGGCGATCTTTGCGTTCGACGCTCGACCGTCCAGCTGCAGCAGGGCAATAATTTTGCGGTCCAGTTCGTCCATGCTCTACGCTCCCTAAAAAGCCTGCGCGAAGCAGTTCTTCACCTCGAGTCCGCGTACTGGGCCTCGCGCAGACTCACCATAGCGAAACATCATATTTGCGCTTTTCAGGAGTGTCAATAGCGAATTTCAACTGTTGAGGTGCCCATATGATGCTAATCCAGCCTAATATGCCCTAGATTTAGCAATTTCTGCTATCTTCACAGAGTTTTCGCATCAAAGGTGGTTCATACCGTTAAAGCACCCTTTCCGCGGTGCAGGCTGGTCGGCACTGTCGCTCGTTGACGACCTTCCGAAATTTTGCGTTGACAGTCTTTGAAGCTGCTGATACATTATCTAGGTTGTGATTTAGCACTCTCGCTTACCAGAGCGCTAATTTTCGTTTGCCCGCCTGAAGTGCCGGGCGCTTGACGGCAGGAGATGACCAGTGCCTCGATACGACTACCGTTGCATGCAGTGTGACAATCATTTCGAGCTGAGGCAAAGCTTCAGCGAGGCGGGCAGGGGCACCTGCCCTGAGTGCTCCGGAGAGGGTCAGCGGGTCTACCACGCCGTGCCAGTAATCTACAAGGGCAGCGGCTTCTACACCACCGACTATGGTCGACCCAAGCCACCCGTCGAAAACGGCGGCAAGAGTAGTAGCGACAGTTCCAAGTCCAGCGACGACAGCAAGCCTGCGGAAACGGCTCCCTCCAGCTCGGATAGTTCGTCAGGCTCCGGCAGCACCGAATCAAATTCTGCAACCGCGGGAGCTGCCGCCAGCTGATCGTTTCGCCCACTTTAGACCAGCCTCTCGAAGACCGGAACAGCCGGCGGCGTCGTAGGCGCGCTGGCTGTTTCTAATTTTCACGAAATCAAGCCTTCGGGTGTCTCCCACATGCGCGCGCTGGTGCAGAGAGTTTGCAACGCCTCGGTTGAAATTGAAGCTAACGAAGTTGGCCAAATCGGTCGGGGTATGGTTGTCTTCCTTGGAGTTGCAGAGGACGACGAAGAGGCTGATGCCGCATACCTGGTCCCCAAGGTTGCCAACCTGCGCATCTTTGCCGACGACGCCAACCGGTTCAACCTGTCCGCACTTGATATCGGTGCCGAGTTGCTCCTGGTGAGCCAGTTCACCCTCTACGCAGACACCCGCCGCGGACGGCGCCCCGACTTCACCCACGCTGCTCCTCCGGACCTCGCAGAGCGGCTATACGATCACGCCGTTGGCCTCTTTCTCGAAACAGGGCTCACCGTGGCCACAGGTCGATTCCAGGAATATATGCAGGTCCGCCTTCAGAACGACGGGCCGGTTACCATCATGCTAGACAGCGCCGACCGCCAGCGATCGCGGCGTTAGAGACTGCCATGTAATTGGGGGGCGCGCTCTAATACCCGGCTATCGGTGCCAGCCCATGCCCAGGAACAAGCCCCGCAGGTAGGCGATCTGACCGCCGTGAGAGAGGTAGTCCCACATTACTTGGCCGAAGCAGGCGGCAATGGCTCGCGGCTCCTCAATCGGCGGCCAGAGAATCTCGCGGGACAGCTCATCCTCGCTGGCCTGGTCCAGGTAGTTCTGGATAGCCGACTTGACGGCGTGGTAGTAGCCAAGTTGCGTCTCACGAGAGGGCGGACTCCACGCCGCCACCTGCGCGGCGTTCCAGCCGACTCCCCGGTCCTCAAGTTCGGCAGCCATGCCGAACCTTTCAGCCCAGCCGTCCTTGGCCCAGAGTTGATGAGTGTCCAAAACGCGGCTGTGCAGAAATGTGTCCATAACCCGGTTCATGTGCCACAGAATCCAGGCCGCAGAGTTGCACTGGTCGGCTGGAATCCGGGCGATGGTTTCTTCGTCCATCCCTTCCAGAGCGGACTCCACCATTGACCAGTTTCTGCCCAGGCAGGTCGATATGGTGTCTTTTGCATTGGCCATGTCTTTCCCTCTTGTTGGTGTTGGGCAAAATACAAGACGCCTCTCGACGAGCGCGAGGCGTCCACTGGATTCCGCCGCATTGGGCGATGTAGGTCCGCTACTCGAATTCCAGGTCGAGGCTGATGTCCAGCGCCGGGGTCGAGTGGGTCAACTCGCCGATTGAAATGAGATGTACGCCGGTTTCCGCCACCGCGCGGACAGTGCTGAAGTTGATGCCACCCGACGCCTCCACAACGGCCTGGTCCCCGATGAAACCCATCGCCTCGCGCATCATGTCCACTGGCATGTTGTCCAACATGATGATGTGAGCCCCGGCATCCAGAGCCACGCGGGCGTCTTCCAGAGACTCGACCTCGACCTCGACCCGGATGGTGTGGGAAGCGCGTTCCAGCGCCAGTTCGATGACCTGACGCAGACCCATCTCCCGGAACCGGTTGGCCTCGATGTGATTGTCCTTGATGAGGATCCCGTCGGCCAGGTTGTACCGGTGGTTGTATCCGCCACCGGCTCTTACTGCGTACTTGTCCAGGTAGCGGTGTCCCGGAGCGGTCTTGCGGGTGTCTACGATCCGTGAACGGGTTCCTTCGATGGCACTCACGTAGCGGTTCGTGAGGCTGGCTATGCCGCTCATGCGCTGCATGAAGTTGAGCGCGATACGCTCGGCTCGCAGTATCCCGCCCGCCGGCCCGGCCACCCGTGCAATGTCATCACCTGGAGACAGGGCAGAGCCGTCCTCCAGCAATGCCTCAAGCTCCAGCTCCGGCTCCACTCGCCGGAACACCGCGAGCCCGACCTCGACGCCGGCCAGCACGCCGTGGCTCTTGGCCCGAAGCATTCCCACGCCGCGTATGTCTGGAGACACTACCGCTGCCGTCGTGGGGTCGTTGAAAGTCTGGTCCTCGGCAATGGCCGCGTCTATCAGGCTGTAAACTTCCGGCGGGAACTCGGGCACGAATCTCTCCTGAGCGAGTGATGGTTGCCTTACCGCAGCGCAAGCATCCGGTTCAGCGCCACCTTCGACTCGCGCCGGATGTCCTCCGGCACCGTGATCTCGTTCATCACCCGCCCCTCCAGCAGCGACTCCATCACCCACAGCACGTACGCCGGGTGGATTCGGTACATGGTGGAGCAGGGGCAGGTCACTGGGTCGAGACAGAACACCGTCTTGTCCGGGTTGTTCAGCGCGAGCCTGTTCACCAGGCTGATTTCCGTACCAACCGCCCACACGCTGCCGGCCGGGGCGTTGTTGATCTGGTTGCGAATGAACTCGGTGGAGCCGACCAGGTCGGCGGCCTGAACCGTCTCCATCACGCACTCTGGATGCACCAGCACATTGACATCCGGGAACCGTTGCCGCGCCAACTCGATCTGTTTCACTGTGAATCTTGTGTGAACGGAGCAGTGACCCTGCCACAGCACCATCTTCGCCCGGCGCAGCTGCTCCGGCGTGTTGCCACCCATGTTCCGGAAGGGGTTCCAGACGACCATCTCGTCCAGCGGCACACCCATCTTCAGCGCCGTGTTGCGCCCCAGGTGCTGGTCGGGTAGGAAGAGCACGCGCTTGCCCTGCTCGAAGGCCCACTTCAGCACCGCATCCGCGTTGGAAGAGGTGCAGACGGCTCCGTCGTTGCGGCCGCACAGCGCCTTGATGCCTGCGATTGAGTTCATGTAGGTGACCGGGACGATCTCACCCGGGCCAAGCACCTCGGTCAGGTCCTCCCAAGCGTCGTCGACATCGTCCATCGGTGCCATGTCGGCCATCGAGCAGCCCGCGGTGATGTTGGGCAGGATCACCCTCTGATGATCGCCTGCCAAGATGCAGGCCGTCTCGGCCATGAAGTGCACACCGCAGAAGATGATGTAGTCGGCCTCTGGCCTACTGGCCGCCTGCTGGGAGAGAAGGAAGGAGTCACCCTGGAAGTCGGCGTACTTGATGACCTCTTCTCGCTGGTAATGGTGACCGAGTACCGTTACGGTACTTCCGAGTTTCTGGCGGACCGAGTGGATGCGCTCGTCCAACTCGTCGGCGGTGTAGTGCAGGTACTCGTTGGGAATCTGCTGCCAGCGGACGTTGACGCTCAACTCCTCGGCCAGAGGCTTGGCAGGCAGTTCGTCTTCAGTCTTGCAGAATGCAGAGTGTTCCAGTTCGGTGATGGGTACGATGGGTCGGCGACGGGTGGTCATCTTCCATACCCTCTTAATTGGCGGAATTGGAAATGCGGACATTTCCGGACATTCCCTCCATGCCCTTTTGGTCCGCAATCCTGTTTTCTATACCGGTTGACCTTGGAGAGACCAGGCCCCGGCCCGGTCAACTCGCACATTGACCAATTGGCCCTGCCGGTCTTCGTCGTCTTCCAAGATGGGAAAGAACACCAGCTTGTTGGAGCGCGTTCGGCCCTGCCACTTCCCTTTGTTCCTGGCTTCCACCAGCACCTCGAACTCGCTTCCCACCAGCCCGCCGTTGATTTCGGTGATGATGCTCTCCTGCAGCTCATCGACCTGACGGCGTCTGCGGACTTTTTCGGCGTGAGGAACCTCGTCCTCCATCGTCCTGTCGGCGATGGTGCCAGGGCGTGTGGAGTAAGCGGCGCAATGCACCTTGTCCATCTGCAGCTGCTCCACCAGTTCCAGTGTGCGCCGGAACTGATCGTCGGTCTCGCCCGGAAATCCCACGATGATGTCGGTGCTGAGGGACGCGCCCGGCACGGTGTCGCGGATTCTCTCAACCAGCGAGATGTAGTCGGCTCGGGTGTAGTTCCTTCGCATCCGCGCAAGAACTTCGTTGTCTCCCGCCTGCACCGGAAGATTGATGTGCTCGCACACCTTCGGCAGTTCGGCCACTGATTCGATGATGCGCGTGCTCATGTAGTTCGGGTGGGAGGTCAGGAACCGGATGCGGTCCAGGCCGTCGATGTCGTTCAGCCGCTCAAGTAGTGTGGCCAGGTCGGGCCTCGGGCTGTTCTCGCCTGGCAGGTCGTGCCCGTAGGCGTCCACCGTCTGCCCCAGGACCGTTACTTCCTTGACTCCGCGCGAGACCAGCAGCTCCACCTCGTGTGCCACTTCGTCTACCGGCCTGCTGACCTGCCTTCCCCGGCGATACGGGATTATGCAGAAAGTGCACATCAGATCGCAGCCGTGGATGATGGGCACATGGCAAGCCACATCGGGACGGGTCGGCGCCAGCGTTCCTACGCATCCTTCCCAGTCCAGGGCCAGCCTTTCTCCCACTTTGTCCAGCAGCGGCTCGAACTGCTGAGGACGCATGAACACATCTACATACGGGAAGCGCTTCGCCAGCTGGTCGCTCTTCGGCCCCACCATGCAGCCCATCAGCGCTATGACCCGGTTGGGGTCCTGCCTCTTCAGGCGCGACACCGCTCCCAGGTTGCCGATGACCTTGTCTTCCGCCGACTGCCGCACCACGCATGAGTTGAGCACGACCACGTCGGCGTCCTGGGCACCCGCAGCCTCTTCCAGCCCCATCTGCTCGAGTGCCGAGGCGAGGCGCTCGGAGTCGGCCGTATTCATCTGACACCCGATGGTCCAGATATGGAAGCTGTTCATTTCACCTGCAACGGCAATTTAGGGACATATGCGAATCGAGCGGTAAGGCGTTGGGAAGCAGAGGAGCCGAGGTGGCGGAGGGAATGGGATTCGAACCCATGAACCCGCTATAAACGGGTTAAGCGCTTAGCAGGCGCCCGCACTAGGCCTCTATGCGATCCCTCCAACTGTGTTCAATGGTAACAAATGCCACAATCTGCGGCAAGCAATGGGCTCCGGGTTGGCGACTATAGTTAAATGGCGCGTGGCCGCAGCCATGCACCAGCATTTCGCCCTTGTTCCGGAAAAGACTGGTCTAGCGATTGCGGCGGTTCTGACGACGACGCCGACGGGCAGCACGCTGCGCGGCCAGACGTTCCTTCTGCGCCTTCGACCGGAAAAACCGGCGGTCCTTCAGTTCCCGGAGGATTCCGGAATGCTGTACCGAAGCCCGGAAGCGGTTCACCAGGCTCTCGGCCCCTTCACCCTCCCGAGGCGTAACATAAGCCATGCAAAACTCCTGTGCCCTTGAGATTCACTAGCGGTTACTCTACCACAGCCATGAATAGCCGGGCAACGAAACGCAAAGCGAACCCAAGGCAACCGCATTCTAGATTCTAACTTGATACGCGGTGCAGCCCCGTCATTCCCGCGAAAGCGGGAATCCACGCCTCCCTGCCCGAAGCTGTTTGTATCGGCGCGGAACCCTCTGGATTCCCGCTTTCGCGGGAATGACGATTTATTGGGCTCCATAAAATTAGAGTGCGTTTGCCTCGAAAGCGAACCAAAGTGAGATGGTTAACGCAGCGCGGAATCGGGTAAAGGGGGGTTGGAGCGGGCGATGGGATTCGAACCCACGACGTCTTGCTTGGGAAGCAAGCACTCTACCACTGAGTTACGCCCGCCCGGGGCAGAGGAGCCGGTAGCTCATATTATTACAGCCGCCCGTAAAATCAAAGCCCGACTACGAAGGAGGTGGGGTTCCGGAATTGGTAGCGAAAAACATTCTCGACCCTAAAGAGTACAGTCATTGGATTCCTGCCTTCGCGTGAATGACGATCCTCCAGCCGGCAAGCCACCTAATTGGGAACGATGTCGGCGAAGAACGCTACCCCTCGTTCGCCAGGTCGGCCATTCTGCTTTCGTGCACTCCGGCCCAGTAGACGGCCCACTGTTCTCGGGTGGCCTTTTCCGTCGTCTCCGGTGTATAGGCCGGAGAGACCAGCGGCAGCGCCCGCTCCACATTCAGCAGAACATAGGAACGCGCCGGAATCTGCACCTGGTGTACGCCGCGAGTCCCGGTCTCGAAGGCGTGGCAGATCTCGTCAAACAACGGCTCGCCCTTTTCGACGATGCTGACCGTCCCCTTGAACCGGTACCCCTTGCGGGAGTACACATCCACCACATTCAGTTCCAGCGCCGGGTTCTGCCGAAGGTTTCCCATCGTCGTCGGTGATGCCAGGTCCGCGAACAACAGGTGGTCGTCGTCCCACACCGCCGTGGTGCCCTTGGGCGAAAGGTTCGGCGTCCCGTCCGGGCACACGGTCGCAATGAACCCGAATCGCTGCTGCCGCACCACCCGCTTCATGTCGTCAGTCAGAATCCCCATTCGATTTCCCCCAGGCAACTTTCCTTTTTGCAACGTTGCCAATATCCAGAAGTTTCAGAATCGCAAGTTTGGCCGCAGTCTAGAACCACACCGCCGCGCGCTCCGCGATCATGATCGCCGTGGCGTTGGTGTTGGCGCGCACAACGTTCGGCGCCACCGACAGGTCCACCACCCGCAGGCCCTCCACGCCGCGCACCCGGCAGTACTGGTCCACCACTGCCATCGGATCGCCGTCCGGCCCCATCCGAGCCGACCCGCATGTGTGGAAGGTCGTCCCGATGTTTTCGTGCAGCCACGCGTCCAGGGTCTCGTCTGACTCCAGCTCCGTGTCGGTGATGGTTGCCAGCCCGCTGGTCAGCGACTGGAACGACTCGTGCTCAGTCAGCCGTGCGCAGAGCCTTATCGCATCCCGCAGCCGGCGCCGGTCGAACTCGTCCTCCAGGTAGCGATAGTCGATATTCGGCCCCGCCGCCGGATCGGTCGACGACAGTGTCAACTCTCCCGCGCTCTCGGCCAGCTCCAGGATCACCGTGAAATGCAGCGTCTTTCCGTTGCGCATGCGGCTGGCTCCTGCGATAGGGTCGCCGCCGCCTGTGCCGGCGTAGGAGGTCATCGTGATCTGCATGTCGCTGCGAAGGTGAGACCCCTCGGCCGTATACCGAAGCCCAGTCTGAATGCGTGGCACATCCTCGGCCAGCGCCACGCCCTCCCGGGGCTCCAGGTCCACCAGCACCATCGGGTGGTCGCGCAGGTTCCGGCCGACTCCGGGCGAATCCAGCACCACCGGCACGCCCATCTCCCGCAGGTGCTCCGCGGGACCGACTCCCGACAGCAGCAGGAGCTGCGGCGATGCCAGCCCACCGGCGCACAGCACGATCTCCTCCCCTTCGACGGTGAACACCTCTCCACCGCTTTCTACCTCTATGCCCACTGCTCTGGTTCCCTCGAATACCACCCGCCTTGCCTGCACTCCGCCGCGCACCGTCAGGTTCAGCCGGTGTCGCGCGGGGTTCAGGTACGACAGCGCCGCGCTCATGCGGATGTTTCCCGGGTTGTTCATCGGCACGGCCCCGGTGCCGGAGGTCTCTGGGTTGTTCATGTCCGGGTCGTAGGGAAACCCCTCGTCCAGGGTCGATTGGTGGAACGCCTCGTATACCGGCAGCCACTCCTGTTGCGGCACCCGGCGCACCGGGATCGGTCCCTCGGTGCCGTGAAAGTCGTCCCGGATGTCCATGTCCGTTTCCAGCTTGCGGAAGAAGGGCAGGACGTTGACATAGCTCCACTCGGTGTTGCCCTGCTCGGCCCAGGAGTCGTAGTCCTCAGGTATCCCCCGGAGGAACACCTGCCCGTTCACCGATCCCGACCCGCCGATGACCTTGCCCCGGGCGATGTTCATCGGCCGGGACTGCTGAGCGCTTCCCCTAGCTTCGTATGACCAGTTGAATGGCGAATTGATCTCCGACGCCCCGTTGTTGTACCCGAGCTTCAGCTCGTCGGGCAGCAACTCGAAGTCCGGGTAGTCCGGCCCTGCCTCCAGCAGCAGCACCGAGCGGCTTGGGTCCTCCGACAGCCGCGCCGCCAGCGTGCACCCCGCCGACCCCCCGCCAACGATGACCACGTCGTATTTCATAGAAATCTCCGCCCTTGGGGAAAGTCTGGTTTCCCCCTCGTCATTGGAGTCATCTTATGGGCGAAGACCGTGGTTGGCAATGAAGCGGCTCCTGCGACCTCAGGAGCCTGACCTGCCGGTATGGCCTTGATTCTGTGGGATAATCTTATTGATCAGCAGGACAGATGCAGCGGAGCGAATGGCGATGCAGCCGAAGGCGAAAGAGACTAAAGATTTGGAATCAACCTTCAAGGAGTTGGCCGAAAAGTGGGTCGGAGATACGGCCATACATTCAAACCCCGCGATCATTGCCAGACATCCTTCCTACTCTCAGATCATTGAGTTGGGAGAGCAGGCTATTCCATTCATTCTTAATGAACTCTCACAAGAACGGAATCGGCCCCACTGGTTTCAGGCACTGCAGGACATCACTGGAATGACCCCTGCGCCAGAAGAATCCTGGGGCAAGGTAAACGAAGTGGCAGTTGCATGGCTGGAATGGGGAAGGGAACAGGGATATCTGAATTAGATGCAACTATGGAACATAGAGGACGCCCATCCAGGTCTGGCCGGCTCCGGATACGAGATAACAAGTGAGGTTTCCGATACCTACAATTGCATAGCTTGGGCAGCCAGGGACAATACGGTCTGGTGGAGCCATACTCCGGGCAACTATTGGCCTCCAGGCGTACCCAGATCCCCCGAAGTCGGCGCTCTGGTTCATGTTTTCGAATCCTTGGGATTCGCGATATGCGAGGATGAAGAAATCGAAAGCGGATTTGAAAAGGTCGCTGTCTACGCCCTCTCTGGGGAGTGGACCCACGCTGCCAGACAGTTGTAAGATGGCCAATGGACCAGTAAGGTTGGCCAGTTTGAGGACATCTCCCACCCTGCACTGCAGAATCTCGAGGGAGAGCCTTACGGGAATGTCCACTGCATAATGCGCCGACCCACCGTATCGAGCCCCTGAACTCGCACACCGCAACGAAAAGGGGCGCACCACCGTGCGCCCCCACGATCACTCCAGCCGGACAGACCGCCCTTATTCCTGCGCCGCCGCCGCCTGCCCCAGCATTCGCATGGTGCGGTCCACCGACGCTGCAGCGTCCGGCCCGGCGCTGATGGGCGACGCCAGAACCTCGGTTGCGCCCAGGTCGAACAGGCGCTGCACGCCCTCGGCGCATTTCTCCTCGTCGCCCCAGATCACCGCGCCGTCGATCATTCCGTCGCTCCAGGTGCCCTCTGTTGCCTCGGGGTAGCCTGCGTCCACCAGCATCCGCTGGTAGAAGGGCAGACGGGGGTTCATCACCTGCGCCCGGACAGCCTCCCGGACCTCGTCGGCGTCGTCGTGCACGCACACCGGCGCGTGGGCGATCAGCGGCGGCGTCTCCCGCCCGGCCCGCTGCGCTCCTTCCTGCATCGCCGGCAGCGCAACATCCCGCAGGTAGTCGAACGGGCAGATCCAGCTGATCGCGCCGTCCGACTCCGCCCCACACAGTTCGAACGACCCCTTGCGAAGCGCTGAGCCCATGATCTCGATGTCCAGCGGCTCGGCGAGACCGTCGTGGGCCGTGTAGTGTTCTCCATCGAAATCCACCCGCCCCTGCTGCATGATCGCCTTGAGGATCTGCAGGTACTCTTTCAGGTGGCCCAGCGGAGCGTTGAAGTCGATGCCCATGGCCTCGATGGTCGGACGGTGGCTCGGCCCCACGCCCAGCCGGAACCGCCCCGGAGCCAGTTGCGCCACGATCTGCGCCTGCTGCACCATCACCAGCGGGTGCCGTGGGTAGGTGGGCACGATGGATGTCCCCAGCTTGATCCGATCCGTCAGCCCCGCCGATGCGGCGAACGCCGTGATGCTGTCAGGGCGCGCTCCGCCCGTGGTCATCCAGGCCGCATGAATCCCCAACTCCTCCGCCCGCACAATCATCCGCTGGATATCTTGTATCCTGGCGCCGCTGACTGCCACTCCAACCAGCTTCTCAGTCATGGTCGCACCTCTTTTTCGCACTGAATAAGAACCCACAGTTGTCAGGCAAAGAAAAACACGCCCTCAATGGCGTGTCAAGCAACCCTTAGTTTCGGCAGGGTAACCGCATTCTAACTTGATACGCGGTGTAGCCCCGTCTTTCCCGCGAAAGCGGGAATCCAGTGGCCTCAGTCGCAATTCGGGTTTGGCACCGCCAGGAAGGCCAGTCTTGAGAAGGTTTCTTGGAGATTAACAATGTTAAGAAATCGTTCTAATCTCCTCAAATCGTCCCAATAGAGACTCCAGACTGGATAGGATGGAAGTCGCTCGTGGATTCAATTGCTCCCGGGCCCTACTCCTCCTCGTCCTCTCCCTCCGTGCCGAGGAAGACGCGGGTCAGGATGTCGCTATCCTGGATACGCTCAGGCGTGCCCTCGAACACCACGCGGCCCTTGTCCAGCACATAGCCACAGTCGACGATCTCCAGTACGCCCTTGATGTTGTGCTCCACCACCATGATCGTCGTGCCCAGCCGCTCGCTGATCTCCGACACCTTCGAGAACACTTCCTTCACGATGATTGGAGCCAGCCCCAGCGTCGGCTCGTCCAGTAGCAGCGCCACCGGGTTGGCCATCAGACCACGCCCCAGCGCCAGCATCTGCTGCTGACCGCCCGACATCTGGCTGCCCATGTCGCGGCGCTTCTCGTAGAGCACCGGGAACAACTCCATCACCGAGTCCAGCCGCCGCCGCTTCTCCGCCCTGTCATTCAGGTGCAGGCATCCCATTTCCAGGTTCTCGGCAATGGTGAGGTGGGTGAACACCCGCCGCCCCTGCGGCACGAAGGCGATGCCTTCCTTGACGATCTCGTGAGTCGCCGCCGCCAGCGGCTCCTGCCGCCACATCACCTGCCCCGCAACCACTGGGGCCAGCCCCATGATCGCCTTCAGCACCGTCGACTTACCGGCGCCGTTGGGCCCCATGACAGCCACGACCTCGCCGTCACGCACCCCCAGTGACACCTGGTCCAGCGCATTCACCACACCGTAGCGCACGGAAATGTCGGTAAGCTCCAGGATGCTGTCTTCGGGAACGGCTAGTGTGTATTCGGAAGTTGACATTCCTCCAGTCCTGCAGGGGTGTGTCAAGTAGAATCCTGGTCGGCGCCTACGCTCCCAGGTAGGCCTCGATGACCTCTTCCCGGCTCAGGACCTCGTCTGCATCTCCCTCGCCCAGCAGTGTGCCGCTGTCCAGCACGATCAGGTGGTCCGACATGTCCCGCACGATGTCCATGTTGTGCGACACGAAGATGATGGTGTAGCCGTCCTCTCGCATCTGCTTGAGGATCGACATCACCCGCTCCAACATCCGCGGGAACAGCCCGGCGAACGGCTCATCGAACAGGTAGGTGTTCACATCCAGCGCCATCGCCCGCCCGATCTCGAGCAGCTTCCGTTGCCCGTAGGACAGGTTCATCGCCAGCTCCCGCTGTTTCTCCCACAAGCCCACGGTCTCGAGGATCTGCTGCGCCTTCTGCCGCTGCGCCGGCCTGACCCGCTCCAGCAGCGCCGGGAACAGCCCTCGAGCGGTCAGTACCACCATGATGTTGTCCCACACGCTGATCTGCTCGAACAGGCGCACTTCCTGGAAGGTACGCGTCAGGTTGTGCCCGGGGTTTTCGTGGGCCTTCACCACCCGCAGACCGGTGCCGTCGATGATCACCATGCCGCCGTCCAGCGGCAACACCCCGGTCAGCAGGTTCACCACCGTCGACTTCCCTGACCCGTTCGGCCCGACGATGCTGGTCATCCCCTTCTTCGGAATCCGCAGGCTGAGCTCATCCACCGCCCGGACCGCGCCGAAGTGCTTGGAGATGTCGATAGTCTCGATGGCCGTCTCTGCATTTCCCTCTCCCTCTGGGAGAGGGTCAGGGTAAGGGCCGCCCGGTCGTGCGCTCACAGCTTGAACCTCCCAACCAGGCCTTGGGGCCGGAACAGCATCAGCAACACCAGCAGCACCCCCAGCACCACCAGCCGTGCCTGCCCGATGAACTCCGTCGGCAGGAAGGGAATGAACCGCATCCCTTCCTCCAGCAGCACGAACACCATCGCCCCCAGCAGCGAGCCCCAGATTGTTGCCAACCCACCGAGGATGACGATGGACACCAACAGCATCGACTCCAGCAGTATGAACGAGTTCGGGTCGACGAAGGTCGTCCAGCTTCCGAACAACCCTCCGGCCAGGCCGGCCATCATCGCCGAGATGGTCCACACCGCCAGCTTGTAGTGCCTTGCCTGGTACCCAAACACCTCGATCGCCTGCTCGTCTTCCCGGATGGCCGTCAGCACCCTCCCGAAGGAGGAGGTCACCAGCACCCACGCTATCGCCAGCACGATGACGAGGAACGCAAGCACCAGCATCAGGAACTCGAGCTCTCCGTCCAGTGTCCTGTTCCCGACCGTTGGCCGGGCGATCTCGTGAATCCCGAACGCGCCCCTGGTCACGCTCCGCCAGTTCAGGAATACATTGAAGGAGATGATCGTGAACCCGAATGACACCAGCACGAATATGTCGTCCCGAAAACGGTTGAATACCACCCCCACGACCAGCGCCACCACTCCCGCGATCAGTGCTCCCACCGGCAGCGCCGCGAAGAACGGCCAGCCGAAGGTCGGTATCGCCTCCGTCCTGAGCTGCTCGTACTGAGCGTCCGAGGTCAGGATCGCCATCGTGTAGGCCCCGATCCCGAAAAATCCGATGTGGCCGACCGACAGCAGGCCGGTGTATCCCACCACCAGGTTCAGGCTGATGGCCAGGATCGCCCAGATGCCGAACACCGTGGCGATGGTGATGGCGAAGCCCACGCCTTGCCACAGCATGAAGCCCACGGCCCATCCGATGATCACCAGGTTGGCCCACAGCTCCACATTGGTCCTAGCCAGGACCAGCAGTTCCTGCGGATTGCGGGCCAAGCGCGTGAGTTTTGAGACTCCGCTCGGGATGACTTGCATGCCTGTACTCGTTCGGCCTCTACTTTCCCTTTATTTTCGGGGTATCAGGCCGTTGGGCCAGAACGAAAGGAACAGAATCAGCAGGATAAACGAAATCACGTCCTTCCATTCTCCGGCCAGGTCCCAGATACCGAACTGCTCGATCATGCCCAGGGCGAAGCCGCCGACGATGGCCCCGTACAGGTTCCCCAGCCCGCCGACCACCGATGCGATCCAGCCCTTCAGGAGCAACAGCAGGCCCATACGGGGCTGAATGGCCGTGTCGTGCCCGCTCAGGAGCCCCGCCATAGCGGCGTACACGGCGCCGATGAAGAACACCGCCGCGATGATCACGGTGGTGTTGATTCCCACCACCTTGGAGACCTCTTCGTCGTCGCCAATGGCCCGCACCGCCTTTCCAAAGGCGGTCATTTTCAGTAGCATCAGCAGCCCGACGAATCCCGCCAGCGCCACACCGATGGTGAAGATATTGAATCCCTTGATATTCGCCCCGGCGATGGTCAACGGAGCGGTCCCGAATGCGTCCGGCAGAGGCCGTGGAGCGCTCTGGAACACGATGGTCGTGGACGCAGTGATCGCCAGCAGGATACCCAGCGACGCCACCAGCATGATCAGCGGAGACCGGGACCGCTCCCGCATATAGGTGTACAGACCCCGGTACAACGCCAGCCCCACGATTCCCGCCAACAGGCATGACACCGCCCAGCTCAGGTACAGCTTCGACCCGGGCTCGCCAGATACGAGGTAACCGCACAGCGCGCCCAGAACCGCGCCGATGACCGCCATCGCCACAGCCACGGCGGTCCCTTCACCGTCCGAGATGAGTCGGTACCCTCGCCGCAGGGCCATCGCGGCCACCATGGCCGCCGCAATGCCGACGGCGGGCGCGAACAATACATGCAGGCTGGCCGGAAACGAGAGCACGAGGCCTATGTACGCTCCGGCGGCACCAGCCACCAGGCCTATGGCCACCCGTGGGACCGCCCGCCCGAACCGCGCCCTGAATCGCGAGTAGGCGCTCGTGTGCAGCACCCAGGCGACGACTCCTGCGGTCACGACGGCGAACCCCACATTGACCGCCATCTCGTTGACTTCGTACCGCCCGCCCAGTGCTTCAGACGACCGCAGATAGAAGACCCCGTAGGCCCCTATGGCCGCGGCTGCGCCGTAATAGAGGTCGAAGAACCACACGGTGCTGTACACCAGCGTGAAGCCCATCGCCAGCAGCGCGTAAATCGCCCCGACCGACACCCCGTTGAAAGCAAACTGCAACGCCTGATTGGGCGATTCGCTAACCTTCCAAGCCAGGTACGCCACCGCGACCAGCGTGAGGACGATTGCCAGCACCTTGGAGGCTGAGAAGTTGGCTAGTGGTGAGAAGCGGCTTTCGCCGGCAGACTGGCCGAACAAGGCATCACCTGCCAATCGAATTCAGTTCGCTAGTCAGGCCCATGTTTGACGTAGATGATTGACATAAGGGTTATAGCATACGGAGGGCCGGTCTTTCCCACAAAGACCGGCCCTGATATTGGACGAATAAGAGCCGATTAGGGAGTCGGGGCCGGCCCCAGCCGCCTCTTGCCCCGGTTATCTTCGGTCCGGTCGGCAAGGGGCAGCACCTCTACCACCGCGTTGGACAGCCCGGACACATCGCCGTTGGCGTCGAAGCTGTAGTTGTCTCCGATGGCTCCGCTGAAGGTCAGCCCATACAGGCAGTCCCGGAACCCGTCCGAGTTCTGGTCGTCCCCGGTCTGACGCAGGCACTCGGCGGCGATGAAGACATCGTCGTATGCCGAACCCTGGAACCACGGCAGCGGTGCCACATACCCGAAGCGCGCTTCAAAGTTGGCCAGGAAGTCTTTGCCTGCGTTCGTGGACAGGTCCTCGTCCGGCACCACCGCCTTCAACCCCGTGGCCGCGTCGCCGGCGATGCTAAGCGCGTCCGGCTGCGTGGGCACGACCTCCGAGTACATCGGGCCGGTGTAGCCCAGTTCCCGAGCCTGCTTGATGATGGTCCCGCCCGAGACCTCGCCCTGTGCCGTGAGCAGGATGGCGTCGGGGTTTTCGTTGATCAGCTTGGTTATCTGGCTGCGGAAGTCAATAGTTTCCGTGGCGTATGCTTCTGCCGCCACGACATGCCCACCGAGCTCCTCGAAACGCGCCACGGATGTCCGCCGTGCGCCCTCCGCGTAGTCTGTGGACTCCGTGATCGTGGCGAGGTCGTGCACGCCGTCCACCCACATGGTGTTCCCTATGTCGATGCCCAGCTGCAGGTCGTTGATCGCCGTCCGGAAGATGTAGTCGCCGGCGGTGGCGATGTCCGGGCTGGTCGCCGACGCGGAGAGCATGATCACGCCCTCTTTTTCCGCCAGCGGAGCCGCCCCCAGCATGGCGCCGGAGCAGGTCGTGCCCAAGATGATCTTCACCCCGTCCACATCGGTCAGTTTGTTATAAGCCGTGATGGAGTCCGCCGCGGCGCACTTCGAGTCCTCGAAGACAATCTCCAGCATCCGTCCATTGATGCCGCCCGCCGCATTGATCTCCTCAACAGCCAGCAGCTTGGCCTGCTGGATCGGATTGCCGTAGGACTCTGCCACGCCGGTCAGCGCATCCATCGCGCCGATAACGAAAGGTTCGTCCGAGACAGGAGCGACGGCGCCCATGGCCATCGCTTCGCTGGGGGCCGCACCCAGCACCATGTAGCCCTGGTTGTCATTGTTGCGCTCGTTGGTGGGCACCACTTCGATGACCACGTTGGATAGCCCGACAACCTCCCCGTTCTCATCGAATGTATAGTTGTCGCCAATGGCGCCGCTCCAGGTGATGTCGTACAGGCAGTCGCGGAAGCCGTCGGCATCCTGATCGTCGTTGGTCTGCTTCAGGCACTCGGCGGTGATATAAACGTCGTCGTAGGCCGAGCCGAGATACCAGGCCAGGGTCACATAGTCGTACCTTTCCCGGAAGTTGGACAGAACTTCCTGTCCCTTGGCGTTGGCCGGGTCAATGTCGGCCAGGATAGCCTTGACGCCTGTGGCCGCGTCGCCTGCGATTTCGAGAGCTGTCGCCCCCACCGCCACAATCTCCGAGTATATCGGCCCGTCGTAGCCCAGTTCACGCAGCTGCTTGATGACCGTGCCGCCAGTGAACTCCGACTGCGCGGCGATGTGTATGGCGTCGGGATTTGCGCCCGTCAGCTTGGTCAGCTGGCTTCTGAAGTCGGTGATGTCCGAGGCGTAGCGCTCTTCACCAATCACCGTTCCGCCCAGTTTCTCGAACTGCGCCACGGAAGTCCGGCGCACACCCTCTGCGTAGTCGGTAGCCTCGGTGATGGTGGCCACTGTGCGGGCCCCGTCGGCCCACATTACGTTGCCGGTATCGACGCCAACCTGCTGGTCGCTCATCGAAGTTCGGAAGATGTAGTCTCCCGCGTTGGCAATGTCCGGGTTAGTTGCAAGGCCGGAGAACAGCACCACGCCGTCGGCCTCGGCCAGCGGGGCCGCGCCCAGCATCGCACCGCTGCAGGAGGTGCCCAGGATGATCTTCACCCCGTCCACATCGGTCAGCTTGTTGTAAGCCGTGATGGCGTCCTGGGCGGCGCACTTGGAGTCCTCGACGACGAGCTTCAGCTCACGCCCGTTGATGCCGCCAGCGGCGTTGATCTCTTCCACCGCCAACTGCTTGGCCTGTACCGCCACGTTGCCGTAGGTCTCTCCAGGCCCAGTTATCGACTCCATCACGCCGATTATGAATGGGTTCTCCGGGTCAGCCGGAACCGGGGTATCCGCGGGTGGTGCCGGCTCAGCCGTGGTAGGCGCCTCCGTCGCGGGCTGTGAAGGGGCCCCGGGGTCGGGAGTGGCTTCCGGCGCCGGGACCGGCGTGGAAGTCGGGTCCGATCCGCAGGCCACTGCAAGCAAAAGCATCGGAACAATTAGAAGGCTAAGTAGTGCGAATAGACTCCACGATCTGGGATGCAAGGCCCACCTCCACCGCTGCGCGTGTTTATGAGATTTCAGAAAATAATTATCTCGCATTGTGTCAATCTTGCAAGTGAAAGTATTGTGAATACAAGGCCTTCAGATTATCCCCGCTCCCTTAAGGGAGCGGGGATAATCTGAAGTGGCAAAGCTGCCAACCGCAGTATAGCCTTCCCCGAATTACCTTAACCAAGCTGTCTCCGATAATCGAAAGGCCCTGCTTGTGAAAACCGCCTCGCTCCCTTTGAATCTGAGAGATAGGGTAGCGATTGCACTAATCCAGTATACTTGGCGCCAGCATTTCGATGGCCATCAATTCTTGAGGGAGTAGGTATCCGATGCCGGAGCAGGAACTCAGGCCCGTAAACCCCGACGAGTTTCTCCAGTGGCTGCGTGCCGAGTCGCGTTCCCACAGCAACCGGCTCGACCACGACCCGGAGGACCTGAGGCCCCACTTCGATCTCTCCCGCACCATAGCAGTCTTTGAGGGGAGCAACATCGTCGGCGGCTGCGTCTCCCACGAGTTGGAGATGTCCATCCCCGGCGGCACCTCTGCGGTCGCAGGCGTCGCCAATGTGGCCGTCCAGCCGACCCACACCCGGCAGGGCATCATGAGCCGCATGATGCGCCACCAGCTCAACGACATCCACGAGCGGGGCGAACCCCTCGCCGCCCTCTTTGCCTCCGAGAGCGGCATCTACGGCCGTTTCGGCTACGGCGTGGGCACGCAGCACGAGTTCTGGAAGCTTGAACGTCCCTATAACGGCTACGCCAGCAGGTACGAAACCCCCGGCCGGGTCTTCTTCGTTGAACCCGAAGACATTGGAGAAAAGCTCCCAGATGTCTTCCGCCGCAGTACCGCCGGCCGCTCCGGCGTGTTCCAGAAGCCGCCCCACAGGTGGGAGGAGGAGTCCAGCTCCCCCGACGCCCTCGATCCCAATCCTCGGGTCAGAGGCAGGGGACGCGGCGGCATCTTCTACGCCGCCTACGAAGAGGACGGCAGAATCGACGGCTATGTGTCCTATCGCTCCAGCCGCCCGACCATCTTCGTCAACGAGCTCATGGCGGTAACCAGGAACGCCACCGCCGCCCTCTGGCGCTTCTGCTTCGACCTCGACCTGATGAGCGTCACCGAGGCGGTCAAGCGCCCACTCGACGACCCCCTTCCCTGGATGCTTGCCGACCCCCGCCGCCTGCAGCGCACCATCCGCGACGGCGTCTGGCTCCGCATCGTCGATGTACCCTCCGCTCTTGAGCAACGCAGCTATTCGCAGGCTGGCCGCCTGACCCTGCAGGTGCGGGACAACAGTTGTCCTTGGAACGAAGCCACCTGGGAGCTCGATGGCTCACCCGAAGGGGCCACCTGCCGCCGCACGGACTCCCAGCCGGACCTGACGATTGACGTTTCAGCCCTGGCATCGGCCTACCTGGGAACCATGGGCCTGCACGCCCTCCACGGCGCCGGACTGGTCGACCATCACACGCCGGGCGCGCTGCACCTGGCCGATCGCATGTTTGCCGTCGAACACCAGCCCTGGACACCCTTCAACTTCTAGGTTCCGGTCGGAGATTCAGCGGACCTGCGTGTTAGGGCGCCCTTCCGTACTTCCGAAGGTTACGGGACCAGTTCTAGCAGCGTGGCTATCCGGCAGTCGGATATCCTCCTCGGTTCCCCTGTCGCGAACAGACGGTTGACCAGGCTCCCGTCCGGCATCGGGTTGGTCGCTTCGTGGGCGGCCATTGTGGCATCCGCTGTCTCCTCGAACATGTGCATTTGCAGCCACTGGGAATACCTCACCGCGCCTGCGTGTCCGTGAATCGAAACAGAGGCTGCACACTCCGTTATCTTGATCACTCACCGCACGAGGACACCCAGGAGCCTGATGCGATAGCCGATCTCCGTTCCCATAGTCATTTCGATTTGCGGTGGTGCCAGAATCGAAAAGTGCGGCCGCGGCGTGATGAGGTCCAAGTGTGACGCATCTGTAAAGAAGTCGAAGGCCTGTACCTAATTGCGTCATTGCGTCGAAAAGGCATGGAGGACCTCATCCAGATCAGCCTTGTGCCGCTTGGCTCCTCCGGCTGCCCGGTCCGCGAGTGTTTGTCCTCACGGCAGCCTGCGCTTGGGCACTCGAACGGGTAAACATAATCGTTTGAATAGAGCCCTGTCTGACGTTTCCAATACAGGTCACAGGACTCTCTGTGTAGTGCGCATCGGAATCGTTCCAGCCCCGTCACATAACTGCTGTAATTTGAACTGTGTTCAAGATTAATATTTGTCTGAAAATTCCATCAGCAGTCCATAACGCCTCAGCCGAGGCGGACCCTGTCCCGCCGTACCCGGGTCAAGGCACTTGAAGCATCTGCAGAGGTCCCCGTGATCCGCAGGGCCGGGTCCTGCAGGTCAGGCCGCAGAAGAGGCGGTCCAGCCATCTCTCCAACCCAAGGTTGAGGACCTGATCCCGCAGCGCTCTGAGGGCCGCACTTGATGGTCACAGCATCTGGGAGATCCGAACGGTTCCGGCTGCGCCAACGGTGCAGTCAGCACGCAGCCAACAGGGTTCCCGCCCAGTTTCATTAACGCCAGTTTCATTAACGCCAGTTGCTTCAACGACGGGAAGCGAGCCCCACTGTCCAGGCTAGGATGTGCCAGTCTCCCATGCCACGATGCATGGCGTCAGGGGGCGAGCCCCATTGATGCGCCACTCCCCATCAACCTCGTGCAGCAGATCCTCCAGCGCCCGGTCCAGTCGCACCAACTCCTCAGTGTCCGGCTTCACATACAGCCGCCGCGCCATAGTCTCCCGGGCCTCTTCGAAACTGGCGAAGCCTCCCTGTGGACGCGCCCCCAACTCGGTAACTGTGGCATTGATTCCCAGCTCCTCAAGCACAGGCAGAAACTCCGGCAGGCACGGCAGACGCAGGCGCTCCTCGCCGTGCACCCGCTCCCAGAGCCCGGCAATCTGCGCCTGGGGCGGCGATTGGAACAGCACGCCCAGCACCAGCCGTCTCGCGTGGCCTTCCATTTTCCTGACGAAGGGCTCGATTTCCTGGATCACATATACCACATGACTGCTGAGGACCACATCAGCCTGCTCAACCGATGATTCCGCCCAGCCCTCTTCCACCACGGTGACGTTTTCGATTCCCGCCTCTTCGGCAGTCTCCCGGAGCACCGCGCACATGCTCGGCGATGGCTCCACCGCGATCACCTGCCGGCACGAGAGCGCCAGTGGCAGCGCCAGCCGGCCGCCTCCTGCCCCCACATCGATCAGCGTTTCCCCCGGTCGGATGCGAGCCCGCAGCTCGTCAACCATCTCGTCGCCCGTTCGGTGTGGGTCGTCCTTGAAATTTCGCGCATACTGCGTCCAGTGGTCGGTTGGACGCGGCCCCCGGATCCGGTCCGTCTGGGCGTGCTCGTTGATGATCATCTGGCGCCAGTTGTCGACAGCGCTCATAGAAGCCTCTTGTCAATTGGGATTGGTTTCGAGTAGTTGATTCTTGTTCCCTCCCCCAGGGGAAGGTAAGGGTGGGGGTGAACTTCCAGCCGCGATACCCTTCCAGGGAAACCGGCATTTCGGGACTTATCGGTACTGGTTGTCAGGAGTCCGCCACCTCATCCGCGCGCCGACATTCTCGAATCCCACTCGCTCGTAGAATTCGATCTGCCGGTCCCCTTCGCGCGGCGTCCCCAGCTCCACCACCTGGCACCCGCTCACCGCCGCGTGCTCCAGCGCGAACTGCACGACCACTCGTCCCACGCCGGAGCTGCGCGATTCCGGTTCCACATACATTTCTTGGAGGATGCAGTACCTGCCCGCGGTGCGAAGCGCCTTCTGGAACGACGTCGTACACACGGCCTTCGCCGCACCGTTCTGTTCAGCAATGACTATGAATCCCGACCCGCTGCCCCCTACCAGATCGGTGAACACACCGGACAGTTCTTCAGCCGGCGCCGGGTTGCCGCCAAGCTCGATCAGGAGGCTGCGCACCAGCCGCAGCACTTCGTCCCGATCGTCCTCCGTTGCCAGTCTCACATGCAGCACGGTGGAATCCCCCACACTTTCTGGAATCTGGACAGGTTGAAGCCCGGCGGCCGGTGGGTATTATATCCTCGTCCCAGATTGTGGGCAGAGCGCCGATGCTGGAGTGTGCAATACTTTGAACATGGCCGGAATACTTACAGTCCTGATGGTCGTGCTTACTGCCCTCGCCGCGGCCTGCGGCAGCGGTGGCCCCGCGACAACCCCCTCGCTCGAGCCAACGGCCACTCCGCCCGTCGCACCCGAGACCACCCCGGCGCCGCCCCTCGGGACCCTGCGCCTTCAGCAGGTGCAACCCGCCGGAGTCTCCGCCCCCACGAACCTGGTGCAAGCCGGGAACGGCCGATTCCTGCTGACCGAGCAGGCCGGACGCGTCCTGGTCCTCGACGAAGACCAGCTGGCCGAGGAGCACATCCTGATCCCCGAGCCCCTGGACCTCCGAGACCGGGTCAGCAGCCGTGGCTCCGAGGAGGGCCTGCTCGGCATAGCCCTCTCGCCTCACAACGACCGGCACCTCTTCATCTACTACTCGGCGGCCAACCCCCGGCGCTCCGTGGTCTCCAGGTTCAACTTCAATCGCGAAGTCGCCCCGGACTCCGATCTGGTCATCCTCGAGGTTGAGCAGCCCTACTCCAACCACAACGGCGGACAGATCGCTTTCGGCCCCGACGGCTACCTCTACATCGGCCTCGGCGACGGCGGCTCCGCTGGCGACCCCCAGGGCAACGGGCAGGACACCTCCACCCTGCTCGGCTCGATCCTCCGCATCGACGTCTCCGAGTCGACCGAAGCCCAGCCCTACGCCATCCCGCCGGACAACCCATTCGCTGCCAGCGATGGTGCCCGGCCCGAGATCTGGGCCTACGGACTCCGCAACCCCTGGCGCTTCTCCTTCGACCGGGAGACCGGCGACCTCTGGACCGGCGATGTAGGCCAGAACGAATGGGAGGAGATCGACATCATCGAACGAGGCGGCAACTACGGCTGGAACATCCTGGAGGGCAATCACTGCTTCCGCCCCCGAGACAACTGCGACCGCCAGGGCCGCATCCCGCCCGTCCACGAATACTCCCTCGACGGCGCCCCCTGCTCCGTCATCGGCGGCTACGTCTACCGAGGCAACGCGATCCCCTGGCTCCGAGGCACCTATATCTACGGCGACTTCTGCTCAGGCAAGGTCTTCGGCCTGCGCTACGAGGAAGACCAGGTCATCCAGCACGAGGAGCTGGCCGACACGGGCCTCCGCATAATGTCCTTCGACGAAGACAACGCCGGTGAGCTGTACCTGCTGTCCCAGAGGGAGGGGGTGTTCCGATTGGTGGCGGGGCGGTAGAGTAGTCCCCACAAGTAGTTTCCGTGAATCTATTGGCTCAACATGAGACCAAACCCTAATGATCCCGACCCTGATACTATCAGCCGGTTAGTGGGGTTTGACGACCCTCATTCATAGATCTCGCCAGTTAGAATTGCCTCAGTGTCAACCTCATGGAATGCTGTTAGGATCACGTTGATGATAGCTCTTAACCCTTCCCAGTCATGGGAATCCACCAATTCTCGGTTAAATTCACACAAGCGAAGCTTGTTCTCAAAATCCCTATGAATCCTACTTTTCTCTAGCACTGCTCCTTGGTAAGCACCCATCTTCTGGTCGGGGCCGGACCATTGCACTGGAGGGAATTCCCCGGCGCTGTTCTTAAGGACATCCACACCTAAATAGAGCTCAAGACTACCAGCAAGTCCATTTACATTCATCAGTTCCTTTCCCGTAGGTCCCAATGTCGGATAACAGTTGGCGAGCTCAAGTTGAGGATAATGGCGAATTGAAATATTTCTGGGAAGCGCATCTACGGCGAGATTGGTGAGAGAGGACTTAGCGGCAGTGTCGTTGTCAAAAAGGGCAAGGATTCGATGCCTTACATCTGCAGCCACAAATGCCCGTACTAGATTAGCTAGTTCACCGGCACCGCCTCCCAATTTCTGTCTTTTGTCGCCAGTAAATTGAAAGAAGTGGAAATAATCCGACAAATGGGGATATAGTAGCTTTAAAGATCGTTCCAAGAAAGTCCTGTCAATATCTCCTTCAGTTAAGACTATTACCCTATGCGCGAAGAGAAAATCCTCATTCATGAGAGATTCTGCAATAGCTATTAGGTCATCGGATTCATCGCCCCAACCTCCCTCAACCAAATCGCTTAAGTCATAAATCAGGTGCTCATCTGGCGGAACTTTTTCAACAAGGAGCCTTACAAAGTGTCGATACTCGCCACCCGGGAATCCCAAATAGTCACTGCAATCTCTTAGCATGTAAACAAGCAGTGGCAATTGTGGATCCGACAAAGGTATTTCATCTAGCTGACCAGCTGTGAGACCCTCTTCGCTTATGCGCACTATAGCTGCGAGCCAGTCTTCTAGGGTGATAGATTCCAATAGTCTAACCGTGTCTTCAAAAATGTCGGTACGGGAGGAGAATCCGCGTAGATTGTCTATCTTATTCCTAAGGCCCACTTCGAAGCTGGCCTTTGCAACGTCATAGGTGAAGCCCTTGATATCGAGCCGGTCTCGAGCTACTGCGGGGGTGCAACGGTATTGTACCAAGGTGAACTCAGGTGAACTCATTGTGCTCATCATACTCGTCGAAATACTCCTCTCGTACATATTCGGCAAGAAGTTCTCGGTTTCGCGAGTCTATCCGCTCAACATGCTTATCAGACGGCCGAAAGAGCCAAATAAGTCCAGGATCTATGCCATTCCGGGTATACCCGAGATGGATGGAACTTAGGGACAGTCTCGCGTAACTGCTCATCGTTTGTTACAACTTTCCTTTGATCGGGCTAGGATGGCTTCGAATCCTTGAGGTCATGCATCCGGGTCGAACTGCCAGAACGCCACCCCCAAAGCGCCCTCAGGTGACTCCTCGTCCACCCCGATGACCACCGGTATCGTGGGCACCCCCGTTGCCTTCTCCAGCAATGCAGCTCGCCGGTGCGCCCTGATCCGGTCGCGTTCCTGGACCGTGATCGAAATTTCGGCTACCACGTAGACGAATGAACCATCCTCTTCGGTGGCTCTTACGATCACATCCGACAAGGCCAGATCATCAGACTCATCCCAGGTAATCTTTCCCATGGCGGCAGCTTGGTCTACCTCTGGCAATGTGGGGGTAGCGTTCATGCCCCGTCCCCGCATCACCACTGTGGGATTCGTCAAGCCCAGTTCTCTCCTCACCAACCGGTCGGCGATTCGGGCAGCGGTTCCCTCGTAGTCGGTACCCATCATGTTGCTGACATCGCCTCCCATTCGCCCTACGTCGGTCCGTAGTTCGCTAACTCCTGCTCTGAGTTCGTCTTGCCCCGAACTTAGCTCTGCGACATCTTCGCTGAGTTGGGTTACATCCGCCTTCAGTAGCTCTTGTCCTGCCCTTAGGGCTGTTACATCTGCTCTGATCTCACCCACATCCGCACTGAGTTGCTCTTGTCCGGCCCGGAGCACCCTCGACTCGTTTACCAGCGCCTCCACCGCGTCCGTCAGCGCCATTACCTGCGCGGGGAGGGCGAGAATTTCCTCCGTGAGGACATGCCGCCTGAGCGCGTCCCTGAGTGCAGGGTCCCGCTCCATGGCGTCGAGGATGTCCTGAAAGCTGTTGATCGGCGTGGTCATGCCCGTTCCTTGACCTCTATTTTACATCTCCTCTTTCACACTCGCCCTCAATGAGTTCTTGTCGATGCCAATTGCTCGCTTCGGCAAAAGAAAAGGGGCGCACCCAATTGCGCCCCCGCTCGCTGCATCGACTTGGAGTTCGTTCGTGGTTCGACAGGCTCACCACGATCGGACTCTAAACGGGCTGCGTCTACCTCAACTCAAGTGCTTCCCATAAAACTCCAGCACTCGGTGCCACATGTCTTGCGCTGGGGCGGCGCGGTAGCTGGGGCGGTAGTCCGCGAAGAACGCGTGGCCTGCGTTGTCGTACATGACCCACTCGTAGATCTTGCCGTGCTTGTCGAGCTCCGCCTTCAGCCGCTCCGCCTGCTCCGGCGTCGGGTTCTGGTCCTCGATGCCGAACAGCGCCAGGAGCGGGCACGACAGGTCGGCGATCATGTCGATGGGGTTCTTTGGCCTGAGGTCGGTGATCTCCTGGTCGGCGATGTGCCCGCCCGCCGAGTCCACCGCCGCGTTGATGTTGCTGCTGTGGCACGCCATCATCAGCGTGTACCGCCCGCCCGAGCAGAACCCGATGATCCCCACCTTGCCGTTGCTGTGCGCCTGCGACTTCAGAAACACCGCCGCGCCGTCCAGGTCGTCCATCGCCCGCGAGTCGGGGCTGGCGAACAGCGTGGCCAGCACGTTCTCGGGCTCCGGCGTCCCCTCCCGCGTGTACAGGTCGGGCGCGATGGCCAGGAACCCCCGGCCCGCGAACCGCACCGCGATGTCCTTGTGGTGGTCCATCAGCCCCATGCCTTCCATGGTGACGATCACGGCGGGATAGTTCCCCGGCTCCGCCGGACGGCTGTACAGCGCGTCGATCATCGTCCCGTCGCGGCTGGGATACTGGATCATCCCCGTCTCAAGCTGCTGACCTGCCAGTACCATCGTTCCACCTCCGGCGCTTCAGATGGCCCATTCTAACCCAGCCGGGAGTGTGGCGCAGGATGCCACAGGTTCTTCCCCCCTCCGCAAAAAAGTCCCTCCCCCTGAGGAGGAGGGTTGAGGGTGAAGGTGGAGCCAAGGCGCACATGGCCCATTGGCCACTGAAACGGACCTACCGCGTGCTCTCCACCCGCACCGTTACGATGTCCACCCCGTGGTACTTCTGGTGCGACACCGACGACGCGTAGTACAGCAGCAGCCGGAACGACACCTCCCGCTCGTCCGGGGCCGGCGGCAGCTCGCTCAGGTACGACAGGTGGTCCTCCACGTTCTCGCCCTCCAGCGAGGTCACGAACTCCAGGTCCGCGGCGTGATCCTCCGGACGTGCCGACACCGACAGTTGCAGCGGCGTCTCCGCCTCGCTGTGCTCCTGCAGCAGCACCGCCAGCGTCTCCTCCCCCGCCGACGCCAGCCGCTCCGTCGAGGCCTCGTTCCAGCCGGCCCGCTGCGCGAACCGCCGCAGGTACCCATCGATCTGCTCCAGCGAATCGCTGTTCAGCGGCACTCGCAGCCGCCCGAGCCTGCGGGTGCTGAGGTTCAGCAGCAGCACCAGCACCACCGCCGTGATCGCCCCTGCCGTCATGCCGTTGCCCAGCAGCACCGCCAGGAAGCCGTCCCCCAGCTTGTCCGCGAAGATCCAGCCGTTCTGGAACCCGACGCCCACCCAGAAGGTTACCCCGCAGATCGTCGCCTTCCGGTGGTCCATCCCGTCGGCGATGACGATCCGCATCCCCTGCACGAACAGGATGCCCAAGAACACCGTGGCGTGGGCCGCGATCACCGGTCCCGGAATGGCGATCAGCAGCGCCGCGATCTTCGGTGAGAAGGCCAGCACCATCAGCGTGACCCCGATGACCACGCCCACGCGCCGCGCCGCGACGCCCGTGACCTCGGTGATCGAGATGCTGCTGGAGTAGGTCGTGTTCGGCAGCGTGCCCGCGATGCCCGACAGGAGGTTCCCCAGCCCGTCGGCGTTCAGGCACCCCTGCACCACCCGGAAGTCAGTCGCCTGTGGCCTGCGCCGCGACACCCGCTGGATCGCCACCCCGTCGCCGACGGTCTCGATGGCCCCTACGATGGTGACCGCCACGAAGGCTGGCAGCAGCGCCCAGAACTCCACGCCGGGCGTGACATCCAGACCCGGCCACGACGCCAGCGGTATCCCGATCCAAGCCGCGTCGGCCACCACCTGCATGTCGTAAATCCCGTACGGCACCGAGATCACGCAGCCCACGACGATGGCCCCAATGGGCGCCCACAGCCTGAGGGCCGGCGAGCCCTTGAGGATCACCACCGACAGCACCGCCAGCGAAATCACCGTGATCATCGGCGCGGCGTACCCCGGCGTATCCTCAGGCACAGCGCCCAGCAGCGGGAAGATCGCCGGCATCACCGTGGCCGTGATCAGCATGATCACCGTCCCCGACACCACCGGCGTGAACACCCGCCGCAGCAGGGACAGCTTGGCTGCCAGCAGGAACTGGAACAGCGACGACACCACGACCAGGCTGGCCATCGTCGCCGGGCCCGCCACCTGGAGCGCCGCGATGCACACCGCGAAGAACGCCCCGGAGGTCCCCATGATGAGGATGTGCCCGGCGCCGATGCGCCCGACCCGCACCGCCTGGATCAGCGTCGTGAACCCGCTCACCAGCAGCACGGCGAACGCCGCCCACGCAAGGTAGCCGTCCGATCCGCCGCCGGCCTTGATCACGATCACTACGCCGATGACGATGGCCGGCAGGGTGATCACCCCCGCCTGCACCCCCAGTCCGACGGTCACATGGTTGGGAGCGCTCTCGTCCGGCTCATACCGCACATTCTGGTTAACCTCAGCCGCAGCCACCAAGCACCCCACAAGTCTGAGAGTCCAGCCGTCCGCTCCGGCCACCCGAATCCCCGCTCGGAGGCTTCACGCGCCCTTCACGGCCAGCGCCGGATATTGTAGCGGGGATTACGAAGAGGTGCATTGTATTACAATGACGGTTCGCAAGAAACCACCCTTGAGTACCTCTTCATGGTGAATTACAGACGCGCTGACAGCTTTGCGCCCTTGCCTGCCACGAAGCAATTTCCTGTGAAAAGGGTACTAAATTGGAGAAGCGTCGTTGTAATACTAGCGAGCTTAAAGAAAAGATGAAGGAACAAACAACCTTGAGATAAGCTTCGCCGCTGGGTTCGAACTCGCCTCTTTCTGCTTCATTCGTGGATCTGTTTAGGGTTCCATGGGGTCCTGCAACTTGAGAAAATCGGCAGATCAGAGCCACAACGCCAATTTTAGGTTGGGAAGGCCGATTCTTCCGAGAAGCAACCTACACTCGTGGCAGATGTATTCCCACGTCGCCTAACTTTCGCCGGTCGAGACCTCTCGTAATCGTTCGATAATCCGTCGTAGACAGGGAGGTCAATTCTTCATGGAATACGCTAAGAAAGAGCAAATTTAGACTTTCGCTTGTTTCATTTGCCAGCCGTGTGAACTTATCCAAGTCCTCATCCAAAACGTTCACTTTGTCGATACTCTTTAGTGCTGGCAATCCTGATACCGGTATTCCGTGAACAAATGCAGATAGATGTTGATAATTGAGATTGAGAATTTCTGATAGACCAAATGCCCTGTTCATTTCGCGGCATTTCGGCGCGAATTTGATGTTCCATTCGATTATATCGGCTCTCCCTTCCCAGTTAGCCCTATCTTCACACACTGCTTCCCATTCAATTGGATGAGAGGAATAGAAAGTGTAACTTGTACAGATATCTACGAAAGTTCGCAGGGCAGTATAAGCTGAATGCATTAGGCCTAGTGGTATCAGAATCCAAATCTCGATAACCTTCGAGTGTGCTGCTGCTATGAGGACCGCAGTTTGCTCACTTCCCCTTACGTCATAAAGAAGTCGGAACCAAGTTGTCATGCGATCAAAAGCATGCAAGAGAGATTCGCACTGAGGCACTTTAGTGAAAGCTACAAGCTGTTCCTCTGAAGGCAAGAAACTGTTGAGCCTGGCTGCATATTCGTTGTTCATGGGTTCGGGAATTGTCTCTTGTCTAATTCATCCCAATAGTCCCTTATATCTGAATTGTCCGTTGCAGTTCCGCTAACAAGTCTTTGAGCTGCTGCCAGAATGCGATTACTCAGCCCTAAATCTGCTCGACTTAGAACTTTCCTCAGATATTTCTTGAGTGACTCCTTTCCTACTACGACTTTGATGCCGAAATTGACCGTTATCCACTCTTCGATCTGTTGGTTGGTCATACCCTTGGATCTAAAAAGATTCTCTAGTTGCGCGGCCGTCGATGCCCTAGATATGGCAGTTGAACTCATTCTTCTCTTTTCGGAGGGAGATTTCGTTAATTCAGAGTCCAGTTTAGGCCAACCGAAGCCGTAGTTCCCTTGGGTTTCTGGAGGGTCTACCTGAGTATCATATTTCGTCATGTTTTTCGTCATGTTTTTTGTCATGTTTGTCATGTTTAAAGAGGAAAATGCTTCAAGTATCAAATGTATTTGCTCCACGGACTGAGGGTCCCGAAAGACGCTAGCAATTTCACTAGCTTCTTCAGGCGAATTGCAGTTTTCGACTAGGAGCTTCGCGATGTCCCAAGTACGCATGTTTAACCCCATGAGGAATCGAAGATTCCTTTGCTTTGAAGGAGAGTCACCATCTCTCTGGTGACATTGAGTACATTGGCAGCCACTTTGCGTTTGTTCGCCACGGGTTGTTCCGCCGCAGTTTGGCGTCGCCTTGCGAGGTTCCTTAGGAGGGCCGAATATCTCATTCTATTGGATAGACAGTGGTCGGCAAATCTATCATTCTCTCTAATGTCAACCTCAACTGAAGGATCCCAAGATCTGTGAGCGTCATTAAAGACTACCACAAAATCCTTTGCGCCTCCGGCGGACTCCCACATTTCCATATGGTGGCGCATCATATTTAAGCCCGTTGCTGCGTAAGCATCGGATGTTACCGGAACTACTGCTGCATTTGAGACCAATAAGGCTGATTTTGTAAAAAAAGAACCCGCAGGATGGCAATCAACAATGACACAGTCGTATGTTTTCTTGGCAGTATCTATGAGGCTATTCCATCTTCTCAGCAGTCTTTTTTCAGTTTCATCTGTTAATAGATTAAGGGCAAGTCTCATCAAGTCTAAGCTTCCTGGCACCAAATCCAATTTGCCAGCCTTTTTGTTACGGTCGTGAGGATAATACCACCCTCGGACTTTGACCGAAAGATCCTGTAAGTTAACAGTAGTTGATCCTATAGTTCCAATTACCGAAAAGGGATCGTCGGGGTTTCTTGCGGGCATAAGATAATTCGCGACACCCTTCCCAGCATTAAGCATATTAAAATGTTCTGCGGGTTCGAAAAATGCGAACGAAGCGTTTGCTTGAGGGTCATAATCTATAAGTAGTACATCCTTATCGTAGGAGTGAGCGAGGGTTCTACTCAACTCAACCGCTAAGGTAGTCTTTCCGACTCCGCCCTTCATGTTTGATATCATTAGGACAGGTGCTGACACGTTCCCCCCCAATCTCCTCATTTCCAGTTATTGTTTGAATACTGGATGGCAACAGATAGGGTATTTTACTATTGCGCTGCATCCAAAATCCAGAGGGCTAAGGCGGTGTTGAAGCTAGTTACATGGACCTTCTCCCATGGAGGTTTTTCTGATGTGATGTAGCGCGACTTGCTCCTCACCCTCTCACACATACGTATGCGTGATGACCTCCCACACGTGGCCGTTTTCGCACTCGAAGTAGAAGCCGCGGCCCTGGTGTAGGTGGTTGATCTCGCCGTCCGTGCGGGAGCGGGGGCCGCTGCCGAAGGCTACGCCCTCGTCCTTGACCCGCTGCAGGATCGCGTCGAACTCCTCGTCCGAGGCCAGGAACGCGTAGTGGCTGGAGCGCGGGTTGTCCGAGTCGTCGAAGTCCAGCGTCAGCGTGTCGTTGACCTTCAGCGGCGCGAAGTGCCCCCACGGCCCCTCGTACTTCAGCCCGAAGAGGCGCGCCATGAGCTCCGCCGACTTCACCTTGTCGTATGCGGGAACGATCGTGTGGTCCAACTGCAGTGGCATGGTGGTCCCTCCCTCGGATGTATCGTTCACGGGGAAATGCAGGGAGTGCAGTGAGAAGGAAGTGGGCCCGGCTGGGATCGAACCAGCCACCAGTCGGTTATGAGCCGACTGCTCTACCACTGAGCTACGGGCCCTCATGTCAAGCTTATGCCCGCCATTTTGGCACTGTCAAGAAAGGAACGGGGCGTTTAGGGCCTCTTGATTCTCCTTCTTCCTTGAGGAAGTAGGCTTTCGGCAAGCTTTGGAGGGGTGAGGATGAACCTTCAGCCACCAGTGGCCGCGAAAGGGACCGGGGGTACGCCCCCCTTAACGCTGCCCCGGAGGGAGAGGGAACCTCCAAGTATCTATCTCAAAACTGTCATGACCTTGATCTCAACGGCCAGATACACCGTCTGGACCAGTGGATTCCCGCTTTCGCGGGAATGACGGGGGCGCGGGAATGACGGGTCCTTTGCAGGAATGACGGTTTTGGACTTTAGCGGATTTTGAGATAGTTACTAAGAGACCCGACCGCAAGTCCCTCACCGCAGCCTGACGGCAGTGCCGTAGGCGAGGATCTCCGACATGCCCTGGCTGATGGCGCTGGTGGTGTAGCGCACGTTGATCACGGCGTCGGCGTTGAGGTTGCCGGCATCCTCGACCATCAGCCGCGTCGCCTCGGAGCGGGCCTCCGCCAGCATTTCGGAGTAGACGCCCACCTTGCCGCCGACAACGCTCCGCAGGCCGGCCTGGATGTCGCGGCCTATGTTCCTCGCCTGCACGATGTTTCCTGTTACAACGCCCAAGATCTCGGCGACATCGCGTCCAGGCACAGTCTCGGTGGTGCTCACTATCATGGTTGCACTCCCTCAGCGCGTGGCAGCGAGACTTACGCCAGGCCCAGGCGCTTGAGGTAGTCCGGGTCCCACGCGGCGATGATGCCCCTCTCCAGCGCTTCCGCCTGCGGCACCACCGGCGAAGGCTCCCCGGTGGTCGGAACGGTGGTGATGACCACATCCTCGACAAGCTGCCGGTAGGCCTCGTCCGACACGCCCAGCAGCTCTCTGAGCGCAGGCTCGTTGTGCCCCCCGAAGGCCGGCGACGGCCCCTGGATGTGCAGCGGACTCTTGGAGAACTTGTACGGGCGGCTCAGGAACATCCGCTCGCCCATCTGGCGCTCCGGCGGGTATTTGACTCGCTCCAGGAAGTTCCGACTCTTGAAGTGCGGGTCATAGTGGATGTCCCGCCCCGTCAGCACCGGCCCGGCGGGTATCCCCACAGCCTGCAGAGCGTGCATCGTGTCATACCGGTCCCGCGTCGAGGTCCAAGCCGCGATGACCTCGTCCAGCGCGTCGTGGTTCTGGCGACGCCCGCCGATGGCGCTGAAACGCGGGTCCGACGCCAGTTCCGGCTGACCCATCACCTCGCAGAGAGACCGCCACTGCGAATCGTCGCCCACCGACAGCGTGATCCACTGGTCGTCGCCCGCCGCCGGGTAGCAGCCCTGCGGCGCCCGCCAGGGGTGGCGGTTGCCGATGCGCCCGCCCTCGCGCCCGTTGGCGATGGCGTCCAGCACATACTCCGACAGGAACATTACCCCCGACTGGTACATGCCCATGTCGACCCACTGTCCCAGCCCGGTGCGCGCCCTGTAACGCAAGGCCGCCCCGATGGCGAACAGAGCCGTCCAGGTCGACAGGAAGTCAACGAACGAGGCTCCGGCCTTGGCCGGCCCTTCATTTGGATGACCTGGCGGGTAGCCGGTGATCCAGCAGTGCCCGTGCGTCGCCTCCTGAGTCGTGGCCTGAGCAGGATATCCGGAGTACGGCCCGTCGCCGTGTCCATAGCCAGTGTTGGAGACGAGGATCACATCCGGCCGCAGCTTGCGCAGGTTGGGATAGTCCAACCCCCAGCTCCGCATCACCCTCGGGGTGAAGTTCTCCATGACCACATCGGAGACCATCACCAGCTCTTTGAAGAGCTCCCGGCCTCGTTCGTCGGTCATGTCCAGCGTGATCGACTGCTTGCCCCGGTGGATCAGGTTGTAGGTCGAGGGACGGTTCCACCAGTCCTCGCCCAGGTCGTTCTCGGCGAACACCCCCGAATACCCGCCGGTGCGAGTGACGTCCGGCCTCCCCGGCCCTTCGACCTTGATGACCTCAGCGCCCATGTCCGCCAGCAGACCGCCCGCGTAGGGCAGGGCGAACACATAGGTGGAGTCCAGCACCCGGATGCCCTCGAGCGGCAGCTTGCCGGTTTTCATGTTGGAGGTCGCCATCAGATCGAGTCCGTCTGCCTGAGGAGAACCAGGTCCTGTTGGGAGTATCCCAGTCCCTCCAGGTAGATCTCGCGATTATGCTGCCCCAGTGTCGGTGCTGGCATCAGGTACTGGTAGGGCGTCAGAGACAGGTTGAACAGCACGGCCGGCACCTTGATCTTGCCGATCACCGGATGGTCGACGTCCCGGTAGAAGTCCCGCGAGTCCAGCTGCGGGCATTCTGCCAACTCCGAGGGGGTCTGCACCAGCCCGAAGAGCATCCGCGAGTTGGCCGCTTCGGTGAACAGGTCCCACTTGCCCCGCTCGCTGATTGACTCCAGCACAATCCGGTCCAGCTCCTCCCCGTTTCGGTTGCGCTCGGCGGTGTCCGTGAACCTCTCCTCATGCAGTCTTGGATCCCGGAAGAAGTTGGCGATGGTCTCCCAGGTTGCTCCGCCGCCGGTCTGCACGATGATCCACCCGTCTTCGCAGGGCATGGGGTGCCCGAAGTTGCTGCCGGAGGGTCGGCGCCGCGGCTGCGTCGCCCCGATGAACGGGTACATCGTCTGCGTCGCCATCATCGTGGAGGCCACGCACTCGGTGATGGAAACATCGATGTGCTGGCCCTCGCCGGTGTTGCCCTGCATAAACAGTGCCATGGCCGTCGCCGCCGCACCGTTCAGGCCGCCCTCGTACTGCGCCTGGAACCCGCCGTGCTTCAGTGGCTCCCGCCCCTGCTGCCCGCTGATGCTCATGATCAGCCCCATGGCGTAGTTGACGATCTCTTCCCCTGCGTACTGGCTGTATGGCCCCGTCTGCCCGAACGGAGTGATCGAGGTCATCACCAGCCCAGGGTTGATCGACTCCAGGGCCTCATACCCCAGCCCAAGGTCTTCCAGGTAACCCGGCTTGTAGCTTTCCACTACCACATCGATATGAGGGATCAACTCCTTGAGGAGTTGGCGGCCCGCCCCAGTCTTCAGGTTGACGGTCGCCCCCTTCTTGTTCAGGTTCATCGCCAGGAAGAACAGGCTCTTTTCCGGGTGCGGATCGTCCCCGAAGAATGGCGGCATGCGACGCAACGCGGCACCGGTAGGCGGCTCAAGTTTCAATACATCGGCACCGTAGTCCGCCAGCAGGCGCCCGCAAAACGACCCGGCGATGTCCTCGCTCAGGTCCAGTACCTTCACGCCGTCCAGCGGACCGTGGGGCATCGGCAGAGGAAATGTGGCGTCAGAGGTCAAACTGATATCTCAAGTACTTGGGTCTGGAGGAGTGTCGGATCGCCCCGCAGATTGTAACCAACGCCGCTATTTGCGGCAACGAATACCGGGGAGGATTGTGAAGATGTTCGGCCACAGTTCTAAAAGCACTTGTTGGACAGGAACCGTTGAGTGGCCGGCTACTCCCCGAAGCACTCCCGCAACTTGGCTTCGTACTCCTCCAGCGTGTACCGGTAAGTCTGGGTTCCCTCGACTTGGACAACAAAGAATCCGCACACCGTGCCCATTTGCACCGCACGCTTGATTCCGGCACCCTCCACCAGGCCCTTGATCAGCCCACCCCGAAAGGCGTCTCCGGCTCCAGTTGGGTCGACAGCATTTGCGGGAATGACCGGCACAGTTTCCATGGCCCCGTCGCTGTACACATCCGCGCCGTCCTCACCCCTCGTCACTACCATGTGTTCTACCCTTGCCGCGAGGTCATCGTTGCCCAAGCCCGTGCTGTTGGTGATCATCCCCAGCTCGTATTCGTTGCAGATGAGCATGTTGCACTGCTGTATGCATCGCGAAAGTGCCCCCGGTTCCCAGATCGGCAGCGACTGTCCGGGGTCGAAGATTGTGAAGAGCCCGAGCTCGCTGTTCTTCGCCGTGAACTCCATCATATCGTCCAGGTTGCCGGGCCCAACGATAGCCATGGTTTCCGAGGCGTCGATTCCCTCATAGATGAAGCCGGCCTGGTGTTTCATGGCTCCCGGGTTGAACCCCGTGAACTGGTTTGAGTCCGCGTCAGTGGTGATGTAGGCCCCCGCCGTCAATTCCTCTTCCACAACCCGTATGTCTCTGGTGCCTATTCCACATGCAGCCAGCCACTCGAAATACCGGTGGTAGTCGCTACCCACCGTTGCAACTATTCGTGGCTGCTCTCCCAGCATTGCGAGGGAGTACGCGATATTCCCTGCTGTTCCTCCGATGTGCTCCGTAAGGCTGTCCACGCCGAAGCTTATGTTGATGTTGTCCAGTTGATCCGGGAGGATGTGGTCCCTGAAGCGCCCCCCGAACTTCATTATGCGGTCATACGCCATTGAACCGGATACCAGAATGTCCATTTGTTCACTGTCCTCTCGTGTCGTGGGTTGGTTGTTGGGTCTCCCGTCAACAGCCGTGGCTGACGGCTATCTCCCCAAGGAATTCGACCGGATCGCCCGGCTTCAGGCCGTTCCTTGCCGCTTCGCCAGCGTGCACTTCAAGTACATAACGGGCGGGTGAGGGCGACTGTACTCTCGGGATATCTTCATTCCCTGTTCCCGGCAGAGGGGGCGGGATGTCGTCCGCCACATCTATGAGGCGGCACTGGGCATCGATCCAGATGATATCCAGAGGGAACAGCATTTCCTTCATCCAGAAATGCAGCGGCTGCTCTTCTTCGAACACGAACAACATGCCTTCGTCGTGCGCCATGAACGCCCTTCCCGACAGTCCCTGCTGCCTTTCCTCAGGCTCGACAGCCAGATCCACGGTGTAAGTAGCATCGCCTATTCGGACGACCGCTGCATTTGAGGCGTCCTCGGGCTCCTGTCCGGTCGTGAAGTTCTCGCTTGTGGCGCACCCCAGACCGAGGAACAAGGCCAGTAACATCATCAGGACAAACATGATCTGCCGTCTATGCATCGCAGGCGAGGGTTGCGCCCCTGGTCAGCCAGAACAGCATCCGAGGAATTGGGCCACATGCGGCAACATACGAAAACCGTCCTCTTGATTGCCGAAAACCATCACGGCGCCGCCATGTTATCTCAACGGCGATTCCGGCCTCAACCCGGACGAGTCCCGAGCCGTTGCCCGAAGCGCATGCGTTGGTCCCCACTTGCTATCATCCTGCGGTGCTGGCAAACTACAATTATGCGTATTGGGGATTTTGAAATCCAGGAACCGCTGCCCGAACTCAAGGACCCTCATGTTCTCGCTGTACTTCGTCCGTGGATCGATGTCGGCAGCGTGGGCAGCCTCAGCCTGCGTCGCATCGAGCGCTATCTGGGGGCCAAGGAAATAGGACGTCTGGTGCGACCCGGTCGTTACTACGACTTTACTCGTTACCGGCCGAAATCCGTTCTGCGTCAGGGAAAACGGGAATACACCATACCGACCACGACCTTGAAGGCCGCAGTGCGAGAGGACGGCCCGGACCTGATTACCCTTCACCTCCTGGAACCCCACGCTCATGGCGAAGACTTCACCGATTCCGTTAACGAGATGCTGGAACGTCTGGGAGTGAAGCGCTATTCATTGATCGGCGCAATGTATGACATGGTTCCGCACACCCGGCCTCTGCTGGTGTCGGGGGGCACCGTGGACGCCTCCAACGAAGAGGAATACCGGATGGTGGAGGTCCGGCCCAGCGATTACGAAGGGCCGACTACCATCACTCACCTTTGCTTTGAGCACGCGGAGTCGGCGAAAATCGACACCCGCATATTCGTGGTCCACCTCCCCCAGTACTTCCAGGTCGAGGAAGACTTTTCGGGCATCGCGAGGTTGACCGGCATACTTTGCCGCATTTACGGTCTGCCCAGCCGTCTCGAAGACAGGGAACGCGGTATTCAGCAGTACGAGTCTTTGCAGAACATCGTCACCGACACTTCCGAAGTGTCCAAGCTGCTGGGTCGACTTGAAGAGCGCTATGATCGGGAAAACCGTCAGGCTTCTTCCGGGGAGATTGCCATGCCGCCTCTCTCGCCGCAGATAGAGGAGTTTCTCCAGGGTCTGGATTTCGGCGGCGCCGAGGACTCTCCGATGGACCCCGATGACGATCCGAACGACGAGTAGGCGATCTATTGGGTGGCAACAACGCTTCCGTACGCTTGGTCGGGCGGTTTCTTTATGACTCGCAACCTGTTACACACGCTGGCTGTCCCTAGTTGGATGAGGTCGGCCCGGACTAGTTTGAAGGGGAATAAGGGCAAAAGCATAAGGTGTATCGCGTTGACGGGCGAGTAGCCTTGTGATAGATTTCCGTATGCCCATCGGCTAGGATGGGGCATAATTCTTTGGAGGTGGTTTAGCATCGCCAGGCAGTATCGGGTCAACGAACGAATTACCAGCCCTCAGGTCCGGGTCATCGGCGGGGACGGTTCGCAGTTGGGGGTCATGGAAACCCGGCGCGCACTCCAGATGGCTCGCGACGCCGAGGTAGACCTGGTGGAAGTCGCGCCCAATTCCGACCCTCCAGTGTGTCGGCTGCTTGATTACGGCAAACTGCTTTACCTATCATCCAAGAAAGAAAAGGAGTCCAAGCGGGGACAGAAGAGCACCGAACAGAAGGAAGTGCGCTTCCGGCCCAATATCGGGACTCACGACCTCGACGCCAAGGTCCGCAAGGTGCGGGAGTTCATTGACGATGGCTCGAAGGTCAAGCTTACTGTCCGGTTCCGTGGGCGTGAGGCGGCCCATCAGCAGCTTGGGCTTTTAGTGCTGCGGCGGGTGGCCGACGAGCTAAAGGACGAGGTGCGCCTGGAGCGGCCTCCGGCAATGGAAGGCCGGTCCCTGTCAATGGTGCTCATACCTTCCCTCCAGAAAGGCGAAGAACAGAAGCTGCAGCGCGCTCCGGCCAACAGGAACCAGGCAGGCAATTCCGGAAACGACAATACCGGCGAAAATCAGCCGGAACAGGTAGAAGAACTGGCCGATGCCAAAACTTAAAACACACAAAGGCGCCAAGGCACGATTCCATGTAACCGGCTCGGGTAAGCTCCTCCGCCGCAAGCGTATGAGCAGCCACCTGCGGCGTAAAAAGCCCACCAAGGTGACCCGCAAGTATTCCGACAAGATGGAAGTGGCCGCTGCTGATGTCCCTCGACTGAAGCGGCTGATGCCGTACGGCTAGCCGGCAGGCGCCCTCAACGGAGACCAGTCAGTGGCACGAATTAAACGCGGCGTTACAAAGCGTCGTAGACATAAGAAGATACTCAAGGCTGCGAAGGGATTCCAGGGATCCTCCCACCGGAACTACAAGTGGGCCAAGGAATCCGTCATGCATGCTTGGTCCTACGCTTACAGGCATCGCCGGGAGCGGAAGGGTGAATTCCGGAGTCTTTGGATAGTCAGGATCGGTGCGGCTTGCAGGGCTGCCGGCCTTACTTACAGCCAGTTCATGCACGGCCTTAAGCTGGCCGGAATCGAACTTGACCGGAAAATCCTTGCGGACTTGGCCGTTCGGGACCCTGATGCCTTTTCCCAATTGGTGGAACAGGCCCGGGAACAACTCGCTACTCCAGCCGCCTGACCTTACAGACGAGTTACTCAAAAGAATGAGCCAGGTACATCATGTACCTGGCTCTCTGTTGTGGCGAGCCCTGGCGGCTGTCAGGCTTCCGAAAATCCGTAATAGGTATCTGCGTCGAGAACGCGGCGAAGCAATGCTTCATCGATTGTTATTGGTCGAAGTGCGTTGCTCCTGCGAACGGTGAGTTCCTGATGTAAATCACCCAGGGTAATTGGCTCGTTGCCCCTCGCCAGCAGGGTCCGAAATATGATCTCCTTGATGGGCATGTCATAGCGGATGAACTCATCTGCATCGTTGTGGAATTCCCTGATTTCCCGGATCAGATCAGTCGCAACCAGCTCGTGGAGAGGCTTTCCGAATGATGGGCAGGCCTCGTTCAGGCGACCGGCGATGAGGTGCACCGCAGACCGATTCAACTCTTCCAGCCTCGCCATGCTGATCTGATACAGCACGTTGCTCGGACTCTGTTCATCCGGCAATCCGCCGGCATCCAGCCCGGCTATGGTCATAGATCCACCTCTTCGTTCCAGTCCAGCATGATGATGCGGACCTGTTCGCCAGCCTGTTTTACGGGCAGGTCCTCGGGGCAAATGGCGAGTCCATTGGCCCTTGACATCGAAGTCAAGATGTTTGAGCCCTGGGGCCCGGTGGGGGTGGCGTAATACACGCCGCCTTTCAGTTCCACTTCCACGCGGGCGTACACGCGCCTGCCGTCGAAGTTGCGGATTGGCCCGGTCAAAATCCCGTCCACGGCCGGACGAGACCGCACTGTTCTCCCCAGCATGGCCCGAATCGCTGGTCGCGCGAACATTTCAAATGCGACCATGGCACTAACCGGGTTGCCAGGCAGGCCCAGCAGAGGGATGTCCTTCCCTCCGGCACCGCGCAGGTGGCCGAACGCCAGCGGCTTGGCTGGACGCATCCGCACTGACCAGAAGTTCATGGATCCCCGCTGTTCCAGCACGTCCTTGACTATGTCGTAGTCGCCCTTGGAGACTCCGGCCGAGGTGATTACCAGGTCCGAACCAGCCGTGGCGGCCAGCTTGGCGTGCAGGTCGTCCAGGTTGTCGCGGGCTATTCCCAGCAACCGAGGTACTCCCCCGCAGGCCGCTACCGAGGCAGCCACACTGAAGCTGTTGCTGTCGTAGATCCTGCCACCAGACAACGAGGAGCCCGCGGTCTCCAGTTCGTCCCCGGTGGCCAGGACCGACACCACGGGACGGCGAACCACCTTGGTCCGGTCAAGGCCCAGGGAGGCCAACACGCCCACCTCTGCGGCGCGTACAACGGTCCCGGCTTCCAGCACCAGCTCGCCGACTCGGATGTCCTCGCCGGCCGGCCTTACATTGGAACCCTTGGGCATCTCAGTGAAGATGGTCACCTCGTCCAGCGCTCTGCCTTCCAGCTTCCGCTGCACTTCGTCCGTTTCCTCGAATGGGATAACGGTATCTGCGCCGTCCGGTACCGGAGCTCCGGTCATGATACGCATCGCCGTGCCAGCATCGACAGGTTGTTCCGGCATCTGCCCCGCTGCGACGATGCCAATAACGGGCAACCGGCTCGGGGACTCCCTGGACGCCCCGACTATATCTGCACCCTTCAGGGCATATCCATCCATTCCCGAATTTGCCAGAGGCGGAAGCGCCAGCGGTGAAGTCACGTCCTCTGCCAGGGCCTGCCCCAGACACTCCAGGAGCGGCGTCTCAACCGCGTCGAGAGGCGCGAAGCTGGCCATCACCCGTTCGTAGGCCTCCTCCACGCTCAGCATGTCCTCTTCGGCATCGCTGTGTCCGTGGTGGTGGGCCGCCTCCTCCTGATGGCCGTGGTGGCGGTGCTGCGTTGCCATTTTCGCTCTCTCCCGCGGCTGAATTGAGAGTGGTCAGTTTAGCAGGTACGCGGTTGATTGTTCCCCGTTGCGCCTCAGAAAAAGCCTGGGAAGTTCACTAGCTCCTCAGTGTAGCGCCCACCTCGCGTTCCAGGCTGCGGAGAAGACCGTCCAGTGAACGGTCAACCTCCTCATTGGTCAATGTGCGGTCGGGTGCCTGGAACTGAACATGAAAGGCAAGCGATTTGGTGCCGTGTGGGATATTTTCGCCAGAATAGATGTCGAAAAGCCGGGCACCATTAACCAGTCGGTTTCTCAGAATAAGGTCGGTCACGCGGCCAGCAGGCACATCGATGGGTACCACCAGTGCGAGGTCCCGCGTCGCCTCGGGAAAACGAGGCAGCGAGGCGAACCGCCTGTCTGACTCCGGTAGCGCCCCAAGCAGAGCGGCGAGACTAAGCTCAAACCCGGCCACTGTGCCGCCGTCCAGGTCGAACTTCTCCAGAATGGAAGGATGGACCTCTCCAACATAGCCCAGTACCTGGTTGCCGGCTGCTATCGATGCGCAGCGTCCTTCCTGGTACACGGCGTGTTGTGCCGGTTCCAAGGCAACGCTTGCTATTCCCAGCCGGCCCAGCAGCCATTCCACCATGCCTTTGGCATCGTAGAAGTCCATGTCATTGTTGGAAATCGCGTCCATCCACGATTCGTTCCCCCTGATCCCTGCCATAACCGCCGTCACGGTCTCCACTTCTTCCGGCAGGTCCCCGGCGCGAGGCAGAAACGCCCGGCCGGCCTCAAAGAACCGGAAGGGGCCATCGCTGTACGACCGGTTCGCGGCCAACGTTGCCAGCAGCCCGGATTGCAGGGTGGGCCGAAGGAACTCGTGCGTGGAGCTCATGGGATTGGCGATCCGCATTGGCGAGGTTTCGAGGTTGGCTAACGGGACCCGTTCCAGCATCTCGGAGGACGCCAGCGAGTAGTTGATAACTTCCTGCATTCCTGCAGCGGCAAGCAGGTCCTTCACTTCGTCCCGCAGGGCGATCGCCGGAGAGGGGCTGTGGAACGGAATCGGCGTAGATAGCATCACCGTGGGCACTTCGTCGTAGCCGATAATCCGGATGACCTCTTCAACCAGGTCATCCTCGATGTTCACATCGTTCCTCCACCATGGGACCGCTACTTCCAGCGACTCGCCCGTTTCAGTGCATGCGAACCCAAGGGATTGAAGAGCCAACCGCGCCTGACTCAGCTCCATTTCCATTCCCAGCGACTGGCGCAGACGCCTCATGGTGAGGGTGACAGTCAGGGGTGGTGTCGGGTCCGGGTGTACATCAACGATACCTGGAGCGATCGTTCCACCGGCCACTTCCTGGATCAACGCGGTGGCCCGGCGCAGCGCCAGTGGAGCCAGTTCCGGACGCAAGCCCTTTTCGAAGCGCAGCGTGGCCTCCGTGCGAAGTCCCATCGAGGTGGCCGTCTCACGGTTGTTGGCCGCGTTGAAGTTGGCCGACTCCAGCAACACTGTCCTGGTCTCGCCACCAATTTCGCTGTTCGCCCCGCCTATAACGCCGCCGAGGCCGATGGGGTCGTGGGAGTCAGCGATCACGAGGTTCTCGGTGGTGAGGTTGCGGACAACTCCATCCAGGGTGGTCAGCTTCTCCCCTGGGCGCGCGCGGCGCACGATAACTGTTGCGTCCTTCACCGCACTTAGGTCAAAGGCATGCAGGGGCTGGTTGTACTCCATCATAACGAAGTTGGTGACATCGACCACATTGCTGATGGGCCTCAACCCTGCCCTCGTCAGCCGGTCCTGCAACCACTGGGGTGATGGGCCGATCTGGACTCCGTCGATGACGGTGGCGGTGTACCGGTGGCATAGGTCGGGGTCGGCTATGGATATGCTCACCCTCTCGTCGACTGGAGAACCCGACTCCGCGTAACTGACTTCCGGCTCTGTGACCTTGCCGCCGGTAAGCGCAGCCACCTCGTGGGCCACACCCAACATCGAAAGACAGTCGAGCCGGTTTGGAGTCAGTTCCAGGTCCAGGACGGTGTCACCCAGGTAGTCCGACAGCGGCTCTCCCAGCGGTGCGTCCTCCGGCAGCACAATGATGCCGGTATGATCCTCGCCCAGACCCAGCTCCAGCTCGGAGCAGATCATACCCTGGGACTCCACTCCCCGGATGCGGGCCGCTGCGAGGGTCTCATGCTTCCCGCTGTGAGCGTTGTAGAGGAACGCCCCGATTCGGGCGAAGCAGATCTTCTGTCCCTCCGCCACATTGGGGGCCCCGCAAACAACTTCCATCTCATCAGAGCCTGTTGTCACTGTGCAGAGGCGGAGCCGGTCGGCGTTTGGATGAGGACGCACGGAGGTCACTCCTCCCACATAGACATCGCTCCATCCGCCGACTTCTTCAACCTCGCCCACCTCTACACCGGCCATGGTGAGCCGGTGAGCCAGGTCGGCGGGGGGGATGTCCACGTCGATGTATTGCCGGAGCCAGCTGAGGGGAACTTTCATTCAGGCTGCATCGCTGCGGCGGAGATTGCTGCCCAGTTCAGAACTGGCGCAGGAACCGCAGGTCGTTGGCGTAGAAATGTCGTATGTCGTCGATGCCGTACTTCAGCATCGCAATGCGCTCCGGGCCCAGCCCGAAAGCGAAGCCCGTGTACCTGTCGGGGTCATATCCCACGCCGGCCAGCACCTTGGGGTGCACCATTCCGGCCCCCATGATTTCAATCCAGCCGCTGTCGCGGCAGATTCGGCAGCCTTCGCCTTCTCCCTGGCAGGCGAAGCAGTCGATAGACATATCTACACCCGGCTCGACGAAGGGGAAGTAATCACAACGGAAGCGTATCCGGCGTTCCTCGCCAAACAGTCTGCGGGCGAATTCGTACAGTGTTCCTTTCAGGTTGGCGAAAGTGATTCCCTCGTCAACCGCCAGCCCTTCCACCTGGTAGAAGTGCCACTCGTGGGTGGCATCAGTAGCCTCGTAGCGGTAACACTTCCCCGGGACGATAACCCGGACCGGAGGCTCCTGGTTCTGCATCACCCGGGCCTGCATCGGCGAGGTATGGGTGCGCAGCAGCATCGTCTGCTCGCCAGCATCATCCGTGTAGTCGACCCATAGGGTGTTCCACATGTCCCGGGCAGGATGCCCTTTGGGGATGTTCAGCATCTCGAAGTTGTAGTGGTCCCACTCTACTTCCGGGCCTTCCACGACGCTGAACCCCATGCCCGCGAAAGCGGCGCAGATCTCACGCACGATCTGTGTGGTGGGATGCAGCCTGCCTTCAACGGGTGCCCTTCCGGGGAGGGTGACATCGAGGCGGTCCTCATGGGCGGCGCGCTGGAGTGCTGCCTCGCTTATTTCCCGCGACTTTGCCTCCAGACCGTTCTCCAGCGACACCTTCGCCTGGTTGGCAAGCGCTCCGATCTTGCGACGCTCATCAATGTCGAGGCCGGACAGCCCGCGAAGCACCGTTGTCAATCTGCCCCTTCGGCCCAGATAGGTGATTCGCCACTGTTCCAGCGCTTCCTGGCTGTTCAGCGCTGATAGCTCACCAAGTGCGGCGTCGGTCAGAAGGTCGATGTTCTGCGGTGTGGGCTGAACCAATCGGAGCTCGTTCCTGATACGGGCTGTCGGGAATCGATCCCTGCCCGAACATATTCTGCTATGAAATTATAGAAACCGCACTATATCCGGTCAAGGCGCCCAAACGATCAAGGCAAACACATTCTGATTTTATGGAGCCCAATAAATCGTCATTCCCGCGAAAGCGGGAATTCAAGCCTCCCTGCTCTAAGCTGATTGTATCGGCGCGGAACCCTCTGGATTCCCGCTTTCGCGGGAATGACGGGGGGCTGCACCGCGTATCAAGTTAGAATGCTATTGCCTTGCCCAAAGGATGGGAATATAGCCGTGCCCGTTGAACCCGGGCGTTACAGGCGATTTCATGGGCGATTTCGGGGTTACCCGATACCGAGGCATTCACCGGATACTTCGGGCTTCCAGTTATTTCTGTAAGAGGTAGAAACCAGTGGCATGACCAGCCAGGTTCCTTGGCTCGAAGAGCGTCTGTGGTCGTTTCAATCACGGGTATAGTTACTAAGGGGGCGTATGTCGGCAAAGGCGAAGCAGGAACCCTTACTGAGGTGCGCAGCAGCCAATCAGTGGGCAATGAGGGAGCGTATGCAGCTGCTTGTATTTCTGGACAATGGATGGGGGCGAAGATAGACTTATGGCGGTCTTCCAGTAGGAGGACTTCTGCGCAAAGCATCCGGCTTCAGAGGTTTCGCCATGCCCGTCTTCTCACCCGAATACCTGCACAAGGCGGCCTATCACATCTATCGCGCCAAGGGTACACCAGACGCAGAGGCGGAAACGGTGGCAGCCCATCTGGTCAAGGCCAACCTGGCGGGTCACGACTCCCACGGCGTTATCCAGATTCCGACTTACGCTGAGCGCATCGACGTGGGCCACATCGTTCCCGGCGCGCCCTTCGTGGTGGAGCGGGAAGCGCCCTGCACTGCGGTAATCAACGGCAACTGGGGCTTCGGGTTCGTGGTCACGGAGCGGGCTATGAGAATGGCGATAGACAAGGCCCGCACCCACGGGGTCGCCGCCATCACCGTGCACAGCCAGAGCCACATCGGGCGTCTCGGAGACTATCCGACCATGGCCGCTGCCGAGGGCATGATCGGCATGATCACTGCGGATTCCGGTGCTGCACCCAAGCATGTTGCTCCGTTCGGCGGCCGAGCCAGAAAGCTGGGCACGAACCCCATCTGCATAGGCATGCCCAGTGACCTGGATGGACCGGTCCTGATGGACATGGCCTCGAGTACTGTGGCCCTGGGCAAGATTGCTCTGGCTCGCAACCGCCGCGAGTCCATCCCTGAGGGTTGGATCGTTGACCGCGATGGCAACCAGACCACCGACCCCAACGACTATTTCTCCGGTGGGGCCATACTCCCCGTGGGTGTCGACCAGGGTCACAAGGGCTACGCGCTGTCCTTCATGGTCGAGGTGTTCTCAGGATTGCTGACGGGCCTTGGGTTCGGTGTCGACCCGGAGGGCCGCCACAACGATGGCTGCTTCATCGCAGCCTTTAACCTCGAGCACTTCCGCCCCCTTGATGATTTCAAGAAGGACATGGGCGAATTCGTTGAATTCATCAAGGACTCGCCTCCCGCCGCGGGATTCACCGAGGTACTGTATCCGGGCGAGATCGAGCACCGTACCGAGCAGCGTCGAAGGCAGGAAGGCATCTTCGTCGAGGAAGACACCTGGGAGCAGATCAGCGGGCTCATGAAAACCCTAGAAGTTGAGAACCTCGTCGGCCAGCCGTAGTTGCCAACTCGCCAACGGCCCACTCGCCACTCGGATGGAGGATCAAGTGAGTTCGCGAACCCCCTTCGGCGACAAGATCAGGGAAGCGTACCTGGAATCCGCGGAGTTCTTCGCGGGCCTGGTGGATGGTGTGGATGCCGACAGCTGGGAGAATCATGCCCTGGGCCAGTGGACCCTGCGGGATCTTGCGGGCCATACCTACCGTTCGATTAACACCGTCGTCGGCTATTCCGAAAAGCCTGCGCCACAGGTCGACATTGAATCCACAACGCAGTGGATTGTGAACGTCAGATTAAACGCCGACCCAGACCGTGTCGCCGAGATGGGCCGCTCCGCCGGACTGGAGATCATGGACAACCCGCAAATGATGGTGCGCGGCTTTCTGAACATGGCCCGGGAGAGGGTAAACGAGCTGGACGACGACTTCATTCTCGCCACGCCCCAAGGTGGCATGAGGCTGATCGATTACCTGCAGCTGCGGACCATGGAGCTGGTGATTCACGGCGGCGACTTCGCCCGCGCACTGCGGGTCGAGGTGACTCCCCCGGCCAGCGGAACGCAGATTGCCCTGCAGGTCCTGACCGGCGTGGCCGTCGCCGAGGGCCGGGGCCCCGATCTGGCCAACGCCCTCACCGGCAGAACCGCGCTCCCCATCGGCTACAACCTGCTGATCTGATTCGCTGGCACCACCGCTTCAAACTCTCTTGTCCACGCTGATTCCCCATTACCGCGCTGCAGGAGTCCTTCTGCTCCTGACTGCGTTGGCTACTGCAGTATCTGTCCCGGCTCGCCTGGCCGCGGGGGCTGACGCCACCCCGTTCACCGACTCTGTGGCTTTGCGCCTTAGCCTGGACGCCGCTGAGATCGCACGCCTGGAAGCGTCAGAAAAGCTGCACGCCATCGGCTCGGCCAGCGTCGCTTACGGCACTGGCGGCGTTGCCCGGCTGTTTGGTGGCCTGACGCTTTTGCTGGCGGGATTGTACCTGCGGCGGGCAATGAGCGCGGTATATTCCCGCCCAATGACGGTCGCCGCCGTCCTGCTCGTAGCATCCGGGATAGCCTCGGCAGTATCCGGAGCGGCCGCTATAGGCCTTTCGGTCCTGGCTCCTGAGCCGGAGACAGTAACCGTGCTTACTTCCGGCGAGTCTGGATGGTCGCGGCTGGCGCAGCCAGGAGAACCTGGGGCGCAAACCGCTCGCCAACTGCCTGACGTCAGCATAGTTGAAGATTCCCTGTTTTCGGTTCGCTGGATCACCGGGTCCCTGGGCTTCACGCTGGCCGGCCTGGCTCTGGTCGCTCTGGCTCCGGTTCAGTGGCGAATGGGGGGACTTTCCCGAGGCGTGGCGGTCGTGGGCGCAGTGCTTGGCGTGGCGATGCTGTTCATCTGGGTCGACGCAGCCACTGCCTTGCATCGAGTAACCGGCATCGCCTTTCTGGTCTGGCTTATTATCGTGGGGCTGTGGCTGGTAGTTCCCCGGCTGAGGGCGATTGGCACGGACTCCGCATCAGGTTGAAGGTCGTTCAGAGAGGAACGCCCTCATCCTGGCTCTTTCCCGTGGGGAGAAGGAATTTCAGCAGTGCCGTCATCCGGCCTGCTCTTTAAGCTTTCTCAACAATGGAATCTGCCGTATCTTGGCCGGGGTCAGATCGTCCCAGTAGATCCCGGTCGGGCGAGGCATTTCGCCACTGCACTTCACGACCTCATCGACAGTCACGACAAAATCGAGGAACACATCATGCTGGGTGTAGGGCAACTCTTCGTCCAGCAACTGCATGGGGTGCACCGTGCTGACCACCGGCGTCTGCGGCGACACGATTCCTGCGGCGATGGCCAGGCCGTACTCTAAATCTGCGAACCCGCCGCCCTTTCCGACGCGCGTACCCAGTGGGTTCACCGCCACGGAGCCGGAAATGACGAGGTCCACGGGTCTCATTTCCTCAACAAAGACGGGCCGGCCCCAGCGAAAGGCCCCCGCGATCGTGGAAGCCTCGGCAGGGGAAGCACCCATGGTCGACGGGTCCAGCTCGACGAAGCATTGTTCCTGACGCAAACGGGGCACTGCCATGTAGAGAGTCTTTCCCTCCTCCAGGGCCTTCTGCCTCAGAGGGCGCTGAGCCTTGTCGGGATTGCCCTTTATGACCTTCGCCGACTGCCAGGCTTCCAGTTCTCCGACCCGCTCGGCTGCCCCCTCGCATCCACGGAAATGGGGGATCTTGTCGTGCAACTTGCGGGTATGGGCTGCATTGGCCTCTTCCATCGCCGACCAGACGGCCTGGCGAATTTCGTTCTTGCTTCGCATTGAGTGGCATCTCCGGGAATAAAAGGTGTCGACGCCCAATTATAAGCGCGAAGCTGTGCCTTTTCTTAGGGCGTCTGAACTGCAGGCAAGTCGGAAAGTGCCTGGAACTGCTCCAGATTGGGGGCCTGTCCCGGGAGAACGGGTCTGGATAGATCACGGCCTTTGAGAGGCAAAAGGGAGGTGCGCGGCGACGAATTTCGTTTGACACTTATGGGTGTTTGTGATAGATTTCGCGGGCTAAAATTATCCTCCATACTCCTCATTCTCACCCTCCGAGAGACTGCATGGAATCGCTTATTGTCGCCCTGGTTGCTGGGGCCGTTGCACTCATTTTTGCCGGCATAACCGCCATGCGCGTACTCAGCGCGGAACCCGGAAATGAACTGATGCGCAGTATCGGGGACTCCATCCGCGAGGGAGCGGGAGCGTTCTTGCGCCGCGAGTACATGTCGCTACTCCCCTTCGTGGTGGTTGTCACCGTCGTGTTAGGGGTACTGGACTACACGATATTCGACCATGGCATGGCAGTGCCCGCAACGGCCATATCCTACCTCGTAGGCACCATCTGCTCAGGCACCGCCGGGTTCATTGGCATGAATGTGGCCGTGCGGGCCAACGTGCGTACCGCCGCCGCTGCCATGATCGGTCTCAACCCCGCCCTGCGAGTCGCGTTTTCCAGCGGTACCGTCATGGGCGTTACGGTCGTGGGGATCGGCCTGCTGGGCGTTACCATCCTTTACCTGATATTCCAGAACATCAGCGTGGTGGCCGGGTTCGGATTTGGGGCCAGCTCCATCGCCTTGTTCGCGCGCGTGGGCGGCGGTATCTTCACCAAGGCCGCTGACGTGGGTTCCGACCTCGTGGGCAAAGTCGAAGCCGGCATCCCAGAGGACGACCCACGCAACCCCGGCGTCATCGCCGACAACGTGGGCGACAATGTGGGCGACGTGGCAGGCATGGGAGCCGACCTGTTCGAGTCCTATGTCAGTTCCATTATCTCCGCCGTGGCCCTTTCAGCCAGCGCCGTGGCCCTTGCCGGGGCGGCAGGCAGTGAATTCACCGCTTCCCAGTCGGTATTTCCGATGCTGCTGGCGGGGGCCGGTATCGTGGCGGCAATTCTGGGCACCTTTGTAGTGCGCAGCGGGGAACAGGCGAACTTCGAGAAGCTCCTGTGGTCGCTGAGGTATGGCATCTTCGCCGCTGGCGGCCTGCTGATCATCTTCGCGGCGATTCTGACCATCACGCTCACTGACAACTGGTGGTGGTTCGGTTGTGTGGTCGCTGGATTGGTTGCGGGCACAATCATCGGACTGGCTACCGAGTATTTCACGTCATACAGCTACAAACCAACACAAACGGTTTCCGCCGCTTCCGAAACGGGAGCCGCCACGGTGATAATTCAGGGCATTGCCAGCGGTATGTTGAGCACCCTTGTCCCTGTAATCTGCGTGTCAGTCGCGATCCTTCTGGCCTACTGGTTCGCCGGGTTCTACGGCGTGGCACTGGCCGGTGTCGGTCTGCTGTCCACCCTGGGCATCACTCTTGCGACTGATGCTTACGGCCCGGTTGCCGACAACGCGGGCGGGATTGCCGAGCAGGCCAACCTTGATCCCGAGGTGCGGGAGCGCACGGATGCGCTTGATGCCCTGGGCAACACCACTGCAGCCACGGGGAAGGGCTTCGCCATAGGCTCCGCCGCCCTCACTGCCCTCGCGTTGCTGGCCGCTTACTCAGTGAGCGCAGGCCTGATCGAGATCGGAGAAGACGGCAAGCTTGTCGCAGACACCTCGGGCATCAATCTGCTCCAGCCCGAGATCCTGGTGGGTCTGGTCATCGGCGCGATGTTGCCATTCATCTTCTCCGCCCTGACCATGCAGGCCGTGGGCCGCGCAGCCCAGGGTATCGTCGATGAGGTGCGCCGGCAGTTCCGTGAAATCCCAGGCCTGATGGAAGGGACGGGCACCCCTGACTCGGCTCGTTGCGTCGACATCAGCACCCGTGGCGCTCTCCGCGAGATGATCGTTCCCGGGCTGATGGCGGTCATCGCTCCCATCGCCGCCGGCTTCATCCTTGGTCCTGCGGCTCTGGGCGGGCTGCTCATAGGCTCGGTGGCATCGGGGTTCATGCTGGCCATTATGATGGCCTCAGCGGGCGGTACCTGGGACAACGCCAAGAAGTATGTGGAGCTGGGTAACTACGGCGGCAAGGGTTCCGATGCCCACAAGGCGGCCGTAGAGGGCGACGTGGTAGGCGACCCGTTCAAGGACACCTCCGGCCCGTCTCTGAACATTTTGCTCAAGCTCATGGCAGTCGTATCGCTGGTGTTTGCACCGGTGTTCCTTGAAGTTTCCCCGCTGATCAACCTGGCATAATGTTGCGCTCCCTGGCGGAGCGTTAGAGGATTGAAGAACATGAGCGTTGATGAAGGCGCTACTCTGCGGGCAATCCTCGAGGAATGCCGGGATGGCAGGAACGGAGGGGCCTTCAACGAGGTGGTGGTGATGCTGGAGAGCACCGCCGCCTCAGCCGAAGTCTGGATGGACTTCGATGACCTTAGGTTCACTCCGGATGGCCGCGTTGTAACGCTCATGGTGCCCGACGGGACCCACATGCACTTGGACATGTCGAAAATCCGGGAGGCCGAGTTCATTCACACTACCAATGACCGGGGGCTGCCCTCGTACCAGCTCTGGATGCGGGACGCCGACGGCAATCCTGCCATGCGCATCAACCTGCGCAAGTCCGATAACGACGCGACGAACCCGCCCCGGCACGACTTTTTCATGTCATTGCTGGAAAAGTACCCCGGATCCATAGCGTTGCCGGCCGACGCCTATGGCCCTGCGGGCGGCCACCCCTAGAACTCAGCCTCCAGGCCGGTCTCCAGATTGATGATGCGGGCGATTGATTCGCCCGCTTCTATTTCCAGCAATCCCACGGTGCCCAGAGAGCCGCGACGATGCCTCTTTCCCGGGTATGTGGGGCTTCCCGGGTTGATGATCAGCGCCTTGTCCCAGCGGCAGATTATTTCCTCGTGGGTATCGCCGAAGAGTACGATGTCAACCCGTTCTCCGAACTTGCGCGAGAGCGTTTCTTCCGCCCTTCCTTCAGGCAACACCAAGCCGGTCCCATCGCCGGTTGTGGCTATCCTGGGGCCGGGCCACTGGATATCGTGGATCATTCCGATGGAGAGGCCTCCGATGTGGACCACCCTGACTGCGTCGGCGAGCCGGTGTCCCGGTTCACGAGGGTCTTCGTATCCTCGCACGGCGAGTACCGGGGCCACGGTTTCCAGGTAGTCAAGGACTCCAAGGCACTCGAGGTCGCCGCAGTGGAGGATCTGGTCGACGCCGATGAAGGCTTGAAGGACCTCGTGCGGGAGGTCGCGGCCGCTGCCTGCGGAGTGGGTGTCTGAGATCAGGCCTATCCGTAGCCGTCCGCTGGGGTCACCAGGCAAGGTCATCAGTTGAGGTTGTCCCAGAGGGTGAAGTAGTCGGGAGAGTCCCCCCGGATGGCCTCTGCCAGTTCTTCGCGGCTGAGCTTCTGGACTATCTGGGCTTCCTTGGAGACCATCTCGTTCAGCGTGTGTTCCCATTCGGGCAGGGAGTCCAGGCTGTTGCTTCGTTCCAGCAGCGAACGCAGCGCGTCCAGGACCACCTCGGAGTGGGCGGAGACCGCCCCGCCGGTCACCACATAGACCACAACTCCTGGGAGATCTGCCGCCGAGAAGTCCGACCCGGGCTCCCCATGCATCCGCACGCCAAGCCGTTCCAGAATGAACGACATGGCCACCTCCCGGATGGTCTCCTCGAAGTGCATTGGCAGGTTCATCAGGTGGGAGAAGGGGTACTCGCCGGTGTGCCGGAGGGCGTGGGAAAACTCGGCTTCCACGGCATTGAAGAACTCGGTGCCGAGCACATCGTCAGAGTTCAGCAGGCGCACCTGAGGTTCGCCCGGCCGCGCGTCGAACACGAGGAACTCGCGCAGGTGGGGGAAGATGCAGAGCTGGAGGTCGGGGAACCCGGCCTCGAATGGGCCTGGGGCGAAGTACTGATCCATGTACCCACTTTACCCCGCCGCTCCTGAATATGCCAGCAGTTGCGTGACGACACATCCGGAGACGTATACCCCAGGCCCTACAGCAATGCGGCTATGTCCTGGAACTGGCGGAAGAGCCAGTCATCGTTGTCGTGGCTACAGACGGCCTCGAAGAGCATGTCGGCCCTCTTCCTGCGCTCGGCGGGGGGCATGGTGATGGCCTGGAAGAGCGCCTGGGCCGTGCCTTCGATGTCGGTTGGGGCCACGCTGAGGGCTCCACCGGCAAGCTGGTTGTGGGCGCCGCTGCTCTGGGACAGCACCACCACTCCGTCGCGCCGGTTGACGACGGGGCCCTCCTTGGCCACCAGGTTCATGCCCTCGAACAGAGTGTTGACGAGCAGGACGTCGTACAGCTTCATCCCGGCGATGGCCTGGGCGTAGTTGTTCTCCATGAATGGGACGATGGGCTGCCAGTTGCCTGAAGAGTGGGTCTTGTTGACCTGCTGGATGGTCTGCTTGACCTCTTCCATGTACCGCTGGTACTGGCGGAGGTGGGTGCGAGAAGGCACGAGAAAAGCGAGGAACTTCACCCGGCCTTTCAATTCCGGGTGCTGGGCCAGCAGGTGGTCGTAGGCGCGGAACCCGCGGACGATATTCTTGTTGGGCTCGCCGCGGTCGATCCTCACGATGGTGGACTCGGCGGCCTCGGACTGCAGGCGGCCTTCGTACTCCAAGGTGCGGGGGGCTTCGGCGATCCGCTGCACTTCCTCAACATTGATGGAGCCGGGATAGACCTTGGTCCGACATTGCAGGCCGAACAGTTCCACGGAATTCTCAAGCCGGTCGACGAGGGCTTCCGGTACGAACTCCTCCACCGTGTCGAGGAAGCAGCGTCGGTCCTGGGGTGTCTGGAAGCCGACGATGTCGGCCGCGCAGAGGGACTCGCAGATGCGGCGGACGATGTGCCTGGGGATAAGACTCCAGCAAAGAGGGGTGGGCCACGGGATGTGGATGTAGTGCTGGATAATGGCGTCGGGCAGATCGCGCCTCACGAACTCAGGGAGGAGATACAGGTGGTAGTCGTGTCCGATCACAACCGGGGAGGCCTCATGGCGGGCAGCTTCACGGACCACCGCTTGGGCGAAGGCCTCGTTGACCGGGATATATCCGGTCTCCCAGGCATCGTGAACGCTGGCGTCGACCGTGGGGTTGTAGGGCGGGTTCCACATGTAGTGTTGCAGGAACCACAGCAGAGGGTTGCAGATGACGTTGTAGTACTTGTGGTATGCGCGGCGAGGGGTGGTGACGTACCGCAGATTGATCCGGTGGTTGGGGAAGGGCGACTTCAGCGGCGTCCCTGCGCCGTTGGCCGCGACTGTGCGGTCTCCTTCGCTCATGGCGCTGGAGACCCAGGTGAATTCGAAGTGCTGGGTCAGCGAACTGAATGATGTAACCACGCTGCCGCTGCCCCGGCGGGGCTCGGGCTGGCCATCATTCATCTGGTGTTCGACCGGGCCGCGGTTGCTTACGAGAATCAATGGGCGCTGCGAAAGAATGTATGCAGCGATCTCGTTGACTTCTGCCGCGGTGTCATCCTGATCGGGTAATTGTCCTGAGTTCACCAGCCGCATAGAGTCGGTTCCGCCCAAGTGGCTGTATCGAGGAGACAGGAGATTACCCTGTCTCAAGCAGTCGCTGACGAAATAGCGTCAGTCCGACGCTATCATTCGTTGTTTGCCGCTGTCAAGGAAGGAGAGAAGACAGGCGGAGTTGCGATTGATGTGGTGCAGTCCGGGAACTCGACCCTGTCTGCGTATGGGGAGCGGTCCTTAAGCGGCGGTGTTGAGGCGCTGAATGGCACCGATAACTGCGCCCAATCCGTCGACGGTTTCGTCGGGCTCGGTGGCGGGGTCGGAAGGATCCTCGCGCTCGCTGAAGCCGGTGATCCAGATGGTCTTGAGGCCGCACTCCTTGGCGCCGGCGACATCGTTGCGGATGCTGTCGCCAATATGGATCGTCTGCCCGGGCGCTGCATCGAGGGAACGAAGGGTCAGCAGGAAGATCTCCCTCGCCGGCTTGGACATCTTGACCTCGTCGGAGAAGGTTAGGGTTTCAAAGAAGTCGAGCATCCCTGTGTTGGAGAGGTAGGTACGGAAGGTGGTCCCGGGGGTCATCCCCGTGTTTGAAATGAGGCCAATCCGGAGGCCCATTTCATGGACGTCCCGCAGCACGGACACGGCGTCCCTGTGGGCAGGAGGGGGATATTCGAGGAACGAATCTGCGTAAACGCGGGAGATTTCCGTCAGGGAGACCGGCTGGAGGCGCTCACCCAACCCGGGGCTGATGTTCTCGACAAAGATGTTTATCTGCTCGGGGAAGGAGACATCGAGGAGTCCGTCCCGGATTGCGGCGCACTTCCGGTAGCAGTCCCAGTAGGCCTCTGTGATGTGCTCAAGGCCGAAGCACTCGCCCGCATCCCCCAGGATGCTCTGAACGCCCTCCAGCCGGGCGTTGGAGCGAGTGAGTCCCAGTTCGCGGTTATCCACGAGTAGGGTCTGCCAAAGGTCGAATGTAACGGCGGTTATTGCAGCCATGGTCGAGCCAGCCCGAATGGGTCAAGTTTGCATTCGCTGGCCCCATTGTATCGCAGGTGGTGGGGTGGGGGTGAATACATGGATGAACAGTATGTTTGAATGAGGGATTGCTTCTTGCGAGGATTTCCCCCTCAACCTGGCCCTCTCTCTCAACAGAGAGGGAATTTCCAGATAGGTTTACGGGCTATAAGGGCGGGCGGCGGAGGTGCCAGTCGGTGGACTGCTCGTAGGCGTGGGCGGCGCGCAGCACCGTTTCCTCGTCGAAGGGCCTGCCGGCGAGTTGCAGGCCGATGGGGAGGTCGGCGGCCGAGAAACCGCAGGGAAGAGAGATGGCGGGGAAGCCAGTGATGTTGTAGGGGCGGGTGTACTGGGTCAGTGCTGGAACGGTGCCGATCTCCTGCTCTCCTGCCAGGACCTGCTGTTGCAGGAGCGGCGGCGCGGTGACGGGCTCGGTGGGGCCGGCGAGCAGGTCGACTTCGTCCAGGAGCCTGCGTGCGGCACGGTCGAAGACGGTGCGAGCCTGCTGGGCCCTGAGGTAGTCGGCGGCGCTGATGAATAGCCCGGCCTCAAGGCGCAGGCGCACCGGCTCGTACAGGAGCTGGCCGTCGCTTTCGAGAACATCGCGGAAGCAGGCGGAGGCCTCGGCCATCAGCATGGTGGTGGAGATGGGGGCGGCATCGATGAACTGAGGGAAATCCACCTCACAGATTTCTGCGCCGAGGGACTCCATCTGAGACAGCGCGGTGTTGAACGCCTCTCGTACCTCCGGGTCCAAGGGGGCCTCGAGGTACTGGCGGGGCACGCCGATGCGAAGCCCGCGGATGTCGCCGGTGAGGGCGACAGTATAGTCAGGGACGGGCAGGTTGACGGATGCGACATCGTTAGGATCGTAGCCGGCGATGATATTCATGGTGGTGGCGGCGTCCTCGACGGTGCGCACCATCGGGCCCGGGTGGTCCATGGACCAGGCGAGAGGGGTCAGGCCGTGGCGGCTGACACGTCCGTAGGTGGGCTTGAGGCCGACGATGCCGCAGAGTGCGGCGGGTATGCGGATGGAGCCGCCGGTATCGCTGCCAGTGGTGATGGTGCATTGCCCTGCTGCGGCTGCGGACCCGGAGCCGCCGCTGGACCCTCCGCTGACGAGGTTGGGATCCCAGGGGTTGTGCATGTGACCGTAGTCGGGGTTCTCGCCGGTGGGTCCGTAGGCGAACTGGTGCATGTTCAGCTTGCCCAGCAGGATGGCGCCGGCTTCCCTGAATCGGGCGGCGACGGTGCAGTCCTCCGCGGGGACGAAGGTGTCGTAGATGCGGGAGCCAGAGGTGGTGCGGACGCCGCCGGTGTTGAACAGGTCCTTGAGTCCGACGGGGATGCCGTGGAGGGGGCCGCGGTAGCGCCCGGCGCGGATGTCGCGCTCGGCCTGACGCGCGGCTGCGAGGGCCTCGTTGGGCAGGAGGGTGATGAACGAGTTGAGTACAGGCTCGGTGGCGCGAATGCGGGAGAGGTGGGCTTCGATGATCTCGACCGGCGAAATTTCACCGCTCTGAATCATTGGGGCCAGGGCTCCTGCGCTCATGTAGCAGATTTCCAGTTCGTCCATGCGATTTCTCCCGCCAGTGGTTGTCCAAACAGGTGTGAGTTGCTACTCTGATGGGCTTCCCGAAGAGCTGAAGGCCATGTCGGGTTCGGTTCCAGAGACGCTGATGGTCTTCAGGGAAGCAGTTCCCGCCAAGACACCCTGCACCTGCCGGAAGAGTTCCTCCATGTGGGACTCGGTGCCGGTGATGCCGAGGCGTGCGGCGGATTCGTCGAAGGCCTGCCGGGATATGGGTGTGTCGTCGGGCATTCCGGGGCTCCTGAGCGGCGGCGACGGGGGGACTTCAGTCCCAACATGCCGCGAACTGTCGCGAAACAGCGGCCATTATGGGCCACGGCAAGATGGGTTGCAATCTGGACCTGGCTGGACTGGACCGCCCGAGAGGGTGAACTAACATGGATGAACAGGATGTACAGGATTATTGGATGTAAGGGATTCCTGTATTTTGGGATTCCTTACGACGACCAGAGACTAACCACCTGAATTGCCGCGTTGCCCCGTTAGCAGGGACGTTGGCGTGGTGTGGTGGTCGGTTGCGCCGTTGTGCATGAGCCCGTATGTTGTAGCGGCTGTTGGCGAAGCTTATGACGAATTCCGACTCCAAATGCCCCAGTTGCGGTTACGCACTTGCCCAGGGCGACCAGTTCTGCACAGGGTGTGGTGCCCGGCAGGGTGAAGGTCCTGTCTTTCCCGAGGCGGATCCGGAGGAGGTTCCCTGGACGGTCTTGCACATCACGGGGGGGCTGTTCCTCTTCCTGGGGCTTCTGTTCGTCTCGGCGCTGGTGGCACGAGGAGCGGGCCGCCTGTATCCATCGCAGGAGCCGGCGCTGGAGGCGTGGGTGGCGGTGCACGCGCTGGCGGTTAGCGCGTTGGGCACGGTATGGCTCATGGGTCTGCGACATTCGGACTCACAGCTGCGTGCGCTGAGGCTGGTCAGACCGCGGACGACGGTGCCGGCTACGGCGGCGCTGGCGGTGGGTGCCCTGGGGTTCAGCATCGGGGCGACCTTCCTGTACGGTCTGGTGGTGGACCAGCTGGGGATCGAGGCGCTGAGACCGAGGGAAGTCGAGGCTGAACTCATTTTTCCGGGGGCTGGAATACTGCTGACGCTTCAGGCGCTGGCGCTGATCACACCCATAAGTGAGGAGGTGCTGTTCCGGGGGTTCGTGCTGCGGGGAGTGCTGCAGAGCATCGGCGCCGGGCCGGCGGTGGTTGGAACGGCGCTGGTGTTCGCCGCGTTCCACCTGGACCCGGGGACGGTGATTCCCATTTTCTTCACGGGTCTGGCCCTGGGGTTCGTATATGTGAAGACTGGGTCGCTGTGGCCCTGCATCGCGGCCCATGCGGGGCAGAACGCCCTTGCCCTGCTGGCAGTGCGGGCCGGGTTGTAGCGCCCGGGGGAAGAAGGGGTCAGGCGACAGGAGGGGCTGGACACTGTTCGGGCTGTGGGGTACATTGACGGGGTGTCCCGGTATGCCGCAGGGGGTGCAATCAGGGATAGAGGGACTGTTTTCCTTTCAATGGGCAAAGAACGAATAGAGGGAATGTTTGCCAGCGTCCGGGAGCGGGAGCGCCCCGGACTTATTGTATTTTTGACGGCTGGTTATCCCGATATGGAGACCACGATGGAGCTGGTGCCCGCACTGGTCGAGGCCGGAGCCGACGCGGTGGAGATCGGGGTGCCTTTCAGCGACCCGCTGGCAGAGGGCCCGACGATCCAACAGTCGAGCTTTCTGGCGCTCCAGAACGGGGTAACGACCGCCGACTGCCTGCGGGCGGTGGAAGGTCTGCGGGACCGAGTGGGGGATGCGCCACTGATCCTGATGGGGTACTACAACCCGGTGTATTCGTACGGCGTCAGAAGCTTCGCGGCGGAGTGCCAGCGGGTGGGAGTGGACGGCCTGATCACGGTGGACCTGCCGGGAACGGAGTCGGAGCCGTTGGCTGCCGAGTGTGAGGGCAGGGGACTCTCGTTGATTCCGCTCCTGGCGCCCACGAGTACCGAGGAGAGCATTGCGGAATCGTGCCGGGCTGCCAGTGGGTTTGTGTACTGCGTCAGTGTCACAGGAGTAACAGGCGCGAGGACCGAGGTGTCCGGTCGTGGGTTGGAACTGCTGCAACGAGTCCGAGCGCATACCAACCTCCCGCTGGCCTTGGGATTCGGAATTTCTGCGCCGGAACATGTGGCCGAAGTTGGCCGCTCTGCCGACGCCGCGGTTGTGGGGAGTGCGCTGGTGCGGGTGATCCTGGATTCGCCGAGGGGCGAGGTGGTGGAGCGGGCCAGTGGCTTTGTCGCTTCGCTGGCCGGAGGAATCTCAGCCGCCCGATCTACCGTAGGAGGAAACTTATGACCGTTTGCCGGGGGATACGGGGCGCCACAATCGCTTCGGACAATACCAGCGATGCCATCCATGAGGCGACGACGGAGTTGATGGAATCCCTTATCAAATCCAATGACATAAAGCAGCGGGATGTGGCGTCCGCGTTTTTCACGGTGACGCCCGACCTGAACGCAGTGTTTCCTGCGTCGGCTGCCCGGCTCATGGGGTGGGAGAATATCGCCCTTCTGGGAGCCGTCGAAGTGACCGTGCCCACCGCCTTGAACCGTTGCATCAGGATACTTATACTTGTGAATACTGATAAAGAACCTGAGGAGTTGGTAAACGTTTATCTGCACGGAACAGAATCCCTCAGGGCATACAGGTCGTAAATGGCCTTAGGACTAGAGCGCGAGCTCTGGGAGGAATGGAGCCGGGACCGAACGGCAAGCCGAATGGGCTTTTGCCGTCGTCCCGGCGTGTACATCCTGGGCTCCGTTTATTCGGTGCCGAATTAATTTGCCGAAGACTCATGACATAAGTAAAGAAACCGGATGGTGAGACGAAAATGATTGTGGCAATGGCTGCAGGCAGTACCGAGGAACAAGTTGCGGAGGTCCAGAGGCGTATCGAAAATCGCGACTTGACCGCCGCCATCTCATGGGGCGTCGACCGGGCAGTGGTGGGCGTGCTGGGCTCCATACCCCCGGACTTCAAGGACGAACTGGAACTCTTACCCGGTGTAATGCAGGTGCTGGTGGTATCGAAACCCTACAAGCTGGCGAGCCGAGAATTTCATCCCGACCCTACGACAATCCAGATAGGGGATGCGTTGGTGGGAGGATCGCAGCCGGTCATTATGGCGGGGCCGTGCTCGGTGGAAGACGAAGAGCAGATGGTCTCCACGGCGAAGGCGGTGAAAGCTGCCGGCGCCACGGTGCTGCGAGGTGGAGCCTTCAAGCCCCGTTCCTCGCCGTACAGCTTCAGGGGCATGGGCCTTGAGGGCCTGCAGCTGCTTGACCTGGCCAGGCAGGAGACCGGGTTGCCCGTCATCACCGAGGTGATGTCCCCCACTGACGTGGACACGGTGGCGCAGTACGCAGACATCCTCCAGATTGGCGCACGCAACATGCAGAACTACAACCTGCTGGACGAGGTGGGCCAGACCCGGAAGCCGGTTATGGTGAAGCGTGGGCTGGCGTCGTCCTACGAGGAGTGGCTGCTGGCCGCCGAGTATGTGATGTCGCACGGGAACGAGCAGGTGATGCTGTGCGAACGGGGCATTCGCGCCTTCGAGCAGTTCACGCGTTTCACGATGGATGTGGCGGCGATCCCGGTGATCCAGCGTCTCTCGCACCTGCCGATCGTGGCGGACCCGAGCCACAGCACGGGGAAGTGGTACCTGGTAACGCCGGTGGCCTTGGCGGCCGTCGCTGCAGGCGCCCACGGGTTGCTGATCGAGGTGCACCCCAACCCAGACGTGGCGAAGTGTGACGGACCGCAGTCGCTTACCTTCGAGAACTTCCGGCTGCTGATGGACCAGGTGAAGGCGATCAACTCGGTGAGGAAGGAGCCCGTGCCCGCGTAGGTTGCTCCGAGTTTCCGGGAACGAGGAAACGGTGGCAGGGGCTTCCTGCCACCGTTTTTCTTTGCGGAGTTGCCTGGAGGCTCTTCGAATATTGCCTCGCAGCAATTGTGTCCGGGCTATAGACCTGCCTTGACGGCGGCCTCACGCATGGAGTCCAGGTAGGCGAGGCTGGAGGTCTGGATCAGGCTGTTGACGTTGCCGTGGAAGTACTGGACGCCGAGGTCGAGGAACTTGGGCACGAGATTGTCGGGGCAGCTGACACCAGCCACCTTGCCGGAACGTACGATGACGTCGACGCCCCGTTCCATCTGGGCCTGTACCTCGGGGTGGGTCTGCTGTCCGGGGACGCCCATGGACTGGGACAAGTCTCCGGAGCCTATGAAGAAGACATCGACGCCGTCCACTTCGACCATAGATTCCAGGTTCTCGATGGCCTCAACCTCCTCAAGCATGAGGCAGACCAGGGTGTTGCGGTTGGCCTCGGCCACATAATCGCCGGTGGAGCCGCTGAACCCGTATCCGGCGGGACGGCTGCGGCTGAAGATGCCTCGGTGGCCTTCGGGGTAGTATTTGACAGCATCAACCGAGGCTCTTGCCTCCTCGGCAGTGTTCACGTGTGGGACCTGGACACCCCAGGCCCCGCGGTCGAGGAAGGGAGCGATGATCTCGGGCTTGTTGGCCACGGGGCGGACGATGGGGGCGATGCCGGAAAGCTCCGATGCCCGCACGAGGTCCTCGGAGTTGTCCACGGTGATGGAGCCGTGCTCGTTATCGAGTAGTACCCAGTCGAAGCCCAGGCAGCCCAGCATTTCCACGACTGGTGACGAGGGGAAGGTAATCATCACTCCGAAAACGGCCTTGCCTTCGTTCAGGGTGGCCTTGAGCGTGTTCTCTCGCATAATTCCTCGCTCTTGATGCAATTTGCCAGCGAATGGCCTTTAGAGGCGAACCACGGAAGTATACTACCAGCCCCTCACGGGGGCGGAACTGTCGCGAGAGGCCTTGGGTGATTGCCGGAAAAGGCCCTGGTTGGCCGCTTGCGGGCCTTGCTATACCATAGAGCTTGATATAATGTATGCAAACTTTTGTTGACCAAGCGATCAGCGGGTGCCGCGGCCCCGCCTAAAATTCCAGCAATTTGACATAGGGGAGAAGAACATGTTTCCGCAAGTGACGCTGTCAGCGCCTAGCCGCGAGGATGTGGAACGGCTGACGGAATGGCTGAGGGACGACGACGTTAACACATCCTGGTACGGTGTGGATGATGACGGGCAGCCACTTCACGTCGGCTATATGCCGATGCAAGTCCTTGAGGGCGGCGACAGCGACTGGAACCGGGTGTTCAGCGACGAAAACCGGAAGGTGTTCGCTGTCTACACAACCGAGGGGGAGCACATCGGGGAAGCCCAACTGGTGATCGAGTGGCCTCTGCTGGAAGCGCAGGCGTTCATACTGGTGGGGCGAAAGGACCTGTGGCACCACCACTACGGCACCATGGCGATGGTCAGCTTGCTGGACCACGCCTTTGACGCCATGGGTCTGCACCGGATCTGGGTGGATGTGCCGGAATACAACAGGCCGGCGCTGCAGATGGTGGAGCACATCGGATTCGTAATGGAAGGCCATTTCCGAAAGGCCCACCGGCGGGGTGACCAGTGGTTCGATTCCTACGCCCTGGGCCTTCTTGCAGACGAGTACGGACGCCGCCGCTCCAGGCTACTGGAGAGTGGCTTCTGATCTGCCGGATATCCGGCTAAAGAGCGGACATCCGGCTACACCAGATTGACCTGGGGAGGTAACAGCAATGGCAGTAATCACGATTCACGGCCCGCTGGGCGCCGGTGCGGTGAGCATCGGGCAGATAGTGGCGGAGAGCCTGGAGATCAATTTCTACGACCGGCTGATTTTCACGCAGGCAGCTAGGCTGATCGGAACTCCCGTCGGGGCGGTGATTGCCAAGGAGCAACGGGTTGACCGGTTCCGCGACCGGCTGGGACGCTTTCTGCAGACCATGTTGGAGCGGTCGGCAATGTCGGGCGTGAGCGGCGAGCCGTATTTCGGCCGAGGGATCGAGAACCTGCCCCCGGAAACATTCATGGAGATGATGGGTGAGGGCAATTCTGCCAATAGGAACATTGATGACAAGACCTTCCTGGAGGCCACCGCGAAGGTGGTGAAGGATATATACGAGGAGGGCAATGCTGTTATTGTTGGCCGAGGGGCCAACGCGATCCTAGCCGACTTGCCGGATGCCTACCACGTGGGCCTGATTGCTCCGCTGGAAGTACGAGTCCATACGCTCATGCAGCGGGAGAACTACAGCCGGGAAGAAGCGGAAAACTATGGCGCCGAGCTGGAGAGGGCGCACGAGAACTTCTTCCGGCGCTTCTTCAACTTCAATCCCTACGACCCGACCCATTACCAGATGATGCTGAACATGGGCAAGATGTCGAACGAAACGGCCGCGAGCGTCATCGTCCATGCAGCTCAAGAAATGTTTGTGCCTGCCGTGTCGCCTGCTTCGTAGGTCCTACGGACCCGACGACACGGGATGAGGCTGATCAACGCCTTTTGGTTCGGTAGGATCGCGCGCGAGAGGCATGCCTGTTGGGTCAGCCGTGACGCTTGAGGACGCCTCAGCCCCCGGATCAAGCTGGGACAGCAATGACTCTCTCCCGGAAAGGGAGGGAATCCTGAACATTCAACTTTGATTTCAGTTCAGCTACTCGAAGGCTGACCAATTCTACCGACGCGGGAGTCAACCAGATGCTGGGAAACTTTCTGAGGAAGCTCTTTGGTGGTCGAAGTGAACCGGACGCCGGGGCCGGCGAGGACTGGAAGGAATGGAACGACAGGCGCATGGCTGCGAAGGAAGCTGGCGAGCCGTTCGAAGAGCCCGCTCCCGTCACGGGCCGGGGTCGCGGCCGGAGGCGGCGCCGAGGCAGGCCGAACGGGGCTGAGGTGGCGGCGGGTGCGTTCATAGTGGGGCCGCATGTGGGCCATCACTTCGGTGGCCATGACGCAGGCGGTTTCGGAGGAGGGGATGGCGGAGCCGGTGCGGGTGGGTTCTAGGAAACTATCCTATAACCATCATGGCCTGATGGATTAAAACGGATTCACGGCTCGAGCCACCTGATTCCCGCTCCCTGTTCGATTCGGGGAGATGGATCGGGGGAATTACGGGTCTCGGCATCCATCGGTTTTGTAATAGTTCCCAAATCAGCAAATGAGAGAGGGGCGTCCCAAACGGGGCGCCCCTCAGTCTTTATCCCGATCGGTAGTGCTCTAGCCGGTGATCAGGTCGCGATAGGGCCGGGTCATGAGACTCCAGGAGTTGGCGTTCCGGTCGTAGCGCGAGTTGACGAAGACGCGCCAGTTGGCATCGTCGAGGTTGGGGTAGTCAGACCGGTAGTAGTATCCCGGCCAGCGGGTCTCTTCGCGGTGCAAGAGGTGGCGCAGGTGGGCCTCGCCAACCCAGGCACGGTGGACGACTTCCCAGCTTCGCATCAACTCATGCGGGGAGCGAGCGGCCAGATGCGACAGATCCTCCCGCAGCATCTCGATGAGGGCAATGCCCCGCTCGAGGGTGGGCCTGTTGGTGGTGTACCAGGCGGAGGCACCGGCGGCGTACTCGTCCATGATCTTCTGCAGCCGTACAAGACCCTGCTTTGGCGTCAGATAGTTGGGATTGATCTCTTCCGCGGTAGTGGCACCCTTGTGGCGGTCGAATGTGGCCAGGGGCGAGAGAATGGTTTGCCGCATTCCCTGGACCTGGTCTCCCGACACGGTGGGGCGTCCTGGGTTGTCGTTCAGATAGTTGACGGCAGCCTTGGCGGCGATGCGGCCCTCGGTGAAGGAGCCGGATGAGAACTTGTGCGGGGCGGCGCCAACTCCGTCGCCGGCAGCAAACAGGCCGCGGACGGTGGTCATGCGGTTGTAGCCCCAGAAGTAGTCGTCAACGGCGATGTCCTCGGGTCCGCTGACCCAGGCGCCGGCTTCGCCGGAGTGAGAGCCCATGATGTAGGGCTCGGCCAGCACGATTTCGGACGGGGTGTCTTCAGGCGCTATGTTCTGGGCGGCCCAGGTGAGTGCCTGGGAGATGGTCATGTCGAGGAAGTCTTCCCAAGCCTCGTTTCTGACCTGTTCCATCTTCTCCGGGTCGCCCCCCGAAAGGGCTTGCATGGCGAGGTCGGTGCGCATGTACATGGGCCCGAGGCCGTCGCGCACATCGAGGAACATTTGGTGGTTGCGCAGCGGCGTGGGTGTGGGAATGGCCGAGCCGTAGGGCTCGTACTTCTCCAACTCGGCGGCGCGGGTGACGGTGTAGTCCTCGCCCTGGGCGTTGAGCACCTTGGCGTGGAAGTACTGGAACCACATGCCAACGGGGCCGTAGCCGTCCTTGAACCGGGTGGGAACAAAGCGGTGCTCCATCTGGGTCATTTCGACGCCGGCAGGGATCATCAGGCCGTAGGCGGAACCGGTGGCGAAGACAGAGTACCAGGTGCGGCCCATGCCCTCGCTGACGGACCGGGGCCGGAAGACATTGGAGGCGCCGCCGGATGTGATGATGACGACGGGAGAACGGAAGACATAGAACTTGTTGTCGCGAACGGAGAACCCACAGGCACCGGCGATTTTCCCCGGGTCTTCGTCGTCAGTCAGCAGGTGAGTAATGGCGATGCGCTCGTAGATGTTTTCCTGGCCGAGGGCGGTACGAGCCGGCTCGGCGGCGATGGGCTTGATGGACTCGCCGTGGATGGGGATCTGCCAGCGGCCGATGCGCTCGTACTGGCCGTTTTCCTGCTTCCAGATGGGCAGGCCCCACTCCTCGAGGAGGTGGACCGAGTTGTCGACATGCCGGCCGACGTCGTAAACGAGGTCCTCACGGGCGAGGCCCATCATGTCGTTAACGACATAGTTGACGAAGTCCTCGGGTGTGTTCCAGCCGTAGCGCTGGCCCATGTAGCAGTTGATGGCGGAGAGGCCCTCGCCGGTGGCGCCGCTGCGCTCGATGACGGCCTTTTCAGCGATAACCACCCGTTTGTCGCCGGCCCAGAACTTGGCCTCGAAGGCGGCACCGCAGCCGGACATGCCGCCGCCGATGATCAGGATATCGCAATCGACAGTTTCTGTAGTTTCAAAAGCCACGGTTGGTCCTCCGAGATTCAGGTGGGCTCGATGATTGGGAGAAGGGAAAGTAGTTACGCCCTCACCCCAATCCTCTCCCGGAGGGAGAGGGAGTTTTGGGTTCTACTTGAGGTGGAGGGGGATTATTTCAGTCCTACCGGGAAGGGACCGGGAGCTTGTCGACGCCCAGCCAATTGGAGTCGCCGGCGAGGTTCTGGTTGCGGAGGTCGTCGGAGCGGTCCTCGGTGAACCCCTCGTAGGGTACAACGGTGCCGGCGGTTCGTGTGCGGGACGGGTAGGTGAAATCGAATCGGCGGCCGTCGCGGAAGATGACCTCCCAGTGCAGGCCCCCGTTCTCGATGCCTTCAGCAGGAGTGCGGTGGGGCTGTACGATGGCGCCCAAGGGCACGAAGTCGGCATAGCCACGGACACTGATGGCTTCCTGCGGGCAGAGCTTCACGCAGGCGTAGCACTCGGAGCACAACTCAGGTTCCTGGTTGAAGCCCTTGTTGACGCTGGTATCGAGAACCATCAGGTCGTTGGGACAGATGTACACGCAGAGAGGTCCCTGATGCTCCTCGGCGCAGGCGTTGCAGGTGTTGGGGTCTACGAAAGTTGGCATGGTTCACCCCGTTTTCCATTTGAATTTCCATCGGTTCGCCCCCGCCCTGCCCCTCCCCCTCGGGGGAACGGGAATTAATCAGGGGGCACTAGCAAATTAAAACCCCCTCGTGTCTGTTAAAGAGGGGGGGTTGGAAAAGCGACGAATCAGGCGGGCTGGCACTCCGTACAGGTGCAAGAAGCCATCTCCGGCATGGTGATGACCGGCGTGCGCTGTTTCAGGTATTCAGTTGTTACGAACGGAGATCCCATCCCGTATCTTTCGGCGCAGTCGCGCACTACCTCCAGCACTTGCGGGCGAAGCGTAGTGGCTGCCGGACCTTGCCCGCCGCTGATGATGCTGCGAATAAGGGTCCCGGCCAAGTCCTGCTTCTGCTCAGGGTGGCCACAGATACCCTCGTATGCCACGCTTTCGCAGACAGGACAGTACCACCATTCCAAGGTGAGAACTGACTTTATACCAAGTTCGGGAAGCGTGTCAAAGACTTCGTGAGCGGCGTAGCGACCGTAATGGTTGCCGACACCGGCGTGGTCGCGGCCGAACATGTGGTGGGTGCAGCCGAGGTTCTTGCGGACGAGGGCGTGGAAGACGGCCTCACGAGGGCCGGCGTAGCGCATGTCCCACATGAGAGTGGAAGTCTCGTGGATCCCGGGGAGGAAGAAGCCCTCCTCGCGCAGGAGGTCGTGGGCAAGGACTATGGCCTCGTCAATGTAGTCTCCCGGTTTCTTTTCGCCGATGACGGCGCTGACGAGAATGCCGTCGGCGCCGGAGGCCAACAGCGCCCCCTTCATCATCATCTCGTGGCCGGCGTGGGGGACGTTGCGGGTCTGGTGGGCTACAGCGGAGCCCCAGCCGAGTTCGTCCAGCCGCGACCTGAGCTGCTCCGGCGTCTTCCAGAACTGGTCGAAGGGCGGATTTACGCGGGGCGGGTTCACGAGAGTCACCTTGCCGGCGACCAGGGTGTCCTCGAGCGCCATCGTACGGGCCACGCCGGGGTGTTCCGGGTCGGTGGTACCGTACACGTTTCCGGCCATGACAACTTTGTCGTAGCTGTAGACCTCCGAGACGTCCAGCGTGGCCAGGGGCTGGTCCTGGTGGGTCAGCAGGACGCGGGAGCCGACTGCCGCACCCGTTGAGGCCCATTGCGGCGGGGAAACGTCAAGGACGATGGGTATGCTCCACACCAAGCCGTCGGCCAAACGCATGGTGCGGACCACGGAATCTAGGTCTGCCCGGCCCATGAAGCCGTCCAGCGGTGAGAAGACGCCATAAGTCAAGTTGATCACTTCGCGTGCGATCTGCTCATTGACCGACAGCTGGGGAAGGCCGGCGATCAAGTGCGCCGTACCCTGCCGAGGGGCGACGGAGACCTTGAGTTCGCCGCCGTGGGGGGAGAGGCTGTTGTCTACCGTCATCACCCGGGCCTAAAGGAATTTGAGACTTGCTGAGCCGCTAGCGCCAGTGTCAGTACCAGTGCACGCTACTAAATCGGGTTGACAATTGGGTCAACTTGGGCCGATTGAAAGTGGGCACGATCCAAGATCGGAGGATACCCTGAAGAAGGGGAAATCGATAGCTGGTCAGACTTCTGCTCCCCAGAGCCTGCCAGAAGGGAGCGGGCCGGGGCATTGTAACTATCTCAAAATGAGCATGCCTTGCGTGTATCACCCGCCCTACAGCTTTGAGCCACTGAATTCCTGCTTTCGCGGGAATGGCGGTTTGGGTCATCCAGCTATTTTGAGATGGCTTCTTACTCTGTAGCCGCCACCGTGGTGCCGTCCGCTGGACTGGCGCCCCTGGCGTTGCACCCGTGGCTGGCCACTGTTGATAGAAGAATCAATCCCACTGCAGCCAGTGCCACGATCGCCCGGCCGACGCGCCTGCCCGGTATTCGCATCCTTCCCGTTCTCTCCAGATAAGTGTTCCCCGCAAGCCTCAGCGACCATGCCGAGCCTGGGCCTGATTACCGAACGCAGGGATTTGCGCTGTCGCCGACGGTACCGACGACCGCAGGCAGTATATCGCAAGGCCCTATTTCGGGCTAGTGTTTCGGCAGATGTAAAGGGCCTTTTCGTCGGCAATCCCCCGAGAGAGAGTGGAAAGGGCCCTTGTGCAGAGTCGAGGGGAGTTTCCGAGCCTGGTACTTGCTAGGCTTCCTGCCGCCGGAACATGGCGAATCCGGCACCAAGGAATACTATCACCACGCCCACGATGCCGACGATGAGCATGACCATGCGTCCTGTGGAGGCCGTTTGGTCCGAATCCGCTTTCCGCGTCGCTGAGGTCTGCTGGACATCGTCGAAGAGTGCGTCGGTCTCCGCCTGTAGACCGGCGAGTATTCTGTCGCTCTCGGCAATCAGGGCCCGTTCCCGGACGGCCATGGCGAGCCTGACCTTGAGGGCGCTGAAGTAGTTCCCGTCCCCGGACCCAGCTTCAAACAGCGCTCTCGAGAGTGGAATCACACGCGGGTCAAGCTCGTAACCGCCGTCCTCGGCCAGGAAGGTGATGCTCTTTTCGGCCCTTTGCGCCGAGGTATCGAAGGCCTCTTCAACATTGGTGACCAAGGTGGGGTCTCGCATGCTGCTTGCGGCTATCAGGCTTGAATGCCCGATTCCCACAGAGCGAGATAGGCTGTTGAGGTGGGCGAATCGAACAAATTCTTCTTGCGAGAACGCCTCTGCTCCAGTGGCGACCCTGGGCCTGTTTTCGCTCCTCCCAGTGAGCATGAAATAGAGTTGGTTGTCGAGGCTTGAAACCAGGGCGGGCGACAACTCCCTGCTCGTGGTCTGGGCAAGCTTCTGGCGGTTCTGTTCGCCGGCCAGGATCGCCCTCAGCAGATCGGGACGCCCATTCTCTATCTGATCGATGGTGGTTGTGAGGAGGTCAACCTGTTCCCTGATGAAGCCAACCCTCGTGTCGTAGCCCTTCCCTTGGAGGAGGGCCAGCTGGTCGGACAGCTCTGCCTTGTCTTCGGCGATTGCAGTCCGGGCGGCAATCACGCTATCGCGAGTCATGGTCACGTTGGACTCGATCGCCCCGGTTGCCGCCATGGAACTGGCGTGCCGGGCGACTGCGAGGCCGGCGTCCAGGACTTCCACGTCGTTGTTTGCCTGTGTTCGGTCGTTGAGATTTGCAGTGAAGAGCCTACCCAGAATGGCGAGGGCCATTATGGCTCCCAGAGCGCCAAGGGCCAAGGATGGTGAGGACCAGTGTTATGGAAATGCTCGACTGACCCATTACTGGACACCTCCCAACTTAGTTACCTGTTGGTATTCCCCATCGCGACCCAGAACGGTCAGGAAGACTGCATCCGACCCTTGGTTGTCGCCGGATCCGTACTGGAGCTCCATTCCCTCGATGTTAATGGTGCCAGCGCCGCGAATGGCGTTCAGGAAGCATTCCCTGCTCAGGTCCGGACCGCACCGTTGCAGGCCCTCGATGGCCAAACGGCCGGCAAGGTAGCCTTCCAGCGAGACGAAGCCGGGCTCAGCATCTGCTTCATAGGCCTTTAGCGCGGTATGGAATGCAGCGACTGCCGGTATGCTGGTGTCTTCCGGCAGGGGGACAACCTGTAAGACATAAACTCCTTCACCTTCGGGGCCGAGTTCGCTTGCCAGGGAGTTTGCGCCCACAAAGGAGACGGTCATGAAAACCGGGTCGATGTCCTCGCGAAGGAGGGTGATGGTCTTGGCGACAGGGGCAGAAGCACCGATCATGATGACCGCTTCGGGATTGGCGGCCGCGATGTTCAGAACCGCTGCCTTCACAGCGCTGGAATTGCGCCGGTAGTACCAGGACTCCACTGGCGCTAGCCCGCGACGCTCGAGGGCCTGCACCGTTCCCTGCAAGCCGGCCTGGCCATAAGAGTCATTCTGATAAAGGATTGCAACTCGGGTAATCCCGAGGTCTTCGGTCAGGCGCTCGACCATCTCCTCGGTCTCCTGGTAGTAGGAGGCGCGCAGGTTGAAGACATTGTCCAAAGCCGGGTACCGCAGGAACTCAGCGCCCGAGAAGGGGGCAACGAACGGGACGCCTTCCGCGTTGGCCAACGGAGATGCGGAACGGGAAGTAGGAGTGCCGACCTCTCCGATCAGTGCAAAGACGCCCTGGTTCCGGATCAGTCTACGAGTGTTGGCGTAGGCTGAGTCGGGTTCGTAGAAGTCGTCCATGGTGGTCAGGCTCAACTGGCGCCCGTGAACGCCGCCAGCCTGGTTCTGCTCGTTGAAGGCGGCCTGGATGCCCATCATCATATCGAGACCCAATTGCCCAGCCGGGCCGGTGAAGGCCGCCGACTGACCGAAGAGGACGCGGTCCTGGGACACTCCGGGGTCACCCATGTCCTCCATAGCCATCATCGAGCCGGATGCGGACTCGACTGCTTCGGTGGTCGTAGTCTCCGACGGCTGGCAGGCGATTCCTAAGGATACGATGGCCAGCAAGGCCAGCCAGATTACGAAAGTAGTGCGGAGGGGTATTGCGCCGGTGAGTCTCATTCCACCACCTCTGGATTTAAATGGGGCTTTCCGGGATGCAAGTGGTCGATCAAGAGTGCTGCCAGCCCAATTGGCACACGATAGTGAACATAACGTGGAAAATTATATAATTCGACTCCCACCAACTTACTTACAAGATGAAGTTATGATGTGTATTTCGAAGTTTTTGGTTGAGGGAGTGTCGCACTCCTCCTCCGCAGGATAGACAACACCCATAGCCGAGGCAGTCCTGGACAGCCATTGTCCATGGATTTGAGAGATCGTGGCATACTGAATCCACTCGTTTCATTCGTTGGTTGCCGGGAGCGAGCGAATCTACCTAGCATATAATTGAGCCCTGCCATCCGTTTCCAGCGTCCTGCCGCTCGGCTTCAACAACATTAGTGTAAAAGGCCCTCATCATCGGTTCCTCACGCCGCTTTTCACGCCCCCGCACTTTCGAATCCTGGCTACGGTACAAGGATTTTCGGCTGCTGTGGTGCGCCAACTTCTGCGCTAACACCGCGGTGTGGCTGCAGTTGTTGAGCGTAGGTTGGCTGGTCAAGGACCTGTCGGAGGGCTCCGCCGTTGGTGGCCTGCTCGTTGTGGGAGTGGGGGCCATCAACACGCTGCCGAGCCTGCTGGTCAACCCGCTGACCGGTGTGCTGGGCGACCGGCTGGACCGCCGCAAACTGGTGATGACCGTGCAGGCGCTGGGTGCGGTGCTGGCGCTGGCGTTCGCGTTCCTGGTGGAGAGCGACCTCATCAGGGCATGGCACGCCTACGCCTATGTATTGATCTCCGGTGCCTTCCTCGCGATCACGCAGCCGATGCAGCAGGTGCTGGTGTCCAACACGGTGCCCCGGGAGGCAGTGGGCAACGCCTACGCCATCAACGTGCTGACGATAACCGGGACGCGGATTTTCGGTCCGTTCGTGGGCGGGTTGCTGATCTTCTGGCTGGGGTACTTCTGGAATTTCGCGTTGGAGAGCGCGCTGTACCTGGCCGTGGTGCTTTTCATGCTTTCCATACGGCTGAACTTCCTCGACCCAGTATCTGGCAGGTCGAGCTCGAAGTTCACGCCGCTGGCGGATTTCCGGGACGGGGTGCTTTACCTGTGGAGACAGCAGCGGGAAATCTTCCAGATGATGGTGGTGTCGGTTATCCCCAACACCATCCTTCACCCGGTGTGGTTCCTGCTGCCGTTGTTCACGTCGGAGGTATTGCTCGCCGATGTGGACATGGGCGGCTACCTGCTGGCGGTCACGGGAGTAGGCGGGTTTATTTCGACGATCATCATCGCCTCATTCGGGTTGGGGTCCCGCCGGGGCCTGGTGCTTCTGGTGACGGCGGCTTTCAGTTCAGCCTGCACGATGGCGCTGGCGTATTCGTCGTGGTTGCCTGCGGCGTTATTCTTCCTGGCGGCAATGTCCATGTTCCAGTCCCACTATCGCACGACCCAGGGCACGGTGGTGCTGTCGATCGTTCCCGACCAGTACCGGGCCAGGACCTTCAGCGTCCTGGCCTACGAGCGGGGGTTTCTGACAGGGGCGAGTGTGCTGGTGGGAATGCTGGCTGACGCTACAAATGCATCCATGGCGATCCTGGCGCTCGGCGGGTTGGGACTGGTCCTGACTGGTGCGTGTGCGGTGGCGCTACCGAAGGTTCGGGCCTTGGCGTGAGTGTCAAGTACTGCCCGTCGGAGTCGCCAAGGGAAATTGCCCCGCTGGTGGCAGGTGATGCCTCGCTGCACTGGGTAAGCAGGCTATGGGGGCGACATTTGCTCACATAATGTCAGGTCTTTTCCACTCGGTGGGAGACTTATCCACAGAATTACGCTTACTTATCCACGAACGGGCAGCGGCTCTCCCTGTGTTGCCAGGACTGTAGCGCCATGGATGGCTGAATTGCGCATAGGCTACGGGCGTGGTTTACTGCCCTTTAAAGCACTCTACGAAAAGTTCCCTGCAAAGGCCGAGGGCGTTTATGAACCTTACACAGAGAATCTCGGAATATATCAACACCACCGGGCTGGAAGACTTCCCACCAGACGCCATCGACGCGGCCAAGGCGGCCATAACGGACTGCCTCGGCTGTACGCTGGCCGGTTCGACTGAACCGCTGGCAGACGTGCTCTGTAACTATGTCACCGACCTCGGGGGCAAGCCTGCAGCCACCGTTATTGGCAGAGGCTTCAAGACTAGTTCGCTGGAGGCGGCCCTGGTCAACGGGGCGATGTCCCACGCGCTGGACTACGATGATGTCACCTTCATCACCAAGACGCATCCCAGTGCGGCGCTGATCCCGGGTGCACTGCCGCTGGCGGAAGAAATTGGCGCTACGGGCAGCGAACTGCTGCTGTCGTATCTGCTGGGCTTCGAGGTGGCATGCGCGGTGGGTGATGCCATCAGCCCTGCGTACTTTGACGACCTGGGTTGGCACCCAACGGGACCGCTGGGGACTTTGGGCGCGGCGGCGGCCACTGCCCGCCTGCTGCGGCTGGAGCCGGAGCAGACGGCGATGGCCATCTCGCTGGCGGCTTCGCAGGCGTCGGGGCTACGACAGAACTTTGGGACCATGACCAAGCCCTATCACGCAGGGGCTGCCTGCCGGGCCGGTGTGAACGCGGCCAAGCTGGTGCAGGCGGGGTTTACCGCGTCCGACGATGCGCTCGAGGGCCGTTTTGGATTTATGCGGGCGTTCTCCGGAGGCAGTGGCTACGATCCGGACCGGGCCGCGGCGTCGCTGGGGAGCCGGTGCTTCATGGTCGAGTCGGGTATCGAAATAAAGAAGTATCCGTGCTGCGGCAGCGCCCACTTGGCATTGGACGCGACATCGCAACTGCTGAGCAGGGAGACATTCTCGGCGGGCGACGTGGACCACATAGAGGTGCTGGTGGACTTCGATCCGCCGCGTTCGCTGATTCACTCGCGGCCGACGGGCGGGCTGGAAGGGAAGTTCAGCATGCAATACTGCTTGGCGGCGGAGATTATCGACGGCAGGATAGGCTTGGCATCCTTCACGGACGAGCAGGTGATGCGGTCGGAAGCGCAGGAAATGATCCCGCGCATCGAGATGCGCCGCCACCCAGGCTATGAGGGGCAGACCAGCTGGACGGAGGCCCACAACCGGGTGGAGGTGCACCTGAGGGACGGGCGGGTCTTGGCGGAGCGGGCGGAGCGGGCGACGACGGGTGCGCTGCGAGGAGTGTCCCGCGATGACGTGCGGGTGAAGTTCCTCGACTGCGCCTCAATCGCCCTGAATGAAAGCGACGCACAGCGGGCACTGGAAATGCTGGACTCACTGGAGGACGCGGGGCCCGTGGGGCCACTGGCCGAGCTGCTCGGGGGTTAATCAGCCTTGGGGCGCTCCGTAAAATGAAAGAAACCAAGGCTGGCTCGATCACCCGAGTCGGCCTTTAGTGTGAGGGGCGGCCTTCGTTACTGTGCGGTGACTCCTCCATCTATGACCAGCTCGGTGCCAGTCATGAACGACGACTCGTCAGAGGCGAGGAACAGGGCGCCGTTGGCAATGTCTTCCGGGGTGCCGATACGCTTGAGGACGGTGCGCTCGATGACCTCCTCGCGAGACTCGTCGCTGGGCCAGACCTGGTCGCCCATGGCTGTGTCGATAGGCCCGGGGTGGATGGAGTTGGCCCGGATGTTTTCAGATCCGTACTGGACGGCGGTTGATTTGGTAAAGAGGCGGACTGCGCCCTTGGACGCGCTGTAGGCGCTGCTGGTCCGGCTGCCAACGAGCCCTGCGGTGGAGGATATGTTCACGATAGAGCCGCCACCTGCCTTTCGCATCTCGGGGATAGCCAGCTTGGTGCCCAGGAACACTCCCTTGGCGTTGATGTCAAGGACCGTGTCCCACTGCTCGCCGGTAGTATCCAGAATGTGTCCGCCACGCCAGATGGCTGCGTTGTTGACCAGCACGTCCAGCTTGCCGTAGGCAGCGACGGTGTCGTCTATGGCCTGCTGCCAGTCTTCCTGGCTGGAAACGTCCAAATGGACAAAAGTGGCATCGCCGCCCAACTCGTTAATCTCGGCGGCCACGGCCATTCCATCCGGGTCCAGTACGTCGGCAATCACAACTTTGGCGCCCTCGCGGGCAAACAATCGGGCCTCCGCCGCGCCCTGTCCCCTGGCGCCACCGGTAACCAGTGCAACCTTTCCTTCGAGTCGCATCTTCAACCTCGCTTCCAAATCCTCATATCCAAATAGGGAAGGTTCAAATCGAGTATGTGGCCGAGTGTAGTGTCGAGTGCATTTCCTGGTCAATTTGGGTGGCGCCGGCCCGCTTGCTCACTGGCCCTGAACGATTGACAACCTGTATCTGACACTAATAATATACGCGCAACCCCGCCTGCGGGGTGGCGCGCTATGCGTCATGGCCTTGCGGGCTAGCATTTACCAACAGCCAACCTTATCAACAGAGGAGGGAACCATGGGCGACCAGGACATCGCATTGATGGCACACCTGATGCGCCGCGCTGGGTTTGGCGCTACGAGGGAGGAGTTGGAGGCCAGAGTAGCCCAGGGCTACGAAGCCACCGTGGACGAACTGCTCAGTCCCGAAGTACAGCCCGCGCAGGACCGCAACGAAATGATGCGGTATCACCCCTGGACCTGGCGGCCCGGCACCCTGCCCGGCATGGGCGCCGCCGAATGGCTGCACGACATGGTCAACACGAAGCGCCCGCTGGAAGAGAAGATGGCCCTGTTCTGGCACGGCATCTTCGCCACTGGCGTCTCAAAGGTCGACCACTATGACGACGTGATGGACATGATCGTCAAGTTCCGCGAGAAGGGCATGGGCGACTTCCGCGAACTGCTGGTCGAAATGGCCAAGGACCCGGCCATGATCTACTGGCTAGACAACTGCGAGAACCACGCCGATGCGGTCAACGAGAACTGGGGCCGCGAGCTCCTGGAGCTGTTCAGCCTCGGCGTCGGCAACTACACCGAAGTAGACGTTCGGGAGTGCTCCCGCGCCTTCACCGGCTGGACCATCGAGCCCAAACTGCCGCGCGGACCCATCGGTCGTCACGACTGGTTCTTCGAGTATCGGTCCGAGGACCACGACGACACCGAGAAGACCTTCCTGGGCAACACCGGCAACTTGAACGGCGAGGACATCGTTCGCATCATCAGCGAGAGCGAAGCCTGCTCCCGGTTCATTGCCCGCCACCTGTACAACTTCTTCGTTGCGGACGAGGCCCAGGTGCCAGCCTGGTCGGTGACTCCTCCCAACGACCCCGAGGCAGTTGACGCCATCGCCAACGCGCTGAGCGAAAACAACTACGAAATGAGGGCGGCCCTGCGGCTGATCTTCAACTCCGACTTCTTCAAGGAAGCCCGCTTCGCCCGGCTGAAGAACCCGACCGAGGTCGTGGTCGGCACCCTGCGCATGGTGGGCGGCGCCGAATTCCCGGCTCCGGGGATTGGCGACCTCTCCCGTCAGCCGTGCTACATGGGCCAGGACCTGCTGAACCCGCCGAGCGTGGAAGGCTGGCACACCGGCGCCGAGTGGATCAACAGCGGCTCGCTGATGCGCCGCGTGAACTTCACCGCCGACTTGGTGGGCGATGTCTCCCGCCCGGGCATCCGGTACATGGTCGACCGGCTGCAGGCCCAGGGCGTGTCTTCGGCCGCCGAGGCCGTGGACGGCTGCCTGGACCTGATGGGCCCGCTGGAAGTCACCAACGAGAGCCGCGACGAACTGATCGGCTTCGTCGGCGAGGGCGGAGACTTCTCCTGGGGCTCGGAACGCGAAGTGGCAGAGTCCACCCGCCGCGTGTCGGAACTCCTGCAGTTGATCGTTTCGCTGCGCGAGTACCAGTACGCCTAACCGAATTGGAACACGGGAGTGCGGACGAATGAGTCCGCACTCCGAATGCCTGGGCTAACCAACTAGCAAGCCGGAATGACCGGCAGGAGGAAACGCTGATATGACCAGCACCAAGAAAGATCCGGTCTTGGTAGTGTTCCAGCTTACCGGGGCCAACGACTACCTGAACACCATTATTCCCTACAGCGACCCGTTGTACCGGGACAGCCGGCCGACTGTGGGTGTGGCCGAAGATCGCATAATCAAGATCGACGACAAGATGGGCTTCCACCCCGAGATGGCGCCACTGAAGCACGTCTACGATCGCGGCGACATGGCCGTCATCCACGGAATCGGCTATGCCAATTCCCCGCGCTCCCACTTCCGTTCGATGGACATCTGGCACACCTGCGAGCCGGACAAGCTGGGAACCGAGGGCTGGCTGGGCCGCGCCACCCGCGACATCGACCCCAACAAGGAAAACGTTCTTACCACGGTCAGCTTCGGCCCGTCGCTGTTCCGCGCGCTGGCCCTGCCCGGCGTGCCGGTGGCAGTGGTTGACGACCTGGACAACTACGGCCTGCTGCCCAACATCGCAGGCGAACAGCGCAACAAGGTGCTGGACCGCTTCGCCCGCATGTATTCGCCGGCCATCGGTACCGGCGCAGTCATGGACTACTTGGGCCAGACCGGCCTGGACACCCTCGAGGGCGCCGACATCTTGAAGGAAGCCCCGATAATGTACTCCTCGGACGTCGAGTACCCCGACACTTCCATTGCCAAGAAGCTGAAGGGCATCGCCCAGGTGCACATGGCCAACTTCGGCACCCGAGTCTTCTATGTTGACCACGGCAGCTTCGACAGCCACTCCAACCAGATTGGGATGCACGACAAGCTGTGGTACGATGTCTCCCACGCAATGGACGCCTTCCTGGACGACCTGAAAGAGCACGACGCCGACCAGGAAGTCGTGGTCCTGATGTTCACCGAGTTTGGCCGCCGTACCCACGACAACGGCTCCGGCACCGACCACGGCGCCGGCGGAGCGGCCTTCATGTTCGGTTCCGGGATCAAGGGCGGCCAGTACAGCGAATTCCCCTCCCTGGAAGAGAAGGACCTGGAACAGGGCGACGTGGTCCCCAACAACGACTTCCGCGGCCTGTACTCCACCGTTCTCGAGGACTGGATGGGTCTGGACGCCAAGCCACTGGTGGGCGGGACCTTCGAAAAGCTGCCCATTATGGCCTAGTCCGGTTCGCACCGGCAGGAAATCGAAACCGGGGGCGGGTAAATCAACCCGCCCCTAAATCAACCAACGACCACCCTTATCAGGGAGGATTTCCAAAATGCTTACCGAAACAATAGCCGGCCGCACCTTCGACTACAGCCACAATGTGGGCCGTGGGGCGCAGACTGGCATGGGCTTCAATTCCCCGGTCGCCATGACCATCGGGCCGAACGGAATGGTCTACATTGCTAACAGGGGCAGCGAGTCCATCAGCAATGTCGGCTGGAACCGTACAGGTGTCGGCCAGCGCATCTCCAAGGTAGACCTGGGCAGCACCTGGGGCGAGGAAGAGTACGTCGGCGAGTTCAGCCGCTACGGGAACGGCGATGGTCAGATAATCTGGCCGGCCGGCATCGTCGCCGACAACGAGGGAAACGTATACGTCGCCGACGAGTGGCTCAATCGCGTGACCGTGTTCGACGGCGATGGAGGCTACCAGCGCCACTTTTCCACGGTGCAGGAGGGCGACCCCGAGGTCAACGGGAGTTGCGGCATCGCTATTTCCGAAGACCAGGAACTCTTCATCACGGACGGGCGCAGCCATCGGGTGCGCAAGTTCACCACCGGCGGACAGTACCTGGGCTCCTTCGGCAGCCAGGGCTCCGGCGAAGGCGAATTCGATTCGCCGTGGGGCATCACCCTTGACAAGGACGGCTACGTCTACGTGGCGGACGCCGGTAACCATCGCGTCCAGAAGCTGACCCAGGACGGGGAATTTGTCGCCCAGTTCGGCAAGGCTGGAAACAAGAAGGGCGACATCAACTACCCGACGGATGTCGCGGTGGACCCCGAGGGTGACGTTTACATCTGCGACTGGAGCGATAACCGCTGGGGCAAGGGCCGAATCCAAATCTTCGATGCCGAGGGCAAGTTCCTGACGAGCCTGGTAGGGGATGCGCAGCAGCTCTCTCACTGGGCGCAGATGACCGTGGACGCCAACGCCGACTACGCGAAGCGCAGGCGTGAAGTACGCACCACCGAGCCGGAATGGACATTCGCCCAGCCGACGGCAGTGGAGTACGACACGGAGAACAACCGGCTGATCGTGGCGGATACCCAGCGCAGCCGGGTTCAGATTTACAGCAAGCTGAGCCGCTACCTGGTCCCGCAGCTGAACCTCTGATTTCAGACTAGCGGATTGGTAGGATTCCAGAAGCCCGCCGGATTGCCCGGCGGGCTCTCGCGTTGAAGCGGGTCATGGTGTTTGTGTGGGAAGGGCGCTAAGGCAGGGGATTCACGTGGTCTTCCAACCACGGAAGCAGGTTGGCGAATCGGAATGAGTTAGACTCGTACAATTCCATAAAGAAGGCGTACGTAGAATCTCTACTACAGTTGATGAAATAGCCGTTCATGCGCAAGAATGAGTCTGTACCGACGAAGGTAACCCGCTTGTTTCTGTCTATGAACGGATGATTCTGGGATAAACTCTCCATGAGGGCGGCCGTTTCATCGAGAAGCCCGGCGTAATACCCCATTTGAGGGCGCATGATTGCGGATGCGAGAGCCCCTTCATCACGGAGGCCACGCGCGCCTCCGATTTCTTCAATCAGCAAGTCGTGTATTGAGACTAATTCTTCGATGGTTGGGAATTCATGGGTCACTGGGCCAGCAACTCCAGAAGTTCACGGTTCCGCTCCATGCTGGCCCTGGCGTGAGCCATAACCTCACGGCGAACTTTCCCTTGGGCACGGCCCTCAATGTAGGTACGGAAAGCATCCTCCAGCACTGCCTGGAACTGCCGCCCATCATCGCTTGCAATCTTTCGTATTCCCGCCAACAACTCCGGGTCGACCTGGCTTGAGAATTTCTCTCGTTTTAGAGTTGCCATATCTGCCCTCTTGAGTACACTGTAAGTTAGTGTAGCGTAACGATAGTCTATACCACGATAGTACACCCTATCAATCTTTAACCTGATGTTTCAAGGCGGCAGCAGCTGATGGAACCTGACAGGGAACAGCATTTTCTACGCAAGGCGGTGGAGCAGCCGGATATCCTGTGCGCCGATGCACCTGACGAGATACTCGAGGCGTGCGGGGTTGAAGTCGAGCCCACGGACTTCCTGGAGCAGTACTTTGCAGCGGGGCACTCGGCTTGGCTTGCCCACAAGCACGGTCGCAGCATCAACAAGCCACAGATACTGGTCGATCAGGCGATACTGGTACTGTATCGCAGGGCCTGCCTGCTCTATACCGACAGATTGATGGGGCAGGTCAATCCGGAGTCCGACAAGCCTTTCTTCTCGGACGAAGATCTCTACTAGAGCCAAAGAGGGCCATAGTGGCACGAGGGTCAGTCGAGGTCGCGGGGGCGCCGGCCGGAGCATCGTAGTACAATCTCCGAACTCAATCACACCCCGGAGGGAAGATGCAGGGAAAGACTGCAATAGCCAACATTCTGAAGCAGGAGGGCGTGGAACTCGCCTTCTGCTTCCCAAACAACACCCTGATTGATGCCATCGCCGCTGCTGGCATCCGGCCCGTCATCGCACGCATGGAACGCGGTGCGGTGAATATGGCCGACGCCTACAGCAGGATCAACAATGGGCACAAGACCGGCGTCTGCATCGTTCAGGCCGGCCCTGGCATCGAGAACGCCTTCCCGGGCGTGGCCCAGGCATACGCAGACAGTGTGCCCATCCTTATGCTGCCGGGACACGAGGGGTCCAGCCGCACGACGATGACCTCGGATTTCTCGGCCACTCGCAACTACGGTGGAGTGACCAAGTGGGCGGGGATGATCAACTCACCGGAGCGCGTGCCGCAAATGCTGCGCCGCGCGTTCACCCAGCTCCGCGCCGGTCCTGTTGGCCCGGTCGTTCTGGAAACACCGACGGATGTGTTGAACGGTGAAATCGACGAGTCGGAGTTCTACTACATCCCGATCAGCAAACGCCGCACCGCTGCCGACCCGGTGGATGCCGCGCGGGTTGCCCGGAGGCTGATGGATGCAGCCCGTCCGGTCATCTACGCTGGGCAGGGCGTGCTGTATGCAGAGGCCACGGATGAGCTGGTAGAACTGTCGGAACTGTTGAATGCGCCCGTGATGACGACCACGCTGGGCAAGAGCGGTTTCCCCGAGAACCACCCGCTTTCGCTGGGCACCGGCGGCAACACGGGGACGCGCGCCGTTGGCGAGTTCCTCCGCAAGTCCGACCTCGTGTTCGGTATTGGGACCAGTTTCAACAAAACGCTGGCCTCGGCTCCGGTGCCAGTGGGCAAGTCCGTGATTCAGTCCACGGTGGATGATCGGGACCTGAACGGTGAATACGGGCTTGAGGACATGCTTCTGGGGGATGCCAAGCTGGTGCTGCAACAACTCATTGACGAGGTGAAAGGCGTTCTGGGTGACAACGGGCGACGTCCTTCGACAGGCTCAGGATGGTCGGAGACGGCGAAGGAAATTGCGGCCATCAAGGCAGAGTGGCTGGCGGAGTGGATGCCCCGACTCACCTCGGACGACATACCGATCAGCCCCTACCGGGTGGTGTGGGAACTGAACAACGGACTGGACAAGGCCAACAGCATCGTCACCCACGATTCGGGCAATCCTCGGGACCAGATCGTGCCTTTCTACGAGGCCACGACGCCTCGCGGGTACCTGGGCTGGGGCAACTCCACACAGCTGGGAGCTGGCTTGGGGTACGCCATGGGGGCCAAGCTTGCCGCGCCGGAAAAGACGGTCGTCAACCTGATGGGCGACACTGCCGTGGGCATGTGCGGTACCGATTTCGAGACCGCCAGCCGCAACAAGATCGGAACCATCACGGTGATCATCAACAATGGGGCCATGGGCGGCTACGAAAAGAACATTCCCATTGCGGTTGAGAAGTACGGCTCGAAGTTCCTCACCGGCGACTACACCAAGATGGCCGACAGCCTGGGCTGCCACGCGGAAACCATCACGCAGCCCGGCGACATCGCACCCGCGCTGGCCCGTGCCCAGGACATCGCGTCGGGCGGCCAGCCGGTGGTGCTGGAGATCATGACTAGGGAAGAGCCGGTGTTCTCGCGGTATTATTAGGAAACTACGCCTGCTGAGCGCATTTCGTGGGACGGCATGTTGAAGGTATAGCACAGGCTGGCAGTCGAAAGTGGCTCCAGGTACTGGTAAATGACCACTCGGAGCTACTGAACGCACAAATTGTTCCCCGTTTGTATCCGGTCCCGTCAAATATAGACTGGGTCTCGCCTCTCAGAGAGGATGATTACGCCGAATACAGCGACGATGATTTTGTCAGGAGACTCGGCATATCGCTAGACAGAAGACCTCTGGGAGAGTTCTGGCCCGAGTGTGGCCCGCATTGGGATGGGCTCGCCAAGACTGACAAAGGGCAAAGCCTGCTGGTAGAAGCAAAGTCTCACGTTGGTGAACTAATCAGCACTACGGGAGCCGGGGAAAGATCCTTGGCGAAGATAAGGTCCAGTCTGGTAGAGACTAAAAGGCACATACACCGAAGTTCAGAATCCGCAGTTGACTGGACTATTGGAGTTTACCAGTATGCAAATCGCCTGGCGCATCTTTACCTTCTCAACCAGCTAAACAAGGAAAGCGTATTTCTCGTCTTGCTATGTCTATTGAATGATAAAGATCGTCAGAAGCCGGATACCCATGTCCCGACAACGGCAGCAGAGTGGGAGTCGGTCATCACTTATCAGGAAAGGCTAATGGGAATTCGCCAAAGGCACCCTCTGTCCGACCGCATTATTCACGTCTATATTGACGTGAATGACATAAAGGGGAGCAAGTGACGCGCACAGTTAGTGATCCGGCAGCCGCCAACCGGGGGAGCCGGAAGTTGCTGCAGGTGCTGGTTAACTGTCGACCCGAGTTGCTGAGCGACGCGATCGCGCAGTGCCTCCCGGAGTTGCCTGAGGATTTTGAGTGGCGCTCACCCTGTCTGGATGACCACTACGCGGAGTACAGGGACCAGTCTTTTCTCGACCGCCTGGCCGGGTCTGCGTATTTCCGGGACCCGGAGAGGCCGCAACAGGACCTGACAGACTTCTGGCCGCGATTTGGTCCCCAGTGGGACGGACTGGCGGTCACGGACAGGGGCCAGATACTGCTTGTCGAAGCAAAGTCGCACATCCCGGAGATGATCACGGCCCCCGGCCAGGAGAGGGGAGAGTCGGCGCGCCTGAAGATCGAGGAGAGCCTGGCCACTGTAAAGGCCTTCGTGAAGTCCAGGGCCCCAGTGGACTGGTCAGCCAGCTTCTACCAGTATGCCAACAGGCTGGCGCACCTGTATTGGATGCGGGAATTGAACGGCCATGACGCCTACCTGGTCAACCTGTACTTCATCAACGACCGGGAGATGGACGGGCCGAGGTCCGTCGCGGAGTGGCAGGCCGCCATAAAGTTGCAGGAAGTGTTCTTGGGTTTGAGGCAAAGTGCTCAGGCCGGTTACCCCCTGGACCACTGGGTTGGGGCATTCTCTCTAAATGTGTTTATCGATGTAGACGAAATCACAGTCCATTACCCGCCGCCGATCTAGTTCAGATAGGAGCTGCCCAATGCCAGAGAAATTCAGCTACGAGGGTCTGTTTGCCGCCGGGGTGCCAGAGGTGGCGCCGGGCAAGACCCGTCACGCCAAATACGACTTTGCCGTGGCCTATCCGGACCCTGATACCCTTCCACTGGATGGGTTGGCGGATGCAGTACGAAGTGTGCTGGCGCGCGAGGGCAGGGACTTGGCCTACTACACCGACCCAGCCGGATATCCGGAACTGCGGCGGCTGGTGTCGGAACGGCTGGCCCGAAGCCGGAGCATGCAGGTTGACCCCGACGGCGTGGTCCTGACAGGCGGCTCCGGAGAGGCCATTTCGATGGTGATCCAGGCCCTGACGGATCCCGGGGATACCGTGCTGACCGAGGAGTTCCTGTACCTTGGGACACTTCGCTCGCTGCGCCGCTACAAGGCAAACGTTGTGGGAGTGAAGTGCGACGAAGACGGAATTATCCCTGAGGATCTGGACGCGACAATAGAGCGATTGAAGGGGGAAGGGCGCAAGGTCAAGTACCTGTACACCATCCCCACCTTCCAGAATCCGCTGGGCTGGACCATGACCCTGGAGCGCCGCAAGAAGGTTCTGGAGGTCACCCGGCAACACGGCGTCCCGGTGTTCGAGGATGACTGCTACATCGACCTGCGGTTCGAGGGAGAGGATGTTGCGTCGTTCCACTCGCTGGACGACACAGGGCAGGTGATCTATGTGGGGTCCTTCTCCAAGACCATCGCGCCCGGGATGCGGATGGGCTATCTCGTGGCTCCGCCGGAGGTTGTCAGCCGGGCCTGGGCCTTCAAGATGGGCGGGGCAGTCAATCACTTCGCCGCGCTGACCATCGCCGAGTACATTAACCACGGCGACCTGGAAGGCCACGTGCGGGAGCAGAACGAGTCGCTTCGAATCAAGCGGGACGCGATGCTGGCGTCGCTGGGCGAGAATTTCGGCGACGCTGCCACCTGGACCAAGCCGGAGGGCGGCCTGTATGTCTGGCTGACGCTTCCCGAAGGAACTGATCTTGAGGCCATCCAGGAGCAGTCATTTCAGGAGGGCGTCGGCTACTATTCAGGTGTGCCGTTCTCTCCGGAAGGCCGGGGCCACAACTCAGCCCGGCTGTGTTTCGGCTACCCGACGCCGGAGGAGAACTATGAGGGCGTGGCGGAGATGGCACGCATCCTGGAACGCCACGGGGTAATCAAGTAGTGTACCGGGGGCCCTTAATGTCGGTGAATCCGGAAGAATATACATATCTGTGGAAAGACCGGATTGTCAGTCACCCGGCAATTCTGGGAGGCAAGCCCGTAATCAAGGACACTCGTCTGTCGGTGGAGTTTGTAACCGACCGGGTTTGTAGTATCCACACTACGGTGGAGGCATTCTTGGAGGAGTATTCGCAGGTTTCCAAGGATGACGTATATGCCTGCATTGAGTACGCCGCCACTGGATCCAAGTTGTCAAATCCCGCCTGGGTGAAGTTCGATCAGTTGATGAACGAACAAGAGGAGCAGCGGAAAAAGAAATGGCTGGACGACTGGCGGGAGAAGAATGCGTCTGCTGGCTGACGAGAATATAGACCGTTCGGCAGTAGCACAGTTGCGGTCAATGGGCCATGACATTCTCTACGCCAGGGAAAGCAGCCCGTCGTCAAACGACCCGTATCTACTGCGCCAGGCCACTCTGGAGCGGCGCACTCTATTCACTTACGACACGGACTACGGCGAATTGGTGCACCGTGATGGGGAACAAGCACCCTATGGGGTGATTCAATTCCGCATTAACGACATGGTCCAAGGGGTTGCCAGGATAAACTTCATCGTCGGAACGGTCACCATTTGGGAGCAATGGCCTCCCGGAGTCTGGACAATTCAAGTACGCCACCCGGACGGTTGAACCAATCCGATAAAGTTAATCTTGGGGTTCGGTGGGGTTTTCTAGGTCCAGCATGGCGAGGAGGCGGCCGTAGCCGAGGAACATGCCGGTGATCATGCCGAGCTCGAAGATCTCGGGGTCGGTGAACTCGCGGCGCAGCTCGGCGAAGAACTCGTCATTGGCGTTCTGGTGGTCAAGGGCCATCCGCTCGGCGAAGCGGACTGCCAGCTTCTCGCGATAAGGGAGGTCGGTGTCCTCGAATTGAGCCAGGGACGCCACCATCTCCTCGGTCATTCCCTGCTGCACCGCCGGCACAGCGCGACCGAGCTTTCAAGTGGCGCATTCGTTTAACTCAGCGATCTTGAGGCGCACCAGCTCCTTGAGCCTGGCGTCCAGCAGGCCCTCCAGCTTGAGGGGCCCGTAGAAGGCCCAGAACGCCTCGTAGGCATCGGGTAGGTTGCCGGCAGCCTGGAATATGCGAGGGTTCAGCTTGTGCTCGGCGGCTGCACTGGCAATCTTCTGCATTCCGGGAGTCAATTGCTCGGTGGGCACCAGCTTGATGCGGGCCATTACATCCTCCGAGGTGGGATTGTCACGGTTGTCTTCGCTGTAGGGGCGGGTTTCAAACCCGCCCCTACACAGTTGCCATCGGTACTTGGGTTCCTCTGGTTATCCGTTACACTACCGGGCGGTCGGCGACGGCGGGGTCTACCTTGCGGCGGAGGAACTGGCCATCGCCAAGGGAGCCATTGAAGTTGCCGTCTTCGACGACGACCTTGCCGCGGAGGATGGTCGTTACCGGCCATCCCTCGACCTCAGTGCCTTCCCAGATGCTGTAGTCGGAGATATGGAAGTCGTCCATGGTGAGTGCCCTTTTGATGCCGGGGTCAATGAGGCAGATGTCGGCGTCGCTGCCGGGGGCCAGCACGCCCTTCCGCGGGTAGAGGCCCATGATCTTTGCGGCGTTTGCGGAGGTGACATCGACGAACCGCTGCAACGTCATGCCCTGCTTGGAAACGCCCTCGCTGTAGGTGATGCCCATGCGGGCCTCGGCCCCGTTGTGGCCGCCGGTCACATCGGAGATGGTGCGGCCCGAGATCTTGGTCTCCCACGAAGTGCAGTATTCGTCGGTTGCCATGGTTTGCAGGCCGCCGTTGATTATGCCGCTCCATAGCATTTTACGGTCGTCTTCCGATTTCAACGAAGGATAGGTGTGGTACTTCATCCCGTTATCTTCTTTGTAGTTCTCTTCGTTGAAGCAGCAATAGTTATGCAGCGTCTCGCCGTAGACCGGGCGGCCGTTGGCGCGGGCCTCCGCGATATTCTGCACACCCTGCAAGGCGCTGACGTGGACGAAGTAGACGGGCGCACCGGTCCATTCGGCCACCCGCAACACCCGGCGGAAGGAAACATCTTCCGACTCGGCGCTGTGAACCAGCGACATATTGTGCCACTCGGTGCGCTCCTCCCGGGTGAGCTTCTGGTACATGTGCTGCACCATGTCGTCGTCCTCGGCGTGCACCAGCAACATGGCGCTGAGCCGCTGTATTTCCTCCATCAGGTCGTGGAGGTGGCCGGTGCCGACCATGCGGGGCTCGCCGGTGGTGGCGGGCGGACGGATGTTGGTGGTGAATATCTTGAAACTCGCGAAACCGTCCTCCACCGCCTCATGCACCGAGCCGATGATTTCCTGGGGAATCTGGCCCAGCAACATCAGGTGGTGTGCGTAGTCGGCGTATGAGTTGCCCTGCCAAACGCCAGTGCGCTCGGCGATGGCCTGGGGAATGTCTATGCCGGGATACTGGATGGCGAAGTCCATCAGGGTGGTGGTGCCGCCGAAAAGAGCCGCCCGGCTGACCTCCGGGGGCGGCGCGGTCGTGAGGTCGCCGTGGCCCATGATGGGAGCCGAGATGTGCGCGTGGGGTTCGATGCCGCCGGGAACGACGATCTTGCCCGAGGCGTCAATGATGCGCCCGGCCTCGTCTCCCAGCGTTCCTGGCGCGGCCACCGCCGCAATTCTTTCGCCCTGGACGGCGACATCCCATTCGCCCACACCCATGGGCGTAACTACCTGTCCGCCGCGGATGATCAAGTCCAACATGAGAAAGCCCCCTGTTCCAGTCTGGCGCTACCGCCGATTTTTCACGGCAGTTTAGCACAAGGCCGAGGGCAGGGGGCGGCCCAGTCAGTCAGTGCCTGAGAAGGGAACTCGTCGCCGGGAAAGCCGCTAGTCTCCCGCAGCGGGTTGGGTTCCCGGAGCGGACTGAGCCGTAGCCTCCGGTTGCGTCTGCGCCTCGAGAGGGAGCCCTTCCTCCCAGTCGGGTAGTTGATGGTGGCGGGTGGTGGGAAGCAGGACGATGGAGAAAACGCCGACCAGGCTCAGGGCAAGGGACAACCCCATGGTGGAGTCGAAGTTGCCGGTCCAGTCGCGGAGGGCGCCGCCTGCCAGCGAGCCGGCGGCCATGCCAATGCCGGCGCCCATCATTTGCCAACCATAGGTCGTGCCGATGGGAGCGCTTCCGTAGTACTGGCGGTTTATGATGGGGAAGGCGCTCATTTCGCCCCCGAAGCCGATGCCGAACAGGACCGAGAAGAGGTAGAAGTGCCAAGGGTCGGTTGAGAAGAAGAGCAGCGCTATGGGCAGTGTCTGCAGCGAGAAGCAGACGGCCATCACACCCTTGCTGCCGACACGATCGGCCAACACGGGGACGGCGAAGCGGGTGACGGTGCTGGTCACGGACAGGGTCACAAAGGCCCCGGCGGCCAAGCCCGGAGACACCCCCTCGGCCTCGGCAATGGCCACGAGGTAGACCAGCACGATGGCGTGGCCTGCGCAACCCCAGAAGTGGATGCCGATGAGGTTCCAGAAGGCCAGAGTGCGTTGCGCCTGCTTGAAGAAGACCCTGGTGCGAATCTTGGCTACCTCGCGCACCTGCACGCGGCGGACGGGTTCGCTCTCAGAGGCCCCAAAGGGGCGCATGCCGACCTGGGCGGGTTCGTCGTAGAAGAGCCGTATGAGCACAAGAATTGCCAAGCCGCCAATGATGCCCGGAACCCAGAAGGCGGCCCGCAACCCGTCCAACTCGTCGCCGAAGAGGGCCAGGATGAACCCGGGCAGCCAGTCCACTCCGGGCGGCTTACTGTCGAACAACGCGATGACCAGCAGCATTATGGGGACCGCGACGAGGGGGCCGACCCCTTGGGCCGATTGCAGCAGGCCCATGCCAGTGCCAAGATGCCGTTTGAACCACATGGTTACAGAGGCGGTGAGCGGTACCTGGAAGATTCCCATGGATGCGCTGAGGATGATGCCGAAGAAGAGATAGAACTGCCACAGGCTGGTCATGAACCCGGTAAGCACCATGCCGGCAATGAAGAGGAATGCGCCTATGGTCATGGTGACCCGGGCGCCGTAGCGGTCGCCCAGCCATCCGGCCGACGGTCCCAGCATTCCCGATACCACCCACTGCAGCGCGAACCCGAAACCCACCGCGCCGTAACTCCAGCCGAAGGACTCCACCAGCCTTGGGATCAGGATGCTGGACGACGAGCGGAAGGAAGAACTGAACAGCCGCATGACGGCGGCGACGCTCACGATCACCCACGCGTAATGGACCTGTTGGCCTGCGATCGTAAAGTCGTCGGGCCGGAAGGAATAACTTGGGGAACTCTTCATCTGAAATGGCCTTTGGATACATTGCGATTGAGCGCAGATAGCGATTATAGCCTATGCCCCGAAATGAGTGGTCAGGGGGTGTTGGGTGCCGGACAAACGCAGAGTCGCGGTGAGTCCATTGGTGGTGAGTCCGTCGACCCACGAGCGAACTGTGGAAACCCGTTCTCTGACATGCTCGGCACAGGTGGCTTGGAGACTTGGACGACTCCGAATTCCTACTGCGGTCTGTTGTTTCGGGGTTGACAATTTGTGCCACTGGGATATACTGGATTGTTACTAGTATATGCCTCGAAGAATGTCTTCATCCAAACGGCCCCGCACTCCGCCTCTATATCCACTTGCTTTCAACCTTGGTCTCGTCGCGCCCTGAGACCCCCTGTCAACCCGTCACAGCTACTCATGGCAAGGAGAAACGGAATGGCTTTGCCTCCTGTTCGCAATGGACATTCGCTACAGCTGCCGGATGTTCGCTCGTATGCTCGAATCCCCCAGGTCCTGGAAGTCCCCAACCTGATTCAGAGTCAGATCCAGTCGTATGAGTGGTTCAACGAGGAAGGTCTGGAGGATGTGTTCCGGGAAGTCTCGCCGATCCTCGACTACACCAGCAAGAAGTACGAGCTCCACTTCCAGGAGCACGAGTTCCGCCCTCCCAAGTATTCTCCGCAGGAGTGCAAGGAACGGGAAATAACCTTCTCCCAGCCGCTCTATGTGAAGACCCGCTTGGTCATGAAGGAAACGGGGGAGATCAAGGAGCAGGAGATATTCATGGGGGACTTCCCCATGATGACGGATAACGGCACCTTCATCATCAACGGCGCCGAGCGCGTGGTGGTGAGCCAGTTGGTGCGTTCTCCTGGTATCTATTTCGTATCAGAACGCAGCCCCAGCAGCAACCGCGGGCTGTGCATGGCCAAGCTGATCCCTTCGCGGGGGGCGTGGCTGGAGTTCGAGACCAGTAACAAGGATGTGCTGTCGGTAAAAGTCGACCGGAAGAGAAAGGTGTCAGCCAGCACCTTCCTGCGGGCTCTGGGCGTCGCCTACGACGACCAGGTAACCGCCCTGGTTGAAGACATCGACGTGGACGAGACGCACCGTTACATGCAGGCAACGCTCCGGAGCGACCCTGCGAGCGACTCCGCAGGCGTTTCCTTCCGGGAGGAAGAGCTCCGCTCCCTGTGGGAGTGGCTCCACGAAGGGGAGGAATTCGACAAAGAGGCGGCCCAGAGGATAGCGACGGCACAGGTGGAGTTCTACCGGCGTCTGCGTCCCGGCGAACCTCCCAGCCTGGAGAATTCCCGGAACCTGATCAACAACCTGTTCTTCGAAGCCAGGCGATACGACCTTGGCCGGGTGGGACGCTACAAGTTCAATCGCCGACTGGGGATACCGGAAGATGTCGGCACGATGACCCTTTCCCGGAATGACATCATTTCGGTCATACGCATGATGATCATCATCAACCAGGGAGAGGGGCAGGTCGACGACATCGACCACCTGGGCAATCGCCGGGTGCGCGCGGTCGGCGAACTGGTGCAGAACCAGGTCCGTGTTGGCCTGCTGCGTATGGAGCGCATGGTCAAGGAGAAGATGACGCTGGTTGATCCGGAGACGGCCGCTCCACAGGGCTTGGTCAACATCCGCCCGGTGGTGGCTGCCGTGCGCGAGTTCTTCGGAGGTTCGCAGCTTTCACAGTTCATGGACCAGACCAATCCCCTGGCAGAGCTGACCCACAAGCGCCGTCTCTCGGCGCTGGGCCCGGGCGGTTTGTCGCGGGAACGCGCAGGCTTCGATGTGCGGGATGTGCACTTCTCCCACTATGGCCGCATCTGTCCCATCGAGACCCCGGAAGGTCCCAACATCGGGCTGCTGAGTTCTCTTGCGTCGTACGCTCGCGTCAATGAGTTCGGCTTCATTGAGTCTCCCTACCGGGTGGTGAAGCGCGAACTGGACAAGGACTCGCCTGACCTGAGGGGACGCATTGTAACTGAGGCGGTGGTCAATCCGGAGAACGGTCACATCATCGTGAACGAGGGAGTGTCCATCGGGGCGAACCGAATCAGCGCAATCAGGCGGCTTCCGGAAGAGACAAAGATCCAGGTGCGCCCCTTTGTGGTGGAGTCGATGAATGGAGGAGGCGCGGACAGTTCGATAGTCTGGCTGTCGGCGGACAGGGAAGAGGAATACAGGATCGCGCAGGCCAACGCCAAGCTGGACGAGTTTAACCAGTTTGTCGAAGACCGTATCGAGATTCGGGTGGGCGACCAGTACACGCAGGGCTCGCCCAGCGAAGCGCACCTCATGGATGTGTCGCCGATGCAGATTATGAGCGTGTCGGCCGCACTAATCCCATTCCTGGAGCACGACGACGCCAACCGGGCGCTGATGGGTTCCAACATGCAGCGGCAGGCAGTTCCACTTTTGCGGCCCGAAGCGCCGACGGTGGGAACCGGGATCGAAGACAGGGTCGCACGGGACAGCGGGCAACTGGTCACCTCCCGCGTCAACGGCGTAGTGACATCTGTAAGTGGACGGGAGATCGTGGTCACAGACGTAGACGGGGAAGAGCATGTTCACCCGCTGATCAAGTTTTCCCGAACGAACCAGGGCACCTGTTTTGACCAGAGGCCGATTGCCACGCGAGGTGACGTGGTGCAGGTCGGGACAGTGCTGGCCGATAGCTCCTCGACCGAAAACGGAGAGTTGGCGCTGGGCCAGAACGTGCTGGTTGCCTTCATGTCATGGGAGGGCTACAACTACGAAGATGCCATAATCGTCAGCGAACGCCTGTACCGGGACGACTATTTCACCTCGATTCACATCGAACGTCACGAAATGGAGGCCCGGGAAACCAAGCTGGGTCCCGAAGAGATTACCCGCGACATTCCCAATGTAGGCGAAGCAAGCCTGCGGGACCTGGACGAGCGGGGGATCATTCGCGTGGGCGCCGACGTGACACCCGGCGATATCCTCGTTGGCAAGGTCACTCCGAAGGGCGAGACCGAGCTAACCGCCGAGGAGAAGCTGCTTCGAGCGATATTCGGTGAGAAGTCTCGGGATGTGAAGGACACATCTCTGCGGGTGCCTCACGGTGAACGCGGTAAGGTAATCGACGTCAAGGTACTGAGCCGAGAGAACCGTGACGACCTGAATCCGGGGGTCAAGGAGGCCGTGCGGGTCTGGATCGCGCAGACCAGGAAGATCTCCGTTGGCGACAAGATGGCCGGACGCCACGGCAACAAGGGCGTCGTGGCCCGGATTCTGCCGGAAGAGGACATGCCGTACCTGGAAGACGGCACACCCGTGGACATCATCCTCAACCCGATCGGCGTGCCATCTCGGATGAACCTGGGACAGGTACTTGAGACCCATTTGGGCCGGGCGGCGGATCAACTAGGATTCCAGGCGAAGACGCCGGTCTTCGACGGGGCTACCGACGCCGCAATCGAGGACTCCCTCGCTCGTATCTGGTTCCGGGAGCAGGCCGGCGCGGCCAGCAACGGAAATGGCCACGAGGCTGGTGAAGAGAACGGACACCACACCAACGGTACACACGAAGTTGACCAAGGAATGGTGAATCGCTGGCTGGTGGAGCACGGGTGCGATCCCAACGACATATTCGACGAATCGAAGCTGGGTCTCGCCCGGGAGGCCTGCCTGCGCCTGTGGCTCGAAAATGTAGCAGGTCGCGACACAACCGGCATGGGCATTGATGAGATGCATCAGGAGGCGCTCAAGGTGCACCGGCAGCGGCTCATCGCGCCCCCCACCTTCGGCAAGTTCAAGCTGTTCGATGGCCGGACCGGCGAGGAGTTCGACCAACTGGTAACCGTCGGAAATATCTACATACTCAAGCTCATCCACCTCGTGGAAGACAAGATTCACGCGCGCTCAACGGGACCGTACTCGATGATCACTCAGCAGCCGCTGGGAGGCAAGGCGCAATTTGGCGGCCAGCGGTTCGGCGAAATGGAAGTGTGGGCCCTGGAAGCTTACAGCGCGGCCTACAACCTGCAGGAGGTGCTCACCGTCAAGTCCGACGACGTCGCCGGAAGGGTCAAGACCTACGAGGCGGTCGTCAAGGGTGAGCCGATTGGGCAGCCCGGAGTGCCTGAATCGTTCAACGTGCTGATGAAGGAACTGCAGAGCCTGGGCCTTCGGGTGCAGCTGCTAAACGAAGAGAACCGTCCCCCAACCAGCCAGGACCTGGGACAGGAGATCGCCGGCGACACGGAGCTTTTCTCTCTGGAGACGATTTAATAATGGTCAGAATGGCAGACAGGACGGAGACCACAGCAACCGATTTCAACGCCATCCGAATTTCCATCGCCTCCCCGGAACAGATTCTCGGCTGGTCCCACGGCGAGGTCACGAAGCCGGAGACCATAAACTATCGGACGCTCCGGCCTGAGAAGGACGGGCTGTTCTGCGAGCGGCTGTTTGGTCCGACGAAGGACTGGGAGTGCTTCTGCGGCAAGTACAAGCGCATCCGATACCGGGGCGTGGTCTGCGACCGCTGCGGCGTGGAAGTCACTCGCGCCAAGGTCAGGCGGGAGAGGATGGGCCACATTCGTCTGGCAGCGCCGGTGGCCCACATCTGGTTCAGCAAGACCAACCCGAGCAGGCTGGGGCTGCTGCTGGACCTCTCGCCGAGGAACCTGGAACGGGTGCTGTATTTTGCTCAGCACATCGTGATTTCCGTTGACGAGGATGCCCGCAGGGATGCCATCGAAGCCGAGCAGCTGAAGCATGAACTGGAAGTCGAGCGGCGTCGTGGCAGTGCCACCGATGAACTGGAGGAACTGAACCAGAGCATCCTGAAGCTGACCGGAGGTAGGGTTCCGGAGACCAACAATCCCGCAGTGGAGTTTGCGCCCGAGGGAGGCGAACCCGTTGCCGAATTGATGGAACTCCAGCAGCAGATCGACGCCATCAACAACCGCCTGAGCACTGAAGTGGGGGAGCTTTCCGCCCAGCTGAAAGTCACTGTGGATGAGTTGAATGACCTCCAAAAGATGAGGTTGCTGGCCGAATCGCGCTACCGCGAACTGAAAGACAGGTATCCTGGTGTGTTCGAAGCCGGAATGGGCGCGGAGGCCATCCTGGCCATCCTGCGGGCAGTCAACCTGGAAGCCCTGCGGGACCAGCTCATCAACGACATGCAGTCAACTTCCGGACAGCGACGTCAGAAGGCGATCAAGCGCCTGCGGGTGGTGGAAGCTTTCCGGCAGAGCGGAGGCCGTTCGGAATCCGGACATGGAGAGGGCACCCGCGTCGAGGACATGATCCTCACCGTGATGCCGGTCCTCCCGCCGGAATTGCGCCCTATGGTGCAGTTGGACGGAGGCCGGTTTGCCACCAGCGACCTGAATGACCTGTACCGCAGGGTGATCAACCGGAACAACCGCCTGAAGAGGCTGATGACTCTTGGTGCCCCAGAGATCATCATCCGCAACGAGAAGCGGATGTTGCAGGAAGCCGTTGACGCCCTCATCGACAACGGGCGCCGGGGGCGCCCCATACAGGGTAGCCACAATCACAAACTGAAGAGCCTGTCGGACCTCTTGAGGGGCAAGCAGGGCCGGTTCCGCCAGAACCTGCTGGGGAAGCGGGTGGACTATAGCGGCAGGTCCGTGATCGTGGTCGGGCCGGAACTCAAGATGAACGAGTGTGGCCTGCCGCGACGGATGGCCCTGGAGCTGTTCAAGCCGTTCGTGATGCATCGCCTGGTGATGCTGGGCATAGCACCTAACATCAAGAACGCCAAGCGGATGGTTGAACGCGCTCGGGGCGAAGTGTGGGACATCCTGGAGGATGTGATCAAGAACCGTCCGGTGCTGCTAAACCGTGCGCCCACGCTGCACCGTCTGGGCATCCAGGCCTTTATGCCGGTGCTGATCGACGGGCACGCCATCCAGATCCATCCACTGGTGTGTTCCGCCTTCAACGCTGACTTCGACGGGGACCAGATGGCGGTTCACGTCCCACTGTCCCGCATGGCGGTGCTGGAAGCTCAGGAGGCGATGCTGAGCACCCACAACATGCTGTCTCCCGCGTCGGGCGACCCGCTGGTTGCACCCACGTTGGACATGGTGATGGGCTGCTACTACCTGACCGCGGTGGATGCTCCGGAAGATCGCCCCGATGTGAAGGGCGGCAGGCGGAAGTTCTCCGACATCTCGGAGGCCAGGGACGCCTACGATGCAGAGGAAATCGACCTCCGGGCGCCGATATATGTCCGGCGCATTCGAGGCGGCGACAACCGCGGCGGATACTACGAGACCACGCTTGGTCGCCTGGAGTTCAATGCGATCCTGCCTGACAAGTTCGTTTTCGACGAAAGTCTGCCGGAAGCGGTGCGCATCCAGAACAAGCTGATCGATCGTGGAGCCCTGAACGCACTGACCTCCAACCTTTATCGCCTTCTCACCAACGACGAGACTGCCGAAGTTTTGGACAGCATCAAGAATCTCGGATTCCAGTACGCGACTTCTTCTGGCATCACCATTGCGATCAACGACATCCAGGTGTCGTCACAGAAGGCGCTCGTGATGGCGGAAACGGAGGAGAGGGTCGACCAGTACAAGACAGAGTACGAAGATGGGCTGATTTCCGAGGAAGAGCGCCACGCCAAGATCGTGGACGCCTGGAACCAGGCATCCTTCGAGACAGCCGACCTGGTGGGCAACGACCTGACGAACTACGGCGGCATCGGCATCATGGCCCTGTCGGGTACCAAGGGAAATATCTCGCAGATCAACCAGATGGCTGGGATGCGAGGCCTGGTCCGCCGGGCGGGCAGCACGGACGTAATCGAGCTGCCGGTGAAGTCGAACTTCCGTGAGGGTCTGACTGCGCTCGAGTACTTCCTCTCGACCCACGGGGCGCGCAAGGGCCTCACCGATACCGCGCTAAACACGGCCAGCAGCGGCTACCTTACTCGCAGGCTGATCGATGTCGCGCAGGAAGTCATCATCCAGGGCGAGGACTGCGGCACGCTTGATGGCTGGGCACCTCAGAGGCCGGCTCCGCATAGCAACATTACGCTGCAGTATCGGGTCACCGGCCGGTTGGCGGCGGCCACCCTCGCTCATCCGGAGACTGGGGAGATCCTGGTGAACCGGAACGAAATCATCACGCTGGAGAAGGCAAACCAGCTGGTAGAGGCCGGAATAACCGAGATTCTGGTACGTTCCCCCCTCATATGTGAGGCGGTACGGGGTGTGTGCCGGATGTGCTACGGAGATTTGGCTGCCACGGACAAGCCGGTGCAGGAAGGGCAAGCCGTGGGGATCATAGCCGCCCAGAGTATCGGCGAGCCCGGCACTCAGCTGACCATGCGCGTGTTCCACACCGGCGGCGTTCGACGGAGGAACAGCGTACTGGACGAAGCCGTGCTCTCCCGGGCGCGGGAACTGCAGGCTGTGCCTGTGGAGATTCGCGAACAGCTGGGTGAGTTCCGCCGGAACCTGCCTTCGGTGGGCAAGGTTTGGGAGGAAAAGGAAGAGCTGAGTCTGAATGTCTCCAGTGACCGTCAGACCATCGCCACCAGGATGACCGAGTCGCTGGGTTACTTGGAGCAGACCAACGAAGCCCGTAACCAGAGGACGCAGATCAACTGGATCCGGGATGACTTGAGCAGGCTGGGGGAAGTGAGGTCGCTGCCTGAGGCACGGAACCTGGTGTCCCAGATACAGAGGGACGTAAATATCCTCAACAGCGCACTTGACTCCCAGTTGGGGCCGGCGAGCCAGCGGCGGGACCAGCGGCGGGACACCATGAACCGCCTTAGGGACATGGCGAACCAGCTTCCCGCCCAGATCGACAGAATTCTGGAAGGCGTGGCCCAGACTCCAGCCGCGGAGTTGGAGGAGGCGGTGTTGCGGGTGCGGGACTACGCAACCGCAGTGGTACCGGAGCTTCAAAAGGTGATCGACGAAATCCGCCGAGTCATCGACGAGATTCCTGGTGCCGACGCTCGTCTCCAGGGCAGGCTGCTTCTGGTTGTGGAGCGGATTCTCGATGATCTGCGCCGCTCGAGCGACCCCACGGAGTTGCAGGAAGCAGTGAGCCGAGCTGGCCAGACCGGCAGCACGGAAGAGGATTATTTCCGGGTGGCCTTCGAGCTCAACAGGATTCTCGGCAGCTCGAACCGGCACAGCTATGACCTGCAGCGCGAGGCTGACGTAATTCGCCAGGATGTGGAAGCGCAGAACCTGGATATCACCGGTGGCCTGCCACAGGTGGAAGAGATCTTCGAGGCTCGTGTTCCGAAGAGCGCAGCCATCCTGTCCGACATCGATGGCGAGGTCGAACTGGAAAGCGACGAGGAAAACAATGTTCTCCGGGTCGTATATCGTGAAGAGGTCCGAGAGGAGTACCCGCTTCCTGAGGGAGCAGCGGTAATCGTAGCTGACGGCGATTTGATTGAGGCCGGGGATGTTCTGGCCGAGATACAGAAAGTCGAGCAATACGCCCTTCCCGAGGGTGCGCAACTGCTGGTGGACGATGGCGAGGAGGTTACCGAGGGCATGGTGTTGGCAACCCTGCCGGAGGGACCCGACTCCGAAGAGGGGGGCGCCGCCGTCCCTACGGCCGCCGCTTCAGGCCGCGTGGACCTGTCGGGCGAGGGAATTGCACTGATTTCCGAAGGCTCGGTAATTGAAGCGACTGTGAGCGGCAGGGTGGAACTGGGTGAAGGCCAGGTCACCGTGGTGTGGGATGACATCGAGACCCGGGAGCATATCATTCCGGCATCTTCGTACCTGATGGTACGGGACAGCGACAAGATTAACGCCGGAGACCCCCTTACATCTGGTCCGCTCAACCCCCACGACATCCTGCGGATCCGCGGAAAGGAGGCCCTGCAGTCCTACATCGTGGACCAGGTGCAGGCGGTGTACCAGTCGCAGGGTGTGACCATTCACGACAAGCACATCGAAATCATTCTGCGGCAGATGCTGCGCCGGGTGCAGGTGACCGAACCGGGAGACACTGAGTTGATCCCGGGAGAGGTCGTGGACAAATTCGCCTTCCAGGAGCAGGTTGCCAAGGTTCTGGCGGAGGGCGGTGAACCCGCGACCGCGGAACAGGTACTGCTCGGCGTTACCCGCGCGTCGCTACGCACCGACAGCTTCCTGTCGGCGGCCTCCTTCCAGGAGACCACGAGGGTTCTTACCGAGGCAGCTGTGAAGGGTCAGCAGGACTACCTGCTGGGCCTCAAGGAGAACGTCATCATCGGACGGCTGATCCCGGCTCAGGTGGAAATACCGGGCATGGATGAACTCCTCCGGCCGCAACCGGCGCTGGACATGGGTGGCATTGCAGCGGGCGCCTGGTTGCGAGGCGGTGCCGGCACGGAAGAGGAAGTCTTTGAAGACATGGTCATCCCGGGTCTGGAAGACGACTTTGACCGGCTGGCCCAGGCTGCACGAGGCTACGCTAAGGAAGGCGAAGACGAAGACGAGCTGGATGACGACCCCTTCGATGACGACGAAGAGGAAGAAGCCACCTCAGAAAACCAGGATCAGACCGTCGGGGTGGCCCAAGAAAATGCAGACCAGACCGTCGGGCTCGTACAGGGAGAGGGAGGCTCCGAGGAGGAGCAGCCTCTCGGCGATTAGACGAATGATGGGGCGGGTAGCATATGGTTCCCGCCCCGCAGCCCTTTGGGACTCTCAGTCCGAAATTCGAATAGGGATAGGAGATTGGCAGAAATAGAGGCCAGAAATAATGGGGGACTGGCTGTCGACCTCGCACCAAGCCACCCAGGCGGGTTGCGTTTGGCCAACCCGGTGATGATCGCATCGGGCACACTGGGGTATGACGGATATGGCCGGGGGGTGGTCGGCAATTATCCCCTTGACCAATTGGGAGCCGTCATTCCCAAGACCGTCACTCGCTGGCCGAGGGAAGGCAACCCGGAACCGCGTTGGTATCCGGAGTCGTATCGTGAGGCATGGGAGAGGGGCGATCACCTGTTTCTCAATGCCATCGGGCTGATAAACCCAGGAATCGAAACGGCTGTCAGGGAATGGACTCCGGATTGGTTGGAGTGGGACGCCACGGTGCTGTTCAGCTTCGCAGCTCACAGCGTTGGCGAGTTTGGCGAAATGGCGGCCATGACCCGGGAAGCCAAGGGCATCAGCGGGTTGGAGTTGAATCTTTCGTGCCCCAACATCGAAAACGGGGCCATGTTCAGCTACAGCGCCCATCTCACCCATGATGCGGTGTCGGCGGTAAAGGCGAATACCGGACTGCCGGTGCTGGCCAAGCTATCGCCCAATGTGCCGGACATTACCGAGATAGCCAGGGCGGCGGTGGACGGTGGAGCTGATTCCCTGACAATATGTAACACGCTGCCGGCCATGCGAATCGACATAAAAACCAGCAGGCCGGTTTTGGGAAATATCACTGGCGGATTGTCAGGCGTGGGCCTCCGGCCGGTGTCCCTGGCCCTGGTCTACCAGGCAGCTCAGGCAGTGGATGTTCCGATAGTTGGCGTGGGAGGAATATTCGAAGCCGAGCACGCCCTCGAGTACATCCAGGCAGGGGCCACAGCCGTCCAGATTGGCAGCGCGAACCTGATCAACCTCGGGGCCCCTTGGCGAATACTGAATGCCTTGCGGGAGTACATGGCGAGTAACGAAATCACGGACCTGCAAGATTTGAGAGGGGCGGCGCAGCCCGTGCTGGCCCGCATGAATTGATTTTCCCTCCCTGTGGGGAGATGTTAGAGTAAGGGCGCAGCTTTCCGCCCATTTTTATCCGGGCGGGCTTAACATCCCACCCGGACACTTTTTTAGGACGAAGCCTATGGTCACTGTTCTTCAGAAAATACTGGGAGACCCCAACGAAAAGGCCCTGAAGAAGCTGGCCTCGATCAAGGACGCGGTAAATCGCCTTGAGTCCCAGTTTGAGCAATTCGGCGACGAGCAGCTGCGGGCCAAGACCGGCGAGTTCCAGCAGAGGTTGCAGGGCCGCGAGACCATTGACGACCTGCTCCCCGAGGCATTTGCCGCGGTTCGAGAGGCGGCTCGGCGAACGCTGGGACAGCGCCACTACGATGTGCAGCTGGTTGGCGGTGCAGCCCTACATCAGGGCAAGATTGCGGAGATGAAGACCGGAGAGGGCAAGACCCTCGTGGCTACGCTCTCGGTTTACGCAAACGCACTAACGAGGCGGGGCGTGCATGTAGTCACGGTCAACGATTATCTGGCTCGGCGCGACCCGGTTTGGATGGGTCCTGTGTATCACGCTCTGGGCCTAACCGTTGGGTGCCTGCAGCACGATGCGGCGTTCGTCTATGACCCCGATCTCGTCGGCGGCAAGTTGCCGTTCCTGCGGCCCGTAACCCGCGAAGATGCCTATTTGGCGGATATCACCTACGGGACAAACAACGAGTTCGGCTTCGACTACCTCCGGGATAATATGGCGCTAACCCTGGAGCGAAAAGTGCAGAGGGAGCTGCATTATGCGATCGTGGACGAGGTCGACAATATCCTGATCGACGAAGCACGAACGCCTCTCATAATCAGCGGTCCAGCGGAAGAGCCGGTCCAGTTGTATCAGGACTTTGCCCGCCTGGTCCCTCGTCTCGATCCTGCGGAAGATTATGCCATTGACGATCGCACGCAGGCCATTTCCCTGACCCAGGAAGGTATCGCCAAGATGGAGCAGTGGACAAAGACCTCCAATTTGTACGACCCGGAGAATTTCCACCTGGTCCAATACATGGAGAACGCCCTCAACGCCCATGTTATGAAACAGCGCGATAAGCACTATGTGGTCCGCGATGGTGAGGTGGTCATCGTTGATGAGTTCACAGGGCGGTTGCAGCCAGGACGACGCTGGTCCGACGGACTGCACCAGGCTGTGGAGGCCAAGGAGGGTCTCAGGATACAGCGGGAGAGCATCACCTACGCCACCGTTACGCTCCAGAACTACTTTCGCATGTATGAAAAGCTGGCGGGGATGACTGGTACCGCTGCCACCGAGTCCGACGAGTTCTTCAGGATCTACGGACTGGAAGTTGTGGAGATACCCACGAACCTGCCCATGAAGCGGGAGGACAACTCAGACCTTGTCTACCAAACTGAGGACGGCAAGTGGAAGGCAGTGACCGATAGGATCGTCGAGCTACACGAGACTCAACGGCCGCTGCTCATCGGTACCACCTCCATCGAAGACTCCGAGTTTCTCAGCGCACGACTTCGCAAGCGTGGGGTCCCTCATCAAGTCTTGAATGCCAAGAACCACGAGGGAGAGGCCGAGGTAATTGCGCAAGCAGGCAGGCTTGGCGCTGTGACCGTCTCCACCAACATGGCGGGTCGCGGCACCGACATCGTGCTCGGAGGCGCCGATACCTGGAGGGATGACTGGCAGGCCGAACACGACCGGGTGGTGGAACTGGGAGGGCTTCATGTTGTTGGCACCGAGCATCACGATGCTCGCCGCATCGACAACCAGCTGAGAGGGCGCGCCGGGCGGCAAGGTGACCCGGGCAGCTCCCAGTTCTATGTGTCGCTGGAAGACGAGCTGATGCAACGCTTCGGCGGCGACCGCATCAAGACGGTGATGGGGTGGACCGGACTGGAAGAGGATACCCCCGTCGAGAACAAGATAGTCACCAAGTCAATCAGCGGCGCCCAGGTTAAGGTCGAGGGCTACCACTTCGACATCCGGAAGCACCTGCTGGAATTCGACGATGTGTTGAACAAGCAGCGCGAGGTGATCTACGGCGACCGCCACCTGGCCCTTGGTGAAGGTGACCTCAGGGAAAAGACCCTCGAGATGCTGAGGCAGGAATACGCCCGCCTGGTGGCCCAATATCTGCCCGGCCGTCATTCCGACGATTGGAATCCCGAAGGGCTCATAGACGAAGTTGGGCAAATTGGCCCGGTGCCCACCGAGCTGGATGACGAAGACAGGGTGTTCCAGTTCAGCTTGGAGCAGGTCGGGGGTATTCTCTCCGACCACGCCGAGGCTATATACGCGGCGCGGGAAGAAGCCATCGGCTCGGAGCAGATGCGGCTCACCGAACGGTTGCTGCTACTGCGTGCTATCGACTCCCACTGGGTGCAGCACCTGACGGCCATGGAGAACCTGCGGACGGGCATCGGCCTGCACGCATACGGCCAGCGGGATCCGCTGGTGATGTATCGCAGCGAAGGTCAAAAGATGTTCCGCGACCTGCAGTACCGCATCCAGAGGGATGTGGTGCGGACGGTGTTTCATGTTGCAGTTGACCCGGCGCAGGCTGCCGCCGAACTGGGCAGCAGCCGCAATCGGCGACGTGGCGCTGGTTCCGGGAGCCCGATGCAGGCAGTGGCGGGCTCCAATCGCAACGCCCGACCGTCCGGAGGGGGCAAGGTTGGACGGAACGCACCCTGTCCCTGCGGCAGCGGACGAAAGTACAAGAGGTGTTGCGGCAAGGCGGCGTAGGCGACTCCGGAAGATGCCTCGGCGGTACACGTTCAACGACATCGTCAGCATTCTTCGCAGCGTGGGATGGGAACTCCACCATTTCACTGGAAGCCACGCCAATTACCGCAGACTGGGTTACCCTACGGTCGTAGTCCCACACATGAGAGGGGTATTGCGTCCTGGAACTGTTGCCAGCATTCGCCGCCAGATGCTGCTCTCAAGCGAAGAATTCGAACAGATAGCGGACGAGGTACTGTGATGCCCTTGCAGAAGTTTACCGTGTTCCTGATGTCTCAAGAGGACGGTTATCAGGTCATCGTCCCCCACTATCCCAACTGCACGACCGAAGGGGATACGGTTGAGGAGGCGCTGGCAAACGCCAAAGACGCCATGGAAGGTCTGCTGATTACCGAATCAAAGCATGGCGGTGATAAAGTGGATTCCTACGTGTACGCTCCTCATGTAGTCGTTGCCACTGTGGACGTTGAAGTCCCAGAAGGCTTTTTGGCAGAGCAACCTGTCGCCGCTACAGCGTCGGAGTAAACCAAGAAAGGAGATACGGGCAGCACCTGCCCATCACTCGGGGCTGACTCATCAATCCGAAAGGGACTTGCCGCCAAACAGCCCCCTCAACCAACCCATGATTCCGCCCCCTTTCGGTGGCTCTGATTGACCGTGGTGGCCGTGCTCCATCGGCACCACCCCTTCTCCCGACAGCACATGCTCGGGGCCTCGGTCAAAGGCCACCTTGCATCCGGGGCCGCAGAAGTAGTAGCTTGTTCCCTGATACTCGCTCTGCCCACCGGGGGGATTGGCGGTGTCAACTTCCATGAGGCATACCGGGTCTATTGCAGTGGCCATTTTGAGCACCTCACATGCAGGAGTGAAAGATTAGAGTGCAGACCCGCGCAGCCGGAGGGAGTTGGTGATTACCGTGAAGGAGCTGAACGCCATCGCCACCGCTGCGAGCACAGGATTCAGGAATCCCTGCTGGCCGAAGAAAAACTCGAGGGAGCCGGGCACTCCACCCAACGACTGGAACACGGGATACAGCACGCCGGCCGCCACCGGTACCAGCAGAATATTGTAGAAGAACGCCCAGAAAAGGTTCTGCTTGATGGTCCGAATGGTCACGCGGCTCAGCTCAAGGGCGGTAGCCACACCGCCGACATCGCCACGCATCAGGGTGATATCCGCCGATTCTGCAGCAATGTCCGCGCCCCCGCCCATGGCCAGCCCGACATCCGCCTGGGCCAACGCGGGGGAGTCGTTGATGCCGTCCCCGACCATCGCCACGACCCGGCCCTCGCGCTGCAGGTTGCGAACGATTTCGGCCTTGTCCTGTGGGAGAACTTCGGCCTCCACCCGGTCGATCTCCAGCTGGCTGGCGATGTTGTAGGCGGTTGAGGCATTGTCGCCGGTGAGCATTACCACAGACAGGCCCATATCGCGCAGCTGGGCCACACCCTCCCTGGCATCCGGCTTCAACGAGTCCGCCACCGCCAGCACGCCCTTGGCTTCATTTTCCGAGGCGAGGAACATTGTCGTCATGCCCTGTTGGGCCATCGTGTCGGCCCTGGTGGTGAGGCCGTCCAGCACAATGCCGTTCTCTTCCATCAGCAGCCGGTTGCCCATGTGGACGGTCATTCCGTCGACCTGTGCTGCTATTCCTTTGCCCGGAACATTCCGGAATCCGGACATTGGTCTAAGAGGGAGTCCCTTCGCCTGCGCTTCCTGGACTATTGCCTCCGCCAGCGGATGCTCGGAGCCCCGTTCGATGGATGCCGCCAAGACGAGCAGTTCCTCTTCATCGACCCCCATAGGGATCAGTCCCGTCACCACCGGCTTACCGATAGTCAGCGTTCCCGTTTTGTCGAGAACAACTGTGTCGACCCTATGGGCCCTTTCGAGAGCCGCGGCCTGCTTGACCAGCACGCCCTGCTCCGCGCCCTTGCCCACACCGACGATGATTGCAGTGGGCGTGGCGAGACCGAGGGCGCAGGGGCAGGCGATGATCAGGACCGCAACGAACACCAGGACCGCAAAGGTCAGGGCCGGCGCAGGCCCGATAAGCAGCCACAATACGAAAGAGGCCATGGCGACTGCCACTATCGCGGGTACAAAGACTGCGGACACCTGGTCTGCCAATCGTTGAATGGGCGCCCGAGACGCCTGCGCTTCTTCAACCAACCGGATGATCTGGGCGAGGGCGGTCTCTTCGCCCACTCTTGTGGCCCGATAATAGAGGACGCCTTGCTGGTTCAGGGTCGCTCCATACAGAGAATCCCCTGGCGACTTTTCTACTGGCATGCTCTCGCCAGTCAGCATCGACTCATTAACAGCTGACTGGCCTTCGGTAACTTCGCCGTCGACGGGAATGTTCTCCCCCGGCCTGACCAGGATAAGGTCCCCGACGGCGACCTGTTCCACCGGAACAACGATCTCGCCGTCGTCTCGCAGCACGGTTGCGGTGCCGGGCCGAAGCTCGATGAGGCGCCGGATCGCCTCGGACGTCTGGCCCCGGGCCTTTGCCTCCAAGTAGCGTCCGAACAGCACCAGGGCGATGATTACCGAAGAGGTCTCAAAGAAGACCCTGCCGTCTAGCCCTGCGTTCGCCAACACCGAAGGGGCGAACTGCTCCAGCAGCACAACCGCCACGCTGTACCCGTAGGCGGTGCCGGTCCCGAGGGCGATGAGGGTGTGCATGTTGGCCGCGCCATGTCGCAGCGCGCTGAACCCCGAGCGGTAGAATTGGGCTCCCGCCCAGAAGAGCACCGGCGTTGTCAGCCCCCACAGCAGGAAGGGATAGAAGGCCAGTTCCATCCAACCCTCGACCCACGGAAAGCCCCTGAATCCTCCCAGGAAAAGAAGGATGGATCCGATTGCGGCGACAGCGAGGCGGTCGCCGAGCTCTCGAACCTCCCGGACTTTTGAGAGCCTTTCCAGTTCTCGTTGCTGGTCGCCGGCGCTTTCTACGCGATAGCCGGCCTCCTCGACGGCGCGCCGCAGGTCTTCCAGTCCTGTCAGCCCGGGGGCGTACTCCACGGTAGCCCGCTCCACGCCAAGGCTGACACTGGCGCTGGCGACTCCAGAGACGCCCGTAAGGGCCCGCTCAACGTGGTAGACGCAGGCGGCACAGGTCATCCCCCCGATATTCAGGGAGGTCGAGACTGTTTCAGATTCCTTGAGCCCTGTGGCCATGGCTATGAAGAAAATAGAGGGTATTCAGGCGCCCAGGCAGCCTAGACACCCTCAACGAAATAGAGGTCGCCCGTTGAGGCCTTCATCCGCATTTCCTTTAGCGGAGCGTACACCTCTGAGTTGTACCACTCTTTCGCCCTGTCGACGCTATCGAACTGCAACACCACAATTCGTACCGGATCGTAGTCGCCTTCCATCTTCTCGGGTGTCCCGCCCCGGACCAGGTATGTGCCGCCGAATTGGGCGACGGTGTCGGGGACGCGTTTGCCGTATTCGGCGAAAGCCTCAGGATTGGTAATGGTGATGTTGCCGATCATGTATCCAGCCATGGGGCATTTCCTCCGGAGCGATACCTAGTTGTTTTGCAGATATCAGCGTATCACCGCCGGGCGCGGCAATCAAACGACCGTTTCCTCGTCCCGGAATGATCACATCCTTCAGCTATGTACGCCAAAGGAAAGGGAGCGGTGGTCTACCGCTCCCGATGCCGCCAGGAATAACCGCGATCTACACGTATCTCGGTTGAACATCACGATGGAGGCCAAAGGCGTGCTTGCCTATCAGCTCCAGCGCATCGAAGCCGCTGATGGGGTGCATGGTTCCGGCCCGCACATCCCGGTAGTAGCGTTCCAGCGGCAGACGCCGTGCCAAGGCCGCGCCGCCCACCATATCCACTGCCTTGTTCACCACATCCTGCGCCGCCTTCATGCAGAAGTACTGCATCGACACCGCGTCCACTATGGTGGCGTCGTCACGGTTGTTAACATCGACCAGCTTCTCGGCCACCTGCCGCTGGTAGGCCCAGCCGGCGTTGAGGGCGATGTCCATTTCGGCGGCCAGGAATTGGTGGCCAGGATAGTAGCTCTCCGGTTGCTTGAAGGGTATTCTGGTGCGGTCCCTGGTCTGGTTGATGGCGAAGTCGCGGGCTGCCTTGGCTATGCCCAGGTAGACCGAGCCGAAGGTGCCGCCGTGCCAAGCCCACAGGCCGCGTGCGTAGATGTCCCATTCCCAGGGCTTGTGCTTGAAGACGTGGTCCTCTTCTATGAACACATTCTCCAGCCGCCAGCTGTGGCTTTGACTGGCCCTCATCCCCATCGTATCCCAGTCGTTGAGGCAGACCAGGCCCTCGTGGTCGATAGGGAGGATGAAAATCAGGCCGACGTCGCCTTCATCCGGGTCTTCGTAGATGGCGCTGCTGGCGAAGAGGTCGCCTGCGGGGCTGTTGGTGCCAAAGCCCTTGCGTCCGTTGATGCGAAAGCCGTTGCCTTCCTTCACGGCCTTGACGGTGGTGTAGCCCATGCCGGTGATACCTTTGTAGCTGTCCACCTGCGGGTCGGTGATGGCCCCGAACACGATCAACTTCTCGTCGGCGATACGAGTCAGGAGTTCGGCAACTTCAAAGCCGTCAGCCTTGAGGTCGGTCATCACGAAAGGCAGGCCGAAGTGCATATTGACGGCCAGGGCAGTTGCGCCACATCCTTGGGCAAGCCGGTTCTGCGCGATGCAGATGTCCAGCAGGTCGGCACCGCCGCCATTGCAGTCGGCCGGAATGGGCATGGCGGTGTATCCCGACTCTTTCATCTCCGCGTAGTTTTCGAAAGGAAACTGGCCTTTCAAGTCATACTCGGCAGCTCGTTCGGCGAAAACATCGGCGTGCTTGGCTGCCAGGTCGTACCATTTGCGCTGCGAGGGGGTGAGTTCCTGCACCATAAGCTCCTCTCAATTGCGGACTGTGGGCTTAATTCGGCGGTCTTGGACCAGATGCCGCATTCTAGCGCAATGGACGGGAGCGTACAACGAAACCGGAGCGAGGCCCGTAATCGAGGCAGCACGGAGTTTTCCTATTCGAGGCACCGGTCGTAGGAGCCAGTCAGTTCCACCACTCTCCCACCCGGGCTCCTGATAATGCAGCCCGATTGTTCCAGGGCATCGGTAACAGCCCGCCCCAAGACGCCACCCAGATGCCAGCGGCGTTCAGTCCAGTCGAGGCAGCAGTAGGCTGTGGACTTACCCGTTTTGGGTGTAGGCAGGGATACCCCAAGGTCCAGGAGCGCCGCGGCGCCTTCTTCCGTCGGGCGAAGATTGACGCGCCTGGAATCGGAGGGTGACGGGGTTTCTTCCATCCAACCGTTGGCAAGGAGTTGGTCGAACAGCGAGACGCCGGCAACTCCAGCGAGATGGCCGTATCAAGTGCGAGCACGGCGGAGCGGAGTATCCTTTCGCACCTCACGGGCTGCCTGCGGACTGGGGGGAGTGTCCGGATGAATCGAAGGTGCAGGTACCGCAATTGCCTGATTGGGTCCGAAGGTCCTCAGCAGGCGTTCGGCGCTAATCATCCGCCTCCGATCGCCGGGAGGAAGTGGACTTCGCTGGATTCTTGGACGCGCTCCAGGAGTCCGAGGAGGCTGGTCTCACCGTCTACTACGACGGCAAGACCTGGGAGAAGGTCGTCCTCTTCCGTATCCATGAGGAGGTCGCGGGTTCCAGGGTACTCGCGCTCCAGGTTGTTGATAACCTGGCGTACCGTTGCTCCAGGGACCACCACCTGCTGGCGGCCGCCTGTCATGGTTTGCAGTCGTGGCGGGAGCCATACTTCCGGCATATGGAGGTACCCCTTCAGATCGAGTTGCCGATTCCGGTCGAGACGCTAGATAAGTCTTTAATCAACCGGGGGCGGGATGAAGACCCGCCCCCGCATGGTAAACGCTCAGATAGATTGCGGAGCCACTGCCGCCTGGGCTAGCTGCCGTTCTGGCTCCAGAGGCCCTCCAGGACCTTGTCCGGCGATATGGGCAGGGAATCCATCCTCACCCCGATTGCGTCGTAGACGGCGTTGGCGACGGCGGCCAACGGCGGTACCAGGGGCACTTCGCCGACGCCCCGAAGCCCGTAGGGATGGGCCGGGTTGGCGATTTCAACGATGACCGTGTCGATCATGGGCAGGTCGAGGCTGATGGGCATCCGGTAGTCGAGGAAGCTGCTGTTGAGCATCCCGCCCTGGTCGTCGAACCGGTATTCCTCGTTGAGAGCCCATCCGATGCCCTGTACCACGCCACCCTGGATTTGCCCTTCCACATAGCTGGGGTGGATGGCCTTTCCGGCGTCCTGGACGGCGGTGTAGCGGAGAACGTCCACCTTACCGGTTTCGGTGTCGACTTCCACGTCAACCAGGTGAACTGCTATGGAGGGACCGGCCCCGGGTGGGTTGACCCCGGCCCGGCCGACTATGGGGCCGCCGGTGCCGACCGCGCGGGCCGCGATCTGCTTGAAGGTCAGCCGAAGTTCGGAGTCCGAGGTGTGTTGCAACACACCATCCACATACTCGACGTTCTCTACTGGAACGTCCCAGATGCGGGCAGCGCGTTCGCGCATCTGTCGCTTCACATCCTGGCCTGCTTCGTAAGCGGCCCAGCCGGACTTGAAGGTGGCGCTGCTCCCGCCGGTGTTGGAGGTGAAGCCGATGCTGTCGGTGTCACCCACCTGCGGCTTGATGTCCTCCATAGGAATGCCCAGTACCTCGGCGATATGCTGGGAGACCGCAGCCCGGCTGCCTCCGATGTCGGGGGAACCCTCGGTGAGGCTGACGGAGCCGTCGGAGTTGACAACAGCAAGGGCGCTGGCCGGGCCGGTGTTGTTGCCCCAGAATCCGCTGGCGACACCACGGCCGCGCTTGATATGGCCGTTTTCCTTGCCCTCGATAGGGGTGTGGTTGTGTGGGTGGTCTTTGGCCGCCTGCAGGGTCTCAATGTAGCCCACGCTGGGTGTCATTGGTCCGGTGACGCGACGAACGCCTTCCTTTGAGCTGTTGAGCAGGCGGAATTCCAGAGGGTCCATTCCCAGCTTCTCGCACAGTTCGTCGATGGCAGTTTCCATGGCGAAGGCAGAAGCGGGCGCCCCTGGGGCGCGGTAGGCGGCAGATTTGGGCCGGTTGATGACTACATCGTAGGCGACCAGGTGGGCGTTGGGGACATCGTACTGGCCCATCATGCACTGGGCGCCGGGAGACACAGGCGACCCTGGGAAGGCCCCGGCTTCGTAGATGAGCGTGGACTCGGCGGCCACGAGCTTGCCTTCGCTGGTGGCGCCCAGCTTGACCTTGATCTTGGTGCCGGAAGTGGGACCGGTGGCCTCGAAGACCTCCTTGCGGGACATCTGCACCTTGACGGGGTGGCCGCTCTTGCGTGAGAGTAGGGCCGCCACAGGCTCGACGTACAGCACGGTCTTGGCACCAAAACCACCGCCGATCTCCAGCGGGATTGCCTTCACGTCGGCTATCGGAATGCCCAGGAACCTGGCTGTGTGGTCGCGGACAGTGAATTGGCCTTGGCTGCTGGACCAGATGGTCAGCTTGCCGTCGGCGCCCCACTGGGCGGTGCCGGCATGGGGTTCAATGTAGCCCTGATGCACGGGGACCGTCTCGGTCTCTTTCTCGACTACGACGTCAGCCTGCTTGAAGCCTTCTTCCACATCGCCGAGGCGGAACTCGAACTGGTTGGCGATGTTACTGCCGGCCCCAGCTTCACCCTCGTCCAGCAGTCCGCCTGGGCGCAAAGCCGGGTTGGACAGGCTGGCCAGCTTCTCGTGGACGGCGGGAGCGTCCGGCTTCATGGCTGAATCGGCGCTGAGCACCGGAGTCAAAACCTCGTAGTCGACCTTGATCAGAGCCAGCGCCTGCTCGGCGACATGAGCACTGGCAGCGGCGACTGCCGCGATTGCATGCCCCTTGTAGAGTGCCTTGCCGCGGGCGAGCACGTTCATGCTGAGGAAGCCGAGGTTCTGGATGGCTCCCTCCGCGAGGTCGGCGAGCCGGCCGGATGTTTCCGGCCAGTCGGCGGAGGTCACTACGGCGTGGACGCCGGGGTATGCCTCGGCCTCGCTGGTGTCTATGGACTTGATGATGGCGTGGGAGTGTGGGCTGCGCAAAATCTTGCCATAGAGCAGTCCGGGCAAGCTCTGGTCGGCGCCGTACCGTGCCCGTCCGGTGACCTTTTCGGCGCCGTCGGGGCGAATTGGCCGTTTGCCGACCACATTGAATTCTTCATTTGAAAGTACGATATTCGGCTTGTAATCCAGCATCTCCGTCTCCTGACAGTTACCGGTGTAAGAGGTTCACGGCTACGGCCATATAGTATCACAACACCCGAATTCTGAAACTCGGACTTAGCTATGGCTGGGCGTTTACGCGGCCTAGGCGGTTCGCCTGGATTGAGGGTCAATACCTAGCGGTCGAGCAGGCAGGGAGGGAGGTGCTCCGAAGTGCCTACGACGCACAGGGCACCCTGCGTCGTAGTTTAAGGGGTAAAGCCTTGGTGATTGTGTGTTCTTCTGTCCTGGGCGAGGAGCTGCGTCCGACCGGGAATCCCTCCGGGGCCTGGAGCGCATAGAGTCGGCGTCACTAGTTGCTTCGGATACTTGGCTGTAATGCTAAGGCTTTAGCATTCGGTAGCCGATGCCGTGCTCGGTGAATATATAGGTTGGTCTCCGGGCGTTGTCCCCAAGTTTCTGGCGCAGAGACTTGATGTAGGAGCGGAGTAACTGGGATTCCCCAACATACTCCGGGCCCCAGACGCGCTGGAGCAATTCATCCTGTGTTAGGATGCGGCCAGCGCTCGTGGAAAGTTCGAAGATCAGCTTGTATTCTGTGGCGGTGAGCTGTACCTGTCGGCCCGCCACTGACACGGTCCGCCCGGTGTAGTTGATGGTCAGGTCCCTGGCTACATATCCTTGGGGGGCCTCTGCCTCCCTGAAAGTTGTCCTGTTGCGCAAAGAGGCCTTGACCCTGGCAACCAGTTCTGTTGGAGAGAGCGGGGCTGTTAGGTATCCGTCGGCACCTACATCAAAGGCGCGTACAACCGTCTCTTCATCCCCATCCTCACAGAGACAGAGGACAGGAATGCCGAAGACGGAAATGCGCTGCAGAGACTCGAATCATTGCCTATCAGGAGATGTCATGTCGAGGAAGACCAAATGAGGTTTTTCCTCAGCGATCAGACGGTCTACGTCGGTAAGGTCAAAGGTTGCGCTTGTTGAATAGCCGGCCCGAGCCAGCGTGCGGCGCATGGCTCCGAGAATCCTGGTTTCCTTGATGGCAATCAGGATACGGGAGTTGCCGTTCCGGGATGCCTCAAACGTGCCAACCGGAAGCTGATATTCGGGGGTGGCTTCTGCCTCGAGAGCCATAGGGATAGTGAAAGTGAAGGTGATCCCACGTCCGTGCTTCCCCCGCTCCGCCCTGAGGCGACCTCCATGTACCTCAACGATGCCCTTGCAAATCGCTAGAGAAAGGCCGTCTCCTCCAATTCCGGCAGAGGCCGTATCCTGGGGATGGTTGTTGGAGAGCTTCTGGAAGAGCCGGTAGGGCTCCGTGGAGATCAGGCGACCGCCATCTGTTGAAACGGAAATTGCCACATAGACATCGTCTTTGGAAGCGGTAACCGTGATGGCTGAATCCTCTGGGGAATGCCGGGAGGCGGTGCTCAGGAGGTTCTTCAAAACCTGGGAGACCCGCTGCCTGTCGGCGCTGATCTTCGGAGTGTCAGGAGGAATGTCCCAGGTAAATGTACTCAGGTTACCGCGCCAAAATTCCTTACTGGCGTCGTCAATTACCTCCGCTACATTCACTGCTTCCAGGGTGACGGGGAGAGTGCCGGCCTCGATGTGAGTCAGCTCGATGAGACTGTTGATCTGGGCCCGCATCAGGTCGGCCTGCTGGTCGATGATGCGCAGAAGCTGTAGCGGTTCGGTCTGATTTATGGAATCGGCGATTGAAAGCAGCGCCGACGTGGATCCCTTGATTGTGCTGAGCGGCGTTCGAAGCTCGTGGCTGACCAACCCAAGGAACTCCGAACGAAGGCGCTCCAGTTCTTCAAGCGGCGCCAGGTCCTGAAAAGCGACAACGACGGACGCGATACGACCATCATCAGAGGGAATCGGTGCCGCATTCACTAGGGTGGAGATGGACTTGCCGTCCGCCCGGGAAACAATGATCTCTTCACCACGAACAGTTTCGCCGCTCTGGAGCACCCGTGCCATTGGGTCGCCACCAAGGGGGATTTCGGACCCGTCGGCGCGGCGAAGAGTGACCTGGGCCGCGAACTGTTTCAGGCTAATTCTTTGGAGGGTGGTGTCTGCAGCACCCAGATCTCCGATAATTCTGATGGCTTCGGGATTAATCGCAGTGAGGTCGGCTGTCAGAGCATCGATTACCATCACACCGACGGGGGAGATGTTGATTATGGCTTCGAGGTCGTTTCTGGCTTGCCTTTCCTGTTCGTAGCGGCGAGTGTTGTATATCGCGGCTGCCGCCTGGGAACCGAACAAGGTAATGATCTCTTCATCCTCGGCAGTAAAGTCATCTCCCCCCTCCTTTTCAGTCAGAAAGATATTGCCCACATGAACATTTCGGTGGTAGATGGGCATACCGAGGAAGGTCTTCATGGGAGGGTGATTTTCAGGGAAACCAACGGATTTTGGATGGGAGGCGATGTCCTGCAGCCGCAGCGGCCATTTGAGTTCGCTCAAGTAGCCTAGAAGGCCGTAGCCGCCGACGGGCTCGTGGATCCTGGATGCCTGCTCGTGAGTCATGCCGGAAGTGAAGGAGTCTCTGATCTCGCCCGTCGCCGAGTATGTCAGCAGGACTCCATACTGGGCTGTGGTGAGCATGCGAGCACTGTCAATGACTTCCTGGAGCACCGAACTTGCATCCAAGTTTCCACTTATGCGAAGGCTGGCTTCGTTCAGCTTCGAGAGGCGGCCCTTCAGAGACTTGTTTTCTCGCTTGAGCCTGTCGTTTTCAGACAACTCTTCTACTGGCGACGTAAAGAGCATGGCAATCTCGCAATCGAGCTTAGTTCCCAAGTTGGCTAATGCTGGCCTGCTTTGTGGATGCCACCACAGTCCATCCACTCAAGAAACGCAAAAAACGCTCAGTATATCCAGAACTAACAGGACAATGCCCATCGTCTGAGAAGTCCGGGCAGGAACTTGCGGCACGGAATACTAGCAGGTGACGAATCCGTTCACAAGAATATTGAAATGCTTTAGCGGTACCAATATAGAATGATTTCGAGACTCACACAGAATTATTTGGAGTCGATGCGATATACATAGCGGATTCTCCTCCTCGAATGATACCTTTCGAGCCACGGAAGGCTCCAAGATTCTGAACTTAGAGCCAGTTCACTTCACAATTTATTCATATATTGGGCTTTTTTGCATACGCCACAGCCCAAAAGATCCCCCAAAGAGCCAAGGATTCGTACGGACCTTGCCGGAAACCGTCTGCAGGCCATACTTTGTGAAAGAATTGTGAGAATTCAGATTGAGTCAGAGCATTCTACGGTTTTGAAAAGTAACTAGGCGGTTTGTCCTTTGCCTTAGGGTGCTTGTCGACTCTTTTGTACGGCAAGGTGGTCCATCTGAATTGACAGGCATTCAGTGTTGATGCCAATGGCCGAGCTACGGACGTATTCCCAGTCAATGTGGAGGTAATGCCAATCGAGCGAACCGCAAGATCCAAGAATTGTTGTGGAACAGCTTCGCAATGGCGGGAGGTCTGCCCGATATTATGCGATTGTATGGAGGTCGCCACCGCTCGTAGATTGTGAGGCTTAACGACTGCTCGCTTCTTGCCCCTTCTGTTCGAGCGGCGGTATTATGGCTAGGACAATCAACCCGTACTTCTGGATCTAAGTCCATTTGGAGAGGCGAAATGAGTACATCCACAAGGGGCAGGGAGTTGAAGGTGGTTAATGGTGTGGCTTCGCCGGACACCACCGCCCAGACTCCCGGCATGATTCGCAAGCCCGGTATAGACGGCAACACCGCAGGCGCAGAGAAGATCTGGCTTGGCCACGTGGAATGCGTGCCGAACACCATGGGTCCGCCGCACAATCACGGTGAGGCCGAGACCGCGGCGTATGTCCTGAAGGGGCATATCCGGGTCTACTACGGAGAAGGCTTCAAGGAGTACATCGAAGCCGGACCCGGGGACTTCATCTTTGTCCCGGCCCACTTCGATCACATCGAAGGCAACCCATACGATGAGCCGGCCGAGGCCGTGCTTTCGCGAGGTCCGGATAACATCGTGATCAACCTGGACGAGTAGCCACCCTACCCAATCGGGTCTACATTTCTGGGAGTATCTACGGGGGCGCACGTGTGTGCGCCCTCGTTCTGTTAGTTTCCGGCACCTAGCATCCAGGTCTATTTCCTAAGGCAAGGCAAGCGGGGCCGCGCTATACTAGGGGTTTCAATCGCTGGGTTACTCGGGAAGGACTCCATCCCTTTGCTTACTACCGACGCCAAACGAATACTGCAGTTGCCGCAGCGGGTATTCTATGGCTGGTGGATTGTCTCGATATCGGCCGCGGCTGATGCGCTGAAGCACGGCACCTTTAACCGTGGGTTCACCTTCTATGTCACCCCGCTCAGCAAGGAGTTGGGCGTGGGCGTGGCGGTCGTGTCACTTGCCGAGATGCTGGGGCGGCTGGAGGGCGGACTGCAGGGCCCGTTGATGGGGTGGCTCAACGATAAATTCGGGCCACGTTTCATCATGGTGTTGGGCGGCGGGACGTCAGGTTTGGGGTTCATACTGCTCGGCCTAACAAGCAACTACGTCTACTTTCTTCTGGTTTTTGTCGGGTTGCTTTCGCTGGGGTTCCGAGCCGGGTACAACAACGCGCTCATGCCGGCCATCAACCAGTGGTTCCGCAGGCACAGAGCACTGGCGATGGCTGTTGCCGGGATGGGGAGCCCTTTCGGGGGTATCCTCATAGCTCCGATGATTGGACTGCTGGTGTACGAGATAGGATGGCGCAACTCGGCCTTCCTGTCCGGCGCAGGGATACTTGCGGTTGTCCTCCCTCTGGCGCTGTTCGTACACCGTTCACCGGAAGAGAAAGGGCTGCTGCCCGACGGGGCCAAACCAGCGACCGAGCCGCCCGGCCTGGCACAGGTGCCACGACCTGAGCTCCCAGCCGCCGAGTACCGCCCGCCGCCGGGCGATCCCGACTTCACGGCCAAGGAGGCGATGAAGACTCCCGCCTTCTGGGTGCTGGTGTGGGCAGTGGGGTTGCGCAACACCGTGCATTCAGGAATGCAGTTCCTTCTGGCGCCGGTCATCGTCTGGTTCCTGATGGGGTCGGGGCGTCCGGAGGATGACAGCATACGACTGTCGGCCCTGCTGGTGGGTCTGCTGTCGCTTAGCTCTCTGATCATGAACCCCATTGTCGGCTGGCTGGGCGACAACATGTCGAAGCAGAGGCTGAGCGCGGTGGCGATGCTGGGCGGGACGCTTTCGCTGGTGGTGGTGCTGAACCAAAGCGGGACGCTATGGCAGGCATGCCTGTTTGTGGTGCTGATTGCCGTGTCAGAGACGGCCAACCCCCTGGCCTGGGCCATCATGGGGGACTTCTTCGGCCGCCGAAGCTACGCCACGCTTAGGGGCTGGCAGCACCTCCCGGACCAGATGATGTCCATGAGCACCCCGGTGTGGATGGGGCTCATCTATGACCGTACCGGCAGCTACTACTGGGCCCTGCTGCCGCTGGCCGTGATCTATGGGCTGGCGGCGGTCAGCTACTGGCTGATTCCGAGACCCAAGCCGCCGGTTAGGGTGTCGGCCGCTCAGGGAGCGTAAGGGACGCCCTAACTCTCTCTCGCGGAGAGGGGGAATAAATCAGGCTGAGACTGCCTTGGCAAGTCCTTCCGCAGCACCTTCCAACACCCAGTCTTCAACGCAGTACGAGATGCGGAAATAGCCAGGTGTCCCGAAGCCACGGCCCGGTACCACCAGCACGTTCCACTGCAGAAGGTCCTTGGTGAAGGCCACGTCGTCCTCCGTCGGTGCCTTGGGGTACAGGTAGAAAGCTCCCTCCGGCTTCACTGTGTCGTAGCCCATTTCCCTCAGGGCAGTGTACATAAAGTCGCGTTTTTTCTGGTAGTAGTCTGGGTCGATGCTCACACCCTGCAGGCCGCGCACGACGTGTTGCATGAGCGCGGGGGCGTTTACGAATCCCAGAGTGCGGTTGCAAAAGCTGAAACCGCCTGCCAGTTCTTCCTTATCCGGGTAGTTTGGGTTGATCGCGATGAACCCGATCCGTTCACCTGGGAGGGCAAGGTCCTTGGCGTGGGAAGTGACGATTATGGAGTTGTCATAAGCGGGCAGAAGCTGAGGGAAAGTCATGCCGTCGAAGATTATGCGCTTATAGGGCTCGTCGCTTATCAGGAAAATCTCGGTGCCGAGTTCCGACTGCATTCGGTCCAGCAGTCTGGCGAGGCCCGAGATTTCTTCTGCCGAATAGACCACCCCGGAAGGGTTGTTGGGCGAGTTGATGATGATGGCGCGGGTGCGGGGAGTGACGGCCTGCTCGATGGCTTGAAGGTCGAGGCGGAACTGATCGGTGGTATTGACCACCACGGCAACGCCGTCGTGATTGTCGATGTAGTAGAGGTACTCGAAGAAGTAGGGGGCGAGGATGATTACCTCGTCGCTGGGATTCAGGATGGCTTTCAGAACCACATTGGCAGCAGCTGCGGCGCCGCAGGTCATGATGACCTCGTTCCCGGTGAAGGGGAGGCCGGTCTCTTCTGCCAGTGTATCTGCGACTGCCTGGCGGGTCTCCATGTAACCGGGGTTGGGCATATATCGGTGCATCCCGGCCATTGGCTGATCGGCGAGACGTCGCAGTTCGTTCTTGAACTCGGCTGGAGGCTCTATAACGGGGTTGCCAAGGGACAGGTCGAAGACGTTCTCGGCACCGATTTGGGCCTTCAGGGCGAGGCCTTCCTCAAAGACCCGGCGAATCCAACCCCCTTCTGCCATGAACTGCCGAATCTTTTGCGACACAGCCATAGGAACGCCTCCGCTTGTTCTAGTCTGGCGGCGAGTGTAGCAATGGCCCGACAGGAGTGTCAAAAAACATTGCGGCCGAGTTGGAGCGGCTAAGCGGGGGGCTCGAGTGTTGTGGACTACTCTTCGGCCACGACGATTTCGCCAGGCGCTACTTCCGCCATGCGCATCCCCATGGCGCGGCCGAAGCGGTATACCAGGCTATACCGGACCGCCTCCGCGTCCACATTTTCGTCCAGTAGCCTGGACATTGAGGTTACGGGGCGGTCGGCAATGCCACAGGGAACGATGTGGCGGTACCAGGAAAGGTCGGTGTTGATGTTTAGGGAAAAACCGTGGAAGGATACTCCTCGGCTGATCTTTACGCCGATGGCCGCAACCTTCCCCTCGGTGGTCCAGACGCCGGTTAGTCCCTGCTCAGTGTGGGCAGGGATTCCGAAGTCAGTAAGTGTGTCGACGATGGCCTGTTCAAGCGTGCGTACATACAGGAGAGGCCCGCCGCCCCAGTCCCGAAGGTTGATGATGGGGTAGCCGATCAACTGCCCGGGTCCGTGGTAGGTAACCTGTCCTCCGCGGTCCGTGTCGTAGACGGGGACACCTGATGCGGCAAGCTCATCTTGTGGGCTCAGCAGGTGTTCGGCTTGGCTCAGGCGGCCCCGGGTGTAGACATGGGGGTGCTCCAGGAGGAGCAGGGTGTTGGGCGACTCGCCGTCATGGATGAGGCCAACCAGCGAATCCTGAAGGGAACGGGCGGACAGGTACTCCAGTGTCCCCAGCCACGCGAATTGGCAAAGAGATGGGCCCGGCATTCGCAGAGGCCTGGAGCTAGTAGATGGAGGAGTCGGGGCCGTAGGACTCCAGCCGCGCCTTGACCGCCTCCAGGAACCCGCTGGCCTCGGCGCCGTCGTTGATGCGGTGGTCGAAGGAAAGGCAGATGTTCATCATGGCGCGGATGGCGATGGCGTCGTCGCGAACGACCGGCCGTTTCTCGATGCTCTCGGTGGTCATGATGCCGGCCTGCGGGTAATTGATTATCGGGCCGGAGACCAGCGAGCCGCCAAGGGCTCCAGTGTTGTTGAGAGTGAAGGTGCCGCCCTGAACATCGTCGAGAGTAAGGCGGTTGGAACGGGCGCGTTCGGTCAAATCAGCGACGGCATGGGCAAGGCCGGAGACGGTGAGCCTGTCCGCGTCGTGGACTACCGGTACTATCAGGCCATTGGGAGCGGCGACCGCCAGCCCAAGGTTAATGCGACGTTTCAGAACAATGGAGTCGCCGCCCCAGGTGGCGTTCATCGTGGGAACCTTGCGCAACGCCTCCACCACCGCACGGATCACGAATGGCAGGAAGGTGAGGGACACGCCCTCCTGTTGCTCAAATCCTGTCCGCACGCTCTGACGCAGGGCGACAAGGCCGCTCACATCGACTTCCTTGGTGCTCCAGGCGTGGGGAATTTCGGTTACGCTCCGAACCATAGCCTCGGCGATCATGCGGCGAACCGGCGTGAGAGGCATACGCTCTTCGTCGGGACCGGCGGCGACTGGAGCCGAAGGGGCGCTGGCAGCAGGGACGGCACTGGGAGGTGCCGCAGCAGGAGCGGGGGCAGGTCGCGGCTCGGCCAGGAACTTCAAGACATCGTCGCGAGTGATGCGGCCACCCATACCCGTGCCCTGGATTAGGCTCAAGTCGACGGAGTGTTCGCGGGCCAGTCTGCGGACGGCAGGCGACAGGCGGGGGCCTCCCTCCTTCGGGGAAGGTGCGACCTCGCTGGGCGCGACGGTAGAAGCAGCGGGAACCTGTGCAGTGGACGCAGGAACTGGCGGTGGAGTGGGCTGAACCCCAACACCGACCATTGGCTCGGCGGCCTCCACCGCCGCCCCCCCTGTGGGGCCGACGGGGGTGACGTCGCGCATCAGGTAGCCGGTGGTGCCGACAGACGCGACCGGAGCGGGCGTGGCAACCGGAGTGGGGGCATTGGTTGCAACCGGCGTGTCCAGCGATGGAGTTTCGCCGGGGTCGCCCACTTCGGCAATGGGGGCGCCCATCGGTAGGGTCTCGCCCTCGGCGGCGAGCACCCGGAGCAACTCACCCTCCACTGGAGAGGGCACCTCCATGGTGACCTTGTCGGTAACGACCTCAACCAGTGGTTCGTAGCGACGTACGGAATCTCCAGGTTGCTTGAGCCATTTGCCAATGGTGCCTTCGACTACCGACTCGCCGACATGAGGAAGTTCAATGGTTATGGCCAATTGCGCACCACTTGCCTGAATGGAATTCCTTCCCCTGTACGGAGAGGGTCAAGGTTGGTAGGTATCAGTATGCCGCCAGCCGTCGCAGGGCAGCAGCGATTTTCGTTGTGTCGGGGATGTAGGCGTCCTCGAGGGTCTGGGCGAAGGGCATAGTGGGGACGTCAGGGCCGCAGACCCGTGCAATCGGTCCGTCGAGGTATTCGAAGGCCTCGTCGGCGACAAGGGCGGCGATTTCCGCTCCGATGCCGCCGGTGATGTTGTCCTCGTGGGCAATCAGCAGCTTGCCGGTCTTGCGTACCGAGGTGAGAATCGTGTCCTTGTCCAGCGGTGAGAGAGTACGGAGGTCCACGACCTCGGCGTCGATTCCCTCAGCGGCGACCTCGTTTGCAGCTTCCAGGCAGTAGTGGAGGGTCAGGCCGTAGCTGACAATGGTGACGTTGCTGCCGGGCTTCTTGATGTCGGCTTGGCCGAGGGGCAGGGTGTACTCTCCTTCCGGGACCTCACCTCGAACGAGGCGGTAGGTCTTCTTGTGCTCCAGGAAGACTACCGGGTTGTTGTCGCGGATGGCAGTCTTGAGCAATCCCTTGGCGTCGTAGGGGGTGGATGGTGTGACGACCTTTAGGCCAGGGGTGTGGAAGAAGTGGGTCTCGACGTTTTGGGAGTGGAAGAGGCCTCCCCGGATGCCGCCGCCATAGGGGATACGAACCGTCATAGGTACCTGCACAGCACCATTCGTACCGTAGCAGGTGCGTGCGGCCTCGCCTATGAGCTGGTTGATGGACGGCCATACGAAGTCGGAGAACTGGATCTCGGGCATGGGCCGCTGGCCCCGGAAGGCCGCCCCCAGGGCGATGCCCACGATGGAGGCCTCGGCCAGCGGGGTGTCGATGATCCGGTCCTCGCCGAATTCCTCGATCAGCCCCTGGGTAGCGAGGAACACGCCGCCGCGTGCGCCCACGTCCTCGCCCATGACGAACACTGTGGGGTCTCGGTGCATTTCCTCGCGAATCGCTTCCCTGACGGCTTCGATAACGCTTTTAACGGCCACGGAATGAGACTCCTGATGCCGGGAAATCGGCCGGCAAACTCCCTAAATAGGCCTGGACTGTCCCAATGGTTCGTCCTTTGCGAACATGAAGACTGGCAATTTGGCGATCCAGATTCGTCAACCTGAATAGACCATGTGGTGCAGGGTCGCGACATCCGGCGGGCTGGCAATGTCGGCGGCGTCGGTGGCGGCATCTACGGCGTCCAGAGCGCTCCCGGCGGCTTCGTCGATCTGCTCCTGGGTAAGTATTCCCTGCTCCAGCAACAGGTTGCCGAGTGTGACGACCGGGTCCCGCTGCCTGGCCTGCTCCACCTCGTCCGTTGGCCGATATCGCCGGTCGTCGTCGTCGGTGGTGTGCGACATAAAGCGCTCGACCTTCATCTCGAGCAGCACCGGGCCCTGGGTACGGGCGCTGTTGATGGCTTCCCTGGTCGCCTCATAGCAGGCTAGGAAGTCCATGCCGTCGATGGTGAAACCGGGGAAGCCGTACGCGGCGGCCCTGCTGGCCACCTCCTCGATGCCCATCTGCTTGCTCTGGGGTACGGAGATGGCGTAGCGGTTGTTTTCACAGATGAATATAACCGGAAGGTTATGAACGGCAGCGAAATTCATTGCCTCATGAGTCTCGCCCTGGCTGGAGGCTCCGTCTCCGAAATACACCAGCGAAACGGTGGACTCCCCTCGCATCTTGCAGGCCATGGCGTAGCCCACCGATTGGGTGAGCCCCGCGGCAACCACATTGGAGATCTGGATAATTTTGCGGGGAAGGTCGGCGCCCTGAAGGGGGAACTGCCGGCCGTTGCTGTAAGGGTCTCCAGCCTTGCCCATGAAGGAACGCATCACCTGCTCGGCGGTCAGGCCGGCGGCGAACTTGAGGGCGAGGTCGCGGTAGTATGGGAACAGGAAGCAGTCACCGTCTTTTTCCGCGGCCAGAAGGCTACCGAGTTGGGCGGCTTCATGGCCCTGGCTGGAAGCGGCGATAGGGACCTTGCCCTGTCGGTTGAGGGCCCAGATTCGCTCGTCGATAGTCCGGCAGAAAACCATTCTGCGGTAAAAGTCGGAGAGGTCGTCGAAGGTCAGGTCTCCGGGCAAGGAGCCGGCGGTTTCGGCGACTGCCGTGCCTCCGTTGTTGCGGCCCTGGACCCTGCTACGAGGCTTTCGTGGCGGCATTGTCTCTCCCGCATTCCGTTCCCACAGGGCATGGGAACTGAGAAAATCGAGGACGGGAATCCCCCGCGTTCAACGCAATCGGGGCCACGAACAGGTCCCGTATGCGGCAGAGCCAATTATAGCTATCCAGACTTGGGGCCGCAAATCCGCATATCATGATCATGGACGGGAAAAAGGTATTCGCATTTAGATAATCACGCAGATTGATAGAGCCGTCCGCGAATGGTCATCGCGGAATCCATCCCCGATGGAGCAGTTTTTCGTCGTTAGATACGGGCTTGATACAGGTCTAATAATAATAAAAAAAGGGACGCGGAATTCTTGGAATTTCAGACGATTTGTCCGTTGACAGGGCACAGCCGAAATTGCTAATTTGCCTGAGTCGCGCTTGCGTAGCTATTGGATATGTCAAGCTAAACAAGGGCCGGTAACCCCGTTCTGAGGCGCCTGAGAGTCCAACGCCCCGGCCGGACTCAGCCGGGAACCGGCGGCTTGGGCCCTACCCGGAACGGCCGCAGCACCTTCTGGGCCGACTTTTTCCTTAGCGGTCACTCGCCCGTGGGAGTATTGTTGCCTTTTTTCGGGCCGATCAGTTCAAACTGAAGTGGGGTAGGAGGAGTGTTGGAAGGATTGAGAAACTCATCAGCCCGGGAAGTATGGCGGGCAGTACTTGGCGACCTCCAGTTGCAGGTCCCGCGTCCGACCTTCGAGACTTGGCTGAAGCCAACCGAAGGAGTGGCCGAGAGCGGCGAGGTGTTTCTCGTCGAGGCTCCCACTCCCTTTGCGGTGGAATGGCTGGAGAGGAGGATGTTTCATTCTCTCCAGCGTACCCTGGAGAAGGTGGCGGGCCACCCCGTTCAACTGCAGCTAAGGGTGCGTTCCGAGGGGATTTCCTATGCCATGGAACGGGCGGAGTTGCCGGCTGGGGTTACCCCGGAGGCGAACCAGCCGCTCTTCGAGTTCCAGTCCCTGAATCCCCGCTACACATTCGAGTCGTTTGTTGTGGGCCCTTCCAACAGGCTGGCCTTCAGCGCCGCCCAAGCGGTGGCAGACTCTCCGGGAGTGGCCTACAACCCGCTGTTTCTCTACTCTGGCGCCGGGCTTGGTAAGACGCATCTGCTGCAGGCCATCGGGCGAACCTGTACCCAGCGGGGGCTGTCGGTCCTGTATGTAACATCAGAGCAGTTCACCAACGAGTTCATCACCGCGATCAGGCACCGCACCACCGAGGACTTCCGCAAGCGGTACCGGTCGGTGCAGATGCTGCTGGTGGACGATGTGCAATTCCTGAGCGGGAAGGAGCAGACCCACGAGGGATTTTTCCACACCTTCAATGACCTTCATAACTCAGGCAACCAGGTGGTGGTGTCATCCGACAGGCCTCCGCGAGCACTGCCGCTGATGGAGGAAAGGCTGCGGTCCAGGTTTGAGTGGGGACTGATTGCCGACATACAACCACCCGACCTGGAAACCAGGATGGCGATCCTGGCGAGCAAGGCGGACGAGATGCATGTTGGCCTCGACGACGCGGTTATCGAGTTGATTGCCAAGAGGATCCAGCGGAATGTGAGGGAGCTTGAGGGAAGCCTGAACAGGATGGTGGCCTACGCCCAGCTGATGAATGTAGACATTACGCTGGATGAGACGGAGCGCATCCTGAACGACGTTTCACCGGAGCAAACCCGCGCTTCCATCGACCCGATGCGCATTCTCAGCGAGGTTGCGGGCTACTTCGGCTTGCAAGTGGACGACCTTCTAGCGAGGAGCCGGAAGAAGAATGTAGCCGTCCCGCGACAGGTGGCGATGTACCTCTTGATTCACGAAATCGGGCTACCACCAACCCAGGTGGGCCGACTGCTTGGTGGACGAGACCACTCCACTGTGATTCATGGGGCAGGCAAGATCAATGGCGAAATGAATGAGGACAGCGAACTGCGGCACGATGTTCAGGCAATCAAGGAATCAATTTTCTCTTGCTCATAGCTTCGAATCCAACCTAGCACTATTTGATTTAGTAATCCCCCACTCTACCGGGTGGGGGATTTTCATTCGCTCGGCGCCGTCAGGTCTGCGCGCTGCCTGGCTGTTGTGTAAAATGACGCCGTGAAAACCCATGTTATTGTGAAAACCCACGAACTGGCCCTGAAAGGCAGGAACCGTCCCTGGTTCATGCGGCGTCTCACTGAGAACCTGCGCCTCGCCACCGAGAGCGCGGGGGTGTCCCGAGTCTGGCAGGGTCAGCTGATGGTGGGCCTGACGCTGGAAGAGGAAAGCAACTGGCCCGAAGTCAAGGAAAGGGTCCGGGACTGCTTCGGTGTCGCCAAGTTCTTTGTCGCCCAGGAATTCCCTCAGGACCTGGCATTGCTCCGCGAGGCCCTTCCGGGAATGCTGGAGGGCCGAAAATTCCGGACATTTCGGATCGAGACCAACAGGGCCGACAAGCGATTCCCGATGACCTCGCCCGAGGTGAACCGGCAGCTGGGCAGGTTCGTGGAAGAAACCACCGGGGCGGGAGTTGACCTTTCGGGCCCGGATTTGACGATCTACCTCGATATCCAGACCAGAGGCATACTGCTGTATTTCGACGAAACGCCGGCCCACGGGGGCCTGCCGGTGGGGACCAGCGGTAAGGTGGCGGTGATGCTGTCGGGCGGCATAGACTCGCCGGTGGCATCCTGGCACATGATGAAGCGCGGGTGCCCGGCCGCGTATGTGCATTTCCACAGCTATCCACTGGTCGACCGTTCTTCTATCGAGAAGGCCTCGGAACTTGTCCAGCACCTCACCCGGCACCAGCGGCACTCCGACCTGTTCCTTGTCCCTCTGGCTGAGATACAGAAGCGGATCATCGTCGAAACACCGCCATCATATCGAGTGCTGCTCTACCGCCGGTTCATGCTACGGATAACCGAGGTCCTGGCCCGGCAGACCCGGGCCAAAGCCATCGTCACAGGTGAGAGCTGCGGGCAGGTAAGCTCTCAGACACTGGACAACATCGCCGTGGTTGACGATGTGGCCCAGATACCGGTCCTGCGACCTCTCATTGGGCTGAACAAAGAAGAGATCGTCGGGATGGCCCGGAAAATTGGAACCTTCCCCATCTCCATCCAGCCGGACCAGGACTGCTGCTCACTGTTTGTACCCAAGCGTCCGGAGACCCGCGGCCGCCTCGCCACGATTGAGAAGATGGAAGGTGGACTGCCCGTGGAGGAAATGGTCGCCGACGCACTTTCCAGGGTGGTGCGGGAGCAGATTCCTTCCCCTTACCAGGCCGCCAGATAACCCGAAGGATTCCAGGAATGTCCGGCAGCCGGCTGAGGAACAAAGCACAAGACCGGCGGCTATTGGGCGAAGTCCTGAAGGGAGTCTCCAGGTCCTTCTACCTCAGCATTCGCGTCCTGCCCTCCGGTATGCGGGAACCCGTTGGAGTGGCCTACCTTTTGGCCAGAGCGGCGGACACAATCGCCGACACCCGCGCGCTGCCTCCCTCTGAAAGATTGCAGAGCCTGCTGTCATTCCGCGCGCAGGTTGAAGGACCCGTGAGCCCAGATGCCATAGAAAGCATCATCGCCATGTTGCAGGTGAGAGGCGATGGTGTTTCTTTGTCTGAAACAGCCCTGATAAGCAGCCTTCCGCGAGTGTTTGAGTTGTTCGAGAGCCTCCCCGTGGTAGACCGGGAGCAGGTGCGAAGGGTGGTCGTAACGCTGACCCAAGGCATGGAGCTGGACCTCACCACCTTTCCTGCGGAGGACTCCGGGCAGCTGCGGGCACTGAAATCAGCCAAAGACCTGGACCGCTACACCTACCTGGTGGCTGGTTGCGTGGGGGAATTCTGGACGCTGGTCGCCATGGCTCACGAGCCAAGAACGGCAGGATGGGACTCCAGGAGCATGAGCGATCTGGGTGTCCGGTTTGGCAAAGCGCTGCAACTGACCAACGTGCTCCGGGATGTTCCCAGGGACCTGAGGAACGGGCGATGTTACCTTCCGGAAGAACAGCTGGACAGCGCAGGCTTGGACCCTAGGCACCTTCTTGAGCCAAGTAGCTCCCAGAAGGCGTTCCCGGTGCTGAGGCCGTGGATTCAGGCCGCTCTGGGGCACTTTGATGCTGCCGAGGCCTATCTTCTGGCAACGCCGCGTCGCTGCCTGCGCCTGCGGCTGGCCGCCCTATGGCCGATCCTGCTGGGTCTGGCGACGCTAGCAATCCTGGCCCGCAACGACAGTTGGCTGGACCCAACCCGGCCTTCCCGGGTCAGGCGACGTTGGGTTTACTGGATGATGGTCCGGTCGGTGCTGGCCGCTCCCTCTGATAGCCTGCTGCGGTTCTGGGTTCGAAACCTGCGCGGCAAGGTCGAAAGAGCCCTGAATGAAAGCTGAGCCTCGCCGGGGCACACCCTGGGAGGTGCTGGCCGTCTTCCTTCGACTGGGGCTGACTTCCTTCGGCGGTCCTGTTGCACACCTGGGGTATTTCAGGGAAGAGATCGTTGTCCGAAGGAAGTGGCTGAGTGAGGCGGCCTACGCCGACCTGGTAGCCCTGTGTCAGTTTCTACCGGGGCCAGCCAGCAGCCAGGTGGGGATTGCCCTCGGTATGCGGCGCGCCGGCCTGGTAGGTGGCCTGGCTGCGTGGCTGGGATTCACAACTCCGTCGGTTGTTGGACTGATCCTGTTCGCCTATGGCGTAGCCATGTTTGGCGATGTAGAGAATGCCGGGTGGCTGAGCGGCCTCAAGACGGCGGCCGTGGCTGTTGTGGCGTTGGCCGTGTGGGGAATGGCCCGCAGCCTGTGCCCTGATCGCCCGAGGGCGGCGATGGCCATTGCAGCAACCATCGGGGTGCTGGCATGGCCCACCGGGTGGGGGCAGCTGGTAGTAATAGCCGTAGCCGGGGTGATTGGATGGCGATTCCTGAGAGCCGATCACGAAAGCCAGGAAGCAGAGCGGCAGTTTCATATCAATCGCGGCCTTGCCGTAACATGCCTGGTGCTGTTCGGCATTCTCCTTGTGGGGTTGCCGCTGCTGCAGCGGGCCACATTTGCAGATGAAATCTCCAACCTCATCCAGGTCTTTGACAGCTTTTACCGGGCTGGCTCGCTTGTCTTCGGTGGCGGTCATGTGGTGCTGCCTTTGCTTCAAGAGCTGGTTGTCGCTCCGGGGTGGATTAGCGATGCTGAGTTTGTGGCGGGCTATGGGGCGGCGCAGGCTGTCCCAGGGCCGCTGTTCACCTTCTCCGCCTATTTGGGTATTTTGGTAGGGATGCCCTCCGGGTGGGCCGGAGGGCTGTTTGCGTTGGCGGCCATCTTTCTGCCGTCCTTCCTGCTGGTGATCGGGGTGGTGCCCTTCTGGGATCGACTGCGGAGCTGGGCCAGCTTCGGCGGCGCCTTGCGGGGAATTAACGCGGCGGTCGTCGGCCTGCTCCTGGCGGCGCTGTACGACCCGGTGTGGACCAGCGCGATTAACGGCCCCTATGACTTCGGCCTGGCGCTGGTGGCCCTGGGACTGCTGGCGATCTGGAAGTGGCCGCCCTGGCTGGTGGTGGTGCTGTCGGCGCTGGCGGGACAGGGGCTGTCGATGATCCCCTAGCCCAATTTTCCTTGACGCCCCAACTTATTCCTGTACGATACCGGAAGCGGAGCCAGGAAAATTCAGGCCGTACGCGGCTACATTCAAGGGTGAAAAGAATGGCAAAATTCGTTCACGTCTACACAGGGGACGACGGCAACTCGGTCGTCGAAGAACGCGACTTTGAAATGCAGAGTTTCGTGGATACCGAAGGAGCGCACGGCCTCTCGACTGAATTGATAAAGACACCGGGGATTACCTTCAGGGTTTACGAGCCGGGTTATTTCCTGGACTTCCACACCGCGCCACGGCGGCAGTACAGCATCACCCTGACCGGAGAAATCGAGGTGGGGACGCCGGACGGGACCATCAAGCACTATGGTCCTGGGACCGTGCTGATGGCGGAGGACCTGACGGGTACGGGACACTCCACCCGCGTGGTGGGTACCGAGCCGCGTTTTGCCATCATCATCCCCCTGTCTGACTAGATGTCTGGACTGTGATTCCTGGGATTGTTGTGATTCACAAGATTTAAAGACTATCCCAAAACTGTCATGCCCTTGATCTCAACAGCCAGATACACGGTCTGGACCACTGGATTCCCGCGAAAGCGGGAATGACGGTTTTGGGCTTTAGCGGGTTTTGAGATAGTTACTAAGGTGCTGCTTTTGGAGTACTGAAGCGCCGTCATTCTGGCCTTCTCCGAAGTCAGGGGAGTGTAGTTCCGATGGCATTTGTCGTATCCGGAATCACGACAATAATCTGTTCACATGGGTCACTGTTCAGATAAAGGGGAAACGATATGAGCGCATATGCCAACCTGAACGGCGAGTTCAACCCGACCGTTCCAACGCGAGTCATTTTCGGGAAGGGGAAAACCGCCGCATTGGGAGGAGAGGTCGCGGACCTTGGAGGCAAGCGGGTGCTCGTGCTGTCGGGAAGGACAGTGGCCGAGCAGACCGATGCCGTGCAACGGACCACGGATGCCCTGGGAGCATCGGTCGCGGGGGTCTATTCGGGCCTGACGCAAAGGGCTCCCCTGTCCTCGGCGGTCGAGGCGGCGAACCTGGCGGCTTCCCTCGAGGCAGATACACTGGTGGGAGTGGGAGGCAGCACGATATCCGACGCTGCCCGCATGATCGCTGTGCTGATGGCCGAAGGGATCACCACGGTTGGGGAGTTGAGGGAGCAGGGGCATCAGCAGGACATGATGCTTCACCCCGACCTGGACGGCAAGGCGCTCCCACTGCAGGTTTCGATCCCGACCACCCTGTCTGCGGGCGAGTTCAACATGGGCGGCGGGAATGTGCTGGATGACGGGGAAGGTCATAAGATCAGGGTGGGACACCCGCGGCTGTACGCGGATCTCATAGTCCTGGACCCCGACATGACTGCCGGAACTCCGGACTGGCTCTGGCTATCCACGGGAGTGAAGGCGTTGGACCACTGCATCGAGCGGCTGTATTGCCGGGGGAATCAGCCGGCCATCGACGCGCCGGTGCTTTCGGCAGCGGAGATGCTGTTCAGCGCCCTGCCGCGTTCCAGGCAGTCGGATGGAGACAGCGAGGCGCGTCTGCAGTGTCTGGTGGCTGCCTGGATGTCTATGATGGGTGCACCCAATTTCGCGGTAGGCCTCTCGCACGCAATCGGACACATCGTCGGGGTCAAGTATGCCGTGGGACATGGCTACACCTCGTGCGTAACCCAGCCGTATGTGATGGAATACAACCGGCCGGCGTCGGTGGCGAAGCAGGCGCTCCTGGCCCGGGCAGCAGGCCATGATACAGCAGGCATGAGCGACGAGGCGGCGGCGGAACTGGCCGCAAGGACCGTCGACGATTTTATTCTGGGCCTGGGTATGCCGCATCGCCTTCGAGAGTTGGAAATACCCGAAGAGGACCTGCACGAGATCGCTGAGCTGGTGCTGACCGATCGCGGATGCCGAACAAACGCCGTCCAGGTCACGGAGACGGAGCAGGTGATGGAAGTGTTGCGGCGGGCGTTCTAAGAGTTCCCCCTCCCTTGTGGGAGAGGATTAGGGGGAGAGGGAAAACGCACAGGCAAGCATTCTTACGATTGAGTCAGGAGCGAAGGAAATGAAATACGGGTTTACGCTGCCAGGCCGTGGGCCACTGGCCACGCCGGAGACGCTGGGCCGAATCGCACGAGCGGGCGAGGAACTGGGCTACGATGCGGTGTTCACCGGCGACCACATCCTGGTGCCGAGAAACATAGCCTCGCCGTATCCCTACACGGAGAGCGGCGAGTTCCCGGGCAGTCCGTCAGGAGAGTCGATGGAGCAGTTGACATTGCTCGCTTTCCTGGCAGGACAAACCTCCCGAATCAGGCTGGTTACCAGCGTAATCATAGTTCCCCACCGCAATCCCCTGGTGGCGGCCAAGGCGCTCGCGACATTGGATGTTCTGTCGGGCGGACGGCTGGTTGTCGGAGTAGGGGTTGGCTGGATGCGCGAGGAGTTCGAGGCGCTCGGTCTTCCGCCGTTTGAGGAGCGCGGCGCCGTTACAGACGAGTACATCCGGGCCTTCAAGGAACTGTGGACCAGCGATGATCCGCACTTCGAAGGTAAGTATGTCAGGTTCGACAACATCAGCTTCCTGCCGAAGCCGGTACAGAAGCCTCATCCGCCCATCTGGGTCGGGGGCGAGAGCCGTCCGGCGTTGCGGCGCACTGCGGAACTTGCCGACGGCTGGTATCCGCTGGGGTCCAATCCCACCTTCCCGATGGGAACGCCGGAGCAATTGGCGGCGGGGCTGGAACGGCTGGCGACTTACGCGCGGCGGTTTGACCGGGACCCATCGGAAATCGAGACGATCTATAGAACGCACCAGTTCGATTTGACCCATTCGAAGGCTGGCGAGGACCGCCTGCCCTTTGTGGGGAACGCTGAGCAGGTCGCAGGGGATATCAGGCAGTACCAGCAGATGGGGGTCGGCTCAATGGTGCTGGACTTCCTGAGGCAGACAGAAGACTTGGACGTGATGCTGGGACGAATGGAGCGCTTCGCCAACGATGTGTGGCCTCTGGTATGAAGGCGACCCCCTAACCACCTTGAAAGCGATAGGGGCGCACGGTCGTGCGCCCCTGGTTTCTTAAAACCGAGGCCGCCAATGGGGCCGACAGGCGGTTAGCGGAAGTCGCGTTCGTACAACTCCCGCAGACGGGACAGGTGCGCATCTGGTATAGGCGGCAGGTCGGCGCAGTTCGCGATCTCCTCGGCCTCGGCCGCGTTCTTCACGCCGGGTACTGTGGTGTCGATGTCCCGGTTCATCATGCTGAAGACCATGGCGGCCTGTGAAAGGCTTTCGACGGGGCTTTCCATGAGGAAGTCCAGCATGGCCGCCTTGCGCAGGTCCGCCTGCATCAGGGCGTCGCCTGCAGCCGGGGGCCTGTCCAGCGCGGGAGTCAGGGCGCCGGCCGCGTGGGAACGGATGCCGATGATTCCCATGCCGTGGCTCCTGGCCAAAGGGATGATCTGACCGTTGTCGAACACCTCCGCTCCCGGGGGCTTCGGCACCTGTGCGGTGGTGTTGAGAAGGTTGTAATAGGCTAGGACCGTGTCGTACTCCCCGCTATTGATGAGGCGGTGCATGGTTGGTACATGGTGGTCCATGGCGGAGAGGCCGATGAAGCGAGTCTTGCCTGCTGCCCGCATTTCCTGGTAGGCGTCAAGCACCGGGCCAAGGACATCGTCGCCCGACAGGGAGTTGGGCACCTCGCCCCGGCGCTCGGTGAAACGATTGTGAACGTGGAGCACATCGACGGAGTCGCGCCGTAGCCGGGAGAGGCTGGCGTCGACAGAGCGGCGGACAGCTCCGGAGACATCGTTCATTTCGTCGGCTCGCAATCTGACCTTGGTCGCAACTACGACCTCTTCCGTCCGGCCTTCCAGTGCCTTGCCGAGGGCTTCCTCAGCCTTGCCGTCGCCGTAGGCGGGAGCGACGTCGAAGAAGGTGATCCCCAGTTCGAGGGCTCGATGAACTGAGCGGATTGCTTCGGCCTCAGTGGTTGGCCCCCAGACCTGGCCGATGCCCCCGCCGCCGAAGCCTGCGCGTGAAACGCGCAGGCCGGTTCGTCCCAGAGTGCTGTATTCCATGAGCAAACTACCCCCCTCGGCAAATGGGCCGTTAGTCCGATACCTCGCCTTCGGCCAACTGGAAGAGGATGCCGTGTGAGCTGGCGGTGTCGATGTTCAGGTTGCGATAGCCGAATGGGCTGGGAGACGGTGCGTCGCTGCGCATTTCGTTGCCCTTGCCCTTCAGGTCGGCGAATACCTGGTCGATGCCGTCTACACCGAAGGCCACATGCATGACCCCAGGCCCGGTGGCCTGCAGCTGACGGGCCATTGGTGTGTCGTCGCGCAGGGGCTCGAAGAAGTCCACATAGGTCTCGCCGATCCGGTAGAGGATGGACTTGAAGCCGCGGTCCTCGAACTCGTCGCGGGACATGGGAGTAAGGGAGAAGTTCCTTTCGATGTAGTCGGCCATGTCGTCAATGCTTTCGACCACAAAAGTTACGTGGTGCACCTTGTTCAGCATGACAGTCCTCCTATAGCTTGCAGTTCATGGAAATCTGCGAGCCCTCTGGCGCGCCAATGACGGCGGCCAGACAGACTGGTAGACTTGGGCCCAGACTATTGCTTTTTCTGAATTGACACAAGTCCTGGGCTGCACTGTATCGGTGAAGCATTGGGGACTTTGAAGGAACCTTCATGCCTACTTTTACGAGTGACGACCACATAGACATCTACTACGAGGTGGCAGGTAACGGCTTTCCTCTCCTTTTCGCCCACGAATTCGCGGGGGATATCAGCAGCTGGGAGCCGCAGGTCAACTTCTTCGCCCGGCGTTACCGGGTCATAACCTATTGCCACCGGGGTTACCCGCCATCCGGCGTGCCTGAGGACCCGGAAGCGTATTCGCAGGACCGCCTGGTCGCGGATGGCAAGGGCCTTCTGGACCACCTGGGGATCGACCGCGCGTACATTGCCGGGCTTTCAATGGGCGCTGCCACCGCGCTGAGCTTCGCTATCGCCTTCCCTGAAATGACTCGAGCCCTGGTAGTTGCCTCCACCGGTACGGGTTCGACAGATCGCGAGCTTCACCTGGAGGCTTGGCGCCAGAATGTCGAGAGGCTGAAGTCGGAGGGGATTTCCGGGTTCGCTGACGAATATGCCAACAGCCCGACGCGAGTACAGTTTCGGCGCAAGGATCCCGTGGGCTGGGAGAAATTTCGAGCTGCGCTGGCGGCGCACTCGGCCCTTGGCTCTGCGCTAATTACCCAGGGAATTCAGTTGCGTCGTCCGACAGTCTTTCAGTTGGAAGAGGAAATGCGCCAGCTGACAGTTCCCGCGTTGCTGCTGGTGGGCGACGAAGACGAGCCGTGCATCGAGCCTATGATATTCATGAAGCAGTGCATACCCGGAAGCGGGCTGTCGATGTTTCCTCAGAGCGGACACACGATCAACCTGGAAGAGCCGGCGTTGTTCAACAGCGCTGTGCTGGACTTCCTCACTGCTGTGGAAGCGGGAAGCTGGGCGTCCCGAGGGTAGATAGGTGGCTTGGGAACTATCTCAAACTAGGGAGATTGACTCCTCGGAGGCATCTCCTGGCTACCATTTCACCCTCTCCCTAACCCTCCCCCTGAAAGGGGAGGGACCCTTGAGGTGGTCTCCTAATCCTGCAACTGCGCGATGATTTTCCTGAGCTGACTCTCGTCATCGGGTCTGGAAACGTCCATGCCGAAGACCACTTCGCTGAGAAGGCCGTCGTAACGCTCCTTGACCGCGGCTGCCACTTGGTCGTATTCCTCCGCGATAGCGAAACTGTCGAAGATCTCGTCCGTAATCAGGCCGGTCATCTCGTCCCATTGGCCCTTGAGCGACATCTCGTGCAGGCGAACGCAGACGTCTTCGTATCCATGGACTTCGAGCACAGGAGAGTAGCTGCGCGTGGATGAATAGAAGGCGATCTGGCGGCGCACAGCTTGCTTTTTAGCTTCGATGGCGGCCTTGTTGGCGCCGGTGATGATGAAACTCGAGCTGGTGAGGTTGACAGCGCCGGAATCGCGGCCTGCCCGTCCAGCCCCGTCGGCAATGCTGGGTAGGATACGCTGCCTCAGATACTCCGGCGAGCAAAGGGGGTGCAGGGATATGCCATCGCACACCTCTCCGGCCACGCGGCAGTTGTAGGTGTTGACGGCACTGACATAGACCGGAGGGCGAGGCAAGGTTGAGGGCCCGGGACTGAAGAAGGGCGTCATCAGCGAGAAGTTGTAGTGGTCGCCGTGATAGGACAGGCGCGTGCCGTCCTGCCAAGCGTCCCAGATGGCGTGGAGGGACTGCACGTATTCCCGGAGACGGGGGCCGGGCGCCGACCACTGGGTGGAGAAACGCCTCTCGATGTGCCCTTTGACCTGTGTTCCGAGTCCGAGGCGAAACCGTCCTTCGGACAGGGTCTGCAGGTCCATGGCAGCATAGGCGAAGACCATGGGAGATCGGGGGAAAGCGATGGCGACCCGTGGCTCGAGAGTGACCCTCGAGGTGGTGGTTGCGGCCAGAACCAGCGGAAACATCGGGTCGTGCCCCGTTTCCTCAGTGCAAAGGCCGTCGTAGCCCACACTCTCGGCCCACCGTGCTTCCTCAGGAATGCCCTTGATGTTGCCGGTATTCAAGTGATATAGCACCTTAAATCCCATCGCTTCCTCCGCTGGTTGCCGCCTGATCTACTACCAAAATTTGCTCTCGTCCGGGCGAGTCGCTTTCTATTCAACTGCCCCTGCCGCCTCTGAAGGCTTTAGCGAGCTGTGAAACCGCCGTCGACCACGAGCTCTGCCCCGGTGATGTAGGAGGCTTCGTCCGAGGCCAGGAACAGCACGGCGTTTGCGACCTCGATGGTTTCGCCTTCCCTCTGCATGGGCACATCGTTGACCAGCCGGTCCCTGCGTGCGTCGCCTCTCTGGAAGGAAGTCAGCATCGGGGGCATCATGCCCGGATGTACCGAATTGATGCGGATACCGTCCTTGGCGTGCTGCACGGCGGTGGCCTTGGTCAACAGCCGCACGGCGCCCTTGGAGGCGTTGTAGCCGGGATGAACGGACTCCTGGCCCACGATACCGGAGATGGAGGAGATATTGACGATGGAACCGCCTCCGGCCTTCTGCATTTCGGACACCGCGTGCTTAGTCCCCAGGAATACGCCGCGGGCGTTGATGTCCAGCAGGCGGTCCCAGGCATCGGTGCTGCGGAAGTCGGTCTCACCGCTGCCGCTGATGCCGGCGTTGTTGACCAGGACATCCAACCTGCCAAACCGTCCGACCACTTCTCCCACTGCAGCGATCCATGAGTCCTCGTCGGATACATTCAGGTTGACGAACATTGCCTCGCCGCCTGCCTCGGCAATTTCCGACTCGACACGACGGCCGTCTTCCTCCCGGATGTCGGCGATGGCCACCCTGGCACCTTCGCGGGCGAACAGCCTGCACTCTTCGGCTCCCATGCCATTGGCCCCGCCGGTCACCATGGCTACCTTTCCTTCCAGCCTCATGATTGATTCATGACCTCTCTTTCGATTCTCGTGAAATAAATGCTAGTCACTGGGGCTAGGATACCGCAATCGCCAGCACTTCGCAGTATGGGTCTCATTGGACGGCGTATAATCTGCCTGCGGTTATTCACCGTCGGTATGGGACCGCATCATGGACGTAAACAGCAAGGGCGTGTTCCTGGGAACTCGCGCTGCCATTCCGGCAATGCGGGCAGCGGATCAATTGTCAACATCTCCTCCATTGCGGGTATGGTGGCAATCGCGCCGGGCAACGGCCGTTCCGCCGCCTATGCCGCCTCAAAAGGCTCAGTAAGGTTGCTCACCAAGTCGACCGCTGTGCAATATGGGCCGGAGGGCATTCGTTGCAACTCGGTGCATCCGGGCTTCATTGAAACGGCGATGACCCAGCCTTTCCTGTCGCAGCCCGGTGGCCGCGAGTGGGGTATTGCCCAAGCGGCGTTGAACCGCATTGGCACGGTGGATGACATAGCCAACGGGGTCCTGTTCCTGGCCTCCGATGAGTCGTCATTCATGACAGGGTCCGAAATGGTCATTGATGCTGGTTGGATCGCCCAATAGGCTAGTTTTTCAAAACGCGGAGGATGCAAATGCGATTGGAAGGAAAGGTTGCACTCATAAGCGGTGGTGCAAGAGGTCAGGGGGCAGCCGAAGCGCGGCTCTTCGCTCGCGAAGGGGCCGCGGTCGTGATTGGGGACTTACTGGATGAGGAAGGCCTGAAGCTGGAGGCTGAAATACGGGAGCTGGGTGGGCGGGCCACCTATGTTCACCTGGATGTTACCGAACAGGATCAGTGGGAGAACGCCGTCTCGCGAGCCGTTGATCAGTACGGCAAGCTGGACGTGCTGGTCAACAACGCCGGAATCGGCAGTGTGGCAACCGGGGGGTTGGATGCTCCGAAAATTGATGGCACCCCGGTTGAACTGTGGGACAGGATCCTTGAGGTGAACAGCAAGGGGGTGTTTCTCGGAACCAAGGCCGCCATTTCTGCCATGCGGGCGGCGGGCGGTGGCTCCATCATAAACATATCCTCTATCGCGGGCATGGTTGGCCTCTCGCCCGCCAACGGCGCTGCTGCGGCGTACGGGGCGTCCAAGGGTTCGGTGCGGCTGCTAACCAAGTCGACCGCCGTTCAGTATGGACCCGAAGGCATAAGGTGCAACTCGGTCCATCCGGGCTTCATCGAGACGGCCATGACCGAGCTCAGGCTTTCGCAGCCGGGGGCTCGTGAACAGGCAGCCGCAGAAACCCCGATTCGCCGGATCGGCACGGTTGACGACATCGCCAACGGGGTGTTGTTCCTGGCTTCTGACGAGTCATCGTTCATGACAGGCAGCGAGATGGTCATCGACGGGGGCTGGACAGCCCAGTAGGTCCGGGGAATCGTTGGGCACTGAGCCTCTTCATTGGCCGGAAGGATATAAGTGAGGCTGAATGAGAAAATATCCCTCATGAGTGGCGGCGCCAGGGGCTTGAAGGGCCGCTGATGTTTGTCCGCCAAGGCGTCGCGGTGGCTATTGGCGACACTCTGGGTGAGGAATCCCTGGAGGTGAGAGGGAAATCTGCGAACTTGGTGACCTTGCCGTGACCTTGCCACCCATGTCGACCTATTAATTACCGACCTGAAGCAGTGGGGATGCGCAGGTTGGCGGTGCTCTCCGTGTATGGCAGGCTGGCCAAGCAGGCCAAGCAGGCCAAGCAGGCCAAGCAGGCTGGATGTGCTGGTTAACAATTGCGGAAGCTCGGGACAAGATAATGCTGTCCACAGCAAGGGAGCATTCCCGGGCACCCGCGCCGCGATCCCCTCCATGGGTGAAGCGGGTTTTGGTCCCATCATCAATATTTCCCTCATGGCCGGGCTCGTGGGGGTTGGCCACAATAGTGGTGCGTCGGCTGCTTACGGAGGCCACTGTCGTTCAGCACAGTCACGAGGGGTGCGCTGCAACTCGGTACACTCCGGATTTAGGGAAACGCCAATACGCCAATAACTGAGCGTTGATGTCGCAGCCGGGATTCTGTGAGTAGGCTGCGGCAAAGGCCCCATTGAACCGCATCGGCGTGGTGGATGACACCGCCTACGGTGTGCTGTTCCTGGCGCCAGACGAATTGCCGTTAATAACGGGGAGCGAGTTGGTTCCGGACGGCGGTTGGGCCGCCAAATACTTTCACATAAATTTTCACAAAAAAAGGGTAGGCAAACAGGTGCACTGTGCTAAACTGTGCGCCGTCCACTGATCTGGTTGGGGCGGACGAGGACAGTCCGCCCCAATGTTTTGCCCGCAATCAGGAGCTCACCCCGTGGAAACTAAAAAAGTAACAGTAGTTCTATTTCCCGACGAAGATGGCGGAATTACAGCGGTAATGCCGTACTTTACTTGCAATTTAACGGCGCAGGGCGGTTGTTTAACGGCGCAGGGATGGACCGCCGAAGAGGCGCTGTCGGAGGCGCGAATACTGATCGATCGATACCTGTCAGAGGCAGGTGATGAGGGTCGTTACCACTTGGAACATGCGCGGCTAGACAGCGTGGAGGTCAGGGACCTCGAGGTTGAGGTGTAGAAGCCCAGGACGTCTATTCAGCCTTAACCAGCAACCCTGCAAAAAGAAAAGCCGGACTTTTTTAAGTCCGGCTTTTTTGTCGCCTTAACTACTGAACAGTGGAAGGGAGATTTGGTGTGTTCAAGAGTGGTTAACAGGTCCCCGGCAGAACCGGGGGTATCGGTAGACTTTCTCAGGGAACCTCTCCATCAGCCTGGGAGCGCTATTGCACTCAATCGCAGAACCCTCGGGTTTAGAACCCGGGAGCCACTGGCTTTCAGAAGAGGAGCACCCACCGATCGACCTGGGAGTT